>CANMSB010000178.1 GCA_947500445.1 uncultured Flavobacteriaceae bacterium | reverse complement strand
AATAGTGTAGGTTTTGTTATCCCGGAAGACTTGAGCGATCGCTTACGTGAGTTGGCCCAAGGCCAGGGAGTGACACTGAACAGTGTGATGCTATCCAGTGTGGCGGTATTGTTGGGCAAGTACGGGGACCAAGATGATATTGTGATCGGTAGCCCCCATGCGAACAGGGACCACTATCAGACCGGTGGTTTGATCGGTTTCTTTAT
>CANMSB010000177.1 GCA_947500445.1 uncultured Flavobacteriaceae bacterium | reverse complement strand
TTTTTAGATAGGAAAAAAGCAGAATATTTAGTAAATTAAAGTGTTGAATTTCAATTACTTAAATAACATTCTGCTTTGTGATTTCTACTATTAAAATTATCGAAATTTTTTGTTCCATAGACGATTTTTACAAGGAGTTTGTTCCTTTTTGGCAAAAAAGCCTGATAGCCAACGGTAAAAAGCGCATCCGCAAATCCAAAATGTCGC
>CANMSB010000176.1 GCA_947500445.1 uncultured Flavobacteriaceae bacterium | reverse complement strand
CGCTCGGTCCCGTTACTTGGCGCTACGTACTCGTTAGAGGTGATGTCCGACATACCAGGGTCCGGCAAGGACTTCCTGTCGATCTTGCCGTTGCGCGTAAGCGGCAGCGCATCCAAAAACACCCATAGACGCGGCACCATGTACTCGGGAAGGAGCCCCTTGAGCATCCCCTCCAGACCTTCACGGTCTTGCGGGCCCTCCTGTACCACATA
>CANMSB010000175.1 GCA_947500445.1 uncultured Flavobacteriaceae bacterium | reverse complement strand
TATGTGGTACAGGAGGGCCCGCAAGACCGTGAAGGTCTGGAGGGGATGCTCAAGGGGCTCCTTCCGGAGTACATGGTGCCGCGTCTATGGGTGTTTTTGGATGCGCTGCCGCTTACGCGCAACGGCAAGATCGATAGGAAGTCCTTGCCGGACCCTGGTATGTCGGACATCACCTCTAACGAGTACGTAGCGCCAAGTAACGGGACCGAGCG
>CANMSB010000174.1 GCA_947500445.1 uncultured Flavobacteriaceae bacterium | reverse complement strand
AATTCCCCGACCATATTCGAATTGGGGCAAAGCCTGATCAATGGACCCAGAAAGTCACTATTGCCAAGTGTGGTCCCACAGGAACGTGGGGAGCGTATCCCGTTGTCCTTCAGCCAGGAGCGTCTGTGGTTCCTGGACCAACTTCAGGGCACTAAGGAGTACCATATTTCAATGGCCCTAAGTTTAACAGGCGCTTTAGATGTAGCCGTACT
>CANMSB010000173.1 GCA_947500445.1 uncultured Flavobacteriaceae bacterium | reverse complement strand
TATGAGCTATGCGACCAGTTTGTTTAGCCATGAGACCATTGAAAGAATGGCACGGCACTATCTCGTATTATTGGAACATTTGGTAGCTGATGCTACGAGTTCTTATTTGTCCCATTCCTTATTGGATTCTTCGAGTCATCGTACGATGGTGCATGACTGGAACGCTACGGATGTTGAGTATCCAAGGGAAGGGACGATCGTTTCCCTTTTCGAGTC
>CANMSB010000172.1 GCA_947500445.1 uncultured Flavobacteriaceae bacterium | reverse complement strand
CTCGATCGCGGGTATACCGGGCACGAACATCTGTTCGGGGCGGACCTGGTGCATATGAACGGTAGGCTGTACGATCCCGTGCTGCACCGCTTCCTGATGCCCGATAATTTTGTACAGGACCCTTACAATACACAAAATTATAACCGCTACGGGTACGTGTTGAACAATCCGCTCATGTACACCGATCCTACCGGGGAACAGACCGAAGAGGGCGATGG
>CANMSB010000171.1 GCA_947500445.1 uncultured Flavobacteriaceae bacterium | reverse complement strand
TGCTAAACTCGAAACAACAACGATGTTCCCATTTCACCTTACGATAAAGTGCTTCGACAAGCTCAGCATGACAGGGGGTGTCCCGTTTTGGCACCTTGCCAAATGACCAACGCTTTGTCAGTCCGAGCCTGTCGAGGAATTTGTTTTGTTTTGGGTATAGTTTTTAGAAAAAGTGACTAAATCCTCCCAATTTCCCTGAATAAGAGCGTTCTTTTTTCTATGGGA
>CANMSB010000170.1 GCA_947500445.1 uncultured Flavobacteriaceae bacterium | reverse complement strand
GAGTATATCCAAGAGCATCGATCATCGGTAGCCTTGTATTGGAAAGAGGCGCTGTCTTCGCTGGATTCCTTGATGGACATCGATCCCTTATTGGACAGGCCATTGGATTTTACAAACTACAGGGAGATGGTCTCGCCCCGTGAAATGGACCTGGAGATTACCGATGGGCGGTATGCGGGTATAAAGGCGATACTGCAAAACGAAGGGTTGACCATCAATACATTGGT
>CANMSB010000169.1 GCA_947500445.1 uncultured Flavobacteriaceae bacterium | reverse complement strand
CCGTTTCGTATCGATGGTGCGCACGCGCATGGAGGTGGAACTGGCGATCCGCGACATTTTCGAGTTCGGTACGATCGCCCGTTTGGGCGAGTGCCTTTCGACACGCTCCAAAGGGACGTTGTTGCCCGCGATAACCGTACAGGAACGCGGGGAACACGTTCCCTTGTCCTTCAGCCAGGAGCGTTTGTGGTTCCTGGACCAGTTGCAGGGCAGTTTGGAGTACCATATTCCCATG
>CANMSB010000168.1 GCA_947500445.1 uncultured Flavobacteriaceae bacterium | reverse complement strand
ACGCGTCCGGCAGTGTTCGATTATAAGGGGAATAGCCTTGAATTTGTAATTTCTGAACATCTAAGTATTGAATTACGGGAGTTGGCCCAAAGCGAAGGCGTGACACTGAACAGTCTGATGCTATCCAGTGTGGCGGTATTGTTGGGCAAGTACGCTAATCAAGATGATATTGTGATCGGTAGCCCCCATGCGAACAGGGACCACTATCAGACCGGTGGTTTGATCGGTTTCTTTAT
>CANMSB010000167.1 GCA_947500445.1 uncultured Flavobacteriaceae bacterium | reverse complement strand
TCCAAGGAATTCACCGCGGCACAGGGCGAGGGCGATGGGGAATACCTGTACCTGCACCGGGACTATCTGGGCAGTATCCTTGCCATTACGGACAAGGACGGCGACTTTAAGGAAAAACGGCATTTCGACGCCTGGGGGAAGATCGTGCAGTGGACCGACGGACAGGGGAACTCCCTGGAAAACGGCATGGCCGACGGTGGGGTGCTCGATCGCGGGTATACCGGGCACGAACATCTGTT
>CANMSB010000166.1 GCA_947500445.1 uncultured Flavobacteriaceae bacterium | reverse complement strand
GTACGTGGCTACCGTATCGAGCTCGGCGAGATCGAGAGCGTGCTCTCGGGCGTTGAGGGTATCGACGGTGCCTGCGTGTTGGCACGTGCGGATTCGCAGGGCAACAGGCGTTTGGTAGGTTATGTAGTAGGTGATGAATCCTTAGCAGGTGAATTTATAGAGGGGGAGCTCATGGAACGCCTTCCGGAGTATATGGTGCCGCGTTTATGGGTGTTTTTGGAATCACTTCCCTTGACGCGCA
>CANMSB010000165.1 GCA_947500445.1 uncultured Flavobacteriaceae bacterium | reverse complement strand
TGTTTCCCCCTTATCGGGATATAGGTGATATCGCTCTGCCAGATCGTAGAGGGCGCCGACACCTGCATCCCCTTTATCAAGTTGGGGCGGTATACCTTTGAGGCGATAGTGGTCCTCTTATAGTTCTTCCTCGCCTTGAGCCTATAGCCCAATGACATCATCGTTTCCACAAAACGGTCCCTCCCTATAAAATCGGGCCTCAATATATCATACATCTTCTCCACCCCACAACCGGGAAAGTCCCTT
>CANMSB010000164.1 GCA_947500445.1 uncultured Flavobacteriaceae bacterium | reverse complement strand
GACCGTCAACGGGAAGTTGGACAAACGTGCATTGCCGGATCCGGAGTTCAACAGCACGGAAGGCCATGTGGCCCCTGAGACGGAGCTGGAGGCGCAACTCTGTGGTATATGGGCCTCCGTACTGGGGCTGGAACAAGTGGGCATTACCGATAATTTCTTTAAGATAGGCGGTAATTCCATTTTGGCGATGCAATTGGTACACAGGATCAATGAAGGGCAATCGATAGGAATTAAAGTTGCCGATCTGTTC
>CANMSB010000163.1 GCA_947500445.1 uncultured Flavobacteriaceae bacterium | reverse complement strand
TCGTAAAGACACGCCCTGAACATATAGTCTTTGGAAAGATCGAAAGGTGCATCTGCAAAATTATCTACCAACTCTTCGACTATTTCAGCATCATCTAACTTAACAGTATCTAAAGTCCATTGATCAGCCGACATCATCTCTTGATAACCAATACCTTGCTCTGATTTTACAACGGTACGTAAAACCTCATGACGGTCAACGATAGTCTTCAAGCATTTTTCCAGTACGGCTACATCTAAAGCGCCTGTTAAAC
>CANMSB010000162.1 GCA_947500445.1 uncultured Flavobacteriaceae bacterium | reverse complement strand
GAAAAGGACAGGGGACTTACACGCTCTGAAAGCCTTGGGATCTCCCTTGATGTTCCTCTTGTAGTATCCGCCAACAACTGCTTTATGGTAGGGTATTTGAACAGGTCGGCGACCCTCACCCCTATGGATCGTTCTTTATTGATCCTGTGTGCCAATTGCATCGCCAAGATGGAATTGCCCCCGATACGGAAGAAATGATCCGTGGTCCCTACCTGTTCCAGTCCCAGTACCGACGCCCATATACCACAGAGTTG
>CANMSB010000161.1 GCA_947500445.1 uncultured Flavobacteriaceae bacterium | reverse complement strand
TCGAAAGGGTTCGCCATGAAACTGCCATGGGTCTTCTCGATATCGTTCAGGTACCCGCGGCCCACTCCGATACCGCCTACCCATAGCTCCCCGACGACGCCCACAGGGCATAGGTTGCCGGAACCCGACACTACGTACATCTTGATATTCGATACGGGCTTGCCGATCGGGACGTTCGTTCCCTTTGGGGCCTCTCTAATGAATTCCAACGTAATATCGTCGGCGGCCTCCGTGGGACCGTACGCGTTCACTACCGGTATATC
>CANMSB010000160.1 GCA_947500445.1 uncultured Flavobacteriaceae bacterium | reverse complement strand
GGGCCGAAAGAAAAAGCCAATGATTTGGCTTTTGATGAGGAGCCGGCCGGCGCGTCGAGCGAAAAAGGACAATTTTTAGCCTCCCGACAGTTCGGGGAAAAAAGTCTAAATGAGTTCTTAACGTTGATGGCCAATAGCGGACGGAATACCCCTGAAATTTGAACGTTTCAGGGGTATTTACTTTTCTGGACACTATCCCATTAACTGTGTAAGTTAAAAATAACGAGGGTTAGACTTTTATCTAAAGTCGGACCCTTTTTTCAT
>CANMSB010000159.1 GCA_947500445.1 uncultured Flavobacteriaceae bacterium | reverse complement strand
GAGAGCATGCGATCGATCGTAACGGAATCGAAAAGGTCCGTACAGTACTCGAGCTCCAACGAAATACCGGAGGCGTCTTCCACCGCTGACAATAATAAATCAAACTTAGCCGTACCACCATCTTCTTCATAAGACGATACTTCAAAAGGGGCGTCGCTCGCTGAGCTATCATCTTCCTCCCCAATGGTATTCTGAAGTGCGAACATCACTTGGAACAGGGGCGGCATGCTCATATCGCGGGACGTCACCACGCGGTCCACCACCTTCTCGAAGGGCG
>CANMSB010000158.1 GCA_947500445.1 uncultured Flavobacteriaceae bacterium | reverse complement strand
ACCCTTACCAATCCCGCAACGGGATCGAATAGCGTGACACTGCCCACCGCCAACGGTTCGGAAACCCTGGTCACCGCGGGTAGTGATATTTCCGTATCGGGCACCGGGATTACCGGAGACCCGTACATCATCGCCAACACTTTTACCGAGGTCGATGCCAGCACTACCAACGAACTTACGGACCTTAATCTTTCGGGCAACACCTTGACCCTTACCAATCCCGCAACGGGATCGAATAGCGTGACACTGCCCACCGCCAACGGTTCGGAAACCCTGGT
>CANMSB010000157.1 GCA_947500445.1 uncultured Flavobacteriaceae bacterium | reverse complement strand
CAGCATACGGACCACCGTAGCTTCTTTATACAGATCGCTACAATATTCCACCGATATCGAAAGGCCATCGGCCGTACCGACGATGTCGAAGCTCAGATCGAACTG
The DNA here is from genome assembly GCA_947500445.1 of uncultured Flavobacteriaceae bacterium. Taxonomy (GTDB): domain Bacteria; phylum Bacteroidota; class Bacteroidia; order Flavobacteriales; family Flavobacteriaceae; genus Pelagihabitans. The sequence continues at coordinate 174 of CANMSB010000157.1, read as the reverse complement.
GGAGGTCGTTTCGCTATAGGGTTCGGTGGTGATCGAAAGTCCCCCCATATCCATGGCACCCTCGTCCCCCCGGTCGTCCACCATAAAGTTGAACAGTACCTGGAACAAGGGGCTGCGGCCCATGTCCCGTGTCTTGACCACGCGCTCCACCACCTTCTCGAAGGGGACCTGTTG
>CANMSB010000156.1 GCA_947500445.1 uncultured Flavobacteriaceae bacterium | reverse complement strand
CAGCATACGGACCACCGTAGCTTCTTTATACAGATCGCTACAATATTCCACCGATATCGAAAGGCCATCGGCCGTACGAACGATGTCGAAGCTCAGATCGAACTGGGAGGTACCTTCCTCAAAATTTTCCCTACCAAGCTCCAACCCTTCAAGACTAATGCCTTTTGTATCTCCTTCATGGGTTTCCCTAACGAAATTGAACAGCACCTGGAACAAGGGGCTGCGGCCCATGTCCCGTGTCTTGACCACGCGCTCCACCACCTTCTCGAAGGGGACCTGTTG
>CANMSB010000155.1 GCA_947500445.1 uncultured Flavobacteriaceae bacterium | reverse complement strand
GATACCGATACCGATACCCTGCCCGATTACCTGGACGTGGACGATGACGGCGACGGCGTGGATACCGCTTTCGAGAACCCGGACCCCGACGGGGACGGCAATCCCGATACCGGGGCCACCCAGAACAGCGATACCGATACGACGCTGGATTACCTTGACGTGGACGATGACGGCGATGGCGTGGATACCGTGTTCGAGAACCCGAATCCCGATGGGGACGGAAACCCCAACACCGGGGACACACAGGATACCGATACCGATACCCTGCCCGATTACCTGGACGT
>CANMSB010000154.1 GCA_947500445.1 uncultured Flavobacteriaceae bacterium | reverse complement strand
ACGCGTCCGGCAGTGTTCGATTATAAGGGGAATAGCCTTGAATTTGTAATTTCTGAACATCTAAGTATTGAATTACGTGAGTTGGCCCAAGCCCAAGGTGTGACATTACAAAGTGTGATGCTATCCAGTGTGGCGGTATTGTTGGGCAAGTACAGCGGTCAAGATGACATTCTGATCGGTAGCCCTTATGCGAACAGGGACCACTATCAGACGGAAAACCTGATCGGTTTCTTTATCAATACCCTGGTCAATAGGGTACGGCTTGATAAGGGGCAGTCCTTTAT
>CANMSB010000153.1 GCA_947500445.1 uncultured Flavobacteriaceae bacterium | reverse complement strand
CACCAGTCGGCGCCCTTCGAGAAGGTGGTGGACCGCGTGGTGACGTCCCGCGATATGAGCATGCCGCCCCTGTTCCAGGTACTTTTCGCCCTACAGAACACCCCTGAAGAAGATGGGGGCGCTACGGCGGATACCGTATTGGAGGCCTCCCCTTACGAGGACGAGGATACGACCTCCAAGTTCGATCTGTCCCTATCCGCTTTCGAGGACGCCTCCGGTATTTCGTTGGAGCTCGAGTACTGTACGGACCTTTTCGATTCCGTTACGATCGATCGCATGCTCTC
>CANMSB010000152.1 GCA_947500445.1 uncultured Flavobacteriaceae bacterium | reverse complement strand
GATACCCCCGCACCGCCGATGCACAGCTCCCCCACAACGCCCCGAGGCAACAGACCGCCATGCGCGTCCAATATGTAGATGCGCATATTGGCCATCGGGACCCCGATCGAAAAACTGTCCGTCATGGAAAAATCGTCCAGACTGTTGAATACATGGGTGCTACAGCCGACCGTAGCCTCCGTGGGACCGTACTCGTTCACGATCTCACTGGAGATGCCAAGCTCCCCGAAGACCGATAAATGGCCCGGTAGCAGCGTCTCGCCGCCCAGAACGTAACGGTCCGACAA
>CANMSB010000151.1 GCA_947500445.1 uncultured Flavobacteriaceae bacterium | reverse complement strand
ACAGTCCCGTAGCTCAGCTGGTTAGAGCGCTACACTGATAATGTAGAGGTCGGCAGTTCGAGTCTGCCCGGGACTACGACGCAGCTTTGCTGCGAGTATAAAGTATATAGTACTAAGTATATGGTATATAGTTTTAACTAACTACTACTTACTACCGACTTATTACTAATAATACGTTCATTGAGAATACAAGTATTGGAAATTTTAGAAGTTGGGTATGTTGCGAGTTTTTGACTCATAACTCATAACTAATAACTCATAACTAGAAAAATGGGGGATTAGCTCAGCTGGCTAGAGCGCCTG
>CANMSB010000150.1 GCA_947500445.1 uncultured Flavobacteriaceae bacterium | reverse complement strand
AGCTTGTCGCCAAACCTTCTATTCTAATTCGTACTTTACCTTAATAAAATTCGTGTAATTCAATTTTTGCGGATACATATACCGTCCGAAAACGGTACCTATATCCTGTCCCAATATGTCAATGAACTTTTTACGATAAACGATTTCAGATCGTTTATCCTACAGTGGAGAATATCGCCCCGACGCTTCGGGGGAACCGATGACCTAGATCATCTTCTTTCCACGGTTGGTGGAGAATATCGGAGTCGAACCGATGACCTCCTGCGTGCAAGGCAGGCGCTCTAGCCAGCTGAGCTAATCCCCCAT
>CANMSB010000149.1 GCA_947500445.1 uncultured Flavobacteriaceae bacterium | reverse complement strand
GTTCCAATAATACGAGATAGTGCCGTGCCATTCTTTCAATGGTCTCATGGCTAAACAAACTGGTCGCATAGCTCATATGGACCCCGATCGCCCTACTACTGTCGTCCATAGAAATCGAGAGATCGAATTTTGCTGTTGGATTACCCTCTTCTTCAAGATCGACAGGCTGCAGATGCCCCGATAAAGTCTCCGTTTCTTGTTCCCCAAAACCCTCAACCTCGAACATTACCTGGAACAGGGGATGGCGGGAAGGGTCCCGTTCTACCGACAGGTGTTCCAATAATTGCTCAAAGGGAAAATCCTGATG
>CANMSB010000148.1 GCA_947500445.1 uncultured Flavobacteriaceae bacterium | reverse complement strand
CGCTTTCTGATCGTTCTTAAATTTGCTTTCATAAGGTAATCACTGTTTAAGTGGTCAACCTATATCAGGGACGTACAGTAAGTTACAAGTTCAAAGGCAAGTGTCAAGTTCAAACACAAACACAAATTCAAATTCAAATTCAAAATTAATCGCCAAATTCAAGCTCAAAAATCAAATCCAAATACAGAGCGAAGCCGCGTGTGTAATGTCCTCAACTAAAAATGCAACACGACTACTCCAGGTCAATTACTTTTTACTAGGGCGTGTTAACACTAATTGCATCGAAAATCAGGGCGATATAGATAAAGGCCGTGAACATGACGTC
>CANMSB010000147.1 GCA_947500445.1 uncultured Flavobacteriaceae bacterium | reverse complement strand
GTCTTCTACTTTGGGCAGGTGCCTTGGCGCTCGGTTTCGTTGCGAATTCTTGGGATTGGCTGAACGAACAGGGGGACAAGTTTTTCGAATGGTTCCAGGACGCCATAGACGTTGTCGAAAGCTGGTTCAAGGGTGGTGACGACATCCCAAAACGGGCGGCTCCCGAAGCCTACGCTATTGAAGCGCCGTTGGTTACCATGGGCGACGGGGGTAATAATTTGAGTATATTTGGTTCCGGAAGTGGGGACGGAATCGGGATTTCATTTATCGACTATAGCGCCAAGCAGGATTTTACCGGATTCTGGGGTGGGGTCAATTACTTTTG
>CANMSB010000146.1 GCA_947500445.1 uncultured Flavobacteriaceae bacterium | reverse complement strand
CCCGATGGGGACGGAAACCCCAACACCGGGGACACACAGGATACCGATACCGATACCCTGCCCGATTACCTGGACGTGGACGATGACGGTGACGGCGTGGATACCGCGTTCGAAAACCCGAACCCCGATGGGGACGGCAATCCCGATACCGGGGCCACCCAGAACAGCGATACCGATAATACGCTGGACTACCTTGACGTGGACGACGACGGCGATGGCGTGGATACCGCCTTCGAAAACCCGGACCCCGACGGGGACGGAAATCCCAACACCGGGGCCACCCAGAACAGCGATACCGACGCCCTACCCGATTACCTTGACGTGGA
>CANMSB010000145.1 GCA_947500445.1 uncultured Flavobacteriaceae bacterium | reverse complement strand
AGGGTACGGCTTACCAAGGGGCAGTCCTTTATGGACTTGATCAGGGACGTACATGAAGATCAGGTGGACGCGCAGGCGCATCGGGACTTCCCCTTCGAGCAATTATTGGATCATTTATCGATAGAACGGGACCCTTCCCGCCATCCCCTTTTCCAGGTGATGTTTTCCGTGAAAAGTTTTGGGCAACAAGAAGCCGCTACTTTATCGGAGTACCTGGAGCTTGTCGATCTTGAAGAAGACGATCAAATAGAGAAATTCGATCTCTCGATTTCTATGGACGACAGTAGTAGGGCGATCGGGGTCCATATGAGCTATGCGACCAGTTTGTT
>CANMSB010000144.1 GCA_947500445.1 uncultured Flavobacteriaceae bacterium | reverse complement strand
CCGGAACGTATCCCGCTCTCGTACAGCCAGGAGCGTTTGTGGTTTTTGGACCAGCTGCAGGGCAGCGAGGAGTACCATATCCCTGTCGTGCTGAAGCTGACCGGGGATGTCGACGAGGGGATCCTCGAAGCGTCCCTCAAGGAGATCGTGTCGCGCCACGAGGTGCTGCGCACGGTGATCAGATCCGAGGAAGGTGTCGGTTACCAGGAGGTGGTCCCCGTAGGGGATTGGTCGATGGAAGTGGTGGATGTCGCTTCCACGGCCGGACTCGAAGCGTCCATAGAGGCCTTTATAGAAGACCCCTTCGACCTTTCGCGGGACTATATGCTGCGCTCGCG
>CANMSB010000143.1 GCA_947500445.1 uncultured Flavobacteriaceae bacterium | reverse complement strand
GGGGCCTCTCTAATGAATTCCAACGTAATATCGTCGGCGGCCTCCGTGGGACCGTACGCGTTCACTACCGGTATATCCGGATAGCTATCGAACCAACGGCCCAAAAGCGAGGGGCGAACCGCCTCCCCCGTAACCAAAAAGTACGAAAGACCATTTAAATCCTTGTCCCCATCAACATCCAGAAAACTCGACAGGTACGAAGGCACCAACTGTAATAGCGTAACAGCGTCACCGGATAAAACCTTCCCAAAGCTTGGAGCGTCCAAAATAGTCGACTCCCCGTACACCGCCACACGGCCACCGCACAACAGACCGCTCAACATCTGCCAGACCGAGAT
>CANMSB010000142.1 GCA_947500445.1 uncultured Flavobacteriaceae bacterium | reverse complement strand
CAGGGGAACTCCCTGGAAAACGGCATGGCCGACGGTGGGGTGCTCGATCGCGGGTATACCGGGCACGAACATCTGTTCGGGGCGGACCTGGTGCATATGAACGGTAGGCTGTACGATCCGGTGCTGCACCGTTTTCTGATGCCCGATAATTTTGTACAGGACCCTTACAATACACAAAATTACAACCGCTACGGGTACGTGTTGAACAATCCACTCATGTACACCGATCCTACCGGGGAACAGACCGAAGAGGGCGATGGCAGTCTTCTACTTTGGGCAGGTGCCTTGGCGCTCGGTTTCGTTGCGAATTCTTGGGATTGGCTGAACGAACAGGGGGAC
>CANMSB010000141.1 GCA_947500445.1 uncultured Flavobacteriaceae bacterium | reverse complement strand
TGGGCCGCAAGCAGATCAAGATCGATTATCTGGAAACGATGATGGAAGTGGCCAAGGACGAACTTGATATCGATATCAAAAAAAACTGCTCCACCCCACTATCGGGCGTTTCAGGGAAAAAAAGCAAGAAACGATGAGCTATTCCCTGAACCAGCTCTATGCAGCTATAGGCATTAGCAAACAGGCGGTGCACCGATATGAAAAACGCCAAAGGGACTTTGACCGAAAAGTATCCGTCCTTGTCCAAGAGGCCGATGTACTGCGAAGGGACTTTCCCGGTTGTGGGGTGGAGAAGATGTATGATATATTGAGGCCCGATTTTATAGGGAGGGACCGTTTTG
>CANMSB010000140.1 GCA_947500445.1 uncultured Flavobacteriaceae bacterium | reverse complement strand
CCGATGTGGTGAAATACCCCACCAAATATTTGCTCGTCCCGTTATCCGTAGTACGCTCCTTGGCCAGTACACAGCTTTGGGATACCCCTTCGATACCCGATAATACCGCTTCGATCTCACCTAGCTCGATACGATGGCCACGGATCTTGACCTGGTCGTCGTTCCTGCCCATATACTCCAGGTCGCCATCGGCTAGCCAGCGTACAAGGTCACCCGTCCCGTAAAGACGGGTATAACCCTTCTCCTTGTCCGTTTCCGTAGCAAAGGGGTTCTCTACAAAACGCTCTTGTGTGAGTTCCCCTCGGTTCAGATAGCCCCTGGCAACGCCCGCGCCGCCAATGTACAACTCCCC
>CANMSB010000139.1 GCA_947500445.1 uncultured Flavobacteriaceae bacterium | reverse complement strand
GATACGGCATCGGCTTTGGTATTGACCCAAGGCAATATAGCCGAAGAGGAGTTGTCCCATTTACCAAAGGGGCAACTGGTCCCGATCGATCTGGAGCGGTCCTTTTACAATGGCGATGCAGTGGAAGGTCTTACTGTGTCCATTGGTGGGCAGGACCTAAGCTATGTGATCTATACCTCTGGAAGTACCGGAGTTCCCAAAGGAGCGATGATAGAGCATGACGGAATGCTCAACCATCTATTGGTGATGATCGATGAATTTCGGATGGACTCGGATACCAGGCTCGGATTTACGGCGCCATTTACCTTCGATATCTCGGTCTGGCAAATGCTTGCCCCATTATTATGTGGTGGCAAAGTTTCCGTGTATGGTAA
>CANMSB010000138.1 GCA_947500445.1 uncultured Flavobacteriaceae bacterium | reverse complement strand
GATTATAAGGGGAATAGTGTAGGTTTTGTTATCCCGGAAGACTTGAGCGATCGCTTACGTGAGTTGGCCCAAGGCCAGGGAGTGACACTATATAGTGTACTCTTGTCCAGTGTGGCGGTATTGTTGGGCAAGTACGCTAATCAAGATGATATTGTGATCGGTAGCCCGCATGCGAACAGGGACCACTATCAGACAGGTGGTTTGATCGGTTTCTTTATCAATACCCTGGTCAATAGGGTACGGCTTACCAAGGGGCAGTCCTTTATGGACTTGATCAGGGACGTACATGAAGATCAGGTGGAGGCGCAGGCGCATCAGGATTTTCCCTTTGAGCAATTATTGGAACACCTGTCGGTAGAACGGGACCCTTCCCGCCATCCCCTGTTCCA
>CANMSB010000137.1 GCA_947500445.1 uncultured Flavobacteriaceae bacterium | reverse complement strand
CAGCTCACTGGTCGAGCGGTTCCGCATGGATGATGATCGGGCATAAGCATATTACCGAAGCCATGGCTTCTATACATGAGTATAGAGGGGTAGGGGAGCATTGTAGTGCCGCTGAAGGCGCACCTGCGAGGGGCGCTGGAGGAGCTACAAACGAAAATGTAGGCATAAGTAACGATAATGCGGGCGAGAAACCCGCACGCCGAAAGACCAAGGTTTCCCCAGCTATGCTAATCAGCTGGGGGTCAGTCGGGACCTAACGCGAACCCGAAAGGGGTAGTGGATGGACAACGGGTCAACATTCCCGTACCCGCCCGCGCTAAAAGCGACGGAGGCGAGAGGTTGGTGCGTGCAGACGGAATTGCACGTTGAAGGGAGTGGTAACACCCCGATAGTACACCGAG
>CANMSB010000136.1 GCA_947500445.1 uncultured Flavobacteriaceae bacterium | reverse complement strand
AACCGCTACGGGTACGTGTTGAACAATCCGCTCATGTACACCGATCCTACCGGGGAACAGACCGAAGAGGGCGATGGCAGTCTTCTACTTTGGGCAGGTGCGTTTGTTTTGGCCAGTTTGGAACCCTCTTGGGAGTGGCTGAACGAAAAGGGGGACCAGTTTTTCGAATGGTTCCAAGACAGGATCGACGATATCGAAGACTGGTTCAAGGGCGGTGACGACACCCCCAAACGGGCGGCTCCCGAAGCTTACGCCATTGAAGCGCCGTTGGTTACCATGGGCGACGGTGGTAATAATTTGAGTATATTTGGTTCCGGTGGAGGCGATGGAATCGGGATTTCATTTATCGACTATAGCGCCAAGCAGGATTTTACCGGATTCTGGGGTGGGGTCAATTACTTTTG
>CANMSB010000135.1 GCA_947500445.1 uncultured Flavobacteriaceae bacterium | reverse complement strand
ATGGACCGTCCATTCGATCTGGAGAAGGAGTATCCGCTGCGGGTGTGTTTTTATGAGGTCTTGGACAAAGAAGGGGAAAGCGAGCGCTATGTTTTGATGATGATGCACCATATCGCCGGTGACGGTTGGTCGATGGAAGTCTTTGCAAGCGAACTGGACAGTTATTACAAGGCGTATACCTCGGGCGATACCGCCTTTGAACTGCCGGAACTACCGATCCAGTACAGCGATTATGCCGTTTGGGAGCGAGGTTCTTTAACAGGGGGCGTTTTATCGGAGAAGCTATCGTATTGGGAAACCCGCTTGTCGGGCTTTGAGACGTTGTCCCTTCCTACCGATTACATACGTCCGGCAGAATTCGATTATAAGGGGAATAGTGTAGGTTTTGTTATCCCGGAAGACTTGAGCGATCGCTTACGTGAGTTGGCCCAAGGCCA
>CANMSB010000134.1 GCA_947500445.1 uncultured Flavobacteriaceae bacterium | reverse complement strand
TTTATAGACTTGATCAAGGACGTGCACCGGGATCAGGTGGACGCGCAGTCGCACCGGGATTTTCCCTTCGAGCAATTGATAGATCATTTATCTATAGAACAAAATACTTCACGTCACCCCTTGTTTCAAGTATTGTTTTCGCTTCAGAGTTTTGGGCAAAAAGAAGTAGATACTTTATCGGAGTATCTACAACCTGTTCCTTTGGAAGATGGAGGTCATCAAATAGAAAAACTTGACATGACCATTTATATGGATGACAGTAATACGGGGATAGCAGTTCAGATAAGCTATGCGACGAGTCTGTTCGCAGAAGAGACCATTGAAAGAATGGCACGGCACTATCTCGTATTATTGGAAAGTTTGGTAACAAACGATACGACCCCTTATCTATCCCACTCGTTGCTTGACGCATCCAATTATCAAACCATGGTCCATGATT
>CANMSB010000133.1 GCA_947500445.1 uncultured Flavobacteriaceae bacterium | reverse complement strand
AATCAAAGAACGGCCGTAACTTGTATATTTTTAAGGTCTTTACAAAGATTACTATTACGTTAACCGGACACTATTGAGTGTTGAGTAAAAAGTAATTTTAACTGCTGAGTCTGAGTCTGAGTCTGAGTCTGAGTCTGAGTCTGAGTTTGTGTTTGAATTTGATTTTTGAACTTGAATTTGTCATATGTCCTTGTTCCTTTAGCGCAGCGGTCTTTTTTTAAGTAAATAGTATAAAGTAGTTAGTAGTCAGAAGGAAAATGTTCGATGTATTTGAATTTGATTTTTGTATTTGCATTTGAACGGAGGTCTCGACGGCCTCGGCATGACATGCGTTTTTTCAATGAACAATTAGCAGTTAACAATAAACAATGGGTAGCGGTAATTAGTGTTGAGTCAATAGTGTCCGGTTGTAACTAAAAGATTTTCAATTGGTTGCAATTGTCG
>CANMSB010000132.1 GCA_947500445.1 uncultured Flavobacteriaceae bacterium | reverse complement strand
CGCTCCTGGCTGTACGAGAGCGGGATACGATCGGGCCTTTCCTGTAAGGTAACGGCCGGAAGCAGCCTTCCACCTTCCTTGGTAGAAAGGACCTGCGCCAAGCCCTCCACAGTAGGGTGCACGAAGATATCGGCAATCGCCAGTTCGATATCCATATTCCTGCGTACCATCGAAACCAAACGCGTCGCCAACAGGCTGTGACCGCCAAGTTCGAAGAAATTATCATGGATACCTACCTTATCGATGCCCAAGAGCTCCTGCCAGATATCCGCCAAACGCTCCTCCACATCGTTCCCGGGGGCTACATATTCTTGCTTGGAAAGACCGGACACATCCGGGTCGGGAAGAGACTTCCTATCGATCTTCCCGTTGCGCGTCAAGGGAAGTGATTCCAAAAACACCCATAAACGCGGCACCATATACTCCGGAAGGCGTTCCATGAGCTCC
>CANMSB010000131.1 GCA_947500445.1 uncultured Flavobacteriaceae bacterium | reverse complement strand
TCTTCCCTGACCTCCTGTTGCCACTGCCCCCCCGGTACTTGTACAATGACACTCCTAAGGACCTCGTGACGCTTGACCACCGATCGGACCGCCTTTTCAAACAGCGGGATATCGATAGCTCCCAACAATTCCAATACCATAGGTACATGGTAGGCGTTCGTACCCCCCTCATAGGACTCTATGAACCACAAACGCTGCTGGGAAAAGGACAGGGGACTTACACGCTCTGAAAGCCTTGGGATCTCCCTTGATGTTCCTCTTGTAGTATCCGCCAACAATTGCTTTATGGTAGGGTATTTGAACAGGTCGGCGACCCTCACCCCTATGGATCGTTCTTTATTGATCCTGTGTACCAATTGCATCGCCAAGATGGAATCCCCCCCGATACGGAAGAAATGATCCGTGGTCCCTACCTGTTCCAGTCCCAGTACCGACGCCCATATACCACAGAGTTG
>CANMSB010000130.1 GCA_947500445.1 uncultured Flavobacteriaceae bacterium | reverse complement strand
GGTATCCACGAAGTTATTTTTCAGGGAGGGTTTTTTATCCTTGAAGCTGTATGCTATTAAAGCAGCAAAAATATTGTTGAAGTAATTTGCTTGGTTTCTATGTCTCGAATGTTGGACCTGACAGATATTTTTGAGTTGATCTATGATCGTTTCTATGATGGCTCTTTTTCGCAGGTGGTAGGCGTCTTGCATAGGTGTAAGCAATTTCGTTTTCATGTTCTTGCGCAACTTGGTGACCAGATGGACCCCACTTGCAAAGAGTTCGGTGAACAGGTCTTTGGAAATATAGCCTTTGTCGCCAAAAAGCTTGCCGTACAATTTTTTGACGAATGCTTTGAAACGCAATGGTCTTCTATCGTCCACGTTGCCCTTGGTAATCATAAAGTCGATGATGCCGCCTTGGTCATTGGTGACGATATGGAGCTTGAATCCATAGAACCGGCCCAGTGAACATTG
>CANMSB010000129.1 GCA_947500445.1 uncultured Flavobacteriaceae bacterium | reverse complement strand
AGCTGATCGTTTCAAATTGGGTATCCGTCAATTCCATTTAACAAAGATACCTATTTTGTGTTAACACGCCCTAGTTCTTGTCAGTGGTTCTCCCAGAAAAATGGGAAGCACCTGCCCCTGCACAGCCCGGAAACCGAAGAACAAAAAATGGACTTCAAGGACTTGCGACAGCAGCACGATTCCCTTAAAAGACCCAACAAGCTCCAAAAGCGACGAAAAAGAAGGGATACCCTAAAACCGCAGAGCGCCTAGGTATTGCTTGGCGGCACTACCCCATAGCAATCCCATTTTGAATCGATCCGAGGGAAGCAAAACCTCTTATACCATTTCTGGTGTTAGCCGAAACGGTGCTAGCGCAAATTTTACTAGTTTTAGCAAAACGTAAAACCCGCTTTATGCATTAGAAAATCTATTACAGCTTCCAGCTACTTCAAAATATGGTGCTGCGCTACATTTTTAAA
>CANMSB010000128.1 GCA_947500445.1 uncultured Flavobacteriaceae bacterium | reverse complement strand
CCCAACACCGGGGCCACCCAGAACAGCGATACCGACGCCCTACCCGATTACCTTGACGTGGACGATGACGGCGACGGTGTGGATACCGTATTCGAGAACCCGGACCCCGATGGGGACGGAAACCCCAACACCGGGGACACCCAGAACAGCGATACCGATACCCTGCCCGATTACCTCGACGTGGACGATGACGGCGACGGCGTGGATACGGCGTTCGAGAACCCGAACCCCGATGGGGACGGCAATCCCAACACCGGGGACACCCAGAACAGCGATACCGATAATACGCTGGATTACCTTGACGTGGACGACGACGGCGACGGCGTGGATACCGTATTCGAGAACCCGAACCCCGACGGGGACGGGAATCCCAACACCGGGGACACCCAGGATACCGATACCGATACCCTGCCCGATTACCTGGACGTGGACGATGACGGCGACGGCGTGGATACCGCTTTCGAGAA
>CANMSB010000127.1 GCA_947500445.1 uncultured Flavobacteriaceae bacterium | reverse complement strand
GCTTGTCGAAGCACTTTATCGTAAGGTGAAATGGGAACATCGTTGTTGTTTCGAGTTTAGCAGTTCAAATTGGAATCAAAGTATAGTTGAATAAACTAGAGAATAGGTCCTCGACAGGCTCGGACTGACAAAGCGTTGGTCAATTGGCAATTTGCTAAATCGGAACACCCCTGTCATGCTGAGCTTGTCGAAGCACTTTTCACAAGGTTGGATGGGAACATAGCTGTTCAAATTGGAATTGATTTACAGTTGAATAAGCTAAAGAGTGGGTCCTCGACAGGCTCGGACTGACAAAGCGTTGGTCATTTGGCAATGGGCCAGATCGGAACACCGTTGTCATGCTGAGCTTGTCGAAGCACTTTTTCGCAAAGTGAAATGTGGACATTGTTGTTATACCAAGCCTGGCTGTTCAAATTGCAATCGAAGCACAGTTGAATGAACTAGAGAATAGGTCCTCGACAGGCTCGGACTGACAAAGCGT
>CANMSB010000126.1 GCA_947500445.1 uncultured Flavobacteriaceae bacterium | reverse complement strand
CATGGGAATATGGTACTCCAAACTGCCCTGCAACTGGTCCAGGAACCACAAACGCTCCTGGCTGAAGGACAAGGGAATGCGGCCCATAGATTCCTTATCAAGCTGATTTGGTTTGATAGGTTCAATTAACAGCTTGTTCTTATCTTCCCTATTAAATTTTTCAAGATATTTAATAATAGACCCCTTATGATCCTTTATTAATTGAATTAAAGTTGGATCAATAGAATCTGAGTTAGTCTTTAGGCTTAATGAACCTTTTTCTAGGTTTAGTTTTATGCCTGCTGCCCTAACTTTTCTTAGAATATCTAGAGTATCATTTTTCATGATAATTATATGTTTACTGTAGTTTTATAATCTTCTTCTTCCTTCTCTTCGGTACTCTCGTGGTTATATTCGATATACAATCCCAACTCCTCGATCGTACCGAACTCGAAAATGTCGCGGATCGCCAGTTCCACCTCCATGCGCGTGCGCACCATCGATACGAAACGG
>CANMSB010000125.1 GCA_947500445.1 uncultured Flavobacteriaceae bacterium | reverse complement strand
GTATCCTCCAGGATAAAATCGATTCGCTCTTGCGGGTACCCGGGGTCTATCGGTACGTACGCCCCTCCAGCCTTGAGCACCGCCAAAACACCGACCACCATCTCCAGGCTTCGCTCCAGACACAGCGCGATCAGCGTATCAGGTCCCAGGGAATCGCCCGTACGGTGCTCGTACCGTTTCCTGATCTCCAACGCCAACCGGTCGCTCCTTTCATTGAGCTCCCTGTAAGTGAGCTGTTGGTCTTCATACAACAATGCCGTGGCATCGGGAGACTTTTCAACCTGCGACTCGAAAAGGGAAACGATCGTCCCTTCCCTTGGATACTCAACATCCGTAGCGTTCCAGTCATGCACCATGGTTTGATAATTGGATGCGTCCAGCAACGAGTGGGATAGATAAGGGATCTTATCGTTTGTTACCAAACGTTCCAATAATACGAGATAGTGCCGTGCCATTCTTTCAATGGTCTCATGGCTAAACAAACTGGTCGCATAGCTCATA
>CANMSB010000124.1 GCA_947500445.1 uncultured Flavobacteriaceae bacterium | reverse complement strand
TGTTGGTATATACTTCATCCTGTGGCAATGCGTCAAATTCAATATCTATCGAAAAAATAGATGCATTGTAATCAATAACATCGAACAAGCTTTGGGATTCGATGATCAATACTTTTAAACCCGTATCATCGATGATAAAAGATTTCCTGGCTTCCGGGTATTCCGTATCTATGGGTACATACCCTGCGCCGGCCTTTAAAACACCTAACATGGAAATGACGCTCCATAAAGAACGATCCAACATAAGACCCACCAGATCGTCCGGACCTAATGTATAGGTATCCCGTAAATGATGCGCCAATCGATTGGCCCGTTCGTTCAATTCCCGGTATGTCAACTGCGACCCTTCAAAAACCAAGGCAATAGCGTCAGGGGCCTTTTCTACCTGGGCCTCGAACAGGGAAACAATGGTCCCTTCTTTAGGATACTCAACATCGGTAGCGTTCCAATCATGGACCATGGTTTGATAATTGGATGCGTCAAGCAACGAGTGGGATAGATAAGGGG
>CANMSB010000123.1 GCA_947500445.1 uncultured Flavobacteriaceae bacterium | reverse complement strand
TTATAATCGAACACTGCCGGACGCGTATGATCGGTAGGAAGGGACAACGTCTCAAAGCCCGACAAGCGGGTTTCCCAATACGATAGCTTCTCCGATAAAACCTCCCCTGTCAAAGCGGCCCGTTCCCAAACGGCATAATCGCTGTACTGGATCGGTAGTTCCGGCAGTTCAAAGGCGGTATCGCCCGAGGTATACGCCCTATAATAGCTGTCCAGTTCGCTGGTGAAAACTTCTTCCGACCAACCGTCACTGGCGATATGGTGCATCATGATCAAAACATAGCGATCGCTTTCCCCTTCTTTGTCCAAGACCTCGTAAAAACACACCCGCAGCGGATACTCTTTCTCCAGATCGAATGGACGGTCCATATCGGACTCAAGCGCTGAACTATACTCGGAACGATCGCACTTATGATGGCCAATGACCAACGGTTCTTCCCTGACCTCCTGTTGCCACTGCCCCCCCGGTACTTGTACAATGACACTCCTAAGGACCTCGTGACGCTTGAC
>CANMSB010000122.1 GCA_947500445.1 uncultured Flavobacteriaceae bacterium | reverse complement strand
TTTTGGGTATAGTTTTTAGAAAAAGTGACTAAATCCTCCCAATTTCCCTGAATAAGAGCGTTCTTTTTTCTATGGGACCACCCCTTGATTTGCTTTTCAATTTTTATGGCCTCCTTGGGATCGGTACATCTTAGATGCCATTTCAATACTAATGGTCTTCTTGAAAAGGTATAGCTATCTTTTCTGTATCCCGATTGATGTTGTGAAAATCTCCTTTCCAAATCATTAGTCATTCCCGTGTAAAATGTTCCATCCGAGCAGTATAAGATATACACGTAATAGTATTTCATTTTTTTAAGTTAAGCTTTTATATTTTTATAACGCCTGCAAAAAAAAGTCATGGTGCGGAGGTGTCGTTCCCATCTTACTTCGCGAAAAAGCGCTTCGACAAGCTCAGCATGACAACGGTGTTCCGATTTAGCAAATTGCCAATTGACCAACGCTTTGTCAGTCCGAGCCTGTCGAGGACCTATTCTCTAGTTCATTCAACTGTGCTTCGATTGCAATTTGAACAGC
>CANMSB010000121.1 GCA_947500445.1 uncultured Flavobacteriaceae bacterium | reverse complement strand
ACACAACCTACCGATACCGATGGGGACGCCGCGGAGGACCTGCCCGACTATATCGATACCGATAGCGACAACGACGGTGTACTGGATGCCATTGAGGCCTGGGATACCGACGAGGATGGAATTGCCAACTATTCCTATGTTGGAATAGATAGCGATGGTGATGGTTTGGACGACGGATTTGACGATGTGGATACGACCGGCCTCCCCTCCGATGTAAATGATGCTGAAAACAATGGTGCTAACGACACGAGAAATAGCGATACCGTAGATGAACCCGACTTTAGGGATATAGACGATGATAATGATGGTGTAAACACCTTGTTTGAAGTCGATGCCAATTCGGATACCGTTGGTCCCGACGACACAGATAATGACACCATTCCTAATTACCTTGACGTGGACGACGACGGCGACGGCGTGGATACCGCCTTCGAGAACCCGAACCCCGATGGGGACGGAAACCCCAACACCGGGGACACACAGGATACCGATACCGATACCCTGCCCGATTACCTGGACGT
>CANMSB010000120.1 GCA_947500445.1 uncultured Flavobacteriaceae bacterium | reverse complement strand
ACCTGGAACAAGGGGCTGCGGCCCATGTCCCGTGTCTTGACCACGCGCTCCACCACCTTCTCGAAGGGGACCTGTTGGTGGTCGTACGCGCCCACCGTGGTCGCCCTGACACGGTCCAGGACATCACCGAAACAAGGGTCGCCGCCAAGGTCGCTGCGGAGCGCAAGGGTGTTCAGGAAGAAGCCAACCAAGGGCTCGATCTCCGATTGGGTACGGTTCGCGATCGGGATCCCCACACAGATGTCGTCCTGACCGCTGTAACGCTGCAAAAGCACCTTGAAGGCGGAGAGCAGCGTCATAAAGAGCGTCGCGTTGTATTCACGCGATACCTCCCGGAGGTCCGCCGTGAGCGCCGCCCCGATATGATGGGAGACCGTGCCCCCGTCGTTGCCCTGAACGGCGGGACGCGGATGATCGGTAGGGAGTTCCAGTGCCGGCACACCCGCCAGCCGATCCTCCCAATACGAGAGCTGTCCCTCCAAGACCGTATCGGTCAGGTACTCCCGCTGCCAGATAGCATAGTC
>CANMSB010000119.1 GCA_947500445.1 uncultured Flavobacteriaceae bacterium | reverse complement strand
ACCCGGATTGGGGCCTGTCGATATCTTCCAAAAGCTGGTCCAATAAAGAGGACATGGCCTCCAGATGCGATGCGGCCCTCTCTTGCGATAGGTAATGGCCATCATACTCCAAATTGATGGTCAACCCATTTGGGGCCTCATGGGCCGTAATACCCAAAGGATAGTCTATCCTCTCCTGTGAACCTCGAACGCTTACCGGTAGACCATTGCCCTTCTTGACCTCTTCCGAGATAGGATAGTTCTCAAAGATCAACAGGCTCTGGAACAAGCGTTGCCCATCCAGATGTAAACTGGAAAGATTGGTAGTGCTGTTCTCGTCCAGTGCCCTGGAACGGTCCTGGATATGGTGCAATTGTTCCAGAACGCTTCGGTCCTTCTCCCAATCAATGATCAAGGGCAGGGTGTTGATATATAGCCCCACACTCTCCTCTATGCCACGGACAGGAAGGTTCCTTCCCGAAACGGTCGTCCCTACGATCGTTCGGGGACTACCTCCATAAACGGACAATAACTTATGCCATAAAAACTG
>CANMSB010000118.1 GCA_947500445.1 uncultured Flavobacteriaceae bacterium | reverse complement strand
TCAAAGAACGGCCGTAACTTGTATATTTTTAAGGTCTTTACAAAGATTACTATTACATTAACCGGACACTATTGAGTAGTGAGTAGGTGAAAAAATAAATTCAAACGTCAAATTCAAAATTAGAGCAATACCCACTGACTACTTTTTACTCTCCACTAATTACTGCCAACTGCTAATTGCTAATTGTTCATTGCCAATTGAAAAAAGACCGCTACGCTCAAAGAACAAGGACAAAAGACAAGTTCAAGTGTCAAGTTCAAACTCAAATTCAAATTCAAACACAAATTTAAAATTAGAAGAATATCCGTTAACCACTTTTTACTCACCACTTTTTACTGCCAACCGCAACTGCTAATTGCTAATTGCTAATTGCTAATTGAAAAAAAGACCGCTGCGCTGAAAGAACAAAGACAAAAGACTGATTCAAGTTCAAGTTCAAAATTAGAAAAACACCCACTAACCACTTTTTACTAGGGCGTGTTAACACAAAATAGGTATCTTTGTTAAATGGAATTGACGGATACCCAATTTGAAAC
>CANMSB010000117.1 GCA_947500445.1 uncultured Flavobacteriaceae bacterium | reverse complement strand
TCCCCTTCTTTGTCCAAGACCTCATAAAAACACACCCGCAGCGGATACTCCTTCTCCAGATCGAATGGACGGTCCATGTCCGATCGTAACTGTACGGTATACTCGGGTAGACCGTATTTATAATGACCGATAGCCAATGGGGCCTCCTTGACCTCCTGTTGCCACTGCCCCTCCGATCCTTGTACAATGACACTCCTAAGGACCTCGTGACGCCTAACAACCGATCGGACCGCCTTTTCCAACAGCGGGATATCCATAGCATCGGACAATGCCAATACCATAGGTATATGGTAGGCGTTCGTACCCCCCTCATAGGACTCTATGAACCACAAACGCTGCTGGGAAAACGATAATGGACCGATATTTTGTGAACGCTTGGGAATGGCAATTAATGACTTGCTTGTAGTATCCGCCAACAACTGCTTTATGGTAGGGGACCTGAACAGATCGGCAACTTTAATTCCTATCGATTGCCCTTCATTGATCCTGTGTACCAATTGCATCGCCAAAATGGAATCCCCCCCTATCTTAAAGAAATTATCGGTAATGCCC
>CANMSB010000116.1 GCA_947500445.1 uncultured Flavobacteriaceae bacterium | reverse complement strand
GGGTCCCCGCCAAGGTCGCTGCGCAGCACAAGGGTGTTCACGAAGAAACCGATCATCCCCTCGAGCTCCTCCTGGGTCCGGTTCGCAATGGGCGTACCGATGCTCACGTCCTCCTGTCCGCTGTAACGGTACATCAACACCTTGAAGGCCGAGAGCAACGTCATAAAGAGCGTCGTGCCCTCTTCACGGCCCAAGGAGACCAGCGCGTCGCGCAGATCACCGTCGAGCTCCAACTGGATGCTCGCACCTTCCGTGCTCTGGACCGAGGGACGGACATGATCGGTGGGAAGGCCAAGGTTCGCGGCCCCCGATAATCGCTCCTCCCAATAGGACAGCTGCCCTTCAAGGACGTCCCCCTCCAGGTGCGTGCGCTGCCAGATCGCATAGTCCGCGTACTGCAACGGTAGCGACGGTAGCGAAGCCTCCGTCCCTTCCGACATCGCGTTGTAGAGCTCCATGAACTCGCTCACCAGGATACCGTCCGACCAGCCGTCGCTCGCGATGTGGTGCAGTACATTGGCGAAGACATGGCTCCCGTCGCCCAACCGGTAAAG
>CANMSB010000115.1 GCA_947500445.1 uncultured Flavobacteriaceae bacterium | reverse complement strand
AAACTCGACGTCATGTTCACGGCCTTTATCTATATCGCCCTGATTTTCGATGCAATTAGTGTTAACACGCCCTAATTGTCCACTTTTTTGTTGCAAGTCCAAAAAGTAGTTTTATAAACGAAGCTAATTTATGGGAGGATGATATCACAGCGGATGACCTGCACATTCCTTACAGGAATATATTAATTCTTACATTAGCTGCATCATTTGCACAGTCGCTTAATATTAATGAAGTATATTCTGCGTTTATAAATAGTAACCATGCAAAAGAACTAGACTGCTCCAAGGAATTTTTTTTAAAAATGGAAATGATGTTAGGTGATTATGGTTCTGTAAAAATAAAAATGCCGTTTTCAGAAATGTCAAAATTGGAAGTAGCAAAAATAGGAATTGAATTAAAAGCACCAATAGGCAGAACATTTTCTTGTCAAGCATCAGCTGAAATACCCTGTGGGGCTTGCCCAAATTGCGTAGACAGACTTGATGCACTAAATAACCTTTAAAACCGACCAATTTGCAAGTAATAGAATCCTCTAGGCATTTAGGGCGTGTTAACACTAATTGCATCGAAAATCAGGGCGATATAGATAAAGGCCGTGAACATGACGTCGAGTTTG
>CANMSB010000114.1 GCA_947500445.1 uncultured Flavobacteriaceae bacterium | reverse complement strand
GAAGGCCATGTTGCCCCTGCGACGGAGCTGGAGGCGCAACTCTGTGGTATATGGGCGTCGGTACTGGGGCTGGAACAAGTGGGCATTACCGATAATTTCTTTAAGATAGGGGGGGATTCCATTTTGGCGATGCAATTGGTACACAGGATCAATGAAGAACGGTCTATCGGAGTTAAAGTATCGGACATTTTCAAATTCCCGACCATAAAGCAGTTATTGGCAGATACTACAGGGGAAGGCTCCGTTGCGATACCCAAGCGTTCACAAAATATCGGTCCCCTGTCCTTTTCCCAGCAACGTCTTTGGTTCATAGAGTCCTATGAGGGCGGTACGAACGCTTATCATATGCCCATGGTATTGGAAGTATTGGATACTACTGATAGCACAATGTTGGAAAAGGCTATTCAATCGGTGGTCAAGCGTCACGAGGTCCTTAGGAGTATTATTGTACAGGGGGATAATCAGGAGGGGCAACAGGAGGTCAAGGAAGCCCCGTTGGCCATTGCCCATCATCGTTGTAATGTTTCGGAGTATCCCGCACAATTGCGATCGGATATGGACCGTCCATTCGATCTGGAGAAGGAGTATCCGCTGCGGGTGTGTTTTTACGAGGTCTTGGACAAAGAAGGGGA
>CANMSB010000113.1 GCA_947500445.1 uncultured Flavobacteriaceae bacterium | reverse complement strand
CGGTCCTTTTACAATGACAATGAGGTAGATGGTTTAACTGTTCCCATATCCCCAACGGACCTATGCTATGTGATCTATACCTCTGGTACTACGGGGAAACCCAAAGGGGTTATGATCGAGCATAGGAGTATTGTGAACTATTCAAATAATGTCAAGAACATTTTATTGGACGATGTCATAAATATAGATCTATCGACCAATTACACTTTCGACCTTACGGTTACGACCTCTATATGTTCCCTTCTATTGGGTAAGAGAATATTCATTTATTCAGGATCGATGGTCGACCATGATAAATATATGTCCCATTTAGTGGACAATAAGATCGATTTTATAAAGAGTACCCCATCCCTATTGTCCAATTTATCATTGGATGGTTTTTCTGGCCATAAAATCAAACAGGCTTTTATAGGAGGGGAAAAATTAGAACGTTCCCAATTAGGGCATATTTTAAAATATATAGACAACCCTATTGATGAGTATGGTCCTACGGAAGCTACCGTTGGTACTACCTACAAGGATAAAAATACAATCGACAGTTACAATAGCATAGGTAAGGCTTATGATAATTATAGGACATATGTGTTGGATAATTTCGGCCAACCTGTACCCGTGGGTGTTGTGGGGGAGTTGTACATTGGCGGCGCGGGCGTTGCCAGGGGCTATCTGAACCGAGGGGAACTCACACAAGAGCGTTTTGT
>CANMSB010000112.1 GCA_947500445.1 uncultured Flavobacteriaceae bacterium | reverse complement strand
GAATAAACACGTCGCTTTCTGATCGTTCTTAAATTTGCTTTCATAAGGTAATCACTGTTTAAGTGGTCAACCTATATTAGGGACGTACAGTTTGTAATTAGTACAAAGTATTTAGTATTGAGTAGTGAGCAGAATTAGCTTGAACTTGAAATTGAACCTGTCTTTTTTCCTTGTTCTTTCAGCGCAGCGGTCTTTGTTCTGCTGAATAGTACAAAGTAGTTAGTACGAAGTATTCAGTAAGTAATGGGGGTATTGAGCGGATGACTTTGAACTTGTGTTTGAATTTGATTTTTGAACTTACATTTGAACGGAGGTCTCAACTGCGTTCGACCGGACAGTACGTTTTTATAAGCAACGGCCCGTTGACCAACAATCCTTGCGTTTGACTTTGATTTTTGAACTTACATTTGAACAGTTGCCTCGACAGGTTCGGCATGACATGCGTTTTTTCGATTGGCAGAAGAGCGCTTTTATGTTTGTTCTTTCAGCGAAGCGGTCTTTGTTTCAATTAGCAATTAGCAATTAGCAATTAGCAATTAGCAATTAGCAATTAGCAATTAGGCAATAAACAATGAACAGGTTGTTAGTATTCAGTAAAAAGTAATTCGTATTGAGTAGAAGGGGTAAGTAGTAATTAGGGCGTGTTAACACAAAATAGGTATCTTTGTTAAATGGAATTGACGGATACCCAATTTGAAACGATCAG
>CANMSB010000111.1 GCA_947500445.1 uncultured Flavobacteriaceae bacterium | reverse complement strand
TATTGATTACAATGCATCTATTTTTTCGATAGATATTGAATTTGACGCATTGCCACAGGATGAAGTATATACCAACAACCCAGGATTATCCATATCCCCAACGGACCTATGCTATGTGATCTACACCTCGGGTACTACTGGGACACCCAAAGGGGTGATGGTAGAACATAAAAACCTAAACCATTTAATACAGGTACAAAGTTCTTATTTCTCAATTTTTGCAGGTCAAAAAGTCTTACAATATGCTTCTTTGGTTTTTGATGCCTCGGTATGGGAGATTTTTAGCACTTTAAGTGTGGGGGCGGAACTTCATATAATCAATGTCTTTACACGTCAAGAAGGGCAACAAGTGTCGCAGTACATCAAAGACTATGCTATTGACCTAGCTACTTTACCTCCGGTATTCTTAGAAACCCTTTCAATGGAAGACATGGAAGGGGCATTACCGATATTGGTTATTGCAGGGGAATCTTGTTCTTTAGATGTTATGGAGCGTTGGAGTGATCACAGAAGGTTTATCAATGCCTATGGCCCTACAGAGGGTACCGTTTGTACTACCATGCATGATTTTCAGAAGGGAGATAGGGCAACTAACATAGGCGCGCCTAATTCAAATACTAAAGTCTACGTATTAGATTCCAATACTCAACCGATTCCAGTGGGTGTTGTAGGGGAGTTGTACATTGGCGGTGCGGGCGTTGCCAGGGGCTATCTGAACCGAGGGGAACTCACACAAGAGCGTTTTGTAGAGAACCCCTTTGCTACGGA
>CANMSB010000110.1 GCA_947500445.1 uncultured Flavobacteriaceae bacterium | reverse complement strand
CCAATGTACAACTCCCCCACAACACCCACGGGTACAGGTTGGCCGAAATTATCCAACACATATGTCCTATAATTATCCAACGGTTTACCTATTGGAATATTTGTAGGTGTATCAAGTTCAATCGAATTTTCTAATTCATAAAAAGAACAGTCAATCGTTGTTTCTGTTAACCCATAACTATTTAGAATACGTATTCGCTTGCCAAAATTATTATGCAACGTTTTAAAATCTCCTACCTGACAAGTATCCGATCCTAAAATCAATAGTTTCAAAGATGGACAATCTAATTTATTGGTATAGAAATAATCCATTAAAGGAATAATCAATCCAGGTGTAGATTCTAAAATAGTGATTTCATGCTCACTGATTAAGTCATATATACCATCTGGAGTTAGCAACTGCGAAGAGGGACATACAATTAATTTACCCCCAAATAATAAAGCACGACAAAAATCTCCCGCAAATACATCGAACGAAAAACTAGCCATTTGTAAAAGTCGTGTGCTTTGGTTCAGTTCATATTTCCGTTCCCAACAAAAGGCCATGTTAATAAGGTTGCCATGCGCTACCATCACCCCTTTAGGGGTTCCCGTAGTACCGGAAGTGTAGATCACATAACATAGATCTTGTGGTCGTATGGGAACGGTTATGTCCTCTAACGCATTGTCATTGTAAAAAGACGCTTCAGCATCTATCAATAATAGTTGCCCCTTTGGTAAATGGGACAACTCCTCTTCGGCTATATTGCCTTGGGTCAATACCAAAGCCGATGCCGTATC
>CANMSB010000109.1 GCA_947500445.1 uncultured Flavobacteriaceae bacterium | reverse complement strand
ACAAAACGCTCTTGTGTGAGTTCCCCTCGGTTCAGATAGCCCCTGGCAACGCCCGCGCCGCCAATGTACAACTCCCCGATCACGCCCACCGGCACCGGCTTTTGGAAACTGTCCAGAACGTAGGCTTTCGTATTTTGAATTGGACTACCTATACTTATTTTACCAGCATCTACTTTTTCAATATTATAATAGGAAGTACAAACGGTAGCTTCCGTTGGGCCATATGTATTATATACAGCATAATTTTCATAAATATTGGAAATGAAATTTTTCTCAAGTATATCTCCACCACTTATTAAAGCCCTTAGGGAGAGCTCAAGCTTTAGTACATTTTCGTTCAAGTATTTCAAAGCATACGGATTTGTACTTAAAATACTTACTTCATGTTTTTTACAAACATGAAAAAGATGTTCAAAATCCTTTCTATTATCTAATACAACCAAGAATCCACCTGAAACTAGTATTGGGAAAATCTCTTCTATTGATGTGTCAAAAGAAATACTTGCTTGTTGCAGAATAACATCTTTGTTATTTACATTAAAATAGGACTGAAAAGTTTTTGTATAATTCAATAAGGAACTATGCTCGATCATAACCCCTTTGGGTTTCCCCGTAGTACCCGAGGTATAGATCACATAGCTTAGGTCCTGCCCACCAATGGACACAGTAAGACCATCCACCGCATTGTCATTGTAAAAGGACCGTTCCAGATCGATCGGGACCAGTTGCCCCTTTGGTAAATGGGACAACTCCTCTTCGGCTATATTGCCTTGGGTCAATAC
>CANMSB010000108.1 GCA_947500445.1 uncultured Flavobacteriaceae bacterium | reverse complement strand
TAGGGCGTGTTAACACTAATTGCATCGAAAATCAGGGCGATATAGATAAAGGCCGTGAACATGACGTCGAGTTTGTCGAACCTTGAAAAGATACGCCTAAACCCCTTGAGCCTTCTGAAAAGCCTTTCCACCTCGTTGCGTTTTTTGTACATTTCTTTGTTGTATTCCCATGGCTCTAGCCTGTTCCCCTTTGGCGGCACCACCGGCTCGAAGCCAAGGTCGAGTGCCAGTTGCCGGGTCTCGTCCCCTTCGTAGGCCTTGTCCATGATCAGGTACGCTCCCTTGCACTCCGCGGGGACATCCCTCATCAGGGCCCTTCCCTCCGGGGCATCGTGCGCACTTCCCGGCGAGAGCGAAAAGGTCAGTGCCGTTCGAGCATCCGCGGCAACCATATGAATCTTTGTTGTCCACCCGCCCCGTGACTTCCCAATGGACTGTCCACCGTTTTTTTTAAAGCGCCCGTACCGTCAGGATGGACTTTTACCGATGTGCTGTCCAAGCTGATAGCCTCCACCTTTACGCGTATTATACCGTTCTTCTGCAGGGCCTCGAAGACCTTGTCCAGGGTGCCGTTCTTCGACCATCTGTTCATCCTGGTATAGACCGTGTGCCAGTTCCCGAACCGTTCCGGGAGCGCACGCCACTTGCAACCCTGCTCGGCAACATACAATATGGCGTTCAGGACATCATGGTCCGAAAGTCTCACGTTGCCGCGTTTCACGGGCAAATGAGAGCTGATCGTTTCAAATTGGGTATCCGTCAATTCCATTTAACAAAGATACCTATTTTGTGTTAACACGCC
>CANMSB010000107.1 GCA_947500445.1 uncultured Flavobacteriaceae bacterium | reverse complement strand
GCGAGGAATACCATATTCCGATCGTACTACGTCTGAAAGGCAATCTTGACAGGATTGTCTTGGAAGACTCGCTTAGGGCCATCGTTGAACGCCATGAGATATTGCGAACAGTTATAAAATCGGAAGAAGGTATCGGTTATCAGCAGATTATCCCTTCGGATGATTGGTCATTGGAATCAAGAGAGGTAAAGGATGGTATGAATCTGGAGGGCTTGATCGAAGAGATTTTGGAAAGACCTTTCGTATTGAGCGAGGACTACATGGTTCGTGCTGGTCTTTTTACCGTCAATAGTGATTCACAAGTGTTGGCGATAGTTTTACATCATATATCAAGTGACAACTGGTCGAATACCATTTTGTTCAACGAGTTTACAGAGCTCTATAGTGCAATGTCGGAAGGTACGGAGGCGGACCTACCGGGGCTATCGCTCCAGTATTCGGATTATGCCATCTGGCAGCGCAAACATCTGACGGATGCTGTATTGGAGAAACAGTTACTGTATTGGGAAGGAAGCCTTTCTGGTGTACCGGTCCTTGATCTCCCCACGGATTATGCGCGTCCCTCATTGCAGAGCAATGATGGTCGTTCGGTGTCGTACCGTTTGAACAAGTCCCTGACAGATGGCCTCATGGGGCTATCCCAAGGGGAAGGTACCACGCTCTTTATGATGCTATTGACCGCTTTCAAGGTGTTGCTGTACCGTTATAGCGGCCAGTCGGACATTTGTGTTGGGATCCCTATCGCAAACCGCACGCAACGGGAGATCGAGCCCTTGGTGGGCTTCTTTTTGAATACCGTGGCGCTTCGAAG
>CANMSB010000106.1 GCA_947500445.1 uncultured Flavobacteriaceae bacterium | reverse complement strand
TGGGAAACCCGCTTGTCGGGCTTTGAGACGTTGTCCCTTCCTACCGATCATACGCGTCCGGCAGTGTTCGATTATAAAGGGAATAGTGTAGGTTTTGTTATACGGGAAGACTTAAGTATTGAATTACGGGAGTTGGCCCAAGGCCAGGGAGTGACACTGAACAGTCTGATGCTATCCAGTGTGGCGGTATTGTTGGGCAAGTACAGCGACCAAGATGACATTCTGATCGGTAGCCCTTATGCGAACAGGGACCACTATCAGACGGAAAACCTGATCGGTTTCTTTATCAATACCCTGGTCAATAGGGTACGGCTTGATAAGGGGCAGTCCTTTATAGACTTGATCAAGGACGTGCACCGGGATCAGGTGGACGCGCAGGCGCACCGGGATTTTCCCTTCGAGCAATTATTAGATCATTTATCTATAGAACGGGACCTTTCCCGCCACCCCCTGTTTCAAGTGATGTTTTCGCTCCAAAGTTTTGGGGAAAATGAAACGGACACTTTATCGGAGTATCTACAGCCCGCTATTTTAGGGGAAGATAATGCAACGGAGAAGTACGACCTGTCTATTTTCATGGATGACAGTAATACGGGGATAGCAGTTCAGATAAGCTATGCGACGAGTCTGTTCGCAAAAGAGACCATTGAAAGAATGGCACGGCACTATCTAACGCTATTGGAACGTTTGGTAGCGGATGTTACGAGTTCTTATTTGTCACATTCTTTATTGGATACTTCCAGTTACCGGACGGTGGTCCACGATTGGAACGCTACGGATGTGGAATACCCCAAGGGGGAGACGATCGTTTCCCTGTTCGAGGCCCAGGTAGAATCGACTCCTGAGGCGA
>CANMSB010000105.1 GCA_947500445.1 uncultured Flavobacteriaceae bacterium | reverse complement strand
TCTTCCCTGACCTCCTGTTGCCACTGCCCCCCCGGTACTTGTACAATGACACTCCTAAGGACCTCGTGACGCTTGACAACCGATCGGACCGCCTTTTCAAACAGCGGGATATCCATAGCATCCAGTACTTCGAATACCATGGGCATATGGTAGGCGTTCGTACCCCCCTCATAGGACTCTATGAACCACAAACGCTGCTGGGAAAAGGATAAAGGACCGATATTGTTGTTTGAATTAACATTAAGTATTTCTTCTTTCTTACTAAAAAAAGCGTTTACAGAAAAAATATTATTGCTAATAAGAATTGAAATTAACTTCAATTTATTTTTTTGTATTAGACTTTTCGTATCATCATTCTGAAATTTTTTAGGAATTGAAAATTTTAATATATTATTTTCATCAACCCAGGCGGCTCCTTTGTTTAACCTTAATTCGTTTAAAAAGACAAGAATATTTTTCATTTTAATTTTTTATTTAAAATTCCCATTCTACATTTTCAGAGATGTCAATTAACTCTTCTTCCATTTTAGTACTTGACAATAACTGTTTAATGGTCGGGGAGCTGAAGAGATCAAAAACCTTAATTCCTATCGATTGTTCTTTATTGATTTTATGTACCAGTTGCATCGCTAAGATGGAATGACCTCCTATCCGAAAGAAATTATCGGTAATGCCCACTTGTTCCAGCCCCAGTACCGACGCCCATATACCACAGAGGGCCTTTTCCAGTTCCGTCTCAGGGGCCACATAGCTTTCCGTGCTGTTGAACTCCGGATCGGGCAATGCACGTTTGTCCAACTTCCCGTTGACGGTCATCGGGAAGGCTTCCATACCCACAAAGGCGGTCGGGACCAT
>CANMSB010000104.1 GCA_947500445.1 uncultured Flavobacteriaceae bacterium | reverse complement strand
TGTAAGCTACCCTTGAAACCGAACTGTTTAAAAGTAGAATAATAACCTTAATTTTAAACAGTCATTATGAGAAAGAGCAGATTTTCACCCACGCAGATTGCAAGTATTTTAAAAGAGTTCGACAACGGCAAGTCAGTTGCCGAGATAACCCGTGACCATGGCGTGAGTTCCGCGGCGTTCTACAAGTGGCGCTCCAAATATGCCGGGATGAGCGGCAAGGAACTAAAACGGATCAAGGAACTTGAAGAGGAGAACCACAGGCTCAAGCAGATGTACGCCAACTTGGCCCTTGACCACCAGATGGCCAAAGAGATCATCGAAAAAAAGCTTTAAGGCCCTGCCGTAAGCGTTGTATCGGTAAAGAACTTGCCCATTACGGCATCAGCAGGGCGTGCCGTGTCCTCAATATGAGCAAGAGCGTTTATTATTACAGGCCGTTGCCTAAGGATGATGGCGAGATAGAGGAGGCTTTGCGGGAAAAGGCCAGGGAGCATCCGGAGGAAGGTTTCTGGATGGCCTATCATCGCCTCAGGGCGGAAGGAAGGCCATGGAACCATAAACGGGTCCATCGTGTATACAAGGCACTTGGGCTACCATTGAGAAGAAAGGTCAAGAAACGTTTGCCGGCACGTGTAAAAGAACCGTTGGAGGTCCCGCCACAGGCCGACCATACTTGGAGTATGGATTTCGTGACCGACGTTTTGGAGAACAAGCGAAGGTTCAGGGCACTGAACATCATGGACGATTACAACAGGGAGGCAATTCATATCGAAGTGGACTTTTCCCTGACCAGTAACCGGGTGGTCTGGGTCTTGAACCATCTGATCAACAGAAGGGAAAAGCCCAAGCGGATACGCATGGACAACGGCCCCGAATTTATCGCAAAACTGACGTCCCAATGGAGCGAG
>CANMSB010000103.1 GCA_947500445.1 uncultured Flavobacteriaceae bacterium | reverse complement strand
TTCTAGAGCGACCTTTACGGTCCATAAGGGATTAACGCGCCGCGTCGCCTCGGTTTATTTTAATTTTGCAAGATATAAAGTCATTGTCTTTACGATATAAGGAATAAAGGAACGGTCGCGCGAGCGATCCGGGACAGTCCCGTAGCTCAGCTGGTTAGAGCGCTACACTGATAATGTAGAGGTCGGCAGTTCGAGTCTGCCCGGGACTACAGCCCAAGGCTGATTTTATGACCGGACCGTTTGGTCCGTCAACGGATCGGTTTTGGATACGTTCATTGAGAATACAAGTATTGGAAATTTTAGAAGTTGGGTATGTTGCGGGTTTTTGACTCATAACTCATAACTAATAACTCATAACTAGAAAAATGGGGGATTAGCTCAGCTGGCTAGAGCGCCTGCCTTGCACGCAGGAGGTCATCGGTTCGACTCCGATATTCTCCACTGTACGATCAACGATCTGAAATTGTTTATCGTAAAAAGTTCATTGACATATTGGGACAGGATATAGGTACCGTTTTCGGACGGTATGTGTATCCGCAAAAATTGAATTACACGAATTTTATTAAGGTAAAGTACGAATTAGAATAGAAGGTTTGGCGACAAGCTGGAAAAGGGCGTATGGGGAATGCCTAGGCTCTCAGAGGCGAAGAAGGACGTGATAAGCTGCGAAAAGCCGCGGGGATCGGCACATACGATATGATCCGCGGATATCCGAATGGGGCAACCCGGCATGTTGAAGACATGTCATCCCGCAAGGGAAGCAAACCCGGTGAACTGAAACATCTAAGTAGCCGGAGGAGGAGAAAACAATAGTGATTCCGGTAGTAGCGGCGAGCGAAACTGGATTAGTCCAAACCGTTGTTGTTTCGGCAATGACGGGGTTGTAGGACCGCGATGTTCGAGCGTTGATGAACTAGAA
>CANMSB010000102.1 GCA_947500445.1 uncultured Flavobacteriaceae bacterium | reverse complement strand
GGATTAGTCCAAACCGTTGTTGTTTCGGCAATGACGGGGTTGTAGGACCGCGATGTTCGAGCGTTGATGAACTAGAACCCTTTGGAAAGAGGGGCCATAGACGGTGATAGCCCGGTATAGGCAAAGAGACGTAAGATAGCGGTATCCTGAGTAGCGCGGGGCACGTGAAACCCTGTGTGAAACCGGCGGGACCATCCGCCAAGACTAAATACTCCTGAGAGACCGATAGTGGACCAGTACCGTGAGGGAAAGGTGAAAAGAACCCTGAACAAGGGAGTGAAATAGATCCTGAAACCATACGCCTACAAGCGGTCGGAGCCCATATGGGTGACGGCGTGCCTTTTGCATAATGAGCCTACGAGTTACTTTTACCGGCAAGGTTAAGTTCTTCAGGAACGGAGCCGTAGCGAAAGCGAGTCTTAACAGGGCGCTTTAGTCGGTAGTAGTAGACGCGAAACCGTGCGATCTACCCATGGGCAGGGTGAAGCTGTGGTAACACATAGTGGAGGCCCGAACCCGTTGACGTTGAAAAGTCTTGGGATGACCTGTGGGTAGGGGTGAAAGGCCAATCAAGCTCGGAAATAGCTCGTACTCCCCGAAATGCATTTAGGTGCAGCGTGTAGATAGTTTCATAGAGGTAGAGCTACTGATTGGATGCGGGGGCTTCACCGCCTACCAATTCCTGACAAACTCCGAATGCTATGAAACGTTTCTGCGCAGTGAGGGCATGGGTGCTAAGGTCCATGTCCGAGAGGGAAAGAACCCGGACCATCGGCTAAGGTCCCCAAATATATGCTAAGTTGACAAAACGCGGTGGAACTGCATTGACAGCCAGGATGTTGGCTTGGAAGCAGCCATTCATTTAAAGAGTGCGTAACAGCTCACTGGTCGAGCGGTTCCGCATGGATGATGATCGGGCATAAGCATATTACCGAAGCCATGGCTTCTATACAT
>CANMSB010000101.1 GCA_947500445.1 uncultured Flavobacteriaceae bacterium | reverse complement strand
TCCCGTGTCTTGACCACCCGTTCGACCACCTTCTCGAAGGGCGCCAACTGGTGGTCGTACGCGCCAAGGGTCGTCTCCCGTACCTGGGCCAAAAACTCCCGGAACTTGGGATCCCCGCCCAGGTCGCTGCGGAGCACCAGGGTGTTCACGAAGAAACCGATAAGCCCCT
This sequence comes from uncultured Flavobacteriaceae bacterium, assembly GCA_947500445.1. Taxonomy (GTDB): domain Bacteria; phylum Bacteroidota; class Bacteroidia; order Flavobacteriales; family Flavobacteriaceae; genus Pelagihabitans. The sequence continues at coordinate 822 of CANMSB010000101.1, read as the reverse complement.
CGAGCTCTTCCTGGGTCCGGTTCGCAATGGGCGTCCCAACACTGATGTCCTCCTGACCGCTATAACGGGACAAAAGAACCTTGAAGGCCGACAAAAGGGTCATGAACAGCGTCGCGCCCTCCTTACGGGAAAGCGACAGGAGCCCCTCGGAAAGATCCGCGTCCAGCTCCAAGGTGATGTTGCCCCCTTCGTTGCCCGTATCCGGTGTCCTGCGATAATCCGTGGGAAGCTCCAGCACGGAACCGCCCCTCAACATAGCCTCCCAATACGACAACTGCCCGTCAAGGAGCTCCCCCTCAAGGTAACCGCGCTGCCAGATCGCATAGTCCGAATACTGGATGGGCAACGGGGGGAGCGAAGCGGGAACACCACTGCTGAAGGCCTCGTAGATCTCCAGGAACTCGCCCATCATGACACCTTCCGACCAGCCATCGCTCGCGATATGGTGCAGCACGGTGGCAAGAACATACTCGTCGGAACCAAGATCGTACAGCCGGGCGCGCAACATATAATCCGAGGAAAGATCGAAGGGCATATCCACGAAATCGTCGATGCTGCCATCGAGCAGCGAACGGTCCGATATGCCCTCCACGTCGAGCGACCAGCCATCGGCACCCATCACCTGCTGCCAGCCCACACCGTCATCGGAAACGATCACCGTGCGAAGGACCTCGTGGCGAGAAACGATCTCCGACATGGAGGACTCCAGTACGGATACGTCCAAGGCCCCCTCCAAACGCATCACCATGGGAATATGGTACTCCAAACTGCCCTGCAACTGGTCCAGGAACCACAAACGCTCCTGGCTGAAGGACAAGGGAA
>CANMSB010000100.1 GCA_947500445.1 uncultured Flavobacteriaceae bacterium | reverse complement strand
TACGGATGTGGAATACCCCAAGGGGGAGACGATCGTTTCCCTGTTCGAGGCCCAGGTAGAATCGACTCCTGAGGCGATTGCCTTGGTTTTTGAAGATCGGCAGCTCACTTACAGGGAGCTCAATGAGAAGAGTAATCAACTGGCTCGCCATATTAGAAGTGAATATAAAGCTCGTACGGCAGAGGCACTACAACCAGATACCCTTATCGCCTTATGTTTGGAACGTAGCCTGGAGATGGTGATCGGTATTATGGGGGTACTCAAGGCGGGAGGGGCCTATGTACCCATAGATCCGGAGTATCCGAAAGACCGGATCGATTTTATGCTGGAAGATACGGGGTCGGTATTTGTATTGACCCAAGACAGTATAGCCCAGGATCGGTTGGCCTATCTACCAAAGGAGCAGTTACTGTTAATAGATTTGGAGGCGTCTTTTTACAAAGACAATGTAGTAGGGAATATAGGAGTTGGTATACGATCGAAAGATCTATGTTATGTGATCTATACCTCGGGTACTACGGGGAAACCCAAAGGGGTGATGATCGAGCATCTATCATTTTCACAGTTCATTTATAATTTCAAGGTATTTTTAGTAGAGGGCGATACCGGCAAGGTATTATTGAGTTTAACAAATTATGTATTCGATATTTTTGGTTTAGAGTATGCATTGCCATTAACATCGGGTTCTTCGATCATCTTGTCAACTGTAGCAGATGTAACGCAAGAAGCATTAGATCGGGCGGACATTATCCAACAGACCCCTACTACTTTAGCTACCTTACTGAGTGAGTGGGGCCACTCGGGGCTATTATCGGATAAGCTTTGTCTAGCAGGAGGAGAAGCATTACCTGTTTCGGTAGCGAAGAAGTTATCTAACTCATTTAGGAAAGTTTATAATGTTTACGGTCCAACGGAAACGGTTATTTGGAGTTCTATCAATGAGATTACAGGAAACGATAATTATATTGGAAAGCCATTGCCCAACGAGCGGGCCTATGTTCTGGACAGTTT
>CANMSB010000099.1 GCA_947500445.1 uncultured Flavobacteriaceae bacterium | reverse complement strand
CCCCCGATACGGAAGAAATGATCCGTGGTCCCTACCTGTTCCAGTCCCAGTACCGACGCCCATATACCACAGAGTTGCGCCTCCAGCTCCGTCTCAGGGGCAACATGGCCTTCCGTGCTGTTGGAACCCGGATCCGGCAATGCGCCCTTGTCCAGCTTCCCGTTATTTGTCAGCGGCAACCCCTCCAACTCGACCCATACCCGGGGTACCATGTATTCCGGCAAACGCTCTTCCAATGACCGTTCGAGCTTGTGCCTGTCCGGTTTTTCATCGGTAACGATATAACCGATCAATCGTTTGTTGCCGTCCGGACCTTCCTTTACCAAAACGCAACAGTTCTTTATCCCTGATTGATCTAGTAGGCTACTCGCTATCTCACCTAGCTCGATACGGTGTCCCCGTATCTTTACCTGGTCGTCGTTCCTGCCCATATACTCAAGATTGCCATCCGCGGACCACCTGGCCATATCGCCCGTTTTATAAACGCGCCCATTCTTTTGGAAAGGGTCCTCCATAAAATGTGCCGCTGTTTTCAGCGGATCGTTCAGATAACCCCTACCCACACCTATACCGGAGACCCACAACTCCCCGATAACCCCTATAGGGCATACTTGACCTGATCGGTCGACTACATACAAACCGGTATTGGCAATGGGCTTTCCTATAGGCACGCTTTGTGAGGAGGGAATACTGTCCATGGTATAAAAACTTACATCATCGGCCGCTTCCGTGGGACCATAGGCATTGGACACTTGTATATCGGGATACTTCTCGAACCACTTCGATAGCAACGGCTTATGCACCGCCTCTCCCGTTACCAATAAATAGTGCAGGCAACCAAGCCCTTTGGCCGAAGGAAAATCCAATAATACCGATAGATACGAAGGAACCAATTGTAACAGATTGATATCGTCCGCATCGATAGTATCCAAAAAGAGCCTGGCATCTTGGATAAGCGCTTTACCATACACGGAAACTTTGCCACCACATAATAATGGGGCAAGCATTTGCCAGACCGAGATATCGAAGGTAAATGG
>CANMSB010000098.1 GCA_947500445.1 uncultured Flavobacteriaceae bacterium | reverse complement strand
CGATAGGTGCATATAGCTCCCAGATGCCCGGTCCCCTATATAGGAACTGCCACTGTTATGGATATAGTTCGATAGCGAACCATGGGTGATCGGGACCCCCTTGGGCATTCCCGTACTGCCCGAGGTATAGATCACATAGGCCGATGAGGAAGGCGACAAGGCCGCCAAAGGCGAATCGGGCCCTCCAGTGCCCAATAACCCATCAAGCTCGATGTCTATCGTAAAGATCGGCAACGAATACTCCGTCACATCGAACAGGTGTTCCGAATCCGTCACGATAAGGCCAAGGCCCGTATCACCTATGATATACGATTTCCTGTCCGAGGGGTAGCCCGCATCGATCGGAACGTACACGCCGCCAGACTTAAGGATCCCCAAAATAGAGATAACGCTCCAATGGGAACGATCCTGGATAACCCCGATATAATCACCCTCGACCACATGGTAATGTTCCCGTAAATGAAGCGCCAAACGGTCCACACGCTCCCCGAGCTCCCCATAGCTCAGCTCGGTAACGCCGTACACAAGCGCAGGGGAATCGGGGGAACCGGAAACATGCCGGTCAAAGAGCTCCAGAACGTTCCACGTCGGGACATCGGTCAGAACCCTCGTGGAGAGCGATTCCAATAATTGTTGCTCCTCGGATACGCCCAACATCGAAAGCTCCGACAAACGGCTCTCAGGGGAAGCCACGATACTGCGCAACAGCTCCACATAATGCGACAGCATCCCCTCGATCGTTTCACGGCTGAAAAGGCTATTGCGGTATTCCAGGTCGATCGCGATATCCGATAGGTCCTCCACAACTACCATTTTTAGATCGAACTGCGCAGTAGTACCGCCACCGGACTCGTAAGGGGATACCAAAAGGTCCTCCATCTCGGTAGGGGCCATCTCGGAACCGGAAGCCTCGGCCTCCGAATTCTGTAACGAGAACAAGACCTGGAACAAGGGGTTCACACCCGCCTCCCGTGTCTTGACCACCCGTTCGACCACCTTCTCGAAGGGCGCCAACTGGTGGTCGTACGCGCCAAGGGTCGTCTC
>CANMSB010000097.1 GCA_947500445.1 uncultured Flavobacteriaceae bacterium | reverse complement strand
CTCTTTCTCATAATGACTGTTTAAAATTAAGGTTATTATTCTACTTTTAAACAGTTCGGTTTCAAGGGTAGCTTACATTCCCACCCGGCCATCATCAAGATTACGGGCAAAATGCGCGAAAAGGGTTTTTTGACCGGTATGCCCCACGAAACGGATTCGCGCAAAACGTATTTGCAGTTGACCGAAAAAAGCCGGCGATACCTGCCAGAACTACAAGAACAGTGGGAGTTGATTACCACAATTATAGAAACCCTTATAAACGAGGAGTTTTTATCCAAATTGGGGGATTTGGAGAACGATCTTAGGAACAAGAGCCTTTTGGATAGGTTCAAAGAAAAATACGATGCACAATGAAAAACGCTAACGTAAGGATTGTCGGGTACGAAGAAGTTTACGCGGACGCCTTTGCGCGCTTAAACATCGAATGGTTGGAACGTTATTTCTACGTTGAGGATTACGATAGAAACGTACTTGAAAACCCGAAAGAACATATTCTAGACCCCGGAGGGTACATTTTCTTCGCGCTCGCCGGTACGGAAGTCGTCGGGACGGTAGCGCTTATCCATCGTGGAAACCTGGGCTTCGAACTTTCCAAAATGGCAGTGACCGATACGTTCCAGGGCCTAAGAATAGGTCAGAAATTGATGTACCATTGTATCGACTTTGCCGGAAAAAACAATATGAAAAGGCTGTTTCTCGACTCGAATACCTTGCTAAAGCCTGCAATAAGGCTCTATCAAAAAGTGGGTTTTAAAGAGATTGCGATACCCGAGAAGTTGCAGTACGCACGGTGTAACATACGTATGGAGCTGAACGTTTGAAAAGGCAAAAAAGGGGGTGTTCGCCACTAAAAATGGCACTCCCTCGTAAAGTGCCTATATCTGCTTACATTAATTTTATACCTTATTTAAGGGCCGATAGGGCCTTCCTAAAGGAAGGATATCCGCCTCTGATATACTAATATCCTACTTTGAAATCGATGTGCAGAAGGGCTATTTCGAGATTTGGGTATTTGTTTTAAGGTCTTGTGCAACGGTTACCATTATTGTGCATAGTTTTTAGGACTATCTCATAAAGTGTGTAAGTAGCAAAATAGCGGGGGCATGCCCCCGCTATTTTTTTTAACTTTAAATA
>CANMSB010000096.1 GCA_947500445.1 uncultured Flavobacteriaceae bacterium | reverse complement strand
AACAGATGTTCGTGCCCGGTATACCCGCGATCGAGCACCCCACCGTCGGCCATGCCGTTTTCCAGGGAGTTCCCCTGCCCGTCGGTCCATTGCACGATCTTCCCCCAGGCATCGAAATGCCGTTTCTCCCTAAAATTTCCGTTCTTGTCGGTAATGGCAAGGATACTACCCAAGTAGTCCCGGTGCAGGTACAGGTATTCCCCATCGCCCTCGCCCTGTGCCGCGGTGAATTCCTTGGAACGGATCACCGGCGAGGAATAGGCATCGCCCCCGACGTAGGTGGTAAACACCGTACGGTCGGTCTCCCGGTCCCAAAAGATCTCCATTCCGCCGTCCTCCGAATAATGCCTACGGTACCTTCGCTCGGCAACGTTCTCGGATTCCCCGCCATAATACATGGCGGAACGGCCCTGAAAGGCGTTGTACTGAAAGCCATAACGTTCCCTGCCCGTTTCCCGAAGGTCGACCGGGCTCTTGAACGCATTGTAGGATATGTTCTGTGCGGGCCGCCCCGTATAATGGGCCTCCCCTGCACCGTTAAGGTCAAGGCCAGTTCAAAAGGGCCGTAGGTAACATTGACGGTACGAGCGGGGAGACTAAAGAGGTACTGAAAGACCCTGATATGTTAAAAAGGCTCAATGATATTGTTGCGCTGCCTGATGCCGATAAATCGCATATCCTTTACATCATTGATAACCTCTTGGCTTCTGTTAAAACTCAATTAGCGTATAAGTAAAAAGCCCCGCTTTTGCGAGGCTTGATATTTGTACTTTCTTGATTGTTTACACCCACATATCTAAAGTCCAACCTTCTTCAAGTCTTTCAATAAGGTAAGTGTCATTTACTATCCCACTCGGGGAGAGTTGTTTTTGTTCCTCTGTTAATTCTTGAACAAGAACCATTTTTTCTGTTTCAGAATCTATAATATGCCAACCTTTAAATTCACCCCTTATCATATGCTTAGAACGTGTGTATCTGGGTTTCTTAAAGTCTTTAGGAATAGGAATCATTCCAACATATTCAACAATTTTCTGCTTGAGGGCATATTTTAGGGGAAAACCAACGTAATAGCGATCTTTAATTTTCAGGATTTCTTCAATAGTTTTTGGTCGTTCTTCAAAAACATGATTGAAGACCCTAATTAATTC
>CANMSB010000095.1 GCA_947500445.1 uncultured Flavobacteriaceae bacterium | reverse complement strand
GACACTATCCCATTAACTGTGTAAGTTAAAAATAACGAGGGTTAGACTTTTATCTAAAGTCGGACCCTTTTTTCATAGATTGTAAGGAACTGATTTAATATGATTCCCCAGTTTCTGACTGGCATCGACCATTTTTTGGTAGCCTCCCTAGTAGCCAAATATACAGATTTCATCACTGCATCGTCCGTTGGGAAGGAGAGTTTGTTTTTGGTATATTTTCTAATTTTTCCATTAAGATTCTCAATAAGGTTAGTGGTATAGATGATTTTTCTGATCTCTATGGGGAACTCAAAGAACACTGTAAGCTCGTCCCAGTTGTCCCTCCAACTTTTGATGGCGTAGGAGTACTTGCTTTCCCATTTGTCCGCAAAATCCTTTAGAGCGGCCTTTGCGGCAGCTTGGGTAGGCGCGTTGTAAATAAGTTTCATATCGCTTGTGAAGGTTTTTTTGTCCTTCCAGACTACATATCGACAAGCATTTCTTATCTGATGCACCACACATATCTGTGTCTTGGATTCAGGGAAGACATTTTTGATGGTCTGGGTAAATCCGTTCAGGTTGTCCGTAGCGGTAATGAGGATATCCTCCGTGCCACGGGCACGTATATCGGTAAGCACCGACATCCAGAAAGCGGCGGATTCGGTCTTGCCCAGCCAAAGACCGAGTACTTCTTTCTTACCGTCCCTACGTAGGCCTACGGCGATGTAAACGGTCTTATTGATGACCTTGGAATTCTCTCTTACCTTGAATACGATGCCATCCATCCAAACGATGAGATAGATGGGCTCCAGAGGTCTGTTCTGCCAAGCAACGATATCCCCTGCGATCTTATCGGTTATCCGTGATATTGTCGAGGTCGAGACATCAAAGTTATAGACCTCGCGTATCTGCTCTTCGATATCGCTATTGCTCATTCCCTTGGCATAGAGCGATACGATCACGTTCTCGATACCGTCGACCATACTACCGCGCTTGGGGACGATCATCGGATTGAAGGAAGCGTCCCTGTCCCGAGGCACAGCGATTTCGGATTCCCCGAAGGACGTCCTGACCCTTTTCTTTGAGTGGCCGTTACGCGTGTTCCCGCCTTTGGATTTTTGGTGTTTTTCATAGTCCAAGTGACCATCCAGCTCACCTTCGAGCATCTTCTCGATGCCACGTTTTTGCAGTTCCTTTAAGAAACCGT
>CANMSB010000094.1 GCA_947500445.1 uncultured Flavobacteriaceae bacterium | reverse complement strand
TGAAGGCTTCCCTGTTTTTCGTACAGTTTAAAAATCAACTATTTTTAGATTATGAAGAAAAGCAGATTTACCGAAGCACAGATAGTGTCGATGCTTCAGCAGTACGATTCAGGAATGAAGGTCACGGACATCTGTCGTGACAAGGGTATCACCACAGCGACGTTTTATAGTTGGAAACGCAAATATGGGGGTATGGATGCCCAACAGCTAAAAGAGCTTAAATCATTACAGGAAGAAAACAGGAGGCTCAAAGCTATGTACGCGGATTTGAGCCTAGATCATCGCATTTTAAAGGACATCGTGGAAAAAAAGCTCTAAAGCCTTGTGAGCGCAAGGAACTTGCCCAAGAGGTAGTCAAAGATGAAGGCTTAAGTATTTCAAGAGCCTGTCTGCTGGTAAGTTTGAGCCGTTCGATGTGGTACTACCGAACTACAAGAGACGATTCAGAAGTAATGGACAAGCTCACCGAGATGAGCGAGACCAAGCCCAACCGTGGCTTCGATTATTATTACTACAGAATCCGCACACAAGGCTTTATATGGAACAGGAAACGTGTACTTAGAATTTATAGGATAATGGGATTGCAACTCAGGAGAAAAAGCAAAAAACGGCTACCTGCAAGGGTAAAAAGCCCCTTAGCACAACCAACCGAACCCTTACAGGTATGGAGTGCCGACTTTATGAGCGATAGTTTGGTCACCGGGCGAAGGTTCAGGGTCTTTAATATCATAGATGATTACAATAGGGCCGCCCTCTGTACGACACCTGCCTTTTCAATGCCGGCCATACGTGTGGTCGGTTATTTGAAACAGGCCATTGAAGTTTATGGCAGGCCATTACAGATTCGGGTGGACAACGGTCCAGAGTTCATATCACGGATATTTGTAAATTATTGTGAGTCGGAAGGCATTGAAATCAACTATATACAACCGGGCAAGCCGTCACAAAATGGTTACGTGGAAAGATTCAATAAGACCTTCAGAGAAGATGTGTTGGATGCCTATCTTTTCAGGAACATCGAGGAGGTGTATCAACAAGCAGAAGGTTTTAGGGAAGATTACAACCAGTATCACCCTCACAAATCGTTGGGCAGAAAAAGCCCGAACCAAATATTCAAAGAATTTTCATTGGGGCTAGCCCCAATGAAAAAACAGGATTGTTTAACTTAGGGCTGTACGAAAACGGGTAAG
>CANMSB010000093.1 GCA_947500445.1 uncultured Flavobacteriaceae bacterium | reverse complement strand
TTGGGGTTAAAGGCTTCGGCCGGCAAAGGATGGCCATGCGTACCATTAGCTAGTTGGTAAGGTAACGGCTTACCAAGGCAACGATGGTTAGGGGCCCTGAGAGGGGGATCCCCCACACTGGTACTGAGACACGGACCAGACTCCTACGGGAGGCAGCAGTGAGGAATATTGGACAATGGGCGGGAGCCTGATCCAGCCATGCCGCGTGCAGGAAGAATGCCCTATGGGTAGTAAACTGCTTTTATACGGGAAGAAACCGTGCTACGTGTAGCGCGCTGACGGTACCGTAAGAATAAGGACCGGCTAACTCCGTGCCAGCAGCCGCGGTAATACGGAGGGTCCGAGCGTTATCCGGAATTATTGGGTTTAAAGGGTCCGTAGGCGGGCCATTAAGTCAGGGGTGAAAGTCTGCGGCTCAACCGTAGAACTGCCCTTGATACTGGTGGTCTTGAGTTATGGTGAAGTGGGCGGAATATGTAGTGTAGCGGTGAAATGCATAGATATTACATAGAACACCGATCGCGAAGGCAGCTCACTAACCATATACTGACGCTGATGGACGAAAGCGTGGGGAGCGAACAGGATTAGATACCCTGGTAGTCCACGCCGTAAACGATGGATACTAGCTGTCCGGTGCCTTGAGCACTGGGCGGCCAAGCGAAAGTGATAAGTATCCCACCTGGGGAGTACGTTCGCAAGAATGAAACTCAAAGGAATTGACGGGGGCCCGCACAAGCGGTGGAGCATGTGGTTTAATTCGATGATACGCGAGGAACCTTACCAGGGCTTAAATGCATATTGACAGGGCCAGAGATGGCTTTTCCTTCGGGCAATTTGCAAGGTGCTGCATGGTTGTCGTCAGCTCGTGCCGTGAGGTGTCAGGTTAAGTCCTATAACGAGCGCAACCCCTACCGTTAGTTGCCAGCATGTCATGATGGGGACTCTAACGGGACTGCCGGTGCAAACCGCGAGGAAGGTGGGGACGACGTCAAATCATCACGGCCCTTACGTCCTGGGCCACACACGTGCTACAATGGCCGGTACAGAGAGCAGCCACGTCGCAAGGCGGAGCGAATCTATAAAACCGGTCACAGTTCGGATCGGGGTCTGCAACCCGACCCCGTGAAGCTGGAATCGCTAGTAATCGGATATCAGCCATGATCCGGTGAATACGTTCCCGGGCCTTGTACACACCGCCCGTCAAGCCATGGAAGCCGGGAGTGCCTGAAGTCCGTCACCGTAAGGAGCGGCCTAGGGCAAGATCGGTAACTAGGGCTAAGTCGTAACAAGGTAGCCGTACCGGAAGGTGCGGCTGGAACACCTCCTTTCTAGAGCGACCTTTACGGTCCATAAGGGATTAACGCGCCGCGTCGCCTCGGTTTATTTTAATTTTGCAAGATATA
>CANMSB010000092.1 GCA_947500445.1 uncultured Flavobacteriaceae bacterium | reverse complement strand
TCGGCCAAGTATGTGGCCCCCGGCAATGAAACGGAGGAAAAACTAGCTGAGATCTGGCAGGATCTTTTGGGCGTGGAACGGGTCGGTGTCCACGATAATTTCTTCGAACTGGGAGGGCATAGCTTACTAATTACTCGTCTGGCATCAGGTATAGTAAGAGAAGTTGGTATTAAAATAGCTATTAGTACCCTCTTTCAATTTTCGACAATTTCAGATATCGGGAAGTATATCGAAATAGAAAAATTCAATGAAGAAATGGAGAAGAATGAAGAAAATGTTGACATCATTAGTTTATAAATATAATCAGGACAGATAGAAATGGAATTAAGTATCATTGACATAGTTAATCAGGCAGCAAAAAAAGGTGTTCAGCTGTTTCTCGAGAATGGAGAGCTTAAATTGAAAAAGAGTAAGAATCAAGAAATTGATTCACAGTTAATAAAACTTCTTAAAGAAAATAAGCAGGAGATTATTGAATTTCTTCAGTTCAAATACGGGTCACAAGATGATGCTGATTTAGAAGAGAGGACTATTTTACCTATAAAAGAAGATGAGAGACCGGAAAAAATTCCCCTGTCGTTCAGCCAGGAGCGTCTGTGGTTCCTGGACCAGCTACAGGGCAGCGAGGAATACCATATCCCGATCGTACTACGTTTAAAGGGCGCCATCGATATTTCTGCTCTGGAAATGGCCTTTCGCAAAATCGTGGAGCGCCACGAAGTACTGCGCACGGTAATCTGTTCCGAAGAAGGTATCGGTTATCAGCAGATTATACCATCAGAACAATGGTCCCTAGACCAAGAATCAATGTTGCTGTCCGATACGGAAATCTCTTTACATATAAATGAATTTATAAGCGTGCCTTTCAATCTTGCCAACGATTATATGTTAAGGGCACGTTTGTATGGGCAACCAGAAGAATGTATTCTGGTAGTGGTCGTTCATCATATATCGAGCGATGACTGGTCAGAGGGGATTCTTTTCGAAGAGTTCGTGGAGCTGTATTCGGCATTTTCAACTGGCCGCAAAGCAGAGCTTTCCGAATTGTCCGTTCAGTATACCGATTATGCGATATGGCAGCGTAATTATTTGACTGATAGTGTTCTAGAATCCCAATTGAATTATTGGTCGGAACGACTTGTAGGAGTTTCCACCTTGGATGTTCCTACGGATTATGCACGTCCTACGGTACAGAGTAACAAAGGCGGTTCTGTATCGAACCTTACAGAAGGTTCGCTCATGACCGGTCTGATCGAACGCTCTCGGGAGTCCGACGTAACGATGTTCATGATGCTATTGACCGCTTTCAAGGTGTTGCTGTACCGTTATAGCGGCCAGTCGGACATTTGTGTGGGAATCCCTATCGCAAACCGCACGCAACGGGAGATCGAGCCCTTGGTGGGCTTCTTTTTGAATACCGTGGCGCTTCGAAG
>CANMSB010000090.1 GCA_947500445.1 uncultured Flavobacteriaceae bacterium | reverse complement strand
ATCCCGCTCTCGTACAGCCAGGAGCGATTGTGGTTCCTGGACCAGTTGCAGGGCAGCGAGGAATACCATATTCCGATGTTGTTCCGTTTGAGAGGAAAGGTTAACGTAACCTCCCTTTCCAGCGCCTTTCGTGAGGTTGTGGAGCGCCACGAGGTACTGCGCACGGTGATTTGTTCGGAGGATGGCGTTGGTTATCAGAAGGTTAATTCGTCCGAGACCTGGGGACTTGAGCTAATGGATGCCGGTAATCGTGATGTTTTTAATGATATTCGTAAATATATCGACGCTCCTTTCGACCTTTCGATTCACCATATGTTAAGGTCCCGGTTATATCGTTTTTCAGAAGATAACCATTTATTGGTAATAGTGTTTCATCACATCGCGAGCGATGATTGGTCTGAGAGCATTATTTTCAATGAGTTTACGAAGCTATACGATGCATATTCGAATGATCGTACAGTGTCTCTCCCTGCACTATCGGTTCAGTACGCCGACTATGCGATCTGGCAACGGAAGTATCTGACGGATTCCGTATTGGAGAATCAGTTGGGGTATTGGCAAGAACATCTTTCCGGGGTATCCGCGCTCGAGCTCCCTACGGACCATGCACGCCCTGTGTTACAGGGTAATGAAGGGGGCACTGTTTCGCGCTGCATTGGGGAAGGGCTGTCCTTGCAGCTCAATGAACTTTCCCAAAGTCGCGATACTACGCTTTTCATGACGCTGTTGACCGCCTTCAAGGTATTGTTGTACCGATACAGCGGGCAGTCCGATATCTGTGTGGGCATCCCAATCGCGAACCGTACCCAACAGGAGATCGAACCTTTGGTGGGCTTCTTTTTGAATACATTGGCGCTTCGCAGTGATTTAGGGGGAGATCCCGTTTTCACGGAACTATTGGAACAGGTAAAGGGAACGACCCTTGGTGCTTATGACCATCAAGAAGTACCCTTTGAGAAGGTGGTGGACCGGGTCGTTAAAACGCGCGATATGAGCCGCAGCCCTTTGTTCCAGGTGATGTTCAATTTCATGGTCGACGATCAGGTCGGGGATCAGGGGGAAGATACCATTACTCTGGGGTCCCTTGAACTTACCGAAGAACCTTTTGAAGAGACCACATCGCAGTTCGATCTTAGCTTTGATATTACCCAGACGGGTGATGTACTTGACATATCGGTGGAGTATAGCAGCGACCTTTACGAAGAGGGTACCATAGTACGTATGTTGTCACATTACGAGTCGTTATTAGCTTCGATCGTTCTGTCGCCCGAAGCCACCATAGGTGAGCTAACGTTGTTGTCTCCTTCGGAGGAAACGCAGCTATTGGAGGTTTTCAATTCCACGGATGTGGGGTATCCTTTGGATGTTGGTTTTGTAGGGATGTTCGAGTCCCGTGTATCGAAGAGTCCGGATGGCGTTGCCTTGAGTTATGAGGGTACGTCGATGACCTATGGAGAGCTTGATGGGCTTTCGAACCGTATTGCACATTATTTAGTTTCCAAGGGAGTGGTTCCCGACAGTCTTGTGGGGATCTGTTTGGATCGATCTCCATGGATGATCGCCGGTGTTGTTGGTATATTGAAGTCGGGCGGCGGCTACGT
>CANMSB010000089.1 GCA_947500445.1 uncultured Flavobacteriaceae bacterium | reverse complement strand
AACCGCTACGGGTACGTGTTGAACAATCCGCTCATGTACACCGATCCTACCGGGGAACAGACCGAAGAGGGCGATGGTAGTCTTCTACTTTGGGCAGGTGCCTTGGCGGTCGGCTTCGCCGCGACCTCTTGGGACTGGCTTAAAGAGGCCGGAAGCGATTTTGGAGATCTGATCGAAAACCTGGTGGACGATATCAAAACCTGGTTCAAGGGCGGTGACGACACCCCCAAACGGGCGGCTCCCGAAGCCTACGCTATTGAAGCGCCGTTGGTTACCATGGGCGACGGTGGTAATAATTTGAGTATATTTGATTCCGGTGGAGGCGATGGAATCGGGATTTCAGGAATGGACGTTCTGGATACGGTGCTGGATTTTATACCGATTGTAGGGAGCGGAAAGGACATTTACCTTGGTATAAGGGATGGGGACGGATGGCAAGTTGCTATGGGAGTGGGCTTCTTGGCTTTGGATATTGCTACCTTAGGGGCGTCTTCGTTGGTGAAGGGAGCGGTAAAGACAGGGGTAAAAGCGGGAACACGAGCTTTGGCGAAGAATGCAGCTAAAAGTGGTAAAAATTTTACAAATTATGATTTAATAGTCGAGGCGGGTAAAAGGGCTGAAAAGGCCATAGGGGGAGCTGGTAGATTTGCTGGAACCCAAAAGCATACCTATGCGACTACTTTTTTAGATAGATACCAAAGCTTATATGGCAATAGAGGTATCCAGACCAATGTCTTCTTTAAAGGGCGTTTTGGAAAAGGCTTTTTAGATGTTTTGGATAATGCCAATGGTATTATTTATGATTACAAGTTCGGTGCGCTAAACATGAGGTCAAAACAATTTAATAAATATTCGAGCCACTGGAATATGCCGATAATGCTTATAGACGGTTTTGGTAATGGATTAGGAAAAATCAAGTTTTAGATTTGTCGGAAATCAAGGAATTTATGAATGAAAAGTGGCTAAATGAATATGATGGGCTGGTAAACTTCAAAAAGGACAAACTTTATTGTATTACTGGTCCCTTTATATTAGGTATTGAATTGATTAAACTTCCTCGTATACAGAAGTATAGACCCCACCTGGTACTATATTCTTTATATGGGCTCCCAACTGGATATAGTTTAAAGGAGTGTATGAGCTATCCCGTATTAATGTTAGAATTGTTTAATATAAATGATATGCAAATTTCTTTGGATTTTGACCAAGAAATCACTGAAGCTAAAAATTCATTGAATGATTTTTTAGCTTTCAAAATAGGTTGTGATATTTCAATTTATAGTTTTTTAGATTGGCTGGATGAAATAGTCCACAACATCAACTTGAAATCAAGGATTAAATTACCCGAGGTTTGGGAGGTGCGCTATAATTTGGCACTTTATTATTCCGATGAAAAGGCAAATAAGGTATTAAACGAAATTAAGATTAGTGCAGATAAACTGGATAAGTTGAAATGTTTCAAGAATTACGGGGGATGGAATTTGTGGCTTAAGGAGCTTGTAGGAAGGAGTAGAACGGAACATTTGAAAATTATTTGTGAAAATAAAAACCGTAAAGAATTAAAAAACCTTCAGCGCTTTGACTTTATATAATCTTGTCGTGTCTCATTATTTGAGAACACTTTAAATCGTATTACAATTTTCAGCTATCTCCTCTTGGGTATTATGACCCCCGCTAGTATGAGCGTCGCGCTCGTACCGTCAATGTTACCTACGGCCCTTTTGAACTGGCCTTGACCTTAACGGTGCAGGGGAGGCCCATTATAC
>CANMSB010000088.1 GCA_947500445.1 uncultured Flavobacteriaceae bacterium | reverse complement strand
GACGCCTCCGGTATTTCGTTGGAGCTCGAGTACTGTACGGACCTTTTCGATTCCGTTACGATCGATCGCATGCTCTCCCATTACAGGGAGCTTTTGCGCAGCATCGTCGCGAACCCTGTATCGCGGATCACAAGCCTTTCCATGCTGACCTCCCCGGAGGAGGAGCAGCTTTTGGGGGCCTTCAACGATACCGCTAGGGAATACCCGGGTGAGCGTACGATCCTGGAGCTTTTCAGGGAACAGGTCGGGGATTCCCCCGAGAACACGGCACTGGTGCTTGGCGACAATGCGCTGAGCTACTCCGAAGTGGACCTTTGTTCGAGCAAACTGGCGCATTACCTGCAATCGGAACATGGGGTTCTCCCAGGGGACCATATAGGGCTACTTTTGGACCGTTCCCCTTTGGCGATCATCTCGATGTTGGGCATCATGAAGTGCGGCGGGGTGTACGTGCCGATCGACAAGGGGTACCCGGAGGAGCGCAAATCCCTTATTCTGGAAGATGCGGGCGCCAGGTTGTTGGTCACGGACTCGGTGCAGGGTGCCGGTTCCCTTCCCACGGCGGTCCTGCCACTGGATATCGTCGGTTCGTACGATGCGATAATGTCCTTTTCCCCGAAGTATTCCCCTGTGGCCCTTTCATGGAGTTCCCCTGTGTACGTGATGTACACTTCGGGTACGACCGGTAGGCCCAAGGGGGTACAGGTGACCCATCGCAATATCGTAAAGTTGGCCAAGGAGGAGGGCCCTATCGCTATTTTGCCTACCGACCGCGTACTGCAATGGTCGAACCTTGCCTTCGACGGTTCTACCTATGATATCTATTCGACGCTCTTGAACGGAGGGTGCCTTTATCTGATAGACGGTATTTCCGCCTCCGACCCGGAAGCGCTCTCGCGTATCATCTTGGACAACCAAGTGAGCGTTGTGTTTATGACCACTGCGCTGTTCAATGCGTTTGTGGACTATGATCTAGAAGCGTTTTCCAGTTTGCGCAAGCTCTTGTTCGGCGGCCAACAGGTATCGGTCCCGCACGTTCGCCGCGCGTACCGTTCCTTGGGCCCCGGCAAGCTGATCCATGTGTACGGACCTACCGAGACGACGGTATATGCGAGTTATTACGAAGTGGATACCGAGCCCGTTGTGAACGTACCGATCGGTCGTCCCTTGTCCAATACGGGGATATATGTACTGAACGGGTCCCTTGGATTATCGGGTCTCGGAATGGTGGGGGAACTATGTATCGGTGGCGATGGTGTCTCCCCCGGCTATCTGAACCATCCGCAACAGACCATGGATCGGTTCATTTCGAACCCTTTCGATGCTTCGGGCGGGGGCAGTCTGTACCGTACCGGGGACCTTGTACGTTGGTTGGCCGATGGGAACATCGAGTTCATCGGTCGCAAGGACGACCAGGTGAAGGTGCGTGGCTACCGTATCGAACTGGGGGACGTGGAGCATGCCCTCCAGGAGGTATCCACGGTGCGCGAGTGTAGTGTATCGGCCCATGCCGATGGGAACGGGAACAAGCGTTTGGTGGGCTATGTGGTGATCGATGGGGACTTTGACAAGGTCGCATTGCAGGAGGGGCTCAGGGATTCCCTTCCGGAGTATATGGTACCGCAACTATGGGTCTCCTTGGACACACTTCCCTTGACGGTGAACGGGAAGGTCGACAGGAAGGCGTTGCCGCTTCCTGAGCTGTCCGAGCAGTCGACGGTCGAGTACGTAGCGCCGCGCAACGGTACCGAAGAGGCACTGGTCGCTATCTGGCAGGAACTCTTGGGCGTGGAAAAGGTGGGCGTGCACGACAACTTCTTCGAGCTGGGCGGTCACAGCCTTTTGGCGACCCGTTTCGTATCGATGGTGCGCACGCGCATGGAGGTGGAACTGGCGATCCGCGACATTTTCGAGTTCGGTACGATCG
>CANMSB010000087.1 GCA_947500445.1 uncultured Flavobacteriaceae bacterium | reverse complement strand
GGGAGCGAATAAAGAAATCTCCTCGGAGGGGTTGATCGAGGCCTTGTCCGAACGACTTCCCGAGTATATGGTCCCCGTTGCCTTTGTGGGTATGGAAGCCTTCCCGATGACCGTCAACGGGAAGTTGGACAAACGTGCATTGCCGGATCCGGAGTTCAACAGCACGGAAGGCCATGTTGCCCCTGAGACGGAGCTGGAGGCGCAACTCTGTGGTATATGGGCGTCGGTACTGGGGCTGGAACAGGTAGGGACCACGGATCATTTCTTCCGTATCGGGGGGGATTCCATTTTGAGCATCCAGGTATCGGGCCGTATCCGCGACCTGGGCCATTCCTGTCAGGTAAGGGACCTTTTTACATATCCGACCATTAAGAAGTTGGCGGTCCATCTAGAGACGGCTACCGCTCTTATCGCCATAGAACGTGAAGAAGGTATCTTAACGGGATCCTTTTCCTATCTGCCGATCCAGCAATGGTTCTTCGACCAGGTAGGGTTAGGTGCTTTAAAAGCCCCTGATCATTGGAACCAGAGCTTTATGGTCCGTGTACCGGCTTTGGATACGACCAAGCTGATAGTTGCATTGACCGCCTTGGTGGAACATCACGATATGTTCCGCGTCGTTTTTGAGAACGGTGTGCAACGCTATCGATCGGAAGTCGTTTTGGGTGCGCTAAAAGAATTGGATGTTCAAGAGTATGATGAAGCCGGGCTATCGGAAGTACTGACCGATTGGCAGGCAGGTTTCTCCATGACCGAAGGGCCTTTGTTCCAGTTCGGTTATTTGCACGGTTATGCGGATGGTAGTGCCCGTATCTATATGGCCCTGCACCATTTGATCGTCGATGCGGTGAGCTGGCGTATTTTAACGGCGGATCTGGAGCGTTTGTACAGCGGTGGCGTATTGCCCCCCAAAGGGAGCAGTTACCGACAATGGGTGTCCAAGATCGGCGAGTACGGTTCCTTATATGCTAAAGAGTCGAATTATTGGTCGGCCCAGCTATCCGACCTTCCCGACTATGATGTGTTACGGGTGTCTAAAGAGAAAACGAAGACCCTAAAACTGACCAAGGCCCAGACCGTTTCGCTGTTGCAACATTGTCCCAAGGCATACCGTACGGAAATAAACGATCTGTTGTTAACGGCCCTGGGCAGGGCCTTGTCAAATCTAACGGATAGTGAAGTTGCGGGCCTAACGCTCGAGGGCCATGGCCGGGAACTGTTGTTCGATCAGATCGACCATAGCAATACCTTGGGTTGGTATACCAGTGTGTTCCCGGTACGTTTGTCACTTAGTGGCGATCTGTCCCTTGATATCCGTTCGGTCAAGGAAGAATTGCGTAGTATCCCCAACAAGGGTATCGGTTTCGGTAGTTTCGCTGTGTCGGACACAACCGACTATGGTTTTTCGGACCTGCCCAATGTCAGCTTCAATTATCTGGGGCAGTTCGATGGTGAGGAGTCCGTTACGGATTGGCAACTGGTCTCCGAGCCCAGTGGGGAGGAGGTATCCCCTAAAAACAGGGACCACAACATCATCGATATCAATGGCGGTGTCGCCGATGGGGTACTGCAATTTTCGTTGGTCACGTACCTGAGCGCTGATGATACGAAAGCTTTGGCTTCTGTTTTCAAGGACACCCTTGTGGAGATCATAGAACATTGCGAGCGTCGTCTATCGGAAACGGGAAGTTGGTATACGCCGAGCGATTTTTCCTATGCGGCCATCGGCATGCCCCTGCTCGACCGCTTGCAAAGCGAAGCCTTGGCAAACGATAATGGCATAGCGGCCATTTATCCCGCCAATAGCCTGCAACAAGGCTTTTTGTTCCACGCCATAGAGCAACCTGAGGACGATGCCTATCGTGAGCAATTGTTGTTGGATTATGATATGCAGCTCAATGTATCCCATTACTTACGGGCATGGGAACATTGTATCGCGAAGTACCCTATACTGAGGACTGGCTTTAATTGGGAACAAGTGCTGTTACAGGTCATCTATACCAAAGGGGTACTCTCCCACACCTATCACGACCTTTCGGGATCTGCCGACCAAAAAGAAATCGATGCCCGTATCGCCTCGATACAGGAAGCGGATCGAAAGGTAGGTTTCAACATGGAAGGGCCGACCTTGCTCAGGCTGCACATCATCAAGCAAAGGGAAGACAAATACACGATTCTAAAGAGCGAGCACCACAGTATCTCCGATGGGTGGAGCTTGCCTATCCTGATAGGTCAGGTACA
>CANMSB010000086.1 GCA_947500445.1 uncultured Flavobacteriaceae bacterium | reverse complement strand
TCCACGCCCAAAAGATCCTGCCAGATCTCAGCTAGTTTTTCCTCCGTTTCATTGCCGGGGGCCACATACTTGGCCGATTGCAGGGCTCCAAGTTCACCATGTTCCGATAAAAACGTTCGTATCAGCGCCTTGCCATCGACCTTGTCGCTAAGGTTCACGGGGAACGAATCCACAACGCAGTAGTGCGATGGGTGCATATAGCTCGGCAGTTCCCCGCGGCAAAGAACATGTAACGATTCGGAGATATCGACCTCCTGCGAAACATCAAGGCCCATGCCGCTCAGCGTTACAAAACACAATAGGTACTCGCGACCTTGATCATCGGTATGTACCAACACGTGGGAGTCCTCTACATAATCGCTCGTACGTACCACCGTCGCGATGCCCTCAAGCTCAACTCGGTGGCCACGGATCTTCACCTGATCGTCAGCCCGGCCTAGGAACTCCATGTTCCCGTCGGAAAGCCAACGACCCAAATCACCCGTCTTATAAAGCACATCCCCGGAAAGCGCCCCGAAAGGGTTCGCAACGAAACTCTCCGCCGTACGCTCCGGCAGGTCCAGGTACCCCGCGCCGACCCCCACACCGCTCACACAGATCTCACCAGCTACCCCGATAGGGCAAAGATGGCCCTCACGGCTCAATATCACCGCGTTCATATTCGGGATCAACTTCCCGATCGGGACCCGTTGTGTGTCATCTAAAAGCTTTTCCGTTATCTCGTACTGGATAACATCGTCAGAGGCCTCACAGGGACCATATGCGTTGACCATGCGAACACCCGGGTACAGTTCTCGAAGGTCGTTGACCATCGATACCGGGATTGATTCCCCTACCAACATAATCCAAGAAAGGCTCGGAAGTGCAAACGCACCTCCCATATCCTTGATATGCTCCAAAAGGCCCCACATATAGGTAGGGACGAACTCCACCACGTTTACGCCCCGGTCTTTGATAACGGACAGTACAAGGTCATAGTCCAAAAGGTCCATCTTGTCGATCATAACACAGCTGCCACCCTTCAGTACAGGACCCAACATCTGCCAAACAGAGATGTCGGAACCGATACCGGCGCTCTGTAGAAAACGGAAACCGTCGTCGAGATCCATTAAGCTATACTCAGCCAACAAATGGTTCATCGCACCGTTATGGCGCGTAATCGCCCCCTTGGGAACGCCCGTACTCCCGGAGGTGAACAGTACGTACGCCCAACTCTCCATATCGTTCACGTTGACTGGGTTCCCTTTCGGCATTCCCGATAGGTAGCCCCCATCATGGACCGACACCTCCCCGTTCCCGGACAGGGCAACATCCGATACATGATCGTCCACCAAAAGAACGGTCTTCTTCCCAAGACCGTCAAGACCCGACAAAAGATCACAGCTCGTTATCAGATAGGGAAAATTGTTCTCGCAAAGCATCCCCTTGATACGCGAGGGCGGGTTCTGGGTATCCAAGGGAACATACACACCACCGGCCTTCATTATTCCCATCATGCAGCCCAAAAAAACCGGACTGCGGTCCATATACACCCCTACACAGGTGCCAGGGGAAAGACCGGCACCCAAAAGACCGTGCGCTACCTGGTTCGCATAATTGTTCAGCTCATCATAGCTCCAACTGTCCATGCCGTGCACTACAGCAGTCGATTCACCATAATCCGAGACGATAGACTCGAAACGTACGTTGATGGGCTCCGTATTGCCGAGATCGATTTCACTGCCATTGAAGACCTCCAGGAGCTCAGTCTCCTCGGATGCGGACAAAAGCTCTAGCTCACCTATGGTCGCCCCGGGAGACAAAACGATCGAACCTAACAACGACTCATAATGCGAAAGCATACGGACTATGGTACCCTCTTCGTAAAGATCGCTGCAGTAGCTCACCGATACATCAAGACCTTCACCCGTCTGGGTAATATCAAAACTAAGGTCGAACTGCGAGGTACACTCCTCATAAGGCTCATTGGTAATGACGACCTCTCCAAGATCTGCCCTTTCTTTCTCTTGATCGTCGACCTGATCATCGACCATAAAATTGAACAGTACCTGGAAAAGCGGGCTGCGGCTCATATCACGGGTCTTCACCACACGGTCCACAACCTTCTCGAAGGGTACCTCCTGATGATCATACGCACCAAGGGTAGTTTCCTTTACCTGTTCCAATAACTCTGTGAAAACAGGGTCGCCACCCAAATCGCTTCGAAGCGCCACGGTATTCAAAAAGAAGCCCACCAAGGGCTCGATCTCCCGTTGCGTGCGGTTTGCGATAGGGAT
>CANMSB010000085.1 GCA_947500445.1 uncultured Flavobacteriaceae bacterium | reverse complement strand
ATTCAACACTTTAATTTACTAAATATTCTGCTTTTTTCCTATCTAAAAAATTCTTTCTTTACGTCGAACTCACGTTAAATAGCCTTTGTCAGGAAATATTCAGATTTGGAAAGGTCGGCAAGTAATTCGGTCAGCTTTTTATGAAACAACAATGTGCTTAGTTCGGGTACATTTTTGATCAATTGCCGAATAGCGAACAAATCCTTTGTTTTTAGAAACGACGTTCCGTTTTGTTCCGCATTCTCGATACAATTTAAAATTTGATCAACTTCGTTATTCGTATACAGGTTGGCCAGTACGGAGTATCCGTTTTCTTCAAGTTCTGTTCTTTTTTTTTTATATGGCATTTTCAACTTGTTTAAAACGACTTCGGCTTAGGTGCCTCACTTCTTGGGAAAACGTACTATAATACCCTTCACAATATCATTTTAGATTTTTTTTAACTTGGGTTTTACGTTATCAAAAAATACCTGGTGGTCGTTGTTTATATCGGATCTCGTAATACCGGGAAATCCGCAATGTTCAAAGCATATCCTCAAGTAATCTATAAAAGTGGTTTCATTTGGTTCGTTCATGAATCGTGCGTCAACGGATGGTTCTTTCGTTATTTCTATAGCGTAGGGTTGTCCACCGCTTACATTGTCCTTATGCAGATCGTCTGCTGCCAAATCCAAAAATGCACATCCAAAATACGGGTCATCCACATAATTTTGAATGTCTTCTTTCCAATATTCCGTTGTAACTTCTTCCACAATACTATCAAGACTCGACACCTGAATAGGGTCTGCCATATTCCAAAGGAATTTTTTGCTTTTTTCAAAATCCCAAACGAAATTCACGCCACCGACTATTCGATAAAAATATTTCAGTGATAAGGGAACAAAACCAAAGTCTTTAACCGTGAATTCTAGTTCTTTTAGCAACAACTCCGTATTTTCAAGAGGAGGATGTAGTGGTCTTTCAAAATTAAATTTGAAATCGATTTTAAAAAGATAGTCGATTTTAATGAGCTCTGCATAGATGATATTCAGATTAAACAGCACTCTTTCAAAAGTCTCGGTCATTACTTTTGAAACCTCTTTTAGGTAAAAATCTTCGAAAGCTTTTGACCCTAGTTTATTGATGTCATCATAAACGGCCTTGGTTTCCCCACTAAGATATCTTTGGTAAAAGTCCATATTTTTTTCAATGATGTGAAACGCATCTGCCTCAAGTACCGATTAGGAGAGGGTATTTTTGATTTACTCTAGCGCTAGGCGCCATAGTGAGGTGTTTTGCAGCCTTATTTTTTCGGATAAGGCTACGGGTTACCGTTGTAGCGACTAGTCATTTTTCCCTGTTATTTCTTTTCCGATTCTTTCATACGCCGTTTTCACGTTTTGGGGCATTCCCCTAGCGCCAATCGATCTAGGTATTTCAAATCCATTTGGCCAAAAATAGCCCAATATTCCTATGACCTTTTCATCATTTTTTGCCAATTCATAATAGTTATTGGCAACTTCGTCCATTTGTTCCAAATCGATGTTTCCGAAATCTCCATGTGCCCAATCGATGTAATGACTATCTAGAACAACCATAATTTTTTGATCAGCGTTTGACAGTTTTGATTTTAATGTGCCCCAATTCTGTTGAAATTCGGTATCTAGAGCGGGGTTTTGGATAAAATAACGGTCAAACCCGATCCAATCGACAGTTTCGGGAACTTGTAAATCATTTATTGACGGGTAAGCCTCAATTATCATTGAAGGAATGTTTGGGAAATCTGACTCTAGTAGTTCGGAAATGGCATTCAATTCGGCAAAAGTTATTCCGTTCCAAGTAGGCTCTTCACCAATGTAAAATGCGCCTATGTATTTAGCGGTCAAAATAGATTGGTTAATGTTTTTAAACTCATTCCATCGATTACGGTAGTCGGAACGTAAATCATAGTTTGAATTTGAAGGGCTATTTGTATCTATTAGCTCAAAAAACAATTCGTTGAGATGCAGAACGGCCTTTAATTCTAAATCGGCGAAATTTTGTGTTCTTTGAACCACATTATCGCCGGAATCAACGACCAAAATATCTGCTAGATTACTGAAACCGTGAATTTCGTCGGCATAATTGGTTTTCGTTTCAGAATCGGTCGGGTCATCCCAATAGGTGTCAATAATAGTAAATCCAAAATATTCGATGTGAGGATTTTGAGTATTAAACGAAGTGGACCCATCATCTTTTTTACAAGAAAAAAGAATACCAAAAATCAATATACACGATAGCACCTGTAAGCTACCCCTAATCAGAACTGCCTGTTTTTCCAATTTCATCAAAGTTATTGCTTTTAATTCCCTGTGC
>CANMSB010000084.1 GCA_947500445.1 uncultured Flavobacteriaceae bacterium | reverse complement strand
AGCCGATCCTCCCAATACGAGAGCTGTCCCTCCAAGACCGTATCGGTCAGGTACTCCCGCTGCCAGATAGCATAGTCCGCATACTGCACCGATAGCACCGGAAGTTCCGGTACGCGGCCCGTGGAATAGGCACCGTACAGCTGCGCGAACTCCCTTACAAGGATATCCTCCGACCAGTCGTCGCTCGCGATGTGGTGCAGTACGATCACCAGTAAATGGTCCGAGGCCCCCCCTCGGTACAGACAACAGCGCAACATATAGTCCGACGCCAGATCGAAAGGGGACTCGATATATCGGTCCACATCGGTAGGCAGTGACGTGTCGGGGCCCTGGCCGGACACCCGGTCCAGGGACCAACCCCCCGGGGGCAGGACCTCCTGGTAGCCGACCCCTTCCTCGGACCTGATCACCGTGCGCAGCACCTCGTGCCGCTCGACGATCGTGCGAAAGGACCTTTCCAAAAGCCCTACCTCCAGATCGCCCTTCAAACGCAGCACGATCGGCATATGGTACTCCTCGCTGCCCTGCAGCTGGTCCAAGAACCACAACCGCTCCTGGCTGTACGAGAGCGGGATACGCTCCCCGCGCTCCCGCACCGTCACCCCCGGCAACAATGATCTTCCGGGTCCCCCGATCAGGTTTTGTGCCAACTCCCATATGGTGGGGAAGTTGAAGATCGCCGCTATGGCAAGTTCCACTTCCATATCCCTGCGCACCATCGAAACCAAACGCGTCGCCAAAAGGCTGTGCCCGCCGAGCTCGAAGAAGTTGTCGTGGATCCCCACCTTGTCCACGCCCAGCAGTTCCTGCCAGATATCCGACAGGCGCCGCTCGGTCCCGTTACTTGGCGCCACATATTTCGACGCCTGTAGGGAACCCGTACCCTGCTCCGACAAAAAGGTCGCGATAAGCGCCTTGCCGTCCACCTTGTCGCTCAGGTTCACGGGGAAGCCCTCCACAACGCAGTAATGCGAGGGGTGCATGTACGCCGGGAGCTCCTCGCGGCATAGGGCGTGGAGCGATTCCGTAAGGTCCTCCCCGAGCTCCCTGCCCGTAACGCCCGTAACAACGAAGCACACGACGTACTCGCGGCCATCGGCGTCCCTGTGCACCAGTACATGGGAGTCCTCCACATGAACGCTCGTGCGGACCACCGCCGCGATCCCCTCGAGCTCCACTCGGTGGCCACGGATCTTCACCTGGTGGTCGGCACGGCCAAGGAACTCCATGTTCCCGTCGGAAAGCCAACGACCCAAATCACCCGTCTTATAAAGCACATCCCCGGAAAGCTCCGCGAAGGGGTTCGCAACGAAACTCTCCGCCGTACGCTCCGGCAGGTCCAGGTACCCCGCGCCGACCCCCACACCGCTCACACAGATCTCACCAGCTACCCCGATAGGGCAAAGATGGCCCTCACGGCTCAATATCACCGCGTTCATATTCGGGATCAACTTCCCGATCGGGACCCGTTGTGTGTCATCTAAAAGCTTTTCCGTTATCTCGTACTGGATAACATCATCAGAGGCCTCACAGGGACCATATGCGTTGACCATGCGAACACCCGGGTACAGTTCTCGAAGGTCGTTGACCATCGATACCGGGATTGATTCCCCTACCAACATAATCCAAGAAAGGCTCGGAAGTGCAAACGCACCTCCCATATCCTTGATATGCTCCAAAAGGCCCCACATATAGGTAGGGACGAACTCCACCACGTTTACGCCCCGGTCTTTGATAACGGACAGTACAAGGTCATAGTCCAAAAGGTCCATCTTGTCGATCATCACACAGCTGCCACCCTTCAATACGGGGCCCAACATCTGCCAAACAGAGATGTCAGAACCGATCCCCGCGCTCTGCAAAAAGTTGAAACCGTCCGGAAGGTCCATCAGACGGTACTCCGCCAACAAATGGTTCATCGCACCGTTATGGCGCGTAATCGCCCCCTTGGGAACGCCCGTACTCCCGGAGGTGAACAGTACGTACGCCCAACTCTCCATATCGTTCACGTTGACTGGGTTCCCTTCCGGCATTCCCGATAGGTAGCCCCCATCATGGACCGACACCTCCCCGTTCCCGGACAGGGCAACATCCGATACATGATCGTCCACCAAAAGAACGGTCTTCTTCCCAAGACCGTCAAGACCCGACAAAAGCCCGCCCGTCGTGATCAGGTACGGGAAACTGTTCTCCCCGAGCATCGCGCCGATGCGCGATGGAGGGTTCTGGGTATCCAAGGGTACGTACACACCGCCCGCCTTGATGATCCCCAACATGCACCCGAGGAAAACAGGGCTGCGATCCATATAAACCCCCACGCAGGTACCGGGGGAAAGCCCGCGGCCCAGGAGCCCGTGCGCCACACGGTTCGCATAAACGTTCAGCTCGTCGTAGCTCCAACGTTCGGGACCGTGCACCACCGCGGTCGATCCACCGTAAAGCGAAACCATGGACTCGAAACGTACGTTGATCGGCACCGTATTGCCCAGGTCGATCGCACTGCCGTTGAAGGCCTCCAATAATTCACGGCGCTCCCCTACGCTCAAAAGCTCCAGGTCCCCGATACGCTTTTCGGGGGTCGAGACTATGGACCTTAGCAACGATACATAATGACCCAGCATACG
>CANMSB010000083.1 GCA_947500445.1 uncultured Flavobacteriaceae bacterium | reverse complement strand
TACCGCACAGGGAATTAAAAGCAATAACTTTGATGAAATTGGAAAAACAGGCAGTTCTGATTAGGGGTAGCTTACACTCCCTCCTACCGTCGGTCAGTTAATAAGTGTTCCATTACCTTAGAAGAAGATACTTATTAGAAGAAAAATTTTAAAGAAAGTGAAGTGCCAAATACTTTGCTTTACCTAAGCAAAGTTACATAACGCGGTACATTATGATACAGATTTATATATCGTGTAAAACGGCGCATGCTTGCATTTGATATAATATCAGATATCGGGCGCAGCACTATATCGGCAGATATTATGTCAAAGCCGTTTTACTGGAATGGTCCTTAACGGCTGTATGTCATAATTCTATCTCGTTTATAGCTTTTAAGCGAATTACCAACAGGGTCATCAACTTGTTTAATTTACGTAGCTTCAATATTGCTAAATTTCTAAACAGAAAAAATTTTTTAGAAAATTTTAAACTTTTGGCAACCCAGCGAGAAACCTTTCGGCTGTATCCATAATTAGTCGTGATGCCTGTGCTGAGCGTAGCCGAAGCATAAAATTGTCGCACAGCTCCCTAGGCCTCGGGACTCGATTGCTTTTTAAAAATAAACGTTTTATGGCGTTGATTTCTAAACACCTCTAAAGCTTCGGAGACCAACGCTTAGCCAGCGCCAAAAAAAAGCTAACCTTTTAGATTCTTTCAAAATTCTCGTATTCGATAAAATGTACGTTATATTTTTTTCTACAGCATTCTCGTCAACTTGACGCAACAGCTAAAAATTACTCTGCGAGATAATTTCTTAGCCCTTGCTACCACTATCCTTTGTTTACACAATTACTTGAGGTACTTCTAACATTATGTATAATATATATTGTATTTAACTCGCTAGTCTATTTGAAGACTTCAAAATCTTAATAGCTGAATCAGCTAGTTCATCGTTTAAACCGACGGTTGCACTAGGTTGTACAAGTTTAGACTTAACATTATATGGTAAATTATTTAAAGACTTATCATCATCAATAATGACAAAGGAATTTTCACTCGTTTTATTTACCCATTTCATTATTTCCTCTCTTCTATTAAGATTATTAATGTTTTTATTAAGTCTCTTAATATTAAGGTTTTCAAATCCTCGAATAGAAAACATCTTTTTCCATTCAGAAATACTGTAGCTAGACTTGTGAGAAGTTGTCAATAGAATATCTGCACCTGTTTCAGAAATAATTTTCTGAAGGCTAAATACAGCTCCTCTGCTGAACCTTGGAAACCCGTCATTTTCAAATTCAGGGCGTTTCCAACTTGTTGCAGGAACCATTACTCCATCTATGTCTAATAAAATCAGCATGTTACAAAGATATGTTTTATTTTATAAATCGTTTAAAACGCTAATATCTAGGTCGTTTAACTTAGCATCCCTTACATTGTGTTCGTGTATCCTTTCAGGTGTTTCATAATCATATTCCCTGATATTTACTTCACTCCAGTTGCAATCCTCAACAGCTGATGATATATCCCAATTATACTTGGTAATTTCAACTTTTGAAAGTTCAGAACAAATATACCTATGATGTCCATCAACTATCCTTGAACCTTTTACTTTAATTCCATCAAATTTGATACCAATTTTCATTTTTTTGTAAATCCTTTGAAGGATTGGTAAGCAAACTGCTTCTTGGGTTGCTATAAACTCCAGAGAGCCCGATTCTAATAAATCTCTAACGTTTTTTAAGGTAATTTCTTGCATGTAACGAAGTTATCTTTTCTTTTTTTCTTGATAAAAAAAGAAACAAAAAAATCAAGGCTTACAGATAATTTTGGAAACAATGTACGGGTCGGTCGCTAAATTTTAGGATCCATTGGAACCCTTAAGACTGCTTTAAGGCAATACAACCAATATGACTATAAACTAATCTTGTAACCAGCCCCCTAAAATTCTTAACGCTCCTCTCCCCTATTGTTTTGCCAAAATTCTCTTAGGCCAGAAAAACTAGAAGGTAAATTTTAGCTGTGTTGTCACATCAGTAGTTGATGGTTTTGTTGACATGTAGTACCAAATGGTCTCATCCAAAGAAGCTCTAGAAACCTCTAAAAGGTCAGCAGCGAACTCAACCGTCTTTTTTGTAAACTCGTAATTGTTGTGCTCTAATCCAGCCAATTCTAAAAACCCAATGATATGTCTATCGACCGCGATTGTATCAAAATCTAATAATTTCATTGTATAGTCGAGGGTTTTCGGCCCCAAACCTTTGACTGAAAGGAACAATATCCTATTGTCAATTTTTCTTAAAAATGTTTTTAAATCAGCACAGTTATTGATTTCACGTTTCGTACAAAAATCCAAAAGGTCTAAAAATCGTTCAATCTTAACAGGGTGTGACCATTTTATAACCTTTTCTAAACCATGTTGTTCAATTACCAACCGTAAATCTTGGAGATTATTCGCTTGAGGAAAATCATAAAGAACTCTGTTAACTCGGGGTTTCACAACAGTAGTGTAATTTAGCCCAGCCTGAAGAATGATATCCGTGAACAATGCACCGATGTGAGTATATCCAGAATTTCTTTTTTTATAACTCAATTCTAAATCATCGACTGATTTAATATATTGAACTAGGGCGTGTTAACACAAAATAGGTATCTTTGTTAAATGGAATTGACGGATACCCAATTTGAAACGATCAG
>CANMSB010000082.1 GCA_947500445.1 uncultured Flavobacteriaceae bacterium | reverse complement strand
AATATTTAAAGTTAAAAAAAATAGCGGGGGCATGCCCCCGCTATTTTGCTACTTACACACTTTATGAGATAGTCCTTGTCCAAACTGACTATTAAAATTCTTTCTGTTCCCATCGCATTTTCCGCTATCCTATTCTCTCTTAGCAAAATAACCAACTCAGTATTACAAATAGGAGTTATTTTTTCTTTACTTGTATCCTCGATTATTCTGAATTTCTCATTAAAAAATCACTTTTCCGACTTAAAGTCTATTTATAGGTTATTTGGTAAAAAAGTTAAGAACATAAAAGAGCATAATTTCTTCGTTAAGAATCCTGATGAGAAAAATGAAATTCGTGAAGTAATTGAATATATAAAAGAAAAATTAACTTATTCTCAAAGATTTATTTGGTCATATTTTCTTATTTCTTCAATACTATTTCTATTTGTTTGTATCTATTTCCTATGGCCGTTAATAAGTACGATTAATTTTTCAAGTAAAATTGATGTCGAATTATTTACTGGCCAATATATAGTGGTTATTGTTTTAACTGTATTGTTTCTAATCATTACCGTCATACAAGCAATTGTTTTTAAAAAAGACTCTAATTCCCTTAGAAATATCAGTGAAAACTATTCACTTGACAAGTTTTAGATTACATCAATTATCTTCCGATATGCCCTTTAAAAGTACATGTTTCACCTCTACTTTATTAGGTATTCTTTCCTACTTAAAACCTATCTTTTTACGATTTTTCTGCTCTACCAGTGTTTTATCTTTCTGAAGCAGAAAATTAATCGCTTCAAAAACATCATTGAATTGCTTGTTGTACTTGGTTTCCAACTCCCGTAGTTTTTGGGTCAACTCTGCATGTGAAAGGGCATACTTTCGCAGAAAAACAAAAGCACGTACAATTTGAATATTGACTTCAATCGCTTTTGGGCTGCGTAATACACTTGCCAACATTGCTATACCTTGTTCGGTAAAAGCAAAAGGAGTATACTTACTGTATTTCCCTCTACCTGTATTCTCTAAGGTCACAAATTGTGACCTTAGAGAATTGTACTCATCTTTGGTCAGTTCAAACATAAAATCAGAAGGAAAACGGGCTATATTTCGTCTTACTGCCTGTTTTAATTTTTTGGTTTCCGTTCCGTATAATTCTGCAAGGTCAAAATCTAATAGTACTTTTTGCCCTCGTATTTCGTAAATCCTATTTTGTATCGTTTGTAATTCCATCGTTATCCTATTTTTAATTGAGACCATACCAAAGGATGTTCACTCGCAATATGGGTCTCGTTTTTAATGCTTTTTAGCATCTCCCATTGGGGCTGTTTTTTATACCATATCCCTTTGCGTATTAACCCGCAACTCTTGACAATTTTGTACAATGTTTTGGAAAGCATTAGATAATCCCGTTGTTTTATATTCACACCCATTTTATAAGCTCCTAAACGAAAATATTTTGAGTCTTTTCCCTTATCTAAATCCACCTCAAAAGTGTTGTGCTTTGAAACATCTTTTAAATCCGTTTCCTCAACAATCGGTGAAAGGAGTTTACTGTATGAAGGTGCATTAAACGTACCCATAACGGCAATTAAATCATTCTTGTTATTAAGTGCTTTATATACCTCTGCTATTCTTTTAGATTGAATTTCAATTTTAGAGTTGACTTGTTTTGGATTCTCAGAATCATCCAAAAAACAAGTTGATAAGACTGTTACAAGTGTTCCATTAGGAGTGCTTATTTTATATTCCTGCAAATCCATATCAAAAATAGGGTTGCCATTTTTATCAAAATCGTTAACGTGAGATTTCATCGATTTCACCTTATATCCTTCTTTCGTTAAAACACCTATTCCCCTGCCATAAACATCGTTGGTTTCTAAGTATAGGATATGAGTATAGGCATTCGATAAAAAGTATTTGTTGAATTCAAGTAATGAAACCCTATCCTCAACCTCTAGTAAAATGAGCACATCTGGGAATGCTTCTTTGATAACCTTTGCCTTGTTCTCAATGGCGATATCATTTATAGGGTTAGAATTTAGCTTTACCCAACCGTTCCAATCGGTTAAATGAGTTGCCTTATATGCCTTTGCCTCTACATTCTTTTTTAAAAATAATTGCCCCATTTTATGCATCATAGTGAGGTAAGGGCTATTTTGTGAATCTTCAAAACCCAAGAGTTGTGATAAGGCACGCATTCGGTTATACTCTTTACTGGTTCGCATTCCTTTGACCATAAGGGCTTCAAATTCTTCGACCCATAATTCGTGGTTTTCTGTCCTATACTTTTTTATCAAGGCTCTATCCCTGTAAAAAATATTCTGGATGTTATATGTTGCAATTTTCATAGCCTATCTGTTTAGAAAGAAATTCTTGTTTTTTAAGAGTATCTCATTGATTTCCTCTTCGTCATAGTAAATGATACCTCCAAGTTTTGAGTAAGGTATCGTTTCGTTTATTCTAAAGTTCTGTAATGTACCTGGGCTAATACCCAGTTTAGCCATTACAATATTTGATTTCACCCACCTATCTATGGTAATCTTGTTGTACTGCAATAGCATTTCTTTGATTTCTTCCAGTAGGCTTTTTCTAAATTCTTCTAAATCTTCGGATGTTAAAATACTTGTGTAAGCTACCCCTAATCAGAACTGCCTGTTTTTCCAATTTCATCAAAGTTATTGCTTTTAATTCCCTGTGCGGTAC
>CANMSB010000081.1 GCA_947500445.1 uncultured Flavobacteriaceae bacterium | reverse complement strand
GAGACGACCCTTGGCGCGTACGACCACCAGTTGGCGCCCTTCGAGAAGGTGGTCGAACGGGTGGTCAAGACACGGGATATGAATCATACTCCGCTCTTCCAAGTAATGTTCATATTACAAAATACACCAGAAAATGAAAATGAAGAATCAAGTGGCATATACGAAGAGTTAACTATATCTCCCTATGAAGATGGTCAAATAACTTCAAAGTATGACCTCACAATGGTCGGCCATGAAGATGAATCGGGTATATCATTAAGTTTAAAATATAATAAGGAATTATTCAAAACCGATACAGTTCATAATTTCTTGGAGCACTACAAGGAACTTTTATACAGTATCGTACAATTCCCCAAACGCCGTTTGTCCGAACTTTCCATGTTTACAGTTTCGGAAGAGCAACAATTATTAGAAATAGCAGGTACTTCGAATATAGCATACCCCAAAGAGGAAACGATAGTAGATCTGTTTGAAATCCAAGCAAGAAAAACACCAAATACCACTGCCCTTGTTTCAGAATCATATACGCTTACGTATACAGAGTTGGATGAAAGGTCTAATCAGTTAGCAAGGTATTTGAAAAACGAATATGGCGCTGAAGCAGGAATGTTGATAGGCATATGTTCCGACCGTTCTTTAGAAATGATAGTTGGGATACTTGCCATACTCAAACTCGGCAGTGCCTATGTGCCTATAGACCCGGAATTTCCGGAGGATCGGATAGCGTATATGCTAGATGATTCTAATGTAAAGATTGTATTGACACATAGCCAATATAGCAGTGTGCTGCCACTTTCCAAGGAAATTACTATTGTAGCCTTGGATAGCGAACAAAAAGTTATCGAAAAAGAGTCGGTGATAAGTCTGAACACCGGGATAGTTGTTGATTCCCCTGTCTATGTGATCTATACCTCGGGCAGTACGGGAATGCCCAAGGGGGTCCTTATCAAGCATTCTAATTTATCGGATTACATCCACGGCCTATTGTCCTCACTAGAAATCAATTGTCCTTATAGCTATGGATTGATGTCCACCGTTTCTGCAGATTTGGGGAATACGGTATTGTTCGGTTCGCTTTTGAGCGGGGGTACTTTGCATACCTTTTCGAAAGATGCATTGAAAGATGCATATGCAATGGGAAGTTATTTTGATCAAAATACGATCGATTACATCAAGATAGTACCCTCTCATTGGTCGGCCTTGGAAAGTGAATATGGTCCGCTTCTGCCTGAATCGGGAATCATATTTGGGGGGGATATACTGACGCCCACTTTGGTCGATAAAATAAAAAATACGAATAAAGCTATTAAAGTAATCAATCATTATGGACCAACGGAGACCACTATAGGTAAACTACTCCATAAGGTAGATTTGAATGCTTCCTATCAAAACATTCCAATAGGGACTCCATTTTCGGATACTAAAGTATACATATTGGACGCGCATGGCGGTCTGTTGCCTCGGGGCGTTGTGGGGGAGCTGTGCATCGGCGGTGCGGGGGTATCGGATGGTTACCTTAACCGTCCGGAGCTGAACTTGGAGAAGTTCGTCGACGACCCCTATGTAGCGGGTGGGAAGATGTACCGAACGGGGGACCTTGGCCGTTGGTCGCCCGATGGCGAGATCGAGTTCATCGGAAGGAAGGACGACCAGGTGAAGGTACGTGGCTACCGTATCGAGCTCGGCGAGATCGAGAGCGTGCTCTCGGGCGTTGAGGGTATCGGTGCCTGTTGCGTATTGGCACGTCCCGATCCACGCGGCGACAAACGCCTGGTCGGGTATGTGGTACAGGAGGGCCCGCAAGACCGTGAAGGTCTGGAGGGGATGCTCAAGGGCCTCCTTCCGGAGTACATGGTGCCGCGTCTATGGGTGTTTTTGGATGCGCTGCCGCTTACGCGCAACGGCAAGATCGACAGGAAGTCGTTGCCGGACCCTGGTATGTCGGACATCACCTCTAACGAGTACGTAGCGCCAAGTAACGGGACCGAGCGGCGCCTGTCGGATATCTGGCAGGAACTGCTGGGCGTGGACAAGGTGGGGATCCGCGACAATTTCTTCGAGCTCGGCGGGCACAGCCTGTTGGCGACGCGTTTGGTTTCGATGGTGCGCAAGGATATGGATATCGAGCTGGATATCGCGGATATCTTCGTGCACCCTACGGTGGAGGGGCTTTCGGTGGCGCTCTCGACCAAGGGGAAGGGGGCCCTTCTACCTGCCGTTACGGTACAGGAGCGGCCGGAACGTATCCCGCTCTCGTACAGCCAGGAGCGTTTGTGGTTCCTGGACCAGCTGCAGGGCAGCGAGGAGTACCACATGCCTATGATATTAAAACTTACAGGTTCCGTAGATGAGAACGCTCTGCGAAACGCTCTTAAGAATATCCTGTCGCGCCACGAGGTGCTGCGCACGGTGATCAGATCCGAGAAAGGGATCGGCTATCAGGAAGTACTTCCGGCGGATTCCTGGTCGATGGAAGTGGTAACGGTAAGTGAAGGGGAGGACCCGAAGGCGCTGATAACCGCCTTTATAGAAGATCCCTTCGACCTGTCGCGGGACTATATGCTGCGCTCGCGCCTTTACCGGTTGGGCGACGGGAGCCATGTCTTCGCCAATGTACTGCACCACATCGCGAGCGACGGTTGGTCGAACGGGATCCTGACCAATGAGTTCATGGAGTCCTATACATCGCTGGTGCAGAGGGGAACGTGCGATTTCCCGGCATTGCCATTACAGTATGCCGACTATGCGATCTGGCAGCGCACGCACCTGGAGGGGGACGTCCTTGAAGGGCAGCTGTCCTATTGGGAGGAGCGATT
>CANMSB010000080.1 GCA_947500445.1 uncultured Flavobacteriaceae bacterium | reverse complement strand
TGCGCGTCAAGGGAAGTGATTCCAAAAACACCCATAAACGCGGCACCATATACTCCGGAAGGCGTTCCATGAGCTCCACCTCTATAAACTCACCTGCAAGGGATTCATCACCTACTACATAACCTACCAAACGCTTGTTGCCCTGCACATCGGGAAGTGCCGATACACAGCTCCCCGAGATGCCCTCGACATCAGAGAGCACACTCTCGATCTCCCCGAGCTCGATACGATACCCGCGGACCTTCACCTGGTCGTCCATACGGCCTATGAATTCAATCTCCCCATTTGGCAACCTTTTCGCTAAATCTCCCGTTAAATAAAGCCGTTGCCCTGCTTTAGGGTGAACGATAAACCTGTCGGACGAAAGCTCGGGGCGGTTCAAATATCCACGGGTCAACCCTTCTCCCCCGATACACAGTTCCCCAATCGCTCCCACCGGTTGTGTCCGAAGCCCTTTCGATAGGATATGGACATCCGTGTTTTGGATCGGGCCGCCAATGGATACACGATTCACTGTCGATCCTTTGGGAAAATATTTGATTGTAGCCGTTATCGTAGCCTCGGTGGGACCATATTTATTATAGAAATCATAATTTTGGACCCATGCATTGGCCAATGCAACGGAACATTCCTCTCCGCCTACGACCACCCTTCTCAAAGACGATGTCCCGATACTAGGGTCTAAAACCTTTAAAATACCCGGGGTTGTATGGATATGTGTAACGGCATGGTCGGCCAAAACTCTTTTCAACAATACTTCATCGACAATCGTATCCTCTTTTATCAGCACTAGACAGCACCCGTTTAACAAGCTAAGGAAAACCTGTTCTACAGAGGCATCAAAAACAAGGTTGGATGTTTGCAGAATTACATCGGAATCGTTTATACCGTACGTATTCGTCTGTGAATCGATGTAGTTGACAAGATTGTGATGCTCTACCATAACCCCCTTTGGCCTGCCCGTACTTCCCGAGGTGTAGATTATATATGCCAAGCTTTCCGGTTTTCTTTTTTTGGAAAGTCTTCTTTTTGACATGCCCTGTAAAACCTCTCCGTCCAAATGGATAAACTCTATATTGTCGCAGGTAGCCTTCAAGGTACCTTCCAAATCGGAATGCGAAACAAGAAGTGCAGTATTTGAATCCGTCAACATATGACGTATCCGATCTTTAGGATGCTTTGGATCAATCGGCAAATAGGCTGCACCGCTTTTTAATATCCCCAAAATACCAATGACCGTTTCCATGGAACGATTCGCACAGATAGCTACTATTGAATCCTCAACAACTCCCTTTTTTACCAGGTACCGTGCCAATTGGTTTGCCTTTTTATTTAATTCCCCATAGGTCATTTCGGCGCTTTCAAAAGTCAATGCTACCGCATCGGGAGTCTTTGAAACACGGTCTTCGAACAAATCGACAATAGTCTGATTTGATCCATATCCAAATTTTTCCTTATTAGAGAATTCCAGTGCCCCTAGGTGGCCTGATTCTTCTATCATTGATAGGCGGTCAAGCGTTGACGAGGGGCATGAAACTATACTTATCAACAGCTCTCTATAGCTATCTAATATGCCTTTGATCGTCGATTCGTCAAATAGGTCTTTTCTATATTCCAAATTCAGCGATATGCCCGAAGCGTCTTCCTCGCAGAACAACGTCAAATCAAATTTTACATTTGTACCTCCTTTGCCTTCGAAAGATTCAATAGCCAGATTATCGAATCCAATAACTTCTTGCCCATCGTCGTTAGGGGTGTTCTGCAAAACGAACATCACTTGGAACAATGGATTCACGTTGATATCGCGTATCTTGACAACACGATCGACCACCTTCTCGAAGGGCACAGACTGGTGATCGTACGCTCCAAGGGTCGTACCCTTTACCTGTGCCAATAGCTCCGTAAAAACAGGATCGCCACCCAAATCGCTGCGAAGCACAAGGGTGTTCACGAAGAAACCAATCATCCCCTCCAGCTCTTTCTGGGTACGGTTCGCGATAGGCGTACCTACACTGATATCGGACTGCCCGCTGTATCGGTACAACAATACCTTGAAGGCGGTCAACAGCGTCATGAAAAGTGTCGCCCCCTCCTTTTGAGACAGCAACATCAACTCGTCGCGAAGATTGCTATCGAGCTCCATCTGGAAGCTAGCTCCGGCAGTGCTACGTACAGACGGGCGTATACGATCCGTAGGAAAATCCAAGATTTCGACTCCTGCAAGGCTTTCCTCCCAATATCTCAACTGATCTTCCAATACCTCTCCTTCCAAATACTCCCGCTGCCAAATCGCATAGTCGGCGTACTGAACCGATAGTGCAGGGAGGGACACTGTACGATCATTCGAATATGCATCGTACAATTCTATAAACTCACTCACCAAAACACCGTCTGACCATCCGTCGCTAGCAATATGATGGAAGACTCCGGCCAAAACGTATTCCTGAGGTGCAAGTACATAGAGGCGTGCTCTAAACATATAATCGGTGGCCAGTTCGAAGGGAACTTCCGTGAAATCATTCACTAATTCCACTATCCTTGAAACATCCTTTACTTCCTCTACATCTATAGACCAATCGTCCTCCGATCTGATTTGCTGATAACCGATACCGTCCTCCGATACGTAAACCGTACGGAGCACTTCATGGCGTTCAACGATGGTCCTAAGCGAGTCTTCCAAGACAATCCTGTCAAGATTGCCTTTCAGACGTAGTACGATCGGAATATGGTATTCCTCGCTGCCCTGCAACTGGTCCAGGAACCACAATCGCTCCTGGCTGTACGAGAGCGGGATACGATCGGGCCTTTCCTGTAAGGTAACGGCCGGAAGCAGCCTTCCACCTTC
>CANMSB010000079.1 GCA_947500445.1 uncultured Flavobacteriaceae bacterium | reverse complement strand
CAAAGAACGGCTGTAACTTGTATATTTTTAAGGTCTTTACAAAGATTACTATTACATTAACCGGACACTATTGACTTTTTACTAATCACTTATTGTTTATTATTAATTGTTCATTGCCCATTGAAAAAAGACCGCTGCGCTGAAAGAGAAAAGACAATAGACTAAAAAAGTTCAAGTATGGAGTTCAAAATCCAACTGCAAACGTCAAATTCAAATTCAAAACTTTACTAATTACTTTTTACTCATTACTAATCATGCCTACTACTACTGCGGTCTGTCCATTGAAAAAAGACCATATTCAAGTTTAAATATAAGTTCCGGACAAACGCAAACCTTAGCATCGAAACAATGGCTCTATTAAACGAATATACGCTACCGACTGCTGTCTTAGCAACGATTACCTTCTACTTTATACCCTAATTACAGGATTACATTGGAAATCAAGTTCTCCACTGTGGGATGGTCGTTTCCGCCGGCCGGTTCAATAGTGATGTTCAACGATTCGGCGTGGTCGATATAGTTTAAGATGATATAGTCTTCGCCTGTTTTTACAATACCCATATTGATCATCTCCCCTTCCACATCGGCCCACATTTGATAGGTATGTTCCTCGTCCAGGGTCCGCAGCCCTTTTGCGTTCAAAATAACCTGTTTGGTCCTATGGTTCACATATGCGGTCGCCTTGGAGTTAGGTGCCTTTTCATTACCCATCAGCACCAAGGGTATTACATTGGGATTATTGATCTGTTGGTAGCGATTACTGGTTTCGCTATAGTTTTTTTCCAATCGGGACAGCCGTTCTTGCAACGCAAAGGTCTGGCTTTCGAGTGCCTTAAAATTGTTTTCCGCGGTTCGCCATTGGGTATACATCCAAAATGTCCCAAAAGCCAATACTGCAGCGATACTAGCCGCCACCAAAAAATTCGTTTTAGAACTCGATTTGGCCGGTGATAGGGAACGTATTTGTTTTTCATCCTTTTGTTCGCTTTCCAAAAGTTGCGCCTCCAAGGTATCTCTTACCGTTTTTGGCGGGACAATCCCATTTTCAAAGGCAATACGCTCAAAATTCTCCTCAAGTCCTTCAAAATGGGCGCGTAACTCCATATCGTCCTCCATGGCCGACGCTACCGATTTCATGGTAGCCGCGTCAAGTTCCCCAAGAAGGTACTGCTCCAAGAGGCCGTCTTCCAAGATTTTCTTTTTATCCATGTCCGATCATTTCAACTAATACTGACAATAACAACAATTCTTTAGGGTATTCCGTTCGGAGCTGTACCAACGCCTGGCGGATGTACGATTTAAAAGTCCCTAAGGGAACTGCCATTTCCTCATGTGCCTCTCGATGGGTCAACCCTTTAAAATAAACCAGCTCTATGGCTTTGCGATGGTGTGGTTCCAACTTTTTAAGGACACCGTTCAACTCTGTGTAGTCCGTAGCAAGGTCTGCAGTTTTATTGGTATATACACTCAAATCGTCGGTTTGGATGAGCGGAGTGGCTTTCCTAACAGTATTTAACGCGGTGTTTTTTGCGATACGATAGGCCCAAGTGTAAAAGCGTCCCTTACCCGGGTCGTAACTATCAATCTTTTCCCAAATTTTTATAAAACTTTCCTGTAGCGCATCCTGAGCAATATCCTCTCGGGTACAAATGCGGACAATGATACCGTACAGCGCTTTGGAATACGCGTCATACAGGCCCAAGAGCGCACTTTGCTCACCTTGTTGTAGGCGCTTGATTAATTCGATATGAGTTTCCCGAGCCGACATTTCAATGTTAAAGATATGATAAAAAAACAGCATGCTCATCCAAAGAGAGCATGCCCGTGTACCTACTCATGAAAACAAGCAATAGTTGTTTGTACTAAGAAAATGTAAAAATTAAACCATGAAAAAATTAATCGTAAGTTTCACCGTGTTATCCCTGTTGTTGTTCGCCCAAAAAGCAAAATCGCAAGATATTGTCGATGTTGCCGCGTCAGTAGATGATTTTTCTACTTTGGTCACTGCGGTGAAAGCGGCGGACTTGGTGGATGCCCTTAAAGGTGATGGCCCTTTCACCGTATTTGCCCCGGTAAATTCGGGCTTCGCAAAAATCGACTCCAAAACTCTAAACAGTTTGTTGGAGCCGGCTAACAAAGAAAAACTAGGTGCCATACTTACCTACCATGTTGTATCCGGAAAGTTAATGGCCGCCGATGTAGCGAAAGCGTTAAAGGAAGGAAAAGGAGAAGTAACCTTGACTACCCTGAACGGTGGTACCTTAACCGCAGTGAGCAAAGATGGAGGAATCTATTTAAAGGATGCCAACGGCAATTTCAGTAAAATTGCCAAAACGGATGTATCGGCCTCCAATGGAGTCATCCACATCATCGAAGATGTTGTCATGCCGCAGTAAGCGCCGTACTTTTTTGATTGTTAGGGAGCACCGCGAGAGCGGTGCTTTTTTTTATGAAATAAACGTCAAAACCGAACGCAAATTCAAACGTCAAACGTCAAACGTTATCACTACATACTTTTTTACTCATTAGTGACCACGCAAACTGTTCATTGAATAAGGACCGCTGTGCTGAAAGAGAAAAGAGAAAAGAACAAAGACAAATTCGACTGTAAAATTCATTCCCTCAATACTGAATTCTTTGTACTACTTGAAAAAAGACCGCTGCGCTGAAAGAAAATAGAACAAAGACAAGTTCGACTGTCAAATTCATTCCCCGCAATACTGAATACTTTGTACCGAATACTTTGTACCGAATACTTTGTACTATTTGAAAAAAGACCGCTGCGCTGAAGGAGCAAAGATGAAGGAACCATACCGCCAAATAACAAATTTTCTGTCAGTCCGAGCTTGTCGAGGACCGCGAGCGAAGTTGAAACTCAAACGTCAAATTCAAACTCAAGTTCAAATTAAAATTCAACAGCGTACTTACCACTTTTTACTAGGGCGTGTTAACACAAAATAGGTATCTTTGTTAAATGGAATTGACGGATACCCAATTTGAAACGATCAGCTCT
>CANMSB010000078.1 GCA_947500445.1 uncultured Flavobacteriaceae bacterium | reverse complement strand
ATATTTAAAGTTAAAAAAAATAGCGGGGGCATGCCCCCGCTATTTTGCTACTTACACACTTTATGAGATAGTCCTAATTTTTAATACGAAGTGCCTCGGTTTCCCAAAGTTTCTGTTGTTATTTTTTTTCATTCCAAGCTCGCATAAATTCGTCTTGCGATATAAAATCATTTTTATCTAAATCAAGATCTTCCAAAGATTGGTCATACAACATCGAATCGCCCTGTAAAGGGTTTTCAGTCGATAAAAACACTTTAGAGCCTTTTCTGATTTCTATTTGGGAAACAGCGTTTCTACCGTGAAAATGAATATAGTACAATGTATCTTCTTCTGCCCAGTATTTTTTAACAAAAACTTCCTTCATGCTATTTGATAGTTGTTACGCCGTGATTTATAATTAGACCATTTAATGCAAGCCCATTGGTTACTGGTAGTAAGAAAGTATTTGGAGCATTTTTTATCACATTCAATCCACTTAAATCAATCTCAATGAAATAGGAAACCTTTTCCCGTTCCAGGTAACTCCAAACCATCGTCTGGAAACCTAATCAGGACTAAGACTTTCTGACGTTAAATCCGTCAAATATTGACCTGAACCATGTTTTGCATTTTTAGTACCTACAGAAGCATTTAAAGTTTTAGCTTTCATAATCGCTTTATAACCTTCTTCACTCGTATAATGTCTTAGAACATTTACCTTATTTGCATTGCTCGTGTCAACCTGCCCATTCCACGGATTAATTCCTGCGCCCTTTGAATAGTAGTAACTACTTGCAAACCCGGAGACACTGCCGATAGCAACCCCCGTTCCAACACTGTTTATACCCGCTTTATGGGCTAAACTAAGATCTCCCGTCTGTATCAGCCCACCGGCATACCCGCCGCCGGAACCGACAAGAACACCCCCTATCGTTCCCTTTAGCACTGGGTTTTTGACGCCAAGACCATTAATGGCGATACGTCAGAAGGTTTTGGTCGCCAATCGGCCCGCGGCCCCACCGAGGACGCTCGAAAAACCGCCTACCAAGGCCCCATTGCGGAATCCCCGTCGCCTCCGGGCAGTTGGGCCATCTCGGCCCCGTTGATCGCGCCGCCGACAAAAGTGCTCAGGCTCATGGTTCCGCCACCGATGCCCCTCCAGGTGTCGCCACTGCTCGAGTCCCATTCGAAAGGGTTGTAGGCGCCATTGACGGTACGAGCGTGATGCTCGTACCAACTGGGGAGGCTTCTTTCTAAAATTTCAGATTTCCTTTTTTCCACTCACTCAATGTAGTATCTGCTGTGAGTGCATGTATTCCTGAACTTTTCGCTATTTCTTTCAATACTCTTTCTCCTTCTTTTTCATCTACTGGTAATAAGTAGCAAGCTGCCCACATACGTACCCCAATCGAAGTA
The DNA here is from genome assembly GCA_947500445.1 of uncultured Flavobacteriaceae bacterium. Taxonomy (GTDB): domain Bacteria; phylum Bacteroidota; class Bacteroidia; order Flavobacteriales; family Flavobacteriaceae; genus Pelagihabitans. Next base: position 1,622 of record CANMSB010000078.1, on the reverse strand, counting down.
TGAGATAAAAATTGTCTTAAACTATCAACCGTATCTTCACTTTTAACGAATTCAACGGCTTTAGTAATTTCAATATGACGCTTATTTCCAGTCTTATAATCACCTTCTTCGGTGGCTTCAGCTTGCTGAATGGATGCTTCTTCAAAAACTGCCAAAGCAGTCTCAATATCTTTTATCTTTTTCATGGTTTCCAGCCAAATCGTTCTAATGTCTTAATACCAAAATCATACTGCTGCTGATAGCTTTGTGTGCTTAACCATTGTCTTACAGTTTGCCCTCCTGTAAATGGTTGTTTGGAACTATAAAAGCCAGAAATCTTAGCATGTATAGACCCTTTTCCATGTGGTAACTTTATTAGGTTACTCGTGTTATGAATTCGACTAGCACCAAACCTAGAAACATTATTACCTCCTTGCTCAACAATATGATGTCATGCCTTACCAGGTCCTGCAGGTCCTAATGCTCGTTTAAAGGCTGAAAATGACTTGAAGTTTTGAGTACCCGCCCTAACAGCATCTATCGATTCTATTGCTAAAAATTCACCATTTACCCCAACATAATTTTTTAATTCAACAAAATTTACCCCACACTCATGATAATTTTCTATGTGGGTTAAACCTTCATTTTCATCATCAGTACAGGTTGCTGAAACAGGGTTGTAAGGGTCAAACCCTAAATTCAACGTACTCGCTGATACAGCTATGATGCTACTTTGAAATAAAAAAAGAGTGATAAAAATAAAAATCACTCTTATCAACCAATAGAAGTTATATTTCCCTATTCGTTTCATCTTCTTATTGCTCTGACAAGAGGAGTAATCTTAAAATAATTTTCAGGAGAAGTTTCTCCATCCAACCTCCAATAACTCAGAAGTTCCTTAAAAAGGTCTCTATCTGATTGAATCAAAAGAGCTATTTCAAACCATAGTTCACTCTTATCAATCTCACGTTCATTTAAAAAGTCATTATAAGATGCAAAGATGAGAGACATTAAAGCCTTCTTCTCTTCTGATGATAATTTCGTACTCTTATAGCAAGCCACAAATTCATCTACTCGGTCAGAGTTTGCTAATTCCACTTCCCAATCTTGTTCAACACCAGTAAAAGGCAGGGACAATTTCTGATTTATGGATTCTATTGCTTTTTTTGTTAAAATCATTTCTACAGAATTTAAAGACCTGGAATTAATGGATAAGCAGTTTTTACTCCACTACCACCTGGAACAAGTCGTATATGAGTTGCATTTCTAAATGTACCGTTTGGCATTATTACACGTGCAGGGAATCCTTTAGGAAGTGCTACATTCACCGCCCCATTTGCAGTCTTTCCTATATTATCTAAAATAAATTGTGCCGCTTTCTGATTATTCAAAAACTGACCTTGAACCATCCCAGAACCTTTAGCTCTATTGATTAAGAATGTAGTGGCATCTTCTCCATGCTTAACAAATGTATGCCCAAAACGAGCTTTTGTAAGTTGAATACTCCCCCTAGCGGCCTTACCAAAACCTGCAAATGACTTAAGACTTTTCCAAATGCTTTTTACGCCTTTTATCAGCCCCAACGACCCTTTATCCGGAGTAGGTGCGATTCCCATTGAAGGCGAAAGACCACGTGCGATCCC
>CANMSB010000077.1 GCA_947500445.1 uncultured Flavobacteriaceae bacterium | reverse complement strand
CGATCTTTAATTTTCAGGATTTCTTCAATAGTTTTTGGTCGTTCTTCAAAAACATGATTGAAGACCCTAATTAATTCACCTTCTAACTTATCACTATGAACACACTGAAAGTAAGCGTTGCCTTTAGCTGTCTTGATTTCAAATATGTCTCCTAATTTAACTCTTGCCATTTTTAATATCCTATTGATTTCAGTAAGTCGTACCCTCTTTTAAGCTGCTGACCGTAAACAGGGTTTTTTGGTGAAATACTATTTATCTTGTTAAGGAGCGTACCCCCATTTTTACCAAGACCATGTATTTCGATTAAAGCCTGCTCAACAGCTCTTGCATCAGAACGTGATAACCCTCCCATTAATTTCTGAATACGAATACCTTTAGATGATAGGTGTTCCGCAGCTCTCCTTGCTAAATTGTTTGTTATCCCTGCATAATCAACTACACTATTTGCATTTTTGGAAATGTAAACAAAGTTCTTACCAGCCTTACCAAAACCTGCAAATGACTTAAGACTTTTCCAAATGCTTTTTACGCCTTTTATCAGCCCCAACGACCCTTTATCCGGAGTAGGTGCGATTCCCATTGAAGGCGAAAGACCACGTGCGATCCCATCTCGCCCGTACCTTATTCCATCAATATTTCCACCGGTCCAAAAGTAATTGACCCCACCCCAGAATCCGGTAAAGTCCTGCTTGGCGCCATGGTCGATAAATCAAGTTGTGATCCCATCTTTATCACCAGGATTAAAAATACCCAAATTACTACCACTGTCGCCCACGGGCAAAAGCGGTGCTTCAATGGCATAGGTCTAGGAGCCTTTAGTTTGGGGTGCCGGGACTGCCCTTGAACCTGCTCTTAACATCGTCCTTTAGGTTTTATTCCCAAAATCATCTCCCTGGCCTCTTTATACAAGTCCAAAGAGCTAGCGACGAAGCCGACCATCAAGGCACCTGCCATAGAAGAAGACTACCATCCAGCTCTTCCGTCTATTTCTCTTAAGACTTTGAATATATCAGCAGATTGATCGGTAACATATGCGTAGCAAGCGTAATTTTGTGTTTCATCATCAAAAGTGTCATGCTATCCATTTTACAAACGGTAAGCTTCAAAATTTCCAAAAATGTTGCGAACTTGGTCCTTCTATTTAACGGCTCGTCCCGGTTGGGCATCGAAGATTTACTGTTAACATAGACATATGTTGTCCCAAGTAAGCTCTATTTGGCAAAGGAACATTAGTGTTTGGGCGATTTATTTTGATCAATAGAGACCATATCGATCTACAAGTTCTGGAAACCTTTCGGTTAAATCGTCTTCTTCCCAGTCCTCTCCATGAAAATGGTTCTCGAAATTATAATCAAGGTAAGAAGATAAAACATCTCTTGGGAGTTCTTTATCCGTCCGTTTACCATACTTCTTAACAAATGCATTATCGGATACATACAAAAGCCCTTCCCCGACATCAAACTCTATTGTCTCTACACTTGCCAGGCTATCGGGACTTTTCAAGGCATTTTCAAATACAGTTTTACCTTGAGCGATAAGCCAACACCTGAAATAGAGAAAACTATCGTCACTGACCGTCTTATCGGCTATATACAATACTGCCAAAATTCCATAATCCGAGGAGCGGTCGATAAGTTGTCGTAGCATCTTTTTCAAATCCCAAAATATCATCTTCGCTCAGTAAACTCAAATTTTCCGTTAATCGATCGATTTGAGTTTTTAAGGCTATATTTTCGGTTTTTGTGGTTTCAATTATTTTCCAAAAAAGCGTCTCGTTCATTTCAACCATTTTTTATTCTTAAAAAATTCAAAAAGGTCATTTTTATAGGCTTCCGAATCAAAGTCCTTTACCCCATTTTCTTCGATGGCGCTGTCAATGGAATCAATGATTCCTTTTACTATAGCCCTTCGTGAGTCTGCCTCGTCCAATTTAACAAAGGTTTCAAAGTCCTCTTTTAGACTGTATTCGAAATTTTTTTTCGACTTTGTATACTTGCTCCGGGGCTGAAAGAACTGATCGAATACAGGATTTACACAAATAAACCCTACATACAGCTTTTCCAAACCGGGACCATATGTTTTCCTCTCAAGAAAACTGTTAATCTCATCAGAGGTGCTATTTATCATCTCAGACTTCGGCGTGATTTCCTCACTAATCGAATTAACTATAGCAAAATACATCACATTTTGATTTTTATCTAAAAATTCTATTACCAAGGGGCAAAGTCCCGTTTTTAAAAAAATACCCGTATTACACTTAAGACTTGAACTAAAGAATGTTCTTACCCTTCATATTTTTGTAAGAGTTTTTTCAAGTATAAAATCTCTTCATCGGTTCTTTTTAAATTAGAATTGCTTTCCAAGTAGTCGAGAACTACCTTATATTCCGCACTATCATTAATTTCTCCCTTTTCTAAAATCAATTTTAAGGAATTAAGTGTTGGTTTATCTCCCTGCAAATTTTCATTGAACTTTTTAGATAAGATTTCTTCCAGTTCTGTTTTCTCTCCATTAGATAATCCAGAAGCCCAGTTATTGACATCTCTTGAGATATGTCGCATTCCTCTTAAATCTTTTTTTTTGAAAGTGGTTTGAATAATACTTTTCACTTCTATCAAAGAATTATTATTCGGGTGTAAGTTTATAATAAAATCTATTATTAAAAGACTTCTGTCCCGTAAATAGGTCAACTCAGCACTAGTGTTTGTGTTCATTATTTCGTTAATTTTAATCCAGTAAAAGGAGCTTTAGGTCCAAAAAATAAATTTGAATTAGTATGGTAAAAGTAACCCAAAGGATTGTATTTGCTTACTCCCCTTATTCTATTACCAACATTTTGGCTGCCAACACCTCCATAAAAGTCAATTAGTTGCTGTTCCCTTCCTCTAATTGCAGGATATCCCTGTATTCCTTGAACCGCTCGATCCAATTGCGGATTTTTAAATCCAAAAGCTTTCATATGATGCCCCGATGCTCTTCTGTTCATTATAGTATATGGATTACCAAAACCACTGGTCCTTCCAACGTATATTTGACCTCTCGCATTGCGCATTGTATAAGTTACATAAGTACGTTGTGTTAAATCATAAGTTGCCGCGCCTGCCAAAACAACCGGAATTAATGCGTCATCAATGACCCCAACACCTGAAACATCATCAGCTAGAAGTATCCCTGATATGGCAAAAGCTGCTTCCCAAGGTCCTTCTTCACTGATTTTCGTAGATGACAAATCTTTTGATTGTCCTCCAGGTATGTAGGGTCCCATGGCAGGTCCTATTTGTAACCCTTGCCCAATAAAGGAATCGAACATGCTCAAATTATTACCACCGTCGCCCATGGTAACCAACGGCGCTTCAATGGCATAGGCTTCGGGAGCCGCCCGTTTTGGGATGTCGTCACTGCCCTTGAACCAGCTTTCGACAACGTCTATGGCGTCCTGGAACCATTCGAAAAACTGGTCCCCCTGTTCGTTCAGCCAATCCCAAGAATTCGCAACGAAACCGAGCGCCAAGGCACCTGCCCAAAGTAGAAGAC
>CANMSB010000076.1 GCA_947500445.1 uncultured Flavobacteriaceae bacterium | reverse complement strand
GTACCGCACAGGGAATTAAAAGCAATAACTTTGATGAAATTGGAAAAACAGGCAGTTCTGATTAGGGGTAGCTTACAATGCCAAGCTGGTGCAAGCTGATTTAAGAAACGTATCAGAAATTAAACGATTATTTGACGAGGCAGAAAACACCTTCGGAAAAGTAGACATTCTTGTCAACACCGCAGGTACTATGTTGAAAAAACCAGCTGCTGAAGTAGAGGAAGATGAGTATGACCAGATGTTTAATATCCACACTAAAACTGCTTTTTTTCTAATGAGCGAAGCAGCAAAAAGAGTGCAGGATGGTGGGCGCATCGTTAATATTTCTACTACACTTACTTCCGTAACTACTGGGTTGTACTCTGTGTATGCAGGTGCAAAAGCGGCTTCCGAACAGTTTGTGAAGATGATTGCAAAGGAAATTGGTTCAAGAGGAATAACAGTCAACTCAATTGCTCCAGGACCCTTGAACACTTCATTTTTCTATCCCGTAGAAAACGACCACCCCATAGATTACTTGAAGCATATGTCAGTACATAATCGATTAGGAGAGATTTCTGATGTATTGCCAGCAATCAAGTTCTTAACCAGTCCTGAGGCAGGTTGGGTAACCGCACAAAACATCCGCGTAAATGGCGGAATGTTCTAAAAACAAAAAAGAAATGTATAACCAAAAGCAGGGAAGTACTTTCCCTGCTTTTTTAAAAATAAAGGAATGATACCCACAGCAATAAATATAGAGAAATTAAGTAAAGTGCCTTTTTTTAGTGCGCTTTCGCGAAAGCAATTAGAGCAAGTGGCACAGGAAGCCGAAGAGTTCGGTTTTGAAGCCAATGAAATTTTGAGAAAACGAGAAGACACCCATAACCCATTTTGGATTCTATTGTACGGAAGCTGGTCGATGAGAAGATTTTTAGATGGCGTAGAAAAACCAGTTGTTTATAAAACCGATAGACTCGGTTCTTGGCACGGTGGAATTTCAATTATTGATACGATTGCACCCGCAGAGATTAAAGCCACCTCCCATAGCTACATAATGCGAGTGAGTCCAGAGTTAATGGAAAAATGGATAAAAGAAGGACTTCCTATTCGTGAACATCTTCTAAAAGGAATTGGTTTCGGCGGAAGTTTGCTGTATGAGCACCTCGGTAGTAACATTTAAGTGTGTATTTCAAACCTTAAAATCATCAATCCAGTTAAGGTTGCTGATTTTTAATTTCAGTATCTTGCCATAGTGAAATCCAAAACAAACTACTATAAAGATATTTTCACATTACTTAAAGGTTTAAAAACGGTACAGCCCTTAAGTCAAGACTTTCACATTCATAAATTTTCGGATACGCCCAACACTTGGGTAAAGGAAACGAGCATCTTCCGAAGTGACACCTATTCCATTATTCTGCTGACAAGAGGAGAGGCAGAATATAAAATAGGTCTATCCGACTATCACATTACCGAAGGGAGTATTTATTTTCAAGCACCGCAACATTTGCGATATTACAATCGGCTATCCGAATGGCAGGGCTATGTCATTGTTTTTATGGAACGTTTTTTTGACGACCATCCAACACTCAAAAAATTGGTAACCGAGTTTGACGGTTTTAAAATCACTTCAAAAGTCGTAGTCCAATTAACCGATGAAATTTTGTCAGAAACAGAACAAATGTTTACGCATTTATACAATATCAGTTATTCAAATAGTACTCATCGTTTTGAAAAAGCAAAAGCTTTATTGGAGCTCATTATGCATCAAAGCACGGAGCATTATAATTATCAGTATAGCAATCAAAGGGAAACAAAACAGAATCGCATTGTAAAACAGTTTGAGCAAATTGTAGAAGAACATCTCTATGATATTACGCAAGATAATGTAGAGCGGCTCATCACCATTTCAGAAATCGCAGAACAAATCAATATAAACTCAACCTATTTAGGCGAGGTGCTTAAAAAAGTAACTGGCAAGACCCCAAAAGAGATTCTTTCCGATAGAATTGTGCTTGAAGCACGGTCGCTTTTGAACAACACGGATATGGCTATAAACGAGATTGCCTTCTTCCTGAAGTTTCAGGACGCTTCTAACTTTACCAAATTCTTCAAGCAAAAAACTGGCATTTCACCATCAGAATATCGTTCATAATTGCCTTTTTTAGCCTAAAACTGGAAAATTTACCATTCATACTGATTTCTTCACCATAAAATACCTTCCTATCTGTTGGATATTTGTACTGTAATTAAAAACAATACAAAATGAAAACAGATAACACATTTAAACTAGGAGATTTCGAAATTAATAGAATCGGTTTTGGAACAATGAGAGCTTCAACAGGAGCTGGAATTTGGGGAGATAACTTGAATAAGGAAAATACTATTAAAGTTATCAGGACTGCCATCGAGAATGGGGTCAATTTTATAGATACAGCAGATTCTTATGGACCTTATACTTCTGAACTTCTAGTTCAAGAAGCCATTAGACCATTTAAGGATAAGGTAATGCTCGCTACTAAAGGAGGTGCTGTAAAATATAAGCCTGGAGCTATTATGGCAAACGGTCACCCCTACTATTTACGTACGGCCATCGAAGGAAGTTTAAAGCGATTAGAAAGAGAAACCATTGATATGTATTTCTTGCATCGCATAGACCCCAACATTCCCATTGAAGAATCTGTGGGCGCTTTAGCTGATTTTCAAAAAGAAGGTAAAATCAAACATATCGGTGTTTCTAACGTGACTGTTGAACAGTTAGAGCGAGCTCAGTCGGTTGCAAAGATTGATGCCGTACAAAATGCTTTCAGTTTCAAAGACAGACGTTACGAAGATGTTGTAAAGAAAACAACGGCAGAGAATATCGCTTTTGTGGCACACACACCGGTAGCGGTCAATAATTGGGATGATGCAGCTTTCGCGAAAGCAAAACAAGAAGGGATATCTACCAATCAACTTTCCCTTTCCTGGTTATTGCAGTATGCACCGAATGTAATTTCCATTCCAGGTACATCTTCAGAAAAGCACTTGATGGAAAACTTGGATTCCTACAAGGTGGATATCAAATTTTAAAACAACAATAACAGATTAAAAAATAAAACAATGAAAAAAACAGTAGCAGTAATCGCAATCGTCTTGGCAAGTGTAATGATTTACAGCTTTGCAAAAAATGAAACAGATAGTAATGACAAAGGATTGGCCACAATGAAAGCGGACCACCTTTTGTTAGGGGTGAGCAACTTTGAGGAAACCCTACAATGGTACCACGATATTTTGGGCTTTGAACTAGAGGTACAATGGAAGGTCGAAGGTCTGGATAATCTGGATTTAGCTTACTTGAACAATGGTGATTTCAGAATCGAAATTATTGGGGATAAATCTTCAGAACAGAACAACAAACAGGTAAGCGATTTTTCCGACCATCTGTCCCACCAAGGTTTCGCCCACATTTGTTTTCAGGTCGATGATATTGATTTGACAATGAAACAGCTGAATGAAAAGGGCATAGAAACCTTTATAAAAGCAGGAACATATCCATTGGATACCTACACCAGAAGAGTGGCTTTTATAAAAGACTTAAATGGGAATGTCATTGAATTTGCAGGACCACTAAAAAAATCTAAATAATAACATTTAAATACGAACAGAATGAAAACACTTAACATTAGCTTTCTTCTATTACTGATGACCACGACCTTAACTTTTGGTCAGCAGGTTGAAGTAATAAACTTGAAGGCTTACCCGTTTTCGTACAGCCCTAAGTTAAACAATCCTGTTTTTTCATTGGGGCTAGCCCCAATGAAAATT
>CANMSB010000075.1 GCA_947500445.1 uncultured Flavobacteriaceae bacterium | reverse complement strand
TCCAAAATAGTCGACTCCCCGTACACCGCCACACGGCCACCGCACAACAGACCGCTCAACATCTGCCAGACCGAGATATCGAAGGTAAAGGGTGCCGTAAAGGCCACCACACTACTATCGTCCATGGACAACGAATCCAACATCAACAAAAGATGGTTCAACATTCCCGCATGCTCGATCATCGCCCCCTTGGGACGACCGGTACTGCCCGAGGTATAGATCACATAGGCCAGACTATCAGGGGAAATATCGATATCAAGGGAATCCGACGGATATTCGGAATACAAAGGCTCCTCGGCGTCCAATACCAATACCTCCATACCAGGTACCTCGGGCAGCGAGCCCTTGGTCGACATATCGGTCAAGACCACCTTACAGCCGATCTCCTTCAATACGTATTCGATACGGTCCGTAGGGTAATCCGGCTTGATGGGAACGTAGCCGCCGCCCGACTTCAATATACCAACAACACCGGCGATCATCCATGGAGATCGATCCAAACAGATCCCCACCGGGACGTCACGGCCGACACCATGGTCCAAAAGACAACCCGCTATACGGTTCGAAAGCGCATCAAGCTCTCCATAGGTCATCGACGTACCCTCAAAACTCAAGGCAACGCCATCCGGATTCTTCGATACACGGGACTCGAACATCCCTACAAAACCAACATCCAAAGGATAATCGACATCCGTACCATTGAAAACATCCAATAGCTCGGTACGCTCGCCTGCGCTCAACAGCTCCAGGTCCCCGATACGCTTTTCGGGGGTCGAGACTATGGACCTTAGCAACGATACATAATGACCCAGCATACGGACCACCGTAGCTTCTTTATACAGATCGCTACAATATTCCACCGAAATATCGAGATCTTCACCCGTATGGGTGATGTCGAAACTCAGATCAAATTGCGCCGTAGTTTCGTCGAACGCTTCTTCGGTCAATTCAAGAGACCCTAAGTCGATGACGTCTCTTCCCCTGTCATCGGTCTCATTGTCCATCATAAAATTGAACATCACCTGGAACAGCGGGCTACGGCTCATGTCCCGCGTCTTCACAACACGGTCCACCACTTTTTCAAAAGGAACTTCTTGATGGTCGTACGCGCCAAGGGTGGTCTTCTTGACCTGTTGTACCACGTCTATAAACCTCGATTCGTCGTCAAGATTACTACGTAGTGCCAAGGTGTTCAAAAACAGCCCTATCAATGGCTCGATCTCCGATTGGGTACGGTTCGCTATCGGCGTGCCCACACAAATATCTTCCTGACCGCTGTAACGGTACAGCAATACCTTAAAGGCCGAGAGCAACGTCATGAACATGGTAGCATCCAATCGTTGTGACAAATCGATAAGCCCACTCGTCAGCGATTCATCTATCGTACAAGACACCGTTCCTCCTTTACTGCTCTGCACGGCGGGACGCGAATAATCCGTAGGGAGTTCCAAAAAGGAAACCCCTTGGAGTTGTTCCTCCCAATAACCAAGCTTCGCCTCCAAAACGGAATCTGTCAGGTAGTTGCGCTGCCAGATCGCATAGTCGGCGTACTGAATCGATAATTCTGGCAAACGTGGTTGCTTGCCTTCTAAAAATGCCTTATAAATTGTTACAAACTCATCTACCAAAATGGTATTCGACCAATCATCACTTGATATATGATGAAAAACAACGGCCAATACATGTGTCTCTTTATCTAAGGCAAACAAACCGGCTCGGAACATATAATCCTTGCTCAATACAAAAGGCCTTTCTATAAAGTCATCTAGCACGTTTACTAAAGTGGTAGTATCATTAATGTCGCTCAATTCCAATGACCAATTGTCTGAAGAGATAATCTCTTGATATCCTATACCATCTTCCAAACTTATGATTGTCCGTAATATCTCGTGGCGCTCAACAATCGTGCGAAACGTATTTTCCAAAAGCCCGGCGTCCAAATCACCCTTCAAACGAAGTACGATCGGCATATGGTACTCCTCGCTGCCCTGCAGCTGGTCCAAGAACCAAAGCCGCTCTTGACTGAAGGACAACGGGATTCGCTCGCCACGCTCTTGAACAATTATTGCTGGGAGTGACCCACTTTCGGATTGTTTAGAAAGATAATCCCCCAGTTCTGATAATAGCGGGTTTTCAAAAATTCGCGATATATCGATTTCCCTTTCCATTTCTTTGCGAATGGTAGAAACCAATCTTGTCGCTAATAGGCTGTGCCCGCCTAGCTCGAAGAAATTATCCAAGGCCCCGACCCGTTCCACTCCAAGCAGCTCCTTCCAGATTTCGGACAGTTGTTGTTCCACATCGTTGCGCGGCGCTACGTACTCGACCGTCGACTGCTCCGTTAGCTCCGGGTGCGGCAACGACTTCTTGTCCACCTTCCCGTTCACCGTCAAGGGCAATTCATCCAAGCTTACCCATAAACCGGGAACCATATAGCCGGGTAACTTTTGTGAAAGTGCCTCCTGGATATTCTCCTTGTCAAAAATATCCCCGCCATGGCCCACAACATAGCCTACCAGTTGATTGTTCCCATGACTATCGGGACGTACCTGGACACTGCAGCCCGATACCTGTGGCAATCCCGATAAAACGCTCTCGATCTCACCAAGCTCGATACGATAGCCACGTACCTTCACCTGGTCATCGATCCTACCCACATATTCGATCGTACCATCGGCCAACCAACGTACCAGATCACCGGTCCTATAAAGCTTGCTCACGCCAGAAACATCAAAAGGGTTGTCCACGAACTTTTCCTTCGTCAAAGCGGGACGGTTAAGATAACCGTGGGCCAAGCCGGCACCAGATACGCAAAGCTCTCCTAATACACCCACCGGCACCAACCCCTGCCGACCGTCCAACACATATAGCTTCGTATTCGAAATAGCCGACCCTATAGGGATATGTTGACGCCCGATATCGGAGGGCTTCACCTTGTAGGTCGACACACAGACAGCGCACTCCGTGGGACCGTACGCATTGTAATAATCACTAAATCCGCTACAGTAGACCGCCTTATCGATATCCGGGGATTCCCCCGCAGTTACGATTACCCGTAAGAAACTGAGTTCCTCCAAAGGCAATACACGCAAATAAGCAGGGGGCAAGGTCACCATACTTACCGAGTTAGACTCCAAATAGGAAACAAAGGCCTCACGGTCCGCGATAACATCCTTCCCGGCTATAACAAGCGAAGCTCCACTGTAAAAGGCCATGAAAAGCTCATAAACCGAGGCATCGAAAGATAAAGATGCGAATTGGAGCACACGATCCGATCCGGTAATCCCAAAGGTCCCGATCTGGTCCAAAGACATATTAACGTTTGCACCATGGCTCACCATAACCCCCTTGGGATTACCCGTACTACCAGAGGTATAAATCACATACGCAGCTGTATGTGGGGTTATTTTTACTGAAGGGTTTGAAAATGAATCACTGGTGGCGAACAATCCCTCAAATTCTATATCGATAGTGAAAATTCCGACATTGAAATCAATAACATCGAACATGCTCTCAGACTCTATAATCAGTGTTTTTAGGCCTATATCTTCTATGATATACGATTTTCTACTCGCAGGGTAATCCACATCAATCGGAACATACGCTCCCCCGGATTTTAGAATCCCAAGAATAGAAATAATCGATAATTCGGTACGATTTAACATCACCCCTATATAATCACCTGGAGCTATCTGATACTGATTCAGCAAATAATGTGCTAGACAATTTGCTCGATTGTTCAATTCGTTATAGGTCAGCGCCGTATCCCCACAGATTACTGCTGTAGCATTCGGGGTCTTTTTCACTTGAGACTCGAACAAATCAACGATTGTCTTATCATCAGGATATGCTATCTCTGTATTATTGAAGACTTCAAGAAGCTGCTTTTCCTCTGGGGCCGTCAGCATCGATAGACTTGTAATGCTCGCCGCAGGGTCTGCAACGATGCTGCGCAACAACTGCTCGTAATGGACAAGCATACGGCGCACAGTGGTCTCTTCAAAAAGTGCCGTGCAATATTCCAGGTCTAATGCAATACCCGACTTTTCTTCTGAAATAGTTAACGCTAAATCTAATAACGATACCTTTTCTTCTTCTTCGTAAGAGCCCACTTCTAAACCATATAGCTGTGTCATAGTAGTCCTAGCGTCCTCTTCAGGAACATCATTGGATCTAAACAATACCTGAAAGAGGGGACTCATGCTCATATCGCGGGTCTTCACCACACGGTCCACCACCTTCTCGAAGGGCGCCAACTGGTGGTCGTACGCACCAAGGGTCGTCCCCTTCACCTGTTGCAACAGCTCCCGGAAACCGGGGTCCCCGCCAAGGTCGCTGCGCAGCACAAGGGTGTTCACGAAGAAACCGATCATCCCCTCGAGCTCCTCCTGGGT
>CANMSB010000074.1 GCA_947500445.1 uncultured Flavobacteriaceae bacterium | reverse complement strand
AAAGGGTCCGACTTTAGATAAAAGTCTAACCCTCGTTATTTTTAACTTACACAGTTAATGGGATAGTGTCTTTAAAAGTAAAAAGTCCTACCAAACGACTAGGACTTTCTAAGTTGTAAAAATTATTTTATATTTTTCATCTCTTCAAAAACAGGGTCTGCCATTGAAGCATACATTGTTTTCATAAAGTATAATACTTCTGGTTTTGTTTTTTCTATACTTCCTCCTTCAATGGGTGGCTCTGGGTCGTATTCCATATCTAACATTACCGCTTGCGTATAGTCTTTGCCCGTTAATTCAGCCATAATGGCCAATGACATATCCATACCTGCAGTAACTCCTGCTGATGTCCAATATTTTCCATCTTGAGTGTAGCGCTCTCCAGTAAAAGTTGCTCCATTTTCGGCCAATATTTCTTTGGCTCTAAACCAATTCCCTGTTGCTTTTTTACCTTTTAGCAATCCTGTTTTTCCTAGAATCCAACCTCCAGTACAAACACTTGTGGTATATTGTGTTGTCTTATCAATATCACGTATCCATTGCAACAGCTCATCATTATATGAGTTTTCAATAGTTTGTTTAAAACCTCCTGGTACGACTAGAATATCCAAACTGTCTACTTGGTCAATAGTAGTATCTGGCACGAATTCCAATCCCATTACGGTTTTTACATTTCCAGGTTTTAAGGCAATGGTTATCACATTTGTGCCCATTATATTTTTAAAGACATATCGTGGTCCCAAAGCATCTAAATCGTTAACACCTTCATAGACTAGGATTCCAACATTCTTAACATTATGTTCTTTAACTTTAACCAATTGCATTGCTTCTTCGTGGGTCATATTTTCAACCTTTAAGGATTGGTTAGTCGCTTCTTCTTTTACACTTTCTTCTACTATATTTTGGCAAGCACTCAAGCTAATGAGTACAACCAATACTATTATCATTTGTTTCATTTATGATTGTGATTAAAAATGAATCCACATTTGTGGATATAATACTCTAGTAGCTATATCCAATTATAGCTACTTATATAAATTAGTATGAAGTATTAGGCTTGTGGCGGATGAAAGATATCCCAATACACTAAATGAGAGTAGTTATTGGTAATAAAAGGAAATGATTTTAGCGTGGTAGGAATTTGGGTTGCTTCTGAAATACTTTCGCGAAAGTTGAAGAACACAAATTCATATTTGCTATGAACTAGTTGGGGTAGTTCTTGCTCTTGTTCTGATTGCTGTTCTTTTAGCTGTTGCATCAAGTAACACTTGCCATTACAACTTAACTTAGGTCGCTCTTTGTTGATACACAATACTTCTTTTATGTATTCATTATTTGCTATAAAATCTATCCAAACCGAAATATTAACAGCAGGTTGCGCGTGTAAACAGGATAAGAGTAGTAAGGCAATACAACGTTGCAAATTATAGTTTTTGCAAAGATAAAAATTGATAGGATTGCCTACTATAAATATCACATAATAGCGCTCTGATTTTATAGGACAAATCAATTAATAATTCAAAATAAAGCAATTATACCTATACAATTAAAGGATACTAATTTGATTGAAAATTACCATTACCTTTGTATTCATTTAGAATAGAATGATTAAAGAATATAGCACATCAGAATTTAAAGAAAAGTATACCGATAAATCTGTAGATAAAGCTAATCTATTTCATCCTGGGTATGAGGACTTTTTTTGTATACGTATTGAAGATATTTCAGCCTATGCTACTGTTCCTGTTCCACCATCAAAAGAGAAAAGTCACTCAATAATTTATATAACTAATGGTACCTACACCTTCAAAAAAGGAAATAAAACGTATCATATAAACGCCAATGAATTTATAGTCGTACCAGCTGGTGAAGTTTTTTCTATAGACGCTATTGCGAATAATTTAAAAGGGTTTACTGTTCATTTTTCACCCACTTATTTTATCGATTCTGTAAGCGTCATAAGTGTACTCAATAACTTTGAGTTTTTACTACCATTTACTAATTCACATTTTATTTCCATCACTGATAAGGGGCTTGTTCTAAACATTTTTGAACGTTTGAATACATTATATATTGAAAGTGTAGAGACCAATACCGCATTGATTACAACCTATATACTTGCCTTGTTATATGAGTTAAAAAAGGAATATGTTGATTTAAAACCTCACAGCTCAACTGCTTATGAGGCTTTGAGTCATCAATTTAAACAAGCGTTGTTTCAAAATCTTAAAAAATTGCATCGTACATCAGAGTATGCTTCACTACTAAAGATTTCCCCTAACCATCTCAATAAAGTACTTAAAGCAACTACTAATAAATCTCCTAAACAATGGATTAATGAGACATTGATTTTAGAAGCGAAGTACTTACTTCATCAAACAAATTTGAACATTAGCGAGATTGCCCACGAATTAGGTTTCGATGACCCCTCATATTTCACAAGACTTTTTAGAAAGATTGAAAATGTAACTCCAACAGATTACAAGATTATGATTGAAAAGTCCTGATATTATCTTTTTGCGTCCTACCCTAAAAAGTACTTCTACATTTAATTTTGCCAGAAATTAAATTTAAAACAAAAATCGTATGAATATAGGACTATGGATAAGTCAATCTTTACTGGCGTTATTATTCACAAGCATAGGCATTATGAAATTGGTTATGCCTATCAATAAATTATCGGAAAATATGAAATGGGTAGAAACATTTCCCGCTAATGGTGTTAGAACTATTGGTGCACTTGAGATACTATTAGGGTTGCTTATACTACTTCCTCGTTTTTTAAAAATTTTACCTAATAGCACAATTAGCTTTGCTTCTTATGGTATAATAGTAATAATGCTTGGTGCCATATATACACATTTCAAAAGACAGGAATATAGTTTTATTACAATGAATGTCCTTTTATTGCTATTAGCTGTATTTGTTGTTTTCGCTGGTAAGAAACTTCAACTATTCTAATATGTATAACAACTTACTGGTACTGCATTCTATAGTACGATGGTTGGCGGTTTTAAGTCTTTTGCTTTCAATTGGCATAGCACTAAGAGGTTATCTGACAAATCGTGCTTTTTCGCATAGAGATAATAAAATAAGACATTGGACAGCTACTATTGGACATATACAACTAATCCTAGGGGTTTTATTGTATATAAAGAGTCCTATTGCACAGTACCTCTATGCAGATTTCAGTGATGCTGTTGCTAATTGGCAAATACTCTTTTTTAGTGTTATCCATTCTTTATTAATGTTGATTGCTATTGTTGTATTGACTTTGGGTTCTGCATTTGCTAAACGAAAAGCCTCTGACAAATTAAAATACAAAACAATGCTTGTCTGGTATACTATAGCATTCTTAATCATTTTTATTGCTATCCCTTGGCCATTCTCACCATTAGCTGAACGTCCAATAATCAGAGGCTTTTAATAATGAAATTATTTAATACCCATATTGGTCGGCTACGTGTTATTGCAATTTTAGAAGGTATCTCGTTGTTAGTCTTAGTATTTATATCCGTACCGCTAAAACGTATTTATGGAATCCCTGAAGTATCCAGTATCATAGGACCTATACACGGTATCTTATTTTTATTATTTGTTTTTAATACCATAACTGCAGGTGTTGAATATAAATGGAAGTTTAAAGAGACAACCTGGAAGGTTTTATTGGCTTGTATTATTCCTTTTGGAACATTCTATATCGATTACAAAATATTGAAGCCCATTTATGAAGAGGAATCCAAATAACTTCTATCTCTTTAAAACCAGTGTGCAAAACACCTATGATATCTATGAGTTGACACCATATCTGAACGGGATTGTACTATCTGGGAATTGGTCTTTTGACTTAGAGGATTGTGATAATGTACTTTGTCTTACTTGTGATGAAATCACTAAATTAAAAGTAGAACGATTATTACGAGTTAAAGGATTTGTAGTTGAAGAATTACATTATGATTCTGAAGAGATGGTGGGTTGAGTTTTAAAATTCAATAAAAAAGCAAATTAGTATATACTTTGTAGTAGCTCTCTAACTTTTGAAATCACTTCATTTACATCTTTGATTCTACCTTGCTTAAATTCGTATGAAGGATACTGTTCGTAGTTTTCAAATTTTAGACACTATCCCATTAACTGTGTAAGTTAAAAATAACGAGGGTTAGACTTTTCTCTAAATGGATTTCTGTTGTAATGAGTTGTCCTTTAGTTTATCTGAAAGAGCTTTCATATCCTCGCTAACCTTATGCTCGAGTACTCTTGCATATATCTGCGTGGTTGCAATCTTAGTATGCCCCAATAGTTTTGAAACTGTTTCAATGGGTACGCCATTGGAAAGTGTAATCGTGGTAGCAAACGTATGGCGAGCCATATGAAACGTAAGGTTCTTCTTTACTCGACACTATCCCATTAACTGTGTAAGTTAAAAATAACGAGGGTTAGACTTTTATCTAAAGTCGGACCCT
Organism: uncultured Flavobacteriaceae bacterium; assembly: GCA_947500445.1. Taxonomy (GTDB): domain Bacteria; phylum Bacteroidota; class Bacteroidia; order Flavobacteriales; family Flavobacteriaceae; genus Pelagihabitans. Next base: position 8 of record CANMSB010000074.1, on the reverse strand, counting down.
TTTTTCAT
>CANMSB010000073.1 GCA_947500445.1 uncultured Flavobacteriaceae bacterium | reverse complement strand
CAAACTCGACGTCATGTTCACGGCCTTTATCTATATCGCCCTGATTTTCGATGCAATTAGTGTTAACACGCCCTAATATCTTTCATTTCAACAAACTCGGCCAAAGCAGTCAGTCGTTCTAAAACCTCTTCGAAGTGTTTTTGGGGTATGCGAACCGTAAATCGGTTCTCGCGCCGGTAACTGTCATTGGTAAAGCGCATGTCGGAAATGTAGCCCGAATATGATGTAGCAATTTTTTGGGCACTGGCACTTGTGCTGTCCACGCTGCTCACCTTGAACCTACATTGTGCATTTTTAATGATCTTTAGATCGTCAAGTATATTTTTTTCGGTCGCCCCGTCTGCATCCGGATCGGTGGTTATTCCGTTGGATTCCTCTGTTTCCGGGACGTTGCCCATCTCGATCATGTTAACTTCTTCGTTTGACTTTTGGCTACATCCTATGGCCAAAATAAAAACGCTACTAAAAAGGATACTGCTAAAAACATTTGATTTCATATCGATTCTGATTAAATTGAAGACCAAACTAGGACCCTTTCGTTACAACGCTTTGTACAACCTTTGTAAAAGATCTGTATCGTTATTGTATCAGTACAATGCTTTGACAATCAAATATTTAAATGAAATATTCTTCTGAAGATTTGCGACTGTTTCGGGTGTTGTTGGAAGAGGTCGCCTTAAAATTCAGAGAAAGGTACAAGCCTGGAAGTCCCAGAATTCAGGATTGGAAGGGCCAGGATATCGTTGATTTTCAAGAAGACCTCAGAAGTTCGCAGCAAAGTTCGATCAGTGAGAAATGGTTTTATAACTATGTGAAGCATACTCCCGAAAAATTGCCCAGAGTCGATATTTTAAATTTACTTTCCAGATATATCGGAAATCAGAACTGGAATGATTTTAAAGTGGCGCATGCAGAAAAAGAAACCACAGGCAGGGGTAAAATACCGGTCAAAACAATCGCACTGGTCGGGTGTTTGGTAACGGTTTTAGGGATGCTGGGGTATGCGCTCATGCCCAAAACGAGAACGGTACATTTTTGTTTTTTGGATGCGGATAAAAAGGAGCCCATTACCACCATCCCTATCGATTTGATCGTTTTAGATAAAGGGCAATCGCCAAGTTATTACAAAACGGATAGTTTGGGCTGTTTTCATTGGGAAACCGAGGAAACACTTGTACGTTTTATCGCCAAATCTCCCTATCATAAAACGGATACTATCTATAAAACCGTTTCGAAAGATAGTTCGCATGAAATACGGCTACGTACGGAAGACTATGCCCTGATGCTTCGGTATTATTCGGGAAACAATGTGAAGGATTGGAAGGCGAGGCGTTCCGAACTCGATAGACTTATTGCCGACAAGGCCCTTATTTTTGAACTATTGCCATATCAAATAGGTGTGGAGCTGTATTCCAAAGAGCGTTTTATAAACAAGTTGAGCATGCCGACCGAATCGTTGAAACGGCTGGAGGTGGTGGAAACGGTTTATAAAAACGGGCAAATTGTAAAACTAAAATTTAAGAGCACCAATGAGTAGATGCCTACATATCATTTTAGCGGTTTGCATGCTTTTGGGTTGCAGTCGCGCCAACAGGGAAAGTGAATCGGGGGCAGCGGTCGATACAGGGCAAGCCATGCCCACAATTTCAGAAAAAGAGGCTCTTTCAAAAGTTTTGGAAATAAAATTGCAAGAAAGATTGGAAGCGATCAAATTACAGATGCAGTATCCGGACTTTAAGACCGTGGGCGTCGACTCTTCATTTTTTAAAACTTCCATTAAGGGCGCAACCGAACTCGATAGCATCACTATTTTGGATAAAAAACAGATAGGGGATACCCTTTGGATGCAGGTTGCGATCTCGTTGAACGACTCCCTGACAACGGAAAAAGAGCGTATGGATGTTGCTTTGGTAACAAAGGTCATGCAATTGAACGGAGAATCTGTCACCACCAAGAAATGGTACTATGGGAAGGACATTGCCGGGCATGCTTTTGAATAGGGAGTCCAGTGTTAGGAGTATCTTTTTTTTAATGGTATTAAAAGGTGTTTAAAAACGGGAATGTTCTTGAGGAAAATCCAACAGTGTATTCCGGCCGGCACTTCGAATTTATGAACCCCCGGCTTAGAATATGGACGTATCGGTCTCAGGAATCCTGAATATCCAAAGGTTTGCAGGTTGCGTACCGTTCACCAAAATCTGAATCGCTTAAAGGTCCTTATTTGGCGAACAACTGCCCCATATCCCGAAATGCCTTGAATTCAAGGGCATTTCCTGCGGGGTCTAAAAAAAACATGGTAGCCTGTTCCCCTACCTCTCCTTCAAAACGGATATAGGGTTCGATAACAAAAGATACCCCCTTGTCCTTAAGCTCCTTAGAAAATTGCTGAAAGGTTTCCCATGGCAAAACTACGCCATAATGGGGAACGGGAACGGCCTTGCCGTCCACTGCGTTGTGGTGCGGCGTATCGTCCGTAGCCTTGGCTTTATAGTGTATAACCAATTGGTGGCCGAACAGATTGAAATCGACCCAATGGTCGCTGCTACGCCCCTCGTCACAATTCAGGATGTCCCTATAAAAAGTACGGCACTCGGCCAAATTATGTACCGGTATGGCGACGTGAAAAGGATTGGTTTGCTGCATTTGTATGTTGTTTTTAAAAGGGAACTCGAGACAGGTTCATAGAAAATATAGCCCTAGTCAAAGACGCTTCCGTTATACCATTTTAAATGGTTAAAACGGTTCTACTATAAAAATACCGCTTTTCTAAGAATTTAAGAAGTCGATTATTTGTTGCCGAACCGTATCCTGATGTAGGGAATGTCCCAACCCCTTCGTCTTTATAAATTGGCTTCCCGCCCAGCTGGCATGTACGTTTTCGGACGACCATATCGGGGCGATTTTGTCCAGCTCATCATGGATCAGAAGCCCTTTTACTTGAAGGGACTTGGCAAATTTGGGAGTAGAAAAATCGGAAAAGCGCATTTGAAAATGGGAAATAAAATACTGCTCCATGTCTCCCATGAGACGTTTGCTTAAGCCAAGCAGCTGCTGATACTGTCGCATAAAGTCCGATAGTTCCGATGGTGCGCCCAAGGCCACTATTTTTTGAATGCCCTTATTTTGGTATTTAAATTGATTGTAAATCGCGGTCATACCGCCCAGGGAATGTCCGATAATATATTTTGGGTCATAGGTCTCAATAATCTTTTGGGCACAGTCGGCGTACATGGGGGCGTTAAAAGTGGTACTACTTGAGTTACCATGTGCAGGGGCGTCCATGGCAACAATGTTAAACCCCTTTTCCAAGAGCAATGGTACCAAATTGCGCCATCGAAACGTATTGCTTTCCCAACCATGCAGCAGGAGTACCGTTGGGCCTTGTTTTGGCCAGCTATAGGTCTGTATGGAAAAACGGTCATATTGAACGACGGCGTCCTTGGCACTGTCCAAATATGACCGCTGTTCGGGACGAACACGTCCTTTGCGGGGCGTACAAAAAAGCAGAAAGGCTTTTTTTGCCGTCCGTTGGCGGAAAATATAGGTGGCACTATTGAAATAGGCCCCGTAAAATAAAGGGACGATTTTTTGAAGTAGCTTTTGCATAACGGTGGCGAAGATAAGTTTCTTTGAATAGTGGTGGAGTGCAAAGAGGTCCTTTTAAGGTGGACCTATAGGCAACACACTCTCTTTTAATTTTTCGAATTGCTTTTCGGCCATGCGTGCTGAACTTCGGAGGTGTGTTACCCCCGGGCATTTCCGTACCATAGCGGCCGTGTTTTGAGACCTGTTTTCGCAAACGAATGCCATTTTGATTTGTATAGTTTTAAAAATAAGTTACTTTTGGTAACCTGGTCTTTAATATAAACCAAAGCTATCGATTTTCTGGGACAAATTTATAGGTAGCGCAAACCACAGTAAGTATGGAAGTAGAAACTATTACTGAAAATCAGAAGGTTAAGACGGCAAAAAAACTAAAAAAAATGTTTGGCCATATGGATCGCAGGCAGATGGAATACTGTCCGATTCGCGACGTGATGGCTTTAGCTTCCGACAAGTGGAGTATTTTGATCATCCTGTACCTCGGTTACTATCCGGTAATGCGTTTTAACCTGATAAAGAAACGCGTATATGGTATATCGAACAAGGTGTTGAGCGAACGGTTAAAAACATTGGAAGGCGACGGATACCTTAAACGAACAATGTATCCCGAAGTTCCGGTTCGGGTGGAATATGAACTCACCCATTTCGGGCACTCCTATCTTCAAAAACTGATCGAGCTGAGCGAATGGGCTACCCAATATAGCGATCAAGTAATTCGCAATAGAAAGCGATTTCAAAAACGGCAACGTTAAAATTAGCATACTATTTCCGTGGTGCTGCTAGGAGCTTGAACTTTCTTTCAGCGCAACGGTTTTTGTTCAATGGACAATAAACAATTAACAATAAGTGATCGGTAAAAAGTGGTGAGTAAAAAGTGGTTCGCTTGAGCTTGAACTTGACACTTGCACTTGAACTTTTTTAGTCCTTGTTCTTTTCTCCTTCAGCAAAGCGGTCTTTGTTCAATTGACGGTTGGCGGTAATTCGTAAAAAGTATGTAGTAGCCAGTCAATAGTGTCCGGTTAATGTAATAGTAATCTTTGTAAAGACCTTAAAAATATACAAGTTACAGCCGT
>CANMSB010000072.1 GCA_947500445.1 uncultured Flavobacteriaceae bacterium | reverse complement strand
ATATTTAAAGTTAAAAAAAATAGCGGGGGCATGCCCCCGCTATTTTGCTACTTACACACTTTATGAGATAGTCCTAACTTTACAAACGGTTCACCTGCATATCGTGAAAAGCATCCGCTTGACGGCGCATCAAGGCTTCGGCTTTTTGTTTTTTGTAGGCGTAAACTTCCTCTTCTTCGCTTATTTCCGCGTATATTTTTTCGTTCAATTGGGTATGGGTAGCATGTATTTTTTTTCGTTCTTCAACCTTTTGGGTAATCCACGTACCGATAGCCGATTCCTGATCTTCTAACTTCAAATCATATTCTCCTTTCGGTGCCAATAATTTTGCGATGATCGGGGCGGTTTCAATGGCCAAAAACAATAGGAAAATAAAGAATGAGGGAAGCCAGGGCAGTTCTTCCAGGGCGTTGATGCGCGCCATTAACCCATCAAAACCATCGATTACGGGTTGTGTGTTGGCAACCACTGTTTCGTATTCCGTATTCCATTTGGTGATTTCGGACGCTATGGCCGCAATTTTTTGTGCATTTGTCTCCTTTAACAGTTGCAGTTCGGCCAAGGCGGCATCATGCTTTTCGCGTTTTTCGGTATAAACCGGCCCTTTGCCCAAAAGTTTGGTGCCTGCCGTTCCTTCCGCTTCCGAAATATAAATATCGTACAGCGCATCGGTAGCGGCTTCCTTTGTGGCTACCTCTTCTTTCAGTAACGCAATGTCCCGATTCAATTGTTCAACGGTAGGGGTGTATTGCAAGGCCAATTGCTGTTTGTTCGCCAAGGTCATCTCGTTTTTTTGGGTCAGCAATACCTGGTTGATCTCTTTTTCAAAAATCTTCATTTCCAAAGGTTTGGAAATAACAACGGCGATGATGATTGCCAATATAATCCTTGGAAAGGCCTGCAACAGCTCATTGCCAAAACTCCCGCTTTTCTTTATGGTACTAACGATATAGCGGTCCAGGTTAAAGATCAATAATCCCCAGATAAGACCAAAAAACACTGCAGTGTAAGGATTGTCAAAAACAGTATATAGGGCATAGCTACTGGCGATGAATGCCATTACCGCGGTAAAAAAAACGGTAGCGCCGATACCGGCATACTTGTTTTGTTCCCCTTCGGAACAGGTTTTTAAGAGCGTGGTGTCCGCTCCCGAGCAGAGAATGAAAAAGCGTTGTAACATGAGTGTTTCGTTTTATGGATACGCCATGCACCCAACAGATGGGCCAATAGCGAATGGATTGATGATTACTATACCGTGTCCTTGATTAGAGGGGGCTATTGCTATTAGAACGCTAATTGGTGCCATTTGTTACAAAAAAAGCCCTCAAATTGAAGGCTTTAGTTTTTTGGCTTGCAGTATCCTAAAAATGCGTATCGATTTTAACGACAGGCGTTTTTCCATTTTTTCGGGATACATCAATACTCAGTTTCTCATTGTTTTTTAAGATATCGATCGCACGGTCCGAAGTGATGCCGTTTCCCTTATAAAAAAACGCTGCTCCCTCTTTTGCCAATTCGACAACGAGGTCGAGCGGTGATTGCGGTTCCGGAGGGGAAGGGGGACTATTCGTATAGCTGCTCTTTATTTGGCCAGTGTTTAATACGCCAACTGCTATAGGGGCTGTGGGAGAATGTACAATGGATTGTTCATTGTAGACCTCTTGATGTTCAATAATTTCCGTTATTTCATCCTCAACGATCTCGACTTCGGGGGAGTGTAGTGGTTCCACTGGGTGAACGCCCTGAGTATGCCCCATACTCGGACTTACCGGAGGTGGAGGGGGCGGAGGAACGATGCCCGTACCACCGTTTGCTTTGGAAAAGTGGGTCTTTTTAAAGGCTGCATCCACCTTATCCAAAAAATCGTTGGAAACGTTACGGAGCTGCACTTGGGTGCTGGCCTCCGTATAATCGGTCTCCTCCCAATTGGCGGTGTAGGCATCAATTTTTTTGGGAAATGCATCCAGTGTTACCACCTCACCGTTCAGGACGATGCGATTGTTTTCAATGAGGATCACCAGTTCTTTTTTGCTTGTTTGCGCGCATTCAGGAAATGGGGGTGCTGCCGCCTTTTGCGCCGGGGTCATTTTTTGATAGGCAGCTTCAAGTTGTCGCAGGTCTTCAAGGGGGATTTTTCTATCTTCCTTAGGTTGTTTTAAATATTTTTGGGCCAAAACGCCATAGTTGGCAAGAGCTTCTTCGGATAACCCGCTCGTTGAAGGAATCTCCGCTTTTGGATCTTGGACATCCAAGGACTCCGTTTCTGAATTATTCTCCTGATCATTTTCCCGATCGTTTTCGTGTAGCGGGGGCACTGCTGTTTTTTCAGCGAATACGGTTATAACCCGGGATTCGGTAAAACTGAAGAACAAGAGTGCCAAGAGCGGCAGCAGTACGATGCTTTTAAGGACAATGACCTTTTTTGATGTTTGTGTTTTCATGACGGTAAAACGTTTTTTGATTGATGAATAATTGATTGCGTTGATGAACGACTGATTTCCTTTGGGCGCCATGTAGGACAGTAAGGTGTTTTGATAGGTCGATGAGGCCACACCTTTTTTTAACACCGCACGATCGGCAAGAAATTCATGATTTAGTTTTATGGCTTTTCTAAAAAAGTAGAGCAACGGGTGGAACCATAGCAGCACCAAAAGCACTTCAATAAGTACTACATCGATGCTGTGTATTTGTTTCGCATGGGTTTCTTCGTGCAAGAGCACCGCTTCGGGAATTTCATCAGATCGCAACTTCTCTCTGTTCAAAAAAATGTAATGGAAGAAGGTATGGGGTGGAAAATACTCCTCCAACAAAACACGGGTAAAAGGCGCGGTCCGCTCTTTAGGATTGCTACGGATCCTTTTAACGATTTGGAACAGCTGTTTGAAAAACCGAATACCGAAGAAGGCCAATCCCAAGAAATAAATGCCCCATAACAAGGGAGCGATATCCACGATGTCCGCTGTAAGTTTTTGTGGTACGTGCGGCGCCGGATTCGCCCCAACATACGGGGTGGCCACTGTTTCGGTCGAAGGATATACCACCACACGTTCGGTAAACACCAATGCGGGAATGGCAAAGGAAAAAACCAACGCGCCCAAAAGATAAAAACGTTTAAAGGTATGTAGGCTTTCACGCTCCAGAAACAGCTTATAGAACACCAAGAGTGAGGCAAGGCAAATCCCGGATTTTAGAAGATATAACAGCATATTATTTCTTTTTGATTTGGTTGTCGATCAAGCTTTTGAGTTCTTCCAATTCTGCCTTGCTCAAATCGGTTTCTTCCGTAAAAAAAGAAGCGAATTGAGAGGCGCTATTGTTAAAAAAGTTCTTGATGAGTCCGTTCACATGTTTGGAAAAATAATCCTTCTTTTTTACCAAAGGGTAGTACTCGCGGGAACGTCCCGAACGGGTGTAGGCCACAAAGCCCTTATCGCTCATGCGTTTGAGCAAAGTGGCGACTGTAGTGGTGGCCGGTTTGGGGTCGGGGTATGCCTCCAAAAGGTCTTTCATAAAGGCCTTTTGTTGCTTCCATAAAATGTTCATCAATTCTTCCTCCGATTTCGACAATTGCATGTAGCAGCGTTTTGGTTCGAAAATTTCGATATTGTTCTACAAACATAGAGCAAATATTTTAATTCTACAAATGTAGAGTTTAAAAAGAAGTTGAATCACGGGTAGTTACCCCTTGCTGGGTCCCAACAATTATCCGAAGCGTAGGGAAGATATTATACCCTTTCAACTTTGAAACGGTACGTATAGAAATTGAATTATTTTTTAGGTATTCAAGGCGAAAAACCTAAGCATAGCCGTAGCTACGGTTAGATCCCCAGTCAAGCTGGGGACAGGCTTTTTAACGAAGAATAACTGAAAAAGAAACCATTTATTAGTGCTATTTCAAAGTTAAAAGGGTATTAGATAGTAGCGGAAGCAGGTAGTCCTAGGATTTCTGCATTCTAGGACTTGCCACAATCGAAAGTACGGCGGCGAAGAGCCCCACGATCAATAGGGAACTGCCATTGAGAATGCCCAATTCCCATCCTAAAATGGTAAACAAAGAGGCGATTACGATATATACCGTGGCCATATCGGCTAGGATATAGGAAAGTTCTTCCCTTCCAAAGCCGCTGAACAACAGATGGCGGTTCTGCCCCATTTCAAGCAGGGGGGCGATGATTTTTTTAAGATATAAGATTAAAAATGCGATAAGGGACAATTTTGTGGCAATGGTGAACAAATGGGTAGTTGTCCAACCGAAAAAGGGAGACAAATAATTGCCTGCGAAACAAATAATCAGGAGCATTCTGCTATAGTCCAGTGCGGTCCTCTCATTTTTTTGATACAATTGGATGCCCAGGAAAACAACCATTCCGATAACACCTAACAGCGTAAGAAATGAAGGGACGATTTTAAACAGCGCACCGAATACGGTAACCGAAATACTTAACCTGAAACACAGGTCGGTTTTTTCTTTTGAAAGGAACATAACAGCAAGTAGGTTAAATTTGGTCCATCCATAACGAAAATAAAGCTGTTTTAGTGCGGTCGCCGGTTATTTTAAATTTCTATAGCGGTTTTTGTCAATTAACAATTAGCAATAACCAATTAACAATGAAAAAATAATTAGTGGTACGTAAAAATTAGTTAGGGCGTGTTAACACTAATTGCATCGAAAATCAGGGCGATATAGATAAAGGCCGTGAACATGACGTCGAGTTTGT
>CANMSB010000071.1 GCA_947500445.1 uncultured Flavobacteriaceae bacterium | reverse complement strand
GTCTCCATATCATCTACCTCAAGTACCTGTTCCCCGCCTTCGGAGGCTTCCGCCTCGGGGAAATTCTCGAATACCATAATGCTATCGAACAAATCACCCTTTACACCGCTCAAACTCTGGATTATAGAAAGGTTCGTATACTGGTGTTCTCGACATTCGGTATGACCCATTTGTAATGCGATTAACCAATCCACGATAGGACCTTCCGGTATCGCACCGTACAAAGGAAGCGTATTGATATAGAGCCCCACAAGTTCGTCAGAAAACTCCATTTCCGGCGGGCGACCCGATACCGTAACACCAAATATGACATCTTGGCTACCCGTATACTTCGACAATAAAAGCGACCATACACCTTGCGTAATACTATTTACCGTAAGACCGTGCTCCTGGGCATAACCCTTGACCATGTCGGTCAACTCTTTTCCGACCACAAGACTCGTCAAATTGGTCTCCCCGGCCGTCTTGTTCCGATCATGATCGGCACTTACAAATGGTAATAGGGTAGGCGAGTCGAGCGTTGCCATATAATTTTTCCAAAAATCCTCCTCTTCGAAGGGGTCCTTCTTGCCGATAAAATCGATATAGTCCCGGTAGCGGTCTTCTTGTATCTCCTCGGGAACACCGCCATGGAAGATTACCTGGTATGCCTGTAACAATTCATCGATTACAATAGACATTGACCAACCATCCGTTAAAATATGATGGTTCGTATAAAACATGGTATACGATTCTTTCCCTGTCTTTATCAATGTTATACGCACCAAAGGCGCCTCACTCAAATCGAAACGTGTTTCCCGGTCTTTCTTTTTGAAGGCATCCAACATTTCGGCGCGCTCCTGCTCAGGGCACATACTATAATCTAATACTGATATGGGAACCACAACCCCCTCATGAGTACACTGTACCGGTACCCCTAGTTCATCGTAATGAAACGAACTCCTAAAAACACTATGGTTTTTGAATACATAGGACCAGGATTTTTTAAACACTTCAATATCCAATCCTTTTGGAAAATCAACAATAGTCTGGTTCAGGTATGCCTCGGAATCGTTCTCCAACAATTCGTGGAAAAGCATCCCTTCCTGGAGGGCGGCCAACTTGTATATATCATCGGGACGTTTCCCCTGTTCATCCAACTTGTTTAAAAAAGAATCCAATTCAGAATATGCGACTTCCTTTTCCAATCCATAATCGGATGGCGTAAGGGTCACTGCCTCTTGCGCAGCGCAATGTCCGATGATTTCTTCGAGCTTGTCCACATAATTCCTGACAAGGGACTTTATCGTATCGGTATGGTATACATTCCCTGAATAGCTCCAGTAGATTTCAAGCTCGTCATCCACAATCTCGGAATCGATCACGAATTTGTTCAGAAAGGGGAAATCCTCACCTGACTCTTTCCCAGAGGATTCTTCCGCTCCATCGATAATTTCATTCTCGTTCAGTACGTTGTCGATCTGGCCCAGATAATTGAAGATGATATCGAAGGAAGGACCCGATAGGGAATCACGTATATCTGTTGAAGGGTGCATATATCTGAGCGCACCGTAACCCATCCCTTTGTCGGGGACCCTTCTAAGTGTTTCCTTTGTCGATTTTATAAAATCCTCCAATGACATTTCGCTACTTGCGGGCAAACAAATCGGGTACAGATTTGTAAACCATCCAACAGTTGTGCTTACATCTATGTCGCCAGAAATGTTTTCGCGACCATGCCCTTCCAGACCCACAACGATGTTTTCAAGACCGCTCCATTCGTGAATTGCCATCGCGAGACCGCAGAGAAGGATATCGTTGATATCCGTACTATAGGCACGGTTCGTTCCCTGGAGCAATAGAGCGGTCGATTCTTTGCCCAAATTCACGTTGTGCGACAGAACCTTGCCAGGCAGTGAAGGGTTGTCGATCATGTCGACAGGTAAAGGGCCATGGGAGGAATGCAACGTCTTCCAATAGGAATACTGAGAGACCACACGCCTGCTGACCGAATATTCTTTTAGGGCATTTGCCCATTCACGGTACGAAGAGCCTTTTTTTCCAAGGTCGATTTCTTTATTGGTACCAATTTGCTCTAATAGCAAATTCATATCGTCCATCAAAATACGCCACGAAACACCATCGATCACCAGGTGGTTCGCAACAATGAACAAACGGTTCTTGGTTTCATTATCCGGTGTTTCAATGAACACCATCTTAAAGACCTCGCCTTTATCTATGGAAAGTCCACGTTGAAATTCCTCACAGATTGCGGTAATCCCTGAAGAAAGTGCTTCTTGTTTTACAGCTTTTAAATCCCTAATCGCCAATACACCTTTGGAAGCACTATAGGACTGTTTCCAAGATTCACCCTTTTGATAGGAAAAGCGCAACCCGTCATGATGTTCCACCAGTACCTCCGCTATTTTGGAAAATACCGAAGAGGGTATCGATTTATCGATTCCCAATAGGATCGCTTGGTTGAAATGGGTATCCTCACTATAAAGATCATCGAAATACCGCCTTTGTATCGGAAGCATCTCGCTCTCCCCTTCTAGAAAGCCTTGCTCCCCTAAAATCAAGGTATTGTGCCCCTTGATTACCTCTGTTAATTTGAAAATCGTTTGGCACTCGAAGATATCGATCGGATTAAGATTATAGCCCGATCGCCTGGCGCGGCTCACTACCTGGATCGTAATGATCGAATCCCCGCCAAGTTCGAAGAAATTGTCGTAAATACCGACCTTCTCCACGCCCAAAAGCTCCTGCCAGATATCGGCCAAGCGCTGCTCGGTTTCGTTGCTAGGGGCAACATACTCAACGGTCGAACCTTCTGATACATCAGGGTCTGGCAACGACTTCCTATCGACCTTCCCGTTACGCGTCAAAGGAAGCTCCTCCAAGAAGACCCATAGACGGGGTACCATGTACTCCGGAAGGCGATCCTTGAGCGCCATCTCGATAAAATCCCTGTCAAGGGCTCCCGCTACTACCACATAACCGACCAAGCGCTTGTCACCGCCCGAATCAGCCATCGCCAACACACAAGCGCCATCAATACCTTCGATCCCCAGGAGGACCATCTCGATCTCGCCAAGCTCGATACGGTAACCACGTACCTTTACCTGGTCGTCCTGCCTTCCCATAAAAAAAAGCTCACCATCAGCTGACCAACGAGCCAAATCACCGGTACGGTACAGTCGTTGATTTTCTTTAAATGGATGGCTAATAAACCTTTCAGACGTAAGGTCTGGGCGATTTAAGTATCCCCTGGTCAAACCATCGCCACCGATACACAACTCTCCCAAAGCTCCAACAGGCTGTATTTGAAGGTTTTCGGATAAGATATAAACATCGGTATTATGAATTGGGGCACCAATAGACACCCTCTCTACTCTAACCCCTTTAGGAAAGTACTTTATTGTAGTCGTTATTGTAGCCTCTGTTGGTCCATATTTATTATAAAAATCATAATGTTGAATCCAATTATTAGCTAGTTTTACCGAACATTCTTCTCCTCCTACAATAACTCTCCTCAAGGAGGATATGCCAATCTTAGGATCTAAAACCTTTAAAATACTAGGAGTTGTGTGAACATGGGTAACCTCATGATGCTCAATTACGCTTTTCAATAATGTTTCATCAAGAAGGGTATCCTCTTTTATCAACACCAAACTAGCTCCATTTAGCAGACAAAGGAAAATCTGCTCTACAGAAGCATCAAAGACCAAGTTCGATGTTTGCAATATCACATCTGATTCATTTATTCGATAGGTATTTGTTTGTGAGTTAATATAATTTATAAGGTTACAATGTTCCGCCATAACCCCTTTTGGCCTACCTGTGCTGCCAGAGGTGTAAATCGCATACGCCAAATTCTTAGGGTTTCCTCTTTTGGAAAGCTTTCTTTTTGAAATATCATTTAAATATTCATTATCTAAGGCGATAACTTCGATATCTATATCTATAGCAACCTCTTTTAATTGCTCTTCCGAGTCAGAATGTGAAAGAAGAAGTTTCGCATTTGAATCTGTTAACACATACTGTATTCGATCCTTGGGATGCTTTGGGTCGATGGGTAAATAGGCAGCTTCGCACTTCAATATTCCTAAAATACCAATCACCATTTCCAACGAACGGTTCGCGCTGATAGCTACTATTGACTCTTTACCAACTCCTTTTGTATCTAAGTATCGTGCCCATTGATTTGATTTTTGGTCTAGTTCCTTATAAGTAAGTTCGGTATTTTCAAAAATCAATGCTATTGCATCGGGATTTTTTAAAACACTCTCTTCGAATAAATCGATAATGGTTTTATCTGATGGATATTTTAACTTATTCTTATTAAAAGATTCAAGTACCTTCTGCCTATCTGATTTGGTTACCATGGATAGGCCATTCAACTTTGAAGATGGATTAGCAACGATATCAACTAATAACTCTTTGAAATTAAAGAGTATACCTTTAATGGTAGATTCATAAAACAGGTCTTTTCTATATTCTAAATCCAACACAATTCCCGATTCCTTTTGTTCGGAGAACAATGTCAAATCAAATTTTACATTGGTACCTCCCTTATCCACTAGTGGTTCCATAGCAAAATCGTCAAATTCCAAAGAATTTTGCGAATCATCATTTGGGGTATTCTGTAATACGAACATTACCTGAAAGAGGGGGTTCACATTCATATCGCGGGTCTTCACCACGCGGTCTACCACCTTCTCGAAGGGCGCCAACTGATGGTCATATGCCCCAAGCGTTGTTTCCTTTATCTGTTCCAAAAACTCCTTAAAACTGGGATTACCGCCAAGGTCGCTGCGCAGCACCAGCGTATTCACGAAGAAACCGATCATACCCTCTAGCTCCCCCTGTGTACGGTTCGCGATCGGTGTACCCACACTGATGTCCTCCTGACCGCTGTAACGGTACATCAATACCTTAAAGGCCGATAGTAAAGTCATAAACAGGGTAACTCCTTGGGAATTACTCAACGATACTAGAGCTTCACACAACTCCTTATCCAATTGCATTTGAACACTAGCACCTTCGGTACTTCGCACCGAAGGACGGACATGGTCTGTCGGTAAGCTCAAATTAGGAGCATCCGATAACTGACCCTCCCAATACTCCAATTGATTTTCCAACACCGCTCCTTCCAGATACTTCCGCTGCCAGATCGCATAGTCGGCATACTGGATCGACAACTCTGGCAGGTTCGTTTCTTCTTTCCTTATCATTGAGCCATACAAGGCCATAAACTCATTCATCAGAATACCTTCCGACCAACCATCACTGGCGATATGGTGGAACACACCCGCCAGAACATACTCCCGAGGTCCAAGCTCGTAAAGACACGCCCTGAACATATAGTCTTTGGAAAGATCGAAAGGTGCATCTGCAAAATTATCTACCAACTC
>CANMSB010000070.1 GCA_947500445.1 uncultured Flavobacteriaceae bacterium | reverse complement strand
AATATTTAAAGTTAAAAAAAATAGCGGGGGCATGCCCCCGCTATTTTGCTACTTACACACTTTATGAGATAGTCCTACTTTTGAATATAAACGCAATTACGCAGAGACCTATAAAGCCAAAAAGACATTCGTCAAAAACCCGAATCTCTACTTTTCTGCTTTGATGAAACTGCCAGCCAATGAAAAGGCTTTGGCTTTTAAAATCATAAGCAAATCGGGATTACCTGTTGTGCCAAGTATTCCCGTAAGTCAAGTACAAGTTGCGCTTCGAGTTTTCAAAAGATTAAGACGTGGCGCTGAAATAGCAATTAAATCAAGTTCCATCGGAATCTAATCGTTATGCAAATAGATAACCTCATAACAACACTTTCAATTATTGGTTCAACCAGTATTGTTTTCTATGCGGTTTTTCAGGTAAGTCGGTATGCCTTTATTATCAATATTCTCGTGCTTGGTGCAATGGTCTTTTATTTAAAAGAGGAAAACGCATTGATTATCATTGCCCTTTATTTGGTTTGTCCTCTCATATTAATTAACATAGGGCTGTATGTGTTTCTTCATAAAACGGACGAGCCGATAAATGGCGACGGTAAATACAAGGTCAACTTCGCTACTACTAAAGGTAATTTCAAACTGGATAATATTAAACGTGGCGCATCCGTCATCGGATCCGCTGGAAGCGGAAAAACGGAAAGCGTAGTGTATGGATTTCTAAGGCACTTTCGTGGAAATAATTTCTGCGGTATTATCCACGACTATAAAGATTTTGAATTGACCGAAATGGCATATCCGCTTTTCAGGGATAGCGATATTCCGTTTAAGGTGATTTCCTTTGATAAAATCATCCATAGGGTGAATCCTATTGCCCCACGTTATTTAGAGAACGAGGAAAGCGTAAATGAGGTGTCAAGGGTGCTCATTGAAAACCTATTAGAGCAAAGAGAAAGTGGCACAACAGGAACTACAAAATTCTTTAACGATGCTGCGGAAGGTTTGATAGGTGGTTTAATTTGGAAATTGAAAACCGATTATCCCAAATATTGTACGCTACCTCATTTAATAGCCATTTATCAATTGTTGGACACTGATAGTCTTATACAGTTTTTGGAAACCAATACCACTTCGCGAGCAATGGCAGATGCTTTTATTAGTGGCAAGGATTCCGACAGACAGACCGCAGGTGTAAAAAGCACCTTGGCCAATGCACTAAAACGAATAAGTACACAACGTATTTTTATGGTATTGTCGGCAGATGAAGTGGCGTTAAATGTAAATAGTGAAGATAATCCCGCTATCATTTCTGTAGTGAATAATCCAAAATATGAGACCTCTTATTCACCCGTAATTGCCACAATAATTCACACCATTACCAAACAAATGAGTGTGCGAAATTCTAAATCATCATTCTTGCTAATGGAAGAAGCGCCTACCATCCGATTATTAAATATGCATCGTATTCCAGCAACACTTAGAAGCTATGATATTGCAACCATTTATGTAATGCAGGATAAAATTCAGAATGATATGATGTACGGTGATAAAGCAAGCAAAGCTATATTGAGCAATCTGTCTTATCAGTTTTTTGGCAAGGTCAATGACCCAGATACCGCAAAATATTACGAACGTTTTTTTGAAATTATAAAAGACCCGACCAAAAGTATAAGTCGTGGACATAATCTAGATTTTGATACACGCATTACAACAGGAGAAAAGGAAATCCCTAAGATTCGTGCGGATGTTTTCTTCAGACTAAAGCAAGGGGAGTTTATTACCTATGCAGATGGGAAGGATAAGAAGGTGCGGTTCAAATTATCCAGGATTCAAAGAGAGCTTCCACCACAAACAAAGCAGTACTCTCAAGCTGACCTAGCAGCTAATTTTGAGAGGGTTTATGAGGAGGTGAGGTCGATATTTAAATAAATTGAAGATGGTTAAATGGTGGTGTAATGGGTAGTCAAATCCATCTGCATCTCATTCCGGAATGTATAGTGGCTTGTAAGAGAGCTTTCCTATCGAAACAGGTGCAGTAACCTGAAAAACTTTAACTTGTGTATAATTTTCTTTTACCGCAAGTAAAACTTTGTCGATAAAATCTGATTCGGCATTGTGTCCAATTAGTACATTCAACAAAGAAGAAGTTTTGAATTTAACCCGACCATCTTTTTCTTTTAAAAGCCTAAGTTCTTTTTCGTAAGACCATAGTTCTGTTTTTTTATAAAACAAATCAACGATGTGGTCAGGTTGCGAGATTGGATTGTATTCGCGTTTCTTTATTTTAGAGACATAGTGTACTGGAAGGATGTTATGAAAGAAGGTGGGGTCGTCACTACTATCAAAATGAAGACAAACACCCTTATCATTTTCTGCATAGATTTCCCACAGTTTATCATTCATCGGATACATCGTAAAACAAGCAATACCAAAACTCGATACAAATGGTTTTATCTTTGTTGAAGCAAATTCGTGTAGCTTCTTTTCGGTCATATTGGTGTCAAAGTAGTTCTTCACTTTTGGGTCAAGGATACCCTCAGCAACCATATCGTATAGTAATTTGATTTCATCAGGATTAGACGAAAGATTAACAAACTCTGGATTAGAGTCTAATTCATCATTGAGTGAATCCCTATCTGAAAACCAAATATAATTCTCTTTAAGCTCGCTTAAGGTATTTTCATTGGGTGGTCGGAACCGAAATACGTGTGGTATTCCCATCGGAATAGCTAACTCGTGGTCTTGGTCAAATATACTGTACATAATTACTATAATTCAAATAATGTTGCATATTATCAACAATAATACTAAATTTGTGGTAAATATGCAACAAAATGAATTCTAAGAAAGCGGTGCTTTTGCCGAAATATCAGAAGGTATTTGAGCAATTGGGCGAGAATATTAAACTTGCGCGAAAGAGAAGAAAGCTCACGACAAAGCAGGTTTCCGAACGCGCAGGAATTAATCGTACTACATTGTATCGAATCGAAAAAGGCGACCCAAAAGTTGCCATAGGCTCTTATTTTAATGTATTCAGAGTGTTGAATCTAGAAGACGATTTTAAAAATTTAGCAGTTGATGATGATTTCGGTAGGAAATTACAAGACCTTGATTTATTATAAGAAAGATGGCTGGAGGGAAATTTGACATATATGTATTTGCTGATTGGGTAGGTCTTAAAGAACCTACACTAATAGGAACTTTATCGGCACATTTTGCCAAGGGAAAAAAAGCATTCAGTTTTGAGTATGATAAAGATTGGTTAAAAACCGATGCACAACGATTGCTAGACCCAGATATTAATTTTTATTCTGGTCCGCAATATCCAACCAACAAAGAGAATTTTGGAATCTTTTTAGATAGTATGCCAGACACTTGGGGAAAGACTTTAATGAAACGTAGGGCTGCCCAAGATGCTAGAGCAAATAATGAAAAGGCCCGTACACTCTATGAAATAGATTATTTACTTGGGGTTTTTGATGAAAGTAGGATGGGTGCGTTGCGCTTCAAAACAGATTTAGAAGGTCCTTTTTTAGATAATGATTATAGAACGCCAACACCACCTTGGTCATCATTGGGCGATTTACAAGAAGCCGTCAAACAGTTAGAAAGTGACGAACAAAATGATGATATACGAAAATGGATTGCAGTACTGATTGCGCCAGGTTCTTCATTAGGTGGTGCCCGACCAAAAGCTAACATTTTTGATACTCAAGGAAATCTATGGATTGCCAAATTTCCGTCAAAAACAGATATAGTTGACAAAGCTGCTTGGGAGTTTTTAGCCTATCAATTAGCTACTGCAGCTGGTATAGAAATGGCAGATTCTAAAATAGAGAAGATTAGTGGTCAGTACCATACTTTTCTAACTAGAAGATTTGATAGAGACAAAGGAAAACGCATTCACTTTGCATCCGCTATGACGATGACAGGAAATACCGAAGATATCATAAAAGAGTCTGCACCTAGTTATCTCGAAATTGTAGAATTTATAGAAAATTATGGTGCAGATGTAGAAGCCAATTTGCATCAGCTTTGGCGACGCATCGTATTTAATATCGCCATTTCCAACACCGATGACCATTTGCGAAATCACGGATTTATATTAACTGATAAAGGCTGGATTTTGTCGCCAGCTTATGACTTGAATCCATCCATAGAAAAAGAAGGTTTGTCGCTAAATATCGATATGGATGATAATGCCTTAAGTTTTGATTTGGCTAAAAGTGTTGGCGAGTATTTTCGTTTAAGCGAAAGTGAAATGGAAACTATATTAAATGAAGTACTTTCTGTTGTAAATAACTGGAAAGATGTGGCAAAAGGGATAGGAATAAAAAGAAGTGAAATAGAATTGATGGAAGGAGCATTCAGGGTTTAAAATATTAGAAGATAATGAACGACCATAAAATTCATAACTCGATATCTGAGTTCTTCGCTTCCATCAATCTTGAAATTGAGCAGGATTTCGATTTTACCATTCATAGCTTAGACAAACTTCACGGAGAAGACCCAATGACCTCACCCTATTTCAGGACGAATTATGTGGCTTTTTTAGTCATTGAATCCGGAAAAGTATACGATTGATGAAAATTGGTTTGAGTTAAAACCTGAATCGTTTTACTTTACCTTACCTGGTCATCTTAAATCCTTCACTATTGAAGAGAACTGGAAAGGGTATATGATTACCTTCTCACTAGAATTTTTAGGGTCGCAATACCCAGGAAGTATCCAGCACGATTTTCCCTTTTTGCTCAATGAGTCCGTTCCGGTGATGTATTTGGACGACAAAACTTTTGATAGGATTTCTGAGATGTGCACGTCTTTAGAAAGAGAATATAACGGAGAATCTTCATTCAAAAAACGTATCGTCGCCAATCAATTGGTTACGTTCTTATTCCTTACCAAAGAACTATTGTTATCCCACAAAGCCATAATATCCGTAGAGAACCGACCTGCTGAAATCGTAAAATTGTTTCAGACCGCGCTCAATAAAAATGTGTTGGATATTGTAAAGGGAAACGCTACTCACATATTAAATGTACAAGAGTATGCAGATGAACTTTCAATGCATCCTAACTATCTCAGTAACGTGGTGAAATCAGAAACAGGCAAGACTGTAAAAGACTGGATTGATGAGCGCATTATTTCTGAAGCTAAATCACTTTTGAACAATACCGATAAATCTGTTGCTCAGATTGCTTATAGCCTAACCTTTGACGACACGTCTAATTTTTCACGTTTTTTCAAGAAAAAAACAGGTCTGACACCAGCTAAATATCGACAATCTTAGAAATTGACCATAAGGCCTTAAGAACAGACCTAATCTGCCCTTCCCTTTTACTAGACATTTGTAGTGTAATTAAAAACAAATAATAATTCACTTAAAAATTATAGTAAAATGGAAAATTTAAATCAAAATTTAAATGGAAAAGTAGCTATCGTAACGGGAGCATCAAAAAATCTAGGTGCCCAAACCGCTACATATTTAGGAAACGCAGGAGCAAACGTCATTGTACATCACTTTAGCGACAATAGTAAAGAAGATGCCCAAAGCATTGTTGATACTATCAAATCTTCAGGAAGCGATGCTGTAAGCTACCCTTGAAACCGAACTGTTTAAAAGTAGAATAATAACCTTAATTTTAAACAGTCATTATGAGAAAGA
>CANMSB010000069.1 GCA_947500445.1 uncultured Flavobacteriaceae bacterium | reverse complement strand
AATTTTCATTGGGGCTAGCCCCAATGAAAAAACAGGATTGTTTAACTTAGGGCTGTACGAAAACGGGTAAGTCTTCAGACTGAATATCTGTAAGCGCTGGAATATTGACTCCACTATATTTAAAATTCTCCCCTTCGGATAATTGTACTAAGGAATGTACTTTGCAAAGAGCCATTTGAAACATGATATTTTGTGTTTTATCAGTTACACTTTCGTAATGATGATTCATATAGCTAAAACCTATATCAAGTAAATCATTAATTAGTTTTTTCTGATAAACATGATCAGTTAAAATATTATGTTCATTTTTAATTATTTCAAGTAAGAATTCTTCTTTAGTCATCTACTATTTTTTTTGAAGTTTTCTTTTCCGCCAAGGCGCGTTCTTTTCCCAGTCCCCGGCCATAATGCAACCATAGGGCATCACTTCGTCCAGAACGGTCCCTAAGCCATATTCGTCCATTTGGGTGCGTACTGTGGTAGCATCCTTATAGGCGCTCGGCAATTCGGAAACGTCGATTTCTTTCGAAAAGAAACGTACATCCAAACCCTTGGTTTCCTCGGCAAATACCTCCTCATTAGTGAATTCGGCCTTATTCTTTTTGTGTTGGGTCCTACTCATGTTCCTACCCGCTCCGTGGGGCGCAAAACCAAGATTGGTCTTGGTAGTGGCGCCTTCAACGATCAATACCGGTTCGGCCATGTTCAATGGAATCAAACGAGGCCCCGTAATATCGGGCATAAATTTGACATCCAAAGGAGTGGCCCCTTTGGCATGGTAGAACAGCTCCCCTTCTTTAAAAACGAAGTTGTGTTCGTTCCAATAGCGATCTTGGGCTTCTATACCCAAAGCGGCCAAAGTTGCATCATGGATTACCTCATGGTTTTTTTTGGTCCATGCGCGAATGACCTGCAAAGCTTCCCAATAGGTTTTCCCTTCTTCCGTATCAAAAGGGATCCAAGCGTTTTGTTTGAGGGTGGCAGGGGAGATTTCCCTGCGAAACCGCTCCGCAATTTTCATACCCTTGGTATACAAACGTGCTCCGGGACCACGAGAACCGTGATGCGTGATCAACATCGTATTTCCTGTTTTTTTCGATTTCCCCACAAAAAGGAAGTGGTTCCCATCACCCTGCGTTCCCAAATGGGTGCGGGCCGCCTGGATCATGTTTCCGTCGTTCAACAAAAAGTTGCTTTCAAAAGCCGCTAAGAGTTCCGTTGGGAACCGGTATTGGGTATTTCTATCGCGTCCACCAGGACCAAAATGGGTGCTGGCATGCGCCGCGTCCAAAACGGTTTTCGGGTCCGCAGCGCCAAAATCGGTCAACATCACCGAACAGCAGATATCTGCGGAATGCATACCAGGGTGAATGGCATTTTTTGCCACCACCACCCCACCAACGGGAATGGTCCCTTTTGGTCCGGCAGGGCAGGCATCGGGCATAACCGCACCGTCTACAATCGTAGGGGTCTTCATGAGCAATTGCATGGTCGTAAGTACCGAAGCAACGTTTGTCTCTTCCAATTCGTTTTCGGCCTTTATGTTAATGGCAAAGGGGATGGCCTCCGAATGCAATGCTACAATAGGGCCAGGGCGGTATTGTTCCAAATAGGCCAACATGGCCGCCTCTTGCAGTTGGTTATCATTGATATGGGCCAGGGCTTCAGGAAACCATTTCCCTGATTTAAAGCCCAATGCAATCAATGTTTTTCCGGTAATGTTTACGGTATCTTTCATCTTATTTTCTTTTAGTTGCCCCATCGACTCCAAGCGTTCGATGGGGCGCTACAGGAAGTCGGCGAACCGGCTTCTTTATGATTCCGGTACAAACTTCACATCTTTCTGCGCAATCATTTTGCGTAGTTATGAAATACACTATCTTTAAGTCAAAGGATCAAATGAATTTGGAGCAAAGGTTTAGGTCATTACTTACGATTTGGGTAACCGATGAAACTCGTGTAGATAACCTATGGGTCGAGTTGACCAACAAGTATAACGAAACACATAGGCACTATCACAATCTGGAGCATATAAGGGCGTTGTTCGCTTATTACGATGACTATAACACCGAGTTAAAGTATCCAAATGAGGTGGCTTGCGCCCTGTTTTATCATGATATTATCTATGATATATGGAGTAAAAAGAACGAGTTGAAGAGTGCGGAACTTGTGAGAGCCCATTTGGAATCATATCGGTTGAACGATAGCTGTATCGATCGTATTTGTAATCTTATTATGGTCACCAAAGATCATAAGCCCAAGGATAATGAAGATGAAAAATGGATGATCGACTTTGATATTGGTATTTTGGGTCGGTCTTGGGACCGATATCATGTATACACCCAACAAATACGAAAAGAGTATAGTGCCGTTCCCGGTTTTATATATCGCAAGGGTAGGAAAAAGGTGCTTGATCACTTTTTGGAAAAGGATTTTATCTATAGCACCAAATTTTTCCGTGATCGATTTGAAATCAAAGCGCGGAGCAATATTAAAAAAGAACTAGAAACGCTTTAAAATGGCCCTTAACAAAAATGCCCTTATCCGATACAAGACCATCGACAAGTGCCTACAGAACCGGTATCGCCAATGGACGCTTGACGATTTGATCGAAGCCTGTTCAGATGCCTTATATGAGTATGAGGACAGGGATATCAATGTAAGCAAGCGTACCGTACAATTGGACATTCAACTGATGCGCAGCGACAAATTGGGGTATAATGCGCCTATAGAAGTCTATCGGAAAAAGTACTACCGTTATGCGGATGACGGTTTTTCCATCACCAATATTCCCATAACGGAAAACGATATGGACGTACTTTCCGAAACGGTCGAAATGTTAAAACAGTTCAAGGACTTTTCGCTGTTTTCCGAACTGGGCGGTATCATTCAACGCTTGGAAGATACCGTATATACCGAAAAAACCCACCAGTCGGCCATCATCCACCTGGACAAAAATGAAAACCTAAAGGGATTGCATTGGTTGGACGAGCTTTATCGCGCGATTCAGAAAAAGGTGGTATTGGATATCACCTACCAATCCTTTAAGGCGAAAAAGCCAAGTATTGTCAAGTTCCATCCTTACTTGTTAAAAGAGTTCAATAACCGCTGGTTTTTGATCGGGGCCAATCATAAGGGCAAGGTCATCTTGAATTTTGCGTTGGATCGTATTCTGGCGTTAGACCTGGATTTTCAAACCGACTACGCTGTTGGTAATTTTGATGCCGATACCTTTTATATGGATGTGGTGGGTGTTACGGTAAACCGGGAACGGCCTTCCGTAGTGAAAGTATGGGTCGATAAGGGCAACGCTCCATATGTGGTAACAAAACCCTTGCACCACTCCCAGCGCGTTGTTAAGGAAAACGAGGACGGCAGCATTGAAGTTACGCTATTGGTAAAGCTCAACTACGAACTTGAACGGTTATTATTAGGTTTTGGAGAGGCCTTGGAAGTATTGAAGCCGGAGCGGTTGCGGAAACGAATTCGGATAAAGCTGAACCGGGCGGCCACCCGTTATGGGGAAGATTTGCCTTAAATTGCTTTTTATGAAATGAGCATAAACTTTTTTAAGCATACCCTACCGAGATGATTAAAATAAGTTTATGCGAATTACTGAATTTGCAGAAATTTTTAGTTTCTTCATTTCCAGCAGACTACAAAATTTTAAAAAGATGAAAAGGATTAGTAAATGATGCGGTAAGATGCCGCTTCGCTTAGGATAAATCAAAAAGGAGGAGATCGGTCTACGGTGCAGTTGCCCTGTTTTGCCGGTATGTTACCCTATCCATCGTTATTAAAGTTGCTACTTTTGAAAAAAGAAGTTTAATGAACGCGCAAACCCTAATAGACTGCCACAACCGCATCAAGCCCTACATTCACAACACCCAAGTATTGTCTTCCCGTCTGATCAACAAAGAAGTAGGTGCCGAGGTATATTTTAAGTGTGAAAACTTTCAACGGGCCGGGGCCTACAAAATGCGCGGTGCTACCAATGCGATGCTACAATTGACCGAAAAGCAACGAAGCAAAGGGGTGGTTACCCATTCTTCGGGGAATTTTGCCCAAGCAGTGGCCTTGGGAGCACAAAGCTTGGGGATTACCGCCCATATTGTAATGCCCACCTCCGCGCCACAGGTTAAAAAAATCGGGGTGTTGGAATATGGTGGGCGTATTTATGAATGCGAACCCACTTTGGAAGCCCGTCAGAACATGGCGGATACCATTGCAAAGGATACCGGTGCTACTTTTTTACACCCCTCAAATCAATTGAACGTTATTATTGGTCAGGGCACCGCGGCAATGGAGTTGTTGGAAGAGCGCCCCAATTTAAATGCAATTTTTTGTCCGGTAGGCGGTGGTGGACTTATTGCAGGGTCGGCCCTTGCGGCACATTATTTTGGAAATGGATGCAAGGTGTTCGGAGGGGAGCCTTTTGAAGCGGACGATGCCTATCGCTCTTTGCAAAGCGGCATCCTGGAAGGTAACGAAACCACTAACACCATCGCAGACGGATTGCGGACCACCTTGGGCGATGTAAACTTTCCCATTATTCAACAACATGTTACCGGCATTGTTCGGGTTGCCGAGGAGGAAATCATTACCGCCATGCGCTTGGTGTGGGAACGTATGAAGATCATTATAGAACCTTCAAGCGCCGTCACCGTTGCCGCTTTGCTTCGCGAACGATCGGTTTTTAAAAATCAAAAAGTGGGAATCGTTATTTCGGGCGGTAATGTAGATTTAGCTAACTTGCCCTTTCATGCGTCGTGTTAAAAAAATACTTCAAAAAATGGGATGGTTCTTCTTGGGATTGGTGGTGTTTATAACCATTGCAACAGTACTCTTTATGTATATCAGTCCGCAATTTGGGGGTTCCCCGACCAAAGCAGAAAAAGAACATTATGCCCGATCTGAAAATTATACGGACGGCGTATTCGTAAACAGGAACAATGTGCAAATGGAAATGGGGATTGGAAAAATGTTCAAAGGCCTAAAAGGCTATTTTGGCCCTACTCCCAATACACAACCGGACAAGGATGTAGCGGTCCAGAAAATTGACTCGGTTACCATAGCGGATTACGAAGGGCCTACCCGTATGATCTGGTTTGGCCATTCGGCCTTTCTTCTTCAAATAAACGGAAAGAATTTACTTCTTGACCCCATGTTCGGAAAAGTGCCAGCACCCCATCCTTGGTTGGGAAACAATCGTTTTAGCACCGAATTGCCCATCGAAATAGAGAAGTTGCCCAAGATTGATGCAGTGCTCTTCTCGCATGATCACTATGATCATTTGGATTATGAATCCATTCAATTGATCAAGGATAAAGTAGGTGTCTTTTATGTGCCCTTGGGCGTAGGGCCACACCTGAGAGATTGGGGAATAGCGGACAAAAAAATCATGGAGCTCGATTGGTGGGAGCAAACACCTTTCCAAGACCTAAAATTCGTATGCACACCGGCACAACACTTTTCAGGACGTGGATTTCGGGATCGAGGAAAAACCTTATGGAGCTCTTGGATCATAGCCTCTGAAACCGAAAATATCTTTTTTAGTGGCGATAGCGGGTATGGAGACCACTTTAAGGAAATCGGTAAAAAATACGGTCCCTTCGATTTTGCCATGATGGAATGCGGACAGTATAATGAACTGTGGAAGGAGATCCATATGATGCCGGAAGAGACCGCACAGGCAGGAATTGATGTTGGAGCAAAAAAAATAATGCCCATTCATTGGGGAGCTTTTAAATTAGCGATGCATCCGTGGACGGAACCGGTAGAACGGGTAACCCAAAAAGCGGCCGAATTGGGCGTGCCGGTAACGGTTCCGGAAATCGGGGAAGCTATCTATTTAAATACGGAACAGCTTTCCAAAAACGATTGGTGGTCCAAGTTCTAGAACAAGTGTTTTTTAAATTCAAAAAGAACAAAGAGCCAAGTGGTCAGTAGTAGTGGGCAATAATCGACCAAATTTAGTTTATCCGTTTTGAGTTTGCATTGGAGGTTGCGCTTGAGCTTGCCACTTGAACTTGAATTTTTTTAGTCTTTTTTCTTTCAGCGAAGCGGTCTTTTTTCAATTAGCAATTGACGGTGGTTTATTGGATGGTAGAAGCAATTAGTGAATAGTATGGTTTGAAATTTGCGCTTGAAGTTGAATTTATTTTTTCATTTCCACTAACCACTCAATAGTGTCCGGTTGTAACTAAAAGATTTTCAATTGGTTGCAATTGTCGTTCTTTGAAATTTGAAA
>CANMSB010000068.1 GCA_947500445.1 uncultured Flavobacteriaceae bacterium | reverse complement strand
CCTACAAAACCAACATCCAAAGGATAATCGACATCCGTACCATTGAAAACATCCAATAGCTCGGTACGCTCCCCTGCAGTGAGAAGATCGATCTCGGAAATTTCCGAAACGTTCGCATTGATAATCTGTTCAAGGACCGTTCGGAAATGTCCTTTGATCATTTCTATGGTCTGCTCCGAAATCAATGAGGAGTTATAACCGAACTCTATGTCCAGTTTTTCCGTAAGGTTGACCACAATCGTCAAAGGGTAGTTCGTAGGGTCAATGGTCTCCATATCATCTACCTCAAGTACCTGTTCCCCGCCTTCGGAGGCTTCCGCCTCGGGGAAATTCTCGAATACCATGATACTGTCAAACAAATCGCCCTTCACACCGCTCAAACTCTGTATAATCGATAGATTCGTATATTGATGTTCCCTACATTTCGTATGTTCTAATTGTAATTCCGTCAACCAATCATCAATGGAACCTCCTGGTAATGAACCATATAGCGGAAGGGTGTTGATATAGAGTCCCACCAGTTCGTCAGAATTCTCCATCTCGGTAGGGCGGCCGGATACCGTAACCCCGAATACCACCTCTTTGTTTCCTGTGTACTTGGACAACAATAAGGACCACACTCCCTGCGTAATACTATTTACAGTCAGCCCGTGTTCTTGTCCATACGCGGCAATTCTACCCGTAAATTCCTTTTCGATTACAAGGCTTGTCAGTTTGTGTGTCCCAGCAGTTTTGTTCCTATCCTGATCGGTGTTAACAAATGGTAACAAGGTCGGCGACTCAAGTGTTGCCAAATAGTCCTTCCAAAAGTCTTCTTCCTCGAATGCGTCTTTCTTAGCAATAAAATCGATATACTCCTTATAACGATCTTCCTTTCTCGCTTCTAGAACACCCCCATGAAAGAGTACCCCGTAGGCCTGTAATAACTCGTCGATTACAATAGACATTGACCAACCATCCGTTAAAATATGATGGTTCGTATAAAACATGGTATACGATTCTTTCCCTGTCTTTATCAATGTTATACGCACCAAAGGCGCCTCACTCAAATCGAAACGTGTTTCCCGGTCTTTCTTTTTGAAGGCATCCAACATTTCGACACGTTCCTTTTCTGGATATCCACTATAATCCAACACGGATATCGGAATCACCACCCCATCATGGGTACACTGTACCGGTACCCCTAGTTCATCGTAATGAAACGAACTCCTAAAAACACTATGGTTTTTGAATACATAGGACCAGGATTTTTTAAACACTTCAATATCCAATCCTTTTGGAAAATCAACAATAGTCTGGTTCAGGTATGCCTCGGAATCATTCTCCAACAATTCGTGGAAAAGCATTCCTTCCTGTAAGGCCGCCAGTTTGTAGATTTCATCAGGACGCTTGCCCTGTGCATCCAACTTGTTTACAAACGAATCTAATTCAACATATGTAACTTCCTTTTCCAACCCATAATCGGATGGGGTATATACTATACCTTCCTGTATTGTGCAATGCTCAATAAGCGCTTTAAGCTTATTCACATACGTATCTGCCAGCGCTGCAATAGTACCTTTTCGGTATTCATTTTGGGAATAGCCCCAGTTGATTTCCAATTCACCATCAACGATTTCAGAATCGATCACAAATTTATTTACAAAAGGAAAATTCTCGCCGGACTCATTTCCTGAGAATTCTTCCGCGCCATCAATTGCTTCATTCTCGTTCAGCACATTGTCGATCTGGCCCAGGTAATTAAATATGATATCGAACGAAGGCCCTGATAGGGAATCCCTTATTTCCGCAGATGGGTGAAGGTATCTAAGGGCTCCATACCCCATGCCTTTTCCTGGTACCCGTCTCAGTGTTTCTTTTGTTGATTTTATAAAATCCTCTAGCGACATTCCACTGTTTGCCGGCAAACAAATGGGGTACAGGTTCGTAAACCATCCGACAGTTGTGCTAACATCTATGTTGTTTGAAATGTTTTCGCGACCATGTCCTTCCAGACCGACAACGATTTTTTCAAGACCGCTCCATTCGTTGATGGCCATCGCAAGCCCGCAGAGCAGAATATCGTTGATCTCTGTACCATAGGCCTGATTTGTTTTTTGGAGCAATAAAGCGGTTGACTCCTTATCTAACTTCACGTTATGGCCGGCAACGTTGCTATACAATGATTGCTCAACGACCATATCAACCGGTATTTCACTATAGGAAGACTGTAAACTCTTCCAATAGGAATATTGCGAGATTACCCGTCTGCTTTCTGCATATTCCTTTAAGGCGTTTACCCATTCCCGGTAAGAAGAGCCTTTTTTTCCAAGGTCAATTTCCTTATTGGAATCAATTTGCTCCAATAGCAAACTCATATCATCGATTAGAATACGCCAGGAAACACCATCGATAACCAAATGATTGGCAACTAGAAACAAACGGTTTTTTATTTCGTAATCTGGTGTTTCCATAAGGACCATTTTAAAAACCTCCCCTTTCTCTATCGAAAGTCCGCGCTGAAATTCCTCACAGATTGCAGTAATTCCTGATGAAAGCTCTTCTTGTATCAGCTCTTTTAGATTCCGAGTTTCCAATATTCCTTTTGTCGAGCTATATGATTGTTTCCAATCTTCTCCTTTTTGATAGGAAAAGCGAAGCCCGTCATGATGTTCTACCAGTACCTCCGCTATTTTGGAAAATGACGAAGTCGGTATCGACTTATCAATTCCCAATAGGATCGCTTGGTTGAAATGGGTATCGTCTCTGTGTAGATCATCGAAATACTGTTTTTGTATCGGAAGCATTTCGCTTTCGCCTTCTAACAACCCTTGTTCCCCCAGTATCAATGTTTTCTGGTCCCTTATTATGTCCGCCAACTTTGAGATGGTCTGGCTTTCAAAAATATCGATCGGATTGAGGTTGTATCCTAACCGCCTGGCGCGACTCACTACCTGGATTGTAATGATCGAATCACCTCCGAGCTCGAAAAAATTATCCTGGATCCCCACCTTGTCCACACCCAACAGTTCCTGCCAGATGTCCGTCAGGCGCTGCTCCGTCTCGTTCCTTGGCGCTGCGTACTCCCGTTCGGAAAGCAGCGATGCACCAGGGTCCGGCAAAGACTTCCGGTCCACCTTCCCGTTGCCCGTAAGGGGGAGCTCCTCCAAGAAAACCCATAGACGGGGCACCATGTACTCCGGCAAGCGTTCCCTCAGGTCCCGCTCAAGCTTTTCCCGCTCATGCGCCCCTTCCTGGACGACATAACCTACCAAACGCTTGTCGCCTTTCGAATCCGCACGTGCCAACACGCAGGCACCGTCGATACCCTCCAGGCCAGAGAGCACGCTCTCGATCTCACCGAGTTCGATACGGTAGCCACGTACCTTTACCTGGTCGTCCTTCCTTCCGATGAACTCGATTTCGCCCTTGGCGGACCAACGGCCAAGGTCCCCCGTCCGGTACATCTTCTCCCCGGGTACATAAGGGTTGTCAACGAACTTCTCAAGGTTCAGCTCCGGAAGGTTAAGGTAACCATCGGATACCCCCGCACCCCCGATGCACAGCTCCCCGACTACGCCTTTGGGCAATAGCACGCCATGGGAATCCAATATGTAAATGCGCATATTGCCCATCGGGACTCCGATCGAAAAACTGTCCGTACCCGAAAAATCGTCCAGACTGTTGAAAACATGCGTGCTACAGCCGACCGTAGCCTCCGTGGGACCGTACTCGTTCACGATCTCGCTCGAGATGCCAAGCTCCCCGAAGACCGATAAATGGCCCGGTAGCAGCGTCTCGCCGCCCAGAACGTAACGGTCCGACAATACCCCCGGCAAGGACGATTCAAGCACAGGGCCCAACAACTCCATATGAGAGGGCGTCAACTTGATGAAATCGTAAGGGGCGTACTTCAATAGGTTCGCGTCGGTAAAGACATCAAGGCCCTCACGGCCACTGATCACTAAACGCTTCCCCGTGACCAAGGGCGTGAAAAGCTCCGTCAAAGAGGCATCGAAGGACATCGATAGGTGCATATAGCTCCCAGATGCCCGGTCCCCTATATAGGAACTGCCACTGTTATGGATATAGTTCGATAGCGCACCATGGGTGATCGGGACGCCCTTGGGACGGCCCGTACTGCCCGAGGTATAGATCACATAGGCAGATGAGGAAGGCGACAAGGCCGCCAAAGGGGCTTCCGGCACCACGGTATCCAACAAGCCGTCCAGTTCTATGTCTATCGTAAAGATCGGCAAAGAATACTCCGTCACATCGAACAGGTGTTCCGAATCCGTCATGATCAGTCCAAGACCGGTATCCTCTATGATATAGGACTTCCTATCCGAGGGGTAGCCCGCATCGATCGGCACATAGACACCACCGGATTTAAGGATCCCCAAGATAGAGATCACGCTCCAGTGGGAACGGTCCTGGATCACCCCTATATAATCACCATCCCCTATATGGTAATGGTCACGTAAATGCATCGCCAAACGGTCCACGCGGGCACCAAGCTCCCCATAGCTCAGCTCCGTAACGCCGTACACAAGCG
Source organism: uncultured Flavobacteriaceae bacterium (assembly GCA_947500445.1). GTDB lineage: Bacteria > Bacteroidota > Bacteroidia > Flavobacteriales > Flavobacteriaceae > Pelagihabitans. The sequence goes on along the minus strand of CANMSB010000068.1, from coordinate 1,717 downwards.
CAGGGGAATCAGGGGAAACCGCCACATGCCGATCAAAGAGTTCCAGCACGCTCTCGCCAGGGACATCGCCCGAAACACTCTTGCCCAAGGATTCCAATAATTGTTGCTCCTCGGATACGCCCAACATCGAAAGCTCCGACAAACGGCTCTCCGGGGAAGCCACGATACTGCGCAACAGCTCCACATAATGGGACAACATGCCCTCGATCGTTTCCCGGCTGAAAAGGCCCGTGCGGTATTCCAAATACAAGGAAATATTCGATTCCTCCTCTGTAGCGGACAGCGTAAGGTCGAATTGAGCTGTATTATCATTAATCTTAAAGTCACCTAATTTCAATCCTTCCAACTCGGAACCGGTAAGTAAATATTCCTCTTCTTCCGCAGGTGTATTCTGTAAAACAAAGAATACTTGAAACAGGGGGTTTAAAATCATATCACGGGTCTTCACCACACGGTCGACCACCTTCTCAAAAGGGGCCAACTGATGGTCGTAGGCACCAAGTGTAGTTCCCTTTACCTGTTCCAAAAGCTCCATGAAACTAGGGTTGCCGCCCAGGTCGCTGCGAAGCACTAGGGTGTTCACGAAGAAACCGATCATGCCCTCGAGCGCTTCTTGTGTACGGTTCGCGATCGGTGTACCCACGTTGATATCCTCTTGACCGCAATAACGGGACAAAAGCACCTTGAAGGCCGATAATAGCGTCATATATAAGGTAACTCCGCAGGTCTGACTTAAAGCAAGTAATTGTTCACATAACTCTTCATCCAAATCCATTAAAATACGAGACCCAGTATTATCTAGGGACGATGGGCGTATGTAATCGATAGGCAAATTCAAGGTCTCTGCCCCTTTCAGTTTTTGCTCCCAGTATTCCAGCTGTTGTTCCAAAACCTCCCCTTCTAGATACTTCCGCTGCCAGATTGCATAGTCGGCATACTGCACGTTAAGTTTTGGCAACTTTGGTTCAATATTATGACTCAATGGGTTGTATAATTCCATAAACTCACTCACCATAATACCTTCCGACCAGCCATCACTGGCGATATGGTGGAAAACACCCGCCAGAACATACTCCCGAGGTCCGAGCTCGTAAAGACACGCCCTGAACATATAGTCTTTGGAAAGATCGAAAGGTGCATCTGCAAAATTATCTACCAACTCTTCTATTGTCGAAGCATCGCTTACTTTGATAATATCCAATGCCCAGTGGTCCGCTGATTTGATCTTTTGATATCCCGTGCCCTCCTCTTCTATATATACCGAACGTAAAACCTCATGACGGTCAACGATAGTCTTCAAGCATTTTTCCAGTACGGCTACATCTAAAGCGCCTGTTAAACTTAGGGCCATTGAAATATGGTACTCCTTAGTGCCCTGAAGTTGGTCAAGGAACCACAGACGCTCCTGGCTGAAGGACAGCGGGATACGCTCCTCACGTTCCTGGGGGACCACACTTGGCAATAGTGACTTTCTGGGTCCATTGATCAGGCTTTGCCCCAATTCGAATATGGTCGGGGAATTGAAGATCGCGGCAATGGCCAACTCGATTTTCATTCGCCTACGTACCATGGACACCAATCGTGTGGCCAAAAGGCTATGCCCTCCCAGTTCGAAGAAATTATCGTGGACACCGACCCGCTCCACGCCCAAAAGATCCTGCCAGATCTCAGCTAGTTTTTCCTCCGTTTCATTGCCGGGGGCCACATACTTGGCCGA
>CANMSB010000067.1 GCA_947500445.1 uncultured Flavobacteriaceae bacterium | reverse complement strand
ACGGGTCCGAGACCGTAATCGATGCCACGAGCTCAACAATAGGCGTGGCAGGGACCGGAACGACATTGGACCCCTACGTCCTTACTGCCAGTGACGGGTCCGAGACCGTAATCGATGCCACGAGCTCAACAATAGGCGTGGCAGGGACCGGAACGACATTGGACCCCTACATCCTTACTGCCAGTGACGGGTCCGAGACCATTATAGACCAGTCCGCCTCAACAGTTAACGTTGCTGGAAGTGGTACTACTTTAGACCCATATGTACTAAGCGGTAATGGTACGATAAGCTCCAATAATCTCACGATTACAGGTGGTTCGAATGCCACCCTTAACAACGTCAACATAAGTATTCCAAACAATGCGATTACCGGTGGCACGGGTGGTCTAATTGCGGATAATTCGATTGATGCCATTGATTTGAACACCGACTCGGTTACTGCGGACGAATTGAGTGCCAACTCCGTAGGAGCCAGCGAACTGATCGATGGTTCGATAACACCACAAAAATTGAATGTCGGCGCCGCAGCAGAAGGCGATATCCTAATTATTGATGGTGGTGTGCCTATCTGGAGACAACCAGCGGGAGCCGCTTTAAAAACGTCAACCTCCGGAGCAAAGAAAACATCCATTCGTAGGGTTTCAGACCTAAAAGTTGCGGTCGGGGAAAACGACCATACGCTTATTTTGGAAGAAACCGTCGCTCAATTGATACTGCCCAGCGCACAAACTACTTTGGGAACCATTTTGGTCATTAAAGATTTGGGTGGGGTAACGACGCGATTGAACATTCCCTACAGGGATTTTGGGAACAGCGCGGTAAACACAATAGATGGTGCCGCGGTATTATGGCTGCAAAGTGATGGTACCGAATGGCAATTAATCAAGTAAAATGAAAAAAATCACTGTTTTTCTATTATTCGTTGGCCTATTTGGCAATGCCCAAACCGCATTGCACAATGCCGGAAACCTGCGCATTCATAATGAGGGCAAACTAGGTTTTCATACCGATTTGATCAACAACGGTATTTTTGATGAAAATGAGGGATTGGCAGGGTTTTATGGCGAGAATACCATCGATGTAAGCGGAGCGGTACCGACTACCTTTGCAGATGTGGAATTCGCAACTTTTGTAGCCACTGTGCTCCGCACAACAGTAAACGCCAGCAATAATGTCAATTTTATTTCTGGGAATGTTTTGACCCCAAGGGACAATGCTTCCGTATCCCTTAATTTTTTGGAAAATAGCTTTTATAATGGAGAGGGAGATACCAATAAAGTAGATGGGTATGCCAGTATTACACAAAAAAGCGAGACCACCTTTCCGGTAGGGGATTTTGAGCAACTACGTCCGCTTATTCTAAGATCGGAAGCCGTAAATTCCTTTGCTTCCTGTGCCTATTTTTCGGAAGATCCCAATAACCCCTCCACTTTTACTACCAGTTTTAATACCACTAATAAGGAAGTAAGCCTTGGAGACATTAGCACTCGGGAATTTTGGCGATTGGAAGGCAACGTCCCTTCTACTATCGAAATCAGCTGGAACGCACAGAGCGATATTAGCGCACTTACAGATGACCCCACCTTGGTCATACCGGTCGGGTGGAGCAAAGCTTTGGGACAATGGGTTAGCTTGGGAACCAATGCGGGAATCGGCGATCTTACCAATGGTATTGCCGTATCGGAAACATTTGTTCCGGACGATTACGAAATCATAACCTTCGGCACCGGCGGCCAACTGCTGGAACCTTTGGACTTGGGCAACTATCTGGTCACTCCAAATGGTGATGGCCGAAACGATGCATTGGTTATCCCTGAACTGGAAGCGTCGCCGAACAACAAAGTGCTCATTTTCGATCGGTTTGGACTCAAAGTATTTGAAAAAACCAACTACGTTGATGAGTTCGATGGTTTTGCTACAAGTGGCAACGTACCAATGAACCCCGAAAAAGGACTCCCTTCAGGAGTTTATTTTTACATCGCCTACCTGTATGATTTGGATTTGGAGTTTCAAGGATTCTTGTATCTTTCGGCCAGGCGGTAGAAATTTGCTGCGGAGCAAGCAAGAAACCTACGTTGCATAATTAAAGTTCAGGAAATTATTTTTTAGATTTTATTCTTACAAACTATGTAAGAATATTATATTTCATCACCTTTTGGAGTAGCTTTCCAAATCACTTTACACTTCCCTTTTTGCTAAGAAATTCCATAAAACTCTAGGGCAACTGACCACTTTTTCACCCTTATTGACAGCTGTTTTCTAGGCCTTCACAACATAATTTCAGGTATCCGTAGCATTTTAAATAACTTTCCCATAGTATAACCACCCCCCCATGAAATCAGTAATAACCATTGTAGTACTATTCACCTTTACCATGGCCTTTGGCCAGGTGAAGATAGGCGACGATATTAACACCATAGATGCCGCTTCCATAATGGAATTGGAAAGTGCCTCCAAAGTGTTTGTAGTAACCCGCGTGAATACTAGCCAAATGAATGCCATAACACCGCTGAACGGTGGTCTGGTATACAATACCGATGACAATTGTTTATTCCAGTTCAACAACGGAAGCTGGAGCAGCCTATGCGTAAATGTATCTGCTGGAGAAACCGTAACGGCCTTAGTGGATAATGGTAATGGCTCTTTCGAATATACAAACGAGGCCGGAATCATGTCCGCAATTTCCAAAGCTTCCTTGGTGGATAATGGCGACAGCACTTATTCCTTTACAAACAACGGCAGTACCATAATTTTGGTGGATACTCGGGCCGCATCAAATACTTTTGACAATACGGCATCGGGCCTCTCCGCCAGTACCGTTCAAGAAGCTATTGATGAGCTAAAAGTTGCGACCGATCTTGCCATTTCGGGTGCCGACGACGACATCACGGGCGTCACCTTCGACGGCACCGACCTGACCGTTGACGAGGGGACCACATCTTTTAGCGCCGACCTATCGGCACTGGAGGAATCCGCCGATATTACCGCCAATACCACGGCCATCAACAACGAGATTACAAGGGCCACGGCGGCAGAGGCCGCCATTCAGGCCGATGTCGATACCAACGAAGCGGATGCGGACGCTGCCATTGCTGCGGTACAGGCCGACGTCGATACCAATGAGGCGGACGCCGATGCGGCAATAGCCCTTAAGGAGGACAGCGCAAACAAATCCACCGATACCGCGCTAGGAACCTCCGACGCCCTCTTCCCGACCCAGAACGCCGTAAAGACCTATGTGGACGGGCAGATCACCGCAACCGCCGACGATGATATCACTGCGGTTACCTTCGACGGTACCGATCTTACCGTGGATGAGGGGACCACTTCTTTTAGTGCGGATCTTTCCGCTCTGGAGGAATCCGCGGACATTACCGCCAATACCACGGCCATCAACAACGAGATTACAAGGGCCACGGCGGCAGAGGCCGCCATTCAGGCCGATGTCGATACCAACGAGGCGGACGCAGATGCGGCCATTGCTGCGGTACAGGCCGACGTCGATACCAACGAAGCGGACGCAGATGCGGCAATAGCCCTTAAGGAGGACAGCGCAAACAAATCTACCGATACCGCGCTCGGAACTTCCGATGCACTGTTCCCGACCCAGAACGCGGTCAAGACCTATGTGGACGGACAGATCACCGCAACCGCCGACGACGATATCACCGCGGTTACCTTCGACGGTACCGATCTTACCGTGGATGAGGGGACCACTTCTTTTAGTGCGGATCTTTCCGCTCTGGAGGAATCCGCGGACATTACCGCCAATACCACGGCCATCAACAACGAGATTACAAGGGCCACGGCGGCAGAGGCCGCCATTCAGGCCGATGTCGATACCAACGAGGCGGACGCAGATGCGGCCATTGCTGCGGTACAGGCCGACGTCGATACCAACGAAGCGGACGCAGATGCGGCAATAGCCCTTAAGGAGGACAGCGCAAACAAATCTACCGATACCGCGCTCGGAACTTCCGATGCACTCTTCCCGACCCAGAACGCGGTCAAGACCTATGTGGACGGACAGATCACCGCAACCGCCGATGACGATATCACCGCGGTTACCTTCGACGGTACCGACCTGACCGTGGATGAGGGGACCACCTCTTTTAGTGCGGACCTTTCCGCTCTGGAGGAATCCGCCGATATTACGGCCAATACCACGGCCATCAACAACGAAATTACAAGGGCCACGGCGGCAGAGGCCGCCATTCAGGCCGATGTCGATACCAACGAAGCGGATGCGGACGCTGCCATTGCTGCGGTACAGGCCGACGTCGATACCAACGAAGCGGACGCAGATGCGGCAATAGCCCTTAAAGAGGACAGCGCAAACAAATCCACCGATACCGCGCTCGGAACTTCCGATGCACTCTTCCCGACCCAGAACGCGGTCAAGACCTATGTGGACGGACAGATCACCGCAACCGCCGATGACGATATCACCGCGGTTACCTTCGACGGTACCGACCTGACCGTGGATGAGGGGACCACCTCTTTTAGTGCGGACCTTTCCGCTCTCGAGGAATCCGCCGATATTACGGCCAATACAACGGCAATAGCACTAAAAGAGGATACTGCAAACAAATCTACGGACACGGCCCTTGGCGCTTCCGATTTGTTATTCCCGACACAGAACGCCGTAAAAACCTATGTGGACGGACAGATCACAGCAACCGCCGACGACGATATCACAGGGGTAAGCTTTGATGGTACCGACCTGACCGTAGATGAAGGGACCACCTCCTTTAGCGCGGACCTCTCCGCACTTGAGGAATCCGCTGACATCACCGCTAATACCAACGCCATAGCCCTAAAGGAGGACACTGCCAACAAATCCACCGATACCGCGCTCGGAACTTCCGATGCACTGTTCCCGACCCAGAATGCGGTAAAGACCTATGTCGACAGTGAAATCGCATCTTTTGAAATAACCAACCTTATCAATGGTAACCGCATCGCTACGGTAACGGAAGCGGACGGGACCTCCGTTGAAATCGATGAAACCATTACCGGGCTGAGCAGTCCCGCAGGGGCAGAAAGTACGTTGGTCTATTCCGACGAAGGAGGTGGTACCACTACCATTTCAAATATCGTAAGAAGTGTGAATGGTGTTAGCCCTGCCGCAAACGGTAACGTGGCCGTAGTACTATCCAGCGTCAGCACCGGTTTGGAAGCAGATTTACCGGCGACCGGAACAGATGCCGATGTATATATCGTATCGGGAGAAGTAGCACCAAATTCAGATAGGAACGGGGTGGCTTTTATCTATGATGATGCTACCGGATGGCAAGAAGTGACCACGGACCTTTCTACCGCGGATGCCAGATATGTCAATATTATCGGCGATGCCATGACCGGCCCCCTTACCATGGGCGGTAATAGTATCACTAGCGTAAACGACCCTGTAAATGCGCAAGACGTTGCTACCAAAAACTATGTCGATGGACTTGCTGCCGGAAATGTTACCGGAACCGGAATCACGGTAACCGGAGGAACGAACGCAACATTTGCTAACGTTGGCCTTTCCATAGCGGACGATGCCATAGACAGAACCAAGATCAACGCCAATGTTGCCGGTACAGGATTGACACAAGCCGCTGACGGTTCTCTGGAAATCGATCCGGTTACCGCTGTGGGGGACGGAAATATTTCTTCAGCCAGTCTAACGGTCGGTGGGGACTCCAATGCCCTTTTAGGGAATGTAACCCTAGAGATTACCCCTGGCGCGAACGAACAAGTACTGACCACCAATACTTCGGGAACGTTGGCCTGGGCAGACCCCAATACCCTTAACCATACCGGAACCACGGGATCGGTATTTTTTGCTGGAACTTCAGGAGAACCTGATGAAAACAACGGACAACTTTTTTGGGACCGTACAAACAACCGTTTGGGTATCGGTACCGATGCGCCTACGCACAAATTACAGGTTACCGGTCAAGTTAGGGCAACATCCTTTGCCAATGCCGACGGTACCGCAAACGCGCCCTCCTATCGCTTTAACAATGATGGCAATTCGGGAATGTTCCGGGCCGCCAACGATCAACTTGGTTTTAGTACTGCGGGGACCGAAGCGTTACGAATCGATGCTACCGGTAATGTCGGTATCGGTACGGCCGTTCCGGACGAAGCACTGCAAGTTGCGGGCAACATGCGGCTCGACGGAAGTTTCGAGGACAAGGATGGAGATGCCGGAACTTCTGGTCAAGTATTGACCTCCACCGCTACCGGTACGGATTGGGTGGCGGCCTCAGCGGTTGGAACGGATAATCAAGATCTGAGCAGTTCGGTGGTTACCGCAAATGAGTCCGTGAGCATTGAAATTTCAGGAGGAAACAATACCACTATCAATATTCAGGATGGCGACTCCAATAGCACCAACGAACTTACGGACCTTAATCTTTCGGGCAACACCTTGACCCTTACCAATCCCGCAACGGGATCGAATAGCGT
>CANMSB010000066.1 GCA_947500445.1 uncultured Flavobacteriaceae bacterium | reverse complement strand
CTTCGGTAAATCTGCTTTTCTTCATAATCTAAAAATAGTTGATTTTTAAACTGTACGAAAAACAGGGAAGCCTTCACAATGACTACTGTCTGTGAAGCCCAATTCCTGCGCAATTTCGGTAATGGTTAAGTCTGTATATTTTAAGCGTGTTTCGGCTAATTTTAATTTGTAATTAAGAATGTACTTTTTTAAACCAATATTCATTTTACTCTTAAAATATTGACTAACGTAGTTTTCTGAAATGTAAAATTGATTGGCTAATTCTTTAGTTGTAAGTCTTTCAGTGTCGTGAATATTGTAGTGGATGTAATTAATTATATCCTGAATTTTAGAACTGGCCATTTTTGAGGATACAAAACTTACATTTCTAGAAATGATATGTAAAATGGTATGTAAAGTAGATTTTAATACAACTTCGTTCTTTAAATTTTCTTCATTGTATTCGTTGCACAATACAGTGAACAAAGCATGTAAGCTACTTTGGTCTGTATTAAATTGTATGTTTAAGTGTGATGTTCTGTTTGCACTGTGTAAAATAGTTTCTATTCTTTTAAACCACTCTTTTCGTTCTGTAAGGTTTTTATTAACCGAAGCATTATTAAAGAAACTGTATAGAAATTTTATAGCGGAAATGGTAGTTGCTGTTTCAATTTCTAAATTATATTGGTCATTTGGAATTAAGATGTATATGTGATTATCCTCATACTTTACTTTGTGGTTGTTAATAATAATGGTTCCAGAACCTTTTTCGATATACAGAATTTCAAAAAAGCGTATAGGCGTATATTGACAAAAAGCCAATGTTGTTGCCTCTGTAAATTTTTGAATTACAATATTTTCAAATATGGTTCTTGCCATTTTTATTTGAAAGTTAAATTGATACCTTCAGTAATCATTCCTGTTCCTATAATCGCAAGAATTAGCCCCATAAGCTTTCCAACTACAGCTATTAAATTTTTACCTACTTTTTTTACAATCCAATCACTTAAAACAAAAGTGATATAGGTAAGCGCAATCATAATACCAAAAACAAATATTATAATTCCGATATGAGTATATGTGGCATTGGTTGTAAAATTCATGGCAGTTACTATAGTACCAGGGCCTGCTAATATGGGTATGGCTAAGGGTGAAATGGCGATACTACTTTTATCGTCATGGTCATGACTATCGTGTATTTTTGATTTTTTTGACATTAACATTTCAAAACCCACGTAAAAAATAAGGATGCCTCCTGTAATTTTAAAAGCGGGAATTGTGATTCCAAATAATTCAAAGATGTACTTACCTAAAATAGAGAAAGCGACTACTATGATAAATGCAGTAATTGAGGCGACTTTAGCTATTTGCTTTTTAGAGATTTTATCTTCCCCTTCAACAAGCCCCATGAAAATAGGTGTGTTGGCTATTGGATTCATTATGGCAAAAAACCCCATAAAAACGGTTAACGAATAGGTAAGTAGATCACTCATGTTTTTTACAATTAAATACTAATAATTAATGGTTCTAAAAGTTAAGTTGATTCGAGGTAAGCTTACTTTTTTTGTGCGAGGTACGGTATGCAAACAGTTTTCTTGTGTATCGCCCTTCATGACCAACAAATCACCATTTGATAAATTAAATACGACCTTCTGCTTCGTTTTTTTGTGTTTGAAAACAAATTTTCGCATAGCTCCTAAGCTCAACGATGCTACGGCCCCTTTTTCACTATCACTATGCCAACCTAAGCCATCTTCTCCCGTATGATACAGATTTAATAAACAGGAGTTAAAAATTTCGTTGGTTATACTTTCTACGGCTGTTTTTAATTCTAAGAGGTCTTTGGTCCATGCATATCCTTTCTTTTCTTTTTTGGAATGCGTTAATTCAAAAGATGTATCACCATACCAAGCTATTTTTCTATTGGTTGTAATTTCCTTACCCGCTATGTAAAAAGTATCGTTTTCCCATTCTATATTTTCGAGCAACTGATTTAAATAATTAGTCGCTTTATCATATGGTATCATTCTTTCATAATAATTAACGATACCTCCTTTGGGCAAATAGTTTTTGTCTTCGTCATCAAACTGACTGAATAAATCCATTTTAAAGCTATAAAAGATTCGATAGGTACTAAAATCAAAAAGATAATTAGGCTAACAAGCTATCAGTCGTAGTTAATAATTTATTGATTAGTTTTTCATCATAAGCATCAGGATGTGCTTTAGAAAAAGTACCCTTATCATTGTCAAAATATTTTCCTGAATCATTTTCATGTTCATTAGAAATGGCCAGATCATATAAAATATTTACACCTTTTTCTGCTGGTGACCAATGCTGACCATAAGCTTCTTTTGCCATTTTAGTATTTAATAACGATCCTGGATTTACTGCAATAGTTGTTATTTCCGGATTCGCTTTCGCAAAAGCGAAACTCCACATAGTCAATGCTAACTTACTTTGAGCATATGCCTCACTAGCAGCATGCATGCTTATGCCTGCTAAGGTTGCATCAGAAACATGTGATTGTGCAGCTGAACTTAAATTAACGATACGTGTATTATCTCCGTTCTGTAATAATGGCCATAACTCATTTGTTAATACGTAAGGTGCCAAGTAGTTCACTACAAATCTGATATCAAACTCTTTAAAATTGCTAGCTGCCGAAGTTTTGAAAATTCCGGCATTATTGATTAAAACATCTAACTTGGAGATACTTCTTTTAATCTCCTCGGCCATTTTCGATACCGCATCTAAGTCTGAAAAATCAGCAATAAATCCTCTAATATTTTCGTTGTTAGAGGCTGTTTTTACTTCTGAAATGACAGTAGCTAACTTATCGGAATTTCTTCCGTGTAGGTAAACTGTATGTCCGTCTTTTGCTAGCTTGATCGCCGTAAGTTTTCCTATTCCATCTGTACTTCCTGTAATTAAAATTGTTTTCATCGTCAATTAATTTTAATACTTCCGTTTGTTCTTATATATAAAATAACTTCGTAATTGATAGTCGAAAGTGTATGAATTGTTTTGTCAGTTGAGCTAAAAGAACTTCCCTCGTCTAGTACTTTTGTTTCTTGATTTTGAGGTAGTGTATATTCCAAGCCTCCTTTTATAACAACCGCATGCACAACTGTTCCATCCGTTTTCATAATACCATTAAATGTCTTTGGAAGTTTTACAAAAAGTCCTTTTGAATTACCATCATTCCAAAGAAAACTTAGTTCTGCTTTACTCTTGGAATCAACCCAGTTGGTTTTATCATTGTTTAACCAAACTATGTTTGAAGCGTCTATATTTATGGGTCGTTCACCATTATCAAATGCTTCCTCAATTGGTTTAACCAAATATGGCCCCTTATCTATTTCTACCAATGCTATATTTTCTTCACCTTTTGCAGCGGTAATATGCGATTCTCCTTGGGGTTGTGTCCAAAAGCTACCCGGCGGCATCCACATCATAGTTGCTTCTGGGTCATCATTATGAATCCTTCCTTTGATAACCACTGCTCTATAAGTTGCATTATGAATATGAGGCGGTGAAGAAAAGCCGTCAACAAATTTTGCTAAAAACCCAGTTGCCACTTCTCCTTTTCTATCTCCCCAAAGTGTCCCTGCTTGTGGACTTTGGTCACCTCTTGCCGGATTCAATTTTTCCCATTCGATTTCTGAACTCAACAATACTTTGTTCGTTGGGTTTTCAATTTTCGGCATGCTGATTGCTTCATTTTTCTTTGGATTGGAACACGAAATCAATACCCCAACAACTAGTGTTGCATAAAATAATCTTTTCATTTTTTCCAATAATTTACATTTGAGAATCATTAGTTGTTTGATAAGCCTTTGGAATATCTTCTGGATTATCGTTTATCATCTCTCTGATATCAATTTCGATACCCCTGCTCATAGTGGTAATCGGTACGCCATTATTCATTCCACCATCAAATGGATTTTCAGAAGTATCTCCGACCCGTTCTATGAGTATAAAAATCCAAGAAATTATTATTGCAAACGGAATCGAAACCCAAACAAAATTTTGCGTGATTATATTGCTGCTACTTGAGGATAGTGTATTACCAATCTGTTCAAATTCATTCATTAATCCAAATGGTATCAGAAAAATGAAAAGCCACACAAAGATTGAATTTAGTGTTGCAAATTGTCTTGGATAAGGAAAGTTTTTTATTCGCTCTGCTTTTCCTTGCAATGTGAACAGTTCTTCTATAGAATTTTTAAACTCTATATGCCTAAAATCATCAATTAGACCATTTAATTTGAGTCTTTTAAAGTGATTGGATTGTAATTTTAAGCAAGCGGTTTGTTTGTTGGTTTTAGCTAATATCTCTTCTTTTTCTTCAGTGGATAAGTATCCTTCCAATTGCTCTTCCAGCGTATGTTGATATTCATCTACCAGGATACTCTTCATAAATTCTTGATCGGATTTATTATCAAATGAAGATTCCCATTCTTTTGGGTTTCTTAAGGAATGCCTTAGTGCCGTCATCCAAGCTATGTGGCGCAACACGATTTCTTTACGCATTGCAAAGAGTTCTTCATCTGAATATTTTTTAGATGTGAATTCAAGCGTAATAAAATCATTAACCATTGTGGTGAGCGTCCTTGACGTGTTTACTATTCCACCATAAATTTTTCGCGCTTCCCATAACCTGCCATACGCCGCATTATTTTTAAAACCACTTATAAAAGCCAAAGCAGTACCAATAAGCCCAATAGGTAACCAAGGCAGTTGTAGCCATTTCCACCCTGCTAATTCATAAAAAATTACGGGAATTACCGAGATCAAGAAAAAAAATAAGATATAACGCTTTGTCCAGCTTAAAACGATGGAAATGTGATATTGTTTTTTTATGTACATCGAATATTAATTTTCTACTACTACTACTACTTTACCAATAGCTTTTTTGCTTTCCAGTCTGGCATATGCCGCTCCCACATTTTCTAAAGTAAAATCTTCATCGTCAAGTAGAGGTTTTAAAGCTCCAGCTTCTGCAATTTGGGCGATATCACCTAAGATTTTACCGTGTTCCTCTCGCTTAAAATTATGCAGCATGGGTATAAGCATAAATACAACGTGCAGTGATAATCCTTTAAAATGCATTGTACTCAAATCTAGCTCGCATAAAGAAACAGTTGTGGCAACTTGACCATTAAGTGCAGCTGCTTCAAAAGATTTAAGCATATTTTCTCCACCTACCGAATCAAATACTACGTCAAAACCAACGCCATTAGTATGTTTATTGGCGTAATCTTCAACCTGTTCTGTTTTATAATTTATGGGTGTCGCACCGTAACCTCTGATAATATCCATTTGCTTTTCTCCACTGACGGTTGAATATACATCTGCTCCAAAGTGTTTGGCCAATTGTACAGCAACGTGTCCAACACCACCAGTTCCTCCGTGTACTAAAACTTTCTGCCCGCTCTTAACATTTGCACGCTTTAACCCCTCATAGGCCGTTATTCCGACCAACGGTAAAGAAGCTGCCTCTTTCATTGTGAGGTTTTTTGGTTTTAGTGCGATTAGTTTGCTGTCGGCAGCAACATAATCGGCAAGAGTTCCTTGCAAGTCAGCCAAACCGCCAACACAACCATAAACTTCATCTCCAACAGAAAATTCAGTGACATTTTCGCCAATTTTTTCAATTGTTCCTGCAAGGTCCATTCCTAGTATTGCTGGATTTTCAGGTGAAAAAGGCAAGTCTTTCCCCATATTTCGAATCATCGTATCTACTGTATTTATGCTAGATGCTGAAATTTTTATCAAAACCTGTCCATTCTTTACTATTGGTTTTTCTACTTCTTTGGATTCAAACGTTGCGTTTTCTCCATATCTATTGATTATCATTGCTTTCATATCTGTTGCATTTTTTACTATAAAACTTATAGTTGCAAAACTAAGTATAGTATTTTATCTTTGCAATAACGGTCAAAAATGATAGTATATTTTTATGGAAACAGCAGCACCCCAAAAATTAAAATTCAGAGGTAGGGAATATCCTTGTTGTGCAAGCTTGACAATGGGCATCATTGGTGGAAAGTGGAAAACGGTTATTCTTTTCCATTTGATGAATGAAAAATTGAGGTATAATGAACTCAGAAAATCAATGCCCACAGTAACAGAAAGAACATTGAGTCTACAGCTAAAGGCGCTGGAAGAAGATGGTTTGATCAAAAGAAAGGTTTATACTTCAAAGCCTCCTTTAAAAGTTGAGTATTCGTTAACGGATTTTGGTAAAACCTTAATTCCAATAATTCAATCCATTGCAGATTGGGGCGATTTTGTGGTTGAGAATTATTCGAAGTAACATCTTAGATTGTTGCAAACAAACATAAACCATAATATATACACTATTCCGCAATCAAAGAACTCGATTTAGTTCTTTGATTTTTCTAATTATAAAAATCCTGTAAAACGGCCGTTTTACAGCACCATTTTCCTTTTGCAATTTCCTCTGTCTAGAAGAGTTTTATTTACGGTCCTTTTTAGTATTCTCGTTAATTACCCTTTTATGGAACTCATTATACATTAGAAATCCAGATTTAATTCCGGAATCAAATTCGCAGCCTCTTTCATTTTTTCATCTATAATTTTGGTGTAGATTTCTGTTGTTCGAATTTCTTTATGTCCCAAACGTTTCGATACCGTATAAATATCTGCACCGTTCTCTAACAAGAGTACCGCATTGGTATTGTAAGCTACCCTTGAAACCGAACTGTTTAAAAGTAGAATAATAACCTTAATTTTAAACAGTCATTATGAGAAAGAG
>CANMSB010000065.1 GCA_947500445.1 uncultured Flavobacteriaceae bacterium | reverse complement strand
ACGAATTTCAAATTTCAAAGAACGACAATTGCAACCAATTGAAAATCTTTTAGTTACAACCGGACACTATTGAGTAGCCAGTAAAAACTTGAATTCGACATTTGAATTTAAGTTTGAGTTTGATATTTGTGTTTGAATTTGAATTTGAGTTCGCACTTTTCCCTCCATTATTTTGTCCATAAACGAGGTGTTTTTTGGTTTAATATGGACCGGAATGCGCTACAAAAGGGACACAAAAAGTAAAAAAATGTATTTTCACAGGTATGATGTATAGCGAAGAAGCCCTTACCCATCGAAAACCTGTTTGGACCGCCCTTTCCGAACTTTATCTTGACACGGAGTTACAGGATTACAGCTACAGGCATATCGCAAAGCAGTTCCAAGCCAGTCCCTACTCCCTTACCCAAATCAAAGAGATCAACAGAAGCGAGGTCTTTCCGGTTCTCTGCCTGAACCTGATCAGCGTCGCCGGAGTCTGGACCGGGTTCGATGAAGATTGGTTGATCAAGACCATTGTACACAAAAGAAAACGGAACAACCCGTTCAAACGTTTGGCATACGTCTTTTGTTACTTCTGTATGAAAGGTACGTTTAAGGAATACTGGGAACGGATCGAAACGGAACTACAACGCTTATAAAAAGCGGCAACCGATACACTCGCGCGTTATCCTTCGCGGCCGAAGGGTTGGAAAGCCACGAGCAGTGCCTTAGGGAATATTTAGGTATTTATGTGTCTGTAACGAAACCTTCCACTCGGGATGCTGCATAACATAATCTACGATCAGCGGGGTTACCTTGTCCCGAACGCTCCACTCGGGCTGTAGGTACAAAATGCAGTTCGGGTTTACCTTGGCGGCCTCGGCTTCGGCAAACAGTAAATCGTGTTTGTTGTATACGATGACCTTTAGTTCATGGGCGACATCGTAGATAGGATCGACCGGGAGCTTGTTTTTTTTCGGGGAAAGGCAGATCCAATCCCACTCCCCCGTGAGTTTATACGCCCCGGAGGTTTCAATATGCGTTTGCAATCCTTTGGACTTCAAAGCCCCTGTCAAAGGTCCCATGTCCCAGGTAAGCGGTTCTCCCCCGGTAACGACAATGGTATTGGAATAGGTGGCGGCATTCCCTACAATTTTAGTTATGGAAGTGGGCGGATGGGTATCGGCGTTCCAGCTTTCCTTTACATCGCACCAATGGCACCCTACGTCGCAACCGCCAACACGAATGAAGTAGGCAGCGGTTCCCTTATGAAACCCCTCGCCCTGAATGGTATAGAATTCCTCCATCAGGGGCAGCATAAGCCCTTGGTCCACCATAGCCAAAACATCATTTTTTACCATTGGACAAAGATAGGTCTTGTAAACGCCAAAACATAAATTGGAAAACACAAAATCCAAAACACGTACGGTTCTCCATTTTTACCCTATTTTTATACCAAATTCGGACCAAATGAGCAGTAAAGACGATTTTTTCGCGCATATTGAAAAGGGATATGCGACCAAAGGGGATTTTATACGCATGGGCGCCGCCATGCTCGACGGAGAAGCGATTACCAACGCTTTTGTAAAAATACCATTGCAGACCTTAAACCGTCACGGGCTGATTGCCGGTGCTACCGGTACCGGAAAAACAAAGACGTTACAGGTACTGGCCGAAAACATGTCGGAAAAGGGGATACCGGTTTTGCTGATGGACCTAAAAGGGGATCTTAGCGGTATTGCACAACCCAGTCCGGGGCATGCTAAAATTGACGAGCGCCATGCGAGTATCGGTTTTCCGTTCGAGGCCAAAAGTTTTCCCGTAGAAATACTATCGCTTTCCGAACAGGAGGGGGTAAAACTTCGTGCCACCGTATCGGAATTTGGTCCGGTACTGTTGTCGCGTATCTTGGACCTAAGCGAAACCCAGGAAGGGATCGTTGCGGTCGTATTCAAATATTGTGACGACAACAAACTACCGTTGCTCGACCTTAGAGACTTTAAAAAAGTACTACAATACGCCACCAGCGAAGGAAAAAAAGAATTTACCGAAGCGTATGGCCGAATCAGTACCAGCTCTACCGGTACCATTTTAAGAAAAATCATTGAACTGGAACAGCAAGGGGCCGATCTGTTCTTCGGGGAAAAATCGTTCGAGGTAGACGACCTTACCCGGTTGGACGATAATGGCAACGGATATATCAATATTCTGCGCCTGACCGATATCCAGGACCGTCCGAAACTGTTTTCTACGTTTATGCTAAGCCTTTTGGCGGAAATTTATAGTACGTTTCCAGAACAGGGCGATAGCGACAAACCGGAACTGATCTTGTTTATCGACGAAGCCCATTTGATCTTTAACGAAGCATCGAAGGCACTGTTGGACCAAATAGAAAACATTGTGAAATTGATCCGTTCCAAAGGAATAGGATTGTACTTTGTTACCCAAAATCCGACGGACATCCCAAATGCGGTATTATCGCAATTGGGCCTAAAGGTACAGCACGCCCTGCGCGCCTTTACGGCACGAGATCGAAAAGCCATCAAACTCACCGCTGAAAACTATCCGGAATCCCCGTTTTACGATACCAAGGAAGTGCTTACCTCTTTGGGAATCGGGGAAGCCCTCATCTCCGCTTTGGATGAAAAAGGACGTCCCACACCATTGGCCGCGACCCTTTTAAGGGCCCCGATGAGCCGTATGGATGTATTGACCGACACGGAATTGAAGAACGTTATCAAATCTTCCAAATTAGTGAAAAAGTACAATGAGCTCATCGATAGGGAGAGTGCCTATGAAATATTGAACGAAAAGATAGAAAAGGCCGAAGCGGACGCAAAAAAAGAAAAGGAACGCACCAAAACCACAAGGCGCAGTAGCGGACGAAGAAGTACCGCCATGAACCCCGTGGTAAAAGTGTTGACCAGTGCCACCTTTATTCGCGGAGTACTTGGAGTCCTTAAAAAAGTGTTGCGCTAAATACCCCCGATCACCATATATCCAAAACAACTATGCACCAATTACCAAACCGAAACCGCGTTACGGCATATTGTCTAATCATAACCGTCCTGTTCGCGTTTATCCAATGTAAAAAAGAAATCGACACCCGTTTTCTGATTACCGATGCCTCCGTAGGAAACCTGGAGGCGGAGAGCCTTGCCCGAGATATCGATTTGATTTTCGCAAAGGATTCCGTAGTAAAGGATACGATCAGTCTAAATTTTGGTAACAAGGCAAAAAAAGTGAAAATCTTTGAAAAAGGAGGAACCCATTTGTTGACCCTTACCCCAAGTGCCGATAGCATACCCACCTTCGAAAACGTACGCTTTGAGGATGCCCGCTACAAAACCGAAAAAGGAATTCATATCAAGAGTACTTTTGGCGAAATCAAAAAGGCGTATACCATCAAAAAAGTCATTACCTCACGAAACAACCTCTTGATTTTAGTCAAAGAAAGTAAGGTGTATTTCATTATTGGCAAGGAAGAGCTGCCGAGTAGTCTGCGATATGCTTCCAGTACCAATATCGAAGCAGTACAGATTCCGGACAAGGCAAAACTAAAGTACATGATGTTAGGCTGGGACTAGGTCAAGGTCAAGTTCAAACACAAATTCAAATTCAAATTCAAAATTAGAAGAATATCCACTAATTACTTTTTACCAATCACTCATTGTTCATTGTTAACTGAAAAAAGACCGCTTTGCTGAAAGAGAAAAGAACAAGGACTAAAAAAGTTCAAGTGCAAGTGTCAAGTTCAAACTCAAACCCAAATGTCTGGTACAAAAACAAGACTGATATCTCTGGGAACCTTAAGTAAGATAAAACAGCGTATTGTGATGGGCAGAACCCTTAGTTAAAAAGAGGTCATTGCCGATAGTTCAAACGTCTTGCGCAAGTGGCGATGATGGAACCGGTAGCGTTAGCGTCCTCCATTGTTCTCGAGGTCCAACACGCATTCCGGATCTAGGTCGGGAGCCGCCTTGTTAGTTTTACGATCCTTGTTTCGGAGCAGTTTCAGAACCGTTTCACCTTTGAGGGAGCATGCGGAACGTAACTTATGACTATTTTCTTTCAATCCGTTTAGAATGGCTTTTCCGCTGACATCGAACTGTAGCTCGGCACGCATCAAACAACCTTCCACGTTACAATGATTTGGCGCGGACGGATCTTCATGGTCGTTTACCGGATCTGTTCCGAGATTTACCAGACCGAACAAATGTCCGAATTCGTGGTTTAGCGTGGCGCTTTCGACATCGGTATTTGAAATACGGGGGTCCCGAGCGGCCAACCGGCGGGCCGTTACTTCGTGTATCACCATAGAAGTGTTCCGATAGACCGCTCCAAGGGTGACCAGACCTTCTTCCTCATCATCGTCTTCCGAGGGAGCGTCCGCAAAATAAATATAGGTAGCCAAGGTATCCTCATCATTATAGGCGGTTCTGTTATCGTTTTCCAGTGTCGCAATTTCGTTCAGGGTGAGGTCCTCTTCGTTCGGGGAGGCAAGTTCAGTAAAAACAACATCGATGGTTTCCTTAAAAGTATGGGCCCTTATAAAGGATACCAAATCGTCTATTGCGGCGTCGCTCGGTCTAAAACCTTGAACGTATCCAATTTCGATAAGCAGTTTTGTGAAGTTTTGATTGGATAAAAAGTCTCCTCCGGATACGCCCGTATCCAGGCGATTTCCTGTTTTATCCACATTCTGGGGAGTTGGCGTTCCATCGTCGGTATCATCATTATTGGAGCATCCCGATAACAAGGTAAACGATAGCGCTAGGAGGAACAAGCAATACTTTTTCATGACAATTTTAATTTCTTTTGCTACCAAGATACAGCAAAAAACGTGCCTACCCACAGGTTCTATGTATGGAATACCAAAAAAATGACATCAGCTAGTGATATCCGACATCGGTGTCAGCCTTGCCAGATAGTCGTAATGTTCGCCCTCGGCAATACGTTCGCAGTGCAATCCGTTTTGTCCCGCTATTTCGTACAAGCTGTCGTACGCCACGTATAACCATGAAAAAGGGGCTCCTTTTAACCCCTTGTACGTCATGGTGAAATCTACTTCGCCATAATACCGGTTTTGGGGCAGCGGTAGTTCATCGTCCTCGAACATATAAATGATATCCGACGAATCCAGTAGAATTTGTCCGCCTATCGCCAATCGTTTTTTTAGGTGTTTTAAAAAAGGTCCCAGGGCCTTCATGCTATGGGCCAGGCCCACTCCGTTCATCAAAAGGAGCAATGTATCGAAGGAAGCGCCTTGGTACGCCATAATATCCGTACAAACAGCTTTGCGAACGCCCCGTTCCCTTGCCGTTAGTACCGCTCCGGCAGAATGGTCCAAGGCGGTGACCGCGAGGCCCCGATCTTGAAGGTACAGACTATGACCGCCCGCACCACAACCGATGTCGAGCACATGGCCCCGACATTCCTGTAACGCTTTTTGCTCCAGAAAGGGCATGGCGTCAAAAGTTCGAAACAGGTAGGGCAGGGGAAGCACGTCTTCCTGATCTAAGGAAGAGAATGTATGAATGTCTTCGGTATAGTTTCCCTTAAGATAATCCGTAAGCGCTTCGCCTAAAACATCTACGTTCATTTATTGTTGTATTTTGCGGTATAAAACGTTCCTTCCATGAGTATTGTAAAAATAACCATTAGGCTAACGATTCCATTGTTGTTTTTGACGTTATCCACCGGTTTGGCGCAAAGCGATGGTTTTGACGATGCCGTAATGGCCTATTTGGATAGTAATGGCACGGTAACCCAATATCAAAATGCGTACACCGAATTTTTAAACTTGTTGGAAAACCAATTTCCCGAAACCGAGAACAACAAAAAGGGTTGGCAATTTTTAAAATCGGAAAAAAGTAAGGCGGTACATCAAATAAAGGAACTGCTGGTTCCCATATACCAAAATGAGTTTACAAGGGAGGATATTCGACTGATGACTGTGTTTTATAATAGCGATGCGGGAATACAGTGGCGAACGGACCGCAGCCAAATGACGGAGAAACAGAAAGAGGACTTCAATACGTTTTACAAAAGCGATTTGGGCAATAAGATAAAGGGCAAACAAGCGGTGCTCGCCGAACAAGTCTCCGCGGTATCCGAGAGCTGGAGCAGGGACCTTTATGAAACGGCCCGTGCACTTTTAAAACCTGCCGATGGAGAATAAGCATAAACAACTCCCCCAAAAAGCGAAAGAAAAGCATGTGGAAAACAAAAAGTTTTTTGCCCGCTTAAAGAAAAAGCCGCCCAAAAAGCTGGACTACCTTATGCAGGAACTGCACGAATCGGTATTTAAAGAAACCGATTGCCTACAGTGCGGTAATTGTTGCAAGACTACGGGACCTTTGTTTACCAATGCCGATATCGAGCGCATTGCCAAGCATTTGCGGATGAAGCCGCAGCAATTTATAGCGACCTACTTGCGTCTTGACGAAGAAAATGATTTTGTGCTCCAGCAGGTGCCTTGCGCTTTTTTGGGCCATGACAATTACTGTTCCATTTATGATGTGCGTCCCAAGGCCTGTAGGGAGTTTCCGCATACCGATCGCAAAAAGTTTCAGCAAATAAGCCATCTTACGCTGAAGAACGTAGCCATTTGTCCTGCCGCATTTGAAGTGGTGGAAAGGATGAAAGAAGCACTCGCCGGGAAGTAGCAGGGAGTATTTTGGGGTCGGTGGTGGTTAATAGTTGCTTGTTAGTATTTAGTGATGAGTGTTTAGTCAATAGTGTCCGGTTGTAACTAAAAGATTTTCAATTGGTTGCAATTGTCGTTCTTTGAAATTTGAAATTCGT
>CANMSB010000064.1 GCA_947500445.1 uncultured Flavobacteriaceae bacterium | reverse complement strand
CTTCGGTAAATCTGCTTTTCTTCATAATCTAAAAATAGTTGATTTTTAAACTGTACGAAAAACAGGGAAGCCTTCAAAACGGGTAAGTCTTCAATTATACCTGGACTAATAATCAATTACAGTCTATACCTTCAAAAAATAATCAAACTATTAAGTCATACTTTGGCGGCCATTTGATTGAATATCCAAATTCAAAATTTGAGTATGAAACATTTAAAGATGTTTACCTTAAGGCGATAAAGGAAGAGTGGAAAATAGAGGATTCAACAATGCGAACTGACCCTTTGGAGGTTCATGCAACCATTTTTTACATCTTTGATTATGAAGATTTAAGAGAAGGAGAAATTCTAACTTATATTTTGAATCAAAAGAATATTCAGAAAATAAGAAGTATTATTCACTCCTTGTCATTTAAATATGACCAATATTTGGAAAATCAGGATGCCAATGGTAAAAGCCTATTCAAGAGAAAGATTTTTAAAATTTGGAACCTAACCCTTGAAATTCTAGAAGATAGTGCTGATGTCGAATCTAAAGACATGCCTACCTTATTTTATCTTATCAAATATATCGAAGAACTTAATGAGGAAAACTACCGGCTCATAATACAAACTTCAAATTTCGCAAGGCATGGTAGGGATTTCGATGAACTAATTAAAAATTTAAATAGATTAAAATTACAGGGTGATGTTATAGAAAGCAGCATTTACGCCTGTGATATTTTCATGGAATCAGTATTTAAGGATTTCTATTATGCCTCAATAATGCAGAAAGAGATTATCGAATTTACTGAATCCATGTATCTCCTTGAAAATGAAAAACTAACAAATTATTCTAACAGGATTTGTAATGAGTTTGCCAAAAATGGACAGTATTTTTTGAGGGATTTATATGAAAATTTTAATTCTTAATTGATAGAATTCCCCCAAATCTTACCCAAAAACTTTGCGCGTGGATCCTGTCCGGTTTTTGTAGTGTTCCGGCAGATAAACGTGAAGCAAAAACCGGATAGGGCGCATCTTACTTTGTGCTTTTGGGTTCACGCCATTCTTGATAAAGTTCACTTGCCTCTGGGGTGGCCTCGAAGAAAACCCTAAAGTGCGCAACGGCTTTTTCTTCCCCTTGCTCAAAGGCTTCCTGTTTTAGCATAGAAATTTGAGAAACCTTATAAACTGAAAAGCCTAGTACCAGAATGATGCAGACCAAAAGCCCCCAGGACAACTTTATCGCCCATTTTGGAAACGTGATTGACTTTTTAATGTAGTAGACCACATTGGCCATCAGCTTATGTTGGTCTTCAACCGCTTTCTTTTGATGGTCATTATATCGCTTTAAAATAAAGTCGATATCTGTTGTATCGGCTTTTACTTTATAAGTAATCAAAAAGGTTTTCAATTCTTCTATTCGGTTGACCGAATTTTCGAAGCCTTTGATTTCCTCCGTTAGCAACTCTGCTATTTCATCTAATTTTGCCATAATCTTATATTTCCATTCCTAAACCAATTGTTTTCTTGATGGTCATCTTGATAACCCGTTTGGCAATAGTGGCCGCTATGTTGGGCGATATCCCAACAGTCTTGCCTAATAATTCTAGTCTATTGTCCTTCACTATCTTTTGGGAAGCAGTTTTATCAAAACCAATTCGCTCAGCGATTCGTCCTATTGACATGGAGCGGTGTACTTCACTTCCCTTTAGATTTTGACCTTTATATTTAAAGCGAAAGCCCTGCAACCGATTTGACCTGTTTATACTTGGAATAACTTCTACATTTCTTTGTTTCATATATTTGATATACTGGTCAAAATCTTCGGGTTTCATTTCGGTAGTAACCTTTTGGTGAATTTGCTTTATTTCTTGTCGTAAACTTTGAATTTGATTCAATCTTTCTTGCTGTACCTCTCTTACTGTGGTCAAACCCATTTGCTGTGCCACTTTCTCCGCTGCTTGTTGGCTTCTTTTACCAATAAAGTTGTCTTTGTAAGCCTTGCCATCAAAACCGATACGGTTCACATATAAGTGGACATGCAAATGACCCTTATCCCGATGCGCAAATGCAATAGCCTGTCTCTCTTGTAATTTCATTTCCTTTATAAACCGTTGTGTGATTTCAGTCAGTTGATTGTCCTTCAATTTTTGTCCGTCTTCTATTGTGGGACTAAGCACAAAACTCATTATGTTCTTTTTACATCGCTGGTTCTGTGTTTGAATTATTTTGAATTCTTGAGTAATCTCTTTTGGATTATCGCCTGCCAAATGTTCACGATAGATTACTTTGGCTTCTTTTTCCTCGTTCCATCCATAGCCCATGGAAGCACCCGTGTGCGATATGGATTTTCCCATGCCTATCATTTCTTAAAGTTGTAAAGATGTTTCCGTATTTCATTAGCCAACTGTACCACCTCTTCTGATAATTTTGGATTCCGTTTTTTGTACATATTTCCGATGCGTTTAAAATTGACCTGATACTGAACTAGTAATTTGTAAACATTGATTTGCTCATCAGAAAACCGTTCAACAATCCTATGGTCAAAAGCGGCACGACGACAATATTCACTTATGGAAAGCCCGCTCTTTTTAGCCTTTATTTTTAAGAGCTTCTTTTCATAAATAGAACATCGAAATTGTACAAACTCCTTTTTCATTTTAGGTTTTAAAATCTTTAACCATCAAAATACTTGCTGCTAAGTCACACATCAAAAACTCGATTACTACTTCCTATCCTTTTGCGACCTTCGGGAGAAAAAGCAAGATTGTCATGACAATGACACATCTTGAATTCTCACTCAGATGTAATTATTAGTACTGTTTTCATTATTCTTACTTCTCCTTATCCATAAAAATTTAATCATGCATTATCATCTTAGTTTTAAGGAGAGAAAGAGTATTTCATTACGATTTTAAAAATCGTTTATTAATCTAAGCCTGTCTATTTTTAAAGGTGTATTCCAAAGCTTCTTTTTCAATTTCAGCTTTTGATTTTCTACGATTTTGTAGTAACCAAATGTTAAGTTTTGTCTTATCAAAAAACAGCATTTTGCCGTTGGGTTTGGAGTGGGGGATTTCC
The DNA here is from genome assembly GCA_947500445.1 of uncultured Flavobacteriaceae bacterium. Taxonomy (GTDB): domain Bacteria; phylum Bacteroidota; class Bacteroidia; order Flavobacteriales; family Flavobacteriaceae; genus Pelagihabitans. The sequence continues at coordinate 3,786 of CANMSB010000064.1, read as the reverse complement.
CTTGCTGCGGTTAACTTGTATAGGTAGCTACGTGATATACCGGTGTATTCACAGGCTTCCTCAAACGTGAGTACTTCTTTATTCGCCACCAATAAGCGTTCTATACGGTCGAGCCGTTCTTCTAATTCCAGATAGTCCATTTATTTCTAGTTTTGGATTAAACAATGCACAAAGGCTTTTGTTCTTATTAACACAATTCTGGTGCTAAACTAGTATAGGAAGTAAAGGGAAATGTGTGCAATTCATGCAATGCACACGGAATTAGGAAAAATGCAAGCAAACGAAACTAAAGGCGAGAAAAGATGGTTTTGAGTTCTTTACTTCTTTTAGAAATCGGCGTTCTCGATTTGGCATCTTTTACCGTAGCGTATTTATATGGTTTGCCATCTTCCCTGCGGATAGTGTCCGACCTTTTGAAAAAGTCGATGACGCTCATTGTGTTTTTGGGAAAGGTAACTTTAAATAATTCGTAGAACTCACGACAACTTGGGGCATCCAATTTAAAATAGACTTTTGAATCATGCGTGTTCCAATCCTCAATAAAGACCTTAACAAAATCATCCTTATCCGTTCGCTCGGCAATAATCATATCATAGGTAACTAAACTATTGTAAAGGTCTTTTAGTTGGTCGATTGTAGTTGAAATATTGAAATTATGCTGCTTTTTGAGTTTCTCTTTAATCTTTGGAATAAAGACGTTTTTGAATTTATCAGTCCATGTTATTTGGCTCAGAACTATCCCGCCAAAAAAAATAACCCAATTTGAGATATAGAAAATACTACTAGGGTCAGATGCATATTCCAAAAGAGCGGAATAGCTAGAATGCATCAAAAGCAAACCAATTCCATAGAACACCAATCTTGGTTTTTCAATGTATTTATCCCATTGTGTGGATTCATTGAACATATAACGTGCAAAGAATCCAACGTACGGAATTAGCAATCGCACGTAAACATATGCGAAAGATGCCAAGAGCAGGTATTTAATAAAATCAGGCATACTTCTAAGTTACTATTTTATGTGAGTAATGAAGTGAATCATAGATATACTGATGAGTTTTTGGGATAGAGGAGACCATAAATGATTATTTAGTACTTGGATATTTCAATGTGGATATTAAGGTCTACAATAAACAGGTTGAAGATTTCATATAATTTAAGATAACTTATTGTGGGTAGGGGGAGGAAAGGTTAAGCGGCTTTTTCGCCGCTTGTGCTTTCGCGCGGCTCCGAGGATGTCTGGCAAAATTGAAAGGGAATGACTTTCCTAGCAGACCGGCGGAGCATGTTCGCTAGGGGAGGATTGGAGTGGAAGGTTTGCCAGACTTCCGTAGGTGCTTGGGGTTTTAGGTTAACTTTTACTAAATCAAAAATAGTCCTGACCACGGAAGTTAAGATTCTAACTTTATTGAAGTCGAATAGATGGGAAATCTGAAGTCCCAACAAATGTTGGTTTTAAAAGAATATAGTTTTCCTAAGGATGGTATATTCTGGTCACTTTTATTTTTCTGATAAAGCCAATTTTATTGAATTAAACGTTCCAAAGATTATTAGGCAATACCAATGTATTGCCTAATAATTTGTTTCAAATATTAAAAGTTACTTCAACAAATTTGATTATAGAATTTGTCTTTTTAAAATGGCGCAAAAGTATCTTTAGGACCGTCTGGCACACTCCAACGCTCACGTGGACTGATGTTTTCTGTTACATCTACTGCAGATGCTGAGTTACCAATATTACCGTAGCTACTTGCACCACCGCGTGGTATTTGCATTCGGTCTCCATATAACCACACAACTAGGTTACTGCGCTGTCCACTGGTGATGGAATGTGTAGCGTGTGGGACGTTGCCGCGGTGGATTATTGCTTTACCCGGTTCAAAAATAGTCTGTACCGTTTTCCCTGTGCTTTTGTCATGGAAATCAACCTGTGAACCTGTAAATACTTCATCAGGTAAATTGATATTGATATTCAATGTAGCCGCTGAAGCGTCAGTGTGCGCATGCAAATCTTTATCCTTATCAGGATTGTATTGAATGGAAAAACCAAATGTTTGGTTATCATAACCATAAGTCCCTAGTAGCAAACGAGCAATTGGACGCATATAGCGGTTCATCATATCGTTATAAAAGGCTTGAAAATTTGGTGCAGCCAAATGTCCTTCCGAGCGAGGGTCAAGCATAATTCCATAGCGATTCAATTGAATACCGTAAGGTGCACGTCTAGGAATTTCTGAATTCACCACAGTCTCTAAATAGTTGCGAAAATCTGCTAAACGTTCAAGGTCAAAAAACTGTGCAGCATATACTCCAGAAATAATTTCTTCCCATAAATCTGCAACAGCATTTTCTTTTTCTGGATTTTCCCATGCCTCGTTAATAGCTTTTCGCAATTTTGGGTCAAGTAGTGTTTCATCAGGAATCAGTAAACTGTCTTTGTTTTCCATTTCCCATTCTGCCCATGCATCTTCTAGCAATTTTCGGTTATTGTTCCAAAAATGAGAGACAGATGCTTCACGTTTTAGCGAAGCTTCACGAGAAGGCAGGCTAAGCGCACGAGCTTGTGCGAGTGCATTATTGTGTTTCATTTCTTTATATTTTTTATTAAAAATGAATGCCTTCGCAATTAAAGACATCCATTTTCCGCTATTAATCAATCTTAGTTATCTGAGGAGTTAGTCTTTTTGAATCTCTTGTAAATCCATTAACATGCTTTCCCAGTTTTTCTGGTTGTCATGGTCAAATTGTGCTCCATTTTCATCAGCAATTGTAAAACGCTTAATTGCTGGTGTTTTACTTGTTGCTTGGAATAATTGGTATGCTTCTTCACTTAGAGCTTCGGCAATTGGTAAATCGATGGAGGCATATACAGCACGCTTACAAGCCTCTATAGATTCTGCAGGAAATTTAGAAATACGTTCTGCTAAAGCATCTATATATGGTCCAATTTCATCTGCATCTAATGCTTTGTTTATCGTTCCGAATTTTTCAGCTTCATCGGCATCCCAATCTCTAGCTCCTAAAATAATCTCTAGTGCTTTTCCTAATCCTGCTTGTCTTGCCATACGTGACGCTCCACCTCCACATGGTAAAATTCCCATGCCTACTTCCATTTGCATGAACTTCGCTTTTCCTCTAGCTGCAAAACGCATATCTAAAGCTAAAGCCATTTCGTGTCCACCACCACGTGCAAAACCTTCAATTTTTGCGATTGTTGCTTGTGGTACATTGCTTAATCTTTCTAAAACAGACTGTAGGTCTAATAATTTCACTTCATTTCTTGGTACTGCCTCTTCAGACATATCCCTTAATAAGTTAGTGTCGTAGTGACATACCCAGTAACCGGGGTTTGAGGATTGAAACACAACTACTTTTACACTTCTGTCTCGCTCTAAACGAAGACATAAACTGCTTAAATCTGCAAGCATTTCTTGCCCCTGTACATTTACAGGTCCAAAGTTGATATCTACTGTTAAAATTCCGCCATTTTGTTTTGCGGTGAATGTTTGAAAATTTTTATAATCCATTGTTATTTATTTTAATTGCTATTAATTATATGGCAAATTTACCTCGAGACTTAAGCTTGTCTTTTGTAAGAAAAAAAGAGGTTTTAGTAAAAAACAAGGAACATGAAATTATTAGGTAGTTTGAAGACTGTTTTGATACGCTTTAGCAGTGATTCCCTTGTAAGAAAGGAAGGTTTTATCTAAATTGAAGACTTACCCGTTTTCGTACAGCCCTAAGTTAAACAATCCTGTTTTTTCATTGGGGCTAGCCCCAATGAAA
>CANMSB010000063.1 GCA_947500445.1 uncultured Flavobacteriaceae bacterium | reverse complement strand
AATTTTCATTGGGGCTAGCCCCAATGAAAAAACAGGATTGTTTAACTTAGGGCTGTACGAAAACGGGTAAGCCTTCAGTAGCTATTCATATGCCTTTTCGGTCTTTTTATTAACGGTTAACGTGTTTTTCCATAGGTTTCTAAGCTGACACCTGAGGCGGCTAAATTGAACACGTGAAAGGGAAATTCGGAGAGTTTTCGAATTGGGATAGCCATCCGGTCAAATGAATTGCAACCCGCGTGTTCGCTAGTTTTTTGTCACTTGAAGGTTGAATTGTGACTCCATTAAAAGAAACAGCGTTTTTTCTTCCGTTTTCGAAATGGTTATGGGCCATTCCCAGGACGGTTTGTCCGCTTCTTTTTCTGTCCAGTCTACAACGGTAACTTTTAATTTCGAAGGGTCAAACCTCCAAAAAGCGTTCTTCATTTGCTGACTAATGTCCTCTAAGTCAATATCAATGTTGAAGTGTCCGTCCTTTTTAAATTCAAATGTAGCATCATTGAAGGCGGCTTTTAGCGTGTCAATGTATTGTTGCTGCTCTTTAGATACGTTTGAGAAGTTAGTTGTCACATTTTCAACTTTCCAAGTTCCCGTTAATTCAAGTTCGTTTATATTTTGGCTAAAGGAAGTAGCACACATTACTAAAAAAAGCAAAGTGAATTTCAGTGTCATAATCATGATAATTAGGTGCTATAGTATTGGATATTAAAGATAACTGCTTTCTGCATAATTTTTCGTTTTGTAACCGATTTTTATTTAGTGAACTTGTTTAGATTTTTTTTCCCGAACTGTCTGGAGGCTAGAAAATTACCCTTTACCGCCCTTTCTTTTCCTGTCGTAACCCTCCAAGAAACTTAAAAAAGTCTTCAACAGGGTTTTAAATGACTTCTCGAAGCATCCTTGACTATAAAAAGTCCAAATGGGTTCATTTTGTAACCTCAATATCATTAAAAAATTCGATTAATTTTTCTGCGGTTACATGCTGTTGTTCGGTTAAATCGATTTCCGCGGTCCCATCTGTCAATAATTTACCCAAATAGCCAAATTGAGAGTGATTTCCGCCTTTTATTTCTGTTAAATAGGAGTTTTTTGGCAGCTTGTTTTTATTTTCCATCACTTCTGAAACACTTGCTAATCCGTCCAATTCCGCATAAAGTTTTATGGTCGGCAAAATTCTGTTCGATAAATCAAAATCTCTGGGATGTGAGGTGCCTAATAAGAAAAGCCCTTTCATCAATTCGGGGTTTTCATAAACGAATTGAGATGCCATTTTTGCTCCCTGCGAATGTCCGCCAAGGATATAATTTCTATTTTTTAAATTGAACATAGTCTCAATTTTTTTATAGTCCCATTGCGGCATTCTCCAATCCATTTTGATGAGATGACAGGTAAATCCGTTTTCCGCTATCTTTCGGCAAAGCGGTGCATAGGCTTTAGGGTCCGTCAATCCGCCCTGAAAAAAAATCACCTGATTTTTATAATTTGAATTTTTTGATAAAAACACTATTTCATCACCCGATTCTTCGATAGTAATTTCACCATTGTTATCGAAGGTGTTTTCTGGTAAATTTCTGGACTGATAGGTAGTTCCCTGCCAAACAAAAAATAGCGTAACAATACCAAACCATATCAGTCTAAAAATATTCCGTTTTTTCATAAATTCATATTCAAAGCGTGATTCCTATTCCAACTCTTGAAAATGAGGGATAGGTAGGATTTGCCGGTTTTTTAAAAGCTAAATCAATACTAAAATAGCCGCTTTATCGATTTCAATTTCACTCAAGGTGACACAACTGTTTGACCATGACTTCGGTTTGGGAAATTCGGTAGTCTAGACGCTTCGGGGTATCGCTTATCCAATAACACAGGTAAAATATAGAATTTTTTGTCGTAGATAGGAGCGCGCTAAAGTACAGCCATCTTTATTGTGTGCGGTTACTTTTTGGTTTCATTTTCTATAGCGATCAATTTCAATTCTTTATTGTAGGATTCAATTCTTGAATATGCAGTTCCGTCAACTAACAGAATAACGGTCAACAAAGCAATTGATGTAATACCAATTGCACGCCAAGTTGGTGTATTTATAAACAGGATCAATAATGCCGCCACAATAATTAGGCTTGGTACTACCTTAAATACAACAGTGTATTCTTTTAAAGTACTTTCCGAACGTTCAATTTCTGACGAAAAGAAACTGGTTGCATTGGTATGGTATGCTTTTTCAAATTGGGTGATTCTTGACTTGTTGGTGTAAAACAAACCTAGTCCAATTGACATAAGCAATAAACCTGCTATCAATGTTGGAATAATATATGCCTTGGCCAAATCTGTTTTGGCCAGCTGCCAAAATCCGGTGCTTGCGATTAAAAACAATACGGCAAAAAAGATGAAGAAACGTGTTGAGAAGACTTCTGATTTTGCCCATTCCGTAGCTAACTTTAATACATCCATCGTTTATTTTTTATGTCACTTAACGGTTTGGTCGTGATTTGGGGCCAAGAAATCAAGCTAGCTTAAATATAATCAATTTCAGGAAAGAGCCGTTAGAAGTCTGAACTATAGCGGATCTGCTTGGTCGTATCTAACGTTTAGGTTAAAATGCGCGGTGGGCTCACAAAGGTTTAGTTATGGTTCGGTTCAGAAAATCCCACAAAATTTTTCAATTATCGAATGAAGCTGGTTGATACTATAGATTTTTCTTTTCGGTAGTAAGGGGCACCGTGTTATAGCTATTAGGGGCAGCTGACAACCTTTTTTGGAAATGAAAAAGCCGAGGTTTTACCTCGGCTATCTTCTTTGTACTCGAGGCGGGACTTGAACCCGCACGGCCCAAAGGCCATTGGATTTTAAGTCCAACGTGTCTACCAATTCCACCACTCGAGCCTTACTGCCAAAACGTTTCTAACACAAAGAGTACATTAGCGGTTCCACGGCAATACAACGCGCAACTTGGTTACGGTATGAACGAAAAAAAACGCCGACATGCAGCGTTTTTTTGGAGCGAAAAAAGGGATTCGAACCCTCGACCCCCACCTTGGCAAGGTGATGCTCTACCCCTGAGCTACTTTCGCATAGGTACTGAAAATTTTAAAAGAACATCGTTCCTGACGAACGCGATGACAAATTTAATACATTTCTCTAAAAGGCAAAGCAATTTTCGCTAAAAAAGCGGCCTTAACAATTTCATGACGGTTTTGGGCGCGGCCGACCTTATACCAGAAATGGAATTAGCTACTGGCTTTTTTGTTTTTACTGAGCAAGCGTTTGATCTCGTTCAGCTTCATAAGCGCCTCCACCGGTGTTAAGGTATCGATATCCAAATGGGTGATATCTTCCTTTATCCGTTCCAATAAGGGGTCGTCCAAATTAAAAAAGCTCAATTGCATTTCGTTCTGTGCCGATTGCAGTTTTTCGGTCAATTCCTCATTGGAATGCGATTGTTCCAGTTTTTGGAGCATTTTGTTGGCTTTTCGGATAACCTGTTGCGGCATACCCGCCATTTTCGCTACATGGATACCAAAACTGTGGGCACTGCCCCCTGGGGTGAGCTTTCGTAGAAAAAGGACATTGTCTTTCAGTTCCTTTACCGAAACATTGTAGTTTTTAATGCGCTCAAAAGTCCCTTCCATGTCATTGAGTTCGTGGTAATGTGTGGCGAACAAGGTTTTGGCCCTGGCCGGGTGCTCGTGCAAGTATTCCGAAATGGCCCACGCAATGGAAATACCGTCATAGGTGCTGGTACCGCGCCCGATTTCGTCCAGCAATACCAAACTTCGTTCACTGAGGTTGTTCAAGATGGAAGCGGTCTCGTTCATTTCAACCATAAAGGTCGATTCCCCCATGGAAATATTATCACTGGCCCCGACGCGGGTGAAAATTTTATCCACATAGCCGATATCCGCAGCATCGGCAGGGATAAAGCTCCCCATTTGCGCCAATAGCACGATCAATGCCGTTTGCCGTAAAATGGCGGATTTACCGCTCATGTTGGGCCCCGTGATCATAATGATCTGCTGTTCGTCCCGATCGAGCAATACATCGTTGGCAATATAGGCCTCCCCGATAGGCAATTGCTTTTCGATTACCGGGTGGCGACCGTTCTTAATATCGATTTTTGTAGAATCGTTCATGGTCGGTGCCACATAGTTGTTTTCGTTGGCCAATTGCGCGAATCCCGCCAAGCAATCGAGTTGGGCAATGACATGCGCATTTTTCTGTACCGGGGCAATATATTCTTGCATCCACACCACCAGTTGCGAAAAAAGCTGTTGTTCTAAGCTCAAAATACGTTCTTCGGCACCCAAAATTTTAGCCTCGTACTCTTTTAGTTCTTCCGTAATGTAACGCTCCGCGTTTACCAGGGTCTGTTTGCGTATCCATTCCTCAGGAACCTTGTCCCTATGGGTGTTCCGTACCTCAATATAATATCCGAATACGTTGTTCGAGGCAATTTTAAGGGAACTTATGCCGGTTCGCTCGGTTTCCCGCTGTAGCATTTTGTCCAAATAATCCTTTCCGGAGAAGGCAAGCTGTCGCAACTCGTCCAGTTCGGCGGAGTAGCCTTCGGCAATCGTTTTTCCTTTGGGGATTTGTACAGGTGCTGCTTCATCCAACATTTCCGAAATCTTGGAACGCAAGGCCTCACAGGAATGGAGTTGGTCGGAAAGCAGTACCAACGAAGCGTTCCCCGTGGCTGCGGTATGTGTTTTTATGGGTATTACGGCCTCTAGGGAATTTTTGAGCAGTACCGTTTCCTTAGGGTTGATCTTGCCCGTGGCCACTTTGGAAATGAGGCGTTCCAGGTCGCCCATCTGTCCGATTCCCTGAAATAATCTTTGAAGACTTTCCGGAGTCTCGGTCAAATAGGAAACCGCCTGATGTCGCAGTTTGATCTTGGCGGTTTTTTTAAGGGGTAGGGCCAACCATCGTTTTAGCAGCCGCCCTCCCATGGGGGAGCGTGTTTTATCGATAACATCCAAAAGCGTTACGGCGTTGGTATTGGTCGAATGATAGAGCTCCAGGTTTCGGATGGTAAAGCGGTCCATCCAAATATATTCTTCTTCCGCTATTCGTTGTACCCTTGCAATATGGTGCAATTGTCGGTGCTGCGTTTCGGAAAGGTAATGGAGTACCACCCCGCAGGCGACAATTCCCAAATGTAAATGATCGATGCCAAACCCTTTTAAAGAGCCGGTCTTAAAATGGCTCATGAGCGTTTCCCGGGCATAGTCGTCCTGAAACACCCAATCCTCCACAAAAAAGGTATGGAACTGGTGGCCGAACGTACTTAAAAAATCTTTTTTATGGTGTTTGGACACCAGTACTTCGTTCGGTCCAAAATTTTGGAGCAATTTATCCAATTGCTCCGGACTTCCTTCAGCGGTAAGAAACTCGCCGGTTGAAATATCAACGAACGATATGCCCAAAATAGACCTTCCAAAATGTACCGCACATAGAAAGTTGTTCGATTTGGCCTGAAGAATGTCGTCGTTCAGGGCCACTCCGGGAGTAACGAGTTCCGTCACCCCTCTTTTTACGATCGTTTTGGTCATTTTGGGGTCTTCCAACTGGTCGCAAATGGCGACCCGTTGCCCGGCCTTTACCAATTTTGGTAAATAGGTGTTGAGCGAATGATGGGGAAAGCCTGCCAATTCGGTCCTGTCGCCACCGTTGTTCCGGTGGGTCAAAATGATACCCAATATTTTGGCCGCCTTTACCGCATCCTCCCCGAAGGTTTCGTAAAAATCCCCGACCCGAAACAACAACAAAGCATCAGGATACTTTGTTTTGATGGTGTTGTACTGCTGCATCAAAGGGGTGACCTTCTTTTTTTTTGCTGATTTTCCCAAGGCGATTCAAAAACGATTTATACTGCAAGAAAAATAAAAACCGAAAATACCGTTTTTGACACCGAAACAACAACATTGTTGATACAATGGGGATAACTTTTGGAAGTTCAAGTGTCAAGTTCAAATGTCAAACACAAATTCAAGATTGTTGACTTTCACAGTTCCTTGCCAATCGATAAAACGATGTCCGGTCGAGCGGAGTCGAGACCTCTGTTCAAAAGCAAATACAAAAATCAAACACAAACACAAACACAAACACAAACACAAACACAAACGCAAACACCTACGTCGAATGCAAATACAAAATGGTATTAGTCAGTAACGCTTTCGAAAGCGCTTCGACAGCCTGACAGTTGGATTTCTTTTTGGCCGTAACGCCAAATGACGAACGTTCTGTCAGTCCGAGCCTGTCGAGGACCGTGGGGGAAGTTCAAGTGTCAAGTTCAAACTCAAATTCAAATCCAAATCCAAAGTTAGAAGAATACACCACTAATTACTTTTACCAATCACTCATTGCCAATTGCTAATTGTTGATTGAAAAAGGACCGCTGCGCTGAAAGAGCAAGGAGAAAAGACAGATTCAAGCTCAAGTGTCAAATTCAAATATCAAATTCAAACTTCGCCTGTACTTCCCTGATTAGGGTTGACCGTTTTAGGTTAATACTTCATTGTTAAAAATAGTTATAGTTTTCCTTTGATGGCTAGCCATCAAAGGAAACTCTTTTTCGAACTGTACCGGTGTTTTTTTATCGATACCGTTGTGTGTCCTGACATTGTTATAGTGGTCCACGGCCTGGCGCATCCGTTTTCTGAGCTGTCCGAAGGTCTTTATCCCCCATCGCTCGATATAGTCCCTTTTGATGGTCCTGTTGATACGTTCGGCATAGGCGTTGTCCTGCGCGGACATGGCCATGCTTATCCTGCAGGCTTTGCTCTCCAAAAGTTTGACGTACTCCCCATAAATATATTGGCCGCCCCTGTCGGAATGATGGACCTTCGGGGGCGGATGGTCCTTAAGGGCCATCTTGAGCGCCCTTACGTTGGCGGTGGCCCGCATATGGTCCGACACCGCGTAGCCAACGATCTTTTTGGTATACACATCGATGATGAAAACGGCATAGTAATGTTTCCCCCTTATCGGGATATAGGTGATATCGCTCTGCCAGATCGTAGAGGGCGCCGACACCTGCATCCCCTTTAT
>CANMSB010000062.1 GCA_947500445.1 uncultured Flavobacteriaceae bacterium | reverse complement strand
AATATTTAAAGTTAAAAAAAATAGCGGGGGCATGCCCCCGCTATTTTGCTACTTACACACTTTATGAGATAGTCCTATTTTTAAAGAATCCCGCCGTTAACTTGAATAACCTGTCCATTTACCCAACTCATCTCTGGCATACATAACTGCACTGTAGCATTTGCAACATCCTGAGTGGTACCCAACCGACCCAAAGGTGTACTTTGAACTAACATATCTATCATCTCTTGCGGTGCTACAAGACCATCTGTCTGAGTAACACCTGGACTTACCACATTTACTGTAATTCCTCTATCACCAACCTCCTTGGATAAACCTAGTGCAAAAGACTCAATCGCAGACTTTGAGCCTCCATATAATCCTGAAGCTGGACTAGGATAACTAGCAGAACCACTACTGTAAACTATAATCTTACCATTGTTCGAAAGATTTTTAACAGCATTTTGCATCGCGAAGAAATGTCCTTTAGTTGCGTAGAACATTGCATCATAATCTTCGTTCGTGACCTGTTCAATTGGTTTAAAAACAGTTTGCGGAAAAGCGATACCTAGATAAATATCCGGTTTCCCTTTTAGTGTATTTGATGCATAACTGAATAGTTTATCAATGTCCTCAGCCTTCGTTAAATCTATTTTTTTATAAGTGATATTTTCATTAAACATCCTTGCAGCTTCTGCCGTTTCTTTAGCAGCCGCTTCATTCCCTACATATGTAAAAAGAACGTTTGCACCTTCAGCTGCTAATTTTTTGACAACAGTTCTTCCTATTCCACGGCTGCCACCCAATATTACAACATTTGTATCTTTCAGTCTTTGATTCATAATTTTTGTTTTTATGCTTTTATGAAAGCGTTATTTTAATTCTTAAAGTTTTACTATCAGTTTAATTCCTGTGGACTAATTACTTTATTCCAACCGCCTCCTAACGCTCTATACAAAGCTATCGTAGCACTTATTTTAGCAAACCTTGTATTTATAAGCGCTATGCGAGAATCGAGTAAATTGGTGTCAGCAATCAAAACATCTAGATAATTAGTAAAGCCATTTTGATACAGTTTTAGTGAATAATTCGATGCGTTTTCTAGATACGCAACTTGTTCTTCCGTCACATTATACTGGTCTGTTATCGAATTATAGGTCAAATACGTATTTGCGACTTCCTGATAACTGATAAGCAGTGTTTTTTCAAACTCTAATAATGCAGACTTCTGATTTATTTTTGCAACCTCATAGGCTGTTTTAATTCTTCTGTTATTTAACAAAGGCTGGGTAAGCCCTGCCATTAAGTCGTTAAAGAATGATGCACTACTTATCCAATTGCTAGCTTCAAGACTATTAAAACCTGCTGAGCCACCCAATGGTAATTTTGGATAAAAATCTGATTTTGCAACATTGGTCAACTCAAAAGCATTAATTAAATTAAACTCTGCTTGTATAACATCTGGCCTATTCCTGAGTATTGCAGACGGAAGACCTAACGAAGTGTTGAGATTAGGTGGTCGCTCTCTAAAATCCCCCCTCTTAATTGACTGAGGTGATTTACCGAGCAAAATACTAAAAGCATTTTCTTTAGTTTTTATATCAAGTGAAATTTGCAATACCAGTAATTCTGCAATTTTGAGCTGCGAGCCCGATTGCTGCACAGCTACTTCTCTTTCGCGACCAGCTTCTTTTAGTTTTTGAGTGATATCATAACTAATTCTTCTGGCCTTTACGGTCTGTTGAGCGATATATAATTGTTCATCTAATGCAATCAATTCATAATAAAGTGTACCTATGTTTGCAATTAGAGATGTGCGTACAATACGTTGTCCAGCTTCTGTTGCCAGATATGCAGCGGCGGTTGCCTTTTTATTACTAGTAATACCACCCCAAATATCGATTTCCCAATTAAAGGTTCCTATTAAGTTATACTGTTCAATTCTACTCGAACCACCACCTTGATTTAAACCACCAAACTGCAATCCTTGTACGCCGTTACCACTAAACTCTGATGAGGCTACCGATGCCTCTAAAGATAAGTTGGGTAAATAACCTGCTTTGCCTTGTTTGTATTGCGCCTGCGCTCTCAATATATCTTGTAGTGCCAGACGCATATCATAATTATTATTTAAGGATTCATCTATATATTCTCTCAAAATTGGGTCTTCAAATAATTCTTCCCAAGGCATCATCGCCATTGATATGGTGTCATTCTGTTTAAAATCCCTGAAGTTATCTGGAATACTTACTTCTGGTCTCTTGTAATCTTTAGTTACTAAGCAAGATTGCAAAGTGAACATCACAGTTAGAACGGCCGCTATTCTACAAGTCACTCTTTTATGATTCATTAGATACCCTTTTAGTAAAATTAGTCCCTCCGCTCTCGTCTTTTTCATTTTTGGGGATACCACTTATTTTTTCTTGTAATGTTTGGAATATTATGTAGAGGAATGGAATGAGAAAAATTCCAATAAAAGTCCCTATGATAATACCGCCAGCTGCTCCTGTACCGATAGAGTTATCACCTCTTGCACCCACACCAGAAGCTATAACCAAAGGAATCATTCCTGCGCCAAAAGCAAGGGACGTCATAAGAATGGGTCTCAACCTCACTTCTGCACCTTCTATTGCGGAATCAATAATAGACTCCCCATTTTTTCGTCTTTGTATGGCAAACTCAACAATAAGTATGGCATTTTTTGCTAGCAGGCCAATTAGCATCACTAGAGCAATTTGAAAATAGATGTTACTCTGTAAACCAAACAATGCCGTAAAGAAGTAAGCTCCTGCTATCCCTCCAGGTAATGACAAAATAACAGCAAATGGAACTAAATAACTTTCGTACTGTGCTGCCAGAAAAAAGAATACGAATAAAAGACTCAACCCAAAAATTGTAATGAGCTCTCCTGAAGCATCGACCTCGGTTCTTGTTAATCCAGAAAAATCAATTGTATAGCCATTATCTAACCCCTCTGCAACTTCTTGTATCACTCTTATTGCCTCTCCTGTACTAAAACCAGTACTTGTAGAACCGTTAATGGTGACTGAATTAAAAAGATTGAATCTATTTACAAATTGAGGGCCATACGTTCGTTTCAACGTTACAAATTCACTAATAGGCGCCATCTGCCCATCTATATTCTTGATATACAATTCATTAATATCATCAGCATCTTCCCTATCTTCTGGTAATGCCTGCAAGAACACTCTATATTGCTTACCAAAACGACTAAAATTGTTCACATAAATACCGCCCACGTAACCTTGCATTGTTGCAAGCACATCACTCACCTTAATACCCGATAATTTAATCTTATCAGTATTCAACTTCATTGTATATTGAGGAAAGCTTGTATTAAATGAACTTTGAGCAAACATAATTTCGGGCCTTTCACTTAGTTTGCCCGAAAACTCTTTGGCAACTTTATCTTGTTCTATAAAACTAGCATCATTACTATTCAATAAATTAACAACGAAACCGTCTGAATTTCCATAACCAGGAATCTGTGGTGGTTGAAAGAACACCATTTGAGCATCTGGAATTTGTGCTGCCACTTCAAATAATTGTCCACTAATACTTTCAATTGATAATGAATCCGATTCCCGTTCACCCCATTCATCCAAAACAATAAAAGATAATGCGTAAGGACTACCAGCACCAGAAAAGAAATTCTGACCATTAATCACTGAAACACTTTTTACACCAGAAATTTTGCTTGCTAGATTTTCAAATTCCTGACCTACTTTCGCGGTTCTCGCCAAGGATGCCCCAGGTGGTAATTCAATATTTGCAAATAAGATGCTTCTATCTTCAGTAGGCACAAACCCAGTCGCCAATGAGGTGTTGTAATAATATAAAACACCACAGATACCTACGAATGCCAGAGGTATAATCCATTTTTGTTTCCACGTGTAAGCAATTGCATCTCCATACCATTTTGTTAGTTTCGCAAAGCCCCTATTAAATCTGTTTTTTGCTTTGGTAATAATGCCTTCTTTCCTTTCAGAATCTTCTTTTTCCTCTTTTTCTGGCTTTAGAAAAACTGCTGCTAATGCAGGACTTAGGGAAAGCGCATTTATTGCTGAAATCATAATTGCCACGATAAGGGTAATACCAAATTGTTGGTAAAAAACGCCCGTAGGGCCGCTTAAAAATGTTACTGGTATAAAAACAGCACACATTACAAGGGTTATTGAAATAATAGCACCTGCGATTTCGCTCATTGCATCCTTGGTGGCTTTTAATACATTTTGCTCTCCTTTTTCTAACTTTGCCTGAATAGCCTCTACAACTACAATCGCGTCATCTACAACAATACCAATTGCTAGTACCAATGCAAACAAGGTCAACAGGTTGATAGAATAGCCAAAGATTTGCAAAAAGAAGAATGTACCTATTATTGAAACTGGTACGGAAATCGCTGGTATTAATGTAGTTCGCCAGTTTTGCAGAAATATAAATACGACCAAAAACACTAGAAAAAATGCCTCTATCAATGTAGTTAGTACACCTGAGATGGATTGCTCCAAAAAATTATTGACGTTGTAGTTTATGGTGTACTTAATACCTTCAGGAAACTCCTGTTCCATTACTTTGAACTCTTCTTCTATTTCTTGAATGATTGCTTGAGCATTTGAACCTGGTGTTTGATATATACCTGCATTTACAGACGGATAATCTCCAAATACAGAAACTGTATTATAAGAGTAGGCATCCAATTCTATTTCTGCGACATCTTTTAGTTTAAGAAGACGATTATTATCTAGTGCTTTAACTACAATATCTCCATATTTTTCAACATCCTTAAATCTACCTTCATATTGAATAACATACTCAAAAGCACCACCGGAATTTTGACCTAATGCACCTGGTGCTGCTTCTAGACTTTGCTCATTAAGGGCAGCAACTATATCGGTAGGAACGAGATTATACGTTTTGAGCTTTTCGGGTTTAATCCATATCCTGATAGAATAATTCTTATCCCCAAAAGGACTTACCTCGCCAACACCATTAATACGAAGTAGCTTAGGTACTATATTTATATTCAGGTAATTCGATATGAAGGTTGCATCGTAATTTTCGTTCTCAGAATACAATCCAAAAAACATCAAGGCACTCACTTGTTGCTTTTGTGTAATAACTCCATTTTGCAATACTTCTGAGGGCAACAGGCTATTCGCCCTAGAAACTCGATTCTGTACATTTACGGCCGCAATATCCGGGTCAACACCCTGATTAAAATAAACTGTAATTGACGCTGTACCATTATTACTTGCTGTAGAAGTAATATAGTCCATACCTTCAACACCGTTTATTTCTTCTTCAATAGGTATAATAACACTCTCGAGAATGGTTTGTGCACTCGCCCCAGGATAAGCAGTAGTTACACTAATTGTTGGTGGTGCAATTTCTGGATACTGCGTTACAGGTAGACCTTGTAATCCTAGGATACCCAGTATTACAATAGTCAAAGAGATAATTGTGGACAGTACGGGTCGTTCTATAAATGTATTTAACATTAAAGGCTAATTGGATTTAAATATTGTTTCTGTAGAACTAGCAATGGTATCAAAAGGGGTGACTACAGGATGAATTTTGGTGCCATTTCCAATTTTTGAAACGCCCTGCCCAACGATTTGTTCTCCTTCATTCAGACCATCTTTTATTAATAACAGATTATTGATTCTACGTATAGGCGTAATTGCTTTTTGAACTACCGTATCAGATTCTTTTACTGAAAAAACATACACTATAGTTTGATTCTCAAATGTTGATTGTTCCGGCACTACGAGTACCTCATTATACTGTTGTGGAATTTTAATAAAACCACTATTCCCATTATTTAGCAATCCATTTGGATTTGGAAAACGAGCTCTAAAACTGACAGTACCGGTTTGTGTATCAATTTGTCCCGTAGTAGTTTCCACAGTTCCTTCCTGGTCATACTCAGAATCATCAGCCAGAATTAATTTTACTTTTGGGAAATTCTTAATTTTTTCACGCACTGAACTTCCTTGGGTATTTCTCAAAAATGAGAGATACTCTTTTTCATTCATTGAATAATAGGCATATACCTCGTTAAGTTCTGAAACCGTAGTAAGGGGCTCTATATCCGAAGGGCTAACCAAACTTCCTACTCTAAAAGGAATTTCCCCGACGATACCATCAATAGCAGCTCTTACGTTTCCGTAATCTATTTGGGCCAATACCCCATTATAAGTTGCTTTTGCACTAGTTTGAAGCGCCGTTGCTGTCTCTAATTCGCGTTTGCTAATAATACCTTCTTTAACTAAAGGCTTTATCTTTTCTACCTCTATGGTTGCAGATTGTAAATTTGCTTTTGCCGCCAGAGCATCTTGATTTACTGCTAGTGTTTCTAATTTGAATAAGAGTTGTCCTTTTTTTACTCGTTGTCCTTCATCAATATAAACCTTAGTAATAAACCCAGAAATTTTAGGTCTAACTTCATCATTGATAGTTCCTTCAATATTTGCCGTTATCATCTGAAAACCAGTAATATTCATTTTTTGAACTTTGATAACTGGCAAACTAAGAAGTGGTCTTTGTGGCGCTTTCTTTTTTAAATCTGAGCACGAGAAAAGTAGTAATGCAAATATGAAAACGTATACTCCTGACTTCATTTATAACTTGTTTTAAAATAATTTTACCTAACAATCTAAGATGTCAGATTAGGTACCAAAGATTAGGTTTATACCGTATTAACAGAGTTCAATAATTAGTGTATTGATAGAACTTTTTAAAGGCAGCACTCAGAATTACTCAGTGTTAAAGCCATAGATGGGCATTCAATTTTGAACATCATTACTAGAAAAAGTCCAACAAGAGTGCTACAGAATTAACGGATTTTTGTCAAAAATCTAATTAAGGATTCTATGAAATCAATCGTTAATATATCTGCCATAACATTTTTGATAGTGGTCTGTGTGGCTTGTGCTGATTCCAATACTGTAAACCAAGAAGAGTTTAATCAACTAAAAGCAGACTTTACGCATTTGAGCGACGAACAAAAAATCGTTGGTTTAAGTAATGCATTTACGGATGCCGCTGGTCAAAAAGACAAAGAACTATTTAGAAGTTTGTGGGCAGCAGATGGGGAATGGATTATTGGGCCACCCATAAATAAAACGTTCAAAGGAAGAGATAGTATTGCTAATGCATTTGAACATCTAATTGATAGCTGGGAATTCTTCGTGCAACTCAACTCAGGTTATAATGTTCATTTGAGCAATGAGGAAAAAACAGCAACTGCAAACTTTTATCTTAATGAAATTGCAAGAAACGCCAAGGTTAGCAATTTCAACCTTGCTACCTATCGAGATAAGTTAGTTAAGGTAAACGGGAGATGGTATTTTAAGGAGCGAAACTATGTTGTTAAGTATTTAGATACCACAGAACTGAGAGGAACTACATTCTATTAACCCAAGAATTGTAGTAATTCTTCATTGATTAAATTAAATTCGAGGTTGGTTCATGAATAGGTTTAAAATTTAAATCGCTATACAGTCCTTTATTCTGAAGGCTTCCCTGTTTTTCGTACAGTTTAAAAATCAACTATTTTTAGATTATGAAGAAAAGCAGATTTACCGAAGC
>CANMSB010000061.1 GCA_947500445.1 uncultured Flavobacteriaceae bacterium | reverse complement strand
AAATATTTAAAGTTAAAAAAAATAGCGGGGGCATGCCCCCGCTATTTTGCTACTTACACACTTTATGAGATAGTCCTAAATGATTTGCTACGGTCATTATTGGTTCGAGGTTATTTCGTTTGATGTTGAAAGCATTGTTTTACGCAGTTTTATTACCGGTATCCATTGAAAATTTACAGGAAACCATTCCGCGGTTTCCACTGCGGGTAGTGCCGTGTCCGCATTCAACTCCTTTATAAATACTTGGTTGTTAACGGAAAATACGTGCTTGGTATGTATGACGTTGTGATGTACGCTGTTTTGGGGCTGTTCTTTAATTTTCATCTTGTAGTTTTAGTGGAATTATAGGTTGCGACAACCCGCCTTGGGTTATTGGATGTTTTTCTTATACCGATTTCGTCCCAAGTTGAAAACGCCGACTTTGATCCCTATTCCGGCAGAAAAACCGTTTATTCTGGTTACCGGCGAACTTGGAATGGAAAAAGTGCTTGAAAAGCGGTACTTAATTCCGGCTTCCAGTTGCAGATATCTGGAAATGTTGAACAAGGCGCTAACACCGGGTTCCAGAACGAATATGGCATCGATATCATCCTCATCAAATTCCTCTTCAAGATCATCGTCGTTAAAGTCGTCCCCAATAGCTCCGACACCCCCGGCGGCGATAAGTACCGGGAAGGAAAGGTTCACTTTTCTTTTGCTGAATAAAATGGGTTCTAGGTGCAGTCCCATATATGCCCCTATAAGGTCTTCTTGTCGGGAAAGAGCCGGATTAAACCTGTTTTGATCGGAGTAGAAGAATTTGCCTTCGAAACCCGCTTCGAATTGTTGGTTGGCTACGTAAGCGAGTTTTAAACCGCCAATGAACGTGTCTTCCCCGTCCAGTTCCCCAACAGCGGTGGTAAGGCCCAAATACACCCCATGTACAACATTGTTGCGGTCATTGAACTCAAGATAATCCTCGTTTCCTTCCGTTTGTTTTTCCGAAGGTTCCTGTGCATATGCCAAAACTGTCGCTATAAAACACAACAAGCCCAGCACTAGTGATCGATACTTCATTTTACGGTTTTTAATTGATTGTTTTCGGTTTTCTGTTCTTTTTTTATGCTAACATGGCTCCAAAATGGAGTGTTTTGTAATCACTCTTCTTTTAACAATACCACACCCTTTTTGCCATTCACGGAAATTTTCCCGGATCCTTTAGATCCATAGGTCGCTCGAATTTCTCGAATGCGTTTTCCTTTGTCTATCATTTTCGTATTTACGTTTTTAAACGATTTCGGAATGCGCAACAAGCCTTGTTCCAAGGTCGCTTCAAAGTTGAAATCGAGATCTGAAATATTCAAACTGATTTCAGAGGATTCCTGTGTCAGATCTATGGTCGGTTCGCGGCTTGTGAAGCGAGATACCCTAAAATCCGCTATTTTCATTAGCATCTTTATTGCTCCGCTCATTTCCCGTACACGCATTTCACTAAATTTCAATTCCCCATGTATCGATCCCAAAGCGGATATGTCAATATTATCTTTACTGGAATACAATTCTAACGACCGTATATTTTCAATGGTGATATCCGAACCAGAACTGTTGATTCGTAGGTCTTTGGCACCCGTCATGTCAAGTCCACCGTTTTTTAACCGAAGGGTGCCATAATCGATCGTTTTTGCTCTCAATTTCCCATATTTTAAGTTCAGGTCTATAGCGTTCAGGTCTTCGTTTATCCACACATCACCATGTTGGATTTCGCCTTTTAGCTTTCCGCTCCAATCCTCGATAATCAGGTCGCCAAAAGTATTGGTCACCTGTAGTTCAGCGTTTTTGGGCAAATACACGGTATAGTTGATCTCTACATTACTGCGGTCCGCATCAAAAGGGTTTACCTTGTTAAAATATTTCGCAAAGAACCCCGTGTTTTTATCCGATATATCGGAGACAATGGATATCAGGTCGTTCTTTTTGGTATCGATTATGGCTATACGTCCCAACAAATTTTCGGCGTATTCTTTTTTCTTGTGAATAGCAGTGATCTTCACCAATACCGATACGTTATTTTTGTCCCAACCGTTTACCGTAACGGAGCCATATTTGTTGGTTAGCTGTACTTTGCCCTTGTTGGAAAGAACAAATTCCTTATCCACCGTTTTTGTAAGACGCTCCTGCCCGTGACCCGAGGAGCCGAGCATCGCCATACAGGCAAAAAGCACCAATCTTTTACAAAGTGTATCCATAATCATCATCAATTATTTTCGACCCATTGATTTGATCTAACAAGTTTTCAATGAGTTCTATTCTTTTTTTATAGTTTTTTACAATGGCCTCGAGCACAATTTCATTGTCCAAGTTCTTGTTCATCTCCAATCGTAATACCTTATATTCTGCATCCAACTCGTTAATAAATCCCAGAAATTCCTTTTTATCCTCTTGCGAAAGGTTGGGGTGGTTTTGTAAAAGTTCAATTTGCTGTGACACCAGGCCCATATAGTGTGTATCGATATCAATGAGCTCTTTATCCACAAACTGCGTTTGTTCCGTAGCACCGTTCCTAGCGAAAAAACCAATGGAAGCCGCCAAACCCACCAAAAACAATAAGCTTGCCGCAATGCCAACACTTCTGGAACGCCAAAGCGGCAGTACTTTCTGTTCCGGTAAGTCCCCTTCTATTTTTGCCCAAAGCATTTCGCGATCTGCCTTATGCTCGTCAAACTCATTTTTATGTTCTTGAACGTACTTTTCAAAATTGTCCATTACAACGTCTTTATAATTGTGATCAGTTTTTTCTTTGCCCGATGGTATTGTGATTTGGAGGTAGAGGGACTAATGCCCAGTACCGCTCCTATTTCGATATGGTCATATCCTTCTATCAAGTACAGGTTAATGATCTGTTTGTAACCCATCGGCAGTTCGGCAATACCTTTTTTCACCTTTTGAATGTCTATTTCCGTGTCGACCACCGTTTCTTCCTCTGTCAAGTGAAACTCATGGGCTTCCAAGGGAACAATAGGAATTCGTTTTGCTTTAAGATGATTGATGCTGCTATTGATAACGATTCGTTTTAGCCATGCCCCGAATGTGCTATCATAATTGAAGGTTTCTAAGTTCTTAAATGCCCTTACGAAACTTTCTTGAACAATATCCTCGGCATCTTCCTTGTTACCCAGCATTCGATACCCAATATTATACATCGCATCCACGTATAGCGTATACAGCTCGTATTGCGCGTTACGATGGCCTTTCTTGCATTTTTCAACAAGCGTCCTGTGCGTAAAATGAATATTGGGTCCCAATTAAATTTGCTTGGTTATCATCACATCTAAAATGTAATGCTATTCTAAAAGACAGTTCCGAATTTGAAAGGTTGCACCCGGAAGGAAAAAAAATAAAGAAAGGTAAAGAATTTAAAGGTCCAGATCGGTGTCACTTTAAAAATAGCCCCAAACATTTTGGCTTTGGAAGCGATATCGGCCTGTTGTACGAACGTTCCGGGTTTTTAGGTCGCACGGAAAAGAAAGCGATTTTGGTCAGCTTAAAAAGTGTTTTCACTTCATTATGGTGCAACCCTTTGTTTTTCCCGTTGTCCCTAATAGGGAAATCAAAAAACAACACCTAACAGAAATGAACATGCTTCTAAAAAAGAATATCAAAATGGAACTTAGGGGGTACTGTTGCCTCTTTTTCCTTTTAAGTATCGGTGCGGTTATGGCCCAAGGTACCTATACCATAAGTGGTACCATTACCGATAAGGGCAATGGAGAAACCCTTTTTGGTGCCTCGGTCTTTTTAAAAGGAACGCGTTTGGGGGGCGTTACCAATGAATATGGCTTTTATTCCCTTACGGCCCCGGAAGGCACCTATACAATGGTAATTTCCTATATGGGATTCCGTGATGTGGAGCAACAGCTGGTATTGGACCAAAATCAAAAGCGGCATCTGGAACTATCGGAAATTTCCACCAATTTGGAAGAAGTCGTGGTTACGGCCGAGGAGCCCGAAAGGGCCCTGCTCAAAAAGCCCGAAATGAGCGTGGCGAAGATGAACATTGCAACCGTAAAACGGATGCCGGTAGTATTGGGTGAAGTGGACATTTTAAAATCCCTTCAAATGCTACCCGGGGTAACCAACAATGGTGAGGGTACAGGAGGTTTTCATGTCAGGGGAGGCGGACAAGATCAGAATTTGGTGCTGCTCGATGAAGCAATCATCTACAACACTTCCCATATGTTCGGATTCTTTTCCGTTTTTAATGCGGACGCCATCAAGGATGTAAAATTATACAAGGGGGGAATTCCCGCTCGTTTTGGAGGTCGTGTTTCCTCCGTACTCGATGTACGGCAAAAAGACGGGAACAAAAAGCGCCTGGCCCTTACCGGCGGTATCGGTTTTATTTCCAGTCGGTTGGCGGTAGAAGGACCCATGTTCAAAGAAAAGGGTTCTTTTTTGATCGCGGGACGCCGTTCTTATGCCGATTTGTTGCTAAAGGCCGCCGGAGAAAAGAATAGTGTTGGGTTTTACGATTTAAATTTAAAGACGAATTATAGTATCGATAGCAGTAACAAACTTTACCTATCAGGTTACTTCGGCAGGGACAACTTTGAATTGGGCGATAGTTTTAACAGTGGTTATGGAAACACCTCGGGAAATCTCAGATGGAACCATATTTTTAACGATAAACTTTTTTCGAACCTATCGCTTATTGCCAGTAAATACGATTATAAAATCGGTATAGCCCTCGATGAGTTCGACTGGGTGTCGTCCATCAACAATTACAACGTCAAATATGACCTTAAGTACTATTGGAACGATAGGTTCAAACTCGATTTTGGGGCAAGCGGCATCTACTATGATTTTGACCCCGGCCAAATAAAGCCTACCTCGGATAATTCACCGGTAAACCCCTTGGCTCTTGACCGGAAAAGGGCTTTTGAATCCGGTGTATATGCCAACGTGGAGCACAAGCTTACCGATGAACTTACCGTTCAGTATGGTCTGCGCTATAGTATGTTCGACCGCTTGGGAGGACAAGCAATGGTCGATTATGCCGAGGATAGACCGGTAGTATACAATTCGGTGCTCGACATCTATGAACGGGGTACCGTTATCGGCGAAACCGATTTCGAAAAAGGGAAAACTATCGAACGGTTCGGGAATTTGGAACCTCGAGCGTCCCTAGCGTATGAACTCAACGAACGTTCCTCGATAAAGGCGGGATTTTCAAGGGTGGCGCAATACATACATCTGCTGTCCAATACCAGTTCGGCAACACCATTGGACGTATGGACACCCAGTGGTCGGTATGTTGCGCCCCAACTATCGAACCAGTATGCGCTTGGTTATTTTCGAAATTTAAAGGACAACCGGTATTCATTGGAAGTAGAGGCATATTATAAAAACGTTGCCAATCGAATCGATTATATCGACGGCTCCGACTTGATCGGTCAAAACACTATAGAAACGGAAATATTGAACGGGGAATCAAGGGCTTATGGGTTGGAACTTTTACTCCGTAAAAATGAAGGTGATTTTACGGGATGGATCGCCTACACCTTATCCAAATCGGAACAAAGGACTCCCGGAGGTGCAGCGGGCGGCGCCGGTATCAATAATGGCGCCTGGTACAACACCCCCTTTGATAGAACCCATGATATTTCCATATCGGGATCCTATCGATTGAACGATAAATGGGGTTTTAGCACTAATTTGGTTTTTCAGACCGGAAGGCCGGTTACCTATCCCAATGGCCAGTATCAGTACGAAGGGCTGTCGATAGCAAGCTATGCCGACCGAAATTCGGACCGTTTGCCCGCTTACCATCGCTTGGACCTTGCGGTAAATTATAAACCGAACCGACGCCCGGATAAAAGATTGAAAGGCGAATGGGTGCTGGGTATTTATAATGCCTATGGGCGTAAGAATGCCGCGGCCATCTCCTTTGGCCAGAATATCGAAACAGGCGCTAACGAGGCCACCAGAACTGCCATTTTTGGTATTGTACCGTCCCTTACCTATAACTTTAAATTTTAAAAAAATGAATAGCTATAAAACAATTCTTTTTCTATTGATGGCCACAGGTCTTTTTTCATGTGAGGACGTTATCGATGTTCCAGTGCAAACCGCGGCCGCACGGCTGACCATAGAAGCTTCCCTGGATTGGGAGAAAGGTACGGCAGGAAATGTACAAACGATAAAACTGAGTACCTCCACAGCATTTTTTGATACCGTTAGCAACACTGCGGTCACTGGCGCGCAGGTAAGTGTAACCAATACGGATATGTCGGCTCAGTTCGATTTTGTGGACCAGGACAACGGAACGTATACCACAACGGAATTCGTTCCGGTAATAGGGCAGTCCTACACACTGGAAATAGTGTATAATGGTGAAACTTATCGTGCTACGGAAACCTTGAACCCTGTTACGGAGATTTCAGAGGTACTGCAATCCCGGGACGATGGCTTTAGCGAGGACGAGCTTGAGGTACGTATTATTTTTACCGATCCAGAAGAAGAAGGAAACAACTATCTTTTTAAATTTCAGAAGCTTGGCGAGTTGTTACCGACCCTAGAAGTGGGCACCGACGAATTTATAAATGGAAACGAAATCGATTGGTGGTACGAAATAGAAGAAGATGAGGATACCGAAACGATAGAAGCTTTTGCACCTGGGGATGTTGTCAATATAGAAATGTACGGCATTTCCAAAGCATACAACGACTATTTAGAGATTTTGACAGATCAGGTAGGAGGCGTTGGACTCTTTGAGGCTACCCCCGTAGCGGTAAAGGGAAATTGTGTTAATCTTACAAACCCGGAAAATTTTGCACATGGATATTTTCGGCTGACCGAATTCAATAAAACGAGTTACACCTTTGAATAAGGGCTTGCCAAGTTGTCCTGTTCTATCAGGCGACGTAGTCCGGCCGTATTTAGTTGGTCACGGAGGTCGGTTGAAAGGATACATTTCAGTGTAAGACTTTCAGTGTCTACGAATTTTCAACCAGTCGGCAATCGCAATTGGCGGTCAGTAATTTTTATGGATTATATAATAGCTTAATGCCAACCGTTTACTGCCGCTTTGATGCAATGCTGAAAAAGAATTTTACACGCTTCCTATGAACCTACACCTTTTTAAATGCATGGTGGTATGGTTTAGGCGCTATTCTTTAAGGGGTTTTCGCCGTAAAGGATATTTTTTGAAGAAGGTTAGGCTTCTCCACAACCATTCGAACGGGCCATAATAAAAGTGTTGCAACCACTTTTTACTGTATACGATTTGTATTGTGATCAGGGCCAGGGCGATAAAAAAAGTATAGGTGTTTTGAAGCACCCCCAAATACCCTAGGCCCCACCCAAAAAACAGAAAGGTTCCGATCAAACTCTGTAAAACATAGTTCGTGAGGGCCATTCGGCCAAAAGGCGCGAATTTTCCAAGCAAACGTTCCATTTTGCGTTTTCGGTACAGTACTACAAAAAGGGCAATGTAGAGGAAGGTCATGGTCATATTGGCCAAGTCCATTCCCGTAAGTCCCACCATGGCCGTCCAATTGTTCATTTGAACATCCGGACCAATACTTGAGAATGCCGCTGCCGTAACCCCCATGGCAACGACCAAACCGACTCCCGACCAGATCAATACCTGCTTGGTCATGTTTTTGTCGGTTCGAAACCGTTTAAAAAAACCGATACGGCCGGCATAAAGTCCAATTAAAAAGAAGGCAAAGGTAAAATAGCCTCTTCCGAATATACCATATTGAAAGTTCAATTTATCCAAATGCCCCTCTACGGCATTCGTTTTGAATACCTCCAGGAGACCTCCCTCCTTCAAGGTGTTGTAATACCCGACTACCCTAGGGGCGTCGGTTCCGGTAGTGTCGGTCTGTTCCAAGAACAGGTGCTCGCCCCCGAAGTATTTAAAAATCACAAACCTTCCCAATCCTAAAAACAGTATAAAAGCTATCCCAAGTATCCATTTTGATCCAAGCCTGTAAAAAGGAATCAGGAATATTCCTAAAAAAGCATAAACGGTTAAAATGTCGCCCCTATAAAAAAAACTATGCACATAACCGATACCTAGCAGTAGTAGTAAACGCCATAAAAACCTTCCGGCAAAAGGGACTTCTTTATTGCGTGCATTGTCCATTTGAATGAAAAAGCTAAGACCGAACAAAAATGAGAACAGCGCGATGAATTTTCCTCGCAGGAAAATACCGATAAGGGCGTTGATGATTTGGTCGGTTATGCTTGGATTAACACTTTCATAAAAGGCGGAAGGGGCCTGGGCACCAATATATTGTTCTACGATATGGCAAATGGCGATACCGGCCAGTGCAAATCCCCTCAAGGCATCGATAATCTCGATTCTTTCATTTTTGGTGGCCATAGGTAATGTGTTAGGCGTATTTCATCGTTTAAGATACAATAAAAGCGCTGGAACCGCTAAATGGTAAAGAGTGATAAGTTGAAAGTAAGTGATGAGTAGGTAGTAGTAAGTGTTTAGTAATGAGTACGTAGTAATGAGTAATGAGTAATAAGTAATAACTAACGTGAGTTCGACGTAAAGAAAGAATTTTTTAGATAGGAAAAAAGCAGAATATTTAGTAAATTAAAGTGTTGAAT
>CANMSB010000060.1 GCA_947500445.1 uncultured Flavobacteriaceae bacterium | reverse complement strand
CCATCAAAGGAAAACTATAACTATTTTTAACAATGAAGTATTAACCTAAAACGGTCAACCCTAATCAGGGAAGTACATACCACCCTCCCGAGGCACCACCACCGCCAAAGCCACCGCCACCGAAGCCGCCGCCAAATCCGCCACCGCCTCCGCCGCCAAAGCCTCCGCCACTGCCAAAACCGCCACCTGAGCCACCACTTCGCCCCATATTGCTCAAAATAATTATATCCCAAAGGTCGAGTCCCGATTTTCTGCCTCCACCTCGGCCACCGCGATTGCCACGGTTCCGACGGGTAAGAATGAATAGGATGATCAAAAAGATGATAATGGGAAGAAACGATTCGAACGGAAAACCGGAGTCGTTGTTAAAAGTACGTTCCTCCTTAAAAGCACCGGTCAATGCGGCAAAAATGGCATCCGTACCCATATCAAGCCCCCGGTAGTAATCGTTTTGCTTGAATTGCGGAATGATGACGTTCTGTACGATCCGTCGCGAGAGGGCGTCGGTCAAACGGCTTTCTACCCCATAACCGGTACTAATGGCGATACGGCGATCTCCTTTGGCCAGTAGTACCAAAATGCCATTGTCTTTCCCCTTTTGTCCGATGCCCCACTTTTGGCCCCACTGCGCTCCAAGAAAGTCGATATCCTCTCCTTTGGTCGATTCGATGATCGCCACTACGATCTGTGTAGACGTACTGTCCGAATAACGGATCAACTTTTGTTCCAGGGAAGTTTGTTGCCCTTTGTTCAAAAGCCCCACATAGTCGTAAAGGCTCGTCTGTTCGGAAAGGGCGGGTTTTTCCGGTATGGTATATTGGGCGAACCCTAAGCTCAGGCTGCATAAAAAAAGCAGTAGTATGCTAGCCTTTGGAAATTTCATCGCTAAGTTCGTTTTCATTACCATGGAACCACGGAAAATGTGTTTCCAATACTTTTCCGGCCTTTAGTACGCCATCGATAAGCCCTTGTTTAAAATGATCGTTCTTAAATTGTTGGGCAATGGCATCGCGGGTAGAGTCCCAGAAGCCCTCAGGAACCACTTTGTCAATACCCCGATCGCCATAAATTGCGAATTTCCGGTCGTTCACCGCTACGTAGATCAACACGCCGTTCTCGTCCTTGGTATTGTCCATTTTAAGGAGGTGAAATACTTCCTTGGCCCGCTCAAAATGGTCGAGGCGGGTATGTGCCTCAATATGGACGCGTATTTCTCCCGAGGTCTTTTTTTCGGCCTTTATAATGGCCTGTACCACGTCGAGCTCCTCTTCCGGTGTTAAAAAATCCTCGACTCTGGACATGTTTTCTAATTGAAGTCAAATTCTACATCGGGAGCGTCTTCAGAACCGGCATCCGCTTTATAACGCGCCATTTCTTTAAAGCCGAACAAACCGGCCAGCAACTTCCCTGGGAATTTTGTGGTGTGTATATCGTATTCGTTTACTTTTTGGTTAAACCGGTTCCGCTCTACGTTGATCCGGTTTTCTGTACCTTCCAATTGGCTTTGCAGCTCCAGAAAGTTTTGGTTGGCCTTTAGGTCGGGATACCGTTCTACCACTACCATCAACTTGCTAAGGGCGCCGGTGAGTCCGCTTTGCGCTTTTTGGAACTGTGCCATGGTCTCCGGGGTAAGGTTGTTGGCATCGATGTTGGTGGCCGTAGCCTTTGCCCTTGCTTCAATGACTTCTTTAAGGGTGCCTTTTTCAAAATCGGCGGCGCCCTGTACGGTTTTTACCAAATTTCCGATCAAATCGTTTCTGCGTTGGTAGGCACTTTCTACGTTCGACCATGCCGTTTTGGCATCGGCCTCTAAGGTTACCGCGGTGTTGTTAAAGCCAACGGCCCAGTCGTATAGCACAAACGCCAATACGCCCAGTACGATCAGTACGATGAGTCCTTTTTTCATTTTCAGGTAGTTTAGAGGGTTATAGTTGTTCTTTTATTTTTACCAGGGCAGCTTTCACCCGCTCCAGTTTTTGAATAATTTCAAAATTGTCAAGCGTCTTTTGCTTGCCTTCCTTTAAATGCGTCTTGGCACCTTCTAGCGTAAAACCGCGTTCTTTCACCAAATGATAGATCAACTGAAGGTTTTTGATGTCCTGAGGGGTAAATTTGCGGTTCCCTTTCGCATTTTTTTTGGGCTTTATAACATCGAACTCCTTTTCCCAAAAACGGATCAATGAGGTGTTGACATCAAATGCCTTTGCGACTTCGCCGATGCCATAATACAGTTTTTCGGGAAGGTCTACTTGCATCAGTCTAACGATTGGTTCTCTTGGTTTGCATATTTCAGCATGTCTTCAAACTCCTTCGCACTTAAACTGCCGTAGTAGAAGTTAATGGGGTTGATGCGGTCATCTTCCTTCCAAACCTCATAATGCAGGTGGGGCGCTTCAGATCGTCCCGTACTGCCCACAAAACCGATAAGGTCGCCACGTTTTACGCGTTGGCCCTTTTTCACGTTATAGGCGCTCATGTGTGCATATAGGCTCATGTAGCCATACCCATGGTCGATACGGATGTGTTTGCCGTAGCCCGAAGAGTTGTTGTCGGCCCGAGTGATTTTTCCATCACCGGAAGCGTAGATGGGCGTACCCTTGGCAGCGGTAAAATCCATACCCCAATGCATTTTTCGTGCTTTGGTAAAAGGATCCGAT
This sequence comes from uncultured Flavobacteriaceae bacterium, assembly GCA_947500445.1. GTDB lineage: Bacteria > Bacteroidota > Bacteroidia > Flavobacteriales > Flavobacteriaceae > Pelagihabitans. The sequence goes on along the minus strand of CANMSB010000060.1, from coordinate 6,045 downwards.
CGCCAACCATAACCCGATGCGATTCGGGTAAGATCTTCGTTACTTATAGGCTGTATGGCCGGTATGGCCAAGAGTAGTTTTTCCTTTTCGGCGGCCAGTTTGGTGATCTCGTCCAGGGATTTGGACTGTATCGCCATTTGCTTTTTAATAATATCCAGCCTTCGAGTGGTGGCGATCACCATTTCCGAATTGTTGAAACCTTCAAGGGATTTGTACCGATTGATACCACCAAAACCTGCCCTCCGCTGTTCCTCCGGTATGGGGTTGGCCTCAAAATACAAACGGTAAATATTGTTGTCGCGTTCCTCAATATTGCCCAGAACTTCTTCGATCTGCTCCATTTTTTTATTGAGCAATTCAAATTGCAGTTCGTAGTTTTTGACCTCTCTGCGCAGCGACAGTTCTGCCGGGGTATTGATCATGTTGGTGTTCAACAAAAAGATAAGGCCCAACAGCCCAAAAAGAAACGCCCCGAGGACAAAAAAGGCAATATTCCGGTACCGGCGCGACTTCTTTGGCTCGATCTTTCGGTAGGAGAGCGTATCGGGGTCGTAATAGTACTTTACCTTAGACATGAATGTATTTTATCCTATTTTTGTCCTGTTTTATCAAAACAAGCAAATATAAAAATTGTTTTGTATAAACTGTTAATTTTTGTAAAACCTTATAATATTCATGACTTCCAGCGAGATACGGGCCAAATTTTTAAACTTTTTTAAGGAAAAAGACCACAAGATCGTGCCGTCTGCCCCTATGGTCATCAAGGACGATCCCACATTGCTTTTTACGAACGCGGGTATGAACCAATTTAAAGCGTTTTTTCTGGGAAACAGTGTTGCAAAAGCGGCCAGGGTGTCCGACACCCAAAAGTGTCTTCGGGTAAGCGGCAAACACAACGATCTTGAAGAAGTTGGTAAGGACACCTACCATCACACCATGTTCGAAATGTTGGGCAACTGGAGTTTTGGCGATTATTTTAAAAAAGAGGCCATCCAATGGGCCTGGGAATTGCTTACCGAGGAGCTGAAGATCGATAAGGAAAGTCTGTATGTCTCCGTTTTTGAGGGAAGCAACGATGCCGATGCCCTCGATATGGATACCGAGGCTTTCGACCTATGGAGGCAGATAGTGCCCGAAGATCGGATCATCATGGGAAATAAAAAGGACAATTTTTGGGAAATGGGCGACCAAGGTCCCTGTGGCCCCTGTTCCGAAATACATGTCGATATCCGATTGGCCGCCGAAAAGGCAAAGGTGTCCGGTGCAAGTCTGGTGAACCAAGATCATCCCTTGGTAGTGGAGATCTGGAATCTCGTTTTCATGCAGTACAATCGAAAGGCGAACGGACAATTGGAGATGTTACCGGCAAAGCATGTAGACACCGGTATGGGATTCGAACGTTTATGCATGGTATTGCAGGGCGTAAAATCCAATTATGATACCGACATTTTTACCCCGTTGATTCGGGAAATAGAAGTGATTTCCAATGCGGCATATGGAAAAAAGGAAGAAACCGATATTGCCATTCGCGTCATTGCCGACCATATTAGGGCGGTATCGTTTTCTATTGCGGACGGACAGTTGCCAAGCAATACCGGGGCGGGATATGTGATCCGACGAATTTTAAGACGGGCCATTCGGTACGGTTTCACCTTTTTGGATACCAAGAAACCGTTTATGTTCCGATTGGTAAAAGTGTTGGGCGATACTATGGGCGATGCCTTTCCGGAACTCAGGGAACAGCAACAGCTTATTGAAAATGTGATCAAGGAAGAAGAGCATTCCTTTTTGAATACCTTGGAGCAAGGCTTGGTGCTGCTCGATACCATAATAACGGCCAATAAGGGCAAAGAAATTGATGGGCGTAAGGCCTTTGAGTTGTACGATACCTATGGTTTTCCTATCGATCTCACTGCGCTCATTTTAGAGGAGAAAGGTTTTACGTTGGATGAAAAAGGATTTCAGTCGGCATTACAAGAACAAAAAAACCGTTCCCGTTCCGCTTCCGAAGTTTCCAAGGAAGATTGGGTGCAGCTGACCGATGATGCCGAGCAGGAATTTGTGGGCTACGATGTGTTGGAAGCGAACGTGAAACTGGTAAAGTACCGAAAAGTAGTTTCCAAAAAAGAAGGGGAGCAGTTTCAATTGGTATTCAACCTAACGCCTTTCTATCCCGAAGGTGGGGGACAAGTCGGCGATAAGGGATACCTGGAGATGTCCAATGGCGACGTGGTGTATATTGTGGATACCAAAAGGGAGAATGATGAAATTGTACATTTTGCAAAGCGTTTGCCCGAACACTTGGAGGAACGTTTTAAGGTAGTGGTCGATGGAAAACAACGGCAACGGACCGCTGCCAACCATACCGCAACACACTTGTTGCACCAGGCCTTACGGGAGGTGTTGGGTACCCATGTAGAACAAAAAGGTTCGGCGGTACACTCCAAATACCTACGGTTCGATTTTTCGCATTTTTCCAAGCTTACGGCAGCGGAACTCAAGGCCGTTGAAAATTTTGTCAATGCCCGTATCGAGGGGCAACTTCCTTTAGAGGAAAACAGAAATGTTCCAAAGGAAACTGCCATAAAAGAAGGGGCCATGTCCCTGTTCGGGGAAAAGTATGGCGATTCGGTACGGACCGTTCGCTTTGGACAGTCCATCGAGCTCTGTGGCGGTACCCACGTACAAAATACCGCGGATGTTTGGCATTTTAAGATCAGATCGGAGGGCGCGGTCGCTGCCGGTATCCGAAGAATAGAGGCCATTACCTCCGATGCGGTCAAAACGTTCTATGCCGAGGCCAATCAGGCCCTTTTTGAGATCAAGGACCTTTTGAACAACCCACAGGACCCCTTAAAGGCAGTTACTTCCCTGCAAGACGAAAATGCCCGTCTTAAAAAAGAGCTGGAAGTATTGTTAAAGGACAAGGCCAAAAACCTCAAGGGAACATTATTGGATGAGTTGGAGTTGGTCGACGGTGTCCGTTTTTTGGCAAAAAAAGTAGATTTGGATGCAGGAGGGATAAAAGATCTCGCCTTTGCCATGGGGCAAGATCAGGACAATATGTTTCTACTGTTCGGCACCGAACAAGGTGGTAAGGCGCTACTTTCCTGTTACATCTCCAAACAGCTGGTAGCCAGCAAAGGGTTAAACGCGGGCTCCATTGTGCGCGAGCTCGGAAAACTCATACAAGGTGGCGGTGGAGGGCAACCATTTTTTGCCACCGCGGGCGGGAAAAATCCCGGGGGCATTGCAGCGGCGCTCGAACGTGCCAAAACCTACGTGCAATCCTAACGAAATACCTTTTATGGCGCTTTTGCGAACATTTATCCTATTGTTTTTGCCATTGCTTTTTTGCGGTGGTACCGCCTTCGCCTGTTCCGTGTTCTATTATATAGATGAAACTACGGGAAACATTTATGCGGTCAACAACGAGGATTATTTTTACGATACGGATGCCTACATACAGGTACGGCCGGCAAAAGGAAAGAAATTTGCCCGACTATGGTACGGTTGGGACGATTTTGCACAAGGGGGAATCAATGAAAAAGGACTTTTTTTTGATGGGGCGGTCACCCCTGGTCAAGAACGCCCCAAAGGATACAAAGGCCCTAAAGGAAACTTGGGCGATCGTATTTTGGCTTCCTGCGGAACGGTAGCGGAAGCTTTAGCGTATTTGGAACGTAAAAAGATCGCGCTCGACAATGCGCATATGATGTTCGGCGACCGCTTGGGAAACGCCGTTGTAGTAGAGTGGGTAAACGGAAAACGAAACATAGTCCGGATTAAGGAAAATCGCCTGTTGATGACCAATTTCAACCTCTCCGATACCGCAGTGGACGGTATCAGCTGTCCCAGGTATTTGGCGATCGATAAGGAACTACAGCGTTTACAGTCCCTGAAAACTCCCGTAGACCTAAAGATGTTGGGGAATGCCGGGGCGAGGGGCGTACAGGTGCCGATGAAAACCGAAACAGGTCGTCAAGGGGGCACCCTGTACAGCAGCTTCATCAATATCAGCGAAATGAAAATGATTTTGGTGTATCAATTGGATAATGAAAAGACCACGCAACTGGATTTGAACGAAATATTTGCCAAAAACACGGCCAGAACGATTCCTTTGGAATAGAACCCCTAAAACAGTCCATGCGTTTACAGACCCACGTACCGATACCGCAAGCAAAGGGAGCGATCGATTATCAAAGTCGAATCGTATTATTGGGTTCCTGCTTTTCCGATCATATGGGCGGTAAGTTGGAACGCTATCGGTTCCGTTCCTTACAAAACCCCTTAGGCATCCTGTTTCATCCCAGGGCGATCGAAAATTTTTTGGAAAGAGCGGTGCGAGCGGAAATGTACGGCCCTGAAGCGCTGTTTTTTCAAAAGGGGCAGTGGCATTGTTTTGATGCCCATTCCGAGCATAACGATTCGAATGAAAAACGGATCCTTCAAAAGTTGAACGGGCAGCTGAAAACCACTAGGGCCTTTTTAGGGAACGCCACACACGTGTTCATTACCTTGGGCACCGCTTGGACGTACCGTCACTTAAAGACCGATACAACGGTGGCCAATTGCCACAAGGTGCCGCAAAAGGAGTTTGCCAAGGAACTACTTTCCGTTTCGGAAATTACCGCAAGTTTAGAAAATATCATAAGCACCGTTCGCTCCTTAAAGCAAGGCTTAAAGGTGGTGTTTGCCGTTTCTCCGGTACGGCATTTGAAGGACGGTTTTGTTGAGAACCAACGGAGCAAGGCCCATTTGCTTTCGGCCGTTCATCAGGTGCTCGGAAAGGCAACGTTTGGCGATAACAGTAGTTATTTTCCTTCCTATGAAATCCAAATGGACGAACTGCGCGATTATCGTTTTTATGGTCCCGATATGGTGCACCCCTCCCCGGTGGCCGTGGATTACATTTGGGAAAAATTCAAGGGGGCGTACATTACCTCCGAAGCCCGGGCCACCATGGATGCGGTAGAAACGGTACAGAAAGGTTTGGAGCACCGACCGTTTTATCCCGATTCCGAGGAACATCAACAGTTTTTAAGATCGCTTCGCACAAAAATTACGTATCTTAAAGAAAAGCATCCTTGGATGGCGTTTCCGCTCCAGGGGTAGTACTTGCCTTCAAGTGTCCGGAATCAAAAAAATGAGCAAATGAAAAAAATAATCGTAGGTATCGTGATCGCCCTTGCCGGGGTGTTGGTATTTCGCTCATGCGCCGAGGATAAGAAGGAGAAGTCCATTTTAGAGGAAAATTCCATGTTGATACAACAGCAGATCGAAAACGTTTCCAAGTTGGTAGTGACCGAAGGTCATTTTGCGGAAGTGTACAACTATAAGGATTCCCAAGAATTGTTCGGCCCTTTGATCACCGCCGATAAAAAAGCGCTTGTGGTGGTAAATGCGGAGGTTACCGTGGCCTATGACCTGGGAAAAATTGATTTTGAACTGGATGAAACTACCAAAACCTTGCACATTACCCGTATTCCCGAACCTGAAATTAAAGTGCATCCCGATTTTGAATACTACGATGTTTCGGCCGATTATTTAAACCAGTTTACCGCTGCGGATTACAATAAGATCAAAAAAAACGTCAATGCTTCCCTGTTAAAAAAAGTCAATGCCTCTAACCTGAAAAAGAATGCCCAAAATCGATTGATCAGTGAATTGCATAAATTTTACGTATTGACCAATGCCATGGGGTGGACGCTGGTTTACGAAGACGAGGTTGTGGTAGATGGTTTCTCCCCTATTTTGGACTAATACCGATTACAAATAAAAATGGCCCGTTCCAACATGTTCATTTTTCATGTACTTTTCTTGTAAACGTTGGCGAAGTTATGGCCATGCAAAACCCTTGAGGTGTCGGTAATTTCAAAGCGAAAATGGTATCAGGCGCATTTTGATTCGCTATTGGTATAACGTGGCTCCCCGACATCACCATAGATCGTAGCCGGTTTACATAAGGTATTTAACCCGCTTTATGCATTAGAAAATCTATTACAGCTTCCAGCTACTTCAAACTATGGTGCTGCGCTACATTTT
>CANMSB010000059.1 GCA_947500445.1 uncultured Flavobacteriaceae bacterium | reverse complement strand
ATGAAAAAAGGGTCCGACTTTAGATAAAAGTCTAACCCTCGTTATTTTTAACTTACACAGTTAATGGGATAGTGTCTCAAAAGTCTTGTCAAAGGTTTGTTCCGCTTTCGCGAAAAATATATCACGGTCAAAACCTCGTTTTACAGTCTTACCGTGCATCTCAACTTCTGAAGCTTTGTGCTTACTTCCTGGGGAAAGACTGAACGTATTTGATGCATCCTTCCGGCTCACGATGATGTGGATATGGCTCTGCTCGCCGTCTTTTTTCATTCCCTGAGTTATCCGTTTTCCGTTTTGTTGGTGCGGTGCTTGTTTTTCAAGTTTATTGATTTCCTTTTTCATCCTCTTAATATTTCCCTCAGCTCGTCCCGTTTGAATATTACGGATACCCGTTTTGAGTTGAAGTATTTTCGTTGCATATGGTTGGTTTTCTTTAATCTGAAAATCTGTTCCTTTAAAAGTTCTCTGATGCTCTATTTTCGCAAAGTACTTTATATCATCAACCGTAATAGGTCTACCGTTAATTTCCCGATTGAAGTATGCAGCATAATCCTTCATCAGCTCTATGGTGTATTGTTTTAAATCTTGACTATTGTCCTGAAGTTTTCTTAATTCATACTTTGAAGGACTGACCGTAATCGAATAAAACTTGGGTTCTTTCTTTTTCAGTTTTGCTGTGTTTCCATCAATTTCCTTGACCACTTCTTCAGCAGAAATCTCATCGCCATATTGATTAAAAAAGTGTTCCATATCTCGTTGTTCCAAACCTTGATTTTCCTTTTCTAAATAGCCTACAAAATCCGCTGAACTCTGTGAGTAATTTGTTCCTAATCTTTGAGGTGTTATGGTAATGTACATAGCTCAAAAATTAGAGTTCGTTTTTTAGATTCCGCTTTTCGTGAAAGCGTACTTCCTTCTTTTCTTCGGCATATTTCTTCTCAACTATCAAGGGCTTTTTGGTCGGTTCCTCGGTCTCAAAAAGAGATTGAATCATCGCTACCGTAGGTTTGGTTTGTGTCTTTTCTACGTCCCGCATTATAGCAATGACTGCATTGATTCTTTTTAAAAGTTTGGCTTCAATAGTTCGTCCAGTTGGACCTAATTTTTCCTTTGGCGAAATTTCATTGTAGAAGAAAAAATCGAGCATCGTGGACATTGCCTCGGTATGCGATTTAAAGTAAGTACGTGAGAATGTTTGAAAACGTTTTGCCGTTTCCTTTTTGAATCTAATGCCAATAAATGAGTCCATATTTCGCCGATTTGTCGCAAAATCTTCCCAAAAAATGGGCGTTTCCAGCCCGTTTGTCGCAAATCGTTGATTGTCAGGAAATTAAAATGTTTTCAAATTACTGATAATCAGATATTTAAAAACGGAAAGGAATGCTTAACATCGCGTAGCGTGTTACCCTCTTGCTATTCCTTTTCGTCACGCACAAGCGTGACAAAAATCCATACAATCTGGCTAAAAAGCCGATTGCCACTTTCAAGGAAAAATGATTTTCCGATATGTTATTTTTCGATATGTAAGGGTATCGGCGAAAGTCGAAAAGTGGATAACCTTACTTTAATTTGAATGCTGATTTTCAGCGAAATAAAGATACGTTTTTTTATTGACGCAGGATTGATTACATACAAAAACACCTCTAAAATTTTAGAGGTGCTTTATTGAAATTTTTTATTTTAGTTTATCCTTTGATGGTTTTTCCAACCGAAAGTTTAGATACCACTGCATCCAGAAAGTCTGCCAAATCAATTGGCGCTCTACTAGTAATTAGATTACCGTCAACCACAACAGGTTGGTCGAGCACAGTGCCACCAGCATTTGTCAAATCAATTTGCATTGACCACCAAGACGTAACATTTTTGTTCTTTATGAGCCCTGCATTAATAAGAACTTGAGGACCGTGGCAAATGGATGCTACTAGTTTGTTCTGACCGTTGATGGCGTTTATGAAATCAAGTGCTTTTTGATTGGCACGAAGGGAATCTGGATTCCAGGCACCACCTGGAATGATTACTGCATCGTATTCGCTAGCCGAGGCCTCTTCAACAAATGTGTCAATTTTTGTCCATCCGCTGTTTTCCATATAATGAACAGTTAGGATATGTGTGTCTCGAATTGGCGGCACCTGCACGGCAAATTGACTTGGGTAGTTAGGCGCTTTTGGCGCGACCACTTCCACAGTTGCCCCTCTTTCCTTAAGAAGTTCATACATAAAAGTCAATTCTACTTCCTCAACACCATCGGTAGTCAATAGAGCAATTTTTCTACCTTTAAGTAAATTCGGATTAGCCTTTTCCATCAACTTCTGCTTTAGCTTGGCATTCGCTTCGTCGTTGAATAGAAGAGCCGTGTTTACGTTGATTACTTCTGGTCCACGGGATAGTTTTTCAATCCGTGAGATTTCATCTTGCGCATATGTTCCTATTGTTGTCATTGTCATAATTATTACTATTAGCTTTTTCATTTTGTTTGAGTTTATTGTTCTACTAATTCCAATTTTTTCAGCTCGGCCAAAGTCGCTCTACCGACACCTTCTGCAGATTGTGGGTTCTGACCTGTTACCAGTCTTTGGTCAACGGTAACGTGCTTTTGCCATAGACCTGATTTTTCGAAAATCGCACCGCGTTCAATCAATTCGTTTTCCAACAGAAAGGGTACGACATCCTCAAGTCCAACAGCAACTTCCTCTTCATTTGTAAATGCATTTACTTTTTTACCATCAACTAGATATTTGCCATTGCTCAACTCAATATTGACCAATCCAGCAGGGCCGTGACAAACAGCACTTACTACACCCTTATTTTCATAAATTTGACTTGCTATAGAGGCAATTTCCTTATTATCTAAAAAATCCCACATCGTTCCGTGTCCACCGGCATAATGGATAGCAACGTAATCTTTTGGATTGACATCGGATGGCTTCATCGTGTTCTCGATTTTGTTTCTGTAGACTTCATTGTCCCAAAACTTTTTGTTGATGGGGTCATCCATATTGAAACCATCCACAGGTGCCTTGCCGCCTTTTGGGCTTACAAATTCGATTATATATCCAGCAGAATATAAAACTTCCCAAGGATGCGAAACCTCGCTTAAATAATAGCCTGTTTTTTCGCCAGTACTACCTTTCTTGTCGTGGCTTGTTACTACAAATAGAACTTTCTTGTCCATCTTGTTATGATTTTTAGTTTGTGCAGTCGCTTCGTTCGAAACGGATAGGATGGTGCAACCTGCAATGACCATCAGACCGGTTATAAATGTTTTAGCTAACTTTTTCATATCACGTATCTAAAATTGATGATACGAAGTTGCCAAACCTTAACAGGTCTGCACAGGACATAGGTCACGATTAATCTGTGATGTATATCACATCTTAGGAAAGTCTGCTCAAGGTTTCCCTTGAAACACCCAAATAGGAAGCTAGAACTGTTTTTGGTACTCTCTGTAGTAATGAAGGATATAACGAAACCAGTTCCTCATACCTGCCTTTGGCGTCTTGGTCAAGAAGAGATAAGATTCGTCTTTGAAGTGCCACATACCCAAAATTGGATTTTACTCTAAAGAAGTGTTCTATTTTTTGAAGGTCGGCACAGAGTTTGTCCCGATTTTGCAATGAAAGGCAAAGCACCTCACAGTCTTCAAGACAGTCAATATAGACGTTTGCCTCTACTTTCTTAAAATATGCTTGATAATCGGTTACCCACCAATCTTCCATTGCAAATTGTAGTATGTGCTCTTTACCTTCATCGTTAGCATAGTAGGCTTTCAGGAGTCCGTTTAAGACAAAATGGTCGTTCTTCACATATTCACCGCTTTGAACAAGGAATTGATGTTTCTTCAGTTTTTTCCTCGTAAAATGGGACATTACGTATTCGAATTCCGAATCTGTAATAGGTGTGATTTCTTCAATATGTTTTCTGAAAATTTGGCTCAAATGGTAATTAAAAATTTAAACAAATATACGATTATTCGTTTTTTTCATTCTGTGGCCGTCCGCTCTGCGGACAATTTTTTAAATAAGCGCATACAAAAACACCTCAATACTAAGAGGTGCTTGCTTCATTTTATCCGGAAACTATATATTAAAAACGTATGTATAAGAGTACAAATTTCTGAATACTTCCTTTCCAATCATTGTTTCAAAACAGCCATAATTTTCTGTTACGTATTTGCGAATACTATCCCAAAATTTTCGTTTCACATCTTCTTTGGAAGTTTCCAAAAGTCGGTTTTGAGCTTCTTCGCTCAAGTCTGTGAAATTGATATATGCCATATCCTTTATTTTTAATATTCGCTCGGTAACATCAGCGTATCATTTACAAAAAACAACCGCAATTCATCAAGTGGAAAATCGGTAACACGATAGCGGTGTTTTTCTAAAATAGTATCATTGCCATCGCTGTAAATTATCTCGGCTTCGTAACCTGAATAATCCTGTTTTTCTTCGGATAATCTTTTGAAATCGATAGTAACAAATTTGCTTCGGTTCATCAGACTTTTTGCAATTACGGACGTATCAGTAATAAGCCAAAAACATTCGGCAACTTCCGACAGATATTTTAGTCCATCTGTAAAACGAGTTTTTAAAAGTGGGATTTGGTAGAAGAAATCAGTACCGCTAAACGTCTGTAAATTTTCTTTTATTTCGTTAACTTGTTCTTTCATTGTTTGAAATTTTTAAGATTTGAATAATGAAAAAAGAGGGCGCATCTTTCGACGGTTACGCCCTCTTTCATCTTTAACTATTACTGGTCGTTTTTGCCTCCAAGTAACAGGATTTCATCTGCTACCACTTCGGTAACATAGCGTTGGTTTCCATCATCGGTTGTGTAGGTTCTTGTTTTCAGTTTACCTACAATTCCAACTTCTTTACCTTTGCCAACATACTTCTCTACGATTTCGGCAGTCTTGCCCCAAGCTACGATAGTGTGCCAATCAGTATCGGTCTGCTTTTCGCCTTTACTGTCTTTATAGCTAACATTGGTCGCTAATGAAAAACGGGCTACTTTTTTACCGTTTTCAAGGTTCGTAATGGTTGGTTCTTGTCCAACGTTTCCAATTAACTGTACGTGATTTTTAATAGTACTCATAATAAAATATTTAAGTGATTTATATTTCCCCTATTGATTTAAAACAGATTAAATTTTAAGGGGTGTTTGTTCTTTTCTTTCGTGCACCGCACAATGGATAGAGTGGGTTTTGTCAAGACTTTTTGGGCAAAATCAGGAGTGTTTGCGACGTAGTAAATTCCTTGTAATTTCAAGGAAGTAGAAACCTTATTTTTCACTAAAACTTTGTACAGTCTTGACAAGTTCCATAAGGGCATTAGTAATTCTTTTAAACGCGGTTGTGTTCGAGCGTACCGGCAGTTAAGCGAGATAAGCAGCTGTGGTTAAATTAGAATTGGTTATGTCGTGCCTGTTTTTCGACGACCCGAAAAACAACAAAGGCTTTATCTATTATAAACCCCTTAAAATGTGTAAGACAGCGGTTCGGTTTTTAGGGATTTTCGAGTGAGGGCTCAAGAAGACCGCGCCGAAAATCCCGTCAAGAAAATCGAAGTGATGGCTTTCCGATGAAAAGCGGACTTAATTCACAATTTTGGCTCAGTAATGTAGTGTTCCTTTCCAGCATAGCGGAAAGGGTTAACGGAATGGAAAGCTAAAATTGAGGATTGTGTCCAAGACTTATGTAGTGAAGCTCTTTTCCTGGAATGTAGCTTTTTGCGAAATGCAGGGGAATGTGCTGAGTGGGTTATAAAATCTAAATTCTATGATATCAAAAAATAAAAAATAGTAATCTATCTTATTTAATATCAAATCGTACAAATCTAAATGTAGCCAAAGAAAAAGCAACAATGTTGTACCTATGTTGTACCCAAACAAAAAAACCTCTCATTTCTGAGAGGTTTTAAGACTGCAATTTAGCAGTTGAAAAAGTGCGGGCGGGGAGACTCGAACTCCCACACCTTGCGGCACCAGATCCTAAGTCTGGCGTGTCTACCAATTCCACCACGCCCGCTTTTTCAATATTTTAAGAACTTTTATTAGGTTAAATCCTAAGTCTAGCGTGTCTACCAATTCCACCACGCCTGCAGGTTCCGTCTAAAACGGACCGCAAATATAAGTCAAAATTGAATCCCCGACAAAACAGGATACCAAAATTTTTAATTTGCCAGTGGCAGGTTATGGAAACCCTTTCAAAAGATGCACGGCGGGGGAACCGTGACACCATTTCGAGGGAAAAAAGTTAAAAAGTAGGTCAACCCCATAAAGGCCGTATTATCAAAAACGGCACAACTATTTTTCGACTTAGCAGTTATCACAAATGATGCTGCATTCGCTAACCATTTACACACATGAATGTGCGCTGCTCCGCTACTCCGGAGCTATCGTAATCGCAATGCCATACTGTTTCCCCGAAACATCGTTCCAAGGGTTAAGCTGCCAAACATAATTTTTCATCTCTCCATTGGCCCCGGTAATGGGGTCGGTGATCACTATGTTCTTAACACCATGTAAGGTGTGATCTAATTTGATTTTCCAATCTTTGGATAGGCCGGGAAATATTCGAAACCAATTAACTCCCCTAAGCGCTTCCGCTTCTACACCGATCAATCGGCATAAACTATCGGAAGCATCAATAAGTACGTAACTGCTGTTCAACACCGCAATAGCAGATCGCGTATGGTGTAACGGTCCTTCCTTTGTTTCAATACTGGTCGTATTTGTCAATTGTTTGGTATTTATGGTCAATCTTGTTTGGTATGCTTACTGCTGTATGTTTAAATCCGGTTCAAAACATTGTAGCACCTCTCGTAAACAAGGTATGCGATATTGCTATTTTAAATCCGGGCAACATCACATGAAATCGTTGACGTGCCATGCTCGTATTCAACTAAAAGTCAGAATTATGATTATTTAATGTTATTTCAATTTTGATAACCAAAGCATTGCTAAGGACTTCACAGCAATATCGGTAAGTTCCAAAAAAGAAGATTCGGGGAAGAATTTCAATTTTTGCTTTAACCATCGCAAGCCCTTCATCGGTTGTACAAACCTCTTTTATCTTGCGACTGTACTTGTTTAGACACCATTAGTATAAAAAAGTCACATTAAACCGATATTCACCGTTCGTTTATTGCTGGTTTATCTATATTTATTCTGGAAAACCAGTAGGCTGGACCACGGTTTTGGTGGCAGGTGAACGTCGTTGCCAAGGGACAACGGAAACCGGTATTCCATTTAAAGATATATTGAACATAACAATAACACCATTAGCGATTATGCAGGACGTAAAAACGTACATTTCGGAACATCGGGAAAGGATGATACAGGAGTTGATCGAGATATTGAAAATACCATCGGTAAGTGCCGATCCCGCATTTTCGCAAGACGTCTTCCATATGGCCGATGCCATTAAAAAAAGCTTGGAAACGGCAGGATGCGACCTGGTGGAAATTTGTGAAACAGCAGGGTTTCCTATTATTTATGCAGAAAAAACGATCGACCCTACCCTACCTACCATACTGGTATACGGGCATTATGATGTGCAACCGCCCGACCCTATCGACCTATGGAGCTCCCCTCCTTTTGAACCGGTAATCAAAACCACCGAGCTACACCCCGACGGCGCTATTTTTGCTCGCGGTGCCTGTGACGACAAAGGCCAAATGTACATGCACGTGAAGGCGGTAGCCTATATGATCTCGACGGGACAATTGCCCTGTAACGTCAAGTTTATGATCGAAGGGGAAGAAGAGGTCGGCAGTAAAAACCTAGCGGGGTTCGTGAAGAACAACCAGGAAAAATTGGCCAACGATATCATATTGATCTCGGACACCGGAATGATCGCAAACGATATTCCTTCGGTAACTACCGGACTTCGGGGATTAAGCTATGTAGAGGTCGAAGTGACCGGACCCAATCGGGATCTGCATTCCGGACTGTATGGAGGCGCCGTAGCGAACCCGATCAATATTCTCAGTAAAATGATCGCTTCGCTGCACGATGAAAACAACCGTATTACCATTCCCGGATTTTACGATCGGGTGGCCGAACTTTCCCAAACGGAACGGGAGGCGATGGCAGCCGCACCTTTTGACCTGGAAGCTTACAAAAAAGCCCTCGACATCGACGCGGTATATGGAGAGGCGGGCTATACCACTAATGAACGCAATGCCATTCGACCGACCTTGGATGTAAACGGCATTTGGGGCGGGTATACCGGTGAAGGGGCAAAAACGGTAATTGCCAGTAAGGCCTATGCCAAAATTTCGATGCGTTTGGTGCCCGATCAAGACTGGGAAACCATTACGGAATTGTTTAAGTCCCATTTTGAAAAGATAGCGCCAAAGGGAGTGAAGGTAACCGTAACCCCGCACCATGGCGGCCAAGGATATGTTACGCCTATCGACACCATAGGATATCAAGCGGCAGAAAAAGCTTATGAGACCACTTTTGGTAAAAAACCCGTTCCGCAACGTGGCGGTGGTAGCATACCCATCGTCTCCCTTTTTGAACAAGAATTAAAAAGCAAGACCATTTTAATGGGCTTTGGCCTCGACAGCGATGCCATACATTCCCCCAATGAACATTTTGGTATTTGGAACTATCTAAAAGGTATTGAAACGATTCCCTATTTCTATCAGTATTTTACCGAAATGAGTTCGTAGAGTGGTGAGTAGTGAGTAGTGAGTAGTGAGTCAATAGTGTCCGGTTGTAACTAAAAGATTTTCAATTGGTTGCAATTGTCGTTCTTTGAAATTTGAAATTCGT
>CANMSB010000058.1 GCA_947500445.1 uncultured Flavobacteriaceae bacterium | reverse complement strand
CTAACCACTAACCACTAACCACTAACCACTAACCACTAACCACTAACCACTAACCACTAACCACTAACCACTAACCACTAACCACTAACCACTAACCACTAACCACTAACCACTAACCACTAACCACTAACCACTAACCACTAACCACTAACCACTAACCACTAACCACTAACCACTAACCACTAACCACTTCAAAAACCAAAGAAAGAGCCGCCACAACTGGAAAACAGTCATGACAGCCCTTATCGAAGCATTGTTAAAATCTTATATCAGTCGTTCTTAGCGGTGTTCAGGAATTTTGGCTTAAAGGTCAGTTGTACCCAGGCCCAGTTCTGACTGTCCGCGGCAGCTTCTTCCGTGACACCTTTGAGTTCGTACATTCCATCAGAGGCAAACATTTGCGAGTAACCGATTGCCAGACCGTAACCTTTGAATTTTTTGGAAAATACGAGGTCTACTTCGGTTCCCAACGATTTTTCACCGCTCGGCAATTCTTGTTCCCCACTGAAGTTGAGCACTTTTACGAGAAGGCTCGAGGTTTCGCCCAATTGAAATTTGGCGCTGGCGTGTATATCGAACAATCCGATAGAATTGGCATGGTTGCCTACATAGAAGTAATCCATAAAGCCGTTAAACTTATGGTTGGTGCCGTATAAGGGGAAAAAAGCACCGGTTTCTCCGGCTTCCCCATCATTTCCGCTGATCACTTCCATACCGACACCAAACCCTACTTTTGATGTTACCTTATAATTAAGGTCCAGCCCTAACAAATAGGCTCCCTCAACAGAGAGTTCCCCTTGCCGTTCCCCAGTTTGGATAAAGGCATTTAAACTGGCGCCAAAACTTCCTTTTTTGTAATTCAAATGAGTGCCTAGGGTCTGTAAATTACTTACACCATCGGCGGCTCGTTCTTCTCCCTCTCCTGTAAAGTTTTGAAAACCGTTGTTGAGCAATAATAGACTTCCCGAAAAGCTGTCCCATTTTTGCTTGAGGTAGGCATACTGCATGGTTTTATACGTAAAAAAGCCACTGGTATTGAATGCGGTTCCTACGGACTGAAATCCGGTAGGGTTGTCAAAGTCTTGGCTAAAGGCCAATCCGATGTCCATCATAAAACGGTCCTTGCTGTATTTTAAAAGACCGGCATCATGGTTTCTGGCCTGTTGTGCCCAATCGAGCCCGCCAAAAATGCGCTGATCGTCGTATGAAAGTACCTGGCGGCCCAATTTGGTCGACCATCCTTTCCCCAAATTAATATTGGCCCAAGCCTCGAACACCGCAAAGGAGTCGTTTTGATCATCGGGCAATATCTGACGGTTCTCTCCCCAAACCATTACATCTTGCAAACTCACATAAAACTGATAGGAGTCGAACGTATAGCCCGTGTTTAGTCGCAATCGGGTAGAAATGGCATATCCAGGATCTGCCGCATCGGGAATAATGCTCCCAAAACCGTTTCGGTACTCCGTTCGGGGCTTAAACTGGCCGTCCAAGGTAAACTGTGCGAAGGTAAGGTTTATGGATACCAGTGCGAATACGATGAGAAGGTAGTATTTTTTCATAATCTAGGTGTTTTTTAACTGAAGGTGTTTAAAGAAATGGTTTTAATGTTCCAAGAAATCGATAAGATGTTTTCGATAGGTATAATAATCGGGGTGGTCCAGGACCGATTTTCTGGTCCGGGGCCTTTGAAAATCAATGTTGAGAATGTCCCCGATCTTGGCCCGCGGCCCGCTGGTCATCATCACTACGCGATCGGCCAAGAAAATGGCCTCGTCCACGTCATGGGTAATCATTACGGCCGTAATTTTCTCCTTATTCCAGATTTCGATGAGAATGTCCTGTAGTTCCCCTCGGGTAAGGGAGTCCAACATTCCAAAAGGTTCGTCCAACAACAGTACCTTTGGCTTAATGGCGAAGGCCCTTGCGATTCCGACACGTTGCTGCATCCCCTGCGAAAGTTCGGATGCTTTTTTGTCGAACGCCCCATCCAAACCTACCTTGTGCAAGTAGTATTTGGCGATATCCTTACGTTGTGCTTTGGTGGCATGGGAAAACACTTGGTTTACCCCTAGCAACACATTTTGTAGGGCGGTCATCCAAGGCATAAGGCTTGGCGACTGAAAAATGACCCCTCTATCGGGTCCGGGCCCTTTTACGGGATTTCCCAAAACGGCGATATTCCCTCCCGAAATGGGATTGAGTCCGGCGATCATGGACAACATGGTCGTTTTTCCACAGCCGGAATGCCCGATGATGGTAACGAATTCTTCCTTCATGATCTGGAGGTCCAAATCTTCCAATACTACATAATCGCCCTTGGGGGTCGGATATACTTTTTTGAGTTTGGAGAGGTCCAACATCACTTTGGAAGGATAAAAGATCCCATTTTCCGAAGTCCCTTTGCCGGTATCTATGGTTGCGGTGTTCATTTTTTTCTTTTTTAGTTTAGGCTACAAAACTTTTAGGGGTAATTTCAGGGAGTACATATTCCGTGGTACCCACCGATTTTCGTTCCTCTCCGATATCCATCAAATAAGCGATGATGGCGTTTCTTGTTTTTTTATAGCTGGGATTATCGTTCAAGGCCGTTTTATCGCGTGGCCTGTCGATATCGATTTTAAATTCCGGTCCCAGGGTGGCGTTCGGGCCCGGTTTTAATGGTATTATGCGGTCGGCCATATAAATGCCTTCATCTACATCGTTGGTGATTAGGAGTGCGGTGCGTTTGTCCTTGCTCCAAATGTTCAGGATCTCATCTTGCAGGTTTCCTCGGGTAAGTGCGTCCAAGGCTCCCAAAGGTTCGTCCATAATGATCATTTCGGGGTCCATGGCCAGTGCCCTTGCAACCGCTACACGTTGGCGCATGCCGCCCGAGAGCTCTTTTGGGCGTTTGTTGAATGCAGGAGTAAGGTTTACCATGGCCACATACTCTTTCACCCGTTGGGTCAACACTGATTTTTTTTCTTTCGGAAAAGCCTCTTTTACGGCCATGTAAATGTTTTGCCCTACTGTTAACCACGGTAAAAGCGAGTAATTTTGAAAAATGACCCCTCGTTCATGACTGGTATCCACCACTGGTGTACCCTTGAACAATACTTCTCCGCTTGTTGGCTTCAGCAGCCCATTGATGAGGTTCACCAAGGTCGTTTTTCCACTGCCCGTAAATCCGACAATGGCGACAAATTCCCCTTCGGCTATGCTGAGATTGATGTCCGACAGCACTTCGGTCTTATTATCGCCCTCACCATAGGTTTTGTAAACGTTATTTAGTTCTAGATATGCCATTTTTCCTTTTTTCTTGTGATTTTTTGCGCTTCTAGGGCCGTGGTCCTTTATACCGCTTCATTTTTGTTGAACGAAACCATATTCTGAACGGTCAACATCAGGCGGTCCAGTAAAAACCCGATAATACCGATGACGAACATGGCCACAATGATTTTGGAATTCGAATCGTTGGCCCCGTTTTGAAATTCTTCCCAAACGAAAAGCCCCAAACCTTGGCTCTGTGCCAATAATTCAATAGCGATCAGCACCATCCAGGCAACGGAGAGCGTAATTCTAAGGCCGGTAAAAATCAACGGTAAGGATGAGGGGAGAATCACTTTGAACACCTTTTGAAACGTTCCCAATTTCAACACTTTGGCAACATTGATATAATCCTTATCGACCGAGGAGACCCCCATGGCCGTATTGACCAAGGTCGCCCACATGGCACAAAGCCCAACACTGATAAACGAGATGACAAAGGCGTTATCGGTGCTATCCCCGATATACAAGGTTTTTACGATCATGAAGACCAAGAGGTACCATACCACCGGAGAAACAGGTTTGAACACCTGAATGAACCAGTTGAACGCACTGCGCAATGGTGCGCTCAGCCCAATGATAATACCAATGGGTACGGCAATGAGCAAAGCCAATAAAAAACCTGCAAAAACGGTGCGGATACTGGTCAGTACGATATCGATAAAAGAAGCCCGCCCCGTATACACAATAGGATTTTTTCCTTTGGCGATCAGTTTTGCATTGGTATCGGCCATTTTAGTAACGAAGGCCGCCTTGTCGGCCTTGATGATTTTATGGTCCGCGATAAGCGACTGTAAAGAGGCCCATACCTGGCTCGGTGATGGCAAAGTGTTGGGTTGACAGCTACTATCGCCGGAAGCGATACAGGCACGTTCGGCAGCTGCCGCCTCGACACCTCTTTCGGTCAGTGCTTTTTCGATTTTATATTCGGCCTCCACATTATAGAGTGCCTTGGCGCCCCAATGCCATAGGCCTATGAACAATGCGATCGAAAGTATGGTAATACCGGTCTTTTTTAAAGAGCTAAAAAGCGTTCCCTTGTTCGGTTTTGGGATGAACTTGGCCACCAGGGGCTTTAAAAATGAAAGAGACAGCCTGCTTTTCTTTAATATGATTTCTTGTTCCATGATACGTTGATTTTGCTTCGATTTGTGCTTTGTTTTAATCCTTGTTCCCGATGGCGAAACTGTTAATGTACCCGATAGGGTCCTTGGCGTTATAGGTGGTACCGTCTATAAAGTCGGAGGTAGCCGGTTTGTAGCCATCGGTGTCGGGAATATCGCTGGCCGGTATTTGGCCTTCCGCTACAAGTAGGTCGGCCGCTTTTTTCCAGATGTCCGGTCGGTAAATGTCCTTAATGGTTTCTCCATACCATTCCGCTGTTTTGGTCTCGGGAATTTGCCCCCATCGCCGCATTTGGGTCAAAAACCAGATGCCGTCGGAGTAAAAGGGATAGGTGGCATGGTATTTATAAAAGACATTGAAGTCGGGCATGGACCGTTTGTCCCCTTTTTCAAATTCGAAAGTACCGGTCATGGAATTGGCCAATACCTCCTCGGGAGCGCCTACGTATTGCGACATCGATAAAATTTTCACAGCCTCCGGACGGTTCGCTGGATCGTCCAACCACTTTCCGGCCCGGATAAGCGCCTTGGTCACCGCAACCGCTGTATTGGGGTTGTCTTCAACGAACTTTTTGGTCATTACAAAAACCTTTTCGGGATTGTTCTTCCAAATGTCATAGTTGGTGGTAACGGGAACGCCGATACCTTTAAATACCGCTTGTTGGTTCCAAGGTTCGCCCACACAATATCCATAGATGGTTCCCGATTCCAAGGTTGCCGGCATTTGGGGCGGTGGTGTTACGGATAACAACACTTCGGCATCGATCTGCCCTTGAACGTTATCGGCGGTGTACATGCCCGGATGAATACCGGCCGCGGCCAACCAATACCGTATTTCGTAGTTGTGGGTCGATACCGGGAATACCATTCCCATTTTAAAGGGCTTGCCACTATTTTTATATTCGGTAATCACGGGTTTTAAAGCATCCGCCTTTATGGGGTGAACCGGTTTTCCATCGGCATCTTTGGCCACATTGGGCTTCATTTTGCTCCACACATCGTTGGAAACGGTGATGCCATTTCCGTTGAGGTCCATTGAAAACGGGGTGACCAATTGGGCCTGACGCCCAAATCCCGCACCGGCCGCGATGGGCTGTCCCGCAAGCATATGGGAACCGTCCAATTGCCCGTCGATTACGCGGTCCAAAACATTTTTCCAGTTGGACTGTGCTTCAACGGACACAAAAAGGCCTTCATCTTCAAAAAACCCCTTTTCCTTTGCAATGGCCAATGGAGCCATATCGGTCAATTTGATGAAACCGAACGTTAGCTGCGGTTTTTCAATATCCAAGGACGTGCTTGTTGCGGTGCTATCCATCGCTTCTTCCGATGTCCCTTCGCTTTTCTTCTCTTTCCCTCCACAGGACACCAGTACCAGGGCCAAGAATGATACCAGCGTTGCTTTTGTAAAAATTGCTTTCATATTTATATTCATTTAGTTGACTACGTATTTATACTTATTTTAAACAAATGTATACGTAACGGAGCGGACGGTTTATGGGATACGCCATATGTGTTTAGGTTTTTTCACCGTAGTTCAAGAAAACAAACCGCATGTTAAAAACTGCGAAAAGGCAGGATTTTTTGGTAAGGTGTTGACTTTCAACCGGTGAGAGTAGGCTAGGGATGAGTAACGATTTCTAGCGTAATACTACGTAGTCTTCGGGAACAGCCGGAAGCTACGGTTCCGCGGGTACCGGGAGCGTTCTGGCTTTTGCTATGCCGGTCATATGGTAATGGGCCATGATTTGAGCTGATTTGAAAAAGGACTTTACGGTCTAGTGGGGAGCTGTTTGTTTTTTCCGGTCTTCTGCCCACTGGGTTTAATCAGCAATTGGTATGGGATAAGCATCCCGTTTTCGAAGGGTTTTGGTGCTAGCTGTCCAAATAGAAGTTGTGTTCGGAAATCTCGTTTTTCAACAATTGTAGGTTTACTATGCCGATTCGTTTGCCCTTGGTAACGATCAACTGTTCTTTTTTAAGTGCCGATAAAACACGGATTACCTGTTCTTCGGTAGTTCCGGCATAATCGGCATATTCCCTACGGCTTAAAACCTGTGCCATAAAGCCATGCTCTTGGCCAAATTTGCGGTTCACGTATAGCAGGGTGTCGATTACCCGCTCGCGAACGGTCATTTGTGATAGCGATTTTACTTTTACCTCACTTTTACTAAGCTCGTTCGCGTAAAATAGCATGAGGTCATAGGTGAAACTCGGTTCGGTACGCAGTACCTCTTGCAAAAGGTCTTTGGAGAAATAACAAAGAAGCGAATCTTCCAATGCAATGGCGCCGATAGGGTACGATTCCTCCGTGCCGAAACCACGATGGCCGATAACCTCGCCCTCTTTGGCGAAACGCACGATTTGCTCCTTTCCATGCAATCCGGTACGGATTACCTTTACCGTACCTTTCAAAAGAAAAAACAAACCGGTCACGGCAGCACCTTCCATAATAAACTGTTGGCCTTTTTTACAACGGATTTCTTTTCGGTGCTGGGTAAAGGTGTTAACAATAGTGGAACCCAGGTTTTTTTTGATCAAGCATCGCGCGTTCCCACAAGTGCTACAAGCCGTAATGGGCAAAGTAGTGTCCCTGCTGTCGATAATGGTGCTATGTTGATTTGAGACTGGCATGAAACGGTCTATTATTTATCAAAGGCCATTTGTGGAACGGTCGGTTGTTTGGGTTCTTGTTTCGATGCACGCTCCTCCGCAGTAGAAAATTTAATGGTCAAGGAGGCTAACGCAGCTAGGATAACAAATAGACCGATAACAAAATATCCGCCGGAAACAGCCGTAGACGCTGCTGCCGACTGTGCCATTTTCATCGCTTGGTCCCCTAATAATGCATTATTGGCCAAGGCGTTGGTTTCAGCAACCGCCGATTGTGATTTTAAGAGCATGGCCGCAAGAAAAGCCCCTACGTTACCGCCTGCACCTACAATGCCGGAGATAGAACCGATCGCTTTTTTATTGATGAAGGGAACTACCGAAAAAGTAGCGCCCTCGGCCATTTGCACCGATACGCTAAACCCGATTAAGAACAGAATACCCAAAGCGATGCTGGTAGTAGTGGAAAAAACTGTTAACATAGTACCTTCAATGGCCAATATCAACGCCAGAAACAGCACTCTGCCCCGAAGTCCTTTGAGCTTTCCAAAACGATCACCGAAAAAGCCGCCCAATGTTCTTGCAAAAATATTCATTAAAGCAAAGGAAAGTACGAGGTTGCCCGCGGTAGTGCGGCTAAACCCGAAGGTATTCCTTAAATAATCGTCCATGGTACCGTATACGGTCAGTTCCATTCCAAAACAAGCGGCATACACCAAAAACAACACCCAAACCCGATAGTCTTTTAGGACCGAGGCAAAAGGGACCTCATCTTTTTTGAGCATGGGCATTTTGCCCTCTTTTTTCAGGTCGGCGAAGTTTCCTTCCGGGGTATCTTGGGTAAAAAAGTAATATACCAGGCCCATAAGCATTGCTACTACCCCGGCAATAATCATAGAATAACGCCATGCCACTTCATCGGCAACACCAAAGCTGACAACGGCCGCAGCGATCAATGGCATTCCCAAGCGGTTGGCACCCCCGCCCAAATTTCCCCAACCCGCCGAGGTGGCGTTCGCCGTACCAACGATGTTCGGGGCGAACATTATGGAGGTATGAAACTGTGTAATGACGAAGGAGGCCCCTATAAAACCTATAAATAATCTACAGATTAAAAATTGAAGGGGTGTTTGTACAAAACCAATTAGAATAACCGGGATTGCCCCCAGAAGCAGTAAATAGGTATAACAGAGCCTAGGGCCATATTTATCACATAGTTTTCCGATGACCAGTCGGGCAAATACGGTGCCCGTCACCGCAAGTATAATGGAATTCCACTTTTGTGCAGGACTAAGACCAAGGTCCTTTACGACATCGGGCATGAAAGGTACAATGCCGAACCAGGCGAAAAAACAGATAAAGAACGCAATGGAGGTAATCCAGAACGTTCGAATGGGCATACTTTTAAAATGCAACAATTGTAAGGAAGTTGCCTTTCCGTTAGGGGTAGTTTTCATAATGTTTTGCTTCGATAGCTCTAAAATACGTATTTGATTACGTATTAATACGTAGATGAGATTAAAAATAATTATTTTTATGGTATTGTTGATGTCTGAGGGAGGAAATCGAAGAATTCAGAAAAAGAAGAATTCATTTTTAGGAATTCCGTTTTATGGTCATGTTAGTATTTAGTACAAAGTAGTTAGTACCCTGTAGAAGATGGTAATCAGCTGATGGCTTTGCGCTTGTGTTTGAATTTGACTTTTGAATTTGTATTTGAACAGCGGTCTTTTTTCAATTAGCAATTAGGCAATGAACAATGAACAATGGCGGTTGGCAGTAGCTTAGTAGAAAGTAGCCAGTCAATAGTGTCCGGTTAATGTAATAGTAATCTTTGTAAAGACCTTAAAAATATACAAGTTACAGCCGTTCTTTGA
>CANMSB010000057.1 GCA_947500445.1 uncultured Flavobacteriaceae bacterium | reverse complement strand
GTATTGAGTATTGAGTATTGAGTATTGAGTATTGAGTATTGAGTATTGAGTATTGAGTATTGAGTATTGAGTATTGAAAAAAAGGAAATTGCCGGGAGAATACAAAGCTTTTTCCTTGCTGATTGTTAAAATTTGGGAGTGAAAATGAAGCCTGAAGATCGTTCGTGTTTTCTTCGAAAACTGTTCACATCGTTCTTTAGGGGCATCATTTTTTAAACGATTGTTAATTATAACCTGTTAATGGCCAATTGTAGCCTTTTGACAGAAAAGATAAAAAAGAAGACATCCATTTAAAAACCGTTCGCGTTTGGCCAATAGGACAAAACGAACTTGAATTGTATACACTATGAGTTATTTAGAAGCCACTAACGATTTATATAAAGAAGCCGCATTGACACCGGACGTAGGCCTATGCTGTACAACCAACCCGATTTGGCAGTTTCCCGGCCTTTCCATTCCCAAGATCATGCAGGAAATGAACTATGGTTGCGGAAGCACCGTATCGGCCCAAGACTTGGTGAATGACCCTAAAGTACTATATGTGGGTGTTGGCGGGGGAATGGAACTGCTACAGTTCGCCTATTTTTCACGTCAAAAAGGCGGCGTTACCGGTGTAGATGTCGTAGATGAAATGTTGACCGCCTCTCGGGAGAACTTTAAGATCGCCGAAGCGGAAAACGATTGGTTCAAAAGCGAATTTGTCAACTTGGTGAAAGGTGATGCCCTGGCCTTACCCGTGGCCGACGAAAGTATCGATATCGCAGCGCAAAATTGTCTATTCAATATTTTCAAATTGGACGACCTCAAAAAAGCCGTTGCGGAAATGTACCGGGTACTCAAACCCCACGGACGCTTGGTAATGAGCGACCCTACCTGCGAACAACCCATGAACGAGACCCTACGTAACGACGATCGCTTACGGGCACTCTGTTTGAGCGGAAGCATTCCGATCAAGGACTACATCAAAGTATTGACCGATGCCGGTTTTGGGACCATTGAAATTCGCGCGAGAAAATCGTATCGGGTACTCTCCCCGAACCATTATCCGACGGAAGAGCTTATTTTTATCGAATCTATCGAAATTGCTGCCATCAAAGACCCCATGCCGGAAGACGGACCTTGTGTTTTCACGGGCAAGACCGCCATTTACTATGGTGATGAAGATTACTTTGACGATAAAAAAGGGCATGTATTGATGCAAAACCAACCTTTGGCCGTATGTGACAAGACCGCGGCGGCCTTAGCGCTCGAAAACGATGAAATTCATATTAGCGAAAGCACCTGGCATTATAACGGTGGCGGTTGTTGTTAACACGGCACCACATTTAAATCACACATGGCACCGTCGTTTGAACGGTGCCATTTTGTAAGGTTTCCGCTTTACTTGCTACTATATATACAGTTCTCCCAAACAAAAGCGATGCAATACATAGCGCTATTACTTTTTTTATTCACCTGCTCGGCGTCCGGCCCTGCACAAAATGTACCTACCTATTCCAGTGTCGATCACGCCTTATGGAACGAATTGTTGCAAAAATATGTAGACGATGACGGCAATGTAGACTACGGCCGTTTCAAGGAAGATGAGACAAAGCTAAAAGAATACCTGACCTTCCTGGGTGACCACCCGATTGCCGAAACCGCTGACAAACAGGAGAAGTTGGCCTATTACATCAACCTCTACAATGCTGCCACGGTCCAATTAATATTGAACCACTACCCTACCAACAGTATCAAGGACATTTCCCGACCTTGGAGCAAGGATTTTGTAAAAATAGGGAGCGATTATTTTTCCTTGGGACATATTGAACATAAGGTTTTGCGAAAAATGAAGGAGCCCCGTATCCATTTTGCTATCAACTGTGCTTCTTATTCCTGCCCAAAACTAAAGAACGTTGCCTTCACGGCCGATCAAATGGAACAACAACTGGAACGAACGGCCCGGGAATTTATTAACGATCCAAAACGCAATACGATCGCAAAAGATAGGGCATCGCTATCCCAAATTTTCAAGTGGTTCAAAAAAGATTTTACCAAGAAAAGTTCCTTGCGGCAATACATCAACCAATACGCAAACACGCCCATCGATGGTAATGCCGCCATAAACTATAAAAAGTACGACTGGAGCCTTAATGAAGCCGAATAGCCCGAACATAAGCATTATCATTCCCGTTCTGAACGAAGCGGAACATATCGGGAGTACCTTAACGTACTTAAAACGGTACGGCGATTCCAATATTATTTTGGAAACCCTGGTCATCGACGGGGGCAGTACCGATAGTACTGCTGAAATTGCCGAAGAAATGGGCGCCACGGTGATTTTTTCGGAAAGAGGACGCTCCAAACAATTGAATTTAGGGGCTTCCATGGCGCGTGGGACCATTTTTTATTTTCTTCATGTGGACACCTTACCTCCCATAGGATTCGATTCCCGTATCATAGAAGCCTACCGGAAAAACAAACGCGTTGGGTGCTTTCAAATGAAGTTTGATAGCAATAGCCGATTTCTTCAGTTTTTTGCCTGGTTCACCCGTATCAACGTAAAACTCTGCAGGGGCGGAGATCAATCCCTGTTCATTGACCGGGACCTGTTCGAAGCCTCTGGCGGATTCAATGAACGGTACGTGGTATATGAAGACAACGAATACATCTCCCGGCTTTACGGGTTGGCCCCTTTCACCATTCTTCCCTATCACGTAAAAACATCGGCAAGGCGCTATAAAGAAAAGGGAGAAGTTGTTTTGCAGTACCACTTTGGCGTCATACACCTAAAAAACTTCCTAGGGGCGGGCCCTGAACAACTGCTAGATTACTACAGGCGTAAAATAGTGCCCTAACAAAGGGCGTACCACCATTATCACTTTAAAATGGAATACCCTTCATCTTATCGTATTTTTAAGGTGCATCGGAGAAAACGGTGTAGTGCTCCATTTTTACGGAGTTAAAGTCGATGACCTCCATCAGTTTCATCAATTCCCCGTTTTGGGGCAAACTTGCCGCCGCTCTTTTTGCCTTTTCCATATCTTCCCAACGGACCACATCTAAAAAATCGCCTTTTTCATTTACCGAAATCGTTCTGGATAGGAAACCATCAAATTGCTTTAGGTAGGGCGTTGTACGCAAGAGGGCCGTTCGTACTTCGTCGATAGTCAATGTTGGTTTTCCTTTAAAGGTCACCACTTCGATACAACTGTTCTGCTTCATCGTTTTTAGGGTTTGTGCGCCAACTATGGTTGTTAAACCCGTTTTATGCATTAGAAAATCTATTACGACCCGAAACTACTTCAAAACCGGGCGTTTCACTATGTTTTCGAGCTTGACCGTAGCGGGGCTATGCCCAAACCCGGAAAACATCCGGTTTTATTATATTTTCGATTCTCATGACGAAGTTCTAATACATAAACCGGGTTAAAATAGCACGGCACCGGTTATCATTTGTTTCATCTTGTTCAATTTGAGACAAAACTAACACCCGGTTATGACAACCCTATGTCGCGCTATTTTCAGAAACCGTTATTTTTTTCGAAATAATCGGAAAGTCGAAATTGGTTGGGCGGAAAGGTATCCTCGGTCACGGCAACGAATAGCATTCGATCCGTTCGAAATTCCCGCATCGCCTTTCTTAGACGACAATGGCCGACCATTACCCAATGGTCCTGGGTGAAATAAATGGCCATTGGCGCTACCGAACGCTCGGTGACCTCCCCTTTGGAACCCGAACGATACTGGAGCAGCAGTACCTGCCGTTGGGTTATGGCACCTTGTATCAGCGTAACGGAATCACTGGTTTTTTCCGTATTTTTATTAGTGGAAGGTCGCAACCTGCTTTCCAGCATTTCCAAATCGTTGCGCTGTGGTTTTCGCAAAATGGCCAATACTTTCTGCATGGCCGAACCATAAGCGGCAATAATGGAGCTGTCATTGTTTTGCGCTATAATCTTCTGCGCCGTGAGTAAAGCCCGGGCCTCTTGTTCCGTAAACATGACCGGGGGCAATTGGTACCCGTCGACAAGAAAATAGCCGTACTCGTTCTCAAGCCCAATGGGCACACCCGCAGCCGAAAGCGCGGCTATATCCCTATAAATAGTTCGGGTACTGACTTGAAAATGGGCCGCCATCTCTTTGGCCTTTAATGATGATTTTGCCTGTAACCCCGTCAAAATAGCGGTCAGGCGGTGAAGGCGTTTCATGTCGCTGTTTTTTTGAGTTCTTCTGTCGTTGCCCTTTTTAGATTTCATATAAGCGCTTAGCGCACTCCGTGTTTCGATACGGAAAAGGCAGGAAAACAAGATTGTTATATTATACCATTTCTGATGTTAAACTACGCAAATAAAAACCAGTGATTTTTTGGGTAGGCGAAAAAAGGTGTGTTTACCGGTACTGAAAGATACGGGGACACTAGCAAAAGAAAAATATTAGCGGATGTGCCCTATTTCACCGCCTTCATAATCCAACAAAACCCCTTCCGCGATCCACTTTGCCAGGGCCTGTCGGTTATCGACATTTAAAATACGGCGTTGGTCCTTTTTGTTCTTGATGTTTCCCAACTCGATAAAGGTCATGGCCGGGTGTGTTTTTTTAACGAGGTATAAAGAGGTCCTGTCCTTAAAAGTGCCGGTATATTTTCGATTGGGTTGATACTTCTTGTACTTTTTTTGAAAGGTAGTATGAATGCTCTCGGCCAATTTTTTGCCATTCTTGCTCTTTTCGTGGTGATAAAAGAACACGTCGATGTTTTGGCTTTTACTGCGGCTATCGATATGGGTAACGATCAAGCGTTGAAATTTACCGCGATTTTTACGGTGCAGTTCGTTAACGATGTCCACCCGTTGTTTCAAACGTGCCGTTTGGTTCAGCGGAATGGTCTTGCCGCCATAAGCGACCTCATCATGATCTATTTTTAAGATACTATCGTCCCGGATACCATCATTCTCGTCCCTTATAATGACATAAACTGTTGCGCTATGCGCCAGCAGTTCCTTGGCCAAACGCAGCGTAATATCATAAGCGTATTCGTCTTCGGCGATCTGGGTACCTCCATAATTGGCCATAGCGCCAGGATCCGGACCTCCGTGGCCCGACACCAGATAATACACCGCATCCTTTAGTTTTTCACTTTTAACAAGTACCGAAGCGTGTTCCGATCCAAAAATGGCAAACTCTTTTCCTGTTATTTTTTTTATTGCTTTGGACGTTTTGGCGATACTATCGACTACCGCCACCGTATCTACCCTAAACGGGGGTATTTTATAGTCGCGCCCGGCATATAAGTGGACACTATCGCGTAAATTGTCCACGTTCATCGCAATAAAGTCATCGTATATTTCATAGGGATCGGCCCCTTGCTTTCGCAACAACGACAAAATACCGTCGCCTTTTTCCGCAGTTACGGTAATCAACGAATCTTGACCGAACGCACTGGGCCAAACACAAATCGTAATTACCGCTAAAAGGACCCTGTATACCCTTAATTTAACAACCATAATACCAACATTTCTTTTCCAAAAACAAAAACAATGCCTAAATCGGAAGTACAAAATTAAAGAACAGATCGAAAAACCTAGAGTACCGACCGAAAATTAGTTAACGAAGTACTTAACAATGAAGGCGTCTTTCACCGTTCTTTTATTCACCTCCTAGGCGTAGAGGTCTCATTTTGCTAGATAATCGGTATCGTTCAGGTTTCCGAACACCCTTAGCATTGCTGGCCCTGAAGCCGAAAAACGATTTCAACACGCCACAAAAACCTTCTTTTTGACCCTAAACCATAAAATAAGGGCGGGTTCAATGTGACTATTGCGAACACCCTTGTATCCTTCCCTAAACTTTCCTAATTTTAAGAAATGTCCACAACCTTTTTAACAGCCAATAGAAAATGCTGCCAAAGTGGACATTGCACCCTTTTTAACGGACCGCTTTGGTAGTGCTCCATTTTGGGACAAAAGAAGCATACGATCAGTGGTGCTGCCCTTGTCATTTCCTAAAACGGGGTCGCTGCCCAACTTGGAGTGAAAAAATCAGTAGTCAACAAACGCTTGAACCCATCCTTAATGAAAAAATTCTTTCCTCCCCTTTTCCTTTTGTGCGCGCTCGCCCTGGGAATAGTGGTCGTGTTTTCCAATACCGTTTCATCCACCTACGTACCGAAACCGGATGCCAATCTTACGGTAACCGACAATGAACCGTTCGATAAAATGATGCAGGTGTTGACACACGAACGTTGCGTAAACTGCCACCCTAACGATGGCATACCCAAACAGGGAGCTGACGGCCATCCCCATCATTTTGGTATTGCGGGAGGACCGAACAATACTGGTTTTGAAGCCACCAACTGCGCAACTTGTCATCAATCGGAGAACAATCCCTATTCGGGGGTACCCGGCGCTCCGGAATGGTCCTTAGCTCCGGCATCGATGCAATGGGAGGGCTTGAGCCGCACGGAAATCGCTACCTCGATGATGGACCCCGAACGGAATGGCGGCCGAAGTCCGGAAGAAACAATGCACCACTTAACGGAGCATGAACTTGTACTGTGGGCCTGGAAACCGGGAGTAGATGCCGATGGAAACCCCAGAACACCGCCCCATGTTCCAAAAGAAGAGTATATCGCCGCAGTAAAAGCTTGGTTCCACCAAGGCCATATTATCCCATCCGAATAACAATATAAAAGACTATGACAATTTCACTTCATGTAAACGGTATATTAAAAACGGTCGATGTTCCCGATGAAAACACCCCTTTGCTTTGGGTGGTTCGGGACCTTTTGGAACTAAAGGGTACAAAATTCGGATGTGGCAAGGCAGCCTGCGGGGCCTGTACCTTGCATGTGGACGGGGAAGCGGTCCGGTCCTGCTCCTATCCCGTAAAATTTGCAAGGGACAAACAAATAACGACCATAGAAGGATTGGGCAGCCCTGAAAACCCGCATCCCGTACAACAGGCGTGGATCGAAGAGGTTGTGCCGCAATGCGGTTACTGCCAACCTGGATTTATGATGGCTACCGCGGCGTTGTTAAAAAAAATACCGCGACCCACCGATACGGATATCGATAACAACATAGTAAATGTTTGCCGTTGCGCTACCTATTATCGTATGCGAAAAGCCATTCATAGAGCGGCCGAAATTCAACAGGAATCCACCGAAAAACCCATAACATAATGGCTACTGAAAAGAAAAAAGTATCGCGTCGTAAATTTCTTGTCCGCGGTGGGCTGGGAACATTGGGAGTACTAGCCGTAGGCACCTATCTGTTTCGAAGTCCCATACGCCGTAAAATAGCGGGACTGGTGAACACTGCGGATACGCCGTATATGGGCAATACCAAAACCCCGATCATTTGGTTCGAGATTACCAAAAACAATACCATTGTCCTGCATAGCCCTAAAGTGGAAATGGGGCAGGGAACGTTCACGGGCCTTGCCCAAATGGTAGCGGAAGAACTAGAGGTTGCAATGGAACGTATACAGGTGGTCCATGCCCAATCGGCTTCCGGAAACATGGATGGTTTTGCCACTGGGGGCAGCACTTCCATTTCCGCCCTATGGGTCCCCTTGAGGGAACTTGCGGCCACCATGCGTAAAATGCTCGAAAACGAGGCCATTAAAAAAATGGATGCGGGAGATGTACAACCCGTCGTATCCAATGGCAGTATTACCATCGGGGAACGATCCATGACCTATGCGGAAATTGCGGAAGGGGTACAGGAATGGGATGTTCCGGACACCCCGCCGCTAAAGACGGGCAAGACCTTTCGGTATATTGGAAAACCCATACCACGAGTAGATTTAAAGGACAAGGTTTTTGGAGCCCCATTGTTCGGCATGGACGCCGTTTTGCCCGATATGCTATTCGGTTCCGTTGTTCGGGCCAGCACTATCGGCGCGACCTTTTCCGGGGCCGATACTTCAAAAGCGGAACAGATGCCGGGTGTGGTAAAAATAGTTACCGAACCCGACTTTGTAGGGGTAGTCGCCACCTCTCAACAGGAAGCTGAAAATGCCAAAAATGCCATAACGGTCAATTGGAAAGTGGATACTACGGTACAGACCGCCGATATCGAAGCCATGATCGCCGTAGGGAAAGGAACACCTTTCGTGATACAAAAAGAAGGAGCTGTGGAAGACCTTATTTCGGATGCCGAAACCACCATTGTTTCGGAGTATAAAAGTCCGATCGGGGCACATGCACAGTTAGAACCCAATGGGGCATTGGCCCACGTCAAAGCCGACAAGGCCACCATTATCATGTCGACCCAAGTGGTGAAAATTACCCGTGATGAAATTGCCGAGCGACTTGACCTTGATGCAGAGAACGTAAACATCGTACCGACCTTTTTGGGCGGTGGGTTCGGGAGAAGACTGCACACGCCCAATGGTATTCAAGCGGCCGTACTTTCCAAAGCAGTAGGAAAGCCCGTAAAATGTTTCTTTAGCCGTAAGGAAGAGTTTCAAAATGATACCTTTCGTCCGCCAACACACCATGTTTTAAAAGCAAAATTGAACAGCAATGGTTCCATTGAGGCATTCGAACACAATGTAAGCAGTGGTGATGTCGCTTTTGGTTCCCCTATGGTTCCCGGTATTGCGGAACCCATATTGGGAGCTGATCTTGGCGCATGGCGGGGCGGAATGATACAATATGGCAACATACCCAACCATCAAGCGATTTCGTGGAGGGTAAAACTTCCTTTTGCGACCAGCTGGTGGCGTAGTTTGGGCTTATTGGCGAATACGTTCGCTATTGAAAGTTTTATGGACGAGCTATCGGTAAAGGCCAACAAAGACCCCGTCCAATTTCGTCTGGACCATATTCAAACGGACGAACGAGGAGAAAGGCTTAAAAAGGTAATTACCGCTGCAGCGGAAAAGGCGCAATGGACAAACGAAACGCAAAATGGTCGGGCAATGGGATTTGCGGCTTCCACGGACGCCAACACCCCCTGCGCGCAAGTAGTGGAGGTTTCCATAGTAGATGGCGAAATTAAGGTGCATAAGGTTACCTGTGCCATGGACCCTGGCCTCGTGGTCAACCCTGATCAAGTTCGGGCGCAGTGTGAAGGAGCCATAATTATGGGAATGAGCGCCAGCCTTTTTGAACGGATGTACGTTGAGGACGGCGAGCTACAACCTACCATTTACGGACCCTACCAGATGGCCTTGATGAAACACGCCCCAAAAGAAATAGATATCATACTTCTTGAAGGAGCCGACACCCCGGGAGCCGTAGGAGAACCACCATTAGGCCCCATAGGAGCCGCAATAGCAAATGCCGTTTATCGCCTTACCGGAAAACGGTTACAGGAAATGCCGTTGCAGCTGGGTTAATGAGTGGTTAGTAGTTAGTAGTTAGTAGTTAGTAGTTAGTAAAAAAATAAATTCAAATTCAAACATCTGGCTTTTTACGCACCACTAATTATTTTTTCATTGTTAATTGGTTATTGCTAATTGTCAATTGAAAAAAGACCGTCGCGCTGAAGGAAAAAAGACTAAAAAAAGCTCAAGTGTCAAATTCAAATTCAAAATTACAGGAATACCAACTAACCACTTTTTACCAACTACTTTTTACTCACAACTAGGGCGTGTTAACACTAATTGCATCGAAAATCAGGGCGATATAGATAAAGGCCGTGAACATGACGTCGAGTTTGTC
>CANMSB010000056.1 GCA_947500445.1 uncultured Flavobacteriaceae bacterium | reverse complement strand
ATCAAAGGAAAACTATAACTATTTTTAACAATGAAGTATTAACCTAAAACGGTCAACCCTAATCAGGGAAGTACAATTAAAAATGAAGATAAACAATTGGTTTTATGAGTAAAAAGGAGAACCCATTAGCTGCCAAATCCTATACTTTTGCTTTGGAAATCGTTAAACTTTACAAGGGATTGATTAGGGACAAAAAAGAATATGTTCTTTCCAAACAATTGTTACGTTCGGGAACGTCGATTGGGGCAAATATTTCAGAAGCTAATGGAGCAATTTCACCTGCAGATTTTTCCGCCAAAATATCTATTGCTTATAAGGAAAGTTTGGAAACAAAGTACTGGCTTAGCCTGCTAAGTGATGCCGAATACCTTGAAAAGCAAAAAGCAAAGGATTTGATTCAAAATGCGGATGAGCTCTCCCGTATTATGTTTTCCATTCTTAAAGCTACTCGTTTGAAAAAGAAGTAAACCAAATCCATAATATATTTTGTTCATTGATTATTGTCCATTGTTAATTGTACAAACCGCGAATAAATGAGCGGTATCTACATCCACATCCCATTTTGCAAACAGGCGTGTCACTATTGTGATTTTCATTTTTCGACCGTTCTGGGGAAAAAGGAAGCCATGGTCGCCGCGTTGCGGGAAGAACTGCGTTTGCGGAAGGAGGAATTTAAGGAGGAGCTCGTAGAGACCATTTATTTTGGGGGAGGTACGCCATCCGTGTTATCTATGGCCGAAATTGACGCGATCATTGCTTCGGTTTACGAACATTATCGGGTAAGCGAAGCACCTGAAATTACGTTGGAGGCCAATCCGGACGACCTTACATCGGAAAAAGTAGCGGAATTGGCCGCATCCCCCATCAACAGGCTGAGTATTGGGGTACAGTCGTTCCATGAAAAAGATCTTAAGTTGATGAACCGGGCGCATGATGCCAAAGAAGCGATATCCTGTATTGAAGAAGCCTTACGTTATTTCGATAATATTTCCATCGATTTGATTTATGGGATACCCGGTATGGACGAGCGACAATGGCGTGAAAATATTGAGCGCGCGCTTTCCTTTCAAGTGCCGCATATCTCCAGTTATGCGCTAACTGTGGAGCCCAAAACACCCTTGGCAAATTTTGTGAAAAAAGGGCTGGTTACCGTGGTGGACGATGCCGTGGTCCAACAACATTTTCTGCTATTGGCTGAAATGTTGGAGGAGGCGGGTTATGATAACTATGAAATTTCCAATTTTGGAAAACCGGGATACTTCTCCAAAAACAATACCGCGTACTGGCAACAAAAAAAATATATTGGCATCGGTCCGTCCGCACATTCGTACGATGGTACACGTAGGGGATGGAACGTGAACAACAATCCCAAATATATAAGGGCTATAGCCGACGGGATGGTACCGATGGAAGTAGAAACGCTTTCTACGACCGATAAATACAATGAGTACATAATGACGGGACTACGCACCATTTGGGGCGTTTCTATGAATCAGATTTCCGCTGAATATGGAGTGAAGTATGCGGACTACGCCCTAGACAGGGCCGAAAAGTACATCGAAGATCATCTGTTGTATCTCGATGGCGATACCTTGCGCGCCACACGCAAAGGACTCTTTTTGGCGGACGGTATGGCAGCGGACCTTTTTATGGTGAATTTGGGGTGAACCGTAGCTTCCTATCGAATTTAGTAGTTTTGCGATGATAATCGTATTCGTTTATCCGGTTTTGAAGCATTTTCGAGCCGTGGTAGATTTTGTAATGCAGAAAACAGGTTTAACGCACAAATAGCAATTCGTGATTGCCAAGATTAAAAATAGGACTTTCGATCTTTCCGAACCTTTGGACATTTCCATATCCCTGCGGGGCGATGCTACCAATGTAAATGCCTGGTACGTAGATCACCCTAAAATAACGCCCCACATTTCGGAGGGGTTTGTGGGCAAGGTCACGGAAGGCGCTCCCATTAACTTTAACGATATTGCCTTCAATCCGCATGCCCATGGTACCCATACCGAATGTCTCGGGCATGTTACGGCGGAGTTTCATTCCATAAACCAAAAGCTGAAACAGTTTTTCTTTCTAACGGAAGTAGTGACCATTGCCCCTGAAAAGTATCAGGAAGATTTTGTGATTTCCCGAAAACAGTTACAGTACGCCCTTGGAAATAAAAAACGGGAGGCCGTGGTGATCCGTACCCTTCCCAATTTGGACGAAAAACGACAGCGCCACTATTCCAATACCAACCCACCTTATGTATTGGAGGAGGCCGCTCGGTTGCTTGTGGATAAGGGGATTCAACACTTATTGATCGACCTTCCTTCTGTGGACAAGGAAAAGGACAGCGGCGCATTGTTGGCACACCGTGCTTTTTGGGATTTGGAGGGAACGCCACGGGCCAATGCGACTATAACGGAGTTGGTGTACGTGGGGAACCATATTGCGGACGGGACTTATTTTTTAAACCTACAGGTGGCCCCTTTTGAAAATGATGCCAGTCCGAGCAGACCGGTGCTCTTCAAAACGGTATCCCAATAGCGGCGGCGCTACAAATCTTCTTATATTTAGCGTATGGATAACGTGTTCGACACTATTTTAGGATTGGCCCTCGGTGCTATCGCTACCTATTGGGTTTTTTCGGTTTTCCGAAAGAAGAAGGGAAAAGAGGTTACCAAACATCAGTCTACGGTACTTCTCGAAAAGATCAAGAGTGTTTGCAAACTGGTTTCGGTAGAAGGGGAGTTTGCCGAAATTTATACCTATGAAAATACCAAGGAACGGTTTTTGAGCTTGATCAGCAGTAAGAAGAAAGCGCTTATCGTCATCAATGCCAAGGCACATATTGGCTACGACCTGTCCAAAATTAGAATGACCTCCGATGTGGCGAACAAAAAAGTGACCCTTACCGATTTTCCGCAACCCGAGGTGTTATCGATCGAACCTGAACTGGAGTTTTACGATATTAAAAACGGCATGTTCAATGCCTTTACGCCAAGCGATCTTAATCTACTGAACCAAGAAGCGCGAAAGCATATTCGAGAGAAGATACCGCAAAGCGGTTTGATGCAGACCGCCCGAAAAGAGGCATTGGATACGATTTTGTTGATTGAAAGTCTTGCCGAAACCATAGGGTGGAAGTTGGACTATACCGCTTTGGAAATAGAGGCGGGATCGGTGAAGCCGAAACTATTGGAAGAAAAAAAGAGCGTCTTTAAAAGGGACGATAATCACTAAAACACAACTTTTGAAAAACCTATTGACCGTATTGGTACTTTTATTATTTACCATGATCGTTCATGGTCAAACCACAACAGATATGAAGGAATTTGATGCCAATTTTGCCCATACCGTATACTTTTGGTTGGAACACCCTGACAATGCCGAGGACTGTGCCGCTTTTGAGCGTTCGCTCCAAAAGTTTTTGGACACCTCTGCCTATGCCAAAACCAAATTTATAGGAAAACCGCCCCAAGCCAGTCGTGATGTTGTGGACGGCTCGTTTACGTATTCCCTGATCGTGACCTTTGCTTCCGCGGAGGACCAACAAAAGTATCAAGACGAGGCACCGCACAAACTGTTTATAGCGGAATCGAGCAAGCTATGGACCAAGGTAATCGTTTACGATTCCAAAGGCGTCAATTGATACCATTTCAACGTGCTCTTGTTGGATGTTGAAGAAGGAACCGAAACCATGAGCATGCGCATCCGTGCTGGCTTTTTGTTGCTAGCGTTGGCCTATTGAACGACTTTCAAAAAAGAACTGATGAACATCGAAGCTTTCCGTGAATACTGTCTCTCCAAAAAAGGGGTTACTGAATCGTTTCCATTTGACGAACAAACCCTGGTGTTCAAGGTGATGGGGAAGATGTTCGCCTTGTGTGGCTTGGAGCGTGTTCCGCCACAGGCCAATTTAAAATGTGATCCCGAAAGGGCCGTTGTACTTCGTGAGGAGTATGATGGTGCCATTATTCCGGGCTATCATATGAGCAAGGTACATTGGAATACCCTGTATTTCAACGACCTTCCCCCAAAATTGATTCTGGAACTGACCGACCATTCGTACGATTTGGTGGTTTCCAAGTTTACCAAAAAAGTAAAGGCCGAGTTTGATGCGTTTCCGCATCAAACCAGTTAAAGAGCGGTAATTAAGAAACACCATTTGCCGGACGCCCCGCTTCCAGTATCTTTGATATCAAAGTTCCTTTTAATGTCCACAGACCCATCACTTGTCACATTTTATAAAAATAGAGTCGCATCCTTTCAAGAAAAATTGGAAGAGGTTAAGCAAAGTCTTTTTGCATCGAGCATGCTTCGGCTGTTTGTCTTTTGCGTTTTTGTGGTAGGGACATTTGCGCTTTCCGGTGCGCCTAAATGGGTCGCGATCATTCCGCTTGGTGGCATCGCGTTGTTTCTCTATCTTTTGTCGCGCCATACCGACCTCAGGCTCAAAAGGGACACCTTGCAAGAATTGGTGACGATCAATGAAACCGAGATAAAAGTGCTCGCAAGGGATTTTCACGATCGTCCCGATGGAAGCGAGTATAAACATCCCTTACATTATTACAGTCAGGATGTAGATCTTTTTGGTAAAGGTTCGTTCTACCAATACCTCGATAGAACGGCCTTACAACATGGGAACGATACCTTGGCAACACTGTTGCTCGAAAATGCCATTACGGATATTCCAAAAAAGCAGGAAGCCATACGGGAATTGGCCGAAAAACCGGATTGGCGGCAGCACTTTACGGCTATCGCCAAGTTGGTAAAAACGGAAACGACTACGGAAGTGATCGTTGGTTGGATGGCCGATTATACGCCTTTTGTGCCGAAGCTTATGAAGTGGGTGCCATTGGCATTCTCCGGAATATCAATTACGGTTTTGATCGCCTATTTTTTCGGATTTGTACATGGTTTGCTTCCAATAGCCTGGATTTTTTTAGGGCTTGGTCTGTCCGGAGTCTATTTAAAGCGAATTAGGGATTTGGCCGGTCAGGCCTCAAAAATACAGAGCACCTTTCGGCAGTACCATAAGTTATTGGTATTGATTGAAAACGAAACCTTCGTTTCGCAAAAATTAGAGGAAATGCGGCAAACAGTCCTGCTGCAAAAAGGAAAGACCTCTACGTTCTTACGACAATTTGCCAAGTTGTTGGGCGGACTCGATAGCAATAACAATGTCTTTTATTTGATTTTTGGCAACGGATATTTCCTAGGGGGACTTTCATACGCTTTTCGGGTAGAACAATGGATACGGGACCATGGTCCGGAAGTCTCCAAATGGTTCGATGTTGTGGCTTTTTTTGATGCCCATAACACGTTGGGAAATTTTACGTACAACCATCCAACCTATACCTTCCCGGAAATTGTGGAGGCCGATATCGTTTTGGATGCAAAACAGGTGGCCCACCCTTTGTTGGACCCTTCCAAAAGTGTCAAGAACGATTTTTTGATCGACAATGAGGCGTTTTTTATTGTCACGGGGGCCAATATGGCAGGGAAAAGTACGTTTTTGCGCACCGTATCGCTACACATCGTTATGGCCAATATGGGCTTGCCCGTTTGTGCCGAAACCGCACGCTACGCGCCCATAAAGCTCATTACGAGCATGCGTACCACGGATTCCCTAACGGATGACGAGTCCTACTTTTTTTCCGAACTGAAACGGCTCCGTTTTGTAGTAGACAATATTCAGCAAGATCGTTATTTCATCGTATTGGATGAAATTCTAAAAGGGACAAATAGTATCGACAAGGCCAAAGGTTCCCGTCAGTTTGTAGAGCGATTGGTAGGGTCGGGGGCAACGGGAATCATCGCTACGCATGATTTAAGTCTTTGTGAGGCTTCCGAAAAATGGCCCCGGATACAGAACTACTATTTTGATGCCGAAATCGTAGACGGGGAACTGTTTTTCGATTACACTCTCAAACAAGGGATTTGCCAAAACATGAACGCCTCGTTTTTGTTGAAAAAGATGGGGATCGTGGGGTAGGAGTGGTTGTTTTTTGTTGAGAATTGATAGTTTGCGGTAGTCAGTAGTCAGTAGTCAGTAGTCAGTAGTCAGTAGTCAGTAGTCAGTATTTAGTAGTTGTAAAACATTTAAACCAAGTAGATAATGGGATTGGATTCAGTCGAATTAGTAATGTCAATTGAGGACAAATTCGGAATACGAATTGAGGATTCCGAAGCGGAAAACATATATACGGTTCAAGATTTCGCAGATATTGTTTTCAGCAGAATTATTAAAAATCCTACGGATAAATGCCTCACCCAAATAGTATTTTATCGAATAAGAAAAGTGTTAAGAAATTTGAGTTCAAGCCAAAAGAAAATAGGATCTGATACGAAAATATCAGAATTGCTTACTCAAACGGAACTAAAAGAAAAATGGAGTCAATTTGAAACAGAACTCGGACTTGAAATACCTTGTTTGGTTGCTTTAGATTTCAATCCAGAATTAGATTCTCACGTCAAAATTTTCGGAATTAAAACCATTAAACGGACAATGCCTGTTTCCAGAGGAACAATCAGGCAGTTAATCGATTGGACAATATCTTTAAACCGAGATAAACTAATCGATATTGAAAAAGTATCTAGCAAATATGAAGTTGAGCGGATTATTTGCGGAATTACGGAAGATAGAATTGGCGTACCAATAAGCGAAATTGAATTACATCATTCTTTCGCAAATGATTTAGGGGTTGACTAAGAACGTTTTATAACAAAGCCCAAACATAATGCGGACTTTAGGGCCAAACCGAAAGGTCTGAGTATATTTATAATGTCGCTAAACCCTAAGGATTTAGCTTTGGAAAATAAAAGAAAAAGTAAAACCAAAAACTTTTGCTTGGTGCTAAGACGGAAACAAAAGGTTTCCTAGCCTTCGCACTACGCTTACCCGAACCGTTAGTGAAAAATAGTGTATTAAATTTAGACTTGAATTTGACATTTGAATTTGATACTTGACACTTGAACTTGAAACGTTAACCCTCTCCTTATGGATTCTTTGACCCAAATAGTACTCGGCGCTTCGGTAGGTGAAGCGGTTTTAGGTAAAAAAGTAGGTAATAAGGCCATATGGTACGGTGCCATTGCGGGTACTATTCCTGACCTTGATGTTTTGGTAAATTATGTTACCGATACCGTTACCGCTATCGAATGGCATCGCGGCTTTAGCCATTCCCTTGTTTTTAGCGTTTTGTTCGCGCCCGTGTTCGGCTGGTTGGTATGGAAGCTGCATCGCGGTCGTGAGGCGAGCTGGAAGGACTGGTCCTGGCTCTTCTTTTGGGGGTTGTTTACCCATCCCGTATTGGATGCCTTTACGACCTGGGGCACCCAGTTATTTTGGCCTTTTAAAACACGTTTGGCCTTTCAGAACATTTTTGTAATCGACCCCTTATATACGCTACCTTTTTTAACCTTTCTACTATTGGTAATGTGCTATAAACGTACCACCGAAAAAAGGAGAACGTACAACCGGTTGGGCTTAGTGGTCAGCAGTGCTTACCTATTGCTCACGCTGTTGTTGAAGGGAATCGCCTATGCCAAATTTACGGATAGCCTAACGGAACAAGGGATAGCCTATCAACAAATAGATACCCGGCCCACACCAATGAACACCTTGCTTTGGACGGCCAATATAGAAGCCGGCGATGCCTATTTGATAGGGAACTATTCGTTTTTCGATTCCAAGCCGATCCATTTTACGGCCTATCCCAAAAACCATCAGTTGTTGGGTGATTTAAAAACGAACGACAACGTAAATCGCCTCATTACCATAGCCGAAGGGTGGTATACGATCAGTAAAAGGGAAGACCGTTTGTATTTCAACGACCTTCGTTTTGGATTGCTCAGTATAGACCCCAAGGAAACGCAGTTTGTGTTCAGCTATGAATTACGGCCCACGGCAACGGGAATAACCGTAATGGAAACACCCAAATACGATACGGATGCCAAACGGCTCCTGTCTTCCTTATGGAAAAGAATTTGGGGAAACTAAAATTGTTCGTATGCGGTATCTTCTTTTTCTGTTAGGTTTTTTTGGAGCGCTTCTTTTTGTAACCACCAGTGTTTGGGCAGGATTGCAAATACCGGGCTATGATCCTATTTCGCAATTTATTAGCGAAAGTTACGCCAACGGGGTGCCAAATGCCGACATTTTTCAAAAGGCTTTTTTTATAGCGGGAATATTGCTTGCCAGTTTTGGTTTTTTGGCCCCTATCGGTTTACCACGGAGTTTGAGATTAAAGGTGTGCTTTTTTACGTTCGCCCTGTGCTATGGTGTTGGAACGATGGTTACGGCATATTTCCCTTGCGATTTTGGCTGTGTTTTGGATAAGGAACATCCGTCGGCTTCTCAATTGATACACAATACTATGGGTCTGTTGACTTATATTACGGTACCTTTCTGTTTGCTTGGAATAGGCTTTGAACTTAAAAAAAAGGATATACCATCAAAATTGTGGCTAGTTTCACTGGTGTGCGGTGGTGTGTCACTGACTTTTGTAGTACTTTTATTTGCCGACCCCGAAGGTCCGTATATCGGTCTGTTCCAAAGGATCATCGAAGGGGGCATCTTAAGCTGGACCTTGTGCTGTGCCAGCTTCTTTTTAAAATCATCCAAAAACTGAAACCGTGAAAAATTGTTATCGTTTGCTACCGCTTCTTGGCCTGGTATTTCTATTAACCGCTTGCAAAGAGGAGCAAAAAGCGCCCGAAGCCCTGACCAATTATCAACAATGGCATACGGTGACGTTGGATTTTGAGGGGCCGGAAACAACGGAGGCCGCTGAAAACAATCCATTTTTAAATTATCGATTGCAGGTTACCTTTACCCACGCCGAAAAACAGTATAAAGTACGTGGTTTTTATGCCGCCGATGGTAATGCCGGGGAAACCGGGGCCGATTCGGGGAATGTTTGGCGCGTACGCTTTAC
This sequence comes from uncultured Flavobacteriaceae bacterium, assembly GCA_947500445.1. Lineage (GTDB taxonomy): Bacteria > Bacteroidota > Bacteroidia > Flavobacteriales > Flavobacteriaceae > Pelagihabitans. The sequence goes on along the minus strand of CANMSB010000056.1, from coordinate 2,099 downwards.
CCCCGATAGAATAGGGGAATGGACATACACGGCCCAACTGGAACAAGGCGATTCCATTGCTGTGAAACCGAATTCCGAAAATGGGACCGGTATTGAAATTAAAGGGGCTAAAGGGGTGTTCGAGGTAGTGCCTTCGGATAAACGGTTACCCGACTTTCGGGCAAAAGGCCGATTGGTGGTATCCAATGGCTATTTTAGGTTTGGGGAGGATGGCGCTTATTGGATCAAGGGGGGTGCCGATAGCCCGGAAAACCTACTGGCTTTTGAAGATTTTGACGGTACCTATCGTATGCAAAGTTCCAGGAATGACGGTGAGGCTCATACCAACGATACCATCCATAGTTTTATGCCGCATTTGGGCGACTGGGAAGAGGGCGATGTTAGCTGGCAAAACGGCAAGGGGAAAGGACTTATCGGCGCGATGAACTATTTGGCTTCCAAAGGAATGAACGTGGTTTATTTTCTGACGATGAACATCAAAGGGGACGGCAAGGATGTTTGGCCCTATAAAGATCCGGACGATTTCACCCGTTTTGATGTGAGCAAACTGGCCCAATGGGAACTGGTATTTCAACACATGCAACAGAAAGGGCTGATGCTGCATATGGTACTCCAGGAAACCGAGAACGAAACGATGTTACATGATGGGGATACGGGACCGTTACGCCAGTTGTATTTTCAGGAGTTAATGGCGCGTTTCGGACATCATTTGGCCCTCAAATTCAATCTTGGGGAAGAAAATGGCCCGGCCGATTTTACCCCCATTGCGCAAAACGATGCTCAGCGCAAGGCAATGACCACCTATCTGAAAAAGATAGACCCTTATAACCACCCGGTGCTATTGCATACCCATTCCCATGAGCCCGCGCGAAGCAATGTGCTGGATTCTATTGTAGGTTTTAAGGAACTGGACGGCCTGTCGCTACAGGTGGACAAACGGGAATCGGCAGCGGGTATCGTCGCCGACTGGCGGGCGAAATCCAAACGGTCCGGAAAAGAGTGGTTGATAACGATGGACGAGATCGGAATGTGGCATACCGGGGCGGTACCCGACAGCGTAACCCCTCAGCACGATACCTTAAGGCGCTACGTGTTATGGGGAACCCTAATGTCCGGTGCTGCAGGCGTAGAGTGGTATTATGGCGCCCATAATGCTTATAACGATTTGAATACGGAAGATTGGCGTACTACGGATCGGTTATGGGAGTTGACGCACCATGCCATGCAGTTCTTTGAACAACATTTGCCCTATTGGGAAATGCAGCCCCGACACGATCTGATCGGTATTGATGAAGGGTACTGTTTTTACAAAAAGGGAGCCGTGTATGCCGCGTACGTCCCCGGTCCGCAAAAGAACGTGACCCTTAATTTAGAGGATGAGACAGGCAAATTCAGCGTGCATTGGTATAACCCTCTTGAGGGTGGGGAGCTACTGTCGGGAACCGTAAAACAGGTAGCGGCCGGAACTACTGTGGCACTTGGCTCGCCTTCGACCGCGGAAGAACAGGATTGGGTGGTGTTGGTGAAGCGTATAGAGTAAAAAGTACTTGGTGTAGTAGGTCTACAGGAATAAATACAAAGAAGGGGTACTTAGTGGGAGAAGCCTTGGTTTTGTATTCGAATTTGATTGGGACGAAGGACGAAAAGACAAAAGAAGAAGGACTTGGACGGGTTAAAGGGTGACAGCAATTAGCAATTAACCGTAGTGGTTTGCAGTAAATTAGTGGTAAGTAAAAAGTAGTTAGTGGTGAGTCGTCTTTGTTCTTTCAGCGAAGCGGTCTTTTTTCAATGAACAATGAACAATCAGCAATTAACAGTGAGCAGTTTGCGATAGGGGATGACAAGAGCCGTAATGAGTAAAAGTATGTAGTGACAAGGTTTGAACTTGACGCTTGAATTTGAACTTGTCTATGGTCTTCGTTTCTTTTTCTTTTAGCGAAGCGGTCTTTTTTCAATTAGCAGTTTGTAGTTTACAGTAATTAGTGGTGAGTAAAAAGTAGTTAGTGGTGAGTAAAAAGTTTGAAGACACTATCCCATTAACTGTGTAAGTTAAAAATAACGAGGGTTAGACTTTTATCTAAAGTCGGACCCTTTTTTCA
>CANMSB010000055.1 GCA_947500445.1 uncultured Flavobacteriaceae bacterium | reverse complement strand
ACAAACTCGACGTCATGTTCACGGCCTTTATCTATATCGCCCTGATTTTCGATGCAATTAGTGTTAACACGCCCTAAAGAATTCATAACAATACAAAAAACCTCCGAAAAGTTTCGGAGGTTTTTTGTATTTGGGACTGTTTCAATTATGCCGCGCTGCCCAAGGGTAGGCCGACGGTTTCTTTTTTGGATTCGCGTACTTTTTTACCCTGAATGTAGGTCACCCATAACAACATAAGGCAAACTACTGCCGAAGCTCCGTTTCCTTGTTCCGTAGCTAAGTGGGCGATGCATCCAAGGGACAGGTTCATGAAAAAACCGGCATACACCCATTCCACATACCATTGGTCTTTGTTAAGCAAGATAAGTGCCAGCCCGAATATTTGGGCAAAGCCCAATATCTCGATCAAATAGGTTGGATATCCTAAAGTGGTGAACGTTTCCGCTACGGTATCGTAATTGATAATGGAGTTTATTACGGCACTGATGATAGTTATGGAAAATATGCTAAGAGCAATGAGAAAATAAAGTCTGTTTGTTTTCATAATATAAGATTTTGGGGTTGATACGGCTAATTTAAGTCCGTTTCGTGATAATGAGGGCCTTCAGTAGGTCCGTAGCGTAAATGTTTCGGCGGATGGCCTTTTCCCTTCGATGGGTGCGGTTGCCCAATGTCGCAAAAAGACATCGGGAGGGCGGTAGACCGCTCACATCGTGTTTTGGTGGACGAAGGGAGAAAGATCCCGGCTTACTTCACCTTTTCTAAGCTAACCATGTTGTCAGGGCCTACCTCAAGGGTCAATCCGGTTACGGATCCCGTATCGTTTTTGGTAAATTCAAACATGTTATAACTGCCCTGTAAACAAAAGCTATCTTCGGTAAGGGCATAGATCGGAAGGTTCATTTGGTTTCCGAGCCGTGCAATGGCCAGCTGCCCCTCATGTATGATCAAGGATACCTCGTTTCCGGGCGCAAAGCGATAGGTGCCGGTGTATGGTTGTAATTGGGGTTCCGAAAGCCCGATATCCCTTCTTTTAAAGCTGTGCAGCATGCCTTTGGTGTATCCTTCGGCCTTTGCGCCAGAGTGTCCCGTTCCTTCCGAAATACTACTTTCAAAATGGAGGCTCTTGTATTTTCTTGAAGCGATTTGTTCGGCCATTTCATGGTGAAGGGATATCGTACCATCCAAAGAACCACTGACTAAAAATACATTGGCGTTTAAAGAGTCGTTATTTTTAGAATAGTCCCGTTCAAGGGCGAAGGCATGCCCATTGTCATACCAATAGGATGGATTGCAAATAACGAAGTTATGAAATAGGTCGTTGGCCTTAAACAGGGCGTAGTGGGTATATAGCCCTGCAAGAGAAGTACCCGTCAAGGTTCTGTTCTCGGTCTGTGTTCGGTATTCTTTGTCTATAAAGGGAATGATCTCGTCCCGAAAAACGGCCGTAAATTTTTCGGCGGCACCGCTATTTTTTATCTGTGGAATTACCGTAGGGGTCATGTCGTTGGCCCGTAAGGTTTCATAATCCGGATTTTCCCCTGCGTAGGACACCCCTATAATGATCAACTCCGGGGAACGCCGGTCATATCGTAAACTTCCCTGTATCGATACGATGGAAGCAAAATCATATTGGCCGTCCAGCGCATACAATACCGGATATTTTCGGTCGGTATGCGTTTCATAACTTTTTGGAAGGTTTACATAGAGCTTGTAGTGCTTGTCGTTTATCCGGGAATCAAGGATCCTGGTCTCCGACCCAACGTTCATTCCTTGATAACGGGACGTTTCGGTTTCCTTTTCCACTTGGCCGTTGGAGAAATTGCAGATAAAAAAAAGGAGGAAGAATGCGGTACCCCATTTGATATTCGACATGATATTAATTTTTTTGGGTCCGTGTCCCCCTTGTTTTTAAAATGAATTTCGATGCTGTTTTTTAGTCCAATCACCTCTCTCGGTTTACTTGTCACGGGCGTTATTTAAGAGGATGTCCTATAAAGCAGCATTTTTCTCCGGGTACTCTGAGCTACAATTCTTTAATGATTTGGAAGTCGCACATGACAGTCCGTAAGTTTCATGCATTTTAATCACGCCCATCCAACCTGCTCATTATCCATCTATACCTTTGCAAAGCGGTATGTATAGCTCCTGACATGAACACCCTTAAGGCGTCAGTACCCGAAAAGGCAACTTCGGTATATGATAACCCAATTTAAACGTAAATGGGTATTACGCTTCGGTGTCTTGCGTTTTCGTGTTTTTCTCCATCCGCATATTGAAAAACTCTACCATTAATGAAAAAGCGATCGCAAAATAAAGGTATCCCTTGGGAACGGTACCGACCTCTTGTCCCAACACGACGATGAGGCCAATATGTGCCGCTTCCGCTATCAGCATAAAACCGATCAATATTAAAAAGGAAAGTCCTAAAATCTGTATGGACGGGTGTTTGTTGACGAACTCTCCGACCGGGTTGGCGAACAACATCATGATCACTACGGAAATCACCACCGCTACGATCATCAGTATCAGGGCATCATTGGGGTCGGGCGATATGCCATTGGTCATACCAATAGCGGTCAGGATAGAATCGAAGGAAAATACGATATTGATTACCGTAATCTGAAGTATTGCCTTTCCAAGGGTGTTTCCCCTCGATCGGGTCACTTCCCGTTCGTCATGGCCACGATCTTCGACTTTTTCGTGTATTTCTCGCGTACTTTTATACAAAAGGAAAAGCCCCCCTGCGAACAAGATAAGGGATTGCCAACTAATGCCCCCTGAAATCCATTCCGTCTCAAAAAACCAAAACGGTTTTTCGGCCGCGGTCAGCCATGTAATACCGAACAATAGTACGATCCGCATTACCATGGCAAGTACCAATCCGATATTGGTGGCCTTTTTTCGCTGCCCTTTTTCCAGTTTGCCCGCGGCGATCGAAATAAAAATAATATTGTCGATACCCAGTACGATCTCTAAAAAGGTCAAGGTAAGCAAAGCGATCCAAGCATCGGGACTTGCAAAAATTTCAAACATAGCGTTTAGTCGGTTTTAACTACGGTACCTCGCGATTTCTTGCTTTCGCCCACAAGGTTGTATTCAAATGTATAGGATCTGTCCGTGGTAGACAATATTTTCATGTGAACGGCCTGTTCTTCGGCCCTGTTTTTGGGATGTAATTTTCTAACGATATATTCACAATCGTTGATCCAGCGCACCGAGGAAGAATCGGTTTGTCCCATAAAATTGGCCACCTCCAAGTTTCCTTTTCGAACAAAGGTGTTTGCCACCTCCTTACCGTCGACGGTTACGGTAAAAGAAAACTCCCCGTCCTTAAATGCGTTACAGTCCCGCTGTGGCGCATAGCAGGCGGTGCATAAAATGGGAAGGGCGATCCCTAAAACAATTTTTCTGAGCATAAGGTATAGGGTATTGTATTGGTGATGATAATTTTTTGTGCGCTTTTTTCTACTATCGATATACTTCATTGAACTCGTTTAAACTTTTTGCGTTTAAGCGAAAATTAGTCATTTTTTGGCCATTTGAAGGCTTTTTTGAGTTGCATAGCAGGGCTACGGACGGAAAAAAAGGCAGGGCCGAAAGAAAAAGCCAATGATTTGGCTTTTGATGAGGAGCCGGCCGGCGCGTCGAGCGAATAAGGGCAATTTTTTAGCAAATGGAAAAAGTTTAAACGAGTTTATTGTGCAAAAACGGTGTAATGTGACACCTTCCCGGGAAAATCCAGCAAATAGGACTTGTCGGAATCATAGTGTTTTGGGCTTTCCATGTTTGGTCCGGTAAAATTGACAATGGCATCAAAATCTTTCCAAAAGGTCAATAGTTTAAAATAAGTGTATTGGTCGTCGGACCGGTTTAGAAATTTGAGACCCGTAAACCCCTTCGTTTTTTTATAGTCCGGTATGTCACGTTCCCTAATGATTTTTGTATAGGTTTCTGAATGCTCAATTTTCGTTCGTCCTTCCCAAATTCTTGTGACCATGGTTAACTGTTTAGTTTTGTTTTTTCAGATAGGCATAAAGTAACCCTATCTGCCCCGAATGATAGGTATCGTGTTGTATGACTCCATTAATAAGATAGCCCAAACTGTATTGCCTACCCAAGGTTTTATTTTCCAAAAAAGAGTCCTTTTCCTGTTTTTGTAATATTTCCAAAAGCCTACTTTGGGTTTCTGTCAATTGATGGAGCAAGTCGTTCCATTCCGCTTCGGTCTTTATTGTAATGGGCGTCCAATCTTGATCCGTATTCATTTCAATATCGAACAAATCGTCGCCTTCCAGTTTTGCTATCATAAAAAGCCTCCAGTTAAGGATATGCTTCACGATCCGTGCTATGGAATTCTGGGAATTCGGGAAGGTAGCATTAACGACCCTAAAGTCGATTCGATTCAATTTTAGCATTAAGGAATCTCCTAACCAAGGGGTTCCTTCAAAATATTCCGTTGCCGTATCGATCAACTGTGAAATGGCCATTTGCATTATTGTGATCTTGGTTTCTTAAACTTTGTTCCTTATCGGGGGCTTACCCTTGCAAAGTAAAAAATAAAAACCTTAAATCTCCAGGTACGATTTAAAACTTCCATCGGTATAGAAAACAATAATTTTTTCGATTTTTTTTTCGTTCGGTTCCGGTAAGGATTTTTGATCTTGAGGTTCGGGGAGCGTTTTCGGTGCGGTTTCATTTTTCGGGACGGCCGTGTTGGAAGAGGGGAAGTTCCCTTTGCCGTTCAGCAACCAATACAAGTTTACTTCCGGAAAGTTCTTGACCACCTTTAAAACAAAATCGAGACTGGGTTTATTTCTGCCGGAGAGCAGGTGGGAAATACTCGACCGTTGTACGGCAATCCGATCGGCAAAAGCGGAGGCGGTAAGCCCATAATAGTCCAAAATACGTTCCAATCGTTTGATGAAATCTACGCTATTTACCATTGTAACATTTTATTTTACATTTTTGCACATTACCGTATTTTGAGCTCCAAATAGGTAACAAAAAGCGGTTAAATACTTAAACTTTAAATACAGGTATTTGTATTTAAAATACTGATTTTTAATTTTTTAATATAATAAAATTAAAACTTCAATAGTGACGGTTACATTTGTTTTTAAAAAACAAGCTTCGTGCAATCATTTTGAATTACAAATGTAATATATCGTAATTACAATTGTAATTTTTATAGATGTTACTTTTGTAACCCAGTTTAAAAAATTATGATACACGATACAGTAGTACATTCCGAATATAAAGAGCCGTTGGTTTCGGGCAGGTATCTTACCCACGACCGGCTTTTTAGTGTTTTAGAAAAGGGTTATTCCGATGTGGGATGGGTAACGGAAGGCCGTTCGGTATTGGGAAAAAAAATACCTTCTTTAACATTTGGTAACGGAACACATCGGATTTTAATGTGGTCGCAAATGCACGGGAACGAGTCGACGACCACAAAGGCCGTTCTCGATATGTTTCGTTTTCTAAGGTCAAAATCTACCTTTTCGGAACTGCTATTGCGAGAATGTACCATTAAGGTAATTCCGATGCTCAATCCGGATGGTGCGGATGCCTACACCAGGGTGAATGCAAATGAGGTGGACCTGAATAGGGAAGCACAGCTGTTGGGTGAACCTGAAAGCCGTGTTTTAAGATTGGTGTTCGAAAATTTTAAGCCCCATTTTTGTTTCAATTTGCACGATCAGCGCACCATTTTTAATGTGGGGAGTACCGAGAAACCGGCTACGGTTTCTTTTTTGGCACCGGCACATGATGCCCAGCGCAGTATTTCCGAAAGCAGGGGCAAAAGCATGCAGTTGATCGTAGCCATGAACAAAAGTTTGCAAAAACTGATTCCCGGGCAAATTGGGCGTTATGACGACGGCTTTAACCCGAATTGCGTAGGCGATAGTTTTCAAATGGAAAAAGTGCCTACCATTTTGTTCGAAGCGGGACATGCCCCCGGCGATTATGAAAGGGAAAAAACCCGTGCCTATATTTTTACGGCCCTGCTGTCCGTGTTAGAGGTTATCGCTACCTCGGCTATCGATACTTTTGAACGGGACGACTACTTTTCCATTCCGGAAAATGGCAAACAGTATTACGATGTACTCATCCACAACCCGCATCGCATCGCTCCAAAATATAAAAAACAGGAAGTTTTGGCAATTTTGTTTAAGGAAGTTCTTTTGGAGGGGTCGGTCGTGTTTTTGCCCGTAATAAGCCGTTTGGAACAAGGGCATTCTTTTTTCGGACATCGAACATTTGATTGTGAGTCGGTTACCGACCTGGAGGAATTAAAATGCCAAGCGTATTGGTCAACTTTATAAATTTTGCTTGTTCCTTTTTCATACAAAGGCTTAAACAATTACGGTTTTGTTAAAAAAAACACAGTTTTGTTAAATATAATTTCTTAATTTTTTAATTTAGCTAAAAATAATTAGAAGATGGGCAAAGTTAAATTAGACGAGATAGACCACCAGATATTGGATATGTTGATAGACAATACCAGGACCCCTTTTACCGATATTGCAAAAAAGCTATTGATTTCGGCGGGTACGGTCCATGTGAGGGTTAAAAAAATGGAGGACGCCGGTATCATACAAGGGTCGTCGTTGACGCTCGATTATGTGAAGCTGGGCTATTCCTTTATCGCCTATGTGGGGATATTTTTGGAAAAAACGCATCAGACCAAGTTCGTATTGGAGCGGTTGGAGCAAATTCCAAACGTAACTGTAGCTCACATTACGACCGGAAAGTTCAATATCTTTTGTAAAATAAGGGCCAGGGATACCAACCATGCCAAGAACATTATTTTCCAAATTGATGATATCGAGGGCATCAGTCGCACGGAGACTATGATTTCATTGGAAGAGAGTATCAACGACAAAAAGCGGTTGATGCATAAAATTTTTAATGAGCTATAATTACCTGGTCGAAAGGGGCCTCCTAACAACGGCAAATTGAGTTTGTTGTGCAGGTCCGTTTCCTAAAAAAATAAATCCCGATGGCTTTATAGGCTTTCGGGATTTTTTAAGACCGAGGGTGTTATACCATTTTGACTTTGAAATGGTATAAAATTAGTATCGTCCGTTTGACTTTTTATAAAACATGCTGCCATGGCGCAAAAGCCTTTTCAAGAAAGATGGCGGTTACCGTAAAAGTGCCAAGGTCTGTCTTTGGGAATCGGTATGCAAACACAAAAAATCGTATGTATGAAAAAATCAGCCTTAACACTTCCGGAACCTCCGGCATACTATGCACGGTATATCGATTTGATAGGGGAGGAGGACCAACTTATTGCACTTTTGGATAAGCAACTGCAAAATTTTCCAAAGTTTTTAAAAAGTATTCCCGCGGAGAAGGTCCACTATGCCTATGGTCCGGATAAGTGGACCATAGCACAGGTATTGCTTCATATTTTTGATACCGAACGGGTGTTTCAGTATCGGGCGCTTTCATTTGCTAGGGGAGATAGCACAGCTTTACCGGGCTTTGATCAGGAAGTTTTTGCTGCAGGCACAGACACCGGGACCAGGACAATGCAAAGCTTGATCGAGGAGTATGAGGTCGTAAGACGGGCGACCCTTTCGATTTTCCGTCATATGGGGCTGCCGTCATTGGAACTGACCGGCGTTGCAAGCGGCTTGGATTGGAGCGTCGGGGCCATCGGTTTCTTTATTTGTGGCCATCAACGGTACCATCGCAATCTGATACGGGAACGCTATCTCTAGATATTTGCGCTTCTTTCTTGCTTTCGAAAACTGCTGGTCTCACCGCTATTCAAGGGAATTATCCGGAGCATTTTCAATGTCCTTTTCTAGTTCCTTAGTGATTATTGAATCAAAATTGGCAATAAAAGTAGCGAGACTTCTGCTGATTTTTACCAAATACACGGTATCCTCCGTTTTTATTTCCACGGCTTCCACGTATTCGTTTTTGGTATTTTTAAAAACGATGATGTCCTCGTCCCCATACCCGTCAGGGTAGGTGTCGATAAGAAGTTTTGCCAAGGTATGGTCCAGTTTTTTGTAATCGATAAGTCTTCGTATCATAAGTAGGTTATTTTGCTGGCCTTATACCATTAGAAATGGTATTAAATAGGCGGTTTGGTTTGCGAAATAGGGTTTGTTTTACAAAAAAAATCATCAAAATAGGGACGATGTGCTTTCTTTAAAGGTGTTCGCATGATTTTGGGACTTGGTACAATCAAAACGATATCCGCTTCCGCGCCACCATCAATTCAAAACCCTATCAAAGAAAGCGTGTACTGCATCCAAGGATGCCCTACCATCTATCCTAAACTACTAATTTTTTTAATTTGGAATTGAAAAGTGTTGTGAAGGCCTAATTTTAGTAGGTGTAGTTCTTAAAGCATGTAGTACGCAAATGCTTTTCGCAAAAGTTCGGTGTCGATACGCACGTCTATACTGGGTACACCTATGCTTTTAAGCAGCACAAAATTAATATTGCCATGGGAATTTTTCTTGTCGTATTTCAATAGCTCGAGAATGGCCGTTATTTCATCCTGTGAAAATGCGATTTTACCATAGCGTTCGACAAAGGTAGTTTTAATATCACCAAGTACCGTTTCAGAAAGCCCTTCCAGCTGATGCGAGAGCCAGGCTTCCAATACCATTCCTATGGCAATGGCCTCGCCATGGAGTAATAGTTCCCGGTCGGGATTGTCGAGAAAATAGGACTCTACCGCATGGCCTAAAGTATGGCCATAATTCAATATTTTTCTAAGATGTTGTTCGGTCGGGTCCTCCAATACCACTTCGTTCTTAATGATCACCGATCGGTGAATGAGCGCGTCCAGTCCTTCATAGGTGTCTATTTCCTTTAACTCGTTCCAGTACGGTTCGCTTTGGATCAGCCCATGCTTTAGCATTTCGGCAAAGCCACTGTTCAGTTGCCGTTGGTCCAAGGTCTTTAGAAAATTGGAGACTACCAGCACCATAACAGGCTGATTGATAAATCCGATTTGATTTTTAAGCGAGCCAAGGTCCACCCCCGTTTTTCCGCCTACCGAGGCATCTACCATAGACAATAGGGTCGTGGGTACGTTGATGAAGGCGATACCGCGTTTGTAGGCCGAGGCCACAAAACCGCCAAGGTCCGTTACCACGCCTCCACCAAGGTTGATCATAAGACTCTTTCGGTCCGCATCCAGTTCGGAAAGCACCTCCCAAACCTGGGTGCAGGTATGGATGTTCTTGTTGACTTCCCCCGATTCAATTTCAATAATCTCAAAATCATGTTCCCCTTCAATGTTTCCCATAAACTGGGCAAGGCAGTGCTCGTGCGTATTCTCGTCCACCAAAATAAAAATCTTGGAATACCCGGCATCCGTTAGATGCGTGTTCAAAGCGGTATAGGCTTCTTCATTAAAATGGATGGAATAAGCAGGGGTGCGTATCGATGCGATCATCTAAAAGAGCTTTTATAGCGGTCGAAAATGGTTTAACGGAGTGCAAAATAAACCTAAATTTTATAGAGAGGAATATTTTAGCGTGTTTATCTTTGAACAACTGCAAAGATGTTGGTAAATGGAGCAAATTTTTGAAGATACCGCAACCGCTTTTTCCTTAAAAACGGATTCCGAATTGGAACGGGCGTATTTTTTGTTCAAGATGATCGCTAACGAGCCCTTGGTGCGCATCGGAACGGCAATGACGAATTTTGCCCTAAAGGCCCGGTTACCGGTAGATGGATTGATCCGGGCTACCGTTTTTGACCATTTTTGCGGTGGGGTAAACGAAACCGATTGTATGCCCGTCGTGGATAAGCTGTGGAGCAAACATGTTTGTTCGGTATTGGATTATTCCGTGGAAGGAAAGGACGATGAAGATCCTTTGGACAATACCTTGGCAATGGTACTCAAGGTACTCGATTTTGTAAAAGAAAAAGCCGCGATTCCGTTTGCGGTGTTCAAACCTACCGGTTATGGCCGGTTCGCCCTTTTTAAAAAAATAGGGGAAGGGAAGGAGTTGAATATTGAAGAAGCCGCAGAATGGGATCGGGTGGTGGACCGTTTCGACCGCACCTGTAAAAAGGCCTACGATTTGGATGTGTCCCTTTTGATCGATGCCGAGGAAAGTTGGATGCAAGATGCGGCCGATGCGCTGGTGGAACAGATGATGCGCAAATACAATCGCAAAAAGGCCATTGTGTTCAACACCCTACAGTTGTATCGATGGGACCGTATGGCATACTTGGAGCAATTGCACAAAAAAGCAAAGGACGACGGGTTTAAAATCGGTATGAAGGCCGTTCGTGGAGCTTATATGGAAAAGGAAAATGAGCGTGCCGAACGTAAGGGGTATGCCAGCCCTATTTGTGGCTCAAAGGCGGAGAGTGATGCCAATTTTGATCGGGCCATCACCTATATGGCCGACCATTTGGATGTATTCTCCATTTTTGCCGGTACCCATAATGAAGCCAGTACCTATCGATTAATGGAATTAATGGATGCCCGCGGCATTCCTTCCGATGATACCAGAATATGGTTCGGGCAATTGTATGGTATGAGTGATCATATCTCCTTCAATTTGGCCGACAAAGGGTATAATGTGGCCAAATATCTGCCCTTTGGCCCGGTTAGGGACGTAATGCCCTACTTGATACGCCGTGCTGAAGAAAATACTTCGGTAGCCGGGCAAACGACCAGGGAGCTGAACCTGCTAAAAAAAGAGCGCAAACGCAGGGGCATTTAGTATCTAGTCTTGAAAAGAAACTTCCCGGAGTTTAATCGCTTATGGATTGCGGTTTTTTGAATCGTAGTTCGGAATAGGGTCGGTCATGCTGAGTCCGTCGAACCAGGTCTCTAAATAGCGATTACGTTTCTGAAGTAAAAAATGTCAATTAGGAACACAGCTGTCATGCTGAGCCCGTCGAAGCATCACACTTAATGATTGTCAAGTTTCTGAAGTAAAGAATGTCAACTAGGGACACAACTGTCATGCTGAGCCTGTCGAAGCACGTCCCTCAATACCTATCAAGTTTCTGAAGTAAAGAATGTCAACTAAGGACACAACTGTCATGCTGAG
>CANMSB010000054.1 GCA_947500445.1 uncultured Flavobacteriaceae bacterium | reverse complement strand
AAAATTAAAAAACTTCGTAGTTGGTTAGTTAAAAGTCATCTCTCTTTCAAGGAGGATGACTTTTTTTATTAAATGGTTTACGTCTTCGCCATTTTCTCAATTCACAAGCTGTCTGCAATAAGTGATACGAATACTTTATTATTGAAAGCACAGCATCATTATGATTTTCAGAACTTTATTTCAAACTAAAAATAACGAATGATATGAATACAATTGTAAACCCATTTAAAGAAGAACTTACACCAGAAAACTGCTGTTTTGTAATGATAGACCATCAAGTAGGTTTGTCTTCATTCTTAACATCCGTAGACCCCGCGTTGTTAAAAAATAACATTTTAGGTCACGCGAAAACAGCTAAGGCTTTTGATATTCCTACAGTATTGGGCACAAGTTGGCCACAAGGACCCAATGGTCCAACACTTCCAGAGCTCATTGAGCTTTTTGGAGAGGATGCGATTATAGATAGACCCTTTGTAAATTTATGGAATGATAAAGCTTCAAAGAAGGCTATTAAAGATACTGGTAGAAAGAAGTTGGTCATTTCCGGATTAGCAACTGAGGTATGCGTTGCCTTTCCTGCAATTTCAGCTTTACAAGATGGTTATGAAGTATATGCGGTTATAGATGCATCTGCTGACTGGAATCCTTTAGTAACAGAGGTAACTATGAAACGTTTGGCATCGGCTGGCGTAATTGTAACCACGTGGGTAGCTGTTCTTGCAGAACTTGCAAATAATACACAAAAAAATGGTATGCATATTGCCAATTTATTAAGTGAGCATATGGGACAATATTCTGTAGCAATGTCTAATTATTTAGGAGTAGCAAAAAATGCGGATATGATGAAAGAGCAAATTGGAACGCCACCATTACAAGCACATTTATAATTAACCAATAGTTGCAGATGAAAACACCTGTTCCATATCAACATATTTCTATCGATGTTCTTTGTAAGACTTCCGAGGTAAGTAATAGTCTTATTTATTCAATATAATTCTTATCAAGGCTGATAATTATCAAAATCGATACGGGAATGTGTATATCGTTTTTAATGAATGCAAAAAAGAGATGGTTCTAATCGATGCCGTACGCGAGGAATCTATTTTCCTCGTAAATAAACTAAGGGAAGAAGGATATTCGTTTAAAGGTATTTTCATTGAACACGAGGTTCTGAGCGCTTCAAAAATGTCGGTCATTGCAATGCCAGGGCATACAGAAGGTGGTGTCTGTTTGTACCATCCGGCAAATTGAGGTATGCTATTTACGGGAGATGCTACCGTAGGTTCACCGTTTGAGATAAATGAGTTTTATTTTGAAAGACCTCCAAACACGGATTAACTGGATAGACAACTAGGGAACACTGGGAAAAATTGACGTACCAGTAAGGCACCTACTTTCACTTCACGGGAAACCTTAATATAATCTTTCGCAAAAGCGAGCCTTTGAGATTCGTAGCTCAATGAGGAGCGTCTTGGTAAAGTAGAGTCATTTAATAAACCTTAATTCTTAAATCAATGAATGTATTAATTGTAGGTGCGACAGGAAATATAGGTCAACATACCATAAAATATGCATTAAAAGAAGGGCATATAGTTACCGCTTTTGGTCGTTCAGTTGAAAAAATAAAACTTAAGCATAAGAATCTTATACTTTTTAAAGGAGATGTACTTAACGAAAAACAAGTGGCTAAGTCTATGAAAAACCAAGAAGTGGTCATTTTGACCTTTGGCGCACCATTGAACAAAAAAACAATTTTTAGTGTGCCTAATCTATGCAAGAACGGAACTCAAATCGTAATTGAAAAAATGTATATGATAAAGGTGAACCGGCTTATATGTATGACAGCGATAGGAGCTGGAGACTCTAAAGGTCACGGAAGATTTATTTTTAGAAATGTTGTAGAACCTTTGCTGCTTGGTAGAATTATGGAGGATAGAACCAATCAAGAAGAAGTTGTCAAAAACTCTGCCTTAAACGAATGGGTAATCGTTAGACCTACTGAACTCAACGATGATGAAAGTCAAGAAATAAGAATTATAAAAAATCTAGATAGAGAGAAGGAACCAGAAACTATTGCACGAGAAGATGTAGGTCGTCTTTTGGTAGATTTGGTCCAGCATAAAGAATACGACCATACAACCATTTTAATTACAAATTAGAGTTATGGATATCGCATTAATACGGCACTGATTCGTAGTCTTCAAAAATCAAAACGGCTTTAGGCAAATAAAGTATGTTGTCTTCTAAATTCTAATGGAGTTGTGTTTTCGAATTTCTTAAAAAAACGTATGAAGTATCCAGAACTTTCAAAACCAATTTGATAAGCTATTTCAGAGATGTTATTTCCTGTATGCAGTAATTGACATTTAGCCAGTAGTAAAGTTCTCTTGTTGATAATTGACTTGGCAGAAGTGCCACTTGCACTTCGAACACACTCTCCTAGATACGTCGGATTTATATTAAGTAGAGAGGCATATTCTTTAACTAATAAAGGGCTTTGTATTTGCCCTAAAGCTAATTTCTTGTAAGTTTCCTCAACTAGCTGAATAAAATTTGTATAAATAATATCGCACGATTTTACAGGTACAAATCTTTGGGTTTCTTCATTTCTACCGAGAAAAAGACGATTCAGCTTTATCATCATCTCAAATATTTTGAAACGAATAAGTTCTTCAGAATATTTGGATGGCCTTGAATATTCCGCCTCTAAGTCATCTATGATATCTTTAAATATTTCATAGTTTGAGCCATCCAGTCTAAACTTTCGAGAAGATGAAGGTGCTAGATACTCAAATGTATTTATGAGATTGGCATTACCAATTAACATCATCAAAAATTCTTTACTAAAACAAAGTAGATAACCTTTAAGTTCCTTTAGTTTATTCCACTTAAGGATTTCTCCAGGTATTGAAAAAAAGAGCTCCTTTTTGAGGATTTTTACAGTATTGATTTGATTTGTTTTATCAATAAAGCCTTCATCTATAAAGTATATGGTGTAAAAATCATAGATAAAAGCTTTTTGCAAGAGACTCGAATAATCTACAGCATCGAGTTTGCAAATGTGAAATTGGCTTTTGTTATTTCGTTTTGAAGAGCCGAAGTCTTCTGTGCTTATATGTTCTATAAACGAATTGATTCCTAGGTTTGTAATTGTATTAGTTTGCATACTGTCCGTTTAGGATATGCTAGTTCCAAAACGATACCAAACGCTCATTCTATTTGGGAATCTCTTGTACTCCTTGTTGTGCTTATGATTCAGGTCTTCAAAAGAAATATTCTAAAAATAAACACATCTAATTCACGAAAAATTCGTTAATTTTAATAGTGATATTCACGAAAATTTAGTGAATATTCTAATATTGATACTATTAAAAATGAAAGAAAACGGCTCAAGTAAAGATTATCGTCAAGATGTATTATATGATGTAATCGCCCAATTGATAAAAGCAAAAACGCCCATTGAGCTCTTTGAGTCTAAATACCAACACCTCTCCAAAATACTTTCATTTGATGACATTGGTATTTTCGAAATAAGAGAAGATGGTTCGCATCGCGAATATGTGGTGGATACCAATCTCGACAATGAAGTTAATAAAAAAACTAATGAAGAAGGTATAACTAGGTGCTTAGGTAAATCTGAGGTTATAGACTACCTCTCGGGAGAAAATCGAATCGTTGACTTAAAGAAAGATTATAGCGAGTTGGAATCGCATCCACATTTTAATTTCTTAGTTAATGGTGGTTACAAAGAATTTATTATCGGTCCATTGACCTTTAAAAACAAGAAAATAGGCGTGTTTGTTCTTTGGTCAAAAAATGAGAGTACATACACTAAAAGCGATATTATAATCTTTAATAAAATATGTGAAATCTTAGCAATTACTATTTCTCAGATTACTCAGAAAGAGCGCATTCTTGAGGAAAAGAAATTCAATGAGTCTTTACTAAAAATAACAAAAGCTGTAGTAAAAGCAAGTAATACTAAAGATTTATTGAAAACAATTTTTGATGTTGTCAAACCCTTTTTTGCATTTGACGCGCTAGGGTTGTTTGTAACAGAGGAAAATGGAGAATATCATTACGAATTGATTGATGCCAAAGTGATTGATAACCCTGAGACCCAGAAAATAATCGAGCAAACATTAGGCGCTCATACTAGATTGAAACACCAAGGCACTCCTGTAGAATGGTTGATAGATAATGGTCCTGTGGTTATAGATTTAGACAAATTGCACAAGCTTGCACCAAACTTTCAGCATTTTTTTATGGAAGAGACTGGGATAAAACAGTTTATAGGTGGACCATTATCCCAAGGTGGCAAAGCGTTCGGAATGCTTTGTTTTACCTCTTATCAAGCTGGTTATTTTAGCGATACGCATATTCCTTTTTTCAAATCCATTAGTGAACAAATAGCCCTGGCTGTTTCCAATATTATTGCCAACGAGAAAATAGTAAAGGAAAAGAACTTTAAGGAGAAACTTTTAGGTATGAGTGAGGTCATATCAAAAATTAAAAATAGAAATGACCTGATTAAATTGATTATGGAAAAAATTAAAACGGTTATTCCATTTGATAACGCCGGGCTTTTTGTAATAGACCACGAAAAGGATGTTTTTTATGAAATACTGGAAAAAGGTACGTTGGACGAGTTTCAAGACGAGATTGCAAGTTTAGATTTATTGGGTCCTTTTCAATATTCCGGAAACGACAAAGATGCTTTTATTTATTTAGAGGAAGCACAAATCTTTGATGCAAAGGAGCAATCGCAAATTTTTGAAAATCCGCAGTGGAAACTTATGTTAGAATTTGGCATTGATAAATTGCTGGTAGCCCCTCTAAGATATAATGGCGTAAAACTAGGTTTCCTTTGCCTTAACAGTTTAACGGATAGTTTGTACAACAATAAATCCTTGCTTAGTATCAAAGCTGTAGCCGAGCAGGTATCCATAGCATTAAATAACGTGCTGTCCAATGAAAAGTTAATAGCAGAAAAAGAGCTAAACAAGACACTTCTTTCCATATCAGAGGAAATAGCATCAGCGACTACTTCAGAAGCACTATATAACAAAATTAAGACTACGATTAACAAGGTACTTCCCTTTGACCAAGTAGGTATTTTAGTATATGATGAAGATTTGGATGCACACTATGAGTTAGTGAACGAAAGTCAGTTAAACAATCAACATTCCGATGTATTGAACGAGGTTAGTAAAAGGGTAGTATATCCTCATAAAGGTACCTCGGTAGAATGGTTAATCAATAAAGGGCCTGTAATTGTATCAATGAATAAATTGGACGAATTGACCAGCCATCCTAGGCATATTGATATGGTTAATGCTGGAATTAAAACCTTAATGGGCGGCCCGCTCTCTTCCAATGGAAAGACATTTGGGATGATGGCCCTAAAATCAAAAACAGTCGATTTCTATACCCAAGAACACTTTATGTTATTCAAGTCCATTTCAGAACAGATTGCCATTGCCGTTGCGAATATTTTGTTCAAGAAAGAAATCTTATTGAAGAACCAGATTCAAGAGTTGGAACTTCAAATATCGAAATCACTGACTTCAGAAATGTTAACAACTGAAAAATGGGCATCAGTGTTTCAAAATCTAAAAAGTTTTATCCCGTTTACATATGCTTTAGTGGCTGTTGAAAATACTCACGAGCTAAATTGTTATCATTTTCAATGGTTATCCAATAAAGAGAAAAGAGTACTCTCTTTGGATGAATTAAAGCTCATAACACAATTAAACGATAAAGAAATTCAACGTGCCGAAAAAAGGCTTGTTCAATTCAAAATGGGCAACAAGAAAATTGATTTTACTAAAAAGAAAAATATACCAGTCCAGGCCTTTATGAACCAACTCTCTCTAAAATCAATCATACATCAAAAAGTGGTTTTGGAAGGTCATCACTATAAAACGCACTTGATTATGTTTAGCAACGGCGACGATGCGTATGTATCGCAGCATTATGAAACTTTGCATAAGATTAACAATACGTTGAAAATATCCATCGAGAATATGGTTGCGGCTGATGCGCTCAAACATATGTCAGAACAATTGAAATTGGAAAAATCATACCTTCAGACTGAAGTGAACCAAGTGTACAATTTTGAAAATATGATTGGCGAAAGCCAGCCGATAAACGATATTTTCAAGCAAATTTCGGAAGTTGCATCAGTAGATACCAGTGTATTGATTCTTGGCGAGACGGGTACCGGCAAAGAACTTATTGCGAGAGCAATTCACGAAAATTCCGACCGGAGTAAGAACATTCTCGTAAAAGTAAACTGTGCTGCCATTCCACATCAAATTGTAGAATCCGAACTTTTTGGTCACGAAAAAGGCTCGTTTACCGGAGCTATCCAACAACGTGTGGGTAAATTTGAGCTAGCTAATAATGGCACTATATTTTTAGATGAAATAGGGGAACTTTCTTTAGAACTGCAAACCAAATTACTGCGGGTATTACAAGAGCGGGAATTGGAACGTTTGGGAAGTAATACTGTGATAAAGTTAAACATCCGGGTTATAGCAGCTACGAACAAAGACCTCGTAGAAGAAATTAAGAACGGAAAGTTCAGGTCTGATTTGTACTATAGATTAAATAGTTATTCAATGATTGTTCCGCCACTTAGGGCAAGAGCAGATGATGTATTATTGCTGGCAGACTTCTCGGCGAGACAATTTTCAGAACGGTATGGAATCCCTTTTACAGGCTTTACCCAAAATACGCTGATTCGATTTAAACAATATGATTGGCCTGGAAATGTAAGAGAATTACAGAATAATATAGAACAGGCTATTGTCTCTCAAAAAGGAGAAGTTTTGGAGATTTATCCTGGAAAGATAAATCAATCTATTTCTGTTTGGAGTGATAATGTAGATTCGAATAAGAACAATTCTTCTTTATTAGAAGAATTTGATATGGATGCTATTAAAAATGAAAAGGATAAGCTGGAACGGGAATATTTATTAAAAGCACTTCACAAAACAAAATGGCGCGTGAGTGGCAAAGATGGTGCTGCCCGTTTACTTAAAATGGCCCCTACCACTCTGGAATCTAGAATGCGAAAATTAGAAATAAAGCGAACCTAGAGCAATAAGTATTTCAACCTTTTTGTCTTTTCCTACTATAAGTATTGGTAATTTAAAATTGTTACATCATAACTTGATTTTGTACTACTTCCAATTTAAGCGTTTGGAATAATTTTGATTCTTATCAGAAGTTAGTCATTGGATAAATGACACTATCGCAATTGATGAAATTACACAATAGTCCAAAAAACACAGATATGAAAAAGCACTATCTAATAGTATTTACGTTATCGCTTTTGAGCTTACAACAACTAGTTGCTCAAAACAACATTACACATCATTATGCAGATGTAAACGGCATTAAAATGCACTATGCCAAGGCTGGTAAAGGCGACCCTATCATAATTCTTCACGGTTTTCCTGCGGATTGGTTCGAATGGCGCCACGTAATGACTGCATTAGAAAAGAAATACACGGTTATCGTTCCTGATTTGAGAGGTATCGGTGAAACTCAAAAGGTAAAAAAAGGATACGAATTGGAAAATCAAGCTAAGGATGTAGCTTCCTTAATTGATGTGTTGGGTTATGATACCGTCAATTTGGTTGGTCACGATATAGGCGCGCCAATTGCATATGCTACCACAGAATTATATCCGGAAAAAGTTACAAAAGTTGCGTTGTTAGAATTTATAATGGCTGGTGCTGGAATGGAAGAAGTCAGAAAAATTGCTGCGCCGAATTTGTGGTTTTTCGACTTTCAAACACAACCTGAATTAGGTCAACAACTTTTGGAGGGAAAAATGGATAGATATATACCGCTATTTTTTAGACCCTACACGTATAACCCTTTGGCTATTACTGACGAGGCCCTTGACCACTATATTGAAGCTTACTCTAAAGAAGGTGCTATAGAAAGCAGCTTCCAGCATTACGTTATGCAACTTCAATATGCCGAAAAGGCGAAGGAATTAATGAAAACTAAATTAGAGGTCCCTGTCTTGGCTTTGGCAGGTGAGTTTAGCCTTGGCAATCCGAAATTAGGTTCGCCAGCAGAGAAGTCGATAAAGAAACTGACAAATAATGTCACTTATAAAACACTTAAGGATTGTGGGCACTGGATTGCAGAAGAACAACCAGAGGAGTTAAGTAATGAACTAAGTAACTTTTTTAAATAAGAAAAATGGGAAAGATAAAACTAATACGTATAGCAGTTATTCTAATTATATCAACCATAAGTTATGGTCAAACAGAGACTGGTTTAGAAAATCTTAAAAGTAGAATTGTATCGCTTGAAGGTGGTGTAAACTTACATTACGTTACCCAAGGCGAAGGAGATGTCGTTGTGTTGCTACACGGTTTTCCTCAAACTTGGTTGACTTGGAAAAAAGTAATTCCAGCTTTATCAAAATCACATAAAGTCATTGCTTTGGATATGAGAGGTGCTGGTGATTCTTTTACCCCACAAGATGGTTTTGATAAAAAGACAATGGCCAGCGATGTTAAAAAATTATTGGATTATTTAAATATTGAAAAAGCTACGGTCATCGGTCACGATATTGGTGGTATGGTTGCTTATGCGTTTGCCCACGAATATCCAAAACAGACAAACGGTATCGGCATAATTGATGTACCGCTTCCCGGTATTGAACCATTGTGGTCAATGATTATGTCTAATCCTATGTCTTGGCATTTTAGATTTCAGGCTGCTGAAGATATCCCAGAAATGCTAGTTTATGGAAAGGAAGATGTGTACATAAACCATTTTATAGATGGTTTTGCCGGAAACAAAAAGGCCATCAGCACTGAGGAAAGAAAAACGTATATCGAAAAATTTAAGAAACCTGGTGTTGCTCGCAGTCATTTTGATTATTACAGAGCAATGGAACAGGATATTGTAGATAATAAAAAGTACGCAAAAACAATCCTCAAAATTCCAGTTTTAGCCTTAAGTGCTGGGCAACCGTATGAATTGCAATTGATGAAAAGTTTAGCCACGAATGTACAAGGTGGCGTCATAGAAAACTCTGGTCATTGGATACCAGAAGAACAACCTGAGTTACTTATCAAGGCAATCAAATCATTTTTAAAGGATATTTAAAAAAGGAAATATTGTATTTCTAAATATTACTATTTTCAATGAAAAACAATCAACACGCTAGAGTTCAAGATAAGTTGCTATGGGCAGCAACGGTTATGAATAAAACATTTGTAGAGCGCATTGAAGCTTGCATAGCGGGTGGTTATAACCAAATGTCTGTTTTTCCTATTGATATAAAAATGTGGGAAGATAAAGGGAATACTATTGATGAGCTTAATACAATGTGTAAGGAGGCTAATGTGCGTATTACAATATTGGACCCTTTTACTAAATGGCTCCCAAATTGGAAAGCACCAAAAGATGCATCCAATGAAGATATAGCCTTTGCAGATTTTGAAGAAGACGATTTTTTTAGGATGGCTAGGGCCCTTGGTGTCAATAGAATTAATCTTGTTGAGAGCTATACACCTAGGGCTACTATTGAGGTGCTAGCAGAAAACTTTAAACGTATTTGTAATAGGGCGGCAACTCTTGGGATAACAGTAGGTACAGAATTTATGCCATTTGCACCGACTATTAATAACCTAGATATAACTTGGGAGTTTGTCTCAAAAGCAGCAGTAGATAATGGAGGATTAGTATTAGATACTTGGCACTTTTATAGAGCAGAAAGCGATATTGAAACACTTAAAAAAATACCCGTAAACAAGATTGTAGCGCTGCAGCTTGCAGATGCAGATTATGAAATTAAAGGTGATAATCTTATGGAAGATTTATTGAAGTATAGAAAAGCACCTGGTGACGGAGAATTTCCACTCAAAGAAGTATTGGACGTTCTTTTAGAGAACGACTATCTTAAAGAAATTGGCGTAGAGATTTTTGCCGATGAATACAAAAATCAAGAAGCAAAAACAAATGGTTTAAAATCTTCCAAAGCCATCGATAATCTGTTTGCTAAAAATAACTACATCATTAAAAACCAAGATATTCTAACCTTGCATAGGCAATTCTGTAGAGCAATTTGGCGTGGAGACAAAGTGTATAGTACAAATTTAATTGCACAGGATTTTAAAGGAGTAAGTCACTTTGGGAGTATCGTCGATAAAGAAAAATATATTGATGTTCATTTTAATAAAGAATTTACTCGGTTCGATGCAATCGTTAAGAATATAATCAGAGAAGGTAGTTTAGCAATTTTAACAGGTCATATGGTGCTCGATGATAAGGAAAAAGAACTGCCAAGCCAGAATATTTTTTCGGCGATTTACAAGAAAAATGAAAATGGAAACTGGCTATTACACTATTGGCAAGACACAAAAATTGAATTCAGGGATTGAAGTAATAAGTCATTATAGGGTACAACTACATCCTGATTTAAAATACACTGGCAAATAATGAGCTTTTGAATATTTGTAGATGAGATAGACTTACATTCTGCCATATCGCTAAAGGCAGTTACTTTTGTATTTTTTTAGAAAACCATAAGAAAAATATATACCGTTGCGCTTTCACGAAAGCATAAGTAGTATTTGGATTTGATGAAATTAAGATTATTCCCTTATCAGTTTTTGCCAACAAAATGCTTATGAAGATTAAAAAATACAAGATGTACGAAGAAACTAAAAGATTGGCCTTTGTCGTCTTCTATGCCCGACATTGCTTAGGTGCATCTTATTCAAAGCAAAACTAGAGGAAGAAGATTTTAAAAAATAGCACTATATTTCGAGTACCAATCTTAGTTTTAAATTGAAAGAGGAAGAAAATCGAATATTGATTACAATTTTTAAAAGCTTAAACCCTTCCATTTCCGACGATGCAATGAATTATATGCTTAGCTCTGCAACTTCTAGAGCTTACAAAGCCAAGGAACAAATTATATCGAACGGAACCTTTCAAAAAGAACTTTTTTATATGACCTCTGGCTTGGTTAGAGGGTATTATGTTAATGATTCTGGTGCAGAAATTACTACTCGTTTCATTAACGAAAATGGATGGATAACACATTATACTGCGCTTATATCCAATGAAAAAAGTAAGTATACGTTTCAAACTTTGGAACTAAGTGAAGTACTTGTATTTCCTTTTGAAAAGATACTCAACGGATATTCCCGATATCCTTCCCTAGAAAAAATAGGTCGATTAATCGCTGAAAGTGTTTTAAAAACACAACAAAAAAGGATAGAGAGCTTTCAATTTCTTGATGCAGAAAAGCGTTATCTGGAATTTGTTTCAAACTATCCTGACCTATTCAATAGAGTCTCATTATCTCATCTTAGTACATATTTGGGCATACAACGTCAATCTTTAAGTCGAATTCGTAGAAAAATAGTACGTAAATGATTATGTCACATATGTGACAGGTCAACCACCCAATCTTGAAAGAGCTTTGTATTCTAAATTTTATAGAATATGAATGTCTTGTTATACGGAGCCACTGGCTTTTCAGGAAAAATGATTCTTCAAGAATTGCTTTCAAAACAGCATAAGGTTACCGCCATCACAAGAAAAGAAAGTACTTTTCCCATTTCACACGAAAATTTGACCGTTGTGGAGGGCAGCGTCCTAGACTCTTCTTTTGTATATAATGTCTTAAAGGGCCAAGATGCAGTTATAAATTGTCTGGGGATAGGAGGAAAAGGAAATGCCAAACCCAACACATTAGTATCTGATGCGACAAGAGTTTTAGTAGAGGAAATGGAACACAATTCAGGGAAAAGACTGATATGTATGAGCAATGTGGGCGCAGGTGACAGTATGAACTTTCAGCCTTGGATATTTACCAAAGTTATCTTGCCTTATGTTCTTAAATGGCTCAAGCACATAATTGATGATAAGAATATTATGGAACCTATTGTGATGCATAGTTCTCTAGACTGGATTTTATTTCGATTTCCTAATATAGTCGACAAACCACCCAAACAAAAAATAACCACAACCACCACTGGAGAGGGGTTGAAAATGAGCATAACTAACCGTGATTTGGCCGTTTTTATGGTGGAACAATTAACTGATAACACCTATTTAAAACAAGCAATATGTGTCAGCAATTAGTTTAAACAAAAGAGATAGTACATCTATTTTAATTTAATCAAAAGCTCAAGATGAAACTAAAGGATAAAATCGTTTTAATTACTGGTGGCAATAGAGGTATAGGGCTAGCACTTGCCCATTGTTTTTACGACAATGGTGCAATAGTTATAGTTACAGGTAGAAACGAGGAACATTTGGATACTGTTTATGAAGATAACCCAGAAATTCAAACACATTACTTAGACCTACTAGACCCAAGTTGCTATCAAAACCTGTTTGATAATGTAAAATCAAGGTATGGTAAGTTGGATATACTTGTGAATAATGCTGCCGTATTATTTTCTGGAGACTTCACAAAAAACGCATATACCTACGAACAGATTAGCCTTGAGATAAGTACAAACGTTTCGGCTCCCATCTCCATCACCAAAACGATGTTACCACTTCTAGAAGGTAATGGAATGTCGACAGTTTGTAATATTACATCTGCTGTCGCCAATTTACCTATGAAGAGTTTGCCGATTTATTCTGCAACCAAAGCAGCATTGCGTTCTTTTTCGATTTCCTTACGAGAATCGTTATCCGATAGTAATGTTAGGGTTGTTGAAGTACAGCCACCACTTGTAGCAACCAATATGACTTCCTCACTTCCCGGAAAGGCTCGAGATATGAAAATGATAAGTCCAGATGAATGTGCCCAAGAGATTGTTAATGGAATCAAACGAGATAAAGAGTTAATATTAATTGGAAACTCAACAAAGAGTTTGTTTTGGGGCAGTAAATTTTTTCCAAAGCTAATTTTAAGAAACCTAAATAAAATGTAGATGAAAGCAATAGTAATTATAGCACTACTTCATATTGGCTTGGCCAGTGTTAATGCGCAAAACACAAAAGATAAAGAAATGACAATATCATATATTAAAACGAATGTTGGAGAAATTGCTGTTTATCAAAAAATAGTAAAAGGTACGACTCCCGTCATTTTTCTGCACGGCGTCTATTATGATAGTAATTTATGGAATTATTATACGAGCAGAATTACTGATAGAACAGTAATCACAGTCGATATGCCCCATCACGGAAAAAGCAAATCCATTGAAAAGAAAAAATGGATTATGGATGATTGCGCAAGTATGCTACTGGAAATTTTGGACACTTTGAATTATGATAAAGTTTATGGAATTGGTCATTCTTGGGGTAGTATGACATTGCTAAGAGCGGCAGTTAAAAGTCCTGAAAAATTCAAATCACTAGGGTTTTGTAATATGCCAGTAAGCAAGGGTAAATTTGGTAAAAAGATGCAATTTGGTTTTGTACATACGTTATTACCATTTAGAAGTTACTATGCTAAGCAAGTTTCAAAATCAATGTTTTCAAAAGAAAGCAGGAAAGAAAAACCAGAACTGGCAGAATACTTGGAACTATCACTTGCCCGTCTATCGAAAAAAGAGATAAGGCGAACTGATAAGGCTGTAATTTCCAAGGTAGATGATGGAAATCAGTACGTTTCAAAACTAAAAACACCTGCTTTGGCATTAAAAGGAGATAAAGACTACGTAAAAACTTTGAAAAAAATTGAGACTACTATTGTTTCTGGAAAGCATACCAGCCCTTTAGAACAACCAGAGGAGGTAATGAAGTTTATTGAACAAGTTTTTCAGCTTCAA
>CANMSB010000053.1 GCA_947500445.1 uncultured Flavobacteriaceae bacterium | reverse complement strand
GAGCTGATCGTTTCAAATTGGGTATCCGTCAATTCCATTTAACAAAGATACCTATTTTGTGTTAACACGCCCTAGTTGCTTTAATACCATTAACGGTCATTGCACCCTGGCCCCCATACCCAAAAAGCTATTTCTTACGCATGTAAACAGTGATGGGCACTCCGGTAAAGTCGAAATGTTCCCTTAATTTATTTTCCAAAAAACGTTTGTACGGATCCCGAACATACTGTGGCAGGTTACAGAAAAATGCAAATTGCGGGTGGGGTGTCGGCAACTGGGTAATGTATTTGATCTTGACATACTTGTCCTTATAGGCCGGTGGCGGGGTATGTTCTATAATCGGTAAGAGTACCTCGTTGAGTTCGCTGGTCTTGATTTTTTTTGAACGGTTTTGGTAGACCGCTACGGCTTGTTCTATAGCCTTATAAATCCGCTGTTTGTTCAATACCGATATAAAAATAATCGGTACATCTACAAAGGGCTCGATCGCCTGTTTGATGCGAATGGTATATTCCTTCATGGTATTGGTCTCTTTGTCCTGGACCAAATCCCATTTGTTTACGAGAATCACAATACCTTTATTGTTACGCTGTGCCAACCAAAAGATGTTGGACACCTGACCATCAAAACCTCGGGTAGCATCAAAAACCAACAGGCACACATCGCTATGCTCTATGGCCCGCACGGACCGCATTACCGAATAGAACTCTAAATCTTCCTTTACCTTGGCCTTTCTTCGAATTCCCGCGGTATCGACCAGGTTAAATTCAAAACCAAAGCGATTGTATTTGGTGTCGATACTATCCCTGGTGGTACCGGCAATATCGGTGACGATGTACCGATCTTCCCCTATGAGGGCATTGATGAACGATGATTTTCCGGCATTGGGCCTTCCCACAACGGCAAAACGTGGCAACTCGCTTTCTTCATCAACAGTATCGGGAAGTACTTCCACTAGGGCGTCCAACAGTTCGCCGGTACCACTGCCGTTAATACTTGAAATGGTATGGTAATCGCCCAAGCCCAGTGCATAGAATTCCACCGCATCGGCAGCACGCTTGGCATTATCCACTTTGTTCACGATCAAAAAAATAGGTTTTTTTACCCGTCGCAACAGTTTGGCAACATCTTCGTCCATTCCCGTAACGCCGGATTCCACATCGACCATAAATAGAATGGCATCGGCTTCCCCAATGGCCAACCCTACCTGTTTGTCGATCTCCTTTTCAAAAACGTCATCACTTCCTACCACATATCCTCCGGTATCGATAATGGAAAACTCCTTTCCGTTCCAATCACTTTTTCCATAGTGACGGTCGCGGGTAACACCGCTAACCGCATCCACGATCGCTTCCCTACGTTGGATCAAACGGTTAAAAAAAGTAGACTTCCCTACGTTCGGCCTTCCCACTATTGCTACAATCGCGCCCATCTCATTAATTTTTTGCAAAAGTACCATTTATTTCCACAGAAGCGGGGGATGATTTGGGAGTTCGTGCCGAGGAATCGGTAATGGAGTTGTTCGTAATGATTACGAGGCAATTAGTGGTTGGTACACATTGGGGGTTTTGGATTTTGGTCACTGGGCTTTTTGCACGTGGTTTCCCCTTTAATTTGAACTTGACACTTGAGCTTGTCTTTCACCTTTTCTCTATCAGCAAAGCGGTCTTTTCTCAATGGACAATGAACAATTAGCAATTAACAGTTCGCAGTGGCTGTTGGTAGTAATTTAGTAATGCGTAAAAAGTATGTAGTGGCAAAGTTTGAATTTGAATTTGATATTTGAGTTTGACACTTGAACTTGAGCTTGTCTTTCATCCTTGCTCTTTCAGCGCAGCGGTCTTCTTTCAATGGACAATGAACAATTAGCAATTAACAGTTCGCAGTGGCAGTTGGTAGTAATTTAGTAATGCGTAAAAAGTATGTAGTGGCAAAGTTTGAGTTTGAGTTTGAGTTTGATATTTGATATTTGAGCTTGAGCTTGTCTTTCATCCTTGCTCTTTCAGCGCAGCGGTCTTCTTTCAATGGACAATGAACAATTAGCAATTAACAGTTCGCAGTGGCAGTTGGGAGTAATTTAGTAATGAGTAAAAAGTATGTAGTAGCAAAGTTTGAGTTTGAATTTGATATTTGAGCTTGAATTTGACACTTGAACTTGCTCTTGTCTTTTGTCCTTGTTCTTTCAGCGCAGCGGTCTTTCATCCTTTCGCGTAGCGGTCCTTTGTCCCTTTCAACAGTCTCGACTGCGATTGGCAGGAGTTTGACTACAAACATCTTTGTATTTGATTTTTGTGTTTGAATTTGAGTTTGATTTTGGCGCTTGAATTTGAATTTGCGTTTGACCCCTAAACCCGAAAGGGCTTACCGACCGTTCGTCGAATGGTAGGAATTTTTTACAATACGCGCCCGTTTCACCCGTTAGCATCATCACGTTTACCCGTAATAATCGATCAGCCAATCAGTATGTATTCATCGTAAACCTTTAAAACCTATACAAATGCCAGTAATATCGGATAAAGAGCTTAGCACCTATAAAGAGGGCCTACTAGAAGTGGAAAGATTGACCAAAAACCTTAATCTGCACAAGATACAGAGCGAAGAGGAATTGGAAGAGGTATCCGGAAAGTCGAAGAAATATAAGAAAATGGCCATTGGCCTTGGAATTTTAGCACTTTTGGGCATCGGAAGTGCCGCTTATTTTGGATATACGGCAAAGAAGGATGTGATTTCACTGGCCGAACATCAACAAACGGTGCAGGCGTTGGAAGACAATATGGCGGCGCTCCAAAATGAAGACTATGGGGATTTGGCCATGAACACCATTGCCGACCAAGAAGTTTTTGCCGTACAGGTGGGCGCCTTTGAGGAAAAGGACCTTTCCCTTTACTCGGAAAGCTTTGTAAACTTTAAAGAGATACGGGACGAGCAGTATAACAAATACGCCCTGGGCAACTTTGAATCGCTGGAAGAAGCCAGACAGTTCAGACAGGAACTCGTTAGTTTGGGACTTACGGATGCCTTTATCGGAGTTTATGTGAACGGGGAACGCATCCGTATCGAAAAAACGTTTTAAGCTCCGGAAACCTTAAACCGCAAAGGCAAAATGGTAATAAAGTCGTTCCGAAAATTCGGAACGGCTTAGCTGTTGTAACCAAAACGTTTTAGCTGTCTTGAATTGCTACGCCAATTTTTATTGACCTTTACGTAGAGTTCGATATGTACTTGCTTACCAAAGAATTTCTCTAGGTCCTTTCGCGATTCGACCCCCACCCTTTTTAAAGCACTGCCTTTGTGACCGATAATGATCCCTTTTTGGGAATCGCGCTCTACCATGATAACGGCACGCATGCGTATGATATCATCATCTTCCAAAAACTCCTCGGTCTCTATTTCCACCGCATACGGAATTTCCTTTTTGTAGTGCATCAATATTTTCTCTCGAATCGTCTCGTTTACAAAAAAGCGTTCGGGCTTATCGGTCAGTTGGTCTTTTGGATAGTAGGCGGGTGCCTCAGGCAATAGTTCCACAATGCGCTCAAAAACATTTTTGACGTTAAAATTCGACAATGCCGATATCGGATGCAATTCTACGGTAGGCAATACTTCTTGCCAATACTGTACTTGCTCCTCCAATAATTCTTGCGTAGCCGTATCCACCTTGTTCAACAACAGCAGTACGGGAATCTTACTTTTTTTTATCTTTTCAAAAAAGGCCTCGTCCTTTAGGCCCTTCTCCCCTATTTCCACCATATAGACCAGCACATCGGCATCCTCAAAGGCCGATTTTACAAAATTCATCATGGAGGACTGCAACTCATAGGCCGGTTTAATGATACCCGGGGTATCGGATAGTATCACTTGAAAATCGTCCCCGTTTACGATACCCAATATCCGATGACGCGTCGTTTGGGCCTTAGAGGTGATTATCGATAACTTTTCGCCCACAAAGGCGTTCATTAGGGTAGACTTTCCCACATTGGGATTCCCGATAATATTTACAAAGCCCGCTTTGTGTTTGCTTTCCATAGGGCAAAGGTAGTACTATGCCCTTAGCTATAAAAGCCGATCAGCCATTGGTTTTTAGCTTGGCAAAATATTCCTTGGCGGCATGGTTCACTTTGGGGGCCAACAACAATACGGCGATCATGTTCGGAATCACCATGAGCGCATAGGAAAGATCGATCAGATTTTTGACCAACTCCAAGGAGGCGATTGCCGCAAAAACGATCATCAACACAAAATAAATATTGTAGAGTTTACCAATTTTGGCATTGGTCAAAAAAGAAAGGCTTTTTACCCCATAATAGGAATAGGTGAACAGGGTAGACATGGCAAACGCGGTGACAATTATCATTAGAAGATCATCGCCGAAGCCGAACAAGGTTTTTTCAAATGCGCTCAAGGTCATTACGATACCACTGGAATCTTCCAGATAGGCACCACTCAATATGATGACAATAGCAGTAAAAGTGCATACCAATATGGTATCGATAAAAGGGCCCAAACTGGCGACCAGGCCTTCTTTGATGGGGTTGTCCGTTTTTGACTGCCCGTGATACATGGGTGCGGAACCCAAACCGGCCTCATTGGAGAACATCGCGCGTTTAACGCCGATGATGATCAAGCCCCAGAAACCGCCGGTAACGATGGTATTAAAATTCCAAGCTTCGGTAATGATCAATTTCAAGGAAGGTATAATTTCGGAAGCATTCATCACCATGACAACGACCACAGCAATTAAGTACACGGCCACCATAAAAGGAACAATTGCAGAGGCAACCTTAGCGATTTTGGCAAGTCCGCCAAAAATGACGAACGAGGTGACAATGGCCAATAGGATACCGATTGAGAATTTCCAATAGAACGTAGGGTCTTCGGCGGTACCGCCAAGTGCTACCAGGTTTTGTTCGGGATCGATCACCGTCATAAAAGTATCTGTAAACTGATTGGCGGTAAACACGCCCAAAAAGCCAAAAAGCCCGCAAATGGCAAAAAAAACGGCCAGAGGCCTCCATTTTTCACCCAATCCTTTTGTAATGTAATACATGGGACCTCCTTGCAATTTTCCATCGGAATCGGTACCCCGGAACATGATGGAAAGGCTACAGCTGTAAAACTTGATGCACATTCCGATCAGGGCCGTGACCCATATCCAAAAGACCACTCCGGGACCACCGTCGTGAATGGCGATCGCCACGCCCGAGATATTCCCCAAACCTACCGTAGCGGCTACCGCCGCGGACAACGCCTGAAAAGAACTTACCTCACCTTTTGCGTTCTTATCATCGTATTTACCTGCGGTAATGGCAATCGCATGCCCAAAAAAGCGATAGGGCAAAAATTTGGAATAAAAAACCAGGAGCAGACCACCCCCTATCAGTAAAAAGAACATAGGCCAATTGGCATAGGAATTGGCACTCTGTAAAAAGCTATTGATGGTTTCCATAGGTTGGCGTATGTGTCGAAGGTATGCATTTTCAAGATTCCACAAAGGCATCTTCATGAAAAATAGTAGGATATAAGTTTTATAAACTAAAAATAGGTTGTATCTTTGCCGTCCATATCGCGGGATAGCGCAGTATCCTTCGACTTCGCTCAGGACAGGGTACCTACCTACCGGAGTAGTAAAATGAAATAAAGTGCTTTGAATGCACATAGAAAATATATCGCGGGATAGAGCAGTAGGTAGCTCGTCGGGCTCATAACCCGAAGGTCACTGGTTCGAGTCCAGTTCCCGCTACTAGAACCCTTTGAGAAATCAGAGGGTTTTTTTATGCTTTACGGTCACTGGTTCCCCCGAGGCGTCGGGGCAGTTCCCGCTACTAGCAAAGACAGGGCTTCCGAGAAATCGGAGGCCCTTTTTGATTCAACGGGTACAACATAGGTACAACATTCAGTAATTTTAGGTACGACATTCTTAATTTGATGTATTTAATATCATATGGTACTATTTTAAATTTCTTGAACGTTCATTTTATTAAATTTAGTTCCATAATCCATTCAGCACATTCCTCTTAATTTAGCAAAAAGCTACATTTCCGGAAAATAACTTTACCATACAAGTCTTGGATACAATACCCGATTTCAGCTTTCCATTCCGTTAACCCTTCCCGATGCTCTGGGAAGGAACGGTACATTCCTGAGTCAAATTTGTGGATTAAGACCATTTGCTACAGTTTGAAGATAAGTTATATTAATCCAACTAAAAGACTTCCTAATTACTGCTCTTATTCGAAAATGGAAGTTCAAAATTTTCAGAATTTCCAACTCTAATTTTCCTGGTTCAAAGTATTTGAACAAATCAAACCCAAAATCGTCAGCTTGGTCAGCGTTGGTAAAGATTACCAATCCCCATTTTGTATTCAAGTCCATCAAGAAAAGACTAGTAAAACCTTCATTCACTCGGATGCTTACAAATGTTTCACTGCTCATTCTCAATTTTGACCAAAACACGTATCACTAAAATTCAAAACCATGTCTGTCAACATCGTAAGAAGGGAAAGTCCCAAACTGTTCAGGAAAACCTTGCTGTCGGATATTAGAGGACTGAGAATTCCTCCAAAGTAATTGAAACAACGGACAGAATTTAATTTACAGACCCGCGGATAATAAAAACCCTCATTTTCAACTTCCCTTATTTTGTTAGAATAAGAATTAATCGTTGGTATTGCTCTTCATCGAAAATTTTTGGGATTTCCTCTTTTAGTGCTACTTTATATCCCATAGAAACTGCCGTTCCTATTATTTCTTGATTAGATTTAGGTCTTTTTCCTGAAAATAGTGTCGGAATACCATAGTCTACTACATTGTTTATAAAAATATGTCCTCCCTCATTTAGGAACGGATGCATATTTTTCAGCAACAATTTATAATCAATATAGTTCAATATTTGGGAAATTGTTATCACATCATAAAAGTGCTCAAAAACTCCAAATTGATCTATGTTTTTTTGTTTCAACTCATTTGGGAATGTTCTTACATTCATATCAAGATTTAAAACATTACAATCAAATCTTTCTTTTAACCATTTAACTACATCCTTATCATTATCTATAAAACTTATACATTTGTCTTTCGGCAATAAACAGGTCAATTCTTCGGAAAATAATAAAGGAGTGAAAAATGGCCCTATTTCCAAGTAATTTTTGTCTAAATTATCAATATAGTCTAGCATATAAGGAAGTAATTTTCGTCCCGTTTCTATCATTCTAATTCTAGCTTCAGCGTCAAAGTCTTTACCATATCTATTATCTTTTAAAGACCATCCTGGCCATTCTATTTCATACCTTTTTTCCACTATATTCTTTTTCATTTTCAACTTATTTTTAAAGTATGCGCACGTGCTATACTCCATATTACATGCCTATTTCACATCTGATACCCAGTACAATTGCTAATTCTTTACGGTAAGCTCACCGACAACTCAGTATCACTATGTTTTACTATAAGTTCAGCTATATCCGTCACATGAGGTTGATCTAGCATAGTCATATGTATACCTCCTGCAGGATGAATAATAACCTCCTTATTACACACCGATTGCCAACCGTAATCCTCCGGAACATCCATCTCGTTATCTGGATCCTTAATACTAAATAAATGAATAGCACAGTCTAGCACATCTTGATAATTCGGAGTATAATAATTAGGTAGATTGGTTTGATGTATATGAACAGATACGAATCGTTGAAAGTCAGATTCACTCATAAAGGCCATATCACGTTCTAAAAATATTTCATAGGCATGTCTCAACTGTTGTGACTCTGATAAATCTTTCAGGTGTTCGAATGTTAAAGTAGAAGTATTACTTTTCCCACTATATTGAAATATTAGATCTATAATTTCTAATAAGTGCTCTGTAAAAGATATCTTATTTTCTTCTAGTATTTCATCTGGTGCATCGAAAGGTATGCCATCAAAAATATAAAGAGAGGCAACCTCAAAACCTCTTTCTTGCAATTGTATCGCCATTTCATATACAACACGTGTTCCGAATGAGTATCCCGCTAAATGATAGGGCCCGGTGGGATCCTCTGCCTGCATATCTAAAATATTCTGAGAAGCAATCAATGGAATAGTTTCTAGTACCTTAGAGTTAGCATCTAAACCATATGCCTGAAAACCATAAACGATATGGCTTTCTTCTAGTAAACGCCCCAGTTCGTAAAAAGACACAATATTACCTCCGGCTCCAGGAGCACAGAATATTTTTTTCTTGGTAGTCGTACTCCTGTTTGAACTTATTTTTACAAGACCTGAAGATATTTGTATTTGATTTCCTTTTTCTAATAATTCAACTATTTCTCTAATAGTTGAATATTGAAAGATTATCTGCACTTTTATATCTTTATCAAAAGCTTGATTCATTTGATGTGCTAATTGCATCGCCAAAATAGAATTACCTCCTATCCTAAAGAAATGATCGGTGACCCCTACTTGCTCCAGACTAAGTACAGATTCCCAGATAGCACAAAGTGCCTTCTCTAGTTTCGTTTCCGGAGCAATATAGTTTTCTGCAACGCTAAACTCTGGATTGGGTAAGGCGCGTTTGTCTAATTTACCATTAAAGGTCGTCGGAAAAGCTTCCATATTTACAAAGGCACTCGGAACCATATAATCAGGAAGTTGCTCGGATAGGGCTTCGATCAAATCTTCTGAAGAGATAGTAGTATCAGGATCTGATACTACATAGTAGCCCACCAAATATTTGTTTGTCCCGCTATCGGTACTGCGCTCTTTGGCCAGGACACAGGATTGAGCAATGCCTTCAATTCCTGATACAACAGTTTCAATCTCACCTAGCTCGATACGATGGCCACGGATTTTCACCTGATCATCATTTCTTCCCATATACTCCAGATTGCCATTGGATAGATAGCGTACCAGATCGCCTGTTCTATACATACGAATATACCCCTTTACCTTATCTACTTCCGTAGCAAAAGGGTTTTCAACAAAACGCTCTTGTGTGAGTTCCTTTCGGTTCAGATAACCCCTGGCAACACCTGCGCCACCTATATACAATTCGCCAATAACGCCTATAGGAACTGGCTTTTGAAAACTATCTAAAACGTAAGCTCTTAAATGGGGTAAAGAATTTCCTATAGTGTTTGCAATATCTCCTTTGTAGAAATTATGCATGGTTGTACAAATGGTTCCTTCGGTAGGGCCATAGGCATTAATAAACCTCCTATTCAGGCTCCAACCTTCCATAACATCTAATGCACAAGAGTCTCCCCCAATAACTAATGTCGGAAGTGCCCCTTCCATATCCGCTACTGAAAGCGTTTCCAGTATTACTGGAGGCAAAATAACCAGATCAATAGCAAAGTCTTTTATGTACTCCGGTAATAGTTTTCTATCTTGACGTGTTACAGTATTGATAATATGAAGTTCTGCTCCAACACATAAAGTGCTAAAAATCTCCCATACAGAAGCGTCAAAAACCAAAGAAGCATATTGTAAAACTCTCTGACCTGTAACAATGAATAAATAAGAACTTTGTACGTGTATTAAATGATTTAGATTTCTGTGCTCAATCATTACCCCTTTAGGTCTGCCGGTAGTCCCTGATGTGTAGATGACATAACATAAGTCTTTTGGAGATATGGAAAAACTAGGATTGTTTGTATACACTTCATCTTTTGGCAATTCGTCAAACTCAATATCTATCGAGAAAATAGAAACATCATAATCCATAATATCGAACAAGCTTTGGGATTCGATAATCAATATTTTTAAATCCGTATCATGGATAATAAAAGATTTTCTGTCTTTTGGATATTCTGGATTTATAGCGACATAAGCGCCTCCTGCCTTTAAAATACCTAACATAGAAATGATACTCCATAAAGAACGGTCCAACATAATACCAACCAAATCGTCGGATTCTAAAGAATAAGCATCCCGTAAATGATGCGCTAATCGATTAGCTCGCTCATTTAAATCTTGATACGTTAATTCTTCTCCTTCAAAAACTACCGCCACCTGATTGGGAACCTTTGCTACCTGAGATTCAAATAAAGAAACGATTGTTTCTTCCTCGGGATACTCCACATCGGTGGCGTTCCAGTCATGCACCATCGTACGGTAATCTTCAGCTGATACTATTCGCAACCCGGATTGGGGCCTGTCGATATCTTCCAAAAGCTGGTCCAATAAAGAGGACATGGCCTCCAGATGCGATGCGGCCTTTTGTTCTGAGAGATAATACTCATCATAGCCTAACTTAATACTTAAGCCGTTGGCATCCTCTTCGGCTGTGATTCTTAAAGGATAATTTATCTTCTCCTCTGACCCACGTACACTTACCGGTAGACCATTGCCCTTCTTGACCTCTTCCGAGATAGGATAGTTCTGAAAGACTAATAAGCTCTGAAACAAACGTTGCCCCTCCAGGTGTAAACTGGAAAGATTCACTATACTATTCTCATTTAATGATCTTAAACGGTCCTGGATATGGTGCAATTGTTCCAGGACACTTCGGTCCTTCTCCCAATCAATGATCAAGGGCAGGGTGTTGATATATAGCCCCACACTCTCTTCTATGCCACGGATAGGAAGGTTCCTTCCCGAAACATTAGTCCCTACAATGGTCCGGGGACTACCTCCATAAACGGATAATAACTTATGCCATAAAAACTGTACCAATATGTTAAGGGGTAGCCCCTCCTTTTGTAACGTTGCCTTTATAGCAGTATAACGTTCTGAGGTAATCTCTAAACTGTTCTCTTTTGGAGAAACTATCTCCCTGTAGGTACCAAAGTCCAATGGCCTGTCCAATAAGGGATCGATGTCCATCAAGGAATCCAGCGAAGACAGCGCCTCTTTCCAATACAAGGCTACCGATGATCGATGCTCTTGGATATACTCCTGTACCTGCCCATAGACGGTATCCTCTTCTACTTCGATAGAACCTCCTTGAACCAACCGTTCATAATATTCATGCACCTGACCTATGACAATAGGTGTACTCCACCCATCGGAAATACTGTGGTGCTCACTCTTTAGAATCGTGTATTTGTCTTCCCTTTGCTTGATGATGTGCAGCCTGAGCAAGGTCGGCCCCATCATATCATAGCCTACTTTACGGTCCGCTTCCTGTATCGAGGCAATGCGATTGTCTATAGCATCCTGGGAAGCTAAATCTGAAAGATCGTGATAGGTGTGGGAGAGTACCCCTTTGGTATAAATGATCTGTATCAACTCTTCTTCCCAATTAAAGGCTGTTCGTAAGATAGGATACTTCGCGATACAATACTCCCATGCTTTTAAGTAATTGCTTATATTAAGATTAGTATCATAATCCAACGATAATTGTAAACGATACGCATCGTCCTCCGGCTGCTCAATAGTATGGTATATAAAACCTTGCTGTAAACTATTTACCGGGTAGATAGCAGCTATACCATTATCCTTTGCCAAAGCATCCCTTTGTAAACGATCGAGCAAGGGCATACCGATAGCGGCATAAGAAAAATCACTCGGCGTATACCAACTTCCAATATTTGATAAACGTTCCTGACAATGTGATATAATTGAGATAAGGGTAT
Organism: uncultured Flavobacteriaceae bacterium; assembly: GCA_947500445.1. Lineage (GTDB taxonomy): Bacteria > Bacteroidota > Bacteroidia > Flavobacteriales > Flavobacteriaceae > Pelagihabitans. The sequence goes on along the minus strand of CANMSB010000053.1, from coordinate 2,776 downwards.
CCTTGAAAACAGCTGCCAAAGCTTTCGTATCCTTAAGACTTAGATATGTGTCTACGGAAAATTGTAATCGCCCCTCAAGAACACCCCCATTGATGTTGATAATGTTATGATTAATATTCTTTGATGACACGGACGCTCCACTGGATTCCGCGACCAGTTGCCAATCCGTAACGGATCCGTCACCATCGAACTGCCCCAGATAATTGAAGCTGACATTGGGCAGGTCCGAAAAACCATAGTCGGTTGTGTCCGACACAGCGAAACTACCAAAACCCATCCCGTTGTTGGGAATCTTTCGTAATTCTTCCTTGACCGAACGGATATCTTGAGATAAATCACCACTCAAGAACAAGCGGACAGGGAACATACTGGTATACCAACCCAGAGTATTACTATGATCAATATCATCGAATAAGAGCTCCCGACCATGGCCTTCCAGCGTTAGGCCCGCAACATCGCTATCGGTCAACTTTGACAGAGCAGTACCCAGGGCGGTCAACAAAAGATCGTTTATCCCCGTATGGTATGCCTTGGGCGCATCTTGTAACAGCGAAACGGTCTGGGCCTTGGTCAGTTTCAGGGTCTTCGTTTTTTCTTTTGACACCCGTAAACCATCATAGTTGGGCAGGTCCGATACCTGAGATTCCCAATAATTGGCCTCTTTGGGATACAAACCGCTATATCCATTGATCTTGGACACCCATTGACGGTAGCTGCTCCCTTTGGGGGGCAATACGCCTCCGTTGTACAAGCGCTCCAGATCTTTTGTTAGAATACGCCAGCTCACCGCATCGACGATCAAATGGTGCAGGGCCATATACACGCGGGCACTACCGTCTTCATAACCGTATAGGTAGCCGAACTGGAACAAAGGCCCTTCGGTCATGGAGAAACCTGCCTGCCAATCGGTCAGTACTTCCGATAGCCCGGCTTCATCATACTCTTGAACATCCAATTCTTTTAGCGCACCCAAAACGACTTCCGATCGATAGCGTTGCACACCGTTCTCAAAAACGACGCGGAACATATCGTGATGTTCCACCAAGGCGGTCAATGCAGTTAGCAGTTGCCGCTTGTCCAAAGCGGGTACACGGATCATAAAACTCTGGTTCCAATGGGAGGGCTCTTTAAGAACACCCTGATCGATTTGATCAAAGAACCATTGTTGGATCGGCAGATAGGAAAAGGAACCTGTCAGTACACCTTCTTCCCGTTCTATGGCAATAAGGGAAGTCGCTGTTTCTAAATGAATGGATAACCTACCAATAGTAGGGTAGTTAAAAAGATCCTTTACCTGACAGGAATAGCCCAGGTCACGGATACGCCCCGATACCTGGATACTTAGGATAGAATCCCCCCCTATCCGAAAGAAATGATCCGTGGTCCCTACCTGTTCTAGACCTAATACAGAGGCCCATATACCACAGAGTGCCGTCTCCAGTTCCGTTTCCGGGGCTACATAATTCTCCGATGCACTAAACGCTGGATCGGGCAGGGCGTGTTTGTCCAGCTTGCCGTTAGTGGTCATCGGGAATTCCTCCATACTTATAAAAGCAGTCGGAACCATATAATCGGGAAGTTGTCTGGATAAGGCCTCGATCAACCCCTCCGAGGAGATTTCTTTATTCGCTCCCGAGGCCACATAATACCCCACCAAATATTTGCTTGTTCCGTTATCGGTACTGCGTTCTTTTACAAGTACACAGGATCGAGCGATGCCTTCGATATTCGATAATACGGCTTCGATTGCCGACAGTTCGATACGATACCCACGCATCTTTACCTGATCGTCGTTCCTACCGATATACTCCAGATTCCCATCCGATGACCAACGTACCAGATCGCCCGTCCTGTATAGACGGGTATACCCCTTCTCCTTATCTTCTTTTGTAGCAAAGGGATTAGTGACAAAACGCTCTGCCGTTAATTCTTTACTATTCAGATAACCTCTCGCAATGCCAGCCCCTCCTACATACAACTCGCCTACGACTCCTACTGGAACTGGGTTTCCTAAATTATCTAGTACGTAGACCTGGGTATTGGAATTAGGTCCGCCTACGTTAGTTGCTATATCTCCTTTCTGGAAATCGTGCATCGTACTACAAACAGTACCTTCGGTAGGACCATAAGCATTGATAAACTTCCTATTGCGACTCCAACGCTCCATAACACCTAATGAACAAGAGTCTCCCGCAATACACAATGTAGGTAATAATAAATCAAAGCGCTCTGCTGAAAGAGATTTTAAAAACGCTGGAGGTAAAATAGCTAGTTGTATATTGAAGTCCTTTATATAAAAAAAGAATTCGTCCCCGTCCTGACGCGCAGAATCATTAATGATATGAAGTTCGGCTCCAACACTTAAAGCTCTAAAAATCTCCCATACCGAGGCATCAAAAACTAAAGAGGCATATTGTAATACTCTTTGACCAGCAGAGATGGATAAAGAGGAACTTTGTATATGTATTATATGATTTAGGTTTCTATGTTCGATCATCACACCTTTGGGTTTCCCAGTAGTACCCGAGGTGTAGATCACATAGCATAGGTCCGTTGGGGATATGGGAACAGTTAAACCATCTACCTCATTGTCATTGTAAAAGGACCGTTCCAGATCGATTGAAAGAAGTCGTTTTTTGGGCAGATGGGATAATTGGTCTTCCGCAACAGCTTCCTGGGTCAATACCAATAACGCACCTGTATCCTCCAGGATAAAATCGATTCGCTCTTGCGGGTACCCGGGGTCTATCGGTACGTACGCCCCTCCAGCCTTGAG
>CANMSB010000052.1 GCA_947500445.1 uncultured Flavobacteriaceae bacterium | reverse complement strand
ATAAAGTCGATGATGCCGCCTTGGTCATTGGTGACGATATGGAGCTTGAATCCATAGAACCGGCCCAGTGAACATTGCCCCCTTTGAGCAAAACCCCTGAAGACCCTGTGCTGGTTTATTCTTCTTTTGTCGCAGACCCGTAAAGGGGTGGAGTCTACGAAGCTGATTCCCGTACAGTTGGCAAGCCCACATGTTTTCAAGTAAATGGCCAAAGGCATGAAACTGTCCCTTTTGAGCTCTACCATTCGGTTATAGGAGACCGTATCGGGAAATTCATCCTGGAGATGTTCACGTACATAAGTCAAATAAAAATCTTTGAAGGTCCTGTATCCGGAGATTTGAAAAAGAACTTGGATGGTCATCACCTCCGAGAGCGACATTTTGGATTTGCGGATGCGCTTTTTACCGTTGGCTATCAGGCTTTTTTGCCAAAAAGGAACAAACTCCTTGCAAAAATCGTCTATGGAACAAAAAATTTCGATAATTTTAATAGTAGAAATCATAAAGCAGAATGTTATTTAAGTAATTGAAATTCAACACTTTAATTTACTAAATATTCTGCTTTTTTCCTATCTAAAAAATTCTTTCTTTACGTCGAACTCACGTTATTAAATGAAGAATGTAATCGCTAAGCAAGGGAAGTAGCTCACTCATCTTTCGGCCATATTTTCTCAAAGGTTTCACAGACCACCAACATTTCTTCAGAGGCCTGGACACCACTTTGTTCCAACGCGCCTTTAAAAAAAGTCCAATGTGCTTTTTTCCATTTTTGTAAAGGGGCGATGGAAGTACCCATGTCCATTTCGGCATAGGTGCCGCTAATTTTATTGAAGGGAATGGTATCCACTTTTTTAATTTCTATAATGGCCCGAGCGGTGCCGTCAAAGTCGGTTACGATGCTCTTGGTCCCGATCATTGGCAAATCGGCTTTCGCTTCCTTATACCAAACATAGAGTCCAGAGCTGGCCCGTTTTTTTCCGTTGACGACCAAGGAGGCTAATCGGTCCGCATCCTTTTCATTATCATGAAAATAAAAGGCCTCCGGGAGTTCCGCTTCTTTGAATTTGGGGTGTGATGCGATGAAATTCGCCCACATGGCGTTTGCGGTGGTATCGGTTTCCTTTCCGGTTTGTTCCTTACAACCGGAAAGTAATAAAAGAAGGATCAGTCCAAGGTTTCTCATTAGGTGGTGTTGTTAACGGTACTCGATTATCATAGTATAAGAGTCATTGAATTACGGGGTCTGTGGCACCGCAAAGGTGTTTTCCAGTATACGCTAATGTACTTAAAACCCATTGTTCAAAACGAATGGGATTGACGCTTTAACTTCTGTTTGGCATATTTTAGGAATACCGTTTTTTACGTTAATACCAATCTACCGAAGCTTTACTTTAGCCCGTATATCATTTTTGATAAGTAATTGGTGTAAGATTCAAGAACAGGTTTAGTGTACGGGACCATCAAAGTCGACCAAAACAGTATCCTGTGCTATGGTAAATTTTATCCAACGGTCCAAGGCAGCACCGTTGGTATAATACCCCCTTTCAATAGTTTCTTTTTTGCCGTTTGCACGGGTATAGCTAAGCAGGTACGCCCCATCCATTTTATTGCCGGCCATGGGCAAAAACTGGGAAACTGCTTCATTCGGTTCCAGTTCGGCAATGTATATGGTCTCTAACTTTTCAGTGGTGGTGAACCGTACTTCCGTTATTGTCGTTTCACAATCATTTTTAATTTTCATTTCGATTCCGTTTCCCTTTCCGAAAAAGCAGGAACACAGCATGAAGGGTGTAAGAAAGAGAACTAGGTTTTTGATCATGTAGACGGTATTTGTCAATTCTTATATTTTTCGGTTCGGTTCGGTTGTATTGGTAAGTGGTTTATATCACTGGCGGTCAAGTAGGCGGTAATGTGTTTTTTTACCATTTTCTATCCATAAAACTTCAATGTAAATGTTGTTGTTTGTTTCTAACTTGCCAAAAGTAGCCCTCGGTTGAACCTTGTTTGCTAGGGACGTTTCCGACAAACGCCATTGGTAACCACTCCATTCACTTTTAAATACATTTTTCTTGTTATCGATAACGACTTCCTTTCCGTTTGTAATAAGCTGATCGTTCAGCTTAAGGTCGCGCGATTTAAGATCGATATCGATTGATGGAAAAAAACTGTTTTCAACGGGACGGATAACACAAAGGCTATCGGTATGTGTTATGTTTAATTGAATCGTCCCCGACGACCTGAACGCTAAAATAGGTTTGTCTTCATTAAAATCGGTATCCTGTATGTTTTCATTTTGTTCGGTACCTCTGGTTTTTTCCCAAGTCTTTGAAATTACTTGGTTGGTCATGATTGAAAAGGTATGGTTCCCTGCGGTCAGTTCGGTTCGGATAAAATTTTCGAATTCGGGGTTTGCTTTTTGAGCAATTCCGTTTGCGTTGTACGCTATCGTTGTAACCAATAAGAGTACTACTTTTTTCATGTTATTTCATTAAGGGCTTATAAGAAGGTAGTGTATTCAATATGAAAGTTATAATGGACCAGCCGCGGAGGTTTTTTTAAAAACACTTAAAGGCGAACACCGGCTTCAATTTTTTCGTGGTACTATAAAATAACGAAAATGAAGTTGTCAAAGCCGAAGCTTTTGGCCCCTATGGTTCACAAGATAGGTTAAACCAAAAGTTACAAACCGCTGTTTTTGTGATTTTTAACTTTTGACCCTTTCAAGGCGTTCGTTCTTGTACTATAAATTCGTCAAACAATTTTTGTTCGTTTTGTTGATCCAACGGCATTTTTGATGTTTCAAGGTCGCGCATACCTCGGGGGGAATAAAAAAAGGTCTTCCATATAGGCCGATGTTTGATGAAAATATGCTTTTCATCAAACTCGTCATCCGTGTAGATTCCTATCCATAGCTTGGAGACGAGTCCCAACAGCAGCAAGGATATAATAAATACCATTTTACGCCTCATATAAATGTGTTATTCCAATTTACCTTTAAAATAGTCATCTAACTTCGCCATTTTTTTCTTTTTCCATTTTTACTTTGCAATAGCACGAAAGGTTGTTTTGCCTCCTTGATATTCATGTTCTTAATGCCCCAATTCATTTCATTTTTCGAAATCCGTTTTTAGTAAGTTTCCATTGGACCACTGTTTTTTCCCGGTCGTAAAAACCGGTTTCCTCATCCATTTTGTAAGCGTTGTACGAAAGGGTCTCCGTTTCGGGGTCATAGGACAATCCAATGCGTTGCCCTCGGTTCGCCCCGGCATAAATCTCGGCATCTTCATTAAATACCGCCTCGCACCGGCGTAAGCTATCCTTGGTGATTTCGTACACCCTAGCGGTACTATAATGTTTGCCTCCGCAACAGGTTCCATTGCCTAGAATAAGATAATAGGGCTTTTTTGAAATGGTTATTTTTTGAAGATCGGTAATAAATACTTCCCCGGCATCATTTTCCATAGCTTCCAGATCCACATATTTGATGACTCCGGTGGTTGTTTTAAACTGGGCATAGGTTTCCGAGGAATGGCAACAGCCGGAATCGCGTTCGCTCCACGAATACGTTCGCACTAGGCTATCGGAGGATCGTAATATGCCCATGTATTCCGATAACCCCTGGTATGGGTTGGCAAAGCTTGTGCTATCTTTCAGTTGTTCCAGAAACCGTTCTTTAAGAAATGGAAAAATATGATAGGCCATTTCAAAATCGGCTTCTCGGTATAGTTTAAAAGAATCGGTCAGCAACATATCCGAATAATTATCGTCTTCTTGCGCTAAAACGGGGTGTAGTACAAACAATGCCAGCACCACAATATAAAGTTGGGTTATTTTTTTGTCGTTTTTCATGGTCGATTACATTTCATGCCTTACGGGTATCCATAAATCATTTCAATATCAAGCGGTACGGTGTTCCATTTGAAATCTCTTTTAGAGAAGCGGTCAGCACCATGCTACTATCACTCTCTTTTGTTTTTTAGGTCACCGCCAAAAAATAGCCTGGTTTTGGGGTACCGCAACTGCTGCAGTACTTCGTTGCATCTTAATCTTGAATCAAACGGATTTGTTCGATGAGGTCCAAGGACGGGAAACGATCCATAAATGCTTCCCTATTCGAGTACATTAGGTCGAGGGTGTCCATTGTGGTATCGGCATGCTCCGAATGGAGCGCTTCAACTACGGACATGCCTTGGGTAACTACCCCAAAAGAGGGAAATCCGGTAACTCCCTCATACGTTATTGTATCGAGATGGGTATTGTCTTTTAAATTGATAAAAAGATCGGTAGTCCTGGTCTCTTTGCCGCTCCTTGCAAAACTAAGCGTTCCTTTTTTGTTAGCCTGGACTACTTCTTCGTCCGGTACCTTATGGGAACTCCATTTTTGATATGTTATGGTGTCACTGGAACCGAATTGGGCTACAAAATCGGGGTATACCCTATAAAAAATGGCATTATCAAAGCAATGGTGTTTTACCAATTGGTAAAAACGGTCCGCTGCTTTTGGGGAGTATTTACGGGTGACCGCTACGTCAAAACTTCCTTTGGTCGTTTCAAAACGAGCGGTGTAACGCTCCGGGGCAACTTCCTTGGTCCATTTCGCTTTAAATACTTTGGGCGCACAGCTACAGAAAAATAGTATCCCGAGAATTACCGTCCAACGTTTTTTCATTTTTTGATTTCGATTTATTGCAGTTTCGACTCTCACGATAAAGTGCTAACGCAGAAACCATGTTAAAGTTAAGGATTACAAACGTTTCGGTGCAACGTACCTCAATATAAAACGTATCGAATACCTTGTTGCCGCGTATCGGAGGTGTCGCCTAAACGGTTGGCGCTATGCTACTCCCCTTCTTTTTTCGGTCTGTAACGTTCCAATATATTCGTGCTTACCCAATAGATGTCCTGATTACTGGTGTAGAACAGGTATTTCCCGTCCGTGCTGACGAAAGGACAGAGCTCGTGCTTTTCGGTATTGATGTCGCTGCCCATATTTACGGCCGCTGTCCATTGGCCTTTCCCGTCCTTAAAACTGATGTAGAGATCGCCTTGTCCCAGACCATTTTTCCGAATGGAGCAGAAAATCATGTAGGAGTCGTCGGGAGCGATGAAAACGTCGGCTTCGTACCGGTTCATATTGATGGTTTCCGGGAGCATTGTCGGGTTAAGGAACCGTCCGTTTTTATATGCTGCGCTGTAGATGTCGAACGCGTATCGCGGCGCATTTTCCGAGTTACTTTTTGATGCAAAGTATAGTGTGCCTTCGCTAGTAAAAGAAGCGTAATATTCATTTCTTTCACTATTGACGGGAGCTACTAAATTGATCGGAGCGGACCATGCCGACTCCTTGTTTTTCCGCTCTACATACCAGATGTCGATGTCATCTTTTACTGCTTCTTTGTTAAGGGCACGGTCGGATATGAAGTAGAGTCTTTTTTCGTCTGGAGAAAACATGGGATCGTTGTAACTGACGCTATCCGATTCAAAAAGTTTTTTTTGTGGGGACCAAACCCCTTTCGCCAATTTGGAATAGTGGATTTCCATAATCCCATTGTTATCCACTCCAAAATAAAACGCGTCGGCATCTTTTGAAAACGTACAGCCAAACTCATGTCTGTCGGATCGTGAAACGAGTTCGGGAGCGAACAGTTCCGGGGTTTCCGTTGGTTCTTTTTGACCAAAATAAGTCATGAGGTCGTCATTTACCGACCCCACATTTCCCCTCAAGGAACGGATCAGCTTTTCGGGGTCATAGCCGATTCCGTTTTTGAACACTGTTGTTACTTTTTGGATCGTTTTTGGATCGTTTAGCAAGTCACCGTCCAGCACAACCAGGTTTGCGGTTTTTCCTTTCGCGATCAAACCGATATCGCTCCTCCCCATCAACGTTGCACCGTTGGCGGTCATTACCTGTATGGCCTCTTCTGGTAAAAAGCCCGCTTTAAGGAACAGCTCGTAGTTTTTTTGGTCCCCAAACCCCGGCATGTTATGCAGCCCGGGATCGAGGCCGGCGACCAACAGGCCTCCCATTTTATAAAATTGCCGGTCATAGGCCATGGCCTTACCGAGCCATTCTTTTTTGAAATACCAGTCGGCTCCTGCTTGTTGTTTCCGTTTTTCACGTTCGTAGTGCGCGTTTTGGTGATAGGGTGCCATCACTTCAATAGCTCTTGCATCGGCAGTTACATTTGCCTGGGCTTCGAATATGGCCAGGGTAGAACCAAGTGCCACACCCTTGTCGATCAATAGGCGCTGCACGCTTTTCACCGCCTCGTCGTCAATATCCAGGGTGGTCCGGAAATCCGTATTTCCCGTACAACTGAACTGTTCTTTTCCGCTTGCATGGTCGTAGCTATGTAAAAAACCATGTTCAATGGCATCGATTCCAATTTCGGCAGCTTCGGCGTAGGTGGTCGCACAAAGATGCCCGGTGACCTTTATATTGTTTTTATGCGCCTCATCCACGATTACACTCAGGTCGCTCGGTCGGGTGTTGCGGTACACCTTCAACCATTTTACACCTTTCTTGCCCCAGTATCGAATGGTATCTCGGACCATTTTCTCATTGGTAAACCGCACAAAGTTGGTTTTGCCGTCGGGACCGCTAAAATAAGGTCCGGAGTTAATGATTTCAGGGCCCGGTTGCTCTCCTTTGGCAATGGCATTCGCAATGGCCACCTATTCATGTGGATTTCCGGTTCCACAAGTTTGAATGGTCGTCACGCCGGCCGCCAGATAGAGTTTTGGAGCCGTAGAAAGCATTGCGGAGCGGGGAATTCTCATGTGGTTGTGCATACCGATGATTCCCGGAATAATGGTACTTCCTTTAAGGTTTATTCTGCGGTGGTCTTCGGGAATAACAATGTTTTTGGTATTTCCAACGGCCGTGATGGTTCCGTTATCGATCAATAGGGTCTGATTGGTTTTGGCCGCATCGCCACTTCCATCCATCAGCGTCATACCGATGAGGGCGATTTTTGGAGCATCGACTTTGACAAAACTACGGGTGTAGGCGTTTAACGTTACCGAATCGGTGAGTTTGGTATTTTGCTGTGCTGGAGAACAACTCCAATAAAAAATAACCAGTATCGCTTTCAATAGGGTATGGATGCCGTTCGCACGTTTCATAAAAGGAGGTATTGATAAGGTTCGAGCAAAGTTCTGTTTTTCGCATTTTCGACGCAACTGAATTGGGTTAAAAAACGTTTGTTCAGTTTCGATGTTGTTGGTGAAGGGACTATCGTTCTGGTTTATCCTTAAAGGTGGGATATTAGGGGCCAAGCTGTAATCAATCTCGAATTGGTGTTGAAAGGTACAAAGGCCAAACATTTTTAGCTCCGCCCATTCTTACATCACTTTTTCAGGAATAATGGTCGACACAAAGGATAGTGTTTCCCATGTCGTCGAACAATAAATACGTGTCGTTGCCGTCGGTGAAAAATTCATGACCGACAATATAACCGATTTTTTCATAGGCATCTATTTTCAATGACTCTGGAAAAAGGTAATCGCGATTGGCCATTATATTCTCAAAACCGGAGGTGTTTCCATCTTTTACTTCATATACGATCGGACTTTTATCCGTTTTGCCCCAATCGTTTATGATTTCATTAAAAGCTCCGAAATTACCAGTTTTTTCAAAGGACAGTTTATTGATAGCGAATTCATAAAAGGTCTGTAGGTAGTATTCTGGGTCTAAATCCCCAAATTGTATTTCGTATTTTTCCACTATGTTCGCGCTATAGTCATCCGTTTTCAGCTGTTGTGACAAGTAGTCGTTTCCGTGCTTCTCAAAATCGGTTTCCAGGGTGTTGAATACCTCCCGAGCGTGGCGATGCCCCAGATAAACGGTTAGGTCACCTTTAAACGAATACTTCCCATTTTTCAGGTCAAAACAAATGAAATTGGATCGATTGTAATCGTTTTTGACGTTTTCATCGGTCCAGATCCCATTGTGAGAGACAAAAAACAACGATTTTTCTCCTGCAAGCCCAAAGTTCGAAATTTTACAAAGAGGATAAAAGATACCCTTTAGCGTATCATTTTCAAATACCGTTTCAAACTCGGGGTAGGGTGTTATCTGCACGGTCCTTGTTTTAGTATGAAGGCAACAACATAAAAGGAGGGGTAGGTCGGAAGCGATTTTGACATTCAAAAAGCAAGCCTAACGCTTTCTTCGCTACAACAAGATACCAAAAAACTTGGATTCCATGATGGATATACTCAAGAATCCTAATTTGGACATGATATTGGTTCATCTGCCCCGAACCATTTATTTTCGGGTTACGCGATTACGTTTAATTTGAAATGACCAGTTCCGTCCCGTTTACCCAGTGCTGTAAAATACGCCCGTTCGTGCTGATTTCCACAAGGTAAAATCTGTCGTAAGAACTAAAAACGGGAGATTCTTCAATTTTTTCGATTATTACCCCTTCGGAATTGATATAGTTGGAGTGAATGATGTAGGACTGTTCGTTTTGTTTTAAAAGATACCCAACATGACTGGTGTCGAAACCGATGAAATGGATTCCATTTTTAAGTGTATCGTTGATGCTGGCAATGCTTTTTTCGACGGAATTTTCGGTTACTGTGATAACTTCCTTTTGTAAAGCCAAGTTCTTGGCTTCGTCAATTGGTGACAACTGTGCCAGCCGATATCGGTTTAGATTGATTCCAACATCTCTCAAAGTGGTAGATACAAAATAACCGCAGGCTATTTTTCCTTTTTTTGGAACGGCGGTATGTCCTTCAAATGACCATTCGGTACCTTCCCAAAAAGGGAGGACTCTATTCAGTAAAGCGTTTGTGAATACCGTCGCAAGGGAATCCGGCGCTATGTTTTTGCCGCGAAATTCATTTTTTTGAGCTTTTATTTCGCGTAACACCAAGGTATAGCTCTTCCCTTGATCTTTTTTGAGTTTTAGTTCTTGAAGAGATTTGGTAATTGTCGTTTTCGCTAAAGTGTCTTCTGCTTGTACACTGACTTTGTCACTTTCATTCGAGATGCTTTTCGGATGTTGTCCGGTGCATTGAAGGTTGAGTAACACGAAGAGCGTAGCTATGAGTCTGGCCATTTTCAATTAACAATTAAACAGTTCGCAGTTGCAGTTGGCAGTAATTAGTGGTGCGTAAAAAGCGGTTAGTGGGTATTCTTCTAATTTTGAATTTGACATTTGAATTTGAGTTTGAATTTTCTGAACGGTCCTCAACAAGCTCGGACTGACAGAAGGTTTGTCGTTTGGCGGTACGGCCAAAACGAAACCCAACTGTCACGCTGAGCCCGTCGAAGCGCTTTCGATAGCAGTACTGACCAAGCTCGACCGGACATGCGTTTTTTTGATAGGTACAAGTTCGTAAACGGACCAGTCTCGTTTTTCAGTTTGACATTTGACATTTGAATTTGAATTTGAATTTGAGCTTGAACTTGACACTTGAACTTGACACTTGAACTTGACACTTGCACTTCCTTTTTCACTTCCTGTCAATCATTGTGCAAACGTACCTGTTTTAGGTATAGGGTACGATTATCGCCATCCAACTTGAACTCGATGTCCAGGCCTAGTGCCGGGTACGGTTTGGACCGGTATACTTTTTTATGAAAGTATTTTTTTACCGTTTCCAAAGCATTGGCCAACCGTTTTATTTCATCATTGTCCATCGTCAGTTTTCCTTGGTTCAAACTGGAAGTTGTAATGATATTGACGGTGTTCTTGTATAGCGCGTCCGCGCTCTTTGGGTAACACATAAATTGATCGCTGGTCGTTTGTGGGTCAGGGGCCACTACATTTTCATTCCCGAGCTGTGCATTTACGACAAAACCTTCGCTATCCTTTCGGTAAAGGTTTTTGGTAATGGCCACCCCATTTACCGCTTCGGAAGGAAAGGAGCGGTGTACCAGAATGCCCATATACACCTGCTGGTGAGGAATTCCATAAAGCTCCCGTTCCATAAAGGCCCGATACGACCATAGGCTTGCCCATACTTTTTTGATGGCACGTTCCACACTTTTTTTCGGATTGCCCAATTCGCCCGTTTTGGAGGTATACAGGCCTGCCCCCGAAAAATTTTTGGTGTCTTCTGCATTGGTGGACGATCGAAACCGCATGCGACGGTAGGTACCGTTGGCCAAAATTTTACGTTCGACCTCCGCAAGCAATCCGGAAGCGATAGGTGCTTTGGCAATCATTTTTCGGACCCGTTTTAACCGTTGCCTAACCGAATCCTTATCCGTGTTTGTAGGAGCGGATGCAAAGAGTTCGTTCAAAAGTTGTTGTGCACCCGAGGTTCGAGCGTGTTGTTCGTAGTAGTAAAAAGGAACGGTAAATGCTCCTTCCGGTGTTCGGAATCCACCGGTTTTACCAAGTTGGTATAACCGACCAAAATTAGCAGCCTTGTTTCCTACAAAACGTTCCGCTTTTTTTGGCAAATAGGGCACTGCCGTGAGGGAATCCATGCCAAGGTCAAAAGGTATTTTTATGTTTTTGGTACGCTTGTCGCGTTTTGGTTTTCTTTTGGAAGGTGCAATTAAAAAAGTATCCCGGCGTACCTCATACGAAACCCATTTTCCTTCGAAAGACCTCAGGGTTTTCGAATCGGAAAGGTTTTTATAGGCGGCAATGGGAATCTTACGGTTTGTGCCCAAAATGCTCAAATGGCTCAAAGGGGTCTGAAATTCGGAAACCAATATACCGGCGACTTCGGGAAGGTATACCGGGGTTTCCCGTAAGACGATAATATCTGTCGGCAATATGGCATCCTTTTCTTTTTCAAAGGTATCGATAAACCGCAGCCGTCCTTTTCCCCTGTATTGCGCAATAGGTTGGTAACGCAGTTGTTCAAATACCTCGGAAGGGGTGATTACGGGCAGCCCTTTTCCTATGGTCTTTTTTTCCTGCTGCAACCGGAGGCTGTTCAAAAGAAAATACAATTGTTCTTTTATAAAGGTGTGTTCCACCACCTGTTGGTGTAACAAACGAATTGCATTTTCATCCATGGTGTCCGAAGCACTGATTTCCAAAACATACCGTTCTTGTGCCTTAAAATAGTTCAAGTTTCCCAAAAGGTACTTTCTTTTTGGGCTGTTGCGATAATTATGGTCGTTAAAATATGCAAGGTCCGTACCGTCGTTCAAGTATTCGGAGCAGAACGAATAGTGGTAGGGATATTGTTTTCCATTAAGAAAGTACAAGGTTTCGGATCGCAGGTCGTAGACTACTTTTACCGCATCGACCTGACCGTATTTTTCCACCAATGGCCTGTCACTTAGTTTTTGAAAATCCTCGGAAGTTTCTAGGACCTTCAAAAAGGACTGTGAGTGTATCGAACAGGAAACAAAGAGCAAAAACAAGACCGATAACGATAGCTTCATAGATGGATATGGAACGGGTTTTATGATTACGTAAAACTATGGTGAATTTCACCGAAAACAAACGGGGGTTTAGGCAAGGGGGGCGTTCTGTTAGGGAAACGGCTTTTTTTGATTGAAATTTTGTTTTGAGGTTAAAAAGGAGAAACATCATAAGATGCAAAAAAGTACCTTTGCAACCGATGGACGCTATTCTTCTCAAATACCTTCCGGAACGATCGGTAAAAAGCTGTTTGGCCCTTATTGAAAAAACAGGGGTACATTTAAAAATCGTAAACGAACGGGTTACCCGTCATGGGGATTATCGTAGGTTGGCCAACGGAAGACATCAGATAACCGTAAACGCGACCCTGAACAAATACCGTTTTTTGATCACTTTGGTGCATGAAATCGCACATTTGGTGGCTTTTGAAAAATATGGCAGACAGATCAAACCTCATGGTCTGGAATGGAAGCGTACTTTTCAACATTTAATGCTTCCGTTTATACGTCCCGAAATTTTTCCGTCCAAACTATTGCCCTTGTTGGCCAGGCATTTTAAAAATCCAAGGGCCAGCAGTAGTACCGATGCCGAACTGTCCATCGCTTTGAAAAGCTTTGATGCACAACATACGGATAAATCCTACGTTTTTGAATTACCTTTAGGTAGTGTTTTTCGTATTTATAATGGAAAACGCTTTAAAAAAGGCAACAAAAGGGTGAAACGGTACGAGTGTATCGAATTGGCCACGGGAAAGTGTTATCTCTTCCAACCCAATGCCGAGGTAGAATTGCTAAGGGACTGATGTAACGAACAAAGTACACATACGGGGTACCGCTGGGCATCCTTAAACTAGATATTATATGAACAACAACTATTATGCAGTATTGATGGCCGGTGGTGTCGGATCGCGTTTTTGGCCGATAAGTACTACGGAAAACCCAAAACAGTTTCACGACATGCTGGGCACGGGCGATACCCTCATTCAAAAGACGTTCAAACGACTTCAAAAGTTCGTGCCCACGGCTAATATTTTGATTTTGACCAACGAGCGCTACAATGATTTGGTACTGGAACAATTGCCCTTGGTCAAGCAAGAGCAGGTAGTATTGGAGCCTGCAATGCGGAATACCGCTCCCTGTATTCTGTATGCGGCCTTGAAAATCCAAAAGATGAACCCGAACGGGCTAATGATCGTAGCGCCCAGTGATCATTGGATCGAGGACGAAGAGGCGTTCGCGAAAGATGTGACCACCTGTTTTAAAAAATGTGAGGAAGGGGACGTGCTCTGTACTTTGGGCATTCAACCGACCTTTCCCAATACCGGTTTCGGATATATCGAATTTGAAAAAAGCGAGGCCAAGGGACTGAAGAAAGTACATCAATTTCGGGAAAAACCCGATTACGAAACGGCCAAGGAATTTTTGGCGCAGGGTAACTTTTTATGGAACGCCGGAATTTTCATGTGGAGCGTAAAAACCATCGTAAATGCTTTTAAAAACTTTCAACCGACGCAATATTCGCTATTCGAGTCCGGGATATCTTGCTATAACAATACCGACGAAAAAGAGTTCATTCAGGAAAACTATCCAAAGGCCGAGAATATTTCAATAGACTACGCCATTTTGGAGCGCTCCAAATCCATTTTTGTGTTGCCCGCCACTTTTGACTGGAACGACTTGGGAACCTGGGGTTCCCTTTATGATAAATTGGATAAGGATACCGATAACAATGCCGTAGTGGGCAGTAAGGTCATCAGTCAAGATGCCCATGGAAATATGATCCGTTCCCCAAAGGACAAAATTGTTGTGGTCGATGGCCTGGAGGATTATATTATAGTGGACAAAGAAGAAGTGCTGTTGATCTATCCCAAATCGAAGGAACAGGATATCAAACAAGTGCTGACCAAAGTAAAAAGTACCTTCGGAGATAAATATGCCTAACCATGAGTGACGATTTGAACCAAGATAACATTACGCCTACCCAACAACCGACGGACAATCGTGAGGATGTTAAAAAGGATTTTGCGGGATTGTTGGGCAGTACCAAAAAGTTTTTATCCGAACTTTTGGACATCCGTAACAATACCGATCAAGAGGCTACCAAAGAAGCGATCATTGCCGACATTCCGTTTAAGGGGCACACCTCATGGATTTTGATCTGTTCAATTTTTATAGCTTCCATCGGCTTAAACGCGAACTCAACGGCGGTAGTGATCGGAGCGATGTTGATCTCTCCCTTGATGGGTCCTATTTTGGGCATGGGCATGTCCTTGGCGATCAACGATATCGATACACTTCGTAGGTCTTTGAAAAACCTGACCGTAATGGTCGTTTTAAGTGTGCTGACCGCTTTTCTTTTCTTTTGGGTGTTTCCTTTGAAATCGGACTCTTCGGAACTTTTGGCCCGGGTAAAACCGGATATTCGCGACGTATTGATCGCTTTTTTTGGAGGCTTGGCCCTTGTAATCGCCCGGGCAAAAAAGGGAACCATTGCCAGTGTGATCTTTGGGGTCGCGATCGCCACGGCCTTGATGCCGCCATTATGTACGGTGGGTTATGGACTCGCTATCGGTCGGTGGGACTATGCCGGAGGAGCTTTGTTGCTTTTTGGCATCAATACCATTTTTATTGCGTTGGCCACCTTTTTGGTGTTGAAAATTTTACGGTTCCCCATGGTGCGGTATGCTAATTCCAAAAGACGTCGTTTTATTGCCCGGTTGGTATCGGTAATTGCGTTAGCGGTGATGATTCCGGCAGGTTGGATCTTTATAGGGGTATACAAGGAGTTTAAGTTCAAAAACGAGGCAAACCAGTTTATAACGGAAAATATTGTCCCTTATAAATTTACCAAGGACGGACGATTTCTGAAGGACCTGACGGTATTGGAATACAATGGTGGCGAGACGCCTACCATGGAACTTATTTTTATGGGGAACGAGGGAGTACCCGAAGGGGTGATTGCCACCTGGGAGGCAAAAATGAACGATTTTGACGATCTCCGTGAAACAGATCTTACAATTATACAAGGCTCTCAGAACGACCAAGTAAACCAGCTGAAATATGTGGACGAGCTGTACCAGTCCCAAAAAAGTGAATTATTGGGCAAGGATGAAAAGATTCGGTTATTGGAATCGGAACTGAACCGCATTAAAAAATCCGTAGCGCGACAAATCCCTTTTCAGGATATCTGTGCGGAAGCAAAAAGCAATTATGACAATTTAGAGTCCTTGGCGTTTTCGGACATACAGCTATCCAATTTTACAAAAATCGATACCATTCCCGTATTCGAGGTCAAATGGAAAAAGAACGTTTCCAGAAAACAGCTGGATCGGGATACCAAAAAACTACACAATTGGTTGCGCTTGCGCCTTAAGGATTCCACCATACAGTTGCGATGAGGTGGATGGTTCGTACTTAGTTAGTATTCAGTATTCAGTATTCAGTATTCAGTATTCGGTACCCAGTACCCAGTCACGTGGTAATTAGTGATCAGTGTTGCGTAAAAGTAATTAGGGCGTGTTAACACAAAATAGGTATCTTTGTTAAATGGAATTGACGGATACCCAATTTGAAACGATC
>CANMSB010000051.1 GCA_947500445.1 uncultured Flavobacteriaceae bacterium | reverse complement strand
ACGCTTTGTCAGTCCGAGCCTGTCGAGGACCTATTCTCTAGTTCATTCAACTGTGCTTCGATTGCAATTTGAACAGCTAAACTCGAAACAACATCGATGTTCCCATTTCACCTTACGATAAAGTGCTTCGACAAGCTCAGCATGACAGGAGTGTCCCGTTTTGGCACCTTGCCAAACGACCAACGCTATGTCAAGACGAGCCTGCAGAGGACCCACTCTTTAGCTTATTCAACTGTACTTCGATTGCAATTTGAACAGCCAGGCTAGGTATAACAACAGTGTCCACATTTCACTTTGCGAAAAAGTGCTTCGGCAAGCTCAGCATGACGTGAGTGTCCCGTTTTGGCACCTTGCTAAATGACCAACGCTTTGTCCGTCCGAGCCTGTCGAGGACCTTGTTTTACTACTCATATTTTTCAGAAAAAGACATTAAATCATAGTCCAATCCCGTACGGTACAGGGCATTCAAAAAACGAAAAATACCATCAACCCACAAAACCCTTTGGCGTCTCCCAGCGATAGTTTATTTTAGCAAGAAAACAGACCTCCCCTCACCTCGCCTAGTCAATGACGCTCTTCCAATACATCAAAGAACAGACCCAGCTTCCCGAAAAAAGCATTCAAAATACTGTTGAACTTTTGGATCAGGAATGTACCGTTCCCTTTATTTCGCGCTATCGAAAGGAAAAAACGGGAAATCTGGACGAGGTACAGATCGGTACCATCGTTAAGTACAAAGGGGAATATGAAACCTTGGCCAAACGGAAAGCGGCCATTATAAAAGCGGTGGAAGAACAGCAACTACTGACCCCCGAACTTCGGGAGAAATTCGCGTCTACCTATGACCTTACGCGACTGGAAGACCTATACCTACCGTTCAAAAAAAGTAAAAAAACGAAGGCCGAAGTAGCGCGCAAAAATGGGCTTGAACCCTTGGCCAAAATGATTATGGCCCAAAATGCCCCCGATATCGAAGCCACCGCGGCACGTTATTGTAAAGGCAATGTGCCCAATGCGGAAGCCGCCTTGGAAGGGGCACGGCACATCATAGCGGAATGGATCAATGAACGTAGCGATATCCGAAACCTGATCCGTAATCAACTACAACGATCCGCACAACTCACCACTAAAGTCATCAGCACGGCAAAAGAAGAAGAAAAGGCACAAAAATATCGGGATTACTTTGATTGGAGCGAAGCTTTAAAACGATGCCCCTCACACCGTTTATTGGCTATTTTAAGAGCCGAAAACGAAAAATTTATTCGTTTAAAAATCGAAATCGACAAGGAATATGTGCTGGGGAAAATAGCATCCCGTTTGATCAAATCGAACAATTCCTGCAGCGCACAGATACAATTGGCTTTGGAAGATGCCTATAAACGTTTATTGTTCCCTTCACTTTCAAAAGAGCACCTAAAGGCAGCCAAAGAAAAGGCGGATGAAGCGGCCATTTCAGTTTTTTCAAAAAACTTGAGGCAGTTACTGTTAGGCGCCCCTTTGGGAGAAAAAAGAATTCTGGCCATTGACCCCGGGTTTCGTACGGGCTGTAAAATAGTTTGCCTGAACGAACAGGGCGACCTTCTCCATAACGAAACCATATATCCGCACCCGCCCCAGAAAAAACGCTCGGAAGCCCTAAAAAAAGTAAACTCCCTATGCGATGCGTACAAAATAGAAGCTATCGCCATAGGTAACGGTACGGCCTCACGGGAAACGGAACAACTGGTAAAACAAGTTCCCTTTAAAAATACCGTGGCGGTTTTCGTCGTTAGCGAGGCGGGAGCCTCCATTTATTCGGCCTCTTCCATTGCCCGATCGGAATTTCCCGATTATGATGTTACCGTTCGGGGTGCGGTGTCCATAGGACGCAGGCTGGCGGACCCTTTGTCCGAACTGGTAAAAATCGACCCAAAATCGATCGGTGTTGGGCAATACCAACATGATGTCGATCAGGCGAAGTTGAAAACGTCTTTGGATACCGTTGTGGCAAGCTGCGTAAACTCAGTGGGGGTCAATATCAATACGGCAAGCCCGTCCCTATTGGGCTATGTGTCCGGTATCGGTCCCAAACTGGCCGATAACATCATTGCCCATCGCAATAAAAATGGGGCGTTTACCAGTAGGGCCGATATTAAAAAAGTACCGCGATTAGGAGAAAAGGCCTTTGAACAAGGCGCGGCGTTCTTACGCATCAAGGAAGCAAAAAACCCCTTGGACAACTCCGCGGTACATCCCGAGAGTTACGCGGTGGTAGCAAAGATGGCAAAGGACCAACGGCTAGATCTTCACCAACTGATCGGAAATGAAACGGTGCTGAAGGCGATACCCCTGCAGCAGTACTGTGCGGAACATATCGGCATGCCTACCTTAGAAGATATTATAAAGGAACTCAAAAAACCGGGACTGGATACACGGGAAAGGGCAAAAGTCTTCACTTTTGACCAAAACATCCGTGGTATAGGGGATGTGCGATCAGGACAGCTATTGCCCGGTATTGTGAACAATATTACCAATTTCGGGTGTTTTGTGGATATTGGAATAAAGGAAAGTGGATTGATCCATGTGTCCAACCTTGCGGACCGCTTTGTAAAGGACGTGAACGACCATGTGCACCTGCACCAGCAAATTATTGTAAAAGTGTTGGAAGTGGACCTTCCCCGAAAACGGATCCAATTGGCATTGCACCCTTCGTAATCCACAACTTTGGCGGGACCACTGAGAATTCGAGAGTGTATCGTAACAATCTAAGGTCCCTATCACATAAACCCTGCAGCTTTTTTATGGGAGGACTACGACGAGAACCTCAATTTTGGGCCCTATGCAATCGGTCATTGATGCTGCGGCCCAACCCTTTCTCGGGAAAACGCTCCGCAACAATAAGGTCGAGACCGGCCCGGTCCAGCTCATGAAGACTTGCAAAAAGGTTTTGGGCAGCCTCCTCCATACTTGCGTCAGTCGAAAGCACTTTTACCAAAGCGGCTTGTGGAAAGCTATCCCTAAAGAACGAAAGCACACCGACTTTTTTTGAAGTGTTGGCCTTTAAACTGGCGTCCACATCGGCACTCACGACCAATGGGGTACGGGGCGCATAATGTTTCAACAGCATGCCGGGTGCCTGTGGTGCCGTTTCATTTTCCAACAGTAAGGTAACACTCCCCACCGTTGCCTCGATATCCTCTACTGAAATACCGCCCTTTCGATACACAATGGGCGATTCGCCATCAAATCCCACAATAGTCGACTCCAAGCCCACCGAACAGGGACCACCGTCCAAAATAGCCGGAATACGACCATTGAAATAATTGGATACATGTTCCACGGAAGTAGGGCTTACCCGAGTAAAAGGATTCGCACTGGGTGCCGCTACCGGAAACGGCAGCTTTTTTAACAATTCAAGCGTCAAGGGATGATCTGGCATGCGAATGCCCACCGTAGGTTTTCCCGCAGTAATGATATCGGGAACCTTGGCATGTTTGGGTAAAATTAAGGTGATCGATCCCGGCCAAAAGGCTTTTGCCAATCGCATTGCATTTTCGGGAACATTCTGGGCAAGGCCGTCCAACTGCGACAAACTATGGATATGGACGATTACCGGATTGAAACGGGGCCTTCCCTTTAATTCAAAAATATTCGTTACTGCAGCTTCTTCCATGGCGTTACCGGCTAGGCCGTAAACCGTCTCGGTCGGTATGGCCACCAGACGGTTCGCTTTCAACAATTCTGCACAATAGTCGATATCCTGGGTAATCGCCGTTTTCATTCCCGCAAAGGTACTATTATTTCAAAACGGACATTGCTTTTTCAAACGCATCCTTATGGAAAATACTACGAGAGATCGTACTTGTCGGTATGTTCGGCACACCTTATCTTTACGGGACAGGCCGCGCCCTAAACTGCGGCATGTTGTATGTTAAAAATAGCGTTCCATCCCATCTACAAACACCCGTTGCCAGAGGGACATCGGTTTCCGATGCTCAAGTACGAATTGTTGCCCAAACAATTATTGCATGAAGGCACATGTACGCCGGAGCATTTTTTTGAGCCCGGTCCACCGAACGATAAATACATTGTTGCGGTACACGACCCCGACTATTTTTACGACCTGTTGAACATTAAAATACCACCTAAGGAAGCCCGCAAAATAGGCTTTCCGCTATCGGAGGTACTTGTGGAACGGGAACGTATCATCGCCGATGGAACTATGCGCGCTTGCGAGCATGCCTTGGAACATGGTATCGCCATGAACATTGCCGGCGGTACGCACCATGCCTACACCAATCATGGAGAGGCTTTTTGTATGCTCAACGATCAGGCCATAGGGGCACGATACCTACAGGCAAAGGACTATGCCCGTAACATATTGATCGTTGATCTGGATGTGCATCAGGGCAATGGAACCGCCGAAATATTTCAGGACGACCCTTCCGTATTTACATTTTCCATGCACGGCGCGGGAAACTACCCGTTCAAAAAAGAACGGTCCGACCTCGATATTGCCTTGGAAAAGGGAACCGATGATGACACTTACCTGTCCATTTTAACCGAAACGCTTCCAAAACTGATTGCCCGACAACGCCCGGATTTCATCTTTTATCTCTGCGGGGTAGATGTCATTGCGACCGACAAATTGGGTACTTTGGGGATGTCGGTACAGGGTTGTAAGCAACGGGACGAATTTGTACTGGAGACCTGTAAAAACCATCAAATTCCGGTGCAATGCAGCATGGGCGGCGGGTATTCCCCAGAAATCAAAACCATAGTGGAAGCACATGCAAATACCTTCCGGGCAGCACAAAAAATCTACTTCTAAAACCAAGTGAATGCGCTGTAAACATGCGTTATAATGCGTAACTTTGTAATAAAGGATATTTCAATTATGTTATCAGATAAATTAGAAACGGCCCTCAACGGCCAAATACGGGTAGAGGCAGAATCGTCGCAGACCTACCTTTCCATGGCGTCATGGGCGGAGGTAAAAGGCCTTGAAGGAATAGCACAGTTTATGTACAAACACTCCGATGAGGAGCGTGAACACATGTTAAAGCTCATTAAATATGTGAACGAGCGGGGCGGCCACGCCAAAATTTCGGACTTAAAAGCGCCAAAAACCGATTTTGGAAGCTTTCAAAAAATGTTCGAAGAACTGTACCAGCACGAAATTTTTGTTTCAAAGAGTATCAACGACCTGGTACACGTCAGCCTTGAAGAGAAAGATTATGCGACCCATAATTTTCTACAATGGTACGTAGCGGAGCAGATTGAAGAAGAGGCACTTGCCCGTACCATATTGGATAAGATCAACTTGATCGGAAACGACAAAGGTGGATTGTACCTGTTCGATCGCGATGTAAAACTCATTGCTGTAGAAAGTGCGGCCGCCGAGCCTAGTGAATAATGCCCGGTAGTGCGACGGCAATATAACGGTCGCCAGACCATTTGAAATGGACAACACACCCGATGTGACATGGGAAAACAGCCCATCACCACATCGGGTGTGTTGTTTTTAACAAAAGTTCTTATTTAGATTTAATTAAAATAGTTATTTTTGAAGCCTATTACAGATGATAATGGGTAGCAAAAAGAAAAAAGAGAAGTCCAAAAAACGTAAAAAAGCCGACAAGGCAATACGTTTGCCCAAAGTATCGGGTGCTACCAAATTGAAATCCAAATGCTGTGATAAATATCGAAAGGGAGAACACAAACGCTGTAAAAAGTGTCCTTGTTTCGATTTGTTACAAAAGGTAGCTTAACTCCCTTGATTCGTTTTCTCTCGGAATTCTACTATCACATGGCGGAAAGCATTGCGACCGTTCCGCCCTCCCTACTTCCATCATTTATTTTGTATTTTCGGGTCGATCATAACCATACCCTATGAAATGAGCCATAACAATTCTTGATACCAACCGAAATGATTATTGGCGAATTACATCTGACCATTAAAAAACAATAAATATAAACAGATGAAAATTTTGAAGTTTTTTGGATGCCTCATTGTTTTGTCCCTTTCCACGATCGCTTGTAAAGATGGTCCCAAAGCTGTTGAAACACCGCAAGAAACAGTCTCCACGGATACCGTAACGGCAACAAAAAACATAAAACTCATTTTTGATACGGATGCCAACAACGAACTCGATGATCAGCATGCCTTGGCATATATGCTCATGAGCGGAGCAACCTTTGATGTACGGGGCATTACGGTAAATACCACTCGTAACGGAGCGGGAATACAAAGCCATTATGATGAGGCGGAACGTATTTTACAACTGTGCAATTTAAAGGACTCCATTCCGCTTTTAAAAGGTGCCGACGGAAATTTTGAAACCATTAGTAAAAATTTTAATCCCCTGCAGTATGATGGCCAAGAAGGTGTCGACTTTATTTTGGAAGCATCCAAGAAGGACTCCGTGGTTATCGTGGCCGTGGGAAAATTGACCAACATTGCCCTGGCCCTAAAGAAAGACCCTTCCTTTGCAAAGCGTAGCCGTATTGTTTGGCTGGGAAGCAATTACCCGGAACCAGGGGAGTACAACCAGAATAATGACACCATAGCCATGAACTACGTGCTGAACAGCAGTATTCCGTTTGAAATGGTAACCGTACGCTATGGAAAACCTTCCGGTAGCGACGCCGTTTCGGTAACCAAGCAAGAAATCGGTGAAAAAATGCCCGGTTTGGGGCCGATCGCAACGGAACCCATAACGGGAAGGCATGGCGGCACTTTTTCCACCTTTGGCGATTACTCCGTTAACCTTTTCGAGCATATTTTTGATCATGTTTCCATGGTAGGCCCCAAAAACTCCCGCGCGCTTTTCGATATGGTGGCCCTAGCGGTATTAAAAGATCCCTCCTGGGGCACGGCAACGCAAATTCCCGCTCCCATATTGATCGACGACAAATGGGTGGCACGGCCCGACAACCCAAGAAAAATTACCGTTTGGGAAAATTTTGAAAAGACACCGATTCTGGACGATTTTTTTCAAACCTTGACAGACCCTGTGTTTGTTAGCATACCAAAAGCGTAGTTATCCGACTACTTTTTGTGTGTTTTGCAGCCGATCCGTAATTTTTGAAACGTTATTTTTGAAACCGACCACTACCCTATGAGACTGCTCCGTTGTATTTTTCTTTTGACCTTCCCCTTGTGTATCTGCGCTCAGGAAATTGCCATAGACACTGTTGAAACGCGTTGGGACATGGCCAAATACGACTTTGGTAACATTTTTAAGGGCGTTGGCTATGCTTATAGCCGCCCACTGCACTGGCAAGGTTCCCAATGGACCGATGCCGCTATCGTGGTAGGCGCTACCGGAACCGCATATTTGTTTGACGATTCTACCAGCGAATACATGCGCGGCATACGGGACAATGTCCCTAAAGTGGTAAGAGATTACGGTTTTGAATATGGAAGCCCCAGCAACAACTATATTTTAACGGGCGCGGTATACCTTACCGGTCTGGTCGCGAAAGATGAAAAATTACGGCGTACCGGAGTGCTGCTCATTTCCTCTGCCACTGCCGCCGGGTTTTTACAACAGGTAATGAAATCGGCCATCGGAAGGGCCAGACCGTTAAGCGGGCGCAATAAGGACACCTATAAACCTTTATGGAGCGGTGATCGGGAATTTCATTCCTTTCCATCGGGGCATGCCATATTGGCGATGACCAACGCCCATGCCATTGCCAAACAGTTTAAGAACAAATGGATAAAAGGAGGGATTTACACCCTTGGGGCAATACCCACGGTATCCAGACTTTGGGAGGGCAAGCATTGGCTCTCGGATATCACGTTCAGTGTTTTTGTGAGTATTTTTACGGTGGAGGCCATCGACAGGTATCTGGATAAGAAGTACGCCCAAAAGTACAATAACGGCGCCCCTAAAAAAGTAAGCTACGACCTTAATTTTGGTCCCGGCACTTTTGGTATCAGCATGCATTTCTAAACCTTTTTCGCCTTACGGATCAGTGCTTTATACCATTTCTGGTATTAACCCAGTTTTTTCCAGAAAATCACTTTATCGTCCCCTTCATCATAAAACTCCGGAATAACGGCCTGCTCCGTGTAGTCGCATGTCCTATAAAACTGGCGTGTCCGTTCAAAATCAGCTTTTCCGGAAGTTTCAACGATCAAGACCCTACCCCTTTTTTTGCGCAAGAGCTCTTCGATATAGGTCATCATTTCGGTACCGATGCCCGTACCTTGATGTATTTTTGCAACCGCTATGGCGTACAGGTTGTACGTACCTTCCGTCAACCTTTCCGGGGCGCAATACCCTATAGCAATGGGAGTATCGTCGACAAGCGCGGTGAACCAAATGTCGGTCGAAGAGGGGTCGTTCAAATAGCCCGAAATCATATCGTCCAGCAAATCCGAAGGGAACAGACCACTGGAATCCAATACCATTTTTAATGCGGGAATATCATTTTTTAGTATCCTTCTTAGTTGTTTGTCCATTACAATAGTTTAAAATCAGAAATGGTTTTGGACAAAAATAGGGTTGCTACCGGGGTTAGGATTGTAAGGAGCTGCTATTGCGATATGCTTTTGATGGCGCGATGCCCAAAACACTCTTGAAGGCATTGCTAAAATGGGCCTGATCAAAAAAGCCGCCCTGCAGGGAGACTGTGGTAAAGTTGCCTTCTTTATCCAAAAATCCATACATCGCCCGGCGCAACTTGTCCCATACCAAGTACTTTTTGATGGAAATACCGATATGTTCCTTAAAAAGATGCGACAATCGGCCATCGGACAGCCCTACCTTGGCTGCCAACGTTTTTACTTCGGGGTCCTTTTCCGAAGTATGCGTTTGAATATGATCGATACATTGCGCAACTCGTTTATCGGTCGGCGTTTTTAAGTCAGCCGAAACGGCCACCGCATGTATCGCTTCAAAAAGTAGCTTCCTTTCGGCGCATTCGGTTTTGAGACAGCATCCCTCATCCAAAAGCAGCCCTTTGGCTTTAAAGTATTCGGTCAATAACCCGTTATGACTTTCCAGCATCAACATGCCTAGGCTAGCATTTTCAGAAACAAGCCGGTGTGCTATATTGGCATCTACAATCGCAAAAACCAGGCCGTCGGTCTGTTGTCCATTGCATTCCAAAGAAAAAGTACCCTGTAGCGCGGTAACGATTTCCACTACGGGATGCGCGTGCGGTTCCGTATACAGGCCGTTACTTTCAAAGCGGTATATCCCTTTTTCAATATCAAAATCAAAAATCTTCATCAACGGTGCTATGGCCGAACCAAGGAGGAACGCATTCCAGTGTTACGGTACCTTCTAAAAAATAAAATAGGTGCTCAACACTAATGCAATGATCAGTACGCCTACCAAGGTGGCATATTTCCAAGGGGTGGTATCTATGGCGGTAGTGACCTTGGGTACGTACACCTCTGTTTTGGGCCGAATTGCACCGAACACCAACATAATGATGATGTTCACAACGAATAGAATGCCCATAACGTGTAAAAAGTGTGGATAGGCCTCGGCTTTGATTACCGCCAATTCGGCAGCATCGGTAATTCCATTGGCGGCCGCTTTTTCCAGAGCGTTGCTCACCATTACCGGGCCCAAACCTATCAAACTGATCAAGTACATGATCACGCCCCCTACCAAAACGAATTTTGCGCCTATGGCCGGAACCTTCTTGGTAACGATACCCACGACCACAACGGCCAAGATTGGTACGCTCAAACTTCCCAAGGCTTGTTGGATATAGGAGAACAGTCCGTCCGGAGCATAGCCGATAAAAGGGGCTATGGTCATGGAAACAATGGCCAGTCCCAAACCGAACCGTTTCCCCGCCTTTACCGTTTGCAGTTCCGTGGCATCGGGCCTAAAGAATTTTTTATAAAGATCAAAACCAAAAAGCGTGGCACTACTGTTCAGAAGGCTATTAAAAGAACTTAATATGGCCCCGAACAACACGGCGGCGAAAAAGCCCAACAAACTTACGGGCAATACCCTTCGTACCAATTCCGGATAGGATGCATCGGCATCGCTAAGTTCCGAACCGAACATGTTAAAGGCAATGATACCCGGCAGTACTACGATTACCGGAATCAAAAACTTGACAAAGGCGGCCAACAACATTCCCTTTTGCCCTTCGGCAAGACTTTTTGCCCCGAACACCCGTTGCAGTATGGACTGGTTGGTTCCCCAATAATAGATCTGCGCGATCATCATTCCGGTAAAAATAGTTCCGACCGGAATCGAAGAGGTAATATCGCCGGTAACATCGAATTTATCTTGATTGTCGGTCCACAATTTCGTTAGTCCGCCCATTACGGTATTATCGTCACTGATCATCAACAGTCCGAAAAAAGGAATCAACAACCCGCCTACCAACAGCCCTATGGCGTTGACCAAATCGGATACCGCTACGGCTTTGAGCCCTCCATAAATAGCGTAAACGATACCGATCAAACCGATACTCCATACACATATCCAATAACTGGCCGTTTCCGAAACGCCCAAGGTTTCCGGCAACTGGAACATTGTAATGAACGCTTTGGATCCCGCATACAAAATCGTGGGCAATAGCACTATGCCAAAAGCGATGAGAAACAATACGGAAAGAATGGCCTTGGTATTTTCGTCGAAACGGCCTTCTATAAACTCGGGAATGGTGGTTACCCCTTTTGTCATGTACTTCGGTAGTAGCAACAGGGCCGTAATTACCATGGCAATGGCCGCTAGCGTTTCCCAAGCCATAACCAAAATTCCCTCGGAAAATGCCTGGCCGTTGAGCCCAACGATCTGTTCGGCGGAAAGGTTGGTCAGCAATAACGATCCGGCGATGGTGATGGCACTTAAACTCCTTCCACCCAAATAATACCCATCAGCGGTATTTTCGTTCGTTTTGCGCGTAGCATACCAGGCTATTACGGCCACAAGGATCGTAAAGCCCAAAAAAGTAATGATCGATAACATAGTGTTTGGTTTTTGATGGTTCCGCTGATACAAAAAATAACTTTCCATGTACAGAAAATCATCCTATGTACGCTATCGGCGAACCGTTTCGTTACGTTTAGTACTCGTATTTGGACAAAAAGGTCCGGCCCTGTGGTTCCAGGTCTATTTTATGAATTTGACATCGGAACTGTTCGAAAATAACACATCCTATAGTATTGCGGGCAGTTTTTTTGCTGAAAAATAGATTTTTCATAAAATTTTGGCCCCATACCATTGCTATTCTTGCGCGAATATCTAAAAGATCGGAGCTTGAACAAACGCCAAAGTCCTTAATTGAAAGATGTGGACACGGCGATCAAAGGGTCGTTTAGGACACTTCGGAAAGCAAGTATAGCGCCATGCGGATTTTCCAATAGGGGACCGCTTCCTTAAAATAATCGAAATAGGGTTTTACCCCTTCGACCTCGCCCAATGCACTTTGCGCGACTTCCACCTCCTTGAGAAAATCGGGCGGGATCAATTGGGCCAGGTCTACATCCATACCCTCATTGTGCGCCTTTTGCAAATGGGAATAGATGGTGGTCTCTTTTAGGTTCCGTTCCGTGGCGATATCGGCTACGGTAAGGCCTTTGGCAAAAAGCTTGTAAGACTGTTTATGGGTAGGGATTTTTTCGGTTTCCGAACCGATATGGGCACCGATAGCTTCAAGAAAGGGCTTGGCGTATTTCTGTAATTTGGCCTCCCCTACCCCTGAAATTGCCAAAAAATCCTGTTCGTTCCGCGGTCGTTTGGCCACCATATCCTTTAAACTGGCATCGCCGAATACCACATAGGCCGGCACGCCTTGTTCGGTGGCTATGCGCTGTCGCAATACCCGTAAGGTTTCGAACAGCCCATCGGTCTTTACATTTTTGGCGACCGCTGTTTTTACGGGAGCCTTTTTCATTAGCGGTACGGCCAATCGCACTTTGCGGTTTTGGAACAATACTTCTTTGGCCAAAGGCGCTAGGCCGATACGTGCCCCTTCCCTAAAATTGATTTCCAAGACCCCGAGGTTCAGCAATTGGATCATATATTGCTGTAAATGTAGCCAGGAAACGTCCCTTACCGCACCATAGGTTTTTATATGCTGTAGGCCCTTGTCCATCACTTGCGCATTTTTGGCACCCCGAAGCACATCGATCACGGTTCCCATGGGTTCGCGCTCCTTTAGGCGTACGACCGCGGAACAGATTTTTTGTGTGAGCACGGTAGCATCGAAATAATCCGGTGGGCGGTCGCACATATCGCAAGCGCCACAGGGTTCGGTCCGGTGTTCCCCAAAATACCCCAACAGGGCAATTCTTCTGCAGCTTAAGGCTTCGGAGAACTGCTGCATGCGCTCCAGTTTGGCGTATTCCACCGTGGCGTTCTCGCCATCGGCAATAAACTTTCGCAACTGGGCCACATCGGCATAGCTATAAAAAAGAAGGGCATGGGCGGGAAGCCCGTCCCGACCCCCGCGACCGATTTCCTGGTAGTAGCCCTCTATGTTTTTGGGCAGATTGTAGTGCATGACCCAGCGTACATTACTTTTATCGATACCCATACCAAAGGCAATGGTAGCGACAATGATCGGCACGCGATCATTTATAAAATCCTCCTGGGTCTTCGCCCGATCTTGCGCATTCATTCCGGCATGGTAGGGCCGTGCCAAAAATCCGGAATCGTTCAGGCGTTCGGCAATCTTGACCGTATTTTTTCGGCTCAAACAATAGATGATCCCACTTTCTGCCGATCGTTCCCTTAAAAACGCAATGATCTGTGGTATGCGATTTTGGGCGGGGCGCACTTCCAAATACAGGTTGGGCCTATCAAAAGAAGACAAATGGCGGGCAGCCTTAGGTATGGCCAATTGTTCCAAAATATCATCTTGGGTGGTACGATCGGCCGTGGCGGTAAGGGCAATGATCGGTATGTTCGGAAAACGTTGTTTTAGGGAGCTCAATTGGGTGTAGGCCGGTCTAAAATCGTGCCCCCAAGAGGAAATACAGTGGGCCTCGTCAATAGCAAACAGGCTAATATCGATTTCCTGAAAAACCTCGGAGAACCAACCGATACTTTCCGGGGCCAGGTAAAAAAGTTTGAGCTTGCCCCCCTGTAGCTCGGCCCGGATATGTTGCTGCGTTTCCGGGCTTTGCGAACTGTTGTAGTATGCCGCTGCAATACCGTTGGCCTGCAGTGCGTCTACCTGATCTTTCATGAGCGCGATCAAGGGCGACACCACAATGGCCGTCCCGGGCAAGGCCAATGCCGGCAACTGAAAACAAAGGGATTTTCCCCCTCCGGTCGGCATTATGGCCAACACATCTTTTTTGGCCAAAACGTCTTCAATAATGGGCAATTGTCCGACCCGAAACGTATCGTAACCGAAGTGGGTTTTTAATAGGGTCAATAGTTGCTTCTGTATCGTATGAGTCATTGAAAGAAAAATAAGAATTATTATTTAAGTGTAGAACCAACTTCCTTGTTAATTTTTAAGGGAAATTCGATGAGTGCAACCTGGGTTTTCAATACAGGTCTAATTCTTTCACTATTGCGGTTGTACACAAAAATATACGCCGTGGTGTTAGCAACCAAAAAAGAACTTTTATCATCTAACCGAAGTAGTACTTCCTGATTCTCAAGCTTCATATCAAAGGTTACTTTTCGCGCTAAGACCCTTTTTGCGTCCAGCTTACCAAGATTTACATAAAGTAATACCAGTAAAAAGCCAAAAGGGAGATATATGCCATTACCCTTCCAAAAATTTATAAAAAGACAACAAACAAAAAATAGTACCGACAGGGCCAAATGCCTCTTGAAATCCTCAGGGTACCGAACGACCAAGGTCAATAATAAAGCAACAGCCAATATTAATCCCAACATACAGTTCAGAAAGAGTAAATCTTTATTCCGTTTTATTTTTCTATTTTTTGATAGTATTTTGAATCCAAGAAGAGGAAAAAGTAGTGCCAAAAAAGTTAAATAACCTACCGCCTTGTCATAATGAATCAAAACAGCATCCTCTAGGGTTAGGTAAATACTTGGGCTAATATTGAAGTAACCTAGGAAACGATGCCAATATACAAACCCTAAAAGCGGCATCGCTAACGAGAGTGTCCAGAAGAAGTTTTTGAAGTCATATATTTTTTGGTTTTTTTTGATTTTGGAGTTAAGCCATTTTACAATTCTAACCGAAGTTTTTTTTAATTTAACTTTAATCATCTATAGTGTTTTATTGGATAAATTAAATCTTTAACATAAGCGGGAACGACTGCCCTTCTAGAAGACCGTCGATCCCATCTTACCGTCTTGTTGATGCGCAATAAAATCTATTTCCCCAACAGCAACAGTTCGTTACATCGGATTTCGGTGATATAGCGTTTTTCGCCTTCCGTGGTTTCATAGGAACGGTGCATGAGTTTGCCTTCGATGGCAACCTGTTTTCCCTTTACCAGATAATTTTCTACGATTTCCGCGGTTTTCCCCCAGGCGACCACATTGTGCCATTGGGTATCCGCTACTTTTTCGCCTTGGGCATTTTTATAACTATCGCTGGTGGCGATGGAAAATTTGGCGAGCTTGCTGCCGTTGTCCATGTTTACGATTTCCGGATCTTTTCCCAAGTTTCCGATCAACTGTACTGAATTTTTAAGTGCGTTCATAATTAAAGGTTTTAAATGAAACATTAGTTATTGTGAAGCCTCCTTGACTTGACGAGGCAAACCTAGAACGGTGTTGGGAAAAGATTCGGTTGGGAAGCGCTTACTTTCGTTTGTAAACGTTTGTTACCGTTTGAAAATGATTAAAGCATTGTAATTAAGGTAATTATATGATACTTTTTGACAACGGGGATTTTTGGTTAATTTGGGGTATGTGGGCATCTATATTGATGATTCCTTATATTGTGTTGTTACCTGTAATTATGACAAAAATCTCGACTAAATTGTTATTGCTGACTCTAATAATAGTCGCAAATTCTTGTAAAAGAGCATCGGAAACTTTGTTAGAGCTAGAGGAAGATTATAAGGTAATTGAATTAGAGTATGGGTTTGATAATTATTTGAAGAACATTCAGGACAGCTCTGAAGAAATCGTTATTAAGGAAAGGAACATTATCATAATTAAGGTTCGTGAAGATGGAAATATCAATATTGAAAAAAAAGCCGTATCGGATAGTCTAATCACAATTGAACTGAAAAAATATATTGTACCAAATCCAGATAATGATGAAATGCCTAAGACAGTTGAAAAAATGTTCAAATACTCTGGTAAAGTTAATGTAAACGAAAGCATAATAGTTTTAGGTATTTTTCATAAAAAACTGAACTATGAAAAATATCGTGAAATCAGAAATAAAATTTACATAGCCTATAACGAAGTGAGAAATGAGTTTTCTCTAAGAAAATTCGATAAGACGCTACTCGAATTAATACAATCAAAAGAAGAAAAGGATATTATAATATGGCGGGAGATTAGACAAATATTTCCAATTCGCTATATGGAAACGATTGCAGAAAAATAACTACAGGTAACAATAGCCAAAATTCACTGCTTGCGGATTTCCTAAACGGAAATCACGCACAAAAAGCTATCTTTAGGTTCGGCTGGATGGTCCTTCGGACGAATCACAGTAACGAACCTTAGCCCAACCGTTGTTATAAGCAAGTTGTAAGTAATTTATGAAACCATCAGAAATTAAATTAAAAATAATCTTTGGACTGCTTCTAGTACCTTTTGGTCTAATCGGACAGGAGACAAATTGGTATGAATTCGAACTTGAAAATGTTAAAATTGATTTTCCCACAGAAGAAGTATATCAATTAGATACAATTGTAAAAGGTGTGAGGCTTAATCAACTATATACTCAAATAGGTAATTCAACACTTATAATCCAAAAACTACCAGCTGAAAGTAGTACAAAAGATAAAAACCTTTCTTCACTGCCATATAATTACGAATCATTAATAGAATATTATGAAGGAGTTATTGACGGTGCAAAAGAAAGTTCAAAAGCAGAAAAAATAAGAAAAGAAGAAATAAAACTCGGAGAACTGATTGGCTATAAGTCCATCATATACACTGATATTGAAAAACCAGTAATAGAATCGAGAACATTTTTGGCAGGCAATGACTTAATAATGCTATCGATATATTTTCCAGAAAAGGAATTAAACGATATTAAAGAAACATTTTTTAGTTCGGTAAACCTTGATGGTTTAGATTCACTAGAACAATATACTGGAAAATCAAAAGCTTACAGACGAGGATACGTTTTCGGGAAAGTGTTTTTCTACGCTATATTGGGTATTGGAATATTTTTCCTTATCAGGACATTAAGAAAGAAAAATAAAACTACTTAAAACGATGGCTTTAAGCAATTGCTACTGCTCGCCTACTTTGGAAATTCCTTCGGAATTTCCAACATGGTGTATACTTGCAAAGTTAAGTGATAACCCAAGCAACCACTCATAGCCGAGACCGTTGTACTTAATTTAAAGCTGTATTTATGAGGTATTATTTTTCATGTACTCTTTTCTTAATATTAAGTTGTAAAACAACCAAACCCGCTCTCAGTGAAATTAAACCCCCAGAGGAAATATTAGCATGCGTACTTGTTAGCCTTACCCGTTTTTTAGGGAAGGCTACAGAACTACCTAACAGGTCATAAGGGAGATTTTAGCCAAAGTGAGCATACCCGCCCTGCATAACTTAAAGTAATCCAGAATGCCTATTTTTAATAAAGCGCTTGCGTAATAGGCGTTAACCGTTGTGACCAATTAAACGAAATGAAAAGGGTGTGTAAGTGTAAGCTACCCTTGAAACCGAACTGTTTAAAAGTAGAATAATAACCTTAATTTTAAACAGTCATTATGAGAAA
>CANMSB010000050.1 GCA_947500445.1 uncultured Flavobacteriaceae bacterium | reverse complement strand
CTGATCGTTTCAAATTGGGTATCCGTCAATTCCATTTAACAAAGATACCTATTTTGTGTTAACACGCCCTAATTACTGCAAACTACTCACTGCTTATCAAAAATACTGCCCGATACCAAAAACAAGTCCTCGGTCGGCATCTTTGGTAATACCGTATCCGTAATCGATCCGAAAAATAGCGTTAAAAATTCTTTTATGCATAAAACGAAGACCTGCCCCAGGGTACACGCGAATGTTCTGGTCGTCCCCAAAATCGCTAAAATCCCCTCCAGGATTTCGCCAAGATCCCCCGTCTATAAAAACGTTCCCTTGCAATACGAACCAATCCTTATCCACCAAGGTATGTCGGTATTCCGTGTTAAGGACAATGGCACCGGTACCGCGATCAATGGTATTGCCGACGCCCCTGATATTTAGGTTATTGTCCACCGTAAAAGGGGCAAAAGGCGTATCGACATTACTCGCCAGACCAAGCCGTAACCGACTGGCCCAATTTCCCCGCGCCCCTACCCTTTGGAAATAGGCAAAATCGTTAAATCCTATCAAAAAGGCGGGAAGTACCCTATTGGTGGTTCCTACGTATTGAAAATTAAGGGCACTGCGAAAACCCGACAAATAATGATAGTCATATGAAATACCATCAAAATTGTAGATCAGTTTTATAAGGTGCTTATCCACTTTTAATTCCTGCGGCACCGAGGGGTCGGTAGCACCCGAAAGATATTCATAGTCCTCAACAAAAAGACTCGCACCCAGTTCTACCCTATTCTTAAAATTCAGCTCGTAGAGGCCCAATACTTCGAACCCTTCGTTATTATACCGATAATCAGCGGTAGCATCCGCGAAAAAGACCGGTTCCTGAGTGGTAAAATTGTTATAGCTAAAAGAAAGTCCAAACCGATTTCCGAACAGGTAGGGCGCCCTTATGTTCAGTCCATAGGAACTAAAAATATCGAACTGATAAAATCCGCCCGCAGTAATATTACGGCCCAGTGCATTAAATTCTTGAAGACCGATGCGAAAGGCAAAATCATCATTGGCGGAACTAAAGAGGTTGGCAAAAGGAATAAGGGTAAAATTCTCGGTTAGGTTGTAAAAAACATTATGGCGCCCATCATCGGAAGAAAAAATTTGATAATAGGCATGTGCCACGGAAGGCAAGCGCTTTAGTCGGGTAATATCTCGGTCCAGTATCACCGAATCCAATTGCTGTCCCGGTCGGGCCTCCAATATGCGTTTCAAAAAAGCGACTTTCGTTTTTTTGGCACCCTGGATCTTCACATCGGCGATATAGGACTCTTGCGCGTATCCAAAACCTATCAAGAACAGTAACGGCAACAAGCAGCGATTTGTAAACATAGGGCAAAGAGGGCATCAATTGAAATCAAATATACGTTATCGATTTAAAAAAGAGATCACAAGCTATGTTTAGGTGAAGCTGAAACAAAACGTGACCCAGAAAAATCGGGGGAGACCTTTAATTTTGCTAAGGTCAATATTTTTTATAAAACTCCGACAGCACCTGTTGTGCCGGTTTGTTCTGCGGTGTAAACCTATTGTCCTCTGCGCCGCCCGCGTTCTCATGTTTGATAAACCACTTCCAAATATACCCTCCGGCGAACCAATCTTCGGGCCAAAACGTTTCAAAAATGACCTGGGTGGCATCGGCCTGGGCCTGGAGGTTTACCTGCATATCATGCGCATCGACCAACCACGGTTTTTTTCCCGTAAAATCCATACTTCGATATCCAAATTCCGTAAAAAGTACTGGTTTCCCTTTTGATTCGGCCAAGGCCGCTATTTTGGTCTTCCAAGGTTTCCATCCTTCCCGGAGCTGCTCCATAGTGGGGTTACGGGCATCCGAAAGGGGAAAATAGGCATCGATGCCGATAAAATCCAACTCTTCCCAAAAAGGGGTTTTCGGGTATTCGTCCCAGTTGGCCGCATAGGTCAATTTTCCTTTATAGACCGCCCTTATTTTTTTGATCAAGGCCGTCCAATATGCTGGCCTATGGGTCACAAATTGCTGTAGTTCCGTACCGATGCAAAAGAGGTCTACCTTCATTTTTTGGGCCACCTTGGCGTACGCCAGAATAAAGGCTTCGTAAGAGGTTTCCAGCGTTTTCCAGTCCTTTTCGCTCTGCATTTTCAAGGTGCCCGTAAACGCACCGCGCCAAATCCATATCTGGGGTTTCACCATTACTTTGACCCCTTTTTTCTGTAATTCCCCAATATACTGCGATGCCCCCTTACTGGTTTCACCGAACCATTGCCGTTCGCTATCAAAAACAATTTCCGGAGAATGGATATCACGGATAAATCCGAACGGCATTACCGCCGCATGGTTGGCGTGTACCTTTACGATCTGCGCCACCTGCGTTTCGGTTACCGGTTCACGGGAGGCCACAAAACTGACCCCATTGATTTTTTCGTTTTCCTGTCCGGTACACGAAAGCTGCAACAAGCACAGCAACAATAATTTTAAAATCCTCATAAATGGCCATCTTAGGATTTTAAAATTACGCTATTTTCAGGTAGCGATCAAAAAATCGCCCGAAGTCCCAAATTGAAGGTCTGCCCCAATCCGGTATTGCTCCCACGCACGAAGTTTGTGTACAAGAGTTCCAGGTTAAGTGCATCGGTAAGCTGATACTTTGCACCACCGCCAACGGCGGTAAAATCCTGCGCAAAATCATTCCCCAAATCGATCCGTTGCGAGTGCTGTGCCAAGGCCAACACTGTAAACTTGGAACTTGGAAAGTAACTTAGAAATACCCCGGGGGTAAGGTTTAAGCTATTGTTGGCAAAGCTTTCCTCCTGTTCCCCAAAACTCCATTCGGCATTAAGTTCCGAAAAAAGTTGCCACTTATCGCCCGGAAACGTATAATCATAAAAGAATCGATTTTGCCATATGTATCCCTTTTGGTCCAAAAAGACACCGTTTTCAACCTCATTGTCTACCAACGGAATAAAAAACGAACTCTGTATACTGAAGTTACTGACCGAGGCAATGGGCACGAATTTTACGGACGGGGCAATAGAGGTAAATCCGGAACGTGCGGTTCCTTCCTCCCCATCGAACTGAAACACCTCCAGCGCACCACGATCGTTGATCACGTTGGAACGAAATTCAAAAATCGCCCCGACGTTCCATCGGTTATTGCTACCCACCCCCGTGTAAGCCTCAAGCGTAGAGGTAAAAAAGGTCTGTCGGGGTTCGTCCCCTTCCGAGAACGTACTTTCGGTCTGTGTGTAAAGGTTGTTGAACCATTTTAAATCCAGTTGTCCCTTACCGATCAGTTTGGATGGGGTGTACTGTTGTATGTTACTTTTTGCCTGTTGTGGTGGACTATCCACGTCTTCATCTGCATTGGTATCTTGCGCTATCCCTTGAAATGTTAGGGCCAAAACGGCTAAAAAAACACCGTATTTCATAAAGTTTCTCATGTTGTTTGTTTTTAGGGCACCGATACGCAAAGCACAAGTGCCATTTAAAAGATTAGCTATTGTTATTAGGTTGTGTGTAAATTTACTTGGCGTCGTTCAACGTCCAGTCATAGGAATAATAGGATACCTTGGATTTTTCGGGAAGTTTCTCCGAGCGATAGGTATTGATGAAATCGGTTACGCTACCGTTTTTTTCAAAATCGCCCTTGTACCATTCAAAAATTTGGGAAATTTGAACTTTATTTTTGTTCACGCGAATAAAATCGGCATTATTGATTGCCGCGACGGTCTGTCGCTGTAGTTGTGCTTCCAAAGTGGAAGGAAGGTACGCCTCGTTGATGATCGGTGGGCACCCCAAACCTGCACAGACCAAAACAAAATGAAAACGTGCCTCATTGGAAAACTCCGCACGTAACATCTTGTTCTCGATATCATTTAATGTAATTTCGGTTCCCCCTACACTGTGTTTGGTCTTATCAAAAAAACCAGCGATATCCAAAGGTTGTTTCACCGGGTAATGGTCAACGATACCCTTGATCACCAACAAATTGTAACTGTTGATCCAAAAGGCCTGATATGCTTTTGCGTTTTCTTTTGAAACGGTCAATTTCTCGGCCATCTCCAACAAACGATGTAATTCTCCGGAATCATTTTTTACTTTTTTATAAGCGACCTTTCCATTGGTAACATTGCTTTTAAAAAAGGCGTCGGCCCCTTCGAAAAATTCAGAAGTATCCTGACCGAATCCCAGAAAGGCAAAACTTATAATTAGCAGCGATATCAGATATTTTTTTGTTTTCATGTTTGTTATTTTTAAGGTTGAATTGTCGTATGGGTCGCACCTTTCTCCCCTGCCCTACAAAGAAAGGCAAATTTTGTGATTTATTTAAGATTTTAATAATCAAACGATTAGCCGTTCGAGAAATCGTCCATTACCTTACAAAATAGGTTCTTATTCAATTTCTTTCTAAATTGTACATATATGGTTAAGTTTTTTTCAACGACAACGACCCACGTACAACAACCACCAATTTATCCTAAATGGAACACATTGTAATCATTGGCAACGGCATTGCCGGTATTTCCGCCGCACGCCATATCCGAAAAAATTCCGATAAAAAAATCACTGTCATCTCTGCAGAGACCGAATACTTTTTCTCTAGAACAGCATTGATGTATGTGTATATGGGGCATATGAAATTTGAGCATACCCAGCCCTATGAGCCTTGGTTTTGGAAAAAGAACCGAATCGGGCTACTAAAAGGATATGTGACCACGATCGAACACGCCACAAAAAAAGTGGTCCTCTCCGACAAGACGGAAATTCCTTATGATAAATTGATTATCGCCGTGGGATCCAAACCGAACAAATTTGGATGGCCCGGCCAAGATCTGGATGGTGTTCAAGGATTGTACCACAAACAAGATCTGGAAAAACTCGAAGAAAACGCGCCCAACAATTCGGTTTGCAAGAGAGCGGTAATCGTTGGCGGCGGACTGATCGGTATTGAACTCGCCGAAATGTTGGTCACACGGAACATTCCGGTAACGTTTTTGGTTCGGGAAAACAGTTTTTGGAACGGTGTGCTTCCCGAAGGGGAATCCAGAATGATCAACGAGCATATATTGGAACATCATATCGACCTTCGTTTATCGACCAACCTCAATGAAATACTGGCAGATGAAAATGGGCGGGCAAAAGCAGTGACCACTGACAAAGGCGACACCATCGAATGCAATGTTGTTGGGCTTACCGCCGGAGTATCCCCAAACATCGATTTTTTAAAGGAATCGGGCATCACCTTGGGCAGGGGCATAAAGGTCAACCGCTATTTGGAGACCAATATTCCGGACATTTATGCCATAGGCGATTGTGCCGAACAACATGAAGGTATTGGCAACAGGCGCCCGATAGAAGCGGTATGGTACACCGGCAGAATGATGGGTGAAACCGTTGCCCAAACCATTTGTGGAAACAAACGGAGTTACAACCCTGGACACTGGTTCAATTCCGCGAAATTTTTGGATATCGAATACCAAACCTACGGATGGGTATTTGGGGAGCGCAGTAAAAAAGAATATGAAACCCATTTTCATTGGCGCCATGCCACAGAAAAAATATGTGTTACCATTTCCTTCCACAAGGAAACCAAAAAATTCCTTGGCATCAACACCTTTGGCATACGAATGCGCCACGAAATTTTTGATCGCTGGTTGACCGAGGAGCGGGAAGTGGAACATGTCATCGAATATTTAAAGGACGCCAGTTTTGATCCAGAATTTTATGCCGCCTATGAAGCGCAGATCATTGCCGCTTACAATGCGGAATTTGGAACGGCCATAAAAGCAAAAAAACGGAGTTGGAAACGTGTTTTTGAAAAGGCACGCATCTAACAAAACGAATTGTACCCCCTATAAACGAACAACCACAAAAAAAAGAACATGAGCACATTTGAAAAATCCATGTCCCTAGCGGGCGAACCGCCAAAGGCATTGAACACCGGACAAAAACTTGCTACCCTCTTGGGGATGATCGGTTTGGGGATATTGGTACTGAACCTTTTTAATATTGACTTTCCCAACAGCGGCCTATGGCTTACCGTTTCGTTGGTCGCCATATTTATAGGGGTCGTATGGTTTTCAAAAGCCGCTTATGCCCATAAGCACAAAGGCATCAAAAATGACGGCGTCTGGTTCAAATCCATGTCCAGCCGAGGGGTGTTGGCCTGGTTGGCAGGAATTGCATTGACCGGTTTTTATGTTGCCCTATACTTCTACCCCGAGTATTTGGGATTGGTAAAGGACGGCGCCAATACCGGTGTCATCGCACTTTTCGATCCCTTGAGCAGATTGCTCAGTGGCAATCCCGCTAGTCAATGGTTTGTATACGGTACGCTCTATACCGTTGCCATTCTCGCCTTTGGCATCAAGTTTATATGGAAATACCGCCATAATTCCTACGAGCGCATCCGCACCTTGAGCGTGATGTTCTTTCAAACCGCATTCGCCTTTATCATTCCCGAAATTATGGCCCGTTTAAATGGCGACCTTCCCTACTATGATCTTAAAAACATGTGGCCGCTCAATTACTATAATTTTGAACGGTACCGCATCAATGGATTTATCGATTCGGGAAATATCGGAATGGCCATGCTGATTTTCGGAATCCTCTCCATTTTCGTGATCAGCCCCATACTGACCTTTAAATTCGGGAAACGATGGTACTGTTCCTGGGTTTGCGGTTGTGGTGGGCTTGCGGAAACCGCGGGCGATTCGTTCCGGCAATTGAGCGATAAAACAAAAACCGCCTGGAACATTGAACGATGGGTAGTGCATAGCGTTGTGGTGTTCGTAACCTTGATGACCATTGCAGTGGTCTACTCTTACCTTGGCACCGATACCAGCAAGTACTGGTTGACAAAAAGTAGTTTTCTAATAGGGGTCAGCGTACTGCTTACCCTAGTTTTCGCCTGGGTAATGCTGTTCAAGCGAAAAGAGCTTCAAAAAGATGCCCAATATGGGGCCATCGGATATTTTGTGATCATTGCGGCACTTATCGGAATGCACGTATTCAGTTCGGAAGGTAATATTTTTCTCTTTAAATCGGAAACGCTCCGCAAAAGCTATAGCTTTTTGATCGGTAGTATTTTTTCCGGTGTTATCGGAACGGGCTTTTATCCTATTCTGGGAAATCGGGTATGGTGCCGTTTTGGTTGCCCAATGGCCGCCATTCTCGGGTTTCAGCAACGGCTCTTCTCAAGGTTTCGCATAACCACGAACGGCGGTCAGTGCATTTCCTGTGGCAACTGCTCCACCTATTGCGAAATGGGTATCGATGTACGCGCGTACGCCCAAAAAGGAGAGAATATCGTACGTTCTAGCTGTGTTGGTTGCGGAATTTGCTCCGCTGTTTGCCCAAGAGGTGTTCTAAAGCTGGAAAACGGCCCATTGGAAGGGCGTATCAACCCTACCGAAGTATTGTTGGGGAACGATCCCGACCTTATGGAACTGGTGAACAAAAATTAAGACGGCCATAATTGTTGGCAGGGACTTTGATACTACATTTGTAATGCAGTGTAAAAGCGCTACACAAAACCCGTTAATCCTTTTGGTTTTCGGGTGGTCGATCAAAAGGATTAAAAGATGGACGTGACCGTTGTACGGGACGTTAGTTTTTTAAATTCCCTTCGACAAAACTTAAAAAGTCAAGACGTGCTCATTAAAATCTTACTTATCGGCTTTTTTACCTTTTCCTTTGGGACCGCCGAAGCGAAAATGGGTAAATATCATAAGGAATTCTACCGGACGGGGAAGACAAAATCCGAGGGTTGGCTAATCAACGGTCAAAAATCGGGCTACTGGCGTTTTTATCATCCAAACGGAAGGGTGTCGGAAAAAGGGCATTACGAAAAAGGGAAACGCAAGGATTATTGGTATTTCTATACGCCAAGGGGCGTTCGCCAGCAGGAAGGCCACTATAAAAAAGGCCAAATGGCAGATTGGTGGCTTTTCTATGACGACCGAGGAAAGGTAAACCATAAGTGCCAACTGAACTACGGCAAAAAAAATGGCTATTGTCTTCAATATAAAAACAGCAAACTTGCTTCGGCCGAAAAATATAAAAATGGGAAAAAGATAAAGGCCTGGTACAGCTTGTCCAGTTTTAAAAAAGAAAATAAACTATCCGATCTAAGATAATGCGCTGTTATCGTTTGTTAGCGTTTTTCCTTTGCGGTCTGAGCTGTTTGGCACAACGCGAACTCAACTACCCAAAGGTCGTTTACGGAACCGAACACATTACCGCAAATTGGGTGAGCCACCCGGATACGGAGGGAGGTGCCGATCAGGCCGTACTGTTCCGTAAAACCTTTTCCGTTTCGGATGTCGCGGAAGATTTCATTATCAACATCAGTGCCGACAACCACTACTTTCTTTTCATCAACGGCACTAGAATTACCCATGGTCCGCAACTGAGCGATATCGAACACTGGAAATTTGAAACCCTAAACCTAAGGGAGTTTCTGCAACAGGGTGAAAATACGATTGCCGTAAAAGTCGTCAATTACGGAAAACG
This sequence comes from uncultured Flavobacteriaceae bacterium, assembly GCA_947500445.1. Taxonomy (GTDB): domain Bacteria; phylum Bacteroidota; class Bacteroidia; order Flavobacteriales; family Flavobacteriaceae; genus Pelagihabitans. Next base: position 9,664 of record CANMSB010000050.1, on the reverse strand, counting down.
GCGTTTTTTAGGGATACAGAGCCTGTACACCGCCCTAATGGTCAATGGTGTTTCGGAAAATGCAAAAATGTTGACTACCAAAGGGAACTCCGATGGATGGAAGTGCTTTATCGACCCCTCGTACAAAGCCTTGGAAGTACATTGGAGAAGCGAAGGGGAAAACAGCATTGTAGGCGGGTTTTATGCCAACAACCCCACTGACTTTATAGATCTGAACCAATATCCCAAAAATTGGGAACGACCCGGTTTTGATGATGACCATTGGGAGACCCCTGTTTTTTATGAAGGTGCAAAAAGTATGGGCGGGGCCATCGGCTATCTCCTGGAACCCCGAAACCTGCCCTTGCTGAGTTGGACCAAAGAACCGGTGGGAACCCTAGTTCGATCCACCGCAATAGCCAAAAGTTCCTTCCCGGAAAACACCCCATTACGGATACCGCCAAATACCAAAGCTTCCTTTTTGTTGGACAACGAGGTGGTCACCAGCGGTTTTCCCGAACTTCATTTTCACGGGGGAACGGGAGCTTCCATAAAAATAAAGTATGCCGAAAACCTTTTTGGACCGGAACAATATAAAGGCGATCGTAGCGCAATAGAAGGTAAACATCTCATCGGGTATTTGGACCATATTTTATCCGACGGAAGTAAAAACCAAACCTTTGTACCTACTTGGATGCGTACGTTCCGTTTTGTCGAATTTCAGATAACTACGGGTGACACCGAACTGGTTCTGGAGCAATTTTACAACAACCGTTCCGGTACGACGATACCCTCCACGGCGGCATTTATCAGTGATGACCCCACCTACAACGAAATTTTCAATATCTGCAAGCGTACCGTAGACCTCTGTACCCAAGACTATTTTTTAAGCGACGCCTACTATGAAACCATGCAGTACATAGGGGACACCAAAGTACACGCGCTCACTTGGCAGGCGCTCAGCGGCAACCTTGCCCATACGGAAAACGCGTTGCGGCAATTTCACCATTCTAGGGACGCCGACGGAAATTTACTGGGCGCATATCCCTTACGATCGACCTTTATTTTCCCTACCTACTCCCTGATCTGGGTCGACATGGTAGCGGATTATTACCGACTTACAGGGGACACTAAAATTATAGCTACCTATAAAGAGGGCATTAAACATACCTTGAACGGTTTTCAAAACAACATGAAACCCAACGGCCTTGTTGACAAAACGCCCTATCGCTACTTTGTTGATTGGTACCAAAACCCTGGCGAAGGCAAAGGTACCGCAACGGATAATGGTGGTGAAAATTCGGCGGTCGTTAGCCTACACTATGCCCATGCCCTGTCCAACGCAGCAAAATTGTTCGAGGCGATAGGCGATGACCACCATGCGAATGTATATGAAACCCGTGCCCAAACGGTAAAAAAAGTGGTGTTCGAACTTTGCTACGATAGCGATCGTATGCTGTTCGCGGAACGACCGGACAAATCCATATTCGATCAGCATACCAACATCATGGCAATTTTGACGGACGCACTTCCCAAGGAGGAACAGCCTACGCTATTGGCCAAAATAGTAAACGACAGTAACTTGTTACAGGCGACCTATTACTACCGTTATTACCTGTTCGAAGCCATAAAAAAAGTAGGGAAACCTGCATTGTTCGATAGTGCCCAACGCCCTTGGGAAGAAATGGTGGCCAACAACATGAGTACTACCTTAGAACGGTTCGAGGCCAACTCGAAACCCACCCGGTCCGAAGTGCATCCCTGGAGTGCTTCGCCCGCGTATTTTTATCTCACCTATTTGGCAGGCATCCAATCGGTTTCCGGGAACTTTGACGACATTTGTATTTCCCCGGCGTTTGGAAAACTAACGAAAATAAAAGGGACCATGCCAACAGCCAAAGGGCCCATTCATTTCAATTTGGAAAAAAGAAAAAATAAGCTGTATGCGGAAATCGAAATACCGACAAAAAGCAAAGGCTCGATTCAATGGAACGGTTCCGCACAACCTTTACGACCGGGAAGACATCGGTACCAACTAAATTAAGTCCATGTCCACAAAAACGATAAAGGTCATTATTCCCGCGTACAACGAAGCGGATTCCATTGCAAAAGTGGTTTCCGCGTTACCAAAAACCGTTTCCGAGATAATAGTTGTTAACAACAATTCAACAGATGCCACCGCAGAAAATGCCCGTAAAGCGGGGGCTACGGTATTAAAAGAAACCCGAAAGGGGTATGGGTATGCCTGTTTGTGCGGAATGCAATACCTCAGTGAACAGTCCAAAGCACCCGACATTCTCGTATTTATCGACGGAGACTATTCCGACTATCCTGAAGAGCTTACCAAAGTGGTAGCGCCCATTGTAGATCGGGATATCGATTTTGTTATTGGAGCACGTGTAAAACACCTTAGGGAAGATGGAAGCATGACCCCACAACAAATTTTCGGGAATTGGTTGGCCACCTTTTTAATGAAAATACTGTTTAGGGCAACATTTACCGACCTTGGTCCGTTTAGAGCTATAAAATACGACAAACTGTTAGGTTTGGAGATGGGGGACAAAACCTACGGCTGGACCATTGAGATGCAGCTAAAGGCCCTGAAACAAAATTTGACATATACCGAAGTACCAGTACGTTACAAAAGACGAATTGGCATATCAAAAGTGTCCGGTACCGTAAAAGGTAGTATATTTGCGGGCATAAAAATATTAGGTTGGATTTTTAAATACAGCATAAAATAATATGGGACTTACAATCGCTTACATTATCATCGCCATCTATAGTATTGCGTTGTTGTTGATCTTTTTCTACAGTTTGGCCCAACTCAACCTTCTCGTCAATTATCTCGGTTACAAAAAGCAAAACCAGACCGCCCCAAAATACAATTTAATGGATGCCCGGGAAATTCCCATGGTAACCATCCAACTCCCCGTATATAACGAGGAATACGTAATGGAACGATTGCTCGAAAACATTGCCAAGATTGAGTATCCCAAGAGCAAATTGGAAATTCAGGTATTAGACGATTCTACCGACGATTCCGTAGTCGATACGGCAAAATGGGTAAAAGAGCTCCAAGCTACCGGATTGGACATACAACATATTCGCCGCGAAAACCGGCAAGGTTTTAAGGCGGGTGCCTTAAAGGAAGGATTGGAAGTGGCCAAAGGCGATTTCGTGGCCATTTTTGACGCCGATTTTCTACCGGATAGCGACTGGTTAAAAAAGACCGTTATCTATTTTAAAGATCCGGAAATTGGTGTCGTCCAGACCCGTTGGGGACATATCAACCGCGACTATTCGGTACTCACAAAAATACAGGCTTTTGCCTTGGACGCCCACTTTACCCTTGAACAGGTCGGTAGAAATGCCAAAGGCCATTTCATCAACTTCAATGGTACGGCCGGCATATGGCGCAAGGAGTGTATCCTTGATGCGGGAAACTGGGAAGGTGATACCCTTACGGAAGATCTGGACCTCAGTTATCGGGCACAATTGAAAAACTGGAAGTTCAAATATTTGGAAGATGTGGAAACACCGGCGGAGCTGCCCGTTGTAATCAGTGCCGCGAGGTCGCAACAGTTTCGATGGAACAAAGGCGGTGCCGAAAATTTCCGTAAAACCGTTTGGAGCGTTGTTAGCGCCAAGAACATTCCGTTCAAAACAAAATTCCATGGCGTAATGCACCTTTTGAACAGTAGTATGTTCCTATGTGTATTCGTGGTTGCCCTTTTGAGCATCCCCACCATGTTCATAAAGAACATTTACCCGCAGTTCGACCTTGTTTTTGATGCCCTAAGTTTCTTTATACTCAGTACGGTAATTCTCTTCGTCTGTTACTGGTTTACGTATAAGAGCATCCAAGGCAGTAGTTTTGATAATTTTGTAGATTACATTAAACTCTTTTTCACATTTTTCTCCGTGGCGCTGGGCTTCTCCCTTCACAATTCCATAGCTGTTTTGGAAGGTCATATGGGCAAGCGCAGTGAGTTTGTAAGAACACCCAAGTTCAATATCAATAGCCTAACGGAAAGCTGGAAAGGCAATAAATACCTTACCAAAAAACTTTCGCCAAATATGTTATTGGAATTTGCCCTGATGCTATATTTCCTTTATGGTATGTATTTGGCCATTCCATTGAACGATTTTGGGTTGTTCCCATTTCATTTTATGCTGTTTTTAGGATTTGGATTCGTCTTTTTTAAATCACTTACCGCTCGGGCCTGATATCCGTTTCGCGCTCTTGATCGTTTCCTGTGAAAGAACAGCGACCTGTTCGATCCCCTAGCGCTATGACCGCTTTTATCATGCTACGATTCTATAACACAATATTGATTTTATTTTTGTTGTCAACGGGGTCCATAATCGGACAAACGCGGAACGAGATTCGGTACCTTATTCACAATATGCCCGATAGCGTTGGCACCGGTACCTTCTATATGACATCGCAAACCCAAAAAATAATAGCCTATGGGGAAAGCGCACTTCCTATTTTAGTCAACCTGTTTACAAATAACGATGCATCGAACAATAGATTTCGGTGCGAAAGGTCTTTTTTGACGAAGGGAGAAATAGCCATTATTATAGCCGATCTTATCGAGCCCATTCCCTACACAAAGGTTACCGGGGCGTTAAGTTGCGATCTTGATTTTTGTACAGAACATTCCGTATCGATCGCCAATTATCTACCCGCCATCAAAACGTACGGCACCCAAAATTTTCAAAAGAAATATCGCGATTGGCTGAATAGTTCCGAAAGGAAAGCATGGACCAACAAGCAAAAACGGATTCTCAAAAAGGAACGAAAAAAAGAGGTTCAAAAATGTTGGCAGAAAAAAAAGACCAATTAAAGTTAGTTTGGCATTCTAATCGACGCTTTTGCGACTATTACAATGGACACCAAGAAAACCAACCTATTACTGGTGGTCAGAATCAAGGATAGTGCTATTTTAGGAAATCCTAAAAGAATACTATATAAACCCTTAGGATTTTGGACTTTAACTTCTATCGATTTCTCTTTTACTCCATTGTAAGAAAAGAATGAAAATTCATTATACCGATTTTCGTAAAGTGGTCGGAGCGCTCTTTTTTAAACTCCTTTGTCGAAATAGCCACTTCCGTCTCCCTTATAGTAAGGAAAGCATACCAATTGCCCAGTCGTAATAAGAATGGCGTAAACCAGTAGGATTTATATTTTGGAAGAATTGCCAGAAACCAATTTTTGCCTTGTTCCAAAAATCAACAACCACAAACAAATTCCAATTTCGCCCAACGCATGGGGAAGCCCTGCAATGGTAGGAACGATACTCGTTTTATAACTTTGCGTAAAAAAGAAATAACCAAAGAAATCGATAAGATAACCCAAACATCCCGCTATGAGTAAAACACCAAAAAATTTAGGTAAAAATCCGGATCTATAGACCAAAAGGCCAAAAGGAAACAACCAAAGTCCACAAAATATTTGAATTATGCGAAACCCGTTATAATGCGATTTTAAGATTGTGAAAAGTTGTTCTGACCGTTCTGTTGCATCGGCCGTGTATGAACCTAAGGAATCATCCAAAAGGGTGATGATGTCCAACTTTGGAATTAGATTGGCATAGGATACTCCAACGCTCACAACCACCAATACGACCATGACGACGGCAATATCAATACTCACCTGTTTCAACAACCTGTACAAAGAAAGTGACAGAAATAGAAATAGGGTATACATGAACAAGTCGCTCAAGATTCCTAGCTTGAAAAAGAATTCATTTACTATTATATTTTTATGGGTGTCGATTGCACTTTCCCATACATACAATTTGGAAGGAACATATACCAAGCTGAACATACCGCAACATATCATTAAGAGGTATAAGAGTCCCGATGTTCTTGCCACTCTTTTAACATTTTGAATCATAAGGGCAATTGGTTTTAGTTTAAAATGTAAAAAGTATAGGGGTCAATCGCTTTTTTTTGGCCAGTTAAAGGCGTACCAAACAATGGTTATCGTAATTGCACTTTCTAAAAAAGCGAGAAAAACATAAAAACTGTACCATTTGACCATGGAGTTAACACCTATAAAAATCATCATTACCGTAAACAGCGTTCCGAACAAGATGTTCAAGAAGCGGTTTATTTTCGGCCCAAGAACAACCGATAGTGCCACCATTAGGGAAGGAATTGCCAAAAGCATCGACGCGACCAATAGCTTCGTCGGGCTATCCAGAATGTTTTCACCAGTAATCAAACTGTTGATTTTATCTGGAGTGTACAGTTCAAAGTAATCCCCATATAGATAGCAAAAGGTTACGGAGGACCATAAGGCCGCAAGTTTTACTTTAATGCCTACCTTTTGATTTTTTAACATATTAATTATGGTTTCAGAAGCCGGACCAGGCGTCTTTACTTCCAAGACGCTACGAAACCTTAAATGGTTGCCCAAGGTTTCATTTTAAAGGTGAATTGGTATTATCCATTTTCACTTTCGTCGATTGTGAGGTTCACTTCCAAATCCAACGGAACGGATGAGTATCCGTTTCTTCGATAAAGCTGATAGCCCATTTCCATACTCCTGGCAACCGCAAAATCGGTGGAGACACTACTAAAAGCCTATTGTGTTTTGTAACTTAACCCCGTTTTGCACCATTGTACTCTTATAAAGTTGTAATAATGAAAATCATAGTCGCCATTGTAGTCGTGTTTTTGGCATTATACGCATTTGTATTTTTACGCTATCGCCTTTCCTACACTCGAAAAGCGGCAGGGGCCGCTGAAGTACGCTATAACCTTATCGACCTGGGCTACCTCCATCTGTTACGACACGCCTTTGAAACCCTGTTGGGCAACAAGCGAGTTTTCTTAAAAGTGCCTTTTAAGGACCATCCCTTTATTTACATAAACAAAAAGGACTGGCAGAAATTATGGCCCGAAAGTCCTTTGAAAATGAAAGAGCAGGGCTATACCGTCGTATTTCAATTTGAAGCGACCTACCTCGTTTTTGGCGGTTTGGGGCTTGCCGAAGTGGTTTCCCATAAACAGGTAAAGGGCGAGCCGGAAGTATTAAAATAATACCATTTTAACTTTGAAATCGCGCGTATAGAAATTGAATTATTTTTTAGTTGTTCGAGGCAAAAAGCCTGTCCCCGGCTTGACCGGGAATCTAAGCATAGCCTTAGCTACGGTTATATTTTTTAACGAAGAACAGCTGAAAAAGAAACGATTTATCAGTGCTATTTCAAAGTTAAAATGGTATAAGGCCATTCCCAACAGGGTAAAGCCAAGTTCTTATCGCTTTTGCACAGGATAAAGAACTTCATCCTTTTCGAATTTTGTTTCCCTATTCCGCTATTCGTTACGATTGTGGCGCGATCTCGTTCAAAACCATTAAATTAGTCCACAACATCGTATATCCATTTTATCGTGTTCGATACCCTTACCAAATACTGGAAATTACATAAGGTTGCCATACTCTTATCGGCCTTGGGTGTTTTGTTGTATGCTTTTTTTGCTTTTCAACTGGTTCGCACCGACTTTCCGAAATTGCTAGGCCTTTTTACGGCACTGTTCTTCATATACCTCAAGCTCATTCAATTTGAAAAATGGAACCTTAGGTTTTTGGTCGGGATGGGCGTACTGTTCCGGCTGGTATTTTTATTGGCCGAACCAAATTTATCACAAGACTACTTCCGTTTTATCTGGGACGGTGAATTAGCGGCCCAAGGCATCAACCCCTATTTGTATACACCCGATACGTTGATCGCGCAAACCAATGTCCCTATTGCCAATGCCCAGGTATTATACGACGGCATGGGCAGTTTAAGTGCGCGAAACTATAGCAATTATCCTCCCTTTAATCAACTGTTGTTCGCATTGGCCTCTTTATTGGGCGGTAAAACCATTTTTGGATCCCTTCTTGTCATGCGGACGATCATTATTTTAGCGGATATCGGGATACTCTATTTCGGTCGCAAATTGCTCCTATACCTGAACAAATCGCCACATTTGATTTTTTGGTATTTTTTAAATCCATTGGTCATTATAGAACTTACGGGAAACCTTCACTTCGAAGGGGTTATGCTTTTCTTTTTTGTTTGGGCGCTTTTCCTGACCGCGGTAAAAAAATGGTTGCCCGCAGCAGTGGTCTATGCGATATCGATAGGTGTAAAATTGGTGCCATTGCTTTTCTTACCGCTGTTTCTGAAGTACTTTAGCCTTAAAAAAAGTGTGTTGTTTTATGGTTCGGTCGTCCTTTTTTGCTTTTTAATGGTAGTCCCTTTTTACTCGCCGGAATTCATAACCAACTACTCCAAAACGGTAGGGTTGTGGTTTTCGAATTTTGAATTCAATGCCGGCCTCTATAACGGCATCAAATTACTGGCCGTCCAATTCGATGCGAAACCCTGGGAACTCATCAAAACCTATGGAAAAATTACCCCGATCTTAACAATAGCGGTGGTCCTATACTGCACTTTTTTTCGCGATACCAAGAAAATCACCGTTCTTTTGAACGCTATGCTATGGGTGCTGAGTTTTTATTATCTCACCTCCCCGACGGTACATCCGTGGTACCTTATTTTTTTGGTGACCCTTTGTATTTTTACGAGCTTTCGGTTTCCTATCGTTTGGTCGGGTCTGGCGGTATTGAGCTACTTTGCCTATGCCAATGAAACGTTTTCGGAAAACCTGTGGCTGTTGGGATTAGAGTATGCGCTGTTGTTTGGTTATATGGGATATGAAATTATAACAGTCTGGGGCAAAAAAGTGTTTTTTCACAAAAATTGACAAAGCGGGACGGTCGATTCAATATTATTTGTACATTTGAAATGCAATGGTAACGCAAACAACATACAATATTCTCTTCATAGCGCTAGATGCGTTCCGTCGTTTTGCGCCCGTTCGCCGTCGCCCGTAAGGGTGTACTTCTATTTTGGAAATAGGTGAGTCCATTTCCGTTTCAAACAAAAAATCGTATAGTATCAAATTTAAAGTCAGTTTCAATGAAGATCGTCATTGCAAACGAGTCCCATTTTAAGTACGCGAACATCATTTGTGACACCATTGCCGATTCGGCAAAGGTTCGCGGTACCGGTATCGCAAAACGAACTCCGGAGTATATTATCAAAAAATTGGAAAACGGAAATGCCGTTATCGCTTTGGATGGTGAAACTTTTGCAGGTTTCTGCTATATCGAAGTTTGGGAACACGAGCAGTATGTGGCCAATTCCGGTTTGATCGTACATCCCGATTTCAGGGCACAAGGACTTGCCAAAAAGATAAAAAAGAAGGTTTTTGAACTATCGAAACAAAAATTTCCCCATGCCAAAATTTTTGGGATTACCACGGGTTTACCGGTAATGAAAATCAATTACGAGTTAGGATACAAACCCGTTACCTTTTCCGAACTGACCGAAGATCCGGAATTTTGGAAAGGCTGCCAAACCTGTAAAAATTTCGATGTGCTCACAAGAACAGATCAAAAAATGTGCCTGTGCACCGGTATGCTATACGATCCGGAGACCAAAAAAGAGAATAAAAAAGTGAACGGCAAAGCATTTAAAAGACTCAAGAGCATTAAAGAAAGTTTGTTATTGAAGAAGAGGAGTAAAGAGTAGTTAGTAGTTAGTGGTTAGTGGTTAGTGGTTAGTGGTTAGTGGTTAGTGGTTAGTGGTTAGTGGTTAGTGGTTAGTGGTTAGTG
>CANMSB010000049.1 GCA_947500445.1 uncultured Flavobacteriaceae bacterium | reverse complement strand
GAGCTGATCGTTTCAAATTGGGTATCCGTCAATTCCATTTAACAAAGATACCTATTTTGTGTTAACACGCCCTAGTTAAAAAGGTACCGCACACCTACTTGTAATCTCCAAGTGTCCCCAAGGCTATTTGAGGGCTGATAACTTTCTCTAGGTATTTCGGATGTACCTCTAACGGTATTCAAACTGTAAACCGGTTCATCGGCAGTATTTCTACCCCTATAGTTAAGAATGTTTCTTTGCAATTCGAATTGTCGAACACCCCAATCCGAATTGAACAGGTTACCAACGTTTAAGAAGTCCATTGATAATTGAAGTCGGTTCTTTTTATCATTGGTTAAATTAATCGTTTGCAATATCCTTAAATCATACTGATTGAACCAAGGTCGTTTGGCACCATTTCTCTCTGCAACTTTTCCCCTGTTTTCACTAAGGTACTCATCCTGTTCTATATAATTGTTCAAAGCATTGATTTGTGCTTGCTCCGTAACAATAGCTCCGTCAAGTTCAAATTCCTCGAAATTTAATTCTGCCGCATCGTTAGGAATGTATATCAACCTATCGGCATTATCACCAAAATTCCCTGAATAGGTGTAACTATAACGTCCGTTCTCCCCACCTTGCCAAAATAAAGATATACTTGTGTTTTCTTTTTGATAGGTAAGGTTACCAACAAATCTATTGGGCTGATCGAAAGCGGCAAAACTCAGTTCAGGATCGTTCCTGTTCTCCTGAACCGTAGCAGTCCACAAAGAACCCGCTTGAGAACCACCTGTACTACCCATATCCCTAGCTCTGGAACGGGTATATGCCAAAGAAGAAAAGAAACCGTTATTAAATTGCTTTTCCAACTGGAAGGTAAATGAATAATAGTCTCCTTTATTAGTGTTTGTTAGCAAAAACACGTTTCTAAAGTCTTCATCATTTGAATAGCCTCCATCCCAAAACGGGCGTTGATCTGGGCCGTTAAGCGTACCGTCTGGCTCACGCAATATTGGATTATAAACAATAGGGGCAGAAATGTCTTTGGAATAAATAAAATCAAAGGTACCTGTAATTCCCCATGGCAACTGATGATCTACACCGATGTTGGTCCTCCATGTTTGCGGAAGTTTAAAATCACGATCGGTTAGATTTAATTCGTTCGATAAGGTTTGACCTGGATTTTCCGGGTTCCCAAAAGTCACGTCTGGATTGAAAACATAATTCGGCCCAAACTCCTCAGCTACCTCGTCACCTTCAAAACCAATACCTCCTCTAACTACACCTGAACCATTTACCTGATTGCTCAACCATACGAATGGAATGCGACCGGAAAAAATTCCCGTTCCACCGCGTACCTGTGTTTTACCTTCGCCATTAACATCCCAGTTTACTCCAACCCTAGGAGACCATAACGGGCGTACTTTCGGAAACTGGCTAACATCTGGCGTAAAAGAGTCTCCGTCATCATCAATAAAAGTTTTGTTTAAATCGTCCAACAATGTATTTCTTGGAATATCACTTGCGTAAAAAGGAAAGTCAATACGCAACCCTCCGGTTATTTTTAAATCGTCGTTTAGCTGGTATTCATCCTGAAAATAAACGCCAACTTGACCAAAATTAACTTCATCGACAGGTGGCGTCAATGAACCGTCCAAAGCAAAACTTTTAGCAAAAGCATCTGGATAGGCTCCCGGTGTTTGATTGATGACCGTTTCAACAAAACTATCGTAACTAGTGAATCTATAGAAGCCATTAAACACCGGGTTAAAGGCATTTTTAAACGTCATATATTCAAAATTGGCACCAATAGTATAGGTGTGTTTCCCGGAGTATATCGAAAAGTTATCCGTAATGTTAAAAACGTTGTTCTCCAACAAATTACCTACAGTAAACAATTCGTTACCCAATGCTGTATAATACAGAAGATTTCCAGATGGATCTGGCTCTAGAACTTCGATGAACGGAAATGGCTGTCCACCTGGGACACCTCTTTTTGGATCAGCCACAGAAGTATACCCAACATTCAATTTGTTAGACATATTATCCGCTACCTTAGCATTCCATTCACCCACTATGGACTCTACTAAACGATCATTCGTATAGTTGGCATTAGCAAAAGTAACCGCTTCAATATTAGTTCTTCTAGTATTTCTATATCGTGTTGGCAGAAAACGGTTCGAATTCCCATTTATTTGGACATCCGAAGCGGACTCAAAACGATTGTAACGAACCGAGAACTTATTATCCTGATTGAGGTTGTAATCCAGTCTTACGTTAAATCTGTTTATTTCAGATGCAAATGGATAGTTTTCGTAAGGTCCTGTTTCATAACCGTAAAGACTTCGCATTTGTTCTTGAATAAAATCAAGATCAGAAGCAGGCACTCTAGATACGACAAGACCGTCAGGGGTTAACCCTGGTCTTGCAGCTTGCCTTTGGAAACCTGGAATAGCTTGTTCTTCTTCTTCATAACTGACAAAGAAAAATAGTTTATTCTTAAGGATAGGGCCTCCCAAGCTTACTCCCTTTATTTCATTTCGAGAATCACCCGGCTCTAGTGTCAAATCTCTGAGCTTTGTACCTACCATTTGGTCATTTCTAAGGTAGTAGTACACAGAGCCCTTAAACTCATTAGTACCAGATTTGGTGACCGCGTTTACCGCTGCTCCGGTAAAACCCGACAATCGAACATCATACGGAGCAAGATTAACCTGTACTTCTTCAATGGCGTCCAATGAAACTGGATTTGCTCCGGCAAACTGAGCATCTCCAAGACCAAAGTTATTGTTATAAATATTCCCATCTATGGTGTAATTGTTAAACCTCCCCGAAGTACCTGCAAACGAAGTTCCGTTGGATTGGGGCGTAAGCCTGGTAAAATCATTTATACTCCTAGAAATTGTGGGCAGCGCATCGATTTTCTCCCTAGACAAATTAGTAGCCGGCCCGGTACGATCAGGATCTATAATATCTCCCCTAGTGGAGGTTACCACCACCTCTTCAAGCTCAACACCTTCCTTGAGCTCTACTTTCAAATTGTAACTCTGCCCAAGTCCTAAAGTAATACCTTCATAAGTTTTATCTTGAAAACCGATATAGGACACTACTACCTGATAAGGCCCACCAACACGTAAATTGGTAAAGTAAAACCTTCCATCCTCATTAGCGATGGCACCGTATGTAGAACCAGACGGCGTATGCGTGGCAACCACATTGGCCCCTAATAACGGTTCTCCGGCATCATCCAATACCGTTCCCTGCATACTAGAGGTAGTCACCCCCTGCGAAAATGCAAAGGCAGTCATAAAGAACGCTACCATTGCGAAGTACTTTTGTTTCATTTGTTCTCGTTTTTATTAGCTTAATTTTGGCAAAAATGCGTTATTTTTTGTCTTTTCACATTAAGCTAGCGTTAAATTAGTTAAGACAAATTTAACTTTAAATTGGCAGTATCGATATTTGAAAACGAGGAAGTTATCAGACGTTATAAAGAAATACGGAATTAGCTCCTTATTTCTTAAAAGCCTTTAATAATTGTAATGTAGAGGCATCATGCTTGCCAATTTCGGAACCTTGTATGTCGCGCAGTATGTTACCGGCCAGTTGTTTGCCCAGTTCCACGCCCCATTGATCGTAGCTGAAAATGTTCCAAATTACCCCTTGAACTAAAATCTTGTGCTCGTACAATGCAATAAGGGCGCCCAGACTTTTAGGTGTAAGCTGATCGATCAAAATGGTGTTGGTAGGTTTGTTCCCTTCAAAGACCTTGAACGGAATCAGTTTTTTCATCGCCGCTTCCGACATTCCTTTTTCCGAAAGCTCGGCACGAACCTCGCGCTCCGTTTTACCGTTCATCAACGCTTCGGTCTGCGCGAAAAAATTGGCCATCAGTTTCTGATGGTGGTCGGTATCGCCATGAAGAGATTTTTTATACCCGATAAAATCGGCGGGAATCAGCTTTGTTCCTTGATGGATCAACTGAAAAAACGCATGCTGGCTGTTGGTTCCGGGTTCGCCCCAGATAATGGTGCCCGTTTGATGGCTCACCCGTTTCCCGTTCCGGTCCACGCTTTTACCGTTACTTTCCATAATCCCCTGCTGTAAGTATGCCGACAACCGGCCCAGGTATTGGGTGTAGGGGATAATGGCCTCGGTTTCGGCCCCATAAAAATTATTGTACCAAACGCTCAAAAGTGCCAATACCACTGGAATATTGTTTCCAACATCTTCCGATTTAAAATGCACGTCCATTTCATTGGCACCCTCCAAAAGGGCATCAAAATGTTGAAAACCGACTGCCAAGGCAATGGACAGCCCAACCGCACTCCAAAGCGAAAAGCGCCCGCCTACCCAATCCCACATGGGAAAAACGTTTTCCGGGGCAATACCAAATTCCGCTATTTTTTCGCTGTTGGTAGACACCGCAGCAAAGTGCAATGCGATATCTTCTTGTTTGGCATGGCCCAAAAACCATTTTTTAATAGTGGTCGCATTGCTCAAGGTCTCCTGGGTAGTAAATGTTTTGGATACCACTACGAACAAGGTGGTTTCAGGATTTAAGTTCTTTAAGGCCTCATGTACATGGTCCCCGTCCACATTGCTGACAAAATGTACGTTCAAATGGTTTTTATAGAATGCCAAAGCTTCGGTAACCATGGCCGGCCCCAAGTCGGAACCACCGATCCCGATATTCACCACATCGGTAAAGGCTTTTCCGGTATATCCTTTTCGTGTTCCATCGATAATGGAATCGGTAAAGCTTTTGATATGTTTTTTTACGGCGTACACCTCGGGTACCACATTGGTGCCATCGACCATAACGGTGTCGGAGGCTTTCGCACGGAGCGCCGTATGCAGCACGGCCCTTCCTTCCGTTTCGTTTATGGCATCGCCATTGAAATAGCTTGTAATGGCATTTTTAAGCCCCACTTCTTCCGCCAATTCCACCAATAGGGACATTGTTTCCCCTGAAATTCTGTTTTTTGAAAAATCGACCAAAAAATCCTTCCACTGCAAACTAAACTTCACCGCCCGTTCCGGGGCATCGGCAAAGTGTTGCTTAAGGGTATCTTCTTTGGTCTCGGTATAGTGTTGTTGTAGTTTTTTCCAGGCGTTGGTAGTGGTGGGGTCGGTGTTCTCTAGCGACATGTTACTGATTGAGTGTTAGCAAATCTTCTTTCTCTTCTTCCGGCGGATCAGGGTAGACCATACAGTCCAACTGGTCCTTCAACGGGCCGATATATTCAAAATAGGCCGGTTGCAGGGTTTCTTTCAATGGTTCCGCTTTTGGCAGCTCTTCCCGAAGCGGGTCTACTTGCCGTCCGTTTTTCCAAAATCGATAGCACACGTGCGGTCCGCTGGTGTTGCCCGTCATACCGATCCATCCAATAACGTCGCCTTGGCGCACATATTCGCCCTTGCGTACCTTTTGTTTTTTCATATGCAGGTACTGTGTTGCATAGGTACCGTTATGGCGTATTTTTACATATTTTCCATTTCCGCCCCTACGGGTCGATTCTACTACCGTACCATCCGCCGTCGCCAAAATGGGTGTACCTACGGGCGCAGCATAATCGGTTCCCCGGTGCGGGCGTACCTTATTGCCGTAATAGCGGATACGGCGTTTTAAATTGTACCGCGACGACAACCGTCCGAATTTTAAGGGAGCCCTCAAAAAGGTCCTTCGCAGGTTGTTCGCGCTCTCATCATAATAGTCCACGATACTTTTCAAGGAATCGTTTTCATAGGAAAAAGCATAGATAGGCCTCCCGTTGTGCTCAAAATAAGCGGCCTCGATAGGGCCAGCTCCCGCATAAATGGAATCATTGATAAACTTTTCCTTGTACACTACCTTAAACTTGTCCCCTTTTTGGAGCTTAAAGAAATCTACCGTCCAAGCATATACCTCGGAAAGGTTGTTGGTAACGTTATAATCGATTCCCTGTTCCAAAATGGCCTCGGAAAGCGAAGTCGTTATCACGCCAGAGGCCTCACGTTCCACATACTTGACCTTTTTTTTGTTCTTGTAGGCAACAACACTGTCCCTCAAATCGACAACCGTGTAGTTTATCGGGTCGTTCTCGTAAATAAATACTTGTGCGGTCTGGGAAGTATCTTTCGATTGAAGGATCATATAGGGCTTGCCAACGCGAATACGGCGCACGTCAAACGTATCTTTAAAATCTTCGGAAATTTTGGCGATTTTTGGATACTCCACCTTGTGCGACAACATCAGTTCGCCAAAGCTATCCCCATTTTTGACGGTATCAACGGTTACCTTAAAGTCTTCAAGGTTGAACCCGAACTGTTTGGCGGCCACTTTCTCGACTACCTTGGTTACCTCCGCTATTTCTTTTTTGACCGGATCGGACAACTGCTTTTCCTTACAGGAAGAAAAAAACAATGTTACTACTATTGCGCCCCACAAATACTTCATGCTATCATTCCATTTTTTCGGGATTAAAGATATGGTCTACCCATTGTTTTCCCCAATTATTTAACTCTTGTTTTGAATACAACGATGGAAAGAACACTACTTTTTGAAAACTTGGTGGCAAATAATCCTTCCAATTTGTTCCTCCGGTCGCCCCAATTTCCCCCGCATCCTTACCCAAATAACGGTGGGCGGATCCAAAATGCATCAAGGGCCAATTCACGTTTGCGTTCATATCCAGATTCTTTAACGCATCAACTAGGGCTTTATTATCCTTTTTTTCCGCAGGCAACTGCATGAACTTGTGATAGATGGTATTGTTCTCCACCTGTTTCGCGATACGGACCAAACGCGGGGTATAGCGATATTCAAATTGTTTTAACGTTAAGGTTTTCTCGCCGGTGGCCAAATCCGTTGCTCCCTTCTTCCAATAGATATGTTCGTAAAGCGTTTCTATGGATTCGTTTCCATTGAGCGAACCCCGTTCGGTGTGGTGTACCAGGTTTTCCAAAGGGGCCGCATAGATTTCGATCATCCGGTATTGGGCCGATTGAAAACCGCTTGCCGGCAACAATGCCATGCGGTATTGCAAAAACTGTTCGCGTTCCATTCCCTTGATCATAATACTGAAGGAAGAGATCAAGGCTTGGTAATAGCTATTGATACGTCGTGTTTTTTCGATGAAAAAGGCGACTTTTTGCGATTTGTCGTCAACCAACTGTTTTTGCTCGTGCAATATGAGCTTAAAATACAGTTCGGTAATTTGATGGTACATGATGAAGATTTCCTCATCGGGAAAATAGGTTCGGGGAACCTGAAGGCTCAACAAGGTATCCAAATGGATATAGTCCCAATAGGTGAGGTAACGCTGATACAGCAGGCCATCCAAATAGGAGCTGAGGTCTTGCCCCGAATCTTTATACTTTTCTTGAAGTTTTGCGATTTGGGACGCGATTTGCTCCTTTTCGTTCATGTATACCTTAATCCATTATTAACTTGAACTGATGTTTCAGTCCATTGTAGGCATCGAGGTCAGCTTTTATGGAACCCACGGCCAAATCGGCCTTGATTCGAATAGGGATACGGTTATCGTCTGCCGATACCCATAAGGAAAGGCTCTCTTTTTCTTTGAATACCCTTCCCGATTGTACTAAAGGCCGGAATTTGTAACATTTTACCTTTCCGAACTTTGTTTTCAAGGTTTGGGTGCCCAGATATTTCAATTTAAAATTGAAAACACCGTCATCATCAAACAACATTTTAAGGTCAAGGGATTCCCCTTTTACCAAATCTTCGGGATTATAATTGTTCCGAAGAAAATAAAATGCCGAAATAAGGTCCTGAATGCTATCCTCGGTCAGGTCAAAATTATACTTTTTATTATTTTTTTTATCGTTTAGTACCGCTTTTTCTTTTTTATGGTCAAAATTGATTTCCACATCCTTGGTATAACCACCTTCGTCTATTTTACGAATAAACCGATATGGTTTTCCATCTTTTTTACTAAAATAGCTTTCATAGGTATCGTCTACCTTGAAAAAGATACTGGCCCAGCCCGTAGTTTTTCCTTTTCCGACCACGTGGTACATGGGCACCCCGTCAATTTTACTGGATTTGACATGTAGGGTGGCATAACTGGCGTTCAGCATACCATAGTGCATGCGAAATTTCAACCATTCCCCAGGTTTAAAAACGGACGCTTTAGAGTCCCCGCCACTTTGCGCCATAAGGAGCTGTGCCGACAGTATGAAGAGTAAGTAGAGCTTTTTCATAAAACGATTTTCACATTAAAATTAGCAAAACGGTTTATAAAACTGTTTTAACGTACCGTTAATAAAACAAATTTTGTTCCAAAGTATTGTATGTACGGTTTTTCTGCACAAAAAAAGCCCTGATGAAACATCAGGGCTTTTCCTAAATAACCAACCAAACTTTAAATTATGAAAAACCAATACTTAAAGTTATAAGGGAACCACCCCTTATGACCACGAATTTACTACAACAAAAAGTTCGGATAATTGCTTTTAACGGAATTTAACTATACAATTAACACATCTTTATCGTTCCGCTTGGCTAAACCCTTTTCATCCGGGTTCTCTCGACAATAAATATCGGCTCGCGAATACGGAACCTAAGCAAATCGATAGGCAAAAAACGTGCGCGGGCGTGCTATCGCAAATAATTGTATTCAAAAAGCCTATCCTTGCGGCGCAATCCTATAAAAGATTACCGGTAAAACCAGAACTTGGGACTACAACGTGCCCCTAGCGGCCTGTTCCCTTTCAATAGACTCGAACAAAGCTTTAAAATTTCCTTTCCCGAACGATTTTGCGCCCTTTCGCTGTATGATTTCGATAAACATGGTGGGGCGGTCCAAAATGGGCTTGGTAAAAATCTGTAACAAATACCCTTCTTCGTCCCTATCAATTAAAATACCCAACTCGCTAAGCGGTTTCAGGTCTTCGTCGATTTCACCAACACGGTCTAAAACATCTTCATAATAGGTAGCTGGGACCTTTAAAAACTCCACCCCCCTATTTTGCAATGCGGTAACCGTTGCAATGATATTGTCCGTTGCAAGCGCCATATGCTGTACGCCCGCTCCGTTGTAAAATTCGATATACTCTTCTATCTGCGACTTTTTTCTACCATCCGCCGGCTCGTTTATCGGAAATTTTATACGTCCGTTCCCATTGCTCATTACCTTACTCATCAAAGCGGTATACTCGGTAGAGATGTCCTTATCGTCAAAAGAGACCAACTGCGCAAATCCCATGACCTTCGCATAAAATTCGCACCATTTGTTCATTTCGTTCCAGCCCACGTTCCCTACCATATGGTCTACATATTTAAGGCCCGTATCGTTGGGACGGTATAGCGGTTCCCATTTTTGAAATCCGGGTAGGAACACTCCCTTATAGGCCGAACGTTCCACAAAAATATGCACGGTTTCCCCATAGGTATGGATACCTGAGCATACTACGGTTCCCTCGCCATCGGACAGTTCTACGGGCTCCATATAGCTTTCCGCCCCTCTTTTTGTAGTTTCTTGATAGCTTTTGGTGGCGTCGTCCACCCAAAGTGCAATTACTTTTACCCCGTCGCCATGCGTATCGATATGCCGATTGATATCCCCTCCCGATTTTAAAGGGGAGGTCAGCATGATTCGAATTTTTCCCTGTTGCAATACATAGGAGACCGTATCTTTTTTTCCGGTTTCCAGTCCTGCATAGGCTAAGGGTTGAAACCCCCAGGCGGACATATAGTAATGTGCGGCCTGTTTTGCATTGCCCACATACAATTCAATATAATCGGTTCCCAATAAGGGTAGAAAATCTTCTGCCTCAGGGTTTTCTACCGGAAGTTTTAATGATGTTTTATCCAAGGTCGACATGATGCTGTTTTTTAAGAATGAATATTGATGCCATTTTATAAGGCCGTATGATCAGAACTCGGTGCGGGTTCATGGAACTTTGCTACAATTTGCGGTCTACGGCGGACAACGGCAAACGAAATGAAGGTCGAGGGAAGCCTTACCACATTGCCCTAAGGTGGGCCGTAATGTCAATTCTAAGTGCTAACATAATGGTACAAATATCCGAAAAAAGAATGACCTAGAGGTCCACGAGGATTAAAACCAATACCCAATGCTAAAAAACAACTGATCGGTTTTCCCTTCGGGGCTCCAGGTATATAGAAGTTGTACGGGGCCTATAAAAGATTCCCAACCGTAGCCGATACCGTAACCCGAAAATTTAGGGGCATCGAACCATTCCCCCGTTCTAAAAATATCATCGTCTACGGTGGCGTAATTGGCAGAAAACAAAAGATGGTTTTTTTTGGCAAACTCAAAATCGAGACGGGCATTGGCCTTTACATAGCTGTTTCCGGGAAGGCTCAGAAAATCGTACCCTAAAAACGGTACAAAATTATTGATCAGGTCGGTACCAAAACCGCCCAAAGCAAAATCGAAGGAAGTGACGTTGGAGGTACCCAATTTAAACCCTCCCTCGGTCTCCACGTTCATAGAAACTTTTTTGATCAACGGAAACGCTACCCCAAAACGTGATTTGGTCACCGAAAACTCCTTAAAATTTTCATTAAAGTCGGACGATAATACGTAAAAATGGAAATCGCCATCGAAAAAGATGCCCTTGGTAGGAAAGTAACGATCATCATACGTATCCAAACGAAGTTGGCCATAGGCACTATAAAAATTACTTTTTTCGAAAAGCGTACGGCCATCTTCCATACGTAGCGAGTTCACCACTTCCTCATCTACCGTTTCCCCCAGTGTACGTGTACTGTATTTTAAAAATTTATGTTCTACGCCCAAGGTAAAGGCAAATTCTTCGCGTAGGACCGTTTGTATGTAGATTTGGTTGGTAACATCCGTCACCGATAGGTTGATGCTGTTTACATTTAGCCCCGGGGGGATATCAAAATTACTTCTGATGAGTCCGAAATCAATTTCATATTCAAAATCGTTAAAGCGCGAATTCACCCCAAAACTCCAATAGGTACCCTTGTCCACATAGTACTGAAAGTTATACCGCAAATTGTCCCCCAAAATGAAATCGAAGGACGAAACGTCGTCGCGCATTAAAAAGTTCTTTCGGGTCAGGTTCAAAAGGGCCCCGCTTTTATAAAGCTCATCGTAATGGGCGCCTAACCTTAAGAATGTTTTTTGCTTAGTTTCGTTCAAACCCAGCACTAAGTCTTCCCCGATGCCGTTATGGGCAAGTTTATACCGTATGGTCTTAAAGTTTCCCGTTGCGGAAAGGTTACTGATGCCCTGTTGCAAGCGTTCAAACGTAATTTTTTTGCCCAGATCGAACCGCAATTTTCCTTTTACGTACCCTCTGGTATAGTTGTCGACGTCCCCATCGATGATCAGTCTATTAACCATTAAGGTATCCTGTACCGTTACGGGTTCGGCCATTTTTCTGGCCGCATTCTGAAAACCGGAGAGTTCTTCCAATGCCTTTTGTTGCAATCTTGCCGCCTTCTCGCCTTCGGCAACGATTTGGTCGTACAATTGAAAATCGATCAACGAATAGGAAGCGATATCGGGCTTGATATAAATATCGGTACGCACCGACTTTTCCTTCATGTCCTCCACCGTCCTATAATTGTTTACCTGTTGGAGTATTTCCGTGGCGGACAAAAGCTCCTCCTTACTGGAAAGGCCATGTTGTACATCCGAGCCGATAATCACATCGGCGCCCATGGCCACCACCTCATCTATTGGGTAGTTGTTTACGATACCGCCGTCGATCAAGGTCTGCCCTTCAATTGTCGCGGGCTCGAACAGGGATGGTAGTGCGGCACTAGCCATAACGATCTGCGGAAGGTACCCCTTATCGAGCAGTACCTCTTTTCCCGTCTCTACGTTAGTCGCCATACAAACAAAGGGGATGGGCAACTCGTTAAAATCGGACACGTCCTTTACATGGTACAACAAGCGCACCAGTTCATTGTATACGTTCTGTCCGCCCGAAAATGCTTGGGGAATGCTGACCTTGTACTTATCAAAGGGAAGCGTAAGCGCGTACCGCTCGGAGTCTTCTTTTTCATAAAAGGTTTTGGCGCTACGGGGAAGGTTGTCCTGAATAAGTCCACTAAAGTCGACCACCCTAAAGATGGAATCGAGCTGGGCAGCGGAATACCCGGCAGCATACAATGCACCCACTATGGCACCCATGCTGGTCCCTCCCACATAATCGACCTGAACACCCGAAGCCTCTATTACCTTTAGCGCACCGATATGTGCCATCCCCTTGGCCCCGCCCCCGCTCAACACCAGGCCTACCTTTAATGGCTTTTCCGTTTCTTGGGCGGTCTGACCAAAGGTCATGGACAGCTGTAACAGCGCACATAAAACGGACCTTATGATCTGTAAGCGTAGCATGGTCATTTTTGTGAATGAAAGGTTTCGTAGATCTTTTTTGCTTTTACGGTGCCTACCGTTTCCGACAGGTTTTCAACAGAAGCCTCTTTTATCCGTTTTACCGATTTAAATTTTTTCAACAGCTGTTGGGCGGTTTTTTTGCCGATGCCCTCAATCTGTTCCAGCTCGGAATTGATAGCGGCCTTACTGCGTTTGTTCCTATGGAAGGTAATACCAAAGCGGTGCGCCTCATTGCGCAATTGCTGTATTATTTTTAAACTCTCCGATTTTTTGTCCAAATACAAGGGTATCGGGTCTTCCGGAAAGTAAATCTCCTCCAAACGTTTGGCGATACCGATGATCGCAATTTTTCCTCTTAGGCCCAACACATCAAGACTCTTCAATGCCGAGGATAATTGGCCCTTTCCCCCATCGATAACGATCAGTTGGGGAAGTGATTCGGCCTCGTCCATCAATCGGCGATAGCGACGGAACACCACTTCTTCCATAGAGGCAAAATCGTCGGGCCCTTCAACCGTTTTTATATTGAAATGGCGGTACTCCTTTTTCACAGGTTTTCCGTTCTTGAACACCACGCAAGCAGCTACCGGAAAACTGCCCTGCATATTACTGTTGTCGAAACATTCGATATGCCGTGGCTCCTCGGACAACCGTAAGTCGATCTTCATTTGCGCCATTACCCTATTGGTGTGGCGATCGGGATCGATGATCTTAATCTGTTTAAAACGCTCTTGCCTGAAAAAGCGGGCGTTGCGCTCGCTAAGCTCCACAATACGTTTTTTGTCGCCCAACTGTGGTACCGTGACCTTTATCCCTGGTGCTACCGCAACGGGGAACGGTAGATAGAGTTCTTTGGAAAGCGACTGAAAACGCTGTCGTATTTCAACAATGGCCAGTTGCAATAAGTCCGCATCGCGCTCGTCCAGTTTTTTCTTGATCTCCATGGTATGCGAACGGATGATGGAACCGTGGGAAAGCTGCAAGAAGTTGATATAGGCGAAGGTTTCGTCCGATATAATGGAAAATACGTCGACGTTGGTAATTTTGGGGTTTACTATGGTCGATTTTACCTGATAGTTCTCCAAGATGGCAATTTTCTCCTTCATGCGCTGTGCCTCCTCAAAACGCATGTCGGCCGCCAGCTCCTTCATTCGACGTTTGAAGTATTGCAGGGAGGATTTAAAGTTGCCCTTTATAATATCCCTGATATCATCGATCTGTTTGTGATATTCCTCTGCATCTTGTTTTCCTTCGCAGGGCGCTTTGCAATTGCCCAAATGGAACTCCAAGCAGGATTTATATTTACCGGCACTTATTTTTTCGGCAGAAAGATCATAGTTGCATGTTCGTAAAGGATATACGCTCTTTACCAAGTCCAAAAGGGTGCGCACCGTTTTCATGCTGGTATACGGCCCATAGTATTCCGATCCGTCCTTGATCAACTTGCGTGTCGGGAAAATTCTGGGAAAACGCTCGTTCTTGATACAGATCCAAGGGTACGATTTATCGTCCTTTAAAAGCACATTGTACCGTGGCCGATATTTTTTGATGAGGTTGTTCTCCAACAACAACGCATCCGATTCGGTGGGTACTACAATGTGTTTTATGCTCCGTATTTTTTTTACCATCACACGGGTTTTCCCGTACTCATGGTTTTTATTGAAATAGGAGCTGACCCGCTTTTTAAGGTTTTTCGCCTTACCTACATACAAAATTTTATCCTCGGAATCATAGAACTGATACACCCCCGGATTATCGGGCAGGGTGGCAAGTTGAACTTCAATGGGTAATTGGGGCATTTTAAAGCGTCGGTTGTTTATCTTTTTAGCAATACCAAACTAGGAAATGATGCAGAGCACTTGTCTTATACCATTTTAACTTTGAAATCGCGCGTATAGAAATTGAATTATTTTTTAGTTGTTCGAGGCAAAAAATCTAAGCATAGCATTAGCTACGGTTATATTTTTTAACGAAGAACAGCTGAAAAAGAAACGATTTATTGGTGCTATTTCAAAGTTAAAATGGTATTAGGCGCTCTTTTACTTACTCCCGAGACGTACGGGGTGGCATTTTGCACCGTAATTTCAACACTTTCGGCTTCCGTAGTCCCTAAATATGGGGGGCTATGCAACCGAAAAAATAGTTTCCTTACGAGACAAAAGCGCTCATTTCCGTTTACGAACAAAAACTTAATACGAGTTCAAAGTTAAAGTACTGCCTTTTTACAACATTGCCCAGTATTTTTATTTTTTTAACCTTGCTTTGGGCAGCATTCTTAATTTTTGCATTCTACCATTTTAACCCTGAAATAGCTCTAATAAATGGTATAAAATGATTCGTTTTTTTAGTTCCACATCACCTTTAAAGACGTTTTTTCCCGAAAACACAGGTGAAATGGAGGTATTTTTTTTTCAAAAAACGACTCATTTTTTTCTTTTTTCCCATGAAGGCGGACCAAGACCAAAAAAAAAGCGGCCTGTAAGATGATTGTTATATCCATAAAAAGCGATTGAAGAAATGATATTGTGTTTTTTCAAGTAATTTATAATCAACATGTTACATTTTAACAGGATTTTTTTTAGTGTTATCCAAAGGTTACCAAAATGAAGTATTACGTGCAATTTCATGTCGTTCATCGGTAAAAACTTACATTTTAAGGATATTTTAACCGTTTTTTTAGCTATATTTAATTTTCAAAATCAAATAAACCATGGACAAGTATTTCATCACCCTCGGGTTGTACTTAATGCTCATGCTTTTCTTCAAAATTTACTACTACGTAAGTATTAAGGAATAGTATCACATTTTACGATCACCTACTTATTCTTCTTAAAGGGCCCCTACCTCATTAAGTATTCAATACCGCATCATGCTCAAAAAAGAGTTGAGGAGGAAATTTGGTACCCAACGCAAAGCCTTGAAAAGGGAAGAGGTGGTAAACCTCAGTCTTGCAATCGCAAACAAAAGCTTGGGACTTCCCATTTGGGACCGAAATTATTATCATACATTTCTTCCCATTTTCAAACAAAATGAGATCGATACCTCTTTTATTTTATCCATACTTCAGGGGAAGGACAAGGAGGTTATTATACCAAAGGTCACCGGAAAAAACGGTTTAAGCCATTTTTTGCTGACCGACAGCACTACTTTGGTGCAAAATAAATGGGGTATTCCGGAACCGGTAAACGGAATACCGATCGCTGCCAAGCTTATTGATGTGGTATTTGTACCGTTATTGATTTTTGACCTCAACGGAAACCGTGTGGGCTATGGAAAGGGGTTTTACGACCGCTTTTTGGAACAATGCCGACCTGAAACGATCAAAGTAGGGTTGTCACTGTTCGACCCTATAAACGCTATAACGGATATTAGCGCTACGGACATCGCCCTAAATTATTGTGTTACACCAAAAACGGTCTACACCTTCGACGCTTCCTGATTTTCTTCCTCCGGGACGGCTTCCTCGGTATCCGCGGGAATCGTAGCAAAGGCTTTTTTGTTGAACGCGATCAAAATTCCCACACCGGTACTGATTGCGGTATCGGCGATATTGAAGACTGGCTCAAAAAAACTAAAGGAACTACCACCGAAATAGGGGACCCAATCGGGCCAAATGGCATTTTCAATAATTGGAAAGTGCAGCATATCCACCACTTTTCCATGAAACAGCGGGCCATAGGAGTCTTCGGCCAAAAATGTTGCTATCTGTGTTCGGGTACTTTCATCAAAAAGTAGCCCATAAAAAACGGAATCTATTATGTTTCCCAAAGCCCCTGCAAAAATCAGGGAAACCGAAACGATATATACCGTCGCCGCTTTTTTTCGGATAATATCAAAAAGCCAATATCCGATACCTACGATGGCAAACAACCGAAAAACGGTAAGCACCAATTTTGCCGTACCTTCCGATATGGGTAAAAAGTCGTCCAACTTGGCTCCCCAGGCCGCTCCCGGGTTTTCGATAAAATTGATTTCGAACCAAGAAAAAACTTCCACTACTTCGCCATAGGTAAAACTTGTTTTGATATAAATCTTGCTCCATTGGTCGATCACCAAAATCAAAAGAACAAGCAGTAGGGATTTTGTAGTTGTCATATGCCGATTTGTGAAGGCCAAAAATAGGGATATTATTCCGTTTTACTAAAGTAGATGTTTCCGCTTACGGTACTTAGGTCATAGTTATTATCCCCAAGGGGAATCCCATGTTCCTGTACGTTGCCGTATTTGCTCTTCGCCCGAATATGGGCAGCGGTATCCGAAACGGAAATACTCCCTTTATTGGTGACCACCTTTGTCGATTCCGAAACGCGGTCAAGGGTACAACTACCGTCGTCCAAAGTGATATCCAAGGTTGAAAATATCCCCGATGCAAATACATTGCAGTCGGCACCGGCCAATACAACGTTCCGATGTTCCGGAATACGAATGTGCAATGCAATGGAAATTACCTTATGCGCACTTAGCTTATCGTTGGGATCTTCAAAACTGGGAAGAAAGGACGGCGTTATCATTAGGGTACCGCTTTGCTTTTCCAGTTGTAACACCAAATCTTTGGCATATTCCCCGTCTAAAACAGCTTCTACCTCCAAGGCATTCCCGGCCACCGTTTCCAACGTTATTTTATAACACCGCTCGGCATCGATATAGATGGATGTGGTGTCGGAACTAAGCCATGATTTTTTTACGATTTTTTGAGCGGCACCAAAGAAGGGTATGAAACATAGTATGATAAGTAGCCTTTCCCTCATTTGTTGGTAGTACCGTTTTGACGTTGAAATGGCAAATATAGCACTCGTTAAACCTTCACTGTAGGCTCCGACAAAAACGGAACACCACTTCGTTGCCAGCGGCACCATGATAACCATTTTTGTGCCCAGGAGCTGCCTATATGCTATTGTCCCGTTTACGTTACGTGAAGAACGTTATTTTTGCATGTTCTTCGCCTCTATGCTCAAGGTAGCATGGGGTACGAGTTTTAGACGCTCCTTGTTGATCAGCTTGCTGGTAACGCGGCATATCCCATAGGTCTTGTTCTCGATCCGTAATAGGGCGTTTTTTAGGTCTCTAATGAATTTCTCCTGACGTATGGCGAGTTGTGTATTGGCTTCTTTGCTCATGGTTTCGGAACCTTCCTCGAATGCCTTAAATGTAGGCGAGGTATCGTCCGTACCATTATTGCCATCGTTCATATAGGAACTTTTTAAAAGCTCCAAGTGGCTTTTCGCCTTTTCGATTTTGTCCTCGATCAATGCTTTAAATTCGGCCAAATCCTTATCGGAATATCTAACTTTTAAATCCTGTGCCATTTTAATCAATGTTTTTCAATAAATAATTTTGTGTTTACTTCATCAAAAACAACTTCCGTACCGTTTTTCAGTTGCTCTTCAAAATCGAGCGTGGCGGTCAAGGTTTCCGTTTTGATATAGGTCAAATTGCTTTGGACCGCTTTTTCCAAAAGGCCGTCCTTTTGTATGGTTACGGCAATTTTATCGGTCACCTCAAAACCGGCATCTTTCCGTATGTTCTGGATACGGTTTACAAGCTCCCTTGCAATGCCCTCTCTACGGAGGTCATCATTGATGGTAATATCCAATGCTACGGTCAACGCTCCGGAATTGGCTACCAACCACCCCTCGATATCCTGGGAGGTAATCACCACATCCGCTAAGGGTAATGTAACGGTTTTATCCCCAATTTCAATATTAATTTCGCCGTTTTGCTCAATTTTCTTGATGTCTTCCTGATCAAAGCCGTTTACCTTTTGGGCAATTTGCTTCATGTCCTTGCCATATTTTGGGCCAAGGGTCTTGAAATTCGGCTTGATCTGTTTCACCAAAATATCCGAGGCATCATCGATCAATTCGATTTCTTTGACGTTCACTTCCGATTTTATCAAATCGGCCACTGCCTCAATTTCCAGTTTCTGCTTGGCGTCCAATACCGGTATCATGATTTTCTGTAACGGCTGCCGCACTTTGATCTTTTCCTTCTGCCGAATCGATAGCACTAAGGACGATACCGTCTGTGCCTTTTCCATCTTTCGCTCTAAGGACGTATCGATCTTGGTAGCATCAAAAATTGGAAATTTCGCCAAATGTACACTTTCCAACTTTTCCATTTTCGTGACCGCTGTTAAATCTTTGTAAAGGCGATCCATAAAAAAGGGAGCCAATGGGGCCGATAATTTTGCTACCGTCAACAAACACTCATAGAGCGTTTGGTAGGCCGAAATTTTGTCCTGAAGGTATTCGCCTTTCCAAAAACGCCTTCTACACAGGCGAACGTACCAATTGCTCAAGTTTTCCTGAACATAGTCCGAAATGGCCCTTGCCGCCCGTGTGGGTTCGTAGTCGCCATAGGCCTGATCTACCATTTTGATCAAACTGTTCAATTCGGAGATAATCCACCGGTCTATTTCGGGCCTTTGTTCCAAGGGAACCTCTGCCTCGGAATAATCGAAAGCATCAATATTCGCATAGAGTGCGAAAAAGGAATAGGTATTGTACAAGGTGCCAAAAAACTTCCGCTTTACCTCTACAATGCCCTCTGCATCAAACTTTAGGTTGTCCCAAGGATTGGCATTGCTGATCATATACCAACGCGTAGCATCCGCACCATGGGCGTTCATGGTATCAAAAGGATCTACGGCATTGCCCAATCGTTTCGACATTTTTTTTCCGTCCTTGTCCAGCACCAATCCGTTGGACACTACATTTTTATAGGCCACGGAATCGAATACCATTGTCGCGATCGCATGTAGGGTGTAAAACCAACCTCGGGTTTGATCCACCCCCTCGGCGATAAAATCGGCCGGAAAGGTATGCCCTTCATCGATCAATTCCTTATTCTCAAATGGGTAGTGCCACTGGGCATAGGGCATGGAGCCACTGTCGAACCAAACGTCGATCAGATCGCTTTCCCGTTTCATTGGTTTTCCCGACGGGGACACTAGGGTAATTTGGTCTACAATATTTTTATGTAGGTCTACTTTGGTATAATTTTCTTCCGAAAAATCAGAGACGACAAAATCCTCAAAAATGTCTTTCTCCATGATTCCGGCGATCACGGCTTTTGCCATTTCCTGCTTCAGTTCCGCTATAGAGCCGACCATTATTTCCTCTTTCCCGTCCTCGGTGCGCCAGATAGGCAGTGGAATTCCCCAATACCGGGATCGGGACAAGTTCCAATCGTTCGCATTTGCCAACCAATTACCGAACCGGCCTTCGCCAGTGGCGGCAGGTTTCCAATTTATGGTTTGGTTCAGTTCGAACATCCGATCTTTTTTATCGGTAACCTTAATGAACCAGGAATCCAAGGGATAATACAGTATCGGTTTATCGGTACGCCAACAATTGGGATAACTGTGTACGTATTTTTCAACCTTGAACGCTTTGTTCCCTTCTTTTAACTGAATGGCCAGGGTAACATCTACCGATCTTTCCGGAACCTCGCCATCGGCGTAATATTCATTCTTTACATATTTACCGCCCAACCCTCCCAGTTCCGGACGAAACTTCCCTTGCAGATCTACCAAGGGCACGGGGTTACCGTTCTCGTCCAACACCAATAGGGGCGGCACTTCTGGGTCGGCCTGTTTCGCGACCAAGGCATCGTCAGCTCCAAAGGTGGGTGCGGTATGCACGATTCCGGTACCATCCTCGGTAGTCACAAAATCCCCAGGGATAATGCGAAAGGCATCCTCCGCATTTTGGTAGGGTAGCGCATAATTCAACAACTGTTCATATCGGATACCGAGCAAGTCGCTCCCCTTGAATTCCTTTACTTGATAATACGGTATTTTTTTACCGCCCTTTTCATAGGTCAACAAGTCCGGTTTTTCCGAAACTTCATAAAATTTTCCTGAAAACTGTTTGGACACCAAGTTTTTGGCCAATACCACGTTTATGGGGGCAAAGGTGTATTGGTTATAGGTTTCCACCAGAACGTAATCGATGTTTTTACCCACTGTAAGGGCCGTGTTTGAGGGTAGGGTCCAAGGCGTGGTCGTCCACGCCAAAAAGTAAACGGTCCCCTCATTTTGCAACATATCGGGCAGCGTACTTTCAATGGCTTTGAACTGTGCCGTTACCGTAGTATCGGTAACATCTTGATAGGTCCCGGGCTGGTTCAGTTCGTGAGAGCTCAACCCCGTTCCCGCTTTTGGCGAGTACGGCTGAATGGTATACCCCTTGTAAATCAGTCCTTTTTCGTAGATCTGTTTGAGCAGCCACCAGACCGATTCCATATATTTTGGCTCATAGGTTACGTAAGGGTCTTCCATATCTACCCAGTACCCTACCTGTTCGGTCATGTTGTTCCAAACATCGGTATAACGCATTACCGCTTTTTTACAGGCCTCGTTATAGGCTTCTACGGATATCTTTTTGCCGATGTCCTCTTTTGTAATGCCCAGTTCCTTTTCCACACCAAGTTCTATCGGCAGTCCATGGGTATCCCAACCGGCCTTCCGTTTCACCTGAAACCCTTTCATGGTCTTGTACCTTGGAAAGATATCCTTAATGGTACGCGCCATTACGTGATGTATGCCCGGCATTCCGTTGGCAGACGGCGGGCCTTCATAAAAAACGTAGCTCGGGAGGCCTTCCCTAGTGGAGATGCTCTTCTCGAAAATCTGGTTGTCCTTCCAAAACGCAAGAATGTCCTCTGCGATTTGTGGAAGGTTTAATCCTTTGTATTCTGCGAACTTCATACGAACTGCTTCTGGTACTGGAAATTAAGGCTGCAAAACTACGGATTTTCCGGCAATTTCAAGTCCTTGCCCTTATTGAAATACTGCCGTAAAACTGCCATAATCCAATAAACAATTGGCAAAATGCATCCAAAAACGCAAATGTTTCGTATATCTTTGCAGGAAACTAATAAACACTAAAAACATAGTAGTATGAAAAAAGTAATTTTAAGTTCGGTTTTGATGATGGCCCTTGCCTTTTCTTTTACCTCTTGTAGAGACGCGGCTTCAAAAGCCGAAGAAGCTAGTGAAGCGGCAGCTGAGGCAGCCGATGAAGCTGGGGAAGCGGCAAGCGAGGCAATGGACAAAGCAGGCGATGCCATAGACAACGCTGCGGACGCTACCAAAGATGCGGCCAATGATGCAATGGACAAAGCAGGCGATGCCATAGACGGTGCGAAAGACGCTGCCGGTGACGCCATGGACGCAACCAAAGATGCGGCGGGCAATGCCATGGACAAGGCAAGCGAAGCTGGTGAAGACGTGAAAAAAGCGGCCGGTGATGCCATGGACAAAGCCAAAGAAGTCGGAAACGATGTTAAAAAGGCGGCAGGCGATGCTACCGATAAAGCAAAAGATGCGGTAAAAAACTAATTACCCGCTTTACTCATAAACAGAACCCTGGGAACAATATTGTTGTCAGGGTTTTTTGATTTTGAACGGCACGCATGTAAGTTCACAAATCAAATACAAATACAAACGCAAAAATCAAATACAAGCTCAAGGCCATCCACTCTGTACTAATTACTTTGTACTAAGTACTTTCAATTGTTCATTGTTTATTGCCTAATTGCTCATTGAAAAAAAGACCGCTTCGCCGAAAAAACAAGGATGAAGGAGATTTTCGGCCAATCGAAAAAATGGATGTCATGTCGAGCCTGTCGAGACACGCGTTCAAGTTCAAACGCAAAAATCAAATTCAAAAATCAAATTCAAATACAAGTTCAAAATCAAGGCCATCCACTCTGTACTAATTACTTTATACTGTACTTCCCTGATTAGGGTTGACCGTTTTAGGTTAATACTTCATTGTTAAAAATAGTTATAGTTTTCCTTTGATG
>CANMSB010000048.1 GCA_947500445.1 uncultured Flavobacteriaceae bacterium | reverse complement strand
AGCCGATCCTCCCAATACGAGAGCTGTCCCTCCAAGACCGTATCGGTCAGGTACTCCCGCTGCCAGATAGCATAGTCTGCATACTGAATGGACAACTCGGGTAAATTAGCTTCCCTGTCCCATTTTAAAGCACTATAAAATTGTACAAATTCATTTATCAAAATAGCTTCCGACCAGTCATCGCTCGCGATATGATGAAGCACAACTACCAATATATATTCATCGCTTGCACTCTCTAACAGATGTGCTTTTAGCATATGGTCTACACTAAGGTCGAAAGGTTTCTTGACAAGTTCGTTAATCGTTACAGAAACTTTTTCCCCTAAAGGCGTTTTGGTTTGCTCAAGTACCCATTGATTTATCGGTAGCGCTTCTTGATAAGGGATACCCTCTTTTTCATCATAAACAGTTCTCAATATTTCATGTCGATTCACAACCATGCGAAAGGCCTTTTCTAAAAGCCCCACGTCCAGATCGCCCTTCAAACGCAGCACGATCGGCATATGGTACTCCTCGCTGCCCTGCAGCTGATCCAGGAACCACAACCGCTCTTGGCCATATGATAATGGAATCTCTTTTACTACATCTCGATCGAAAGCAAGAATGGGATTTTTTGATGGAACGGCATCTTGGGAGTTAAGCGACTGATATTCCTTAAGGTAATCAACAATCAGTTCTTTTTTTTCTTTTATCTCCCTAATCAGTTCTTGATTCGTTATTTTGACTTTGGATTTTAAACTTAAAGAACCGTTCTTGAGTTCAAGTTTTATCCCTTCCTCCTTAACTTTTTTTAAAATATCGAAAACACTATTCTTCATTTCAATCAACTATATTTCAAATGTTACTTCATAGAATGAGCTATCCTCTTTTTGATCGTATTCAACATAATCCATATGAGATGATAGCTCGTAAATAGTGCTAAATTCAAATAGAGCCTTTAAGGGAATTGTAATTTCAAACTGCTTTTGAATTTGAATAGAAAATTTCTGGACCATTAAAGAGTGTAATCCTAATTCAAGGAAATTATCATAGACCCCTACCCTATCTACTCCTAAAAGTTTCTTTAGTATCAATGCCAACTTTTCTTCCGTTTCGTTACCCGGAGCCACATATTTGGTCGCACGTAATCCTCCTGATTCCCCTTGCTCCGACAAAAAGGTCGCGATAAGCGCCTTGCCGTCCACCTTGTCGCCCAGGTTCACGGGAAAGCCCTCCACAACGCAGTAATGCGAGGGGTGCATGTACGCCGGGAGCTCCTCGCGGCATAGGGCGTGGAGCGATTCCGTAAGGTCCTCCCCGAGTTCCCTGCCCGTAACGCCCGGAACAACGAAGCACACGACGTACTCGCGGCCATCGGCGTCCCTGTGCACCAGTACATGGGAGTCCTCCACATGAACGCTCGTGCGGACCACCGCCGCGATCCCCTCGAGCTCCACTCGGTGGCCACGGATCTTCACCTGATGGTCGGCACGGTGGATGAACTCCATGTTGCCGTCGGGAAGCCAACGGCCAAGGTCCCCCGTCCTATAGAGCACATCCCCGGAAAGCTCCGCGAAGGGGTTCGCAACGAAACTCTCCGCCGTACGCTCGGGCAGGTCCAGGTACCCCGCGCCGACCCCCACGCCGCTCACACAGATCTCCCCGGGGACGCCGATGGGGCACAAATGGCCCTCTTTGCTCAACACAACGGCGTTCATGTTCGGGATCACCTTCCCGATAGGTACACGTGAGCTGCCCTCCCCAACCTTTTGCGTTATCTCGTACTGGATAACGTCGTCCGAGGCCTCGCAGGGACCGTAGGCGTTCAATAAACGGATGTCAGGGTAGCGTTCCCTTAGTTCGTTCACCATCGCCACCGGGATCGACTCCCCGGTTAACATGATCCAGCTGAGCCCCGATAGCCCGGACGCACCGCCCGATTCCTTGATATGCTCCAAAAGGCCCCACATGTACGTAGGGACGAACTCCGCGACCGCGACCTCTTCCCTATCGATCGTGGAGAGCACAAGGTCATAGTTCAAAAGGTCCATCTTGTCCAACATCACACAGCTGCCCCCCTTCAATACGGGGCCCAGCATCTGCCAGACGGAGATGTCAGAACCGATCCCCGCGCTCTGCAAAAAGTTGAAACCGTCCGGAAGGTCCATCAGACGGTACTCCGCCAACAAATGGTTCATCGCGCCGTTATGCCGCGTGATCGCCCCCTTGGGAACGCCCGTACTCCCGGAGGTGAAAAGAACGTACGCCCAACTGTCCATGCCGTTCACGTTGACGGGGTTCGCCTTCGACATGCCCGATAGATAGGACACATCGTATACATCGACTCCCGAAAAGGATAGCTCGGGAAAAGGTCCATCGACCGACAATATCGTCTTATCAACAAGACACTCAAGACCCGACAAAAGCTCCGTGGTCGTAATCAAATAAGGAAAATTGTTCTCGCTAAGCATACCCTGGATTCGGGAAGGGGGATTCTGGGTGTCCAAGGGAACATATACACCCCCGGCCTTCATAATACCCAACATACAGCCCAAAAACATTGCACTGCGATCCATATAAACCCCTACACAAGTGCCAGGGGAAAGACCGGCACCCAAAAGACCGTGCGCTACCTGGTTCGCATAATTGTTCAGCTCATCGTAGCTCCAACGCTCCCCACAATGCACCACCGCCGTCGAATCACCGTAAAGGGAAACCATGGACTCGAAGCGCACGTTGATCGGTACCGTGTTGCCAAGGTCCACCGCACCCCCGCTGAAGACCTCTAAGTGCTCTCGCTGTTTACTGTCGGGGACCAATTGCAAATCAGATAAAGGGCCTTCGGTGTCTTTGACTATCTGATCAATTAAATAAACATACGATTCCAAAATTTCATTGATCAACGATGTGCTGAACTTAGATTGCAGGAAGTCCAAACTCAAGATTAACTCCCCCGATTGCTCGATAATATTAAGCGACAAATCAACATCGCTATACAGCGGCCTATGCTCCTCAAGATCGAGGCTTATTTGATACATCTCAGTTTTACCTACGCTAACGTCGAAGTTAAAATTGACATTGATATTGTCATCCCCAATCATTCGACCTTCGCTCTGCATCAGTTCTATAAAATGAGCATACGGATAGTCTTGATGGTCATAGGCATCAAACAACCTGTTTTTAAGTTTTTTGAAGTAATCAGTTATTGATTCATACCCGTTATAGGAAGCAGTCAAAGGCATAATATGAGAAAAATAACCAACCGTCTTATCAATGCCCGGCATAGCGCGTCCACCATTCGGAATTCCAATTACAACTTCCTTTTGTCTGGAGATTTTAAACAACAACAACTCAAAAGCAGCTAAAAAAGTCATAAAAAGCGTAAGCCCATTTTGGTTACTCCAGTTCTTTATCAGATTGACTTTTTCTGTTGGCATCTTTAATGTACCTGTGCCACCATCGTTTTTGTCATTTGACAAAGTTTTATCAAACGGTAATTCTAAGAAAAAAGATTTATCCGAAAATTTCTCCAAGAAATACCGCTCATGGTCCTTCCAGGCTTTGTCTTTCTTATAATTTTCCAACCAATCTAGATATCGTGGAAATTGCAGGAGCGGTTCTTTTACAAAGTGCACACCTTTCTCAATTGCATTGTAATTTTCGATTATTTCTCTAATCAAAACTGCACATGACCATCCATCTGCGATAATATGGTGTACCGTTAGCAATAAAACGTAATTATCTTCGGCAAACTTTATTAGATTTAATCGAATCAGAGCACCTTCGGTAAAAGTAAAAGGTGTCTTCAAACTATTTAGAACACTTGCGCGATATGCCTCTTGTTGCTCACCCTCGTTATCCTGAGAAAAGTCAACCTCTTGAATAGTTATTGGGATTGAATTGTCATAAATTAGTTTTTCACCATCTTCAGAAAACCTACTTTTTAATATCCAATGCGCGTCCATCACCTGTTCCACAGAAATGCGGAAAGCGTGCTTGTTTATCTTCCCTTTCATTTTCATACTGAAAGAAAGCATGTATGCCAAGGATAGTTCTATGTCTATCTCATTTAGAAAAAACAATTGTTTCTGAGCCAGGGTCAACACTGTGGCTAACTCGTTTTCCCTTTTGTGTTCTAGAAATTGCTTTTGGGGGATATTTGTTTTACCACTAACAAGCTTCGCACTTGTGCAAATTGCATTGTAAATTTCTTCTAAATCGTCATTGCTGTGAGCAAAGGAGAGAAAAAGGTTATTAGCTGCCCATGCATATATTCCTTTTTCAATCAGATGAAACAAAAACAAATCAAAATTTCCTTTGAACTTAAAGCGAAACAGCGAACCAAAATGCACTACTTGCAGGGGCAACGATTCTTTATTGAAATAATCGTTAAGCCGTTCCATCAAATCACTGGTTCTTTGATTAAGTTCTTTATATCCTTCTGTGCCAAGTTCTTTTATACGTGTTAGAACAGCCTTGGCAGCAGCTAATGCTAATGGATGACGGGTAAATGTACCTGCAATCAACGTTTTAGTAGCTTCAGGATATGATTCATCTCCATACGCCCAAAAACCACCATCTACCGTATCTAAATATTCACTTGAACCTGCAACGACACCTATTGGCATTCCTCCTCCAACAATTTTCCCGTAGGTGGCGATATCCGCTTTCACGTTAAAGTATTCCTGTGCACCGCCCGGCATGATTCTAAACCCGGTTATCATCTCATCAAATATCAAAGGAACTTCCAACTCTTTGGTTAATACCCTTAAACTCTTGATAAGCTCCACAGGTTGATAACCCGGATATCTACTTCTTACGGGTTCGATCATTACTCCTGCCAGATCATCTGCATATGCCCTGATTTGATCCAAAACATCTTCATCATTATAGTTAAGAACAACAAGGTCTTTCACCATATTAGCAGTAACACCGGAAACCATTGGCTCTACTTTACCTTCTTCGTCCCCTGGCATTCCCAATATCAGTTCGGAATGTCCATGATAAGAGCCGGAAAAAATTACTATTTTACTTTTTCCAGTCGCTGTGCGGGCCATTCGTAAGGCAAAGGATACCGCTTCACTGCCTGTATTGGCAAAACATACTCTTTCTGTTCCGGTAATTTCAGAAATGAGGGTAGCCACTTCTTTTGAGAGCTTGGCCAAAGGACCTATGTTTATTCCTTTTCTTAATTGATCCTCTATCGCTTTTATTATGAAATCAGGCTGATGTCCAAAAATACAGGAACCCATTCCCATAGTGATATCAACATATTCGTTGCCATCGATATCTGTAAATTTGGAACCTAAAGCTGTTTCACTTACAATGGGATAAACCATTTCTTTGGTAGCTACCCTAAACCCGAGCGTAGAACGATAATCCGCCAATACCTCCCTTGATTCGGAAGCATATGATTTAGACAATGGCGTTTTATCCGTAAAATTTTTGATTAACTCGGAAAGTTGCTCTTCTTGATTTTCGGGAAGTTTGGAGAAGTAGAAATCCTTATCGCCAAAAGAAGAAGGTAGAATCGTCTTATCACTAGTCCCCTTTGATGGCTTCCCTTTTTGTAGATGATTGCCGTTCTCATCACCCAATGGTTTATTTATACTAGAACTGGCATTTTTGGGAAGCTTCAAATATTCGGCTAATATTCTATTCTGTTCTGCGAATTGTTGCATTATTAGACCCAAATCCCCGTCACCACCACGGGGCAATTCACTATTATTATTCTGAATCAATTTACTATCAACTCCATTTAAACTAAAATCTTGAGTTACGCCTTTATCCAGTGTTTGTTCGGATATTGGCTCCTGTATTCCCTTTTCTTCTATGATATAATCTACAATAGATTCTAAATTGGTAAGGTCCTCAAATAGTCTGCGAATCGGAATCTTAATTTCGTATTCTTTTTCTATTTTCCGCACCACTTCCATCAGCACAAGCGAATCGGCTCCAAACTCCAATAATGATGAGTTAAGTTCTAAGTCTTCCGCATTTAATTCGAGGGAAGCGGTAACGATTGAGCGAAGTGTATTTTCTATTTCCTTAAAGACCAATCTTGGCATTGCTGTTGTATTAAATTCGTTCGTGTTTTCTGGTATTTTTTTGGTTTCCATTTCTTTCTTTTCTTCTTCGAACCAATATCTTTCCCTCTGAAATGGATAGGTTGGAATTGCTACTTTACGACCTCCTTTATTTTTGTAAAATTCTTTCCAGTTAACATCGCCCCCGTTGGTATACCATTCCCCTAGGTTTTGGAGAATATGTTGTATCTCGCCGGCCCCTTTTCGCATAGAGGACAACCACGTAATATGTGCGTCATCTTTAACGCATTGGCTCCCTTGCACTGTCAGGATCGGATGGCCACCAAGTTCAATACAACTGTTCACCCCTTGCGACTCAAGACAGGACATCCCTTTGGAAAATAGCACCGGATCAACTATGTGGCGTACCCAATACTCCGGAGTGCTAATATCCTCCGTAGCCAGTTCTCCCGTTAGGTTGCTAACCATCTTATAGGGCGGTTGTATGGGATTATAGGTAATACTCTCGGCGACTTCCGTAAATGACGGTAATATGGGTTTCATCAGAGGAGAGTGAAAGGCATGTGAAACTTGTAAGGTTTTATATTTTATTCCCCTGGATGTAATGGTTTCACATAACTTGTTCAAGGATTCGGCGTTGCCGGAAAGCACTATTTGATTTGGACCATTCATTGCGGCTATTGCGACATCATCTTCGTAATTCTTCAAAAGTTTGGAAATGGTTTCTTCCTTGCATTGAATCGAAATCATTTTTCCTACCTGCGGTAATTCTTGCATCAACCGGCCCCTTGCCGATACCAACTTCAACGCATCTTCAATTGAGAATACGCCAGCTACATGTGCTGCGACTATTTCTCCTATACTATGTCCCAGCAAAAACGCTGGCGTTACCCCCCAACTCTCCCATAGCTTGTAAAGTGCATACTCTATCGAGAATAGGGCAGGTTGGGTGTAACATGTTTGATCTATTTGTCTTGTTTTGTCTTCTTCAGCAAATACAATTTCCAATAGGTTTTTGTCTAAATATGTATTTAGGATGGCCGCACAGACATCAAGGGCTTCTTTAAATACGGGCTCACTTTCATACAGTTCCCTCCCCATTCCTGCGTATTGAGAACCTTGTCCGGTAAATAAAAATGCCGTTTTTAAAGGTGCCTTGTCAGCTGTTTTTTTCGCCGGCACAAAATCGATTGCGCCTATTTGCTCTAACAAGTTTTTATGGTTATGGTATACGATAGCCAATCGCTCTTGATGATGATTTCTGGCCACTGCCGAGGTATAGGCCACGTTTTTCAGTTCTTTCTCAGGTGTTCTTTTTAAATATTCCCTGACGCTCGTACATTGATCGTTAATTGCTTTCTCTCCTTTGGCCGACAAGGTTAGCAACTGGTACGAATGAGAAGGCATTGCTATATCCGATACCTTCTTTTGTTGTATCCCTGGATCTTCTAAAATTACATGAACATTTGCTCCACCAAATCCAAAAGAACTGACCGCGGCCTTTTTGGTTTCCCTCTCTTTTGAATTCCACTTAAGAAGTTTCTTCGGTATCTGTACGTTATGTTTCTCCCAATTGATGAGTGTATTGGGTTTGTTAAAATGGATCTGGCCAGGTATCTGCCCATGATTCATACACAATACCGTTTTTATTAGACCGGCGATACCCGCTGCAGATTCTAGATGCCCAATATTCGATTTGACCGCTCCAATGCGTAACGGTTGCTCCGATGACCTTTCATTTCCATAAACCGCGTCAAGTGCTTCTACTTCGATAGGGTCACCCAATGCAGTTCCAGTACCATGCGCTTCCACATATGCAATCTGGTTCGGTTGTAGGCCCGCCGAACGCAATGCTGATTTGATCACATCTTGTTGGGCCCTCCCGTTCGGTGCGGTCAACCCATTGCTGCGACCATCTTGATTCATTGCCGAACCTTTAACTACAGCTAAAATGGTGTCCCCGTCTTTCATTGCCTTTGAAAATGGTTTTAAAAGCACCAAACCACAACCTTCACCTCTTACATAGCCATTTGCGGAGTCATCGAATGTTTTACACCTTCCATCTACGGACATCATACTAGCTTGGGACAACGCTATCGTAGGTTCTGGTGCAAGAATTAGATTTATTCCTCCGGCAATAGCCATGGTGCTTTCCCCATTACGTATGCTCTGGGCGGCCATATGAATACTGGCAAGAGAGGAAGAACAGGCGGTATCAATAGCTATACTTGGGCCCGCAAAGTCGAAACAATAGGAAATTCTATTCGCGGCAATGCTTAAGGCCGCCCCGGTTCCAGAATAGATATCTTTGGAAGAATTTTTTAAAAGATCTCTGTAATCATTTTGCATGATTCCGATAAAAACACCTGTCTTGGTGTTTTTTAAGGATGATGGAGCGTACCCGGAGCTTTCGATCAACTCGTGGGTCAGCTCTAATAAAATGCGCTGTTGAGGATCCATTCTTTTTGCCTCTCTTGAAGAAATGCCAAAGAACGAAGCATCGAATTTATCTACATGCTCTATAAAACCTCCCCACCGGGTATTCATATGGTCCCCATCAATTTCTTCACTGTAGTATGCCTCTATATTCCATCGTTGGGACGGCACCTCTGTAATGCTATCCTTTCCTGATTTTAAGTTATCCCAAAATGCCTCAATTGAATTGGCCCCTGGGAATCTACAGGTCATACCTACTATGGCAACAGCGTCATTTTTGGGATTTATTTCCTCTTTATTAGGTGCGTCTTTGACGGTATGCCCCTTTTCATTTAGATTGGCCGCCAAAGTTCTGATAGTGGGAAAACTGTACATTAACGCTGGAGACACTTCACGACCTAAATATTCTGATAGTCTGCCAGACAACTGGATTCCCTGCAAGGAAGTCATCCCAAGTTCGGCGAATGATTTGTCAATAGTAACTTTGGAAATTTCTAGCTGCAAGTCCGCACTAATGTTTTCCCTTAACCATTGTTCTGTCTCTGAAAGTGAAAAAACGGCTGTCGCCATTTCTGCCTTTTCAGGAATTGACATTATAGCTGTATTCTCCTTGACCGTGTCTTTTCCTAAAACCCACTCAATAATACCTTGAACACTATTTGACTCATAGGAAGCCTTTGCGGCCAAACGCTTTATTTTACCACTTGACGTTTTGGAAACACGCCCGGGACTAACCAATACCAGCTCATGTACGGCCAACTCATGGTTTTGAAATATGGCCGTGCATACTGCGTTTACAATTTCATCGAAATCGTAACTGCGCATA
Organism: uncultured Flavobacteriaceae bacterium; assembly: GCA_947500445.1. Taxonomy (GTDB): domain Bacteria; phylum Bacteroidota; class Bacteroidia; order Flavobacteriales; family Flavobacteriaceae; genus Pelagihabitans. The sequence continues at coordinate 13,926 of CANMSB010000048.1, read as the reverse complement.
CTTGTTCTTTTGAGCTCTTGGACCAGTACAAGGGCTTCTTTACCATTCACTTCTACCGAAAACGCGGCACCCGCATTTTCCTGCAAATCTTTATTGGAAGCTTGAACCGTTCTTTCGATATCTTGCGGAAAGTGATTCACGCCATTAATGATCATCATTTCCTTTAATCGACCAGAGATATAGAGTTCTTTATTGTGGAGAAAACCCATATCCCCTGTTCGGAGATAGCTGCCCTTGCTTTTATTCACCCTTCCATCTTTATATAAGGAATAGGCATTAAAAAATTCATCAGTAAGTTCTTTCTTGTTCCAATAACCTTGCGCGATACTGGCTCCTTTTACCCAAATTTCCCCTACTTCGTTTTTTGTACAAAGTTCTTTGGTATCAGGATCAACGACGATCACTTTCAAACCTTTTGCCACACATCCATTCCCAATAAAACAAGTATTATCAAGCGTGTCGTCGTCCTTACCCAGCACAATTTTACCCTCGGCAAGTTCCTTTTTGTTCAAACATAGCTTTGAGGGTTCTTCGGCGTGGATCGTGCCGCTTACGAACAAGGTAGTTTCTGCCATGCCATAACATGGAAAAAAACTGTTTTTCCGGAATCCGAAGGACTGGAAACGATAAGCAAATTTGCTTAAGGTCTCGGGACGGATAGGTTCAGAACCATTAAAAGTCACTTTTAGACAGCTTAAATCTAACCCCTCTAAATCTTCCTCTTTGATTTGATTCGTACATAAATCATATGCAAAATTAGGTCCCCCACTACTTGTCGCCCTATATTTAGATATCGCTTTTAACCATCTAATAGGTTTTTGAATAAAAGCGGTTGGAGACATTAGTACAGAAGTAATACCTACAAAAAAGGGTTGTATAACGTTTCCTATTAAACCCATATCGTGGTAAATAGGTAACCACCCCACGACCGATGACGCCAATGTGTGCTTAAATGCGCTCTTGATCAAAAGAGAATTGTGCACCATATTCGCATGACTTACAATAACCCCCTTTGGGTTTCCTGTTGAACCTGAGGTATATTGTAAGAATGCAACGGTCTCAGCACTTATTTTTGGTAAGATTTTCTCGTTTTGATATTCAAGCACATCTGTTTTTAACCAGCCTACGGCCGAAAACACTTCTTTACTAAACCACTCGTTTGTCTTGGTATACAACTCTTCTGTGGTCAATAGTAAGGAAGCATTGCAATCAGAAACCACTTTTTCCAATCTTCCTAGTCTCCGTTTTCCGTTCGGAGGAAATGCGGGAACAGCAATTACCCCAGCTAGCAAACAACCAAAGAAGGCATCGATAAATTCTAAGCTCGAAGGATACAACAACAACACGCGATCCCCCGGGTTTACCTTGGTCAACACATGTGAGGCGATTACCCTGGCCTTATCATATAATTCCAAATAGGTTCGGGAGTCGACTTCCTCTTCACCATTCAATAAAAACCGGTACACCACTTTGTCCGGTCTTTCAATTAAATGATTGTTGAATATGTCTATTAAGGTTTCGGCCTGCTTTTGATATTCTTTACGGGGCTGGTTTAAATTTGACATTACGAGTGTATTAGGGTGCTATGATAATTGTAGTTCCGCTGCCTCTTTGGAGCAGGACCTGATCGCACGTTTCAGTATGACGATCGCGTTGTCCACGATCCGATGGGTCGTGATAAGGGGCGGAACAAGCCGCATCACATTGCCGTGGTGCCCTCCCGATTCGAACAAGAGCCCTCTCTGGAAACAGGCCGCACGCAGTTCTTTCAAGTATTCCGGGTTCGGTTCCTTGGTGGCCTTGTCCTTGACGAACTCCACACCGATCATCATACCACGCCCGCGCACATCCCCGATATAGGGGTGCCCTTGCTGCAGTTCCTTGAGCTTGCCCATTAGGTACGAACCGATATCCCGGGTATGGGACTCGATATCGTGCTTCTCTATGAAAGCGAACGCGCCCCGCGCCGCCGCGATACTCACCTGGTTCCCGCGGAAGGTGCCGATATGCGCCCCAGGGCCCCAGGCCTCGACATCCTTGCGGTAGATAAGCCCCGAGATAGGAAAGCCGATACCGCCGAAGCCTTTCGAAAAAGTGATGATATCCGGAACGGCGTCCGAATGCATGAACTCCAAGAACTTGCCCGTCCTGAAAAAACCCGATTGGATCTCATCGAAGATCACCAGCACACCATGCTTGCGCGCCACCTCGGTAACGCCCTCCAAAAAACCCGCCTCGGGAAGGATATTGCCACCCTCCCCCTGGAGCGGCTCCAAAATGATCGCGGCAGGTTTCGCAACTCCCGAATGGCCCGTGGACAAAACCCAGTCCAAATGGGAAACGCACGAATCAACCGAAGAGCCTTCCCCACTGCGAAGCGTACAACGATAGGGGTAGTTATAGGGAACAAAGCTAACATTGGGTATCAGAGAGGTCAGGTTTTCCCTGAAAAAACGGTCCGAGGTCACGGCAAGTGCCCCGGAACTCATCCCATGGTACCCCCCGGTGAACGCGATCACCCCGTCACGGCCCGTCTTGAGCTTGGCCAACTTGATCGCGGCCTCCACCGCATCAGAACCCGTGGGACCACCGAAACTCACCTTGTAATCCCCCTGGAGGGAAGGGGGAAGATGCCCCAGCATCGTATCGATAAGGGCCATCTTGTTCTCGGTAGGGAAATCCAGCGCATGGATAAGGTCCTCCTGCTGGCGTTTCACGTATTCGAGCACCTCTTCGTTCACATGCCCCACGTTCAATACACCGCAACCACCGAAAAAATCGATGAAACGGTTCCCGTCCACATCCTCGATGATGCTGCCCTTGGCACGCTTTAACGCTATGGGCATATTGCGGGGGTACGACACCACACTGCCCTCGATTTCCTGTTGGCGCAACAAAAGTGAACGGGATCCGGCTCCCGGCAGACTAGGGGATACGATCTCCGCATCCTCGCATAAATGGTAGTGTGATAATGTCATAGCTTCTACGTTTTTAAAAATTAGTCCCTTAAAAACAGTACAACATCACTGGCCACCTACCCGATATATCATAGGGAAACCGTTGTCGTTTTAAGGATGAACCAAATATAATTTCGCCCCCTCAACATCGGCATGAGTGTTTACCCTCTTTTATACTGGAGCTGTGCATCTACCGGCCTTCAAAATAAGATTTCGAAAACACAAAAAAAAATCATAAGAATTTGAAAATCTGACTATTAAAATCAAAAGCGCCCCTCCTAGACCATATGACCCACTTCCTAAATAGAGGGTTTGCACCTATAATCCCAAACAGGCTGGTTCTCTACATTTAACGTGCGTAAAAATGAAACATGCTATGAAAATCTCCGGTTTAAGTGCTGTATTTCCCTCCACTATTGTTACCAATCAAGAAGTAATTGAAATACTGGAAAAAGAGTCAAGAAAAAAGTATAATTACAGTTTAAGTATTCCAAGAGAGGCTTTGTTGGATAAATTGAATTCAACCGAGATAAAAACCAGGCGATGGTTATCGAAAAATGAAAGTAGAATCGACCTAATTTCAGAAGCGATTGACAATGCATTGATAGACGCGAACTTACTCAGAGAGGACATTGATCTAATACTATACGCAAGTGTACACAAACAATTCAAGGAACCCGGAGATTCTTTTTTTATTGCTAAAGCATTGGGTTTTAAAAGCATTGAGTGTTTTGATGTTTTAGAGGCGTGCAACAGCTTTGTAAGGGCTTCCCATATCGCCCAAGCATACCTCGAAACTAACAGCTATAAAAACATTTTGGTCATCACATCGGAGTTCATGGTTCATGATGACGAACATTTGTCAAGCTTTCAAATTAGCGATATCAAAAATCTAGAATATGCTTTTTCGACCTTAACAGTAGGAGAAGGAACAACTGCTACCATTTTTACAGCAAGTGAGCATAAGTGGAAACAAAAAATAGTAGGGCTGCCGCAGCATGCAAATTGTTGTTTTATGACAGCCGCAAACATTTCTAGCGAGGACAAGACTAAATACGGGTTGAACGGTCAAGATTTCGTTGTTAACCAGTTTATTTCCTACGGTTTAAAACTGCATAAGGGCGGTTCTTCGATTCTAAGGGATATGGTTGTGGAAAGTTTAGAAAAAAGGGAACTTTCGGATATTGTTTTCCCACATACCCATAGCAAAGTTGCATGGGACAAATTTGGACAAGGATTAAAACTCAAAGTCCCTTATTATCACATTTTTCAAGACTACGGAAATTTAGTAAGCAGTTCTTTGCCAGTGGGAATGTACTTGGCGAGAAAGGAAGGGAAACTTAAAAGAAATATGAAAGTAAGTGCTTGGATGGCTGCTGCTGGCATGTCACTTTCGGTTACTGATTTCAAATTTTAATCTTTTTACATGAAAGATCCACGCCTCTTCTACAAGAGCTACCTAATGTTCGCAAATTTCCAAAAGTTCTTACAACTAAATCAGCAGGAATTTGGAGATTTTTATCAGTACAAAGGTTTGGTCAACTTTTTCTTTGTTCACGATCTTAAACAAGTTAAACGGGTACTACTAGGAACCAATAAATCATTTAGCAAAAAAACCAATCTGGTAAGAAATTTACACAATGCCCTTGGTGAGAGCATTATTATTTCGGAGTACGAAAAATGGAAGCCGAGAAGAAAACTGCTAAACCCTTCTTTCACCAAAAAAAACAGTCTTTCACTGTTCTCACTAATGAAAATCAAAATTTCCGAAACCATAGACGAAATTAATCAGCAAATACAGGACAAAGAATACTTCATAACTAATGTTTCCCCCATATTCAATCGACTTATCATCAATATTATTGGAATGGCTTTTTTCAATAAAGATTTTGACAAACATACGGGCAACATAGAACATTGGCTGAACAACATGCGCAGCTACGTAGAAAACCCTCCTATTCCCTTTCTTTCCAATCCCAACACACCCACCCTGGCCAACCTGAAAATGAAAAGAAATAAAAAGCGCCTGTTATCTTTTGTGAAAGACATTATTGAAGAAAGAAAATCGTCGGGCGTCGAATACAATGATCTTTTAGGTCGAATATTAAAGGAAACCTCAGAAGACACCGAAACAGATTTAAAAGGCGACGAGCTGGTAATGGAGGTTCTGAACCTAATTGTCGCCGGTCATGAAACCACTGCTAATACGATTAGTTGGACGCTGTATTACCTCACGAAAAATCCGGATGTATATAAAAAACTACAAAAGGAAATCGATACTTCTTTTGGGCAAAACGACCCTTCTTCGAAAAAGGTTATGGAATTACAATATTTAGATTGTGTTCTTAAAGAAACCATGCGGTTAGTGCCTGCCGCTTGGATCTTTACAAGAAAAAGTAAAGAAGATATGGTCTTTAACGAAAAGAACTTAAAAAAAGATAGCACCATCATCTTTTGCCCAATACTGATCCATAAGGATAAAAGACTCTGGAAAAATCCTGAGGCGTATGCACCTGAACGTTTTTTACCTGAAAACAAAGACAAAATTCAACCCGATAGCTATATCCCTTTTGGGGGAGGTCAACGAACGTGTATAGGATTGCACTTAGCAATGATTGAAATGAAGATAACACTTGTAATGATCCTTCAAAAGTTCGAGTTCCTAAAAAATACTGCCTTTAAGCCTAAGATTAAATATTCGATTACCACCTATTCCGAAAACGGTATTGAATTAGGAATCAAACGAAGGTCATAATTTTTTTTTATTCCATTGCCATATGGGAATCATTCCGAAAACTAAGATATCTAAAACCAAAAGCCATGAAACATTCGAAGATTCCTTTTTCTTGAAATGCCTTAGATGTACGATGTGAATTAGAAATACCAAAAAATAAATCGCAAACAACAGATACCCATTGATAAGAGATTCTTTGAAAAGATACACCCCTAAGGCATACAAAAACACAACAACTATCCTTAACAACAAATACAACATACTATATAATCGGGTTTAAAATGATTCACTTGAAGATAACTAAAGATAATATTGTTTCCTGCATCTATCAAAATTATCTCAAGGATGCTACCAAGGCGGCATATCTATTGCAAATAAAAAAAAATGTATTTGAACCTGCACAATATAAAACGGTTACTTATGAAGCACTCGTAACATCCTTGGCCTCTTTTGCGCAGCAATTAGAAGATGCTCAACTAATAGGGAAGCGTGTGATCATATTGCATCCTTTAACACCCGAACTTCTTAGCCTCATTTTTGCGATGTTCAAAAGTGGGGTTATTCCTGTTTTTATTGACCCGAATGTTGGCATTGACCATAGCATTACCTGCATTAAAAATAGCAAGGCGGATATTGTGTTTACAAAAACTTTACTAATGCCATTGGTGAAGGTTTTAGTACGGCGAACAAAGGTGTGCAAGGTAATCACCTTTGGTTTACTAAAGAAACAAGGCCGAAAGAGAATACAAACCAACGGTCACCATCCTCCTGATCGGAAAGCGACGATAGCAGGGGTTTTTTATACAAGCGGAAGTACTGGTGTTCCTAAGGGGGCCATATGGACCCATCAAAACCTAAAAGCCCAAGTTAATTCTATTGAAACAATCGTAGGAAATGGAAAAAATACTACTTGTTTTGCCCTATTCCCATTGCTTTTAATTTATGGACCAGTTATGGGCTATACGACCATATGGCCCAAATGTGATATCTCAAAGCCAAAAAAGATTACCCCTAAGATCATCATCGAGACTGCCAAATCATTTCGTATCAACTATTCATTTGGCTCTCCATTAACGTGGAAGAATCTTGCCAAACACTGTTATGCAAAACAGGTGAAAATTCAAAATATAGATGCCATTTTGTGCGGGGGAGCCCCGATAGGAGAGCACTTAATCGCAAAAATGCAACAGTTGCTTTTGAGTGGTAGTTTTTACATCACCTACGGGGCTACTGAAGCGCTTCCAATCAGTTATTACAAAAGCACTTCTGATCTAAGCAACTATCACAACCCCGGAACCTTGATCGGGAATAGCTTTCAAAACACCGAAATACGTATCAAACCTCTGCAGAAAAAAACAAGCAATATTCCTTGTACTACCTATAAAATTGGAGAAATTCTAGTCAAAGGAAAACAGGTAACCCCTGGTTATATTAACACTGTAAATTTAACGAAACTCAACACCCATGAAAACCAATGGCACCCTACTGGAGACTACGGTTATCTTGATGGTGACAATACGCTCTGGTACTACGGCAGAATAAGTCATGCAATAGAGTTCAATGGTAAACGGTATTATCCGGTTCCCATTGAAAAACAAATCAAGCAATTCATCAATGGTAATTTTTGCTCTATCGCTGTCGTAAAAGGAAATCTCTGTTTGATTTTGGAAAAAAAATACTTTCGTTCTCTCAAAATGGGGCGTCAAGAATTTCTCGGTAATCTAAACGAGGTAGCAGATATAGATTGCACATTTTCCCAACTATTGCTATACCCAAAGCCTTTTCCCTTTGACAAAAGGCACTATTCCAAATTAGACCGGATTAAAATTCAACACTGGGCAACCACACAAAGAATTACAACAATATGAAAAAAAAAGCTTTGGTAATCGGAGGCTCAGGATTTTTGGGCAAACACTTGGTCGAAGAATTGTTACTTTCCCACATGGACGTAACCATTTTATGCAGAAACAAACCGAAGAATTGGACCCCAAATTCTGTAAAGTTCATTTTGGGCGACATCACAAACAAAGAGACTGTAGATTATGCTATGACCGGCGTAGAGTATGTATTTCACCTAGCTTCAAAGGCAGGGATTTGGGGTGCTTATCACACCTACTACAAACCAAATGTAATCGGAACCAATAATGTTATACAAGCTTGTAAAAAACATCGTGTATCGAAGCTGATCTATACTTCTTCCCCTAGCATTGTTCTATCCAAAAAATCAGTAAAGAACGGTACCGAAGAATTAAAAACGCCTCTTTCCTTTTTTAACAACTATCAAAAGACAAAGAGCATTGCGGAGAAAATAATTATTGAAGCGAATACCTCCTCCCTTCAAACAGTCAGTATTAGGCCTCAGGCTATTTGGGGCCATGGCGATGTTCATATTTTCCCCAGAATCTTAAAAAAACTAAAGAGAAAAACGCTGAAGATTGTGGGCAATGGCAAAAACAAAATAAGTGTGGCCTATGTTAAAAATGTAGCCTGGGCACATTTACAAGCTGCGTTGACTCACGGCATTGGAGGCAATGTATACTTTATTAACGATGAAAAACCTGTAAACCCTTGGACTTGGATCGAGGAGAATACGAAAGAACTAGGGTATTCTATGCCTACCAAAAAGGTGCCCCAGCGGATTGCATTCTACCTTTCTAGCATTATAGAGACTATTTATAAGACGGCCAATATATCTTCTGAGCCACCTTTCACCAGATATATGGTTTGCGAAATTGCCAATGACCATTACTATTCTATAGAAAAGGCAAAACGAGATTTTGGCTATTACGAAAAATACGATCTAGATGAAGGGAAAAAAGAATTTAAAAAATACTTGTCTAAAATCAACAAAATAATCTAGAAAAGGAAATTATGAAAAAAAATACTTTACACTCAAGTATTCCCAACAACCTTAACTACTGGTTCGCTTACTTATGTAGATATTACATCGGCAATGAATGGTCTTATAACCGATTCAAGGAAGCCGAAAATAAGTTGCTGGAAGCTTCTAAAACCTTCGACTATGGAGAAACGGGCCATGTAACACGAATCCCTTTTAAAGAGCTGAATTTAAAAGATTTTAAAAAACACTTTTTAGCAACGAACAAACCCATTGTACTTGAAGGGTTTGCCGAGGATTGGCCAGCATTGAAAAAATGGGATAGCGCTTATTTTGAAGAAAATTATGGGGAAGAAATCATCCCTGTAAGACTTAATACTAGTACCATTAGTGAAGAAACCGTGTTTTTTGAAAAATACAAATTAAAAGATTTCATCGGCGCCCTAAACAAAGGAGAGGATGTGTATGCTTCCAATATAGAAGACATTGCCAATAACAACCCCGAGTTGAGGGATGACCTCAACATAAAACAATTGAGTAATTATACACATCTACGCGCCAATCGAAAAATCATATCAACGCAATTTTTTATTTCAAATTCAAGAGCAAGAAGCGGCCTACATTGCGCACTGACTACGAACATGTTCACACAGGTTACGGGGCAAAAGAAATGGACTTTGATAGACCCCAGGTATTCAAAATGGTTACATATATTGGATAGAAAAGATATGTTATATGCAGCAACAGATCTTGACTACAATAAACCCTTCGAGCAATTGGATAAGGAAGGGTATCCTTTGTTTAAATATGTACCGAAAATAGAGCTTACGCTTAACCCTGGTGATGGACTTTTAGTTCCGCAATGGTGGTGGCACTCGGTAGATAATATTGGTTTCTCTATTGGGGTGGCCAGCCGAGGATCTAACTATAGAAACATTTTTAAAGGCAACCCGCTCTTTACCCTACAGGCCTTGGGAAGCAAAAAAATATGGGATTATACCATAGCCATGAAAAAAAATGGATGGAGTACCGATAGAACTTCGGTAGAGTCCATTTTTGTTGAAAACAAAAGATAACCTTGTCGAAGAAAGCAAACAACCGCGCGCCACGTTCGCAACCTTTCCAAGGGAGGTTCAACATGTTATTTTGCTAGCAGGCAGGTATACATCTCGATGTATTGAATAAATCAGAATCTTAAAAATTGTACAGAATGCATTATGGAATAGTTGCCCAAGGAACAAGAGGTGATGTGCAACCAATGGTCGCCCTTGCCTTAGAACTAACAAAACGAGGAAATCTCGTTACATTAGTAGCTCCCGAAAATTTTAGAATTTTTGTAGAGGGCTTTCATTTACCGTTTGTACCTCTTTCTGGCGACATTGAGGCGATAGCCCGATCCCCTAAGGCTCTTAAATTGTTAAAAGGAGGTAATATTTTTCGTTTTTTTTATCATTACAACAAAGCCACGGCAGAAATTAGTGAAAAAGCGAATCTAGAAATTTATGAAGCTTGTAAACATGTGGATCACATTATATCAGGCTCAATGTCTACCGCCATTGTATATTCAATATGTGAAAAGTTACGAAAGAAATGCGCAATTGTATTTTTAAGCATGCCAAGTATTCCCACTAGGGACTTTCCCTTGCCGCTATTTAATTTTTCCAAAATAGCCTTCTTCAACAAACTGTCGTATCGTTTCTCATATATATTCTGGCTTATAATAAAAAAACAAACCAACGATTTTCGCAAAAAACTACAGCTCCCCTTGTTCAATGTCTGGGAAAAATATGTAACATCCAATACACTTACGTTCTACACGATGAGCAACGCGCTCATCTCCAAACCCACTGATTGGCCCTCAAATGTTCATATTACCGGTATTTTTAAACTCCCTCCCAAAGACAGGGAAAAACACATTATGGACGAAATACCCGAAGGGCTTGAAGCTTGGATAGCAAATGGAACTAAACCAATCTACATTGGTTTTGGTAGTATTCCCATACCTGATGTAAAAAAATTCAGCACCATTCTTTTTGACCTTTTGAACAACACTCGAGAACGTATCATTTTTGGATTGGGCTGGTCGGTACTACCAAACTTACCTAAACATCCAAATCTCTTTCCCGTAAAATATGTGAACCATGATTGGTTATTTCCGCAGTGCAAACTAGCCATAAACCATGGCGGGCACGGTTCTATGGGTTCGGTCCTAAGAGGTCAAATTCCGATACTTATTTTATCTATTTTGGCAGACCAACCTTACAACGGAAAATTAATCGAAAAAAATAACGTGGGCCTCCATATTCCTTTTAACAAAATTTCTGCCAAGAAAATCCGGAAAGCGATAAAAATATTACAAGAACCCTATTATGTAGAAAATGCTAAAGCGGTAGGCAGCAAGATCAATGAAGAAAATGGAGTTCTTGACGCTGCAATGAAAATTGAAGCTTATTTTAACCACCAACCTGAACCATCTAAAACAAACAGCCATACTTGATCAAACTTTTTATGAATACCATTCTAGAAAGTGATGGCATATGGAAGTTGGTATATACATAGGATAGCTCCCCTTACGGTTAGCCTCCATATTAATTTGAAAACTTATTTGCTCAACACTGTATCAGTGGGCTAAATCAATGAACTCTTTGCAGCGTTGGTTGCCCAGCGCTCTTTTCACAGCGGTATGGCCTATCATAAGGGCACTGACAAACAAAATAGCAAGGGGTTGATAGACCTACGTTAGCATTCGTAAAACATTGTAAAACAAATATTTATGTGCCATTTTTTTGGAAAAACTCAAAACATGACTTTGAAAAAGAGGGTTTGCACCTATGATAGTTACCAAGTTGGTTACCTACATTTAATCTGTTAAACACTGTTAATGATTTTGAAATTATGAGCACCGAAAAATACCTGAAAACGAACGTAGTCGTTGAGCCTTTATTTGACAAGTGGTACGCTTGGTCACATCTAATCTCGCCCGCCACCGCGGCTTTCAACGTTAAGAAGAGACATATGAATATCATTAATTCATATATACAAGCTCCGCAAGTGCATGCCGCGGCCGTCAAGAACCCCGCCATGCTAGGAGGGCCGTTTATGGATTTGAACGGGCAAAGGGTTGACGATGTAAAAGAATTGAAGAAAGAAACGCTAGAGGGTCAACAAGACTTGTTTGAATTGGCCGAAGCGATTGAAAGCCTAGAGGGAATTTTGGAAAAACATGATAAGGGGTACTCTCTCGAAGGGTTGTATGATGAAATACCGGATGTATTGCGCGGTTATGTAGAACTGGTATATGATCTAAACAACAATGCTTCCTTTCGAATTTTTGAACCACTTCTCTATCATAGTAAATACTACAAACCAGCGTCGCAAAGTATTGCGCTTTGGTTGACAGATAATGATGAGCGCCCTTTCGTTTTAAGTACTCCCAGGTTAGAAAGTGAAGATATTATTCATTTGGAAATACCCTTTAACCATCAAGGAATCGACGAACTGAGTAAAATGAAAAGGACGAAAGGCGATGTATTTAGAATCAAAAAATTACTAGCTATTAAGCCCGAGCAAGAAGCGTTGTTCGATACCTTCTTTACTGATGAAGCTCCCAAGAAATATGAACCATATACAGGCGATAAAGTAAGAATGCGGTACTTTGGCCATGCATGTATTTTGATTGAGACCAAGGATACCAGCATTCTCGTGGACCCAGTAGTAAGCTACTATGGTTATCAACAAGATGTAGAAAGGTTCTCCGATATGGATCTCCCTGAGACTATTGACTATGTTTTACTTACCCATAATCATCAGGACCACATATTGTTCGAAACGCTGCTTCCATTAAGACATAAAATCAAAAACATAATCGCCCCAAAAACTACTTCAGGGTCGTTACAAGATCCTAACCTTAAGCTGATGCTTAATTCTGTAGGGTTTAAAAATGTAATCGAATTAGGTGATTTCGAAGAACTTAAATTCGAGGATTGCACCTTAAAGGGAATCCCTTTCATTGGCGAACATGCCGACTTGAATATACAGTCCAAATTATGTCACCTCGTAGATTTTGGAAACTTTTCGATGCTGTTTGTTGCTGATTCTTGCAACGTTGAGCCAAAACTATATCAACTGGTAAATCAACTTGTAGGAAATGCCGATATCATCTTTTTGGGAATGGAATGTGAAGGGGCGCCTTTAAGTTGGTTATACGGGCCACTGCAGAGCAAAAAAATGCCACGAGATATAGACAGATCTAGAACCTTATCCGGATCTAATTTTGAACGAGGAAGAAACCTTGTCGATGCTTTTAATCCTAAAGAGGTTTATGTATATGCGATGGGACTTGAGCCTTGGTTAAAATTTATAAGCAGCAAGCAATATACAGATGAAGACCACCCTATTGTTCAATCGAACATGTTGGTTGAGTATTGTCATGAAAATGATATTATTTCAGAACGATTGTTCGGGGAGAAGGAGCTTTTCTACAATAAGGAAGTCAGTGCTGAGCTTGTTTAATGTATAATTTGCTGAGAACCACCTGCAAACTCTGAATTAGCACGTTGTTTTGTGGGTGGTTTACAGAAATATAACTACTTAGTTTCTAAAAGTGCTTACGGTCCTCTTTTGCCATATACCCGCTGCTTTTCCCGAACAACGCTTTAAAGAATATTTAAATTTACTACCTGAAAACCATCAAAACCACGTAACCAAATTTAGATATTCAAAAGATCGAAACCTCCGTTTATTTGGTAAGCTACTACTCTTAGAAGGTGTAAAAAAATACGGGTATACCGAGGCGTTGCTTTCAAGAATCAAATATACACCTTTCAATAAGCCCTATCTTGATACTGACCTGAGCTTCAACATTACCCATTCAGGGAACATGGTGCTGTGCGCCTTGAGTGATTCGTATGAACTAGGTATCGACGTAGAAGCCATAAAGCCGATATCGAAAGAAGATTTTTCAGGGGTATGGACAAAGAGTGAACATAGCTTAATCATGAAAGATGAAAAATACAACTGGTTTTATCGTCTTTGGACCAGAAAAGAAGCTGTGATAAAAGCAGACGGTAAAGGGTTGAGCATACCCTTAAAGAGTATTAATGTGCTTGGGAATACCGCAGTGGTAGGCAATCGCATTTGGCACATTACCGAGCTTAAAATCGATGCAAACTACAGCGTACATATTGCTACGGATAAAGCACTATCGACACCTCTCAAACCAGAAGAAGTACTTTTTAATTGATGATTTAACCCTGTCTCCAAAGGCAAAGGGTCCTGACTTGCGTAAGCGGAAGAACACTTGGCATGTAGCTACTATTCGAGGACTATCTCATAAAGTGTGTAAGTAGCAAAATAGCGGGGGCATGCCCCCGCTATTTTTTTTAACTTTAAATATT
>CANMSB010000047.1 GCA_947500445.1 uncultured Flavobacteriaceae bacterium | reverse complement strand
AGCTGATCGTTTCAAATTGGGTATCCGTCAATTCCATTTAACAAAGATACCTATTTTGTGTTAACACGCCCTAATTACTTTGTACCAAGTACTTTCAATTGTTCATTGTTTATTACCTAATTGCTCATTGAAAAAAAGACCGCTGCGCTGAAAGAAGAAGGACGAAGGAGCCTTTCGGCCAATCAAAGAAACGTATGTCCGGTCGAGCGGCGTCGAGACCTTTGTTCAACTACAAACGCAAAAATCAAATTCAAACACAAGTTCGAACCCATCAACCTCTTTCTACTCATTACTAATTACTTAGTACTAAATACTCGGCAAAACCGCTTCGCTGAAAGAAAGTTCAAGCGCAAGTGTCAAATGCAAGCTCAAAACCATGCTAAGTACTAATTACTTTGCACCAAGTACTTTCAATTGTTCATTGTTTATTACCTAATTGCTCATTGAAAAAAAGACCGCTGCGCTGAAAGAACACCAACGTAGGAGCCTTTTCGGTCGATTGAAAGAAACGTACTGTCCGGTCGAGCGGAGTCGAGACCGCTGTTCAAGTTCCAACCCACAAATGCAAACCTCCAAAAACTCCAGCACCGACAATAAGTACCCACGAAATCCAATCTTTAAATTCATTTTTCTTATTCCTAAGAAGCAACAGGTGCAACCCGATATGAATTATCATAAAAATGTCAAAAGCCACCATGAAAAAATCACTGCCCGGATGGGGTGGTAGGGAATAAAAAATCCAAACGAAAAGAGGGATATGCATGAATAAAAAGACAGTCTGCCCATTTTTACCGTCCAGTAAGGATAACAATGGCAGTATACGCCATTCTTTACATCGAATAGCGTCCATTTCATGTATGATCAAAAATGTGAGTCCTAAATAAAATAGAATGTTTTCCATCAATGCAATTTGTTTTCCTGGTAGGCCGGAGGGGCCCGAACTCTTTTTTGAACTCATGACGAGTTCATTGCCATAAGTCCGCTTTAATAACCCATACTAATCCAATTTGTCCGTTAATGCCTTGAACACCTTTTTAGCGTTTTTCTGCTCATACAAAACGGCGTACACGGCGTCGATTATCGGGGTTTTTACCTTTTTCTTAAAACCTTGCTTTAGGGCGTAGGCACTTTTGGTCGCATAATACCCTTCGGCCACCATTCGCATTTCCATTTGGGCACTTTTTACGGTATACCCTTTACCGATCATGTTTCCGAACATTCGGTTTCGGCTAAAAGTAGAATAACCGGTTACCAAAAGATCTCCCAAATAGGCAGAATCATTAATGTTCCGGTCAATTTTGTGGATACGTTTGGTATAGCGCTTCATTTCCCGAATGGCATTGCTCATCAGTACGCTTTGAAAGTTATCGCCATATCCCAATCCATGGGCAATACCGGCGGCTATGGCGTAAATGTTCTTCAACATAGCGGCATATTCCGTGCCGATAATGTCCTCCGTAACCTTGGTCTTTATAAAATCACTGCTCAAATTTTTTGCTACATAAGCCGCTTTTTTCGCATCGGCGCAGGCAATGGTGAGGTATGACAATCGGTCCAGGGCCACTTCCTCCGCATGGCATGGGCCCGTGATGACCCCTATTTGGTCATAGGGAATAGCATAATGTTCATGAAAATGCTCCCCAACGATCAAACCGCTTTCGGGAACAATGCCCTTGATTGCCGAAAAAATGATTTTATCCTTTAACGAAACGGTCATTTTTTCCAACGCTCCCGCCAAAAAAGCGGAGGGGATTGCAAAAACTAAAATATCTGCGTTTGCGATCGCCTCATCCAACTGGTCGGTCAACAGTAACGTATCCGTATCAAAAGTAACCGAAGTGAGGTAGTTGGGGTTGTGTTTCTGGATTTTTAGAAAACCGATGGCATCCGAATTTCGCATGTACCAACCCACTTTTTCTTGGTTTACTAAAAGCATCTTCACTATAGCGGTGGCCCAACTACCGCCACCAAGCACGGCAAATGTTTTATTCATGGTCTTATATGATATCGTTTCACGGGGCAAATGCACACGCTGCCCCTATTTCCCGAGATGTCGTATCCGGACAAAAAATCAGTACGGATCAACTACGATCCAAAGGTAGCCAAATAAAAACACGAAGCCTTATACGCACGCTTTCAGTGCGTTACGTTTTTTGGCACAAAGCTTGTTTTATACAAATGGAACCAGAAAAGAAAAGGATATGAAAACGATAAAATTACTCTTGGGATTATTGGTATTGGGAACCTTGGCCACTTCGTGTTACACGGAGGTTTTGGTAGGGGATACTTTTGTTGACGAACCGGTTTTTAATACCGATCAGGTACTGAGCTCCTATGATCTTTGGTATGTAGACATTAATGCTACCCGAGGTGGTGGGGAAGTTCCCTTTTTACAACGGGCATTTACCATTTCGTTCGTGAACGGCACGCTGTATGCTAACAATAATATGGCAGGCATCGGGAAAACGGGGAACGGTTTGGGTATCGATGTGGGTTATTACGATCCGTTGAACGGTACCGTGGAAATCGATCATGATGTAGACGGACTGTGGTTGTTAGAGGTATATGTCGTAAACAACGGCACGCTTGAATTGCGCGATCCCCGATCCAACACCTCTTACTTTCTGGAAGGATATCAGGCCAATACGTTCGACTACGATTTTGTCTTCTATGATAATATTGACTACTTCCTGCAAGAATATGATGCATGGGAGAAAACCTATACCAGCGAAGAAGGAGCATTGAACGATTTTGACGAAGAAAACTACCTGCGGTTCCTGCCGGGACTGTTTCAATCTTCGGTCGACCTTCCCGGAACCAGAATACCGGACCTCCAGTGGGATTTCGAAGGAAATTATCAGGTATACAACGTAGAAAACGATGAAACGCTCAAAACTTTAACACTTGCTTACGACTTCATGGGCAATGATTACTTTGAACTCTACGTTATTAATGACAGTACAATAGAGTTGTATCATCCCGATAGCGGAACGGTATATGAGTTTAGGGGAAGGGGATATCAGCAATACTTAAAAACGGGTAAAAACCCAACGGTTAAAAAGAGAAAAAAGATTTCCAATCCTACTATGAAGGTAAAGCGAAATCGGAAGATATAAACAATTTTTTTGGTTGGTTATTTAGTTAGGAATCGCCCTGGACAATCTTGTCCGGGGCGGTTCTTTTTTGTTGGGTTCCATAGTATGGATAAATGAGTTCATTAGGCAAGAAATACGAAACTGCTAAATTATCCCGGCCTGTGCCAAAATTATCGGGAACACACCATTGGTAGATTGTCAAATTCTCAATATTCTTGCTATACAAGGCGGTACAAATAAATAGTGTTATTTTTGCGCCCTTAAAACAAGGCATGAAAAAATACCTGAATTTATTTGATTTCAAACAGAAAGTGGACTATAAGACCGAGATACTGTCGGGGCTTACGGTAGCCTTAGCCCTGGTGCCGGAGGCGATCGCCTTTGCTTTGATTCCGGGATTTTCGCCCTTGACCGGTTTGTATGCCGCCTTTGTTTTGGCGCTGGTCACCTCCATACTGGGTGGTCGACCAGGAATGATTTCCGGTGCAACGGGGGCAGTCGCCGTCATTTTTGTCGGGTTGATCTTGGAATTGAAACGGAACATACCCGATATTGAGCCCGTTACCATTTTGAATTACGTTTTTGCCACCGTAATCATTGCCGGAATATTGCAAATATTGGCGGGAGTACTCCGTTTGGGAAAATTCATTCGTCTGGTGCCACATCCCGTAATGTTCGGTTTTGTCAACGGCCTTGCGATTATCATTTTCATGGCGCAGTTTCCCAACTTTTATCAAAAGGGAACGGAAAACTTGCTTTCCGGATCGGCACTCTATACCATGTTGGGACTTACGCTATTAACGATGCTCATCATTTGGGGCCTGCCAAAGTTGACAAAAGCGGTTCCCTCTTCCTTGGTGGCCATTGTTGTTGTTTCGGCAGTGGTGTTAGGCTTCGGTATCGATACGTTAACGGTCGCCGATACCATGGCGCCCGGTGAAACCATAAAGGGTGGATTTCCGCCCTTGTCCGTTCCAGAAATACCCTTCACGCTTCAAACGATAAAAATTATATTTCCATATGCCGCTATCGTGGCCGGTGTCGGGCTCATCGAAAGCTTACTGACCTTGAACATTATTGACGAGATAACGGACACCCGTGGTAGTGGAAACCGGGAATGTGTGGCTCAGGGCACTGCCAATATTTTATCCGGATTTTTATCGGGAATGGGTGGTTGTGCCATGATTGGACAGAGTTTGATCAATACTTCTTCCGGTGCGCGGGCGCGATTGTCGGGGATCACCGCTGCCATAATGTTATTGGTGTTCATCATGTTCGGTAGTAGTTTGATCGAGCGATTGCCCATGGCGGCCTTGGTCGGTTTAATGTTTATGGTGGCCATTGGTACGTTCGAATGGGCGAGCTTTAAAACCTTTCGTAAAATGCCAAACTCCGATGTGGTGGTGATGGTGTTGGTTACGTTGATTACCGCGGTTACCCACAACTTGGCGGTAGCGGTACTTTTAGGGGTCGTTATTTCCGCACTTGCCTATTCTTGGGAAAATGCCAAACGTATTCGGGCCCGAAAACGTATTGATGATAACGGGGTGAAGCATTACGAGATTTATGGTCCTTTGTTTTTTGGATCGACGACCGCTTTTGCTGAAAAATTCGACATTCAAAGCGATCCCGATGAGGTTATTATCGATTTTCAGGAAAGTAGGGTGGCCGACATGTCGGGTATCGAGGCATTGAACAAAATAACGGAGCGGTATGCCAAAGCGGGAAAGAAAGTACATTTAAAACACCTGAGCAAGGATTGTATACGGCTCTTGGAGAATGCCGACGACATTATAGAGGTCAACGTGTTGGAAGATCCTACCTACAAGGTAATGGTGGATAAAGCAAAAAAAAAGAATGACGATACGGAAAATCCCTTTAGATTATGGGGATTATAACGACTTGTTTTCTTTGGTTTTGGCTATAGCGACATAACCCCCCGACCAACCGATCCATTTTTTCATAAACAAGTTCTTCTGTCTGGGATTAAGTGGTTTTTTAAATTCCTTTTTATTTGCTGAAATCGTTGTGCTTTTTTTCATAATACGTTCTTAAGGAGTGCATTGCATTCTTAATACGTATGAGTCCTTTGGAATAGGACCAATTTTAAGTTAAAGTGTATCGTGCGATTAGTTGTTGTGCTGAAACACCTCCGGTTTTTCTAATGCATAAAACGGGCTTATCGGAGGTCATATTAAAACAAGGGCGGCATCCATAGAAATGGATGCCGCCCTTATCCCATTTTGTATATTTCTAAAGCGTTCTCAAATACTCCGCTACCGCACGTGTTTCATCTTCGGTAAGGTTCTGGTTGAGCATAATAGCATTATTGTATTCCTTTAAAAGAGCTTTGGCTATTGGGTCTTCCTTTAGCATTTTGTCGGGACCTATAATCATGTTCATCACCCATGCCGGGCTTCTTCGTTCGTATACTCCGGCCAAAGCGGGGCCGATAAGCCTTTTGTTGGCGGCATGGCAGGCCACACATATGGCACTGTACTTTGCTTCGCCCGCCGCTGCAAGTTCATCGTCTACCGTATCGGGAAAAGTAACGTCCTTATAAGGGCCAACACCATCATTGTCCAAATCTACCGGTACGCCGCCCGCCGCTGAATCGTCCGATTTCGCTTCGGTTTTGGTCCGGTTCATTTCAAATCCATCTTTTTTTTCCTCTTTCTTCTCGCCACAACTGGCTAACAACGCCCCAAGGGCCAACACACTGAATATTTTTTTCATCTCTACGGTATTTAATGCCAATCTCCTAAGGCATCGATTATATTACGGCCACTAATATAACGAATACGTTAAATTATCGTAAGCCGTTCAAGAACTTTATTGCCCGTTTTTCGTTATAATAGGTATTTCCGGTGTCAAAAAAACCCACATGCCCGCCGTATTTGGGCATTTCCAAAAACAAATTCGCCTGTTTTTCCGCTTCCTTCACAGGATAGCATTCCGGCCCCAAAAACGAATCGTTCTTGGCGTTGAGAATCAGTATGGGGAGTTGTATTCGGGGGAGAAACTGCAAGGCGCTGCATTGCGCGTAGTAATCAAGGGCATTTTTAAAACCATGGGCCCTGCTGGTATAAACATCGTCAAAGTCTTGCAGGGTAACCACTGCTTTGATATCGGAATCGCTTATTTTTTCGGGAAACAACGCTTGCTTGGCCCGGAGTTTTGCCAACAGGTTTTTTTTAAACCGAATGGCATACAATTTATTTTTGGGAAGCAATAACTGTTTTAGGGAGGAGTGCAAACTACAGGGTACCGAAACGGCGATGGCGGCTTTTACTTGATCGGGGATGGTTCGGTTTTCCCCTAAAAACTTCAAGGTAAGATTGCCTCCCAAGCTAAACCCCTTCAGGTAAATTTCGGTATAGCTTTTGGTATTCAGTATGTGATCGAGCACCGATTTCAGGTCTTCCGTCGCCCCCGAATGGTAGGAGCGGTACAAGCGATTGACCTCCCCGCTGCACGAACGCAGGTTTACCGCGCAAGCGTCAAAACCATTGGTGTTGAACATATGGGCGCTTCCGGTAATATAGGCCCGTTGTCCGTTGCCTTCGAGCCCGTGGATCAGAATAACAAGTTTTTTCGTTGTTTTCGCCGTAAAGCTCCAATCCAGGTCCATAAAATCCCCATCGGGCAGTTCCAAACGTTCCCGTTGTTGTGCCACTCCCGATATTTTGCGCATTACTCCCGAATAAATAGTGGAAAAATGGCCGTTTCTAAAAAAGTATGGCGGGCGATATTCGGAGGTAACCAGCGGCATTAATACAGAATATGGTCTTTTGGGGTAACCGATTCGGGAAGTTCTTGTTCGTCCAACATATCCCGTAGGTCAATTTCGATAGTACGGCATAGGGCGGTCATCGGCACATCGTTAATACGCCCTTCAAAAGGGTCTTCACTATTATCGCCTACGATTTCCATTGTGGTAAAGATCCATGAAATGAGTACGGAAAAAGGTATCATCAGAAATACGTACCACTGTATCATAGCTACCGGGCCCTTGGCCGCACTAGCTTCAAAAACATCCAAAAGCCCAAAGGGTAGCAAGAGGACAAAGATCCAGGTGAACACCTTTGAGAAAAAACCGTATTGTCTCGGAAAAGGGGTGTTTTTGATGCGCTCACATTTTCCCTGAAGGTTATACAGCTCTTCCAAGACCGATTGCAGCTGATCTTCCTGGAAACCATCCAAAATATTCTTGTTTTTTAGTTCGGTAATGGACCTTCCTTGGTTTTTTACCAAGTGTGTGGCCGGGTTTACCCGTTTTTTAAGGTCGCTGAATTCGCGCATGCTTACAAAGTTGTAGGCCTCATTACAGGAAATATTGCGTTCGTTATGTTTGTCAAAAACCTTTTCTACCATTCGGTTTTCCTTAATGGCCCACGACTTCGGTTGTCGTAGTTGAACCCGTAGGGCATTGATCCATGCAATATGCCGATGGATCATCTCCGTGTGCATTTTATGATCGTACTCGGGGTCTTCCGTCCGCACAAAACTAAGTACTTGCAAGGCCCATGTACGACTGTAGTTGACGATACCTCCCCAAATCTTTCGCCCCTCCCAAAAGCGATCATAGCTTTGGCTGTTCTTAAAACCGATGTAAAAGGCGACTGCGATACCGATAACGCTCAAGGGCTGAAAAGGAATGCTGATAAAGTCCCATTTTAAAAAATGGTAGATACAAAAAACGGCTGCTGCATAAAGCGCGAAAAAAATCAGGTTTTTCCAGGCATACCTTAGTACAAGCCCCCAGCCGATATTTCTTTTAACATACATAATTCAATACTTTAGGGATAGATAGTTTTAAGGATAGGTTTCGGTTGCTCCAGCATACCCAACCTATTTCGATGGTCACGGGAGGCTGTGGATGAAAACGGTTGTCTATTTTGGATACTTTTCCAACACTTTGTATTGTGCTTCTATTGCCGTTTTGAACTCGTTTTTCAATTGATCCACAAGGTCGCTTACGGGTACGGTGTTCTCGATGGTGGCAGAGCCCTGTCCTGCGGACCATATCGTTTTCCAGGCTTTTGCTTCGGTGTCCAGTTCCTTTCCAAAGTCGATTTTCGTATCTTTTTTCAAATCTTCATCGGTAAGTCCGGCCGCTTTTAAACTTTTCGATAAAAAGTTGGCATGGACCCCCGAAATGGCGGCGGTATAGGTAACGTCGCTGGCACCGGCGTTCGCAATCATATCCTGATACTCCGAAGGTGCCTTACTCTCTTTGGTGTTGATAAAACGTGTTCCCATATAGGCAAGATCGGCGCCCATTTGAAGTGCCGAAGCAATATCGCGACCGGTACTGATACAGCCCGAAAGGAGTATGGTTTTATGAAAGAACTTTTTAATTTCCGCGACCAATGTCATCGGATTTATGGTACCTGCATGCCCCCCGGCTCCTGCCGCAACAAGAATGAGTCCGTCCACTCCGGCTTCGGCCGCTTTTTCGGCATGTCTTTTCTTGATAATATCGTGAAAAACTAGTCCGCCATAACTATGAATGGCGTCCACGACCATGGAAACTGCGCCCAAAGAGGTGATGATGATGGGCACCTTGTGTTTTACGCAAAGTTTGATATCGGCCTCTAGCCTCGGATTTGTGGGATGTACGATAAGATTTACTCCAAAAGGAGCCGCTTTTTTTCCGGTTTCCTTTTCAAAAGCATCCAAAGCGGAGGTGATTTCGATGAGCCATTCTTCAAAGCCTTCACTGGTACGTTGGTTAAGGGCGGGAAAGGTACCTACAATACCATTTTTACAACATGCTATAACCAGCTCCGGACCCGAGATCAAAAACATCGGTGCCGCTACGGCGGGAAGGGAAAGTGCGTCGATAAAGGGTGGTTTCGTGTTCATAGGATATTTTTAGGTGTGCGTTAAAGATAAAGTTTTACAAAACAGCATATGGGCCTTATTCGCTCGAACGACTTGAACAACAGCGCCGTGAAACAACTGTTCAACATCGAGCGTTCGAAAAGGACACTTGCTTACCGTTTGCTACAAATATATTTAAATCTGGTCGGTATTGCCGCCCGTACCCGTTTTGTATGCCAAGGAAATGCTAAAGTCGGCCCGGTGTTAAAAAATTCTTTTTAATTTTTAATGATTTCAACCTTAAAATCTAGGGCCATGTCAAATAGGAGAAGCTTTATGCGAAAAATGGGATTAGGCCTGGCGGGCGGTCTGGTATTCCCTTATGGTAGTTTGGGCTGTAGGCCGGTGTCGAAAAAAATCGGGGTCTGTTTGGTGGGGCTGGGAAGTTATAGTACGAATCAATTGGCCCCCGCACTTCAGCTTACCGAACATTGCGAGTTGCGTGGCATTGTTACCGGGAGTCCCGGGAAGATTCCGATCTGGCAGAAAAAATATGGCATCAAAGATAAAAACGTGTATTCGTACGATACCATGGAACGTATTTCGGACAATCCGGATATCGATGTCGTCTATATTGTATTGCCGACCGGACTTCATGCCGAATACGCCATAAAAGCGGCAAATACCGGAAAACATGTTTGGTGCGAAAAACCGATGGCCAAAACGGTAGCGGAGTGCGAGGCCATTATGGAAGCCTGTGCAAAAAATAAGGTAAAATTATCTATAGGTTATCGTATGCAGCACGAACCGAATACCAAGACCGTGATTGCTTGGGCCAAGGAAAGACCGTATGGTGTTATACAGAAGGTTACCGCCGAAATCGGTTTTGATATTCAAAATCCACGCGATTCATGGCGTATGAAAAAAGATATGGGTGGAGGGCTCTTATATGATGTAGGGGTGTATGCCATTAATGCCATGCGATATGCTACCGATATGGAGCCGATATCGGTCACGGGCCGGTTTGAAAACACCCGTCCGGAGGTATATACCGAAATTCCGGAAACGACCATTTTCGACCTACAGTTTCCAGAGGGCATCACCGCTTCCGGTCGTACCACGGCAAAGGAGAACCTTAATCTGTTGAAGGTCGAGTGTAAAAATGGATGGTACCAATTGCGCCCCTTTCAATCGTATAATGGGGTGGTAGGGGAAACCAGCGACGGCCGTTTGTTGGATACGTATATCGAGAACCAACAAGCACGACAAATGGATAATGATGCCTTAGCTATTTTAAACGACACGCCCGTGATGGTGCCGGGCGAGAACGGACTACAGGACATCAAGATCGTAGCGGCGATCAATCGTTCTGCCGAAATGGGCGTTCCCGTGTCATTACGTTAATGTTTCGATACGGAACGTTGGAGTGCCCTTGCGGTAAAAAAGGCTAAAAGTGGCCAATTTTTTTACTGGTAAACGTTACCTTTTGCAAGTGGTACGTCTCGACAATTCCAAAAGAATTAATGACAATTTTTGTATACTGTATACAAAATGGATATCTTGTGACTATGAAAATCAGTAGTAGCGATCTAGGGAAGCAAGCCTACCACAAAGTGAAACAGATGATCGTTTCCAAAAAGTTATTGCCCGGCCAGAAAATAGTGCAGGAGCAGTTGGCCGAACAATTGGGCATTAGCCGAACGCCTTTGCGGGATGCCTTGCAGCGGTTGGAAGCCGAGCTGTTGGTGGAGAGTATACCCCGGCGCGGGGTGGTCGTGCGCCAGTTTAACGATCGCGAAATCGTTGAAATATACGAATGCCGTATTGCACTGGAAGTTACTGCGGTGCGTTTGTTTGCCGAAAAGGCCCAGCAGTCGCAAATCGATGGCTTGCGTAAGCTGTTGGAACCCTTCGAGCATACGAACGAGATCGATGAAAAGGCCTATCAAAAAGCGGATAGCAATTTTCACGATACCATCATAAAAAGAAGCGGAAACCAATTTTTATACCAATTGTTCCAAAAGGGAAACCTGTTGGTCTGTATCGATGCCATTGGTTTGGTACGACCGCCCAAGGAAACCTTACAGGAGCATCTTGATATCGTTACGGCAATCCACAATAGGGATGGTGCCAAAGCGGCATCGTTGCTTAAGGAGCATTTGGAAAAATCAAAAAGGTTGATCGTTGAAAATCCCGGTTATGAAAACTAAAGCATTCTTGCCTACCCGTTTTAAAATGGTTTTTTGCACTTTTTTGCTGGCCATGATCGTGCTTTTCGACCGTATACTGTTGTCGGTGGCCAAGGATCCCGTAGCGGAGTCGTTGCAGCTTTCCGATAAACAAATGGGCTGGGCCATGAGTATTTTTGCTTTGGGCTATGCACTTTTTCAAACACCCGCAGGCCTGTTCGCCGATAAGTATGGACCTCGTAAAATACTTACCGCCGTAGTGGTGTTGTGGTCCCTTTTTACGGCACTGACCGGGGCGGTATGGAACTATGGCGTTTTAATGGTCGTTCGTTTTTTGTTCGGTGCGGGCGAGGCCGGAGCTTTTCCCGGTATGGCGCGGGCCATTTACAGTTGGATTCCGTTACAGGAAAGAGGTATCGTAAACGGTATCAATTTTTCCGGCGGGCGCATCGGTGCCGCTTTCGCACTTCCCTTGGTCGCCTGGCTGATTGATGCTGTGGGTTGGCGCCTTACTTTTGTGATCCTTGGTGCAGTGGGACTCTTGTGGGGTGTTTTTTGGTTTTTTTGGTTTCGGGACAATCCCGAGGATCATAACGGCACTTCCGAGGAAGAGGTAGCCTTTATCCACGCCAATACCAACCGTACTGTTGGTGAGGAAAAAAATGCACGTATCGATTTCGGTAAACTGTTTCGATCCAAAACGATGTGGTTGTTAATGGGACAGTATTTTGCCAGTAATTTCACTTTTTTCTTTTGTTTGACCTGGTTGTTCCCCCATCTCAAGGTAAAGTATAATCTGGATGCGTTGGAGGCCGGTTTTTATGCTTCGGCCCCCTTGATCTTTGGTGCTTTGGGCAACTGGTTCTCTGGCTTTTTGGTCGATTATATTTACAAACGCAACAAATGGGCATTGTCCCGAAAAGTGCCGGCCATTATCGGATTTGTTTTGGCATCGGTCGGGATCGTGGCCAGCGTTTATATGGAAACGGTAACCCCGGCAATCGTGTTTATCTCCATTGCGGTTTTCGGGGCCGATATGACCCTTAGTCCGTCCTGGTCTGCCTGTGTCGATGTTGGAAAACAGTTTTCCGGTGCTGTAAGCGGTACCATGAACATGGCCGGAAACATCGGTTCTTTTCTAACGGCACTGGCGTTTCCCTACCTTTTGGATATGACAGGGTCCGAAATCCCCTTTTTCTATTTGGCAGCGGGCCTAAACGTATTGGCCATCTTTTTATGGATGGCGGTACGACCGCAAAACCCATTGGCGATCGAAGCGCGTTAACCGTATGGGCGTTAGTTAAAACGAACTAAAAAATAAAACAAGGATTACAATACGATGATTACAAAAGAAGATTTTGAAGAAGTATGCGAGCGCTCTCTAAAATTGATAGAAGAAGCGGGAATTCAGTTGACCTCCGAAGAAAAACAGAAGATAACCTCGGCCGATTTTGGTCTCGACCAAATTAAAAAGGAAGGGGTACAGATCATTACGCTTTTTGATACGAATCGGATGGCGGCCAAAATTTTGGTGTTGCTTCCCTACCAAACAGAACCTGAACACTGGCACCCTCCCGTGGGCGACGACCCTGGAAAAGAGGAAGTGATACGGGGCGTTTGGGGCGATCTCACCTTTTATGTTCCCGGGGAGGATACGCTGGAAAAGGGCTTTTTGGTAGAAGGCAAGGAAGCGTACTACACCATGCGCAACGAGGTGGTTATCGGTCCGGGAGACCAGCTGATCTTGCCCCCCGGTACCAAACACTGGTTTCAAGCGGGGGCCAGAGGGGCCGTGATGTATTCCTTTTCTACAAAGGTTACCGATCTGCTAGATCAATTTACAGATCCCGGGGTGGTTCGGGATACCGTTATCGAAGGATATTGACGCATCGCAAAAATGCATTACAGTAAGAGCGGATAGCCCGTTGAAGGACGTTCCGCCGATAAAAAAATAACATACTATTCCCGTTTGGGATCAAAATTGAAACACAGCAAATGAAACAAAGTATTATTACGGCCTTTTTAGGAAGAACTCAAGATCGATTTTCAGAATACCAGCAACCCACTTCCCTAGAGGAACGGTTGGACTTAGTGGTAAAAATTCCCGGAGTGGACGGCGTCGAGATCGTGTACCCTTACGAGACCGAAGAGGCCATGGCCACAAAAAAACTTTTTGACGATAGGGGGCTGCATTTTGCCGCGGTGAACGCCAATATCAAAAAGGAGACCCAGTGGGTGCCCGGAGCATTGTCGCGCTCCAGTGCCGAGCTACGCCAAGGCGCCATCGATATTATAAAAAAGGCGAAGGATTATGCCAAACAGGTCGGGGCCCCTTTGGTCACCTGCTGCCCTTTGTCCGATGGATACGACAATCTGTTTCAGGTAGACTACCCAAAAGCATGGCGAAACATGGTGGAATCCGTAGCCGAGGCTGCCGATTACTTGCCGGAAATTCCTTTGTTTATCGAGTACAAGATCAATGAGACTCGAGTACATGCCCAATTGGACAATTGCGCAAAGACCATCCTGTTCTTAAAAGAAGTGGGAAATAGCGCCACAGGGGTAACCATCGACTTTGGACACGCCCTGTTGGCCAAGGAAAACCCGGCACAGGTCATCGCGTTGTGCGAAGAGACCGGTACCGACTACTACCTGCACACCAACGATAACGATTTCAATTTTGATTGGGACCTGATTTCCGCTTCCCGTAACCTGTTGCATACGGTAGAATTTTTGTTTTATGCCAAGGAGTATGGGTACGACAAATATTTTACTGCGGATGCCTCCCCGCGAATATTCGATATGATCGGCTTTTTTACCGAACACGCTGAAATGAACTTGGCCCTATGGAACCTGGTGGACAAACTCGACCGTAAAAAATACCGGCGTCTTATGCAGGAAGAAAAGCATATGGACCTGATGAAATTGGTGCGAAAAGAAATTTATCGACTCTAATCATGCCGCTAACAGTACATACATTAAGTCATCAAGAAGGTAAAAAATTAATGGACCTCGCTGTAGCCTCCGCAAAAAAACACGGAGTGCCCGGCGCCATAGCTATAGTCGATTTTGCGGGCTATCCCTTAATTTTGGAAACCTTGGACAATACCATGAACGCTGCCGCCCAGATTGCCCTGGGCAAGGCGGCGACCGCTATTTCGTTTCAAAGAAAGACCCAGGACATCGAGGAGGTAATACTGGCCGGGCGAACGCCCATGCTCGTTTTGGAAGGGGCCACGCCTCTGCCCTATGTGCCACTGAAAGGGGGGCACCCGGTGTATCACAATAAAACAATTGTTGGTGCCATAGCGGTAGCGGGCACTATGGATGCCGAAATGGACTAGGTAGTGGCCTTGGAGGCGTTGAACCAGTTTGAACCCTAGTGTTCAAGCCTTTATTTGTTCGGCACCTCTTTTTTTCGGTTTTCTGGAGGCCAAGTAAACACCGAGCAGTACCAGGCACGCGGCGATAACCTTTGTTAGGGTAATCTGATCCTGTCCCGTGCCTATAGCGAAAAGGATTCCGAACAAAGGCTGTACATACACAAAAGAACTCAACGTAGAGGCCTTTAAGCGGGTCAGCGCATAAATGTTGAAAAGATAGGTGCAAAAAGTAGTTCCTATGATCACAAAGGCTATGCTCCATAGTGCTTGTGTCGGCAGTAGGGGCCAGTCGATCGCTGTGAATTCCCGATACCCGAACGGTAAACAAATAAAGACGCCCAAGGTAAAAAGCCATTTCATAAAAGTAAACGGATGGTATTTTGAAAGCAGCTGCTTTACGGCGATAAGGTAAGACCCATAAAAAACGGAGTTCATTAGAATGAGAATGTTGCCCAAGGGGATATTGGGTGCATCTTGTCGCGTTTCCGCACCGAACAAAATCAACCCTAAAGCCCCCAATAATCCGATCAGGATGCCCAAAATCTTTTTTTGGCCAATATGCTCTTTAATGAACAAGGCCGATAAGATCAATACGATGATGGGTGTGGTGGTCACCAATACGGAACTATTGATGGGCGTGGATAGGGAAAGGCCTTTAAAAAAGACCAACATGTTGAACCCCATGCCCAATACGGCGCACAAGAGCAATCGCAAATAATCTTTTGGGTGTATTTTTTCCTTTGGACCAAAAACGGAAATACCCCAAAAAAGCGCCGCGGCGCCTGTCACCCGTAACATAATAAAACCAAAGGGCCCGACCAGATCGGGCATTACCCCTTTGGCGACCGTATGGTTGATACCGTAAATGGTAGTGGCCCCTATGGCCGCAACAATGGCGAGCGTGCGCTGGTTCAACCGTGAAGGGCCTGACGGGCCGCGTCGACCGTTTTTTTGCTATTGCCGACAAAAATGGCGTTTTCCAGTACCAAAACAGGGCGTTTTAAAAAGGTATAGTGATCCAAGATCAATGTTTTATAGTCGGCTTCCGAAAGCTGTTTTTCATGCAGCCCTTGTTGTCGGTACAGTCGTGCCCGTTTACTGAACAAGGCCTCATAGCTTCCGGCCAATTGGGCCATTTCCGTAAGCTGGTCAGGGGTCATGGGCGTCGTTTTAATATCCTGCAGCGTTACGCCATCCAGCGGTGCCAAGGTGTCCATGATCCGTTTACAGGTGTCGCAAGTGCTTAGGTAGTATAATTTTTTCATAAGGTGTTCAACCGGTTCAATGCCAAAAGTATAAAATATTGTCGGGCCTTAGCGTATGAAATGGAAGGATAAAGGAAAGCATTCTTTGTTTATTTTAACATCGAGGTTCGTTTGTTGCGATAGACGGAATACGGGTTTTCTATGCTATATGCGTTTTTTCGAAAAGTAGATTAAACGTTTAACTTTTGATAAAAATTGAGTACTTTACGGCTCCTTTGACCTGGAATTTTATGGAAAAAGGCTTTAATGAGTTCACTTAAAATATACACATGAAATCGTTTTTTTATGTTATCGTAACTTTAGTGTTTTCTTATGTTGCATGCAATGCGCAGTCGAATATGCAGGAAGCAGGTACCGCTAGTTTGCCTTATCCGCCGAGCGATGTCATCGCCGAACTGGTCATCGACACCGCACGAATATCCATCGGACATGGCGATAATTGGGCGATCACTTGGGCCGATGACGATTTGCAATATTCCTTCTTTACCGACGGCAAAGGGTTTGGTGCCCATGCGTTGGACGTGAGCATTTCACCGGTATCCATTGAGGGTGACCCCCCGAACATTTCAGGAAAGGACATCCCCTCGACAAGCGGGACGTTGGAATTTCTGGAAGGTGGCGAGCATTCCGCAAAGGTATGTGGGCTGGTGATGATAGATAAAGTGCTCTACGCTTGGGTCCGTAATATAAATTTACCGGGTACGCCCAAGGGCACGGGCTCACAACTCATGGTTTCCAAAGATTACGGCAAGTCTTGGGAATATGCCGATTGGAACTGGCCTACCATAGGTTACCCTACATGGTTGAACGCAGGAAAAAACAATGCCGAGGCAAAGGACGGTTACGCCTATTTTGTATCGCCAGATGGTCCGAGCGCATATTACGATTACCCCGATATGCTTATGGCGCGGGTACCCAAGGACCGTATCGTAAACAAGGACAGTTACGAGTTTTTTACGGGAACGGATGCCAAAGGGAATCCGACCTGGGGGACTTATGAAAACAGAAAAGCCGTATTTCATAATGACGAGGGGAGTTTTCGGCCCGATATTGTGTACAATCCAGGTTTGGATCGCTATTTTTTGACCGTTGCGACGCCCATAGGGCCCTGGCAGTGGTGGGCCAAGGAGAACGATGCCCGAACCCCGCATTTTGGTATGTTCGAATCGGAAAACCCTTGGGGACCATGGAAAACGGTGTACTACGAAAAAGATTGGGGCAGTCCGGAAAACCGTTTTTCACCCCATATTCCTTCCAAATGGATTTCAGGCGAGGGCACTTCTTTTTACTTGTTGTATTCCTGTATCCCGAACGGACCATATCGGTTCAACATTCAAAAGTGCACCTTGGTATTAAAGGAATAAACTCTAGACGAGTTCAAGGGTAGCGGCTTTTTTTTTAACGAAGGACAGCTGAAAGAGAAACGATTTATTAGTGCTATTTCAAAGTTAAAATGGTATTGTTTCAAAGTTTAAATGGTATTACCTTGTTTTTACTGAAAAGCAGTATCTTGGCCTTCTTAAAAACCGTATTTTGGAAAAGCTATTCGACATCATCCTAAAAAACAGAAGGGTACTTCACAGAATTTTGGAGGAGACTCCCAAAGCGCAATTGGTAAAGATACCGGACGGTTTTAGAAACAACATCTGGTGGAACATAGCGCATGTAGTGGTTACCCAACAGCTTTTGGTATACAAAAGGAGTGGGCTTCAGATGCGTATTCCCAAGAAGTTTATCGATCCTTATAAAAAAGGAAGTGTGCCCGAGGGAGTCCCAACCGATGCGGAAATCATGGAGATTTCGGCTTTTTTGCTGTCAACGGTAAGCTGGATGGAAGAGGATTATAAGGCCGGGCTTTTTCAAAACTTTGATACTTACACCACGAGTTTGGACGTAACCTTGAACTCGGTAGAAGACGCCATCGCTTTTAACACATTTCACGAAGGGCTGCACTTTGGTTCGGTGTTGGCGCTGCGAAAAGCGGTGAAGTAAACGGGTTATGATTTTGTTTTGCCCACGAGAAAGCGTTCTACTTCCGCATAGGGCAGCGTTAGGGTAATGGCACCGTCCGCAAAGGAAGCTACCTCATAAGGATTGTACAATAAACGGATACCCTCTGGAGTGTACCCGATGTTATCCGGTAAATAAAACAGGTCGCTCTCGAACATCAATCCGGTGTGGTTGATGGGTTTGCCTTCTGGAATGGCCTCTTGTTCCCGAAATTTTGTCTCCGCGAACGCTTGAAAACCGATTTGATCGGCAAATAATTCCCCGGGTGCTAATTTTTTGCCCTTCTTCTTATCAAAATTTAGAAAGGACGTTGTTTTATGGGCATGCGCGCCGCCAGTGAACACATCGGTTTTCATTTTAATGGTCAAGTGCGTTGTGTCCTCGTAAATAACGGTCGCTTCAATGGCCGCTTGCCAAGGTTGGTGCACCGCCATCTGCTGGGCCTTCATTTGCCCATGATTGTTTTTAAAGGTGCTTATGGCATCCGTTATCGATTCGGGTTCCTTGTCCCCATCAAAGGATAAGGCCGATATGATTTGTTGGTCTACCGCAGCATTGATCGTTGCCGCCATTACCGATTTCCCGACCGCCTTTGGGCGCGCAATGGATACCTTGGTACAGGTTTCACAAGCCTGATCTTGGAACAAGACCGGTTCAAATGTAAGTTCGTTGGCTTTGTTGCAACCAACCAGCAGAACCAAAAGAAAGCTGAAACGGATAAAAAAAGGCATATTCATGGCTTGAGGGACGATGGCGAACTTAAAAAAAGGAAATGAACTCAAGACGAGTTCAATTGTACGCGTCCAAAGATAACGATACATTTGTACCATTAATTATACATCATGAGCGAAAAAAAGTTAAAATTCAATAGCAAGACCATACATGGCGGACAAGAACCGGACAAAGCCTATGGTTCGGTAATGCCACCCATATATCAGACCTCTACCTATGCCCAGACGACACCTGGCGGGCATCAGGGTTATGAGTATTCCCGTAGTGCCAACCCAACGCGTACTGCTCTGGAAAAAGGATTGGCCAGTATCGAAAATGGAAATTATGGCCTTGCCTTTGGTAGCGGACTGGCCGCAATCGACGCCGTAATCAAATTGTTGGAACCGGGAGATGAAGTGGTGTCCACCAACGATCTCTATGGCGGTAGCTACCGGCTGTTCAAACAAGTATTCGAAAAATATGGAATCGTTTTTCATTTTATAGGAATGCAGGACCTCGATGTCATTGAAAGCCACATCAATTCCAAAACCAAGCTGTTATGGGTGGAAACGCCTACGAATCCTATGATGAACGTCATCGATGTTCGCGGGGTAGCGGCGCTGGCAAAAAAGCATGATGTACTGTTGGCGGTCGACAATACTTTCGCCACCCCTTACCTGCAGCTGCCCTTGGATTTGGGCGCCGATATTGTAATGCATTCCGCGACCAAATATTTGGGGGGACATAGCGATGTCGTTGTGGGTGCTTTGGTAGTGCGTGACAAGGACTTGGCGGATCGCCTCTATTTCATTCAAAATGCGAGCGGTGCCGTATGTGGGCCAATGGATAGCTTTTTGGTGCTTAGGGGCATCAAAACCTTACATGTTCGTATGCAACGACATTGCGAAAATGGAAGGGCCGTTGCCGAATACTTGGCGGGCAATCCTAAGATAGAAAAAGTATACTGGCCCGGATTTGATACCCATCCGAACCATGAGATCGCCAAAAGTCAGATGAGCGATTTTGGGGGAATGATTTCGTTCGTTCCCAAAGGAAGCAGTTATCAGGAAGCCATAAAAATCGTTGAAAAATTAGGCCTGTTTACCTTGGCAGAATCCTTGGGAGGGGTCGAAAGTTTGGCCGGTCATCCGGCAAGTATGACCCATGCGAGCATCCCTAAGGAAGAACGTGAAAAAAGTGGCGTCGTCGATTCGTTGATACGGCTAAGTGTGGGTATTGAGGATGCCGATGACCTTATCGCAGATTTGGAACAGGCCATTGGATAGTGCTTTAGCGTATTTTTAAAAATAACGGGTTTTAATTATGAAAATAGTATATTTTTGCCGTTATATTTTTAATTCAATAAAAATAACGAACTCCAAATAGGATATGGACGCAACAATGCAAGAAAAAATTGACGGATTCATGCAGGAAGTCAAGACCAGGAACGGTCATGAGCCTGAATTTATCCAAGCGGTACAGGAAGTGGCCGAAACGGTGATTCCCTACATTGCCAAAAATGAGATTTACAACGGTAAAAATATCCTGCTTCGGATGGTAGAGCCCGAACGTTTGCTTTCCTTCCGTGTAGCTTGGATCGATGACGATGGGGAGATACACGTCAATCGAGGATATCGTATCCAAATGAATTCCGCTATCGGACCGTACAAAGGGGGGCTTCGGTTTCACCCATCGGTCAATGCCAGTATTTTAAAGTTCCTTGCTTTTGAGCAGGTTTTCAAAAATAGCCTGACCACTTTACCAATGGGCGGCGGTAAGGGAGGTTCCGATTTTGACCCCAAAGGGAAATCCGACGATGAGGTCATGCGCTTTTGCCATGCCTTTATGGTAGAACTCTGTAGGCATATTGGTCCGAATACCGATGTGCCCGCTGGTGATATCGGTGTCGGTGCACGGGAAATAGGGTTCCTTTTTGGGATGTACAAGAAGATTAGAAACGAGTTTACAGGAGTATTGACGGGCAAAGGCCTTTCATGGGGCGGCTCTAAAATACGACCTGAGGCTACCGGTTACGGTACCGTATATTTTGCGCAGAGCATGCTCAAAACCAGGGGAGAGGATGTGAAAGGAAAAACGGTAGTGATTTCCGGCTCCGGAAACGTTGCCCAATATGCCGCTGAAAAAGTGCTGCATTTGGGTGGGAAAATCGTCACCTTGTCCGATTCTGGAGGGTACATTTATGACGAAGCGGGTATCGATACCGAAAAACTTGCCTTTGTCATGGACCTAAAGAACAATAAAAGGGGCCGTATATCGGAATATGTAGCCACCTATCCGTCCGCGAAATATGTGAAAGGAAAAACACCTTGGGAAGTAAAATGCGATATCGCATTGCCTTGTGCCACCCAAAACGAATTGGATAAAAACGATGCCAAAACGTTGTTGGACAATGGTTGTTTTTGTGTTGCGGAAGGGGCTAACATGCCTTGTGACGCCGATGCGGTGCACGCCTTTCATGATGCTAAAATACTGTTTGCCCCAGGAAAGGCCTCCAATGCCGGAGGTGTGGCAACAAGTGGTCTGGAAATGTCGCAAAACTCCCTTCGGATCAGTTGGACCCGCGAAGAGGTTGACGAACGGCTTAAAGGGATTATGGAGGATATTCACGATTCCTGTATCGAATATGGAAAAGAAGGCGATGGCTACTGTAACTACGTAAAAGGTGCGAATATTGCCGGTTTCGTAAAGGTTGCCGATGCCATGTTGGCGCAAGGGGTCATTTAAACAAGTATCTCCGTTCAGCATAATCCTATACCATTTTAAAGTTAAAACTGGTATTAAAAACCCGTCCGATCGTATTCGGACGGGTTTTCGTTTTTCTTACGAAAGGTCTGGATACCCCGACTCCGCTCGACATAGAAAACGTAATAGACTTCTAATACATAAACGGGTTTAAAACCGATTTTTTTCGATTTATCTTTGTGCTAAACTTTCCGAATCCCTATGCAGGTAACCACCAAAGCGATCGTGCTCTCTTCTTTAAAGTACGGCGACACCAGTTTGATCGTAAAGGCCTATACCGCATCGGACGGAATAAAGTCCTATTTGTTAAAAGGGGTATTGAGTTCCAAAAAAGGAAAACTACAGGCAGCATTGTTTCAACCGCTCACCCAACTCGAACTGGTCGCTACACATCGAAACAAGGGGTCTCTGGAACGCATACGAGAAGCAAAAATACACCGACCTTACTTGAGTTTGCATACCGACATCACCAAAAACGCAATGACGCTCTTTTTGGCGGAAATGTTGGGCAACAGCATACACGAAGAAGAAAGTAACTTGGGATTGTTCCATTTTTTGGAGGCTGCGTTCCAATGGATGGATACGAAGGACGAAATTGCTAATTTTCATATCTTCTTTTTATTGGAACTGACCAAATACCTAGGGTTCTATCCGGATACCGAGGGTGCCGCACTATCCTGTTTCGATCTTTTGGAGGGGGAGTTTACCGATACGCCATCGTTGAACCCTATGCTCCTTGGCGACAATCTTGCGTACTTTAAAACCTTCTTGGGCATGCATTTTGATAGTATTCATACGGTTAAGATGAACAAGACGCATCGGCAGGAACTTTTGAAATCGCTAGTGCTGTATTTTGAATTACATTTGCAGGGATTTCGCAAACCCAAATCCCTGTCCATTTTAAATGAAGTTTTTAGCTAATATGCAGCGGATTGCAGGCCTTGTGGTTTTTTTGTTTTTTCAGTCCATTTTCGGACAGGAAATTACCATTTTGGATGCCAATAGCGAACAGCCGGTATCCAATGTGGCCGTATACAACTTAGACCGTAGCAAAACGGCCCTGTCCGATTTCGATGGCAAATGCGATATCAGTGTATTTGATGCCGCGGAGCGCATTACCTTCAAACATTTGGGCTATCAAATACGAAAGAGCACTCCCGCCCAGATCCGCAAACAGGGCAATCGTATTTTGCTGGTAATGAAAGCACAACAGTTGGACGAGGTGGTCATGTCGGTGTCCAAATGGGAACAGCAAAAGAAAGACATACCTCAGAAAATCGCTACCATCGATGCAGTTCAAATAGCGTTCAATAATCCGCAGACCGCGGCCGACCTGTTGACCGGTAGTGGTAAGGTGTTCGTGCAAAAAAGTCAATTGGGGGGCGGTAGCCCTATGATTCGAGGTTTTTCGACCAACAGGTTATTGCTTTCCGTGGATGGGGTGCGCATGAACAATGCCATTTTTAGAGGGGGCAATCTTCAGAACGTCATCTCCATAGACCCGTTTACGGTAAAAAATACAGAGGTCATATTCGGCCCGGGATCCGTAATTTACGGTAGTGATGCCATGGGAGGGGTTATGAACTTCTATACCAAACAACCAAAATTTTCGAACAACGACAGTCTACACCTTTCGGGAAGCGCAAACTACCGATTTTCATCT
Organism: uncultured Flavobacteriaceae bacterium; assembly: GCA_947500445.1. Classification (GTDB taxonomy): domain Bacteria; phylum Bacteroidota; class Bacteroidia; order Flavobacteriales; family Flavobacteriaceae; genus Pelagihabitans. Next base: position 2,174 of record CANMSB010000047.1, on the reverse strand, counting down.
GCCAATACAGAAAATACGGGACATTTCGAGCTGAACTATGGAAGGCGGAAATGGGCTTCGTTGACCAGTGTTACCTACAACAGTTTCAATGATCTTCGGATGGGCAAACACGGCCCCGATTCCTATTTGAGAACGCAATATGCTACTCGAACGAACGGTGAAGATCGTTTGTTGGCCAATGACGACCCAAGAAGACAACGAACGACAGGGTACAACCAACTCAACCTTATGCAAAAAATTTCTTTCAAGCCCAACAAGAATTGGCGCTTGGACTGGAACAACCATTATTCGGAAACGTCGGATTACGATCGTTATGATCGCTTGACACGTCCAAATTCGGAGGGTGATGGCCTACGTTCGGCCGAATGGTTTTATGGCCCGCAAAAGTGGTTGTTATCGAACCTGCATTTGGAGAAAAATGGAAAAGGAAAATTTTATGATGGGTTAAAGGTGACCGCCGCGTATCAGTTTTTCGAGGAAAGCCGTAACGATCGTAACTTTGGTGCATTGGATCGGTTTACGACCAAGGAGACCGTAGACGCCCTTTCGGCCAACATTGATTTTGAGAACAAAAAAATCGGAAACCTAAGGTTGTATTACGGTACCGAATATGTTTTTAACAAGGTCGGTTCCATTGGTTTTAGTCAGAACATCATTACCGGCGAAACCGACCCCGCGGCTTCGCGACACCCCGATGGTTCAACTTGGCAAACGGCGGCAGGGTATATCAACGCGGAATATAAGGCAAAACCGAACTTTACGGTGCTTTCCGGGCTTCGGTACAGCCACGTGTGGATCGATGCGGTTTTTGACGATACCTTTTTCCCCTTTCCCTTTAACGCTGCCAAACTTAACAATGGGGCATTAACGGGCAGTTTGGGTATCAGTTGGTTTCCTAAGGCCGACCTGCAGGTAACCTTGAACGGTTCTACCGGTTTTCGCAACCCGAATATCGACGATGTAGGGAAAATATTCGATTCGGAACCGGGTTCTGTTGTGGTACCCAATCCCGACCTGGTACCGGAGTATGCCTATAACACCGAACTGGGCGTTCAAAAAAATATAAAGGACAAGTTCATTGTAAAAGGCGCAGCCTATTATACGTATTTGGTAGACGCGTTGGTGAGAAGGGACTTCCTTTTTAACGGACAGTCCGAGATCCAATATAACGGGGAACTCAGTAATGTACAGGCCATACAGAACGCGGCCAAGGCATATGTGTATGGTTTTGAGCTTGGTCTTGAGGCTTTTTTGACCGATCATCTTTCCTTGGTGGGCAATTTGACCTTTACCGAGGGTGTGGAGGAAGAGGACAATGGAACCGACTCCCCCGGTCGCCATGTTGCGCCGACCTTTGGCGATTTCCATGTACTTTGGAAAAATCAACGTTTTAAGGCCGACCTTTTTTTTAACTACAATGGGGAAATCACATTTGACGATTTGGCACTGTCCGAACGGAGCAAAGGATATATTTATGCCACGGACGAGAACGGAAATCCTTTCTCGCCCTCTTGGTATACCTTGAACTTTAGGTCACAGCTAAATATTACGCAGGCGTTGAGCGCCACTATGGCCTTGGAGAATATAACCGAACAGCGGTACCGCAGTTATGCCTCCGGAATCGTCGCCCCTGGAGCCAATATGGTACTCGGGTTGGGGTATCGGTTTTAGGGTAGTTTTTTTTAGTATTGAGTACAAAGTACTTAGTACTGAGAAAAAATGGGGTGAACTGATGGCCTTGAGCTTGTATTTGAATTTGATTTTTGAATTTGCATTTGAACAAGGTCTTTTTTTAATGAGCAATTAGGCAATGAAAAATGAACAATTGAAAGTGCTTAGTACAAAGTAATTAGTACAGAGTGGATGGCCTTGATTTTGAACTTGTATTTGATTTTTGCGTTTGAACTTGAACGGGTGTCTCGACAGGCTCGACATGACATCCATTTTTTCGATTGGCCGAATGTACTCGGTAAAAAGTAATTGGTAGGGAGTGGATGTCCTTGAACTTGAATTCGATTTTTGCGTTTGTATTTGAACAAGGTCTTTTTTCAATGAGCAATTAGGCAATGAACAATGAGCAATTGAAAGTACTTAGTATGTACGTCCCTGATATAGGTTGACCACTTAAACAGTGATTACCTTATGAAAGCAAATTTAAGAACGATCAGAAAGCG
>CANMSB010000046.1 GCA_947500445.1 uncultured Flavobacteriaceae bacterium | reverse complement strand
GATATCGATATCAAGTTCGTCCTTGGCCACTTCCATCATCGTTTCCAGATAATCGATCTTGATCTGCTTGCGGCCCACGGCCGCTTCAAGTTCTTTGATCCGATTCTCCAGTTCCTTGACCTTGTTCGTGCTACTGTCCTTCATCTCGACAACCCTGATTCCTTGTTCGTTAAAGGTAGAGAATTTATATATCCATCGATAAATACCGCTTTCCGATATTTTGTGCAATCGCGTCAGCTCCAGCACACTGAACTTGCCACTCTCAAAATCAGAGACAATTCTCTTTTTGTAATCGTCCGAAAAATAACGCCGCTTACTGATCTTTCTTAAATTTGCTTTCATGGTTTTCCATTAAATATGGTCAACCTATATCAGGGACGTACAGCCACCATATACTTTTTACTTACCACTACTTACTACAAACTACCATCCATTCACTGTTCATTGAAAAAGGACCGCTGCGCTGAAAGAACAAAGACAAAAGACAAGTGCAAGTGTCAAGTTCAAAAATCAAACACAAACACAAACCAACAACTGATTACTCATTACGTTGTACTAACTACTTTGAAATGAACACTTTCCAGTTATTATTAGACATCTGTTCATTGCATAATTGCTAATTGAAAAACGGCTGTTCGGTCGAGCTTGTTGAGCCGCGTTTAAAACGCAAGTTCAAAAAAGCAACGGTATGGCCAACGAACCTTAGGTAGTGAGTTCGGTGAACAAACTCTCCAGGTTTTTGTTTTTACGGCTCAACTGTAGGGTCTTCAGCTGATTGTCGTGGGCAAAGTCGAATACTGCCGGTCGCATATCCTTGGCCGTATCAAAAGTAATCTCGTAAACGAAACCGTGTACGTTTTTAACATGGACCGCATGGGGCAGTTGGTTCAAGAAAGCTTCCTCTACCCGATAATCGAATTCGACTTCGATCAGCTGCTCTTCGGCCTCCCGAAGCTCCGACAGTTTTTTGTCGGCGACCAATACCCCCTTGTTAATGATCAATACCCGATCACAGACCGCTTCTACTTCCTTCATAATGTGGGTAGAGAGCAAAATGGTTTTCTCCCTGCCGATTTTCCGGATCAACTTTCGGATTTCCATCAGTTGGTTGGGGTCGAGCCCCGTAGTGGGTTCATCCAAAATCAGTACCTCCGGGTCGTGTATAAGGGCGGCGGCCAAGCCTACCCGTTGCCGATAGCCCTTGGAAAGTTGTCCTATTTTTTTGTGGGCCTCGGGTTCAAGCCCGGTAAGCGAAACGACCTCTGCGATACGGTTTTTGGAAACACCATAGGCTTCAGCATTGAATACCAGGTATTCCTTTACAAACATTTCCAAATAAAGGGGGTTGTGCTCCGGAAGATAACCAATAGTGCTGCGCACCGCTTTTGACTGGGTGTTTACATCAAAATCGTTTACGTGTGCCTCGCCTGTATCGGCGGCGTAATAGGTGGTCAGTATTTTCATCATCGTAGATTTCCCGGCGCCGTTGGGGCCTAAAAAACCTACAATTTCTCCCTTTCCCAAAGTAAAGGACACTTGGTCCAAGGCTTTTTGAGTACCAAAGGCCTTACTTATATTTTTTACGGAAATAGACATGTATGCTCCATTTTAGTCCAAAAGTAAACAATCTCCAACCATCTTGGAAACGATACCTCCATGTGGCCTTCGTTGTCATTTTTGAGGTCGGTAGGCGTTTCCATTTCTTAAAAGAATAGAATCGAACATGTTGTTCGTGACCGGAAAAGCCGGTATTTGAATCAGATAGTAGATCTTATTTGGAAGATAAGGGTAGCCTGCGTCGAACGAAAAGGACTAAAAGGGGCAAAAAGCGACCTAAAGTACGCTTCGGGGTAGCTTTGGAAAAGAAAACACAAATCAAAACAAAATGATTTTGCTAATTGCTGTGGCGCAAAGGGAATTGCTTCTCTAAAACCGCACTGCGCTTAGCTCAGCCGTTGGACGTAATTAGGTACGATATACAAACATCCTTTACAGAGTTATAGAAACATCGTTTACACTTTTTAAGTTGCATTTGAAACCAAAAATCAGATGCTATGCCTTGGAAAGAACAGACGATTATGGAACAAAAAATTGAATTTATCTGTGAATGGCGAACTGGAAAGTATACCATCACGGAACTTTGTCGAGTATTTAAGATTTCAAGACCAACCGCCTACAAAATCATTGCCCGGTTTGAAAATGAAGGCTATGAAGGACTTAGGGAACTGTCCAGAAAACCGCGTAGCCCGCACCCTAATGCGACCAATGAAAAAGTGGTGGGTAGAATTCTTGAATTGAAGGAAAAACACAGGAGATGGGGCGCTAAAAAGTTGCACACCTTGTTGTATAACGATTTCCCCAATGAATTGATCCCATCTGTTTTGACCGTTCATAATATCCTCAAAAAACACGGTTTGGTATCGCCTCAAAAACGGCTTAGAAGAGTGAAGCCCATACATCCTATTTTCGACCCCAAAGAGTGCAATGAAGTGTGGAGTGCAGACTACAAAGGAAAGTTCTTGATGGGCAATAAAATCTACTGTCACCCGCTCACCATTGCCGATTCTAAAAGCCGATTCGTATTTACTGCCAAAGGCCATTACAAAGAAAACCTTGCGTCCGCAAAGGCAGAGTTCAAAAGGGTTTTCAGAAAATTTGGCATACCTGAACAAGTACATACCGACAATGGAAGTCCTTTTGGTTCCGTTGCCGCAATACAACGATTTACCCGACTCTCCTATTGGTTCATCGAGCTGGGTATCATGCCCGTGTTTTCAGACCCGGCACACCCTGAACAGAACGGACGACATGAGCGAATGCACCGAGATTTAAAAGCCGCTTGTGCCAAGCCCTCAGCTTATGACCTAAAAGCCCAACAAAGACGTTTAAACCACTTTGTAAAAAAATATAATCACATAAGACCTCATGAAGCGCTGAACATGAAAACACCTGCATCGGTCCATGAGTTCTCTACCAGACCATTCCCAGAAAAAATACCTGACTTTCATTACGATGCACAAATGAAAATCCTAAAAGTTACCCAGAATGGGGCCATAAGATGGAAAGCCTATAATTGGGTTTACCTTTCCGCTTCGCTCCAAGGTAAACACATCGGAGCCCTGGACATTGGAAATGGTATTTGGAGAGTGTTTTATAGAAATGTATTTTTAGGTTTCTTTGATGAACAAGTATTTAGAAAAAAAGAACAATCAGTAAGGTTAGAAACTAATTTAGTGTAAAGGCTAATCTATAACTTTTGTAAACCATGTCCCTTAACGAACATTAGGGTGCATTTAAACAGAATGTGGTCATCTCAACAATATTATACGGATGGATTTGTTATATTTGTACGTATAAAACCTGAATTTAAGATGGATGCAAAATTGACGCTTAAACTAAATCAAAAAATTATTGAGAAAGCAAAGCTATATGCTTCCGATAAAAAAATGAGTTTATCCCGAATAGTGGAATCCTACCTTCAATCGCTTACATCGGAAAATAATGAGAGTGAACTTGAAATATCGCCTTTTGTGAAAAGTATAGCTACGGGAACAAAACTTCCAGTCAATTTAGACTACAAAAAAGAGTATTCTGATTTTCTTATTGAAAAATATAAATGAGTAAGAGAGTTTTCATCGACACTAATGTAATGCTGGACCTTTTAGGAGAAAGACCACCCTTTTATGAACCAATTGCAAAAATCGCAACCTTAGCGGAAAAAGAAAGACTAACAATGGTAGTCTCTCCAATTTCTTTCGCAACTGTGAATTATTTTCTTTCGAAATTTGAGAATCCAAAAATCGCACGAGAAAAGTTGAGAAAATTTAAAATTCTCTGTGAAATATGCGCTATTGACGAACAAACAATCGAGAAGGGTTTGAATTCATCTATAAAAGATTTTGAGGATGCGTTGCAATATTTTGGCGCAACGGAATCAGAGTGCGAAATAATCATAACAAGAAACGGAAAAGACTTTAAGAAATCCCTTTTACCAATAATGACGGCCAAGGAATTCCTAAGCAGCCTGAACTAAAAATAACTACGCATAGCTCAGCGGGCGGTTGTCGGTAACCATAATCAACTTAAAAACACTCTTGAATGTTTGTAAAAAGTGTCTAATACCATTTTAACTTTGAAATCGCGCGTGTAGAAATTGAATTATTTTTTAGTTGTTCGAGGCAAAAAGCCTGTCCCCAGCTTGACTGGGGATCTTGCATAGCCATAGCTACGGTTCTATTTTTTAACGAAGAACAGCTGAAAAAGAAACGATTTATTAGCGCTATTTCAAAATTAAAATGGTGTGACTTGATTTAAGGAGTTATTTTAAGGTAGAAATGGTATAAACCTAATACAGTGGTCGCATATGTAATTGCAGTGTTTACGTATGTTTAAGAAAGCGCAAAATCAATGGACACCTCAAAGGTAGGTTCAGGAAAAAGTTTGCATGCATTCGATCTAAAAAACAAAAAAAAGGCCAGCAGAAATTTTATTGTTGAATTTAATTGTTACTTTAGCCAAAGTTTAAGTGTACAATGAGTAAGCAATATTTTTATAATGGTTTTTACTTTTATTTCTTTTTTAGGAAAGAAGCGGGACTGTTATAGGATATTGAAAAGTAATATGATATAAAGTCCCGCAACTAGCGGGACTTTTTTCGTTCTATCCGATGATAGCGCATTATTTATAGGACCGTTGTACGGCAAACAACCAATAGTGATGAACATGAAAATAGCCATTCAGGGAATTAAGGGATCCAACCACCATCAGGTGGCTAGGGACTGTTTTGGTGATGGGACCGACCTGATCGAATGCATGTCGTTCGATGCCTTGGTGGATGCCTTGCTTCAAGGGGACGCCGATACTGGTATTATGGCCATAGAAAATTCCATAGCAGGGTCCATCATCCCCAATTATGCCCTCATCTATCAAAACGGGCTTCATATTGTAGGGGAGCATTATTTGAACATCCATCACCATCTGATGCTGCTGCCGGGGCAAACGATCGACGATATCGAGGAGGTGCGGTCGCATCCGATGGCCCTGTTGCAATGCAAGGCATTTTTCAGCGCGTTTCCGCACATTAAATTGGTAGAAGATGCCGATACGGCCGAAACGGCACAGCATATTCAAGAACAACAATTGAAGGGTATTGCGGCAATTGCACCTCGGGTAGCGGCCGATTTGTACGGTTTGGACATCGTAGCCGAGGACATTCAGACGATTAAAAATAATGCAACGCGATTTATTATTGTGCAAACAGAACGGGCCGACGTGGAAAGGAACGAAATCAATAAAGCCTCTATCCGGTTTATGACCGACCATAAAAGGGGCAGTCTTGCGGCAATGCTTAACGTAATGAGCGATTGTTTGATGAATTTGACCAAGATCCAATCCTTACCAGTTATTCAAACCCCTTGGAAATACGCCTTTTTTGTCGACCTGACCTTTGCGGAATATGCCCACTTCGAAAAGGTGAAAACGCTTTTGAACATCATGTCCGAAGATTTTAAAGTGCTCGGGGAATATAAAAATGCCAGAATATGATACGCACCGCAAATCGATTGCATACCGTAGCGGAATACTATTTTTCCAAAAAGCTCAGGGAAGTACGGGGATTGATCGCGGAAGGACGGCCCATTATAAATATGGGTATCGGAAGTCCCGACCTGACCCCGCCACAAACGGTGCTCGATGCCATAAAAAATGCCATAAGCGACACAGGTGCACACCAGTACCAGAGTTATCAGGGATTGCCGGGGCTACGACAGGCTTTTGCGGATTTTTATGCATCCCGGTTCGGGGTATCGGTAGCGCCCGATTCGGAAGTATTGCCCTTAATGGGCTCCAAGGAAGGAATCATGCACATCAGCATGGCGTTCTTGAACGAAGGCGACGAAGCGCTCATTCCCGATCCGGGATATCCGACCTATAGTGCCGTTACCAAATTGGTGGGCGGTGTTCCAAAATATTACAACCTGACCGCTGAAAATGGATGGTTCCCGGATTTGGACGATCTGCGGTCCAGGGATTTGTCCAAGGTGAAATTGATGTGGACGGGGTATCCTCACATGCCTACGGGCGCCGTGGCAAGCTCGGAGCAATTTACCGAACTCGTGGCCTTCGCAAGGGAAAAGAATATTCTTTTGATAAACGACAACCCCTATAGTTTTGTGTTGGCAAAACGGCCCATGAGCTTGCTTTCGGTCGAAGGGGCAAAAGATGTGGCACTCGAGCTGAATTCCCTAAGTAAAACATTTAATATGGCCGGTTGGCGGGTAGGAATGGTCATGGGAAGTGCCGATCATATCAATGCCGTACTAAAGGTAAAGAGCAATATGGATTCCGGAATGTTCTATGGCGTTCAAAAAGGGGCCATTGCGGCCTTGCAGAGCGGTACTGAATGGTTTTCGGAAATGGACAAGGTGTATGGGGAAAGAAGAAAAGGAATTTTTCGGTTGGCCGAAAAGCTGCAATGCGAATATGATCAAGATGCCGTAGGGATGTTCGTATGGGCGAAATTACCTTCGGGAAATAAAAAAGCGGAAGCTTTTGTAGACGAGTTGTTGTACGAGAAGAATATTTTTATTGCCCCGGGTACCATTTTCGGTAGCAATGGGGAAGGGTACGTGCGGTTTTCATTATGTGTGAAGGAAGAAAAGATAAAAGAAGCCATCGAACGTTTTTAATCAGTTCGGTGTTCGCGAATGCATGTATGGGCAAAAATTGTGTTGAAAAGTTAAGACCATGAATATAGTTGTTATCGGTATCGGTTTGATCGGGGGGTCCTTTGCAAAGGACATCAAGCGGTTGCGGCCAGCCTCCGTTATACATGGTATCGACACCAATGAAGAACATTTGGAAGCAGCGGCAGCGCTCGGGCTTATTGATGAAAAAGCGACATATGAAGCGCTTTCCGAGGCCGAAATGGTTATCGTGAGCATTCCCGTGGATGTATTGATGGGGGAACTGCCCAAAATTTTGGATGCGGTAAACGACGATTGTGTGGTGTTCGATGGCGGGTCAACCAAAAGCCTCATTTGTAAGGCGCTGGACGATCATCCAAAGCGACGGAACTATCTCGCATGCCATCCTATTGCGGGTACGGAGTTTTCGGGTCCAAAGGCGGCCCTTGAAGGGTTGTACGAGGGCAAGACCAATATCATTTGTGAGGTAGAAAAAACGGCATTCAAATTACAGGAAAAAACCTTGGAGCTTTTTCAGGAAATGGGCATGCGCATACGGTATATGAGTCCCGAGGCGCACGACAAGCACATTGCCTATGTCTCCCATTTATCACATATCAGTTCCTTTATGTTAGGGAAGACCGTTATCGAGAAAGAAAAAAACGAACGTGATATTTTTGACATGGCGGGGAGTGGTTTCGAAAGTACCGTTCGGCTCGCCAAAAGTTCACCCGCGATGTGGACACCGATTTTTGAGCAGAACAAGGTCAATGTAATCGAAACCTTGGAAGAGTATATCGGTAACCTGGAAGCGTTTAAGGCGCTGTTGATAAAGGACGATTATGAGGGCATTTATAAAGAGATGGACAATACCAATAAAATCAAGGAAATCCTTAACGGTATTCCGTTTCGAAAAAAAGAATAGTAAACCGGTTCATTGCGAACCGTTATCCAATGAAGTGAGTTAAACTTTTTGTTTGGAACCGAAAATGAAGGCTTTTGGGACCTGACGAAGTCATTTTTTTATAGCATAGCCACGGTTATGGTATAAAAAAATGGCAAAGTCAGGGTGCAAAATGCGAAATTTGAAGGTAAAAGAAAAAGTTTAACTCACTTCAATAAATAGGGCGTAAGGCCCAATAGAGCAGCAAACGTAAAATTAAAGAGTATAATAATGGAGAATACCAAAGAAATGAGATCCTGGTTGGACGATATGGGCCTTGATCATCCATTGGTGATCGCGGGTCCCTGTAGTGCAGAGACCGAAGAACAGGTCATGCGGATCGCGAACGACCTAAAGGATACCGATGTCAACTATTACCGGGCAGGGATATGGAAACCACGGACACGTCCGGGCAACTTTGAGGGGGTAGGCGCCCTAGGGCTAAAATGGCTTCAGAAAGTAAAGGCCGAGACCGGTATGAAAACGGCGACAGAGGTGGCCAATCGCGCACATGTGGAGCTGGCCTTGGAACACGATATCGACCTGTTGTGGATCGGTGCACGATCTACGGTAAGCCCGTTTATCGTTCAGGAAATTGCCGATGCCCTCGAGGGTACCGATAAAGTGGTATTGATCAAAAATCCGGTGAATCCCGACCTATCCCTTTGGCTGGGTGCCGTAGAACGATTGTATTCTGCGAACATCAAAAAACTGGGGGTCATACACAGGGGATTTTCCACCTACGAAAAAACGAAGTACCGAAACATACCCGAATGGCAATTGGCCATTGATCTGCAGACCCGTTTTCCCGATCTCCCGATTATAAACGACCCGTCGCATATTACCGGAAAAAGGGATATGATCTTCGACGTATCGCAAACCGCGCTCGATCTTAACTTTGACGGTCTAATGATCGAGACCCACTATGATCCGGACAACGCCTGGAGCGATGCCGCGCAACAGGTTACCCCTGAACGGTTGGTGCAGATCATGCAAGACCTCCGCATCCGTAAGGAATCTGACGCAGAGGCCGAGTATAACAGCAAGCTGAGCAACCTAAGGGCACAGATCGATGTGATCGACAATCAGTTGATCGACACTTTGGGCAAACGAATGAAGATTTCCGATGGTATCGGGCAGTTGAAAAAGCAAAAGAACGTTGCGGTACTACAATCCAATCGTTGGAACCAAATACTGGGTGCCATGATCTTGGAAGGTGAAGCCAACGGGTTGAGCGAAGAATTCGTGCTGCGCATGTTCAAGGCCATTCACCAGGAGTCCATCAACCATCAGGAGAAGATTATCAAGGCGTAACCACTTGTTGTCAATTGGGCATTCATAAAAGCAAACGTTGCTGTTGTGGATGCCCAATGCTATTTAGAACATTTCAAAAGCGGTATTGCAACCGCACTTTTCAAGGTTCCAAAACCCCGCTTTTTTAAAATGCTACCTTGGAACTGCCCAAAAAACCTTTATTTTGCAGATGGGAGCCAAAACCTACCCGTAAATGAAAGGAGTCGTTTATAAATCCACAGGAAGTTGGTACACGGTAAAGGGCGCCGATAACGGGTTTTACGAATGCCGGATAAAGGGCAAGTTCCGTATCAAAGGCATCAAGAGCACCAATCCCATTGCGGTAGGAGATCAGGTAGTATTCGATTTGGAGCATATTGGTGACGAAACCGTAGGGGTGATCAGCACAATCGAGGAACGTAAGAATTACATCATTCGAAAATCCGTCAACCTTTCCAAACAGACCCATATTATAGCGGCCAACCTAGACCAGGTGTTTTTGATGATTACCCTTAACAACCCTGTGACCCATCCTATTTTTATCGATCGTTTTTTGGCCACCGCCGAGGCGTATGACATTCCGGTGGTACTATTGTTCAATAAAATTGATGTGTACGACGACGATGCGCTGACCGAAATAAAGTACTTGGCTGACCTGTACCGGAACATAGGATATCCCTGTATAGGCATTTCCGCGAAAACTGGAAAAAATGTTGAACAGGTCCGGGCGTTGATGAAGGGGAGCACCAGTCTTTTTGCCGGACATTCCGGAGTAGGGAAATCGACACTGGTAAACGCGTTGGCCCCGGAATTGGACCTAAAAACGGCCGCCATATCGGACCAGCATTCCCAAGGACAACATACCACCACCTTTGCCGAAATGTACGACTTGGAATTCGGGGCCCGAATAATCGATACTCCGGGAATCAAGGGCTTCGGCGTGGTAGATATGGAAAAGGATGAGATCGGGGATTATTTTAGGGAATTTTTTGAAATTAAAGGGGCGTGCAAATTCAATAATTGTCTGCATATCGATGAACCCCATTGCGCCATAAAAAAAGCCTTGGAAAACGATGAGGTATCCTGGAGCCGATACAAAAGTTATGTGCAAATGGTTACCGGGGAAGAGGGGGCGTACCGTATCGATGAACACATCACCAAACGCAGCTGAAGTTAACACCAGAAATGGTATAAAATGGTATTCGTTCGGTCCCATATGCTTTATATTGGGCAAATTACTTGAGTGACACCTTGCGGTTCGCCGCAAAAGGGTTTTGGTATGGCCCTGAAAACACTGCCGCTTAAGGCCATATAAGCCTATAGAGGACGATTTTTAAAGCGTTGTCCGTGGTTGTCATTATAACAAAATGGCGAAGGTTCGGAAGCGTTCGGTCGGTCAAAAAAGTATAGTAGAAAGCAATACGTTTAGTAAAGGAACATGCGCGCAGTCATACAAAGAGTTACGGAAGCAAGCGTCGCCGTTAACGGTGAACGGGTTTCCCAAATCGGGTCGGGACTCATGATACTCTTAGGGGTCGGGACTTCCGATACTATGGAAGATGTACAATGGCTTTCCCGAAAAACGGTGCAGCTTCGAATTTTTAACGATGACGGGGGACGTATGAACCGTTCCCTGCTCGATGTTCAAGGAGAAGTGTTGGTCGTCAGTCAGTTTACACTGCATGCGGCCACCAAAAAAGGAAATCGCCCGTCATACATCAAAGCGGCGAAACCGGAGCAAGCCGTTCCGCTGTACGAGGCTTTTGTACAACAGTTGGAAAATCATTTGGGACGACCGGTGCTCACCGGGATCTTTGGGGCCGATATGAAGGTCAAGTTGTTGAACGACGGCCCGGTAACGCTGATTATAGATACAAAAAACAAGGAATAACCAAATGTTTTTATAATTTTGCAGGTTTTATGTAGGAATTTACCATGAAGTGATTTAGGCTTTTTGGATTGAAGCGAAAAAGCATCATTTTTTAGCCAATAAAAAAGTTTCAACCACTTCAATTCCTGCTTGCAAAACTAAACCAGCCAAACCAATGCGATTTCTTCCTGTACTTTTTTTCCTGTGTTCCCTTTTCATCTCCTTTGGTCAAGAAACCAGTTATCAGTCCCTTTTGCTCGACAAAAAGTTAACTGAAAATGCCGATGCCATCATCCGAATGAACGAAATGCACGTTGATATCGTGGCCCAAGATCAAATGACCTATACCGCTAGAAAAGTGGTTACGGTATTGAACCGTAAGGGTAGGGCCAAGGCGCGTACTTCGCTTGGCTACGACAAGGAGAACAAGATTAAAAAAATAGAAGTGTTCATCTACGATAAAATGGGTCGGGAGATCGAGCATATCAAAAAAAAGGATTTTGAAGATGTCAGTGCGGCCGACGGCTTTTCACTTTATCTGGACAACCGCATTCTATACTATGATTATAAACCGGCAAGCTACCCGTATACCGTAGCATTTTCCTTTGAAATGGAAACGACCGATACCGGAGTGCTATGGCCGTGGTACGTTCAAAACGGGTACAGGACGAGTGTGGAAAAAGGCAGGTACTCCTTAAGGTATCCTTCCAATGCGCTTAAACCGGTGGTCAAAGAAGAAAACATGTCCAAAATCGATTTGGTAAAATCCGACCAGGGAGGCTATTTGAAGTATAGCGTAGATACCATACCCGCTATAAAATGGGAAAGTTTGAGTCCGGACTTTTCCAAGATAGCACCCAAACTATTGCTTCGCCTTCCCAATTTTCATTACAAAGGCCACAATGCCAAGGTGGACAATTGGAAAGATTTGGGAACCTGGATGGACAAAAAACTCTTGGAGGGTAGGACAGCCCTTCCGGAGGGAACCGTAAACAAGGCGAAATTATTGGTGAAAGGTGTTACCGACGACCTGGAAAAGGCTAAGATCATTTATCAATACGTACAGGACAATACCCGCTACATCAGCGTTCAAATCGGTATCGGGGGCTTTCGTCCGATAAGCGCCGTAGAAGTAGACCGGGTCAAATACGGTGATTGTAAAGGATTATCGAACTATACCAAGGCCTTATTGGAAGCCGTGGACGTACCGTCGTACTACACCGTAATTCAAGCAGGAAACGATAAAATTGATTTTTATGAGGATTTTGCCGACCTGCGTCAGGGCAATCACGCTATTTTGGCCATTCCATACCAAGACCAATATTATTGGATCGATTGTACTTCCCAAGTGCATCCCTTTGGTTTTGTAGGGGACTTTACCGACGACCGAAAGGCGCTGGTGGTCACCCCGGAAGGAGGGGAAATAGTACGTACCGTAGCATACTTGAACAAAGAAAACGCTCAGGTCACGCAGGCCAAATATTCCCTGTCGGCCGAAGGGGGCATTTCCGGGGAGACCCTTATCGCTACGAGAGGGGTGCAGTACGATCAGCACTTTAATCTGGAAACACAAAAGAAGGAAGATGTTATAGAACATTACAAGGAGTTTTGGAGCAATATCAACAACCTCAATATTGGGGAGTTCGGTTTTGAGAACGACCGAAACGAAGTGGTCTTCAAGGAGACCGTAACCTTCGACGCCTCCGATTATGCCTCCGTGAGCGGAAAACGAATGCTGTTCGTCATCAATGCGTTGAACAAGAATACCAACGTGCCAAAACGGTACCGAAACAGGGAACAGCCCTTTGAAATACAACGGGGGTTTTATGATGAGGATGCGTATGAGATACAGTTGCCGGAAGGCTATGAATTGGAATCCCTGCCGGAGATGGTAGAAACCGATACCGAATTTGGTTCGTATCGTTTTGAGGTTTCCCACGACCCCGAAAAACGGACCTTGGCCTACAAACGCAGTTTATTGGTAAAACAAGGAGAGTATTCCAAGGAGAAATATAATTTGTACCGCGATTTTAGAAAACAGGTGGCCCGTGGCGATAAGGCCCAAGCGGTATTGCTGAAAACAGGTTCCTAAACAACCTTTTCCCGAGAGGAACCTTTGATGCTTCTTCCAACAAAACACCCGAACCGTCATTCAAATTACTTAGAAAAAGCAACAGTTTTTAGCCGGCCGCACTGACCGGATTTATAGTATAATTACAACCAAACCAAATGAAAAACATTACCAAGATCATTTTTGCCATCGTTTTTTCCATGTCCCTTAGCACATGGGCCCAAGAGGTCAAATTCGGAAAAATATCCAAGGAAGAATTGTTGGAAAAGTTCAATCCGGAGGATAGCGCGGCGGTCGCCACCTATTTATACAAATACCGAAAAACGAGCTTCCAATATAACAAGCTAAGCGGTTTTCAACTTATTACGGAAGTACGGGAACGTATTAAGATCTACACGAAGGACGGGTTTGATTACGCGACAAAAAAAATAAGACTGTTCGGCGACGGTAGCGACAAGGAAAAGGTAAACGGTTTCAAGGGCTTTACCTATAACTTGGACAATGGAAAGGTCGTAGAGACAAAAATTGGGAAAGACGGGCGCTTTAATACGGTGCTTTCGGAAAATTGGAGCCAAGAATCCTTTACCATGCCGAATTTGAAGGAGGGTTCCGTAATCGAATACAAATATAAAATTGTTTCCCCTTACATTTCAAATGTGGACGAGTTCGTGTTTCAGCACGACATCCCCATCAAGCGCCTGAACGCCGTGATGAGCGCTCCCGAATATTTCAATTTTCGCGTAAGTGGCAAAGGTTTTTTGGACATTACCTCCCGTACGGAACGGAAGACGAATACCATTACCTTTACCCAAAAGGTGGCCCAACAATCGGGAAGCGCCTTAAGTCCCGGAGTTGCACGACGTGAACAAAGTACTGTCGACTATATAAGCACCCTTACTTACTACCAAATGACCAATGTGCCCGCACTTAGGGAGGAACCTTTCGTAAACGGTATCGACAACTACCGGGCCGGTATGAAATATGAATTAAGCTATACCAAGTTTCCCGACACCCCCATAAAACAATATGCCACCGATTGGCCTGCCGTGGTGAAGAGTATTTATGATCGTCCGAATTTTGGCGGGGAACTCAAAAAGCAAGGATATTTTGAAAAGGATGTGGATGCATTATTGTCCTCCGCATCTTCGGATAGCGAGAAAATAGGAAGGGTATATCGTTTTGTAAAAGCCAAGGTAAAGTGGAACGAATCCTATGGGAAGTATGCGGATAAGGGCGTAAAAAAAGCATACAAAGAGGGAATCGGAAATATAGCCGAGGTCAATTTGATGCTTACGGCAATGTTGCGTTACGCGGGCTTGGAGGCCAACCCGGTACTCTTGAGCACACGAAAGAACGGCGTACCGCTTTTTCCGACCAGGGAAGGGTACAACTATGTGATCAGCGGCGTACTTTTCAACGGTGAGATTGTCCTACTGGACGCCACCAGCGCATTCAGTACCCCTAATGTGCTTCCCTTCCGGACGTTGAATTGGGTGGGGCGTATGATCAAAAAAGACGGTTCTTCCGCAGAGGTGGGCCTTTATCCTAAAAAGAATAGCACCACAAAGGTGTTTATGAATACCACCCTGACCGAAGATGGAACAATGGAGGGAAAACTGCGCAAGGTGTATTCCGATCACAATGCCATAACATTTCGGTCGTCCTATGTTGGTAAGCATGATACGTATTTGGAAGAATTGGAACAGGACAATGGGGACATGGAAATCGAAAATTTCACTGTGCAAAATGAGACCGATCTGGGGAAGTCGGCGATCGCTTCGTACGACTTTCTTTTGGAGGAAGCCGTGGATGTTATCGGGGGCAAGATCTATTTAAGCCCCTTACTTTTTTTGAGAACCTCCGAAAATCCCTTCAAATTGGAGAACCGGGAATTCCCCGTGGATTTCGGTTATCCCACCTCCTCCAATTACATCATTTCCATAAAGCTGCCAGAAGGGTATCAAATAGAAAGCCTACCGGAACCCTTGTCCATGGTTTTGCCCGACACTATGGGCAAGTTTAAATATGCCATTATGAACAAAGGAAACATGCTACAACTCAATGTGGCGAACGCCATTAACGAACCCATCATACTGCCGAATTATTATTCCGCCTTAAAAGAATATTTCAAGAAAATGATCGAAAAAATGAATGAAAAGGTAGTTTTGTCAAAAGTTTAGATCATGAATATCGAAAATGCACAACAGGCGGTAGACGATTGGATCAAAGCGCATGGCGTGCGCTATTTTAACGAACTGACCAATATGGCACAACTCACCGAGGAGGTGGGGGAGGTGGCCAGGATCATTGCCAGGAGGTACGGGGAACAGAGCGAAAAGGAAAGTGATAGGGACAAGGACCTTGGGGAAGAGTTGGCCGATGTCGTATTTGTAGTCCTTTGTTTGGCCAACCAAACGGGCATCGACCTGCAACGGGCCTTCGCCAATAAATTGGCCATAAAGACCGACCGGGACCGGGACCGTCATAAGAACAACGAAAAACTGCGATAACCACATTGCCGTATCGGGCGTATGCCCCTGGCCGCGTTTTTGGCGGCGTTAAGGGCGTTGATGGTTCCGTTGTAAAAAACGTCCTAAAAAATAATCGGCATGTTTCGCTATAGTCGCTTACCTTTGCGGCCTGTTTAAACCACTTCAATTAAAATCAACGCGCCTTGAAGTTACATCTTATCGGACCACAGCACAACAACTTAGATGTTGAAATTCAGATAACGGGTTCCAAAAGCGAATCGAACCGTTCCTTATTGTTACAGGCCTTGCATGACAACATCGCCATTGCCAATGTGTCGAACTCCGACGATGCCCAGGTAATGCAGCAAGGGTTAAAAATTTCAGAGGGGACCGTGGACATTCACCATGCGGGAACGGCCATGCGGTTTCTCACGGCATATTTCGCCGCCCAGCAGGGAAAGGAAGTTACGTTAACGGGATCAAAACGCATGACCGAACGACCGATCAAAATATTGGTATCGGCCTTGCGCGAGCTTGGAGCCGATATTTCATACGTGCAGGAGGAAGGATATCCGCCGATTCAAATAAAGGGAAGGGCGTTGACCGGAGAGAAGGTGAGCCTTCCCGCCAACATTAGCAGCCAATACATTTCCGCACTTTTATTGGTGGCCCCGAGCTTGCCCAATGGGCTTACCTTGGAGCTGGTCGGGGAAATAACCTCCATACCCTATATTAAAATGACCCTGGGGCTGTTACAACAAATAGGGGTGGCACATACCTTTGTGGGTAATACCATAACCGTATCGCCGGTACGGCAGGTTGCGGAAACGCATTTGGTGGTAGAGTCCGATTGGAGTTCGGCAAGCTACTATTATAGTGTGGTGGCCCTAGCCGAAGCCGGTTCAACGGTAACCCTTTCCGCTTATAAAAAAGATAGCCTACAGGGCGATAGCGTATTGGCCGATATTTATGAAAAGATGGGGGTGCGCACCACCTTCTTGAAGAACAGCATCCGGTTGACAAAAGAAAAGAGAGACACTTACGGACCGATCGATATCGATTTGGTAAACGCGCCCGATATTGCCCAGACCATCGCCGTAACCTGTTTCGGACTCGGAATAGGGTGCCATTTAATAGGTTTGCATACCCTCAAAATAAAGGAGACCGACCGTTTGGTGGCCCTGCATACCGAGCTCTCCAAATTGGGCGCGGACATATCCGTTTCCGATAAGGACCTCACTTTGAAACCCGGCGGGAGCATTCGGGAAGGTATTGCTATCGATACCTATAACGACCACCGTATGGCCATGGCCTTCGCTCCTTTGGCCTTAAAAACGAACTTGTTCGTAAACGATGCGGGAGTGGTTTCAAAATCATATCCCGATTTTTGGGACGATATGAAAACCGTAGGTTTCGCCATCCGGACCGTTTGAACCCCAATTAATCATTCGTTTACTTGACAACCCCTATCTCGGGGTCGTATATTTGCAGCCGCAAAAGCTTAACTTAAAACAATTCAATGAAACTATCGCATTTCAATTTTGAACTTCCCGAAAATTTATTGGCAGAATACCCCGCAGAAAACCGGGACGAGTCCAAACTGATGGTCATCCATCGCGAAACGGGAAAGATTGAGCACAAGATGTTCAAAGACCTTATCAATTATTTTGATGAAGGGGATGTGATGGTATTGAACAACACAAAGGTATTCCCGGCACGTCTTTACGGAAACAAGGAAAAGACCGGTGCTCGGATCGAGGTGTTTTTATTGCGTGAACTCAATGAAGAACAACGCCTTTGGGACGTTTTGGTAGATCCCGCCCGAAAGATCCGTATCGGCAACAAACTATACTTTGGAGAAGATGAAACCTTGGTAGCCGAGGTAATCGACAATACCACCTCACGGGGGAGAACGTTACGTTTTCTATACGATGGGTCGTATATCGATTTTAGAAGAAAGCTTAGGGAGCTGGGCGAAACCCCTTTGCCCAAATACATCAAAAGAACGGTGGAACCCGAAGATGAAAAGCGGTACCAGACCATTTATGCCAAGCACGAGGGGGCGGTAGCCGCACCTACGGCGGGGCTGCATTTTTCCAAACACCTTTTAAAGCGGTTGGAGATCAAAGGGGTCGACTTTGCCGAACTGACCTTACATGTTGGTCTGGGCACCTTTAACCCTGTTGAGGTAGAGGACCTGTCCAAACACAAAATGGATAGCGAAGAGCTTATTATAGATGAAAAAGCGACCGATATCGTAAACAACGCCAAAAGAAATAAAAAACGGATATGTGCCGTAGGTACCACCGCCATGCGCGGATTGGAAAGTGCGGTTTCCTCCGATCATATGTTGAACACCTTTGAGGGGTGGACCAACAAATTTATTTTTCCACCTTACGAATTCAGCATCGCAACGGCCATGGTAACCAACTTCCATTTGCCAAAGTCGACCTTGTTGATGATGATATCGGCTTTTATGGGACATGATTTGATGAAAAAATCATACAAAGAGGCCATATTGGAACAGTACAAGTTTTACTCTTACGGAGATGCCATGTTGATCATTTAAGGGTCGGAGACGCCTTAAAAACAGGGTAATCCCCGTTACGTAAACAAACTGGCTTAATGTTCGACCCCCTCGCCATCCCATAATTGGGTATAATACCATTTCCGGTGTTGAATTATTCAAATAAAAACCAGGGATTTTTTGGGTAGGCGAAAAAGAAAATCCAAGCATAGCAGTAGCTATGGTTAGATTTTATTTTGAAGCATACGCAGAAAAGAACAATTTTTAATGGGTAATTTAACACCGGAAATGGTTTAAAGGGGGTCGTTTGTTCGTTATATTATGGAAATCGATAAAAAGAAAGACGTTCGGGCACTTACCAAAGAGCAATTGCGCGACTTTTTTGTGGCTCAGGGGGATAAGGCGTTTCGGGGCAACCAGGTATACGAATGGTTGTGGCAAAAAGGGGCACATTCCTTTGAGGCCATGACCAATATTTCCAAAGAGACCAGGGCACTTTTGGCAGGGCATTTTGTGATCAATCATATTCGGGTCGATCAAATGCAGCGAAGCAACGACGGAACCATTAAAAATGCGGTACGCCTGCACGATGGGCTGATTGTGGAATCCGTTTTGATACCGACCGCGACCCGGACCACTGCTTGTGTGTCCAGCCAAGTGGGATGTAGTTTGGACTGTAAGTTTTGTGCTACCGCTCGCCTAAAACGGATGCGGAACCTTAATCCCGATGAAATTTATGATCAAGTGGTCGCCATAGCCAACGAAAGCCGGCTGTATTTCGATCGTCCCTTGAGCAATATCGTTTTTATGGGTATGGGGGAACCCTTGATGAATTATAATAACGTATTGAAGGCGATTGAAAAAATTACCGCAACCGATGGCTTGGCCATGTCGCCAAAACGGATAACGGTATCCACATCCGGGGTGCCCAAAATGATCCGAAAAATGGCCGATGATGAGGTGAAATTCAAACTAGCGGTGTCCTTACATTCCGCTATAGACGAGGTACGTACCGCGATCATGCCGTTCAATGCCACCTTCACCCTTACCGATCTTAGGGAAGCCCTGCAGTATTGGTACCAAAAGACCCAAAGCAGAATAACCTATGAATATGTGGTTTGGGAAGGCATCAACGATACCCGGCGCGATGTGGAGGCCCTGGTCGATTTTTGCAAGTTCGCCCCCTCAAAAGTAAACTTGATCGAGTACAACCCTATAGATGACGGCGCGTTTCGGCAAGCAGATCGTAAGGCCATTCAAAACTATGTGACCGCTTTAGAGCGTAATGGGATAACCGTTACCGTGCGCCGATCTCGTGGAAAGGATATCGATGCCGCCTGTGGCCAATTGGCGAACAAGCAATAATCTTCGAGGTATGGCGCGGGCCGATCCCGACAATCCTTTTTTGAACGGTCGGAAGGAAGTTGATTGACCAAGATGGTCTTTTTAAGATGCTTTTCCCTAATTTTACCGTGATACGATTTTAACTTTGAAATGGTATCAGGTCGAACCGCAGTACTACAAAACAGATTCTTTGAAAATCGTATCCCAAATAAAAGATCCCATACGACCGGAGATGGAGCTTTTCGAAACCAAGTTTCGCGATGCAATGTCCTCCAAAGTGGCGCTCTTCAATCGCATTACCCACTACATTGTAAACCGTAAGGGCAAGCAAATGCGACCGATGTTCGTGTTTCTTACCGCCAAGTTGGTCAATAATGGCATGGTCAACGAGCGCACTTACCGCGGGGCTTCCGTAATAGAATTGATCCATACGGCATCTTTGGTACATGACGATGTGGTAGACGAAAGCCATAAACGACGGGGCTTTTTCTCCATAAACGCCCTGTGGAAAAATAAGATTGCCGTTCTTGTGGGCGATTATTTTTTTTCAAAAGGACTGCTGCTATGTATCGAACATGATGATATCGACCTTTTGAAGATTATTTCGGAAGCTGTTCGGGAAATCAGCGAAGGAGAATTGTTACAGATCGAAAAGGCCCGTAGGCTCGACATCACCGAGGCCATCTATTACGATATCATTCGCCAAAAGACCGCTACCTTGATCGCGGCCTGTTGCGCCATGGGGGCGAGGTCGGTAAAACCAGAATCCGAGGAGGTCGATCGTTTCAAAAAATTCGGGGAACTCTGTGGTATGGCCTTTCAAATAAAGGACGACCTGTTCGATTATGGGGAAGACCGTATCGGGAAACCCACCGGAATCGATATCAAGGAACAAAAAATGACACTTCCTTTGATCTACGTACTCAACAATTGTAGCAAAAAGGAAAAAAGTTGGCTCATCAATTCCGTAAAAAACCACAACAAGGATAAAAAGCGGGTAAAAGAAGTCATCCAGTTTGTGCGAACCAATGGAGGGCTCGATTATGCGGTGCAGCAAATGCTGTCCTTTAAAGAAGCGGCGCTACAACTTTTGGAGGACTACCCCGAATCGGACTATAAAAGTGCCCTGGTGCTCATGGTCAACTATGTGGTCGATCGAAAAATTTAGGTGAAATAAAATACTGTAAATCAGTTTTTTATTGATTTATCCCGATCTTTTTTGTTAGGCTGGGCAACCTTTCTTTCTATGGACACGTCTACTACAATAGAAAACAATAAAAGCAACCTTGGCCATTATTACTTTTTATAGGAACGAAAAACAGCTGATCAAAAAAGCCATTGCGGGCCATCGTGAGGCGCAGCAGCGACTGTACGACACCTATGCCCCAAAAATGTTGGGCGTATGTCGGCGGTATGTGAAAGACCTTCACTTTGCGGAAGACGTTATGGTCAACGGATTCCTAAAGGTGTTCAAAAATCTTGATTCCTTTAAACATGAAGGCAGTTTTGAAGGGTGGATCCGTAGGATCATGGTACGGGAAAGCATATCACATTTGCGCAAACAACAGTTCGTAGTTTTCGACGATACGCTGTATGAAGCGAAGGCCCATAAAAACAAGATGGATCCCGTTGCCCTTGATGTGGAACACATACAATCGTTGATCGATGCATTACCGGACGGCTATCGTACCGTTTTTGTGCTCTACGCGATCGAAGGGTACAAACATCAGGAAATTGCGAAAGAACTGGGTGTTACCGAAAGTACCTCCAAATCGCAATTGTTCAAGGCGCGTAAGCTGTTACAACAAGGATTGCAAAAACAAAATATCATAGGATATGGAACCGAATAAATTTGAAGAAACCATAAAACGGCAATTGCAGGACCGTGAAATACAACCTTCCCAAGGTGCTTGGCAAAAGCTGTCGGAACGGTTGGAAGCAACTCCGATAACACAAGATAAAAAACATGGCATATGGTGGGGCATTGCGGCCGCGCTCATAGGCTTGTTGGTAGTGGGCAGTTGGTTTTGGAATACCGATACCACTGAGACCGTAACGGCCCCTGCGGTGGTGACCGTTCCCCAGAAGGAGGCGGCCCCGTTACGGTCGAAAACAATCGAAAAACAGGAAACGCAGGTCGTTGAGGAAACGGTGTCCGCGACGGTGGAAGCACCTTTTTCAACGGAAGAGAATGGTCAAAATAGCGAGAACTCCTTGGAAAATAATACTGATCTGGCAGCCAGTCCAGTACCCAACGCATCCCCGGAGGATAGTGTTTTGGAGTCCATTTCGATTTTGCCCATTGCGGACGAGGGGCGGGTAGCGGTAGCTCAGGGGGCGATCGATAAAAAAGTATCGGAAGTGATCGCCTTGGTGGAAGAATTGGAAACCGTACAGGAAACGGCACTTACCGATGCGGAGGTAGATTCCCTTTTGAAACGGGCGCAAAATGAGCTACTGGCCGAACGCAAGTTGCGGGAAACGTATCAGGTAGATGCGCACTCCCTTTTGGCGGATGTAGAGGATGAGCTGGACGAATCGTTCCGCGACCAAATATTCGGGAAGCTTAAAACCGGATTTCTTAAGGTGCGCACGGCCGTTGCGGACCGCAACAACTGATCACAACCTATTTTTATTCGGAATCGGCCTAGCGCACGATACGGGTACGTTTATTCATCAATCAATCTTCGGGCCGGGTAAAGTCCCTCTTTTAGTAGGGGCTTTACAAGAGTCCCTTAAAAATCAACATCATGAGAACTATTATCTTTTTTTTGATCGCATTGCTGATCACACAATGGAACAATGCCTTGGTAGCACAGGAACGCTATGAAGAAGAAGTGGCGGAGCTGACCACTTTGAAGGAAAAAATTATACTACAGGAAAAAGAAGCCTTGAAATCGGAAGTCGAACGCATTAACGAGCGTTTGGAGGACGATAGCATAACGGCCGAGGAAGCAAAGGTGCTCAAGGAAAATGCCGCCAAAAAAAGGGCTTTGAACATAGAAAACCGTATCGCCATTATCGATAATCGCATCGCACTCCTGGAACGCAATGAAGGCAACGTTTTAAAAGAAAGGGACGAGTTGTCCATTTCGAGCGACGGTGTGGGGATCAGTATCAATGTCAACGACAGACCGTGGCATGTTTTCCAACGAAAGGAGCCGCCCTATGATCGTAGGACCTATTCCGATTTTGTTTTCGCCATAGGGCTGAACAATGCGTTGATCGACGGGCAATCGCTTGAAGATTCCCCGTATAAGATAGCCGGTAGCCGTTTTGCCGAATTGGGATGGAGCTGGCGCACCCGGGTGTTCAAGAACAGCAATTTTTTACGGTTCAATTATGGGTTTAGTTTTCAGTTTAACGGGCTAAAGCCAAAAGACAACCAATACTTTCAGGTCGTTGATGGCGAAACGGTATTGGAGGAATTCGAGTTTGATCTGAGCAAATCGAAATTTCGGATGGACAACCTGGTGTTCCCCATGCATTTTGAGTTTGGACCTTCCCGGGTACGGGAATCCGAAGACCGCATTCGGTACTCCATCGATAAGAAGTTTCGCTTGGGAATTGGGGGCTACGGTGGTTTTAATCTGGGAAGCCGTCAAAAACTAAAGTATACCCGTGAAGGCGAAAAGGTAAAGGATAAGTTGAAGCGGGGGTATAATACCACCAATTTCGTATACGGGTTGAGCGCGTATATCGGTCGGGGAGGTACCTTGCTTTATGCCAAATACGACCTAAGCCCCATTTTTAAGGACGCGCTTGTGGAGCAAAGAAACATTTCCCTGGGTGTTCGTTTCGATCTGTAACACTATCGAACATTACAGCAAGTAAAAACCTTTCAGCGCGAATCACGTGCTTGAAAGGTTTTTTGTTTTAACCGGGGTAGGCTTGGGAGGCCCACTTTTTGCGTAAAGGGTTGTTTTTTCTTTTTGAAGGGATTGTATCGGTAAATCTCTGAGTCCTACGAGATAAAACTTGTTGATTTTTATATTGAAAACTTACCCAAATGAATGACCCCATAGATTCATAAAAGTTCAAATAAACGGTAGTCTTGAATCACCTACAGGTGACATTCTCAAAAAGATTACTTGTAGTCATAGAAAGGGACTTGGTGTTTAAATTCAAACCGTTTCTTTTTTTGTTTTGTAGAGTAACAAAATGTAGTTACTTCTGTACGGTAGATACATTATTAAATACCAAGTATACATATTCCGTTTATGGTCCGTCTGAGGGTAATTAGTTTTGCTAAACCAAAAAATAATTCTTAAAGAATATTTTCTAAACCAATCAAAAAAATGCGTCGTTTTTCCAATCATTATATTCCGTTCATATGTGTAATCCTTATTTTGGAATCATGTTCTTCTTTGAACAAGCAGGTTGAATATGCTAATAAAGAGAGTAGTGTATACATTGACGAAAAAGGGCAAAAGTTTCCGATAATGCCCTCTTATGAATACCACACCCCCAATGAAGAAGAAACAGTCGTCGATAATACATTCGCCCAGGCACTTTCACTATCGATACCCAATAAATTTTTCGACTCGATAGCCTTTCAGGGTACTATCCGGAATCAACAACATCGAAATTCATGTGTTGTTTTTACACTGGCCGCGGCAATGGAAGCTAAACTGAAGAAGGATGGCCTTAATGTAGATTTATCGGAGCAATGGATGAACCATCTTACAAGTACGGCATTCTTGGACAACATAGATCGTTACAACAACTCCCAAAAAACCGAGAAGCAGAAAAACGGATATGAAAATGCTTTAGGCATTTGGGGATGGAACAATAACTTCTATTCGGTGGGAACACTCTTCAGGGACTTTTATGGTGTGCCCGAGGAAAGGTTAATGCCGTTTATATCTCGTGCTACTTTTGAAAACACCCGGCAGGTCGGTGATAATCCCTTTGTAGATTGGGATTTGAGAAATGGAGAGCATACTCAAAGGGAAGTCAACGATTTTAACTTATCGCAGATCACAAAGAGAATATCCATTCCGGCGAATATGAATATTAATTCGCTCCCCCAGGCTGCCGTTGAAAACGCTGAATATAGAATTGAAAATTTTATCTATGGGAACATGGAACAGATAAGAGATCCAAATTGGTACGAAAGCATACTATCGACTGGGCAAGAAATCGCGATTGCATTTCCGATGCCGTTTTCAGACCCAGATAAGGATGGAGTGCTCCATGTTTCAAGCGGACCGGCAGGTGGAGGTCATGCGATGTTGGTCATCGGTTATGATAAGACCGATGCGAACAATCCATATTTGATAGTTAAAAATTCTTGGGGTATAGGTTGGGGAAACGCCGGCCTAGGGAAGCTGGGCTACGACTGGATAACAAATGATAACGGCAGGGGCATCGGTTCGGCCTTCTATATTACTGGAGTAGAAATCGTTAAACCTGGCACAGCACAGTTGGCAATAGGTCGTTGGGAATTAGAGTGGGAAGGACAAAAGGGTACATTGGACATCAACAGAATACCAGAATATAAAAACATACCCGAACACCCCAGAAACCTCCGTTGGGGAACCTATTTTGACGAACTTGGCCGCCTGTACAGAGTAAACGGATTTGATATTGGTGGTGGAAAAATTCGTTTTTACATTGATGAAGACAACCGATACGCCAATTTAACTGATATAGGCGGTACCAACTTCACAGCACTCATTTCGACTGAAAATCCGTTGGAAATGCTTGGAACCTTCGTGAAACAGGGGGGGAGTCAGCAACGATTTTTCGCCACAAAACCATTAGGTATACGTCTGCAGGCAGATATCAAACCTTTAAGGTACAGACCGAATCAAGAAGTCCAGTTAACTACAACACCCTCGGAATTTGCTGATGCTGGTTCGGTCATTACTACATGGTATCACAGTAGGTTAGGTTCGCAGCGCAGGATTAAAATCGGTGCTGTGGTCGGAACAAGCGTTCTTAATACAACATTGCCGTGCGGCAAAGACATCATTATAGAAGCAGTTGCGGAAGACCCAAATAGTGGTGAACGCGCCGAACGTATTTTTGTACCCGAATGCCTATCGCAATCAGCAACAACGGTGGTAGAGGCAAGTTTGAGAACTAGTGGTATAGTCAACAATGACGGTCTGATCAAGAACTTTATCGGTGAGGAAGAGTTCTACATAGGGGATACTGCCGCGGACAGTGATCAGCATGCTTTATTGACTTTTGTTCTACCAAAGAACCTGAGCAGTAGTAATTTTGATAGTGCCAACCTTCGGTTATGGACGGTCAACAGTCTTGGAAATCCCAAAGAGCTAGGGGACGTCTCGATCATTAGGGTCGACTACGGTATTGAATTAGATGCTAAGGACCACCTGAGCAACAGTCTTAAGACCCTTTCTGGCCCAATAGTTTCTATATCGGAAAAGATTGGAATGCAAGAGGTAATCGTTTCGGATTTGGTCAGGGAAACACTTAAAGATGGAAGGGAGGTATTTCAGGTTGCGATTTTCTTTGAAACGGCAACGAATAGCAACTCTAAAGAAGATGGTTTAAAAATAAGTTCAACGAGACCGAATACTCTTTTGATGCCCTCACTGGAAATCACGACCAACAATTTTTAGACACTATCCCATTAACTGTGTAAGTTAAAAATAACGAGGGTTAGACTTTTATCTAAAGTCGGACCCTTTTTTCA
>CANMSB010000045.1 GCA_947500445.1 uncultured Flavobacteriaceae bacterium | reverse complement strand
ATTTAAAGTTAAAAAAAATAGCGGGGGCATGCCCCCGCTATTTTGCTACTTACACACTTTATGAGATAGTCCTCTTTACTCCAGATAAATCTGCAATTTCTTTCAAATAACTATTTAACTTTTGATTTGAAATAATAGGAAATAAGGTTGCTGATGATTTTATCTTAATATGGCCTTTATATCGATTTATAATGTCTTCAGCTTTTTTAAGTAAAGGAATACGAACTTTTTTATCTGTTTTTTGACGATTGGTTATTATCCATAGATTACCATCTATTCCTAGTTGAACATTTTCTTCAGACAACTGCATAACATCTATATAGGATAACCCTGTGTAACAACTAAAGATAAACAAATCTTTAACAATCTGAAGCCTTTCTATCGTAAACTGTTTTTCCTCAATAGCAAGCAACTCATCTTCTCTCAAGAACTCTCTATCGTTTCTTATATAATTAGGTTTAAATCTAATGAATGGGTCTTTATCAATCCACTCCATCTTATAGGCTAATGTTACCATCTTACGCAGTCTTTGAATATGTTTCATAACTGTATTATTACCCATTGGTTTTTGATGGTCGTCGGGAACGTGACTTCGTAAGAACTTTTCAAAATCTACGATAAAGCGATATGTAAGTTTAGATATATAGATATCATCTTTCTTTCTCTTTTCGAGAAGGAAAAGCCTAATATATTTCTGGGTAGTGAAGTAGTTTTTTAAGGTACTATAACTTAAAGTCTCAGACATTTGTGTGTTATGATAATCGACTAAAGTTAACAAAGAATATTCCTGGTCATCTTCTCCTAAAAATCTCGCCTTTATAGTTTGAGCTGAGATTAATTCGTTTTCTGCACGTAACTGCTCGTAAGATTCATAAATTCTACTTTGAACCTGGTCTAAGTATCTATTAAGCAATCTAGATTCCTGTTTTGTTCCTCGAGCTCTTCCTTTTGAAGAATTCCATTCAGAAAGTGCAACTTTTCTTTTAAGACTAATGTTTATGCGCTTACCATTAACTGTAATACGAGCATAAACAGAAACTTGTCCATTTTTAATTCTAGTGCTAGATACCCAAAAGAGTATAGCAAATGTGTTTTGTGACTTCATAGTTGTTGTCTTTAAGTTAAACTTGTTTAAAGACGAAAGTCAAATCAACTAATCTGTATCAAGGCTAATTCGGTTAACACTTTTTGTGTTTTACTAACTGTTAACCGAATTGTTAACCGAACTATATCAAACACTATCAAATTCTATGATAGTGCAGAAACAACAAAACCTTGTAAATCAATAGATTTACAAGGTTTTTAATGCCATTTGTAATGGCTTGTTGTCGGGGTGGCAGGATTCGAACCTGCGACCTCCTGCTCCCAAAGCAGGCGCGATAACCGGGCTACGCTACACCCCGATTCGGTTATCCGATATTGTAAAAGAAAATTGCGGAGAGAATGGGACTCGAACCCATGCGACACTTGCGCGTCGACAGATTAGCAATCTGCTCCGTTACCACTCCGGCACCTCTCCTTTATTTTCTTAATGAACTTTCGCCTTTCCCTATCGGGAAATTGCGGTTGCAAATGTACTTGTTACTATTTGAGAACGCAACTATTTAAAAGGATTTTTTTATGGAAAAATAAATACGACCTTATTCAGGATATTCCACGCGCAAGTGATAGATATTCGTAAGCTTCTGCTTGAATATTTTTTTGATCTTTTCAATGTCCTTAAAGGTGATATCCGCATTTAAAAATTGATCGGCGGCCATTTGACCCGAGATGATTTTTTCTACAAAACTGTCGATAATCAAAAAAGTGGGATTTTTAAGGCTTTTTGATGCCGCCTCAACCGAATCTGCCATCATAAGGATGGCCGTTTCCTTAGAAAAGGGTATCGGTCCCGGGTATTGGAAATCGCCCACATCGGTACCTTCATCCTGCTCCTGTTGCTTTTTATAAAAGTAATACACCGTGGAAGTACCGTGGTGGCAACGGATAAAATCGATTACCCTATCGGGCAAATTACCTTTTCTCGCTATTTCAATTCCTTCGATTACATGGTCAATAATGATCCTAGCGCTTTCTTTGGGCGATAACTCATCGTGCGGATTTACATTGGTAATCTGATTTTCGGTAAAGTAGGTCGGCCGGTTCATTTTACCGATATCATGGTAAAGGGCCCCTACCCGAACCAGCATGGCATTGGCACCGATTTCATTCGCCGCGGCCTCGGCCAAATTCGCCACCTGCAACGAATGGTGAAACGTACCCGGTGCCTTATTGGCCAACTCCTTGAGCAACTTGGAGTTGGTATCCGACAGCTCCAACAGGGAAACGTCCGATACCAACCCGAACAGTTTCTCGTACATATAAATCAAAGGCTGTGCGAACAACGTGATCATTCCGTTCAAGAGGAACAGGCCAAAGGTGGTCCATACGATATTGTCCAAATTGCCCTCGTGAATAATATGAAAGGCAAGATAACCTACCATGTAGATCAAAGTTATCTGCCCGACAGAAATAAAAAGGTTGGCCCTTTTGTACAACTCCGATACGGTAAGTATGGTCACGATACCTGAAATAATCTGTAAAAAGATATACTCAAAACTATTGGGCACCACAAAACCGAGAATGAGTACCGTCAGTACATGTACAAAAAGCCCAAGGCGCGCATCGAAAAAAGTTTTTAAAATTAACGGCAATATGCATAAGGGCACAACAAAAATATAGGCCTCATTGTATTTGACCACGACAGTGGTGACAAATACCATTAGTAGAATGTTGAAAAAGATAAAGGTGACTTTCACATTGTTGGTGAAAATATCCGTGCGGTACTTTTTGAGAAAAAGAATAAGCATCATTAACACCAAGGCTACCAATATCGTATACCCAAAAAGGATAAAATAGTAGTTGTTCGCGGCCCATAGTTCCGATTCGTATTCCTGCTTTAGGGAATCCAGTATTTTCAAATTCTGCGCTTCCACGACCTCACCCTTGGCAATGATCAGTTTCCCCTCGTCCACGGTACCTCGGGTCGTTGAAACCTTGGACAGTGCCTCGCTCAACGCTTTTTCGGTAAGCACCTTGTCCAGGGAGACATTGGGCCGTACTACTTTCGAAAACAATTTTCTATAATTGGGCAGGTAATCGGAGACCCCCTGCTCCTGAAAAAAATTCCTGGCCCGTTTCATTATGGTATTGGCAGCCACCAAATCGCTAAATGGCATGCGTTGGGCCTCGTTTTGGCGCACCAAATACAGAAGGTCTTCTTTTTCTCCTTTATTTTTTTCGGCGAGGATTCCCTGACTATATAACGTCCTTAAAAATTCCTTGCCCAGACGGCGCAGTTTCGTTAATCGTTCGGGAGATAGTCCATCAGCGTTGAAGATGCGCGGAAACTGACTTTCGTAGTCCGCCAGTACCTTTTTTTCAGTGTTTTCGCTAAGGCGATAATAAGGCAATTGGTCCGATCGCTGCGCGTTCTTTTCCGCAGCTACCTCAGCGTCGGTTTTTTTGATCGAAAAATCAAAGGGAGCATACAGATTGTCATACTGCCATGGCTTCCCTTTTTGGAATTCATATTTGAACTGCCCTCCCTTCGGGAAAAAAAACACAATGGCCACGACTGCGGCAAAGTAGAGTACATACTTGTAGATAAGCGATTGGCTTTTGAAAAGTGCATCAAATAATGTTCGCATGTAACTCGGGTCTAAAAACCAAAAATAGAAAAATATAAAATGATAAGCGCTTAATGCGGGTTCCTAGAGGTCAATTGTGCTTAATTTTAGTAATTTCGCAAGAAATTGAACGTATATGAAAGAGGTTGTAATCGTATCGGCCGTAAGAACCCCTATAGGAAGTTTCATGGGGGCACTCTCCTCCGTACCTGCACCTAAACTGGGCGCTACCGCCATAAAAGGTGCTTTGGAAAAAATCGGTTTGGATCCAAACTTGGTAGATGAAGTGTTAATGGGCCATGTGGTTCAAGCGGGAGCCGGTCAGGCACCTGCCCGACAGGCGGCTATTTTTGCCGGAATTCCGGATAGCGTTCCCTGTACCACCGTTAACAAAGTATGTTCCTCCGGTATGAAAGCCGTAATGCAGGGGGCCCAATCGATCGCCTTGGGAGACACCGAGATCGTAGTTGCCGGAGGCATGGAGAACATGAGCCTGATCCCACACTATATGCATTTGAGAACCGGTCAAAAATTTGGTCCCTCGGCCATGGTGGACGGTATGCAAAAGGATGGCCTGGTCGACGTTTACGATCAGCAGGCCATGGGCATATGCGCCGATCTTTGTGCCAAAGAACACGAGTTTAGCCGGGAGGAGCAAGATGCCTATGCCATACAATCCTATCAGCGTTCCGAAAACACTTGGAATTCGGGTGCCTTTGCAAACGAAGTCGTACCGGTCTCGGTGCCGCAAAGAAGGGGCGAGCCCGTAATGGTTACCGAGGACGAAGAGTACAAAAACGTAAAAATGGAAAAAATACCGGCCCTTCGGCCGGCCTTTTCAAAAGACGGTACGGTTACCGCCGCAAATGCCTCTACCATTAATGACGGAGCCGCAGCTTTGGTATTAATGAGTGCCGAAAAAGCAAGGGAACTACAACTAAAACCGTTGGCTACCATCAGTGGTTATGCCGATGCGGCCCAAGAACCAAAATGGTTCACTACGGCCCCGGCGAAGGCCCTACCAAAAGCATTGGCCAAAGCGGGCACAACTTTGGAAGAAATCGACTTTTTTGAGTTCAACGAAGCCTTTTCTGTCGTTGGTCTTGCCAATATGAAACTTTTGGGCCTTACCGACGATAAGGTAAATGTGCACGGAGGGGCGGTTTCGCTAGGGCATCCCTTAGGCTGTTCCGGCGCCCGAATTTTGGTAACCTTGTTGGGAGTATTGGAACGGAACGATGCAAAAATGGGCGCCGCCGCAATTTGTAACGGTGGAGGCGGAGCATCGGCCCTGGTACTTAAAAGACACTAATTCCTTTGTAGTTAGACGGTTGTATGCAATACGGTGTGTGTCCCCTAAGTTTGGTTTCTGTTCGTCTTACCGCAGATAACACTTCCGAAATGATGACCCAGTTACTTTATGGGGACCTTTTTAAGGTATTGGAATCCCGAAAACACTTTAGCAGGATCAGAATTGCCTATGATGCTACGGAAGGCTGGGTCGACAACAATCAGATCGCCCTGGTCGACGAAAGTACCTACCATGAAATCGATACCTTATCCGCCGCCTTTTCCAACGACTTGGTCGCCGCGGTAACGAACGCGAAAAACGCTTTGATACCGGTTTTGCTGGGTGCAACGGTTTCCAACGCCCCTTTGTTGGGCCATACCTTTGAAGGACATGTGGTAAGCAGCCGACAGGCCAAACCCGAATTGCTTAAAACAGCAATGTATTATTTGGACGCCCCATATCTTTTTGGCGGAAAAACACCTTTTGGAATCGATGCTTCCGGCTTTACACAAATGATCTATAAAATTAACGGCTATTCCCTTTCCCGTTCCGCGGCGCAACAGGCAACACAGGGAGATGCGTTGAGTTTTATCGAGGAGAGTGAAGCCGGGGACCTTGCTTTTTTTGACAATTCGGAAGGAGCGATCGATCATGTGGGAATTATTATGGAAGACAATTATATCATCCACGTGAACGGTAAAGTACGGATCGACCGCATCGACCATACCGGAATTTTCAACGCCGAGCGCGGTATTTATAGCCATCAACTTCGGGTCATCAAAAAACTGATATAATCCTTCCTTGCGAAGAGGAGTAGTATTTGCAGATACCCAAAAAGCAACTTGGGCTTTAGCTAACCAACGTTTCCCATTGGAACGGTATGGGTAATATGAAACACGAAAACCTTTGGGCACAAAAAAACCCTATGGTACATGACCATAGGGTTTTTTAGCTGAAAAAGGAATAGCTTTATTCGCCTAACAACTTTTTGATTCTCATAAAATTGTCATTGTCGCCCATGGCGCCATAAATATTCTTCAACTGCGTAAGAATACTGGTATTCTCAGGACTCGCTTTAAGGGCATCCTCTAGGATTTTGGCACCTTCTTGGAACAGTTCGTCCTTTTTAACTTTTAACTCGTCATAACGGGCAATATCCGCTCTGGAGTTCCCCAAGGTATTCATTTCGTCGATCAGACCGTTCCCCTCGTTCACGTAGGTCGTGGAAAGGTTGAGTTGCGCGTTGGTATAGTTCGGGTCGATTTCCAAGGCCTTAAGGTAAGCGGTTCTGGCCTCTTCCAATTCACCTTGCTCCATGGCTATTACCCCAATATTATAGTGAAGGTCGGCATTGTCCGGTGCCATGGTAGCCGCTTCGGCCATCAATTCCTTGAACTTTTCCTTATCGCCCATGGTATAGTATAGGTTGGCTTCGCTCAACACCAAATTCACATCGTCCGGATTGTCCGCCCGGGCGGTCTTAAATGCTTCGATAGCCTTATCGTTCTGTCCCAACTGGGTGTAGATCAACGCAACGTTCTTGATAATTTCCGACTTTTTGGAAGGTACGGTCTCATCTATGGGATCGCTGTGGGTTCCGGCCTTGATCATCAGCTCTCGCTGTGTTTTGTCCATCTCCTCTACTTCTCCGGAAGCAACATTGGTCGCTTTATAGACCGTTCCGCTACCATCGTATCCTACCTCGATCAACTCGTTGTAGTACTTTAGGGAGCTTTCGTAATTTCCGCCCTGTACCGCACTATTGGCGGCAAAATACAGATAAGAGGTATCTTTAGGACTTATTTTATAACTGAGATATAATTTTTCCGCGGCCGCATCAAAATTTTTCTTCGCGTTATCCTCCACCGCTGCGTTGACCAAATCGGCGGTCATGGCCTGCATGGATTGGGTAACCTCATCGGTATACTTCTTCTTTCCGCTTTTTTCCTCTACCTCCAAAAGGCTTTGAAAGGCAGCTACGGATTCCTGATAGGCGTTCGCTTCCCCTTTCTTTGCCAAATCGGCATATGCCTTGCCCTTAAGGTAATAGTATTGGGCCTGTAGCTTGGCATCGGCACCGGAAATAGCACCTGCGGCCCCTTCCAAGGCAGTTTTGGCCGCGGCGGCATCTCCACCTTTAAGGGCTTTATCCGCTGCCTTTATCTCATTTTTTTGAGCAAAACCCGCCAAGGTAAAGCACATCGTAACAAGCATTAAAATTCTAGTTCTCATTTTTCCTGTTATTATAAATTAGTGTTATTGATTATTATTCTTTTGTTTCTTCCGTACCCTCATTATCAAGAGCCGTGCCATCTTCAGTTTTTACTTCGATGTCGTTTAAGTCAACCTCTTCCAAAGTATCCTCATCTTTCATTACTTTGGCGACCGCCGCAATGGAATCGTCCCCTTTAATGTTAATGAGCCGTACCCCTTGCGTGGCCCTGCCCATAACGCGAAGATCTTCAACGCTCATTCGAATGGCGATGCCCGATTTATTGATGATCATCAGATCATCGGAGTCCGATACGTTTTTAATGGCTACCAAACCTCCCGTCTTATCGGTTACCGATATGGTTTTTACACCTTTACCGCCCCTATTGGTAATACGGTAATCGTCTAGGCTCGAACGCTTTCCGTATCCATTTTCGGACACGACCAAAATATCGTCCTCAAAATTGTGTACCGAAACCATTCCGATCACTTCGTCCTGCTCGTTGGCCAGGGTAATACCGCGTACCCCGGATGCGTTACGGCCCATCGGGCGTGTCTTACCTTCCTCGAAACGAATAGCCTTTCCGGATTTCAATCCTAAGAAAATCTGACTGGTACCAGTGGTCAATTTTGCCTCAAGGAGCTCGTCCCCGTCCCGCACGCCAATGGCATTGATCCCATTTTGACGTGGACGCGAGTATTGCTCCAAAGAGGTTTTCTTCACCACCCCTTTTCGGGTCGCCATAATCACAAAATGGCTATTTACGTATTCCTCGTCCTTAAGGTCTTGGGTACAAATGAACGCTTTTACCGTATCGTCCTGTTCAATGTTGATCAGGTTTTGTATCGCCCTTCCTTTGGAAGTTCTGCTTCCTTCCGGAATTTCATAGACCCGCATCCAAAAACATTTCCCTTTCTGGGTAAAAAAGAGCATGTATTGGTGGTTGGTTCCCACGAAAAGGTGTTCGAGAAAATCTTCGTTTCGGGTGCTGGACGCTTTTTGTCCGACCCCTCCCCTATTTTGGGTCTTGTATTCGGTGAGTGGGGTCCGTTTGATATAACCGGCGTGCGAAATGGTAATGACCACTTGCTCATTGGGAATCATGTCCTCAATACTCAAGTCGCCACCCGCAAAGTTGATTTCGGACCGTCTTTCGTCACCATACTTTTCTTTGACCTCAGCAAGTTCATTTTTTATGATTTCCATGCGTCGCTCCTTCTTGTCAAGAATGTCCTTCAGGTCCGCAATGGTCTTTATAATTTCATCGTACTCGGCCCTTAGCTTATCCTGCTCCAGACCGGTAAGCTGCCGCAAACGCATTTCTACAATGGCTTTCGCCTGAATTTCGGATAGCTTAAAGCGCTCCATCAACTTCTCCCGCGCCTCTTCCGCATTTGAGGAGGCCCTAATGATGGCGATCACTTCGTCAATATTGTCGGAGGCGATGATCAAGCCCTCTAAAATATGGGCGCGATCTTCCGCTTTTTTCAATTCGTATTTGGTACGCCTGACCACTACCTCATGCCGGTGTTCCACAAAGTGATGGATCATCTCCTTCACGTTAAGGAGTTGGGGCCTACCTTTCACTAGGGCAATGTTGTTGACACTGAAAGACGATTGCAGCGCCGTATACTTGTACAGCATGTTCAGCACAATATTGGGGATGCTATCGCGCTTTAAAATATAAACGATACGCATTCCCTTCCGGTCCGATTCGTCCCGTATGCTCGAAATACCCTCGATTTTTTTATCGTTGATCAAATCGGCCGTTTTCTTGATCATGTCGGCCTTGTTCACCTGGTAGGGAATTTCGGTAACGATAATACATTCCCTTCCCTGAACCTCCTCTATGATTGCCTTGCCCCGCATGACCACACGGCCACGACCGGTATGAAAGGCCTCTTTTACGCCTTCATAACCGTAAATAATACCTCCCGTGGGAAAATCGGGCGCTTTTATATGGGTAATCAGTTCATCTATCTCGATATCGTTGTTGTCGATGTAGGCAACCGTACCGTCTACCACCTCCGATAAATTATGGGGAGGCATATTGGTCGCCATACCTACGGCGATACCCGATGCTCCGTTCACCAAAAGGTTGGGCACCCTGGTCGGAAGTACCGTGGGCTCTTCCAACGAGTCGTCAAAATTTAATTGATGGTCTACCGTGTCCTTATCGATATCCGCCAACATGTCATCCGCAATCTTTCGCATTCTAGCCTCGGTATACCGCATTGCGGCAGGACTATCGCCATCTACCGAACCAAAGTTTCCCTGTCCGTCGACCAGCATGTAGCGCAAACTCCATTCTTGGGCCATACGCACCATGGTATCATATACGGAGGTATCCCCGTGCGGGTGATACTTACCAAGGACCTCTCCCACGATACGGGCAGATTTCTTGTGTGAACTGTTGGACCGGACACCCAGTTCGTGCATGCCATAGAGCACCCTTCTGTGAACCGGTTTTAGACCGTCACGCACATCTGGTAGCGCACGTGACACAATGACCGACATTGAATAATCAATGTAGGCCGATTTCATCTCATCTTCAATATTGATAGGAATCAGTTTTTCTCCTTCAGCCATTTGAAAATCTTAGTGTTTATAAGTGTTAAAAAGCATGCCAATATAAGCAAAATCATACCTTTCAAAGCATTTCCAAATTGTTTTATTCAATAATTTATCAACACCATAACACGGGTCCGAACGGCCTCTTCAAGCTGTTAAATATTTGAGAAAGCGGCGCTTTTTTCGTCATTTCCCACTACTTTATCGAATATGGGTACAGTATTTGCCATAGATTGAAGTAGTTTTACTAATTTTATACATAACAAGTATAGTTTATGGACGATAATTTTTCACCCCGAGTAAAAGACGTAATTGCATATAGTAAGGAAGAAGCGCTCCGCCTAGGTCATGACTTTATTGGCACGGAACACTTGATGCTGGGACTTTTGCGCGATGGAAACGGTAAGGCGATCAGTATTTTGGACGCCATGGATGTCGATTTGGACCACTTGCGGAGAAAAGTGGAAATATTGAGTCCTTCAAACCCAAGCTCGAACAGCATTCAAAAAGATAAAAAGAACCTGCATTTGACCCGGCAGGCGGAACGGGCCCTAAAGACCACTTTTTTAGAGGCCAAACTATTCCAAAGTTCCTCCATCAATACGGCACATTTGTTATTGTGCATCCTGAGGAACGAAAACGACCCTACCACAAAATTGCTCCACAAACTAAAGGTGGATTATGATGGGGTAAAGGAACAGTTTAAGTTCATGATCACCAGTGACGATGAAATCGTAGATGGACCAACATCGGAATCCTTCCCGAACGAACCCGAAGATGTGGGCGAAGGTAAGGATGGCGGTTTTGGATCCGGTGGCAACCAAAAGGGAAACAAAAAGTCCAAAACACCCGTATTGGACAACTTCGGCAGGGACCTTACCCGAATGGCCGAAGAAAACCGTTTGGATCCCGTAGTAGGTCGCGAAAAGGAGATTGAGCGCGTATCGCAGATCTTGAGCCGACGAAAAAAGAACAATCCGTTGCTGATAGGAGAACCCGGTGTCGGTAAAAGTGCCATTGCGGAAGGGCTTGCCCTCAGGATCATCAATAAAAAAGTTTCGCGGATACTTTATAACAAAAGGGTAGTGACCTTAGATCTGGCCTCTTTGGTCGCCGGTACAAAATATCGCGGTCAGTTCGAAGAACGGATGAAGGCCGTAATGAACGAACTGGAAAAGAACGACGACGTTATCCTGTTCATTGACGAAATACACACGATCGTCGGTGCAGGTGGTGCTACCGGAAGCCTTGATGCTTCCAACATGTTCAAACCTGCCTTGGCAAGGGGCGAGATACAATGTATCGGAGCGACTACCTTGGACGAGTACCGCCAGTATATTGAAAAGGACGGTGCATTGGAACGTCGTTTCCAAAAAGTAATCGTAGAACCTACGAGCGTAGAGCAAACTATTGAAATCCTTCAGAACATCAAAGGAAAATATGAGGACCACCATAACGTCAGCTATACGGACGAGGCTATCATTGCCTGCGTAAAACTGACAAACCGTTATATGACCGATCGGTTTTTACCGGACAAGGCCATCGATGCCCTGGACGAGGCGGGATCTCGGGTACATATCGTCAATATGGACGTGCCCAAGCAAATTCTTGAACTCGAAAAACAGTTGGAAGATGTTCGGGAATTAAAGAACAGCGTGGTCAAAAAGCAGAAATACGAGGAGGCCGCCAAACTTCGTGATGACGAAAAACGGTTGGAAAAAGAACTCGCCATCGCCCAAGAAAAATGGGAGGAAGAAAGCAAATTGCACAAAGAGACCGTTTCGGAGGACAATGTGGCAGATGTCGTTTCCATGATGAGCGGTATTCCGGTAAACCGTATTGCCCAAACGGAAAGCAACAAATTGGCGGAATTGCCCGAGTTGATCAAAGGCAACGTCATCGGACAGGATGAGGCAGTCGCAAAAGTAGCGAAAGCCATACAGCGAAACCGAGCCGGACTGAAAGATCCGAACAAACCCATCGGTTCCTTTATATTTTTAGGTCAGACCGGTGTCGGAAAAACACAATTGGCCAAAATATTGGCCAAAGAACTTTTCGATTCGGAAGATGCGCTCATCCGTATCGACATGAGCGAATACATGGAAAAATTTGCTATCTCCCGTTTGGTAGGGGCACCTCCAGGATATGTAGGATACGAAGAAGGTGGGCAGCTTACCGAAAAGGTACGGCGCAAACCGTATTCCGTTATTTTACTGGACGAGGTAGAAAAAGCCCATCCCGATGTGTTTAACATGCTGCTCCAAGTACTTGACGATGGCTACCTTACCGACAGTTTGGGACGCAAAATCGATTTTAGGAACAGCATCATCATCATGACGTCCAATATTGGGGCGCGACAAGTGAAAGATTTTGGTGCGGGTGTCGGTTTTGGCACTTCCGCAAAACTTTCACAGGCAGATGCCAATCAAAAGAGTGTGATCGAGAATGCATTAAAAAAAGCGTTCGCCCCGGAGTTTTTGAACCGGATCGATGACGTGGTAGTGTTCAACGCCCTTGAAAAAGAGGACATCCACAAAATTATCGATATCGAACTCAGTAAATTGTTCGATAGGATCAAGGATATCGGCTACACCCTTACCCTAACGGATACCGCCAAGGATTACATCGCCGAAAAAGGGTTTGATAAGCAATATGGTGCCCGTCCGTTAAAGCGGGCCATCCAAAAATACATCGAGGATGCCCTGGCCGAGGAAATCGTAAATTCCAAACTGGAAGAAGGCGATAGCATCCATATGGATCTCGATACCAAAAAAGAGGAACTTACCATAAAGATCAAGAAAGCGGAAAAGTCTCCGAAAGCCTGACATTTGGTAAGAAAACAGTTTAAAAAGGCCGTTTAAAACGGCCTTTTTTTATGCGGTGATGTCCGCACTGTCCAAAACCACCATGTAAGTTCCATCAAGGGGTAGCAGTATAAACGATATTTACGCTTTTAATCTATTTTTTTACCCTAACAACGAGCATACCGCTACTTTCGTCTCGAGACATTATAAATAACATAGCATGAAAGTGGGAAAATCCAATAAGAAGATTACCGTTAGGGAATATCAATTGGAAATAGGGAAAATTCAAGTATATGAAAATTATATGGTATCCATTTTTGACGAAGGCTCTACGCTGACCTTGGAACGGGCATATCAGATTATTGGCATATCGGAAATACACTATCGCAATAAAGACTTCGGTTTTATCAGCCTCCGGAAAAATTCTTCGGCCATTGATCCGACCATATACGGTTATTTGCGGGAGTTAAAGAATTTAAAGGCCTTTGCCATCGTATCCCGCAAGGAAATGGATATGCACAATTTTAAGATCGAGAAATTGTTCTATAAAAAACCTATGAAATTTTTCATCGACTATGAAAATGCCTTGGCATGGGTAAAACGCAGGGTGAAGGGGAAGTAGTTTGTCCTCTATCATACAAACCAACCACAACATCCGGCCCGCTGATACGGCGGTATACTAAGCCTCATTCGTTTCCGCTTCCTTTGGCGGCTCGGGCACTTTAAAGAGATCCATGTAAGCAGCACCGATCGCATCGGTAATATCGGAAGCGATCAAGGCCTGATAGCCTTTGTCCTCAATTGCGATATCCCCTGCCCTTCCGTGAAGATAGACCCCAAAAATGGTAGCGTTCAAGGGAGCGTACCCTTGGGCCATTAAACCGGCGATCATCCCTGCCAATACATCGCCGCTTCCCGCGGTGGCCATCCCAGGGTTTCCCGTTGTGTTCACATAGCCTTTATCACCATCGATCGTAATGGTATGCGCACCCTTGATCACCAAAATACAATCGAGCCGGGCAGCGAACGCCATGGCCTTCTCCAATTTTTCAAAATCGTTTTCCCAACTTCCGATCAACCGCTCCAATTCTTTTTCGTGAGGGGTAAGCACCGTGCGTTTCGGCAGTTGTTTTTGCAAGTCCTTGTTTTGGGCCAATAGGTTTAAGGCATCCGCATCCAACACCAAAGGGGCGTCGGTCTTTTTTAGAAAATCGGAAAAGGCCTTTTTCGTTTTCGCCTCGGTACCGAGCCCCATGCCGATAGCAAAGGCATTCGCCGTTATGGGAGCCGTAAAATCGTTTATGTGGGTCGTTCCGTTTGCTGTCGCCACCATGGCCTCCGGTAAGTTCGTTTGCAAGGGGAGTGCACCACATTCGGGCACCAAGGCCGTTACCAGACCACTACCCACGCGCAAACAACTTTTGGCCGCTAGGTGTACCGCCCCTATTTTTCCGATACTGCCGCCGATGATCAGGGCATGCCCATAGCTTCCCTTATGGGAATACTTTTTTCTGGGGATATACATGGGCAATACTTCATTTTTTCCGATAATTCGAAACGCGGTATCCGTCTCCGCAAGATATTCCGGATCGAGTCCGATATCCAAAACCTCCCATTGCTCCAAATACCCTCCCGTTTCCGGAAGAAAGAAAACCAGTTTCGGTGCCTGAAAGCTCAACACGTAGTTCGAACGTATTACCGCGGCATCGTTTTCGACCGTGCGATCGGTAAAGAGCCCCGAAGGAAGGTCTACCGATAAAATAAAAGCTTCCGAAGCGTGCAAATGACCCATAAGCCGTACCACCCATTTTGCCGGGGCACGGTTCAACCCGATACCAAAAATGGCGTCAACAATAATATCGTCTTTTCCGATTTCCGGAAATGACGCATCCGAATCCAAAAACTCGGGCCAGACCTTTCGCGATTTTAATCGCTCCAGATTTACCAGAAAGTCCTTTGAACGCGTTTTGCTGTAGTTCACTACATATACCGCAATATGATACCCATGTTCCTGTAAATGGCGTGCCAACGCAATGCCGTCGCCCCCGTTATTTCCGATACCACAAAATAAATGAATCTTTACCGGGGCCCCTTGCATGCGCAGATGCATCCAATTGAAAATTTGGACGGCCGCACGCTCCATCAGTTCCGCGCTTTGGATCTCCTGTTTTTTTTCGGTAATACGATCGGCTTCGTAAATCTGTTCCTTTGAAAATAGTTTCATCGCTATAATTTGCTTTGGCATCCCTTGCGCTCACAGAATGCTTTTCCCTTTTCTTTACCGTAACCCCTATGATTCCGAAATTATTACGACATTTTTAAAATATCCTAACAATATTCGCGGATTTTATAAAAATACCTACAAACGTTTGTGCAAGGGCTCAAATGTACTACTTTTGAACTTTAGTGATAAGGCAATAGAAATGACAATTCCAAAAAATTTTAGCTTTTCAATCAACCTTTTTGTAACGGCTATCATCACCCTTACGACCCCTTTGGGGTAAGCTATCTATAACTACTTCCGTTTTTGCGAATTATCGCCTGTTCAGTCCAGTATTCCTAATCTATTTTCCCTATGCAAGTTTTAAAATTCGGTGGCACCTCGGTTGCCAATGCAAAAAATATAGCCCTTGTCAAACGGATTGTCTCCACCAATACGGCACCCAAGAAAATTGTGGTCGTATCCGCTTTGGGGGGCGTCACCGATCTGTTGTTAAGAACGGCGGCCGCAGCGGCGGAACAGGACAAAGCCTATATCGAATTGCTTCAAAAAATAGAGCAGCGCCACCTGGAAACCATTAAGGAGCTGCTTCCGATTGCAATACAAAGTGCCGTTCTAAGTAGGGTGAAAAGTGAATTGAACGTATTGGAAACACTGTTGGAAGGTGCCTTCCTGATCGGGGAGATCACCCCTAAGCTGTCCGATAAAATAGTAAGTTACGGTGAGCTGTTATCGTCCTACATTATTAGCGAATACTTTATTGCGGAAAATCTCAAAGCGGTATACCAGGATAGTAGAAGTCTTATAAAAACGGATACCGTTTACGGAAAAGCATCGGTAGACTTTAGGGAAACCGACCAACGATGCACAGCTTTTTTTAATGGCTCCCAGCCCGATATCGTGGTCATGGGCGGCTTTATCGCCTCCTCGCACGATGGCGACGCCACTACCTTGGGACGCGGTGGTTCGGATTACTCGGCAGCTATTATCGCCGCCGCTGTAAATGCTGAAGCATTGCTGATCTGGACCGATGTAAGCGGCATGTATACCGCTAACCCGAAGGTGGTAAAACAGGCGAAGGCCATACCCCATATTTCCTATGAAGAGGCTATGGAACTTTCCCATTTTGGGGCAAAAGTGCTTTATGCACCAACCATACAGCCCGTATTGTCCAAAGGAATTTCCATTATTATAAAAAATACGTTCGATCCCGATGCGGAAGGTACGCTGATCACCAAGAGCAAGAATGAAAAAGGGAAGACCGTTCGCGGTATAAGTCACATCGGCGGTATCGCACTCTTATCCTTGGAAGGCCCCGGAATGGTCGGTATTCCGGGAACGTCCAAACGGTTTTTTGAAGTACTCTCCCAAGAGGACATCAGTGTAGTACTCATTACACAGGCCTCATCCGAACACTCCATTTGCGTAGGCATATCGGCCTTGGACGTCGATCGTGCGGTTGCTGCGGTAAACGGTGCCTTTGCCTATGAAATCGAGCGACAAAAGATCAAACCGGTCATCGCGGAAAAAGAACTGGCCGTTATCGCCCTGGTCGGTGATAACATGAAACAACATCAGGGCCTCAGTGGAAAAATGTTCAGCACGCTGGGCAGGAACAATGTCAACATTCGTGTCATTGCACAAGGGGCTTCGGAACGCAATATCTCCGCGGTAATTTCGGAAGCCGATGTTAAAAAGGCGTTGAACGCCTTGCATGAAGTGTTTTTTGAGGAAAATATAAAGCAATTGAACCTGTTCGTAATGGGCGTCGGTAATGTAGGCGCTAAATTTTTGAAACAGATCCAACAGCAAAAAGCGTATTTACGGACACAGTTAAAATTGAACCTTCGGGTCAT
Organism: uncultured Flavobacteriaceae bacterium; assembly: GCA_947500445.1. GTDB lineage: Bacteria > Bacteroidota > Bacteroidia > Flavobacteriales > Flavobacteriaceae > Pelagihabitans. The sequence goes on along the minus strand of CANMSB010000045.1, from coordinate 12,394 downwards.
CGGTATCTCCAATTCGCGAACCATGGCTTTTGACGAACAGGGAATCGATCTCGAAAATTGGGCCGATGTCCTTGCCATAGGGGAAAAAACCGATAGTGAGCAGTTTTTAGGGAACATCACCCGGCTCAATTATCGCAATAGCATTTTTGTCGACAATACGGCAAGTGCGGCGGTAGCGGCCAATTATGCCAACTATTTAAGCAAGAGCATTTCGGTGGTCACCTGCAACAAAATAGCTTGTTCATCGGAATACGATGCGTATGAAAACTTGAAGTTTTTGGCACGCCAATACAATGCACCGTTTTTGTTCGAGACCAATGTAGGCGCCGGACTTCCGATCATCGACACCTTAAAACACCTGATCGCATCGGGCGATGTTATTTTAAAAATTCAGGCCGTACTCTCTGGAAGCCTCAATTTTGTGTTCAATAACTTCGACCAAAACAGCACCTTCCACGATATCGTAAAACAGGCACAAGAAGAGGGATTTACAGAACCCGACCCGAAAATAGATCTGAGTGGTATCGATGTGATGCGAAAAATATTGATTTTGGCCCGGGAGAGTGGACACCGTTTGGAAATCGAGGATATCGAAAACAAATCGTTTTTGCCACAAGAAAGTCTGGACACCGATAACAATACCGATTTCTTTGCATCCTTAATAAAGCACGAGGCCAGTTTTCAAAAAATGTTTACCGAGGCGATCGCTGCGGATAGCAAATTAAAATACGTGGCCCAATTTGAAAACGGAAAGGCCAGCGTAGGCCTACAGCATATTCCGAAAGACCACGATTTTTATAATTTGGAGGGCAGTGATAATATTGTACTGTTCTTTACGGAGCGCTATCCCGATCAACCCATGATCATCAAAGGGGCCGGGGCCGGGGCCGATGTTACCGCATCCGGAATTTTTGCGGACATTATCCGTATCGGTAACTTTTAACAAGGCAATGGAAAGGATTGAACAAGCATATAAAACGATAGCATCATGAACGAGATCCGCGTTTTTTGTCCCGCGACCATTGCCAATATTTCCTGTGGTTTTGATGTGTTGGGACTGGCCTTGGATGCTGTAGGGGATGAAATGGTCGTACGGAAAAGCAGGGAAAAAGGAATCGTCATTACCAAACTGGAAGGACAGGACCTACCGATGGAAACCCATAAAAACGTAGCCGGTGTAGCGGGTATGGCTCTTTTGGAACAGACCGATTATACCGGTGGTTTTGAAATTGAAATATATAAAAAAATCAAGGCCGGAAGTGGTATCGGCAGCAGTGCCGCAAGTTCGGCCGGTGCCGTTTGGGCAATGAACGAATTGCTCGGCAAGCCCTTCGATGCCTTACAATTGGTAGCCTTCGCCATGGAAGGGGAACGGTTGGCCAGCGGTGTCGCCCATGCCGATAATGTGGCACCGGCACTGTACGGCGGATTTACGCTGGTACGCAGTTATGAACCTTTGGATATTGTACCCATACCGGCCCCTTCGGAATTGTATGCCACCGTAATCCATCCGCAGATCGAAGTCCGAACGGCCGACTCCCGAAAAATCCTTAAGACCAATATTACCTTACAGGACGGCATTCGGCAATGGGGCAATGTGGGGGGACTGGTTGCCGCATTGTTTACCGACGATTATGCCCTTTTAGGGCGTTCCCTGGAGGACCATATCGTAGAACCGATACGCTCCATCCTAATTCCGGGTTTTGCCGACATCAAATCGGGAGCACTTAAAGCAGGCGCTTTGGGAAGTGGTATTTCAGGTTCGGGGCCCTCCATTTTTGCCTTGAGCAAGGGATTGGAAATCGCCCAAAACGTTGGGGAACAAATGAAAAAGACCTATCGCGATATTGGGGTCGATTACGACGTACACGTTTCCAAGATCAATCATGAGGGGATAAAATTATTGGATTGACCAAACCACTATGCATTTAACAATGAATAGGTTTATAGGAAAAGAATGAAATTCTTTTTCAACATAGCATCAAAGTAATCCGTAAAAACTTGGCAGTAGGTTGTTTTGTGCTCTATAAAAAGCATTGACTGTCAAGTGGGACTGCCAATTTGTTCAAGATTTGTAGCCCCGAATACTCGGAGGAAAGTCTTGCACTCAAGTGCATCCTTTTTAACTAACAATTGTGACCAATGAACTATTATAGTCTAAACGGAAACGCACCTAAGGTCTCTTTTAAAGCCGCGGTGATCAATGGGATCGCTCCGGACCGGGGGCTGTATTTTCCTTCGGAAATCGACCCTTTGCCCGCTACGTTTTTTGATACCATCGAAACGCTTTCAAACCATGAAATTGCCTTTCGGGCCATACATCAGTTCGTAAAAGAAGACCTTACCGATATCGCGCTAAAGGAAATACTTTCACAGGTACTCGACTTTGACTTTCCGGTGGTACCTATCGACGACAGCACGGGAACGTTGGAGCTTTTTCATGGGCCTACCATGGCCTTTAAGGACGTAGGTGCCCGCTTTATGGCACAATGTCTGGGGTATTTTTCAAAAAACACCCGGAACGAGGTAACAGTACTCGTTGCTACCTCTGGGGATACGGGGGGAGCCGTTGCAAATGGATTTTTAGGTGTCGAAGGGGTGCAGGTGGTCATTCTATACCCCGATGGTAAGGTAAGCGATATCCAAGAAAGGCAATTGACCACCTTGGGGCAAAACATTACGGCCCTAAAAGTAGCGGGTACTTTTGACGACTGTCAAAAAATGGTAAAGACCGCTTTTTTGGATGAAGCGCTTTTGGAACATATGAAACTGACCTCGGCCAACTCGATCAACGTCGCCCGATGGTTGCCACAATTGTTCTACTTCTTATTTGCCTATAAGCAGGCCAAAAAGGAAGGGAAAGAAATCGTATTCTCGGTGCCCAGCGGAAATTTTGGAAACATTTGTGCGGGAATGGTCGCGTACAAATTGGGCATGCCGGTAAAACACTTTGTTGCGGCCACCAATGCCAACGATACGGTTCCGAAATTTATGAAAACCGGTGCGTACGAGCCAAAACCATCGACGGCAACCATCAGCAATGCCATGGATGTCGGCGATCCCAGCAACTTTGTTCGCATACGCCACCTCTTTCAAAACGACCATGGCCTTTTGGAACAGATGCTGTCCTCCTATTCATTTACCGACGACCAGACCAGGGAAGCCATGAAAAGCATCTATAAAAATGGCGAATACATTGCCGATCCGCATGGGGCCGTGGGATACTTGGGGCTTAAAAAGTACGTATCGGAGCATCCGAATACCTACGGTATTTTTCTAGAGACCGCACATCCCGTTAAATTTCTTGATGTGGTCGAGGACGCCTTGGGCATTTCGCCCGATATCCCTCCCCAAATTCAAAAGGTATTGGGTAAGGAAAAACACGCAAAGCCTATCGTTTCCTATGACGAACTAAAGACCCATTTGCTGGAATAACCGTTTTCCCTGCTTCATTTTATTGAAAAAAACTGGTAACGTTCAAAAAAGGATACGTAAAAAAGGCCCGTGATATTTCCATCACGGGCCCTTTTTTCAATACGATGCCGCTAGGGCCGTAACCCTGTTTAGAGTTTTGGACTGTGCTCGGCGTAAAAGTCGTAGACCACGACCTCTCCATAATTATCGGGATCGTTGGTTGCCGATCCTTCGGTGGAAGGATTACTTTGCGTATAGTTACCCACCTTAAAGTAGGCATCCCCATAGGACCGATCAAAAACGTAATCCCTACTGCCATCTTTAACTAGGTATTGGGCGGCATTACCATTGGCATAGGCGCTTTTTAAATTGCCATCCTCACTATAATAACAATAGTGTTTTCCATTATTGACCACAAAAATAACTTCGTGCACCGTACCCAATTGGTAGTTGTTCTTAATGGTCACGTTGCTTCTTAACTTCCCTCCATTGAAACTGAGGAACATTTTGCTTCCTTCCAACCGGACGACCATGGCATCATCGATACCTTCCGATTTTTTGCCGTGTATTTGGGTGGCCACCAGTTCGTCCTTTCGGATCGGAAGGTGGGTAATAGCCTGTTTTACGTACAGCACATGCGTGTTATCGGTAGTCCAGAACACATCGCTCGAACCATCCAATTTTCGTTCCCGCAATTCGCTCCGCACATTGGGCGAGTTTGGGGTGAAACCATTGTTGTCGCGGATCGGGACCCTGAAAACGATTCCGTTCCTGCTCTCGTTCACATAGAAAAACTCGTTATTGTTTTCGTCGCAAAGTGTTTTATCCTCATCGCCCGTAGGATAGGTTATTTTCCATTGCTTACAGTTCTCCATGAGGTCCGCAGGAATATTGGCAGTACCGGTAGGCTCCGCAGCATCACCAAATACCTGTACTTCCGCCAAGGACAATGCATCGGTACCCTTAAGCTTGATCCGTACCCTTGACCCGGAAACACCGCCGGTATTAACCGTTACCGAAGGGTTGGGCGCATCTTTGATCGTGGTTTTGAATACCTGTGTTCCCGCATTGTTGTAGACGAAAACATCAAAATCGCTCAAACGGCCGGTACAACAATCGGTGCGGTTCCAAATCTTTATCTGTCCGATGTTATAGTCCTGTCCCAATCGTACCTGCCACCATGGACGGTTTGAATTTTTGGTATGGGTAACGCTGTTGTTGCCCCATACTCCCGATGTATTGCCATCTACGGCCCGCTCGGCACCACCGCCATAATCCTCGGACGATTGTTCGGCAGTTTTGTTAAAGGCCAAATTGGTGGCCGTATTGTTGGAGTTATCAAGGGATACCGGTGTAATTCGAATCCAATTGATATTCCATCCACCACCGGTCGCCAAAATTTTCAATGTACTGTTGCCAGCGGAAAGGTCCCTTGTTTTTGTAGTGGTAATCCAGTTCTGCCAACCATTCGTAGCCGGCTTGGCAACACTGGCCAATTTCGTGTTTCCTTGGTAGAAATCGAAGGCGGTGGGATTGTTTGAGGATGCCACTCTAAATTCAAATTTGTAACTCCCTGCGGCCGGCACGTTCACGTCATACTCCAAATAATCACCGGTATCGATCCATCCTACATTTTCTCCACCACCGTTGTCACTAGTGGTTTCGGTTCGAACACCGCTCATACGATCGTACGCTTCCGCTTGAACGGTAAAGGCATTCGTTGGAGAAAGGGAAATCGCCCTTACGGTCGTCAGTACGGCTTCCTCTTCGGACAAACTGTCTCTGGAACAGTTGAAAAAACTAAACATCAATAGGCCAACAAGGGCTATTCTGGATGCGCTAAACTTAAGTGGTTCATAAAAATACTTCATAAAAATTTAGGGTTTAAGATTCATAATTAGGTGTTCTCACCTTTTTAAAAATTGGATCACCAGATTGGTTAACCAAATTGGATGACCAGTTGCAATAGTACAAATAATCCCTGAAAAATTTAAAAAAATATTAAAATTCCTACAAAAAAGAGGTTAGCGTTGCCACGGGAGCGGTATGTTTTGATCCGTTCCAAAACGACCATTGCTTACTATAGTATGGGGCCAAAACGCTTTACCAATGGCCCTACCAAGGGCCGTTTTGTAAGCATACCATTCGGGGAAATGTTCAAAAGCAAGGTGTTGCGGTTTCTTTTTTTAAAAACATGTAAAGCCGCTACTTTGGTCCACCATATTTTCAATAGCTTTGTTATCGTAAAGCAAAATCATGAAAGATACCGCATTGACTACTACCCACGAGGCTTTAGGAGCCAAAATTGTTCCTTTTGCCGGGTATCGCATGCCCGTTTCTTATGAAGGGGTCAACATCGAACACGAAACCGTTCGCAAGGGCGTAGGGGTATTCGATGTGTCCCATATGGGCGAATTTTTGATCTCGGGACCGCATGCCTTGGACCTGATCCAAAAAGTAAGCTCCAACGACGCTTCCAAGCTTACCATAGGTAAGGCCCAGTACAGCTGCCTACCCAATGAAACAGGGGGTATCGTGGACGACCTGATCATCTATAAAATAAAGGAGGACCAATATTTACTGGTGGTGAATGCCTCTAATATCGAAAAGGATTGGAACCACATCCTGTCCTACAATTCGGAATATAATGCCGACATGCGCAATATTTCCGATGGCTACTCCTTATTGGCCATTCAGGGACCAAAGGCGGTAGCTGCCATGCAATCCCTTAGCGCTGTGGACCTTTCGGCCATAAAATTTTATCATTTTGAAGTGTCCGATTTCGCGGGCATCGAACATGTCATCATTTCGGCTACCGGATATACCGGATCGGGCGGTTTCGAGATTTACTGTAAGAATGAGGAGGTTCAGCAAATTTGGGACAAGGTGTTCGAAGCCGGAGCCGATTACGGTATTAAACCGATCGGACTGGCCGCTCGGGACACCCTACGTTTGGAAATGGGGTATTGCCTTTACGGTAACGATATTGACGAACAAACTTCCCCTATTGAAGCCGGACTGGGGTGGATTACCAAATTTTCTAAGACCTTTGTGAACAGTGAAGCTTTGGAAAAGGAAAAAACCCATGGCCCGGAACGCAAGCTTATCGCCTTTGAACTCAACGAGAGGGGCATACCCCGACAGGGTTATGATATTGTCGATGGCCAAGGAAAACAAATAGGAACGGTAACCTCGGGTACCATGTCGCCCTCTTTGGGAAAAGGCATCGGGCTGGGATATGTACCCACTATTTTTTCCAAAACGGGAACCAACATTCACATTCAAATCCGAAAAAAAGCCGTCCCGGCAACTGTTGTAAAATTACCGTTTTACAAGGTTTAGGAAATCATAAAAGGGCAGTTCGGTGGAAGCGGGAGGAAAAAAAATATTGATTTTAGGCGGTAGTGGTTTTATCGGTAATGCCATATACCGTGAACTCCGGTCGTATTTTGACACCTATGGTACTTATTACAGTGCTCGAAAACGCTTTGAAGGGAACCAACAGTTCTTCCGCTATGACCTTCAAGAAGACGACGTTTTTGATTTTTTGGAAAACGTACGACCACAGCTGATCATTTCGGCGCTTCGCGGTAATTTTGCCAGTCAGGTAGCGGCCCATCGGCATCTGGTCGAGTATGTCAGTAAAAATGACTGCCGTATCTATTTCATATCCTCAGCGAACGTTTTTGACGCGTATAGCAAATATCCCTCCTACGAATACGACAAAACCCTTTCCGATAGTATCTATGGGAGGCTCAAGATCAAGATCGAGAACATGTTGCTGCGGTTGCCCAAGAAAAAAATGGCCATCCTAAGGGTACCGATGGTTTTTGGGAACCAATCGCCCCGAATCAGGGAAATGAAGGAAAATACCCTGAACAATCTACCCATTGAGGTATTTCCGAATTTGGTGATCAACGTTACCAGTGATGATAAACTCACACAACAAATACATTACCTGATCAACCGCAACAAAACGGGAATTTTTCATTTGGGAAGCTATGACCTGGTACACCACGAGGACTTTGTAAAGGAAGTAATGGACCGTATCGGAAACTTTAATCCCATTTTCAAACGGGTTTACACCACCAACGAAGAACGTTATTTGGCGGTATTGCCAAAGGTGAACACGCTTCCCAAAAATCTGAGGGTCGCCTATCAGGAAATCATCGATCACCACATCATAAAATAATACCATTTTTAACTTTGAAATAGCATTATGGAAAAACTTAGCGAAGCACAGATCAAGGAAAAATTGGCTACTATGGACAGTTGGGAATATACGGACGGAGCATTGGAAACCGCATTGCAATTCGGAAATTTCAAGGAAGCGTTCGCCACAATGACCCGTATCGCCTTTGAATGCGAATTACAGGGGCACCACCCCGACTGGAGCAATGTGTACAATACCCTGAACATACGGTTGAACACCCATGATGTGGGAGGCATAACCGAGAAAGATTTTAAGCTGGCAGCCGTTATCGAAAAAATCGTATTCGGCGAAGGCTAAGGGCAAGTACATATTGAACGCGCCTTACGTTTTTATAATTCCTTTCTGAAGTATCTTTTATACCCATATGAAGGCTTTTTTGTGCTTCGTAGCCTGGCTATGTAGCTTAAAAAAGTCTTCATCTGGACACAAAACCGTAGTTTCTCGAACGAACGAAAAAACGCAAGACAAGTTCATTATTCCCATCATCCGGCAAGGTGACTTGCCGTGGCTTTAAATTTTCTTATTTTTACTTTTCTAATTACACGAACTAAAGTTTTCGAATATTATGGGAAGAGCTTTTGAATTCAGGAAAGCACGAAAAATGAAACGGTGGTCGGCCATGTCAAAGGCCTTTACCCGTATAGGAAAGGATATCGTTATAGCCGTAAAAGAAGGCGGTCCCGATCCCGATTCCAATTCCCGATTGCGTGCGGTAATTCAAAACGCCAAGTCGGTGAACATGCCGAAAGACAATATTGAACGGGCCATTAAAAGGGCCTCGGACAAGAATTTGGGGGATTATAAAGAAGTGCTTTTTGAAGGTTATGCCCCCCATGGTATCGCTATTTTGATCGAAACCGCTACCGACAACAATACCCGTACCGTAGCCAACGTCCGTAGTTATTTTAACAAGTGCAACGGCAGCCTGGGCACTTCCGGTTCCGTAGAGTTCATGTTCGACCATACCTGTAACTTTCGTATTCCCGCCGAAGATGTCGATCCGGAGGAGTTGGAGTTGGAAATGATCGATTATGGCGCAGAGGAAGTATTTGTGGACGATGATGGTATTTTGATCTACGCCCCGTTTGAAAGTTTCGGTGCCATCCAAAAAGAACTCGAAAACCGCGATATCGAAATCCTGTCTTCCGGTTTTGAGCGCATTCCGCAAGTCACCAAAAAACTGGACGAGGAACAGGTGGCCGATGTGGAAAAACTATTGCAAAAAATAGAGGAGGACGATGATGTGCAAAACGTATATCATACCATGCAGGAGTAATTCGGCATCGTTCCCAATTCCCCTCTAATACCATTTTAACTTTGAAATGGTACGTATAGAAATTGAATTATTTTTTAGGCATTCAAGGCGAAAAACGGAAGCATAGCCGTAGCTACGGTTAGATCCCCGGTCAAGCTGGGGACAGGCTTTTTAACAAAGAATAACTGAAAAAGAAACCATTTATTAGTGCTATTTCAAAGTTAAAATGGTATAAGTTGGTCCCCTGCCTAGCTTACCTTAAAACCTATCTAAAATTGTTGTAATTTTTAGAGGGTATTACGACTCATTCTAAAAGGTATCCTATGAAAGCATTTGCGCGGTGGTTCTGTTGTTCGTTGTTCTTTGTTAACTCCGTATCCGGAACGGCCCAGGACATGACCGCGGACAAACTTCAACAAATTATTGAAAAAGTGTCGGATACCGTAGACGTGCAAGGGAATTCCATTCGCTTTGTGTACCAAGAGACTTTTTTGATATGTATCTATGACGAGAATGCCAACAGAATGCGCATTATCTCTCCCATTATCGAACGGGACCAGTTGGAAGAAGAGCAGTTGCTCAACGCCATGGTGGCCAATTTTCATTCCGCTTTGGATGTGAAATACGCACTTAGCGACGAAATTATTTGGTCCATTTACGTTCATCCACTTAAGGAACTGCAACCACATCAACTTGTAGATGCCATAAAACAGGTATACGCCGCAAATGCCACTTTTGGCACCTCTTATTCCAGCACCGATCTGATATTTCCGGGAAACACCCGTAAAAAGGACAGTACGGCGCGTAAGCGAAGTATTAAAAAGGTGAAAATTTAGTACGTTCCGGGTTCCTTGTAGGTACTCCTACCCTACGCACGTCAAATTGTAATCTTCCTTTAAACGCCCTTATATCATTTGTGATGTTGAATTACCCATTAAAAGGCAAAAATGGTATAAAACACTTGCGGCGGTAAATGAAAAAGCAACTTCGGCATGTTATATCCCATTTTATAGGTAAAATACGATAACATCATGGCCTAATCTGTTATTTGCGATCGGCGTTTCTTTTTGCATCGGTTTTTTTCAATATTTGTAGGAAAATCTAAAAAAATCGATAACATGAAAAAAAGAACGCCCCTATCGTTACTATGTTTGTTGTTGCTATTGTTCAAATCATATGGACAGCAACCCATTTTTAAAGGAGAAGCTACGGCTACCAAAACCATTTCGTTCCGCAACGATTCACAATTGGAAAAGCGCACGGCCTTTTCTTTGGAAAAAGAAGGTATTACCAGCAATGATACCGAGTTATACCAGCCGGAACTGGTATTGAAACCGTTTAAAATTCCATTAAAAAAACCAAAACCCTTCCTTTCCACCTATTCCGTTTGGAGCGGTCAACATCTCGACCATACCACAACGACGCTACACTATCGGACCTCAAAAAATGGCAAATCCTGGTCCGGCTGGAAGCAAGCCGTTTTTGATGGACATCAGGAACAAAGCAGTGACCGCATTGTATCAAAAATGGTATTTTTGGATGCCAAAGTACGTTATATCCAATACAAGCTCGTATTGGCAAAAGGAAGTTCCGCTACCCGTATCCAAAGCGCGGAAATCTTTCATTACAGCCCTGGCGATACCCCTCGAAAAATTAAAAAACAGTTGAAGGCATCCGCTAAAAACGCCGTAGCAGCGGGTTGCTCAAAACCGAGCGTGGTAAGCAGGAGCCAATGGGGAGCCACTTTTAGAAACCCGGCCGCAAGCTCCACCGTTTCCCACCTTATCGTACATCACGAATTCGGATCCAACTCCAGTAGCGACTGGGCCGCCCGCGTGAGGGCCGTACAAAACTTTCATATCAACGGAAACGGCTGGTCCGATATCGGTTATAATTTTTTGGTGGACCCCAATGGCGTCATTTATGAGGGACGTGCAGGGGGCGATAATGCCATCGGCGCACATTTTTGTGGCACCAACCGAAATACCATGGGCGTGTGTATGATGGGCGACTATTCCAGCGTTACCCCCACGAACGCCACGCAACAGGCATTGAAAAACCTATTGGCCTGGAAAGCGGACAAAGACAATATTAATCCCGAAGGGGCCTCTTTCCACTATTCGGTAAACAGGTCGCTGACCCATATTGCCGGTCACAGGGATGCAGGCTGTTCCGTTTGTCCCGGCAACGGGGGATACGGTATTTTACCCGGATTACGGAGCGATGTCGGTGCGCTGGTTTCCAATGGTTGTTCGGTCGCCCCGTCCCCTACCGCGGATACCGTTCCTCCAACGACAGCTATCGATGCCCCTGCCGAAACGGTACAGACGGGAGATTTTACGGTAACTTTTTCGGACAATGACAACGTGGGGGTTACCCGAAGGTTCTATCAGGTGTTGGAACAGTACGGTTCAGGCTTTTTGGCCAACAGAAATAATGGCTTTTTTAATGAAAATTTCAATCAGGACAACGGGGTTTACGATATTGGGGCCGGGAATTGGAGCATTACCGACCAAAGGCTCAAACAATCGGATATCGTTTCGGACAATACCCTATGGAGTTCCTATTTGATCCAAGATTCCGATCTGCCCTATCTCTATGAGTTTTCGGCAAAAGTGACATCGACCACTGGTCCGCGCAAATTTGGGATCCATATTATGGCCTCCGATAGAACGCTGCCGCAACGGGGGGATTCGTATTTGATATGGTTCAGCGGGGAAGACAACAAAGTCAGAATTTACGAAACCGATAACGATGTGCTTAATTTTAGGGCCATTTCGGACGTTTCGCTCGACAACGATTGGGCGAAATACCGGGTTACCTATAGTCCGGCCTATGGCGTGGTGCGGGTTTGGAAAAACAACACCTTGCTCTTGAGTTGGACCGATACCAGCCCTATACGCACCGGCGGCGCTATTTCGCTCCGGACCAACAAAACGGCCATCACCTTCGATGATCTTAAGGTATACCACTATAGGGCTGGAAGCAGCGCCGTTGTTTCCGCCGGGGTCGAGAGCAATAAAGATCTTCGTACTACCACTGGAAAAATAAAGAGTATGGTACGGGACGAAGCGGGAAACTGGTCCGTGGCCGGGAATTTGGATGTTACGACCAACTTTGGTGCCTCTTTGACGGCAAACACGAACCAACTGCTACTATACCCAAATGCCGTTACCCATACCGCAATGCTCCGTTGGGAGCAGCCACGATCGGGAGCGGTTTCCGTTGCCATTTATGACCTACAGGGCAAACAAGTGGTTCAAACGACAAGCCAGATTTCCAAGGGAAACAAACAACTGGATATCTCATCGGACATCGCAACGTTACCCCCGGGAGTTTATATGGTGAACCTGTCTTCGGAATGGCATAACGAGACCATTAAAATGGTGAAGCAATAACGACTTTGGCCATATCGAACGGCGTGTATGCTTTAATCCGCTTTATGCATTAGAAAATCTATTACAGCTTCCAGCTACTTCAAAATATGGTGCTGCGCTACATTTTTAAATGTA
>CANMSB010000044.1 GCA_947500445.1 uncultured Flavobacteriaceae bacterium | reverse complement strand
TCAATACCTATCAAGTTTCTGAAGTAAAGAATGTCAACTAAGGACACAACTGTCATGCTGAGCCCGTCGAAGCACGTCCCTCAATACCTATCAAGTTTCTGAAGTAAAGAATGTCAACTAAGGACACAACTGTCATGCTGAGCCCGTCGAAGCACGTTCCCTAATGGCTATCAAGTTTCTGAAGTAAAGACAATACCAATTAGGAACACAGTTGTCATGCTGAGCCCGTCGAAGCACCTCCTTCGAAAGACAAGCCAGATCATAAAAAATTTAAGGAGTATAGCGTTAAACCGCCTATTCGTATGAAATCCGTTCCACAAGGGCTTTGGCGGTACAATTCCGCACATAAAGTGTAGCTTCGCGTTCTGCTACCATCCCCTCGATGACATAGGTTTTGCAAGGCGCTGTTTCGGTATTGCTCTTGCCAAAGTCGATGTCCCCTTCGAACAAAAAAGTGTTGATATCCAGGGAGTCGATCGTTTTATTTTTCAAGAGCTCCTGAACCTCCTCGGAATAAACAAGTGGTTTGGAGCGGATGTCCTTGAGGGTCCTACAATTGGGCAGGTAGCAAAAAGAAACTCCCGTTTCCTCCGATTTTTTTTTAAAGAAGACCATTAGAAAAACAATGCCTATAGAAAGCCCGATGAGGTAGAACCCCAGGCGTTTTAAAAAATCCATATTAAAAGATGAGGAAGTTGATATCGCTGTATTGCAGTCCGAACCATTCGCCCACCGACTTATTGGTCAGAATGCCATGGTACATGTACAGTCCGTTACGTAACCCTTTGTCAAAACGAAGCGAGTTTTCCAATCCGCCTTCTTCGCCCAATTTCAGGAGATATGGGGTGAAAATATTACTGATCGATACGGTAGCGGTTTTTGGATAACGCGAGGGAATGTTGGGCACTCCATAGTGGATGACCCCATATTTTTCAAAAGTGGGCTTGTTATGGGAGGTGATTTCACTGGTTTCAAAACACCCACCCATATCGATGCTCACATCAATGATCACGGCCCCTTTTTTCATGTGCTCCACCATGGTTTTACTCACCATTACGGGCGCCCGATCGGTGCCGCGAACGGCCCCTATGGCCACATCACAACGTTTTAGGGATTTCAATAAATTCTTGGGCTGAATGGTGGAGGTATATACCGTTTGCCTTAGGTTGGATTGTATGTTGCGCAACTTGGTGAGGGAGTTGTCAAAGATCTTTACGTTTCCCCCGAGGCCAATGGCCGACCGGGCAGCAAATTCCCCAACGGTACCCGCACCGATGATAACTACCTCGATAGGGGGTACACCGCTAATGTTGCCGAACATGAGTCCGTTACCATCATTAGTGGCCGCAAGCAGTTCCGAGGCAATCAATACGGAGGAGATTCCTGCAATTTCGCTTAAGGAACGTACTGCAGGATATTTTCCGTCCTCGTCCTTGATATATTCGAAGGCAATGGCGGTAATGCGTTTTTTGGCCAAATGTTCAAAATACCCCTTGTCCTGGGTTTTTATCTGTAAGGCTGAGATGATGGTCGCCTGCGGATGCATCATTTCGATTTCCGCAGGGGTAGGCGGCTCCACTTTAAGAAGGAGCGGACAACCGAACACTTTTTTGGTATCGCGACTTACCTCGCCGCCGGCGTTGGTGTAGTCGGCATCGGAAAAATGGGAACCTTCACCTGCCCCGGACTCGATCAGCACCCGATGGCCATGGGCCGTAATGGCGTTTACAGCATCGGGGGTAAGGCAGATACGCTGCTCTTGATAATGGTTTTCCTTGGGAATACCGATAAAAAGTTCCCGCTTTTGTTTTAACACTTCTAGCGTTTCCTCTTGCGGTAGTAGTTGTTGTTTGCTAAAAGGCGAACTCGGTTGTTTCATAAAACAAGAAGACGTATTGGCGATTGTTCGTGATAAAATTACGACAAATTACTGATAATCTTCACAGAAAATAATCGTGGGTAAAGGCTTAATAAGGAGTGAGATAAGGGATAGTAGGGGAGCGAAGAGAAGAAAAACCTCGTAAACCACTTACAAGAATTTTAGAAATGGAGTAAATTCTTAACCCCGTGCTGTATTTTTTTGAGTTTCCGCTCAATGTTTTGGGTCGATAAGCCGTACTCTATTTTTTCGCTTAGGGTGCGGTAGCGGGGCTTTTCTTGAATTAATGAATTATTCTCTTTTTCAGCTTTGCTTTTTTTCTGTTTGTCCCTTAAGCTATTGAGCTCTGCTTCCATGGCTTCCAAATCGATACCATGAACATACTTATCATAAAGTTTAATTCTTGCAAAGTATACGAACGGTATTACTACCATACAAACAGGAAGCAACCATAAAAGGTTTTCGGTATCTATATCGTTATCGTTTGTAAACAACACTTCAAATATTTGAAATGAGTACATGGCAATTGGTATTAGAATAATATGATACCACCAATTTTTGGCAGTCATGAACCAAAAAAATAACAAATAAAGTGGAACGATTTTACTCATTAGAAACCACATAAAAGTTGATATATCAGCAAAACCATGCTTATCAACACTGATTCCGAAAAGTGAGAAAGTTGCGTTAGGATCTTCAGGGAGATAATCGTATAATTTGTAAATGAACGGTGAGAGCGCTATCAACATTACAAAGATGGATTCCCAAAATATCTTCTTTCTTATATTTTTTCCTTTTTTAACTTGACCCATCATTAAGCTTAACTGCTAGTTAACAACGAAGTTAGCAAATAAAAATTATAAAAAAAGGGCGAATTGTTTCGCCCTTGTGCTGTCTTAAATCCCTCTATGGGTTTTAAATCTTTTTGGTGAGCTTAGTTTTATCAACTCCTTGCTCATAAAGCTGATCTTCCTCAGCAGTAGAACTGGGCTCACAAGAAACAGCTAAAAGGGTTACACATGCCAAAAGGCCGAATACAAATTTTTTCATCTTAAACGGGGTTTTTAGTTAGAAATTTAATTATTGTTCTGGGATAAAAGTAGGAAATATACCTTGGTTACAAAGTGTAAAAACGTTAAAAAAGATGACTTTATCGATAAAATCATGTATTTCATCGAATTTTAAGACAATTTTTGCGAAAATTACAATAAAGACTCACGAAAAACGTTCCGCCGCTGGTTAAAAAAGCGTAGTTCTCGATAAAATCCGTTTAGGATTGAAAGCTGAAGCGTTTGCTTTCAAGGGTTTTTTAGCTGAAGACTCCGACTAAAATCTGGTTCTAATTCTAGAAAAATATCGGTAAGTCCCAATGGCAAAAGTCCGGTAATTTTTTCGGGCCATTCGATAAAGACCCAAACATTTTTTGCCAGATATTCTTCAAAACCTAGATCATAGGCCTCCATTTCATCTTCCAGGCGATAACAATCAAAGTGGTAGGCCAGAAGTTTCCCGTTGTTATGGTGGTATTCATTTACGATGCCAAAAGTAGGGCTGTTCCCGCTATCTGAGGCACCAAGTACCATTAACAACGCCTTTACCAAGGTAGTTTTACCGACCCCCATAGGGCCATGCAGGCACAATACCTTGTGTTCTGCGTTTTTAACGATGTTTTTGGCAACCTCCGCTAATTGGGAATGGTCGAAACGAACACGGTCCATATTTTAAATGTCTTATTGGTAAAATAATCACAAAACGAAACATGCTATAAACATTACCTGGGCGCCAATACCACAAAGGGGATGATCATCTCCTCTAAGGACACCCCTCCGTGTTGATAGGTGTTCCGATAGTAGCTTACATAATGGTTGTAATTGTTCGGGTAGGCAAAGAACAGGTCGTTTTTGGCAAAAATAAAGGAACTGCTCATATTAATGCTCGGTAAATAAATACTTTTCGGATCTCGTGCTTCCAAAACGTCTTTCTCCTCATAGGTAAGGCTGCGTCCCGTTTTGTAGCGTAGGTTAAGGCTCGTGTCCTTGTCCCCGATTACTTTGGAAGGCTGTTTTACGTTTATGGTACCGTGATCGGTGGTGATGATCAGCCGCATTCCCATGGTCTGCGCCTGTTGGATGATTTCCAACAAGGGCGAATTTTTAAACCAACTTTGGGTAAGCGAACGGTAGGCCTTGTCGTTACTGGCCAATTCCTTGATCACCTCCATTTCGGTTTTGGAATGGGAGAGCATATCCACAAAATTGTATACGATAACGGTAAGGTCGTTGTCTTTTTGGGAACGGAAGTTTTGGGAGAGGTTTTTTCCTTGTTTCAGGCTACTTATCTTATGATAGTCCCATTTAAGGTCCAACCCCAGGCGTTTGATCTGTGCGCCTAAAAAGTCGGCCTCAAACAGGTTCTTACCGCCCTCGTCCGTATCATTTTTCCACCAGTTCGGATACTTTTTTTCCATATCCAAAGGGGTAAGCCCCGAAAAAATGGCATTTCTGGCATACTGGGTCGCCGTGGGCAGAATGCTGAAATAGGCCGATTCCTGCTCCTTCTTATAAAATGCCGCCGTACTGCCTTCGAAGGCCATCCACTGGTCGTAGCGAAGATTGTCCACTACTACGAGAAGGGTCGGCCCTTTTTTTAACTCCGGACTTATTTTCTCCTTGAACAGGGTGTGTGACATTACAGGGCCATCATGGTCCTGGAACCAATCGGCATAATTGCGGTCGACAAACTTCCCGAACTGTAAATTGGCCTCCGCTTTTTGCGATTCCAATATTTCGAACATACTGGGGTCTTCGATATCTTCCAAACGCAGTTCCCAATAGATCAATTTCCGATACAGATCGGCCCATTCTTCATGGGTATTTACCATACTAAGGTCCATAGCGATCTTGCGGAACTCTTGTTGGTAATTGCTGGTGGTTTTCTCGGAAACCAGTCGCGAATGGTCCAAACTTTTCTTTAGGGACAACAGAATCTGGTTGGGGTTTACCGGTTTGATCAGGTAATCCGCAATTTTGGACCCTATAGCTTCTTCCATGATAAACTCTTCCTCACTTTTGGTGATCATGACAACGGGCAGCGCAGCATTTTTTACCTTTATTTCGTTCAAGGTCTCCAGTCCTGAGATTCCGGGCATGTTTTCATCCAAAAAAACAATGTCGACCTTGCTATCGTTCAATTCCTCAAGTGCCTCCTGGCCACTTCTACAGGGAATTACCTCATAGTTCTTGCTCTCTAAAAAAAGGATGTGTGGTTTTAAAAGGTCAATCTCATCATCGACCCAAAGTATGCTGATTTTATTCATATCTGTTCCTGTTCTCGTTGTTTCGGATATTCCGCTTACACCATCCACCAAATATAGTGCCGTTCTTATGGGTATCCGTTCGTAAAAGCAAGGTCACGTGCGCACGTTTTTCCATTACGAAGTTTCTTGGCGGTAACATAAAAGAAGTAGCCTACGATATAGGTTGATAATGTATAACTTTACGTTCTCAAAAAGGTATCTACCCTATGGCTTCCAAAAAACTGACCCGCTTTAATGACCCAATTTACGGATTTATTGGAATCCCGAGCCCGCTGATTTTCGACTTGATCGCACATCCTTATTTTCAACGGTTACGTCGCATTTCGCAAATGGGGCTGTCCTATTTGGTATATCCGGGCGCGCACCATACCCGTTTCCAACATGCGCTGGGGAGTATGCACCTGATGCAGCGCGCCGTGCAAATGCTTCGCTTTAAGGGTGTTGCAATAGATAAAAAGGAAGAGGAAGGATTACTTGTAGCGATTTTGTTGCACGATATCGGTCACGGACCGTTCTCCCATGCGATGGAGCATAGCATAGTAGAAGGGGTTCAGCATGAGGCCATCTCGCTTTTTTTTATGGAACGCCTGAACCATAAGTTTAACGGAAGTTTAACGACCGCGATCGCCATCTTTAAGGGAACCCATCCAAAAAACTTTTTGAATCAGTTGGTGTCCGGTCAATTGGATATGGATCGGATGGATTACTTAAAACGTGACAGTTTTTATACAGGGGTTTCCGAAGGAAATATCAACGCCGAGCGGCTTATTGCCATGCTCAACGTTGTGGATGGAAACTTAGTGGTAGAAGAAAAGGGAATTTATTCGGTTGAAAAATTTTTAATGGCGCGCAGGTTTATGTATTGGCAGGTATACTTGCACAAAACCAGCCTGGTGGCCGAACAACTGTTGATCCGGAGCTTGAAACGGGCAAAAGAACTCTTGGGTCGAGGCAAGGAGGTGTCTTGTAGCGATACGTTACATTTCTTTTTGACCACCAAGATCACGGCTTCCGATTTTTCTGAAAACGTACTGCACCGCTTTTCCCTACTTGATGATGTCGACATCCTGGGAGCTTTAAAACAGTGGCGGCAACATCCCGATAGGGTCTTGTCTCATTTGTGCGCTATGCTTTTAAATCGCAAACTCCTGCATATAAAACTGAAAAACAAACCTTTTGACCTGAATAAGGTGAAGGCCCGTCTCGAACAGTTAAAGCAAGAGGAGTCCTTTACGGAGGAGGAGGCCGCCTATTTCGTATTCTCGGATACCATTGCAAATACCGCTTATAACAGCGGGAAACAACAAATTTATATTCGCAAGGACAAGGGGCGCTTGGTGGATATCATCAAGGTTTCCGATCATTTTAACCTTGAGGCACTTTCCAAAAAGGTAACAAAACATTATCTGTGTTATCCGAAAGAGCGCTTTTCGGACACGCTTTAAGTATTTTTGTTACTTTTGTTGCCATGATTTTTACGGCAGGCCAAATTGCAGGAATTTTAGAAGGCGAATTGGAGGGAAACCCAGATATCGCAGTCCATAAACTAGCAAAGATCGAAGAGGGGGAGTCCGGTTCCCTTACCTTCTTGGCCAATCCTAAATACACATCCCACATTTACACCACAAAAGCATCCATCACCATAGTAAACAAAGATTTTGTGCCGGAGCAGCAGTTGGCCACGGCATTGATCAAGGTAGACGATGCTTACGAGTCCTTTTCCAAATTGTTGGAATACTACAATCAGGTAAAAAATAATAAAGTAGGTATCGAACAACCCAATTATAAATCGGAAACCGCTACCTATGGCGAAGGAATTTATTTGGGCGCGTTTGCCTATTTGGGTAACAATGTGCGTTTGGGCGACAACGTAAAAATTTATCCGAACGCCTATATTGGTGATAACGTAACCATTGGTGATAACGTAACCGTTTTTGCCGGAGCAAAGGTATATTCCGAAACGGTTATCGGAAACAATTGCATTATCCATAGCGGCGCCGTGGTTGGAGCCGATGGCTTTGGATACGCTCCCAACAAGGATGGGGAATTTAAAAAGGTACCACAAACGGGAAACGTAGTGTTGGAGGACAATGTGGACATCGGTGCGGGTACTACCATCGATAGGGCCACCTTGGGTTCTACCATATTACGCAAGGGCGTGAAGTTGGACAATCAGATACAGATCGCCCATAACGTAGAAATCGGGGAGCATACCGTAATCGCCGCCCAAACGGGTGTAGCGGGTTCCACAAAAATCGGAAAGTATTGCATGATCGGCGGGCAGGTAGGTATCGTAGGGCATATTGCCATTGGTGACCGTGTGCGCATACAGGCGCAGTCGGGTATTGGCCGTAACGTGAAGGATGATGAAGTATTGCAGGGATCGCCGGCCTTGAATTACGGCGATTATAACAAAAGCTATGTGCATTTTAAAAACCTGCCGAAGATAACGAACAAGATAAACGAACTGGAAAAAAAAGTTGGACAGTGAGTACAAAAAATACAACAAAGCAGCATACTATTGCCAAAGAGGTAATCCTGAAAGGGGTAGGCCTTCATACGGGTGAAAACGTAACGATGAAGTTCGTGCCCGCGCCGGAGAACCACGGCTACAAATTTAAACGGGTAGACTTGGAGGGCGCCCCTATAGTGGAGGCGGATGCCAAGTATGTGGTGAACACGCAACGGGGGACCAATCTCGAGAAAAACGGTGTGAAAATACAGACTTCCGAGCATGTACTGGCCGCCTTGGTAGGTATGGGTATCGATAACGTATTGATCGAATTGGACGCTCCCGAACCGCCAATAATGGACGGCTCTTCAAAGTTTTTTGTGGAAGCTTTGGAAATCGTGGGTTCTGTGGAGCAACAGGCAGTGCGGGACGTGTACATTGTACAAGAAGTGATTACCTATAGAGACGAGGAGACCGGTAGTGAAATTACCGTAATTCCGGCAAAGGAATACCAAGTGACCACCATGGTCGATTTTGGCACCAAAGTACTGGGAACACAAAACGCTACATTGGAACACCTTTCGGACTTTAAGGAAGAAATATCCAGCGCGCGTACCTTTAGTTTTTTACATGAATTGGAAATGCTTTTGGAAAACGGCCTTATCAAAGGCGGTGATCTGAACAATGCCATTGTTTATGTAGACAAGGAAATTTCGGCCGATACCATGAAGAAGCTGGAAAAGGCTTTTGGAAAAGAAAAGCTCTCGGTAAAGCCCAATGGAATTCTCGACAACCTTACCTTGCACCAGCCCAATGAGGCGGCGCGACATAAGCTATTGGATGTTATTGGAGACCTTGCCTTGATCGGCACCCCTATTCAGGGAAAAGTGATCGCCAATAAGCCGGGACATTTTGTGAATACGCAGTTCGCCAAAAAGCTCTCCAAAAAAATTAAGGTAGAAAAGCGCAATAGCGTGCCCAAGTTTGATTTGAGCCAGCCCCCTTTGATGGATATTCATCAAATTATGGCGATGCTTCCGCACCGACCACCGTTCTTGTTGATCGATCGGGTACTGGAGCTGTCCGATTCCCATGTGGTGGGAATGAAAAATGTGACGATGAACGAGCCGTTTTTTGTAGGGCACTTTCCAGGGGCACCCGTAATGCCCGGAGTGTTGCAGGTAGAGGCCATGGCACAGACGGGCGGTATTTTGGTGCTCAGCACCGTTCCGGACCCCGAAAATTACTTGACGTTGTTTATGAAGATCGATAACGTGAAATTCAAACGGCAGGTAGTCCCCGGTGATACCCTAATTTTTAAATGTGACCTGATTTCGCCCATACGCCGCGGTATTTGCCATATGCAGGCATACGCCTATGCGAACGATAAACTGGTATCCGAAGCCGAAATGATGGCGCAGATCGTAAAACGAACCGAATAAGATGAACCAACCCCTTGCCTATATTCACCCCGGCGCAAAAATTGCCAAAAACGTAGTGGTAGAACCCTTTACCACTATACATAATAATGTTACCATCGGTGATGGCACCTGGATCGGATCCAATGTTACCATAATGGAAGGGGCACGTATCGGTAAAAACTGTAATATTTTTCCAGGGGCCGTCATATCGGCACCACCACAGGATTTAAAGTACAAAGGGGAAGAAACAACGGTGACCATCGGTAATGGCACCACAATCCGGGAATGCGCCACCATACACAAAGGGACTTCCGATCGAAACAAGACCGTAATCGGTAAAAATTGTTTGATTATGGCCTATTGTCATGTCGCCCATGACTGTCTGGTAGGCAACAACTGCATCTTTTCGAATAACTCAACACTCGCAGGCCATGTAACCATCGGTGACAACGTAGTTTTGGCAGGTTTGGTAGCGGTACACCAATTTGTTTCCGTCGGGCAACACGCTTTTGTAACGGGAGGATCGTTGGTCCGAAAGGATGTTCCCCCATATGTAAAGGCGGCCAGGGAACCACTTTCGTATGTGGGCATCAATTCCGTAGGCTTGCGTAGAAGGGGGTACCAATCGGAAAAAATTCGCGAGATACAGAATATTTACCGCATATTATATCAGAAAAATTACAATAACTCCCAAGCGGCCCAAATTTTGGAGGCGGAAATGGAGGCGACTCCGGAGCGGGATGAAATCCTACAATTTATAAGAGATTCGCAACGGGGCATTATGAAAGGGTACTTTAGCAATACCTAAACCATGTTCCCCTAAAGAAAAACACGTAACAATACCAATAAAAACAGCTTAAAACGTATTAGAACCAACTTATGGCATCAACATCAGATATTCGAAAAGGATTGTGCATTCGCTACAATAACGATATTTACAAGATTATAGAGTTTTTACACGTGAAACCGGGAAAAGGTCCCGCTTTTGTGCGTACCAAATTAAAAAGCGTTACCAACGGAAAGGTGATCGACAATACCTTTTCTGCAGGACATAAAATCGAAGATGTTAGGGTAGAGACCAGAAACTACCAATACCTGTATGCCGAGGGCGAAACCTACCACTTTATGAACACCGATGACTACAACCAGATTACGCTTCAAGAAAGTAGTTTGGATGCCCCGGGATTGCTCAAAGAAGGAGAAGTGGTAAAGATCATGTTCAATACGGAGGACAGCATGCCCCTTTCCGTGGACATGCCCGCCAGTGTAATTTTGGAAATCACCTATACCGAACCCGGTGTTAAGGGAAATACTGCCACGAATGCCACCAAACCCGCCAAAGTGGAAACCGGTGCAGAGGTAAATGTGCCCTTGTTCATCAACGAAGGGGATAAAATTAAAGTCGATACGGCCAACGGCTCGTATATGGAACGTGTTAAGGAGTAGAAAAACTTCTTAGGATAGGCTCATCAAGCGATATGAAATGAGCATAAATGTTTAGTTTCTTTATTTTCAACGGGCTACAAAACTTTAAACAGGTGAAACATTGAAATTTTCTACACCACATACCCTGAAGCAGATTGCGACCCTATTGGATTGTACCTATGTTGGCCCGGATGATTTTCCGGTATTGGGAATGAACGAAATTCATGTGGTATCGGAAGGGGACATTGTTTTTGTAGACCATCCAAAGTATTATGATAAGGCGTTGGCTTCCAGAGCTACCACAATATTGATCAATAAAGAAGTCAACTGTCCGGAAGGTAAGGCCCTATTGATATCGGATGATCCCTTTCGTGACTTTAATACCCTTACCAACCATTTTCGTCCGTTTGAAAAAGCGAATAGTTCCATTGCGGGCTCCGCAAAGATCGGACGCACAAGCATCATACAACCCAATACGTTTATCGGTAACAATGTAGTTATCGGGGAGTATTGCACCATACACGCCAATGTTGCCATATATGACAACTGTGTGTTGGGAGACAACGTTACCATACATTCGGGAACGGTACTCGGTGCCGACGCGTTCTACTATAAAAACCGTCCGGAAGGTTTTGACAAACTCCGTTCCGGGGGAAGGGTAGTATTGGAAGATAGCGTGGAAATAGGGGCCTTGTGTACCATCGACAAGGGAGTGAGCGGGGATACCACTATAAAAAAGGGAACAAAGCTTGACAACCAGGTACATGTAGGGCACGATACCGTTATTGGGGAGCGCTGCCTTATTGCCAGCCAAACCGGAATTGCCGGTTGCGTGGTAATAGAGGATGAGGTAACCCTTTGGGGGCAAGTTGGTACCAACAGCGGAATTACCATTGGTAAAAAGGCCGTTATCATGGGGCAGACCGGGGTTACAAAATCGGTTCCGGGCGGAAAAAGCTATTTTGGGACGCCTATCGAAGAATCACGGGAAAAGTTGAAACAACTGGCCTATGTGAAGAAGATACCCGATATCCTAAAAAGGTTGGAAGAATAAAGGGCGATTGTTTCAGAAATCCTTTGCAAACCTATATTTTTGCGCTTGATTTATATATTGTAGCGAGATTTACACTTAATTTTTAACGAATAACTTCCGAAATGAGCGTTCTAGTCAATAAAAACTCTAAAATAATCGTACAAGGTTTTACCGGTAGTGAAGGCACTTTTCACGCCGAACAAATGATCGAATATGGCACCAATATCGTTGGCGGCGTAACACCTGGAAAAGGTGGACAAGAGCATTTGGGAAAACCGGTATTCAATACCGTGGAAGAAGCCGTTGAAAAAGTAGGCGCCGATACGACCATTATTTTTGTACCGCCCGCTTTCGCGGCCGATGCAATTATGGAAGCGGCCAATGCGGGTATTAAAGTGATCATTACGATTACCGAAGGGATTCCCGTAGCCGATATGGTGAAAGCCTCTAATTATATCAAAGATATGGATTGCCGTTTGGTAGGTCCCAACTGCCCAGGGGTCATTACCCCGGGAGAAGCAAAAGTAGGCATCATGCCCGGTTTTGTGTTCAAACAGGGAAATGTTGGAATCGTATCCAAATCCGGAACACTTACCTATGAAGCTGCAGATCAGGTTGTCCGACAAGGACTGGGAATTACAACTGCCATTGGTATCGGGGGAGATCCCATTATCGGGACCACTACCAAAGAAGCGGTGGAACTGTTGATCAATGATCCGGAGACCGAATGTGTGGTAATGATCGGGGAAATAGGAGGGCAGTTGGAAGCCGATGCCGCCAAGTGGTACAAGGCCAGTGGAAGCAAAAAACCGGTAGTCGGTTTTATAGCCGGTGAAACGGCACCAGCGGGCAGGACCATGGGGCATGCCGGAGCTATTGTCGGAGGAAGTGACGATACCGCGCAAGCCAAGAAAAAAATTATGAGGGAACACGGCATACATGTGGTGGATTCCCCGGCCGAAATTGGCAAGAAAGTTAAGGAAGTAATGGGATAAACGATGCGCTTGTTAAAGTTGATCAAATAGTTCATATAATTTAGTCCATCGGTCTTACATTTAGGTCGATGGATTTTTTTTACAAAATGGCCATCCCAATTTATGGCAGGAAAAAATCGCAAATCCTTGGGGCAAGCGATAGTATACTGCCGAACGCGAAACATTAAAAAGAAAAACCTATGAAAGCTCTTGTACTTCAAGTAACGATAGTAATGTTCTTGTTATCGGCATGTAAGGGGGAAACCGAAACCGATGCCATGACGGTAGCAACACATACCGATGCCAATGGTTTTACGTATGAAACGGTTGAAAACGACCCTACCGGCTTACGATTGTATACCTTGGAAAACGGATTAAAAGTGTATCTGGGTAAAAATCAAGAAGAACCTAAAATACAAACGCTGATCGCGGTACGGGCCGGATCGAAGTACGACCCTGCGGACAATACCGGCCTGGCACATTACTTGGAACATATGGTGTTCAAAGGAACCGATGAGATCGGAACACAGGACTACGCAAAGGAAGAGGTCTTTTTAAAACAAATTTCCGATTTATATGAAGCGCACAAAGCGGAGACCGATACCGTAAAGAAAAGGGATATTTATAAAAAAATTGATTCGGTCTCGTTGGAAGCCTCTAACATATCGATTGCCAATGAATATGATAAAATGGTCAATTCCTTAGGTGCCGAAGGTACCAATGCGTTCACTTCCAACGAACAAACGGTTTACGTCAACAAAATTCCCACCAATGAGCTCGACAAGTGGTTAACGGTGGAAAGTGAGCGTTTTAGCAAGTTGGTGCTACGCCTTTTTCATACCGAATTGGAAGCGGTTTACGAGGAGTTCAATAGGGGACAGGACAGTGATGGGCGGAAGCAGTATTATGCGACCCTAGAGGCCTTGTTTCCCAACCACCCTTATGGAACCCAGTCGACTCTCGGCATAGCGGAACATCTGAAAAATCCATCGATGGAGGCCATCCATGCCTATTTTGATAAATATTATGTACCCAACAATATGGCCGTAATATTGGTAGGCGATATCGATTTTGATACGACCATCGCCAAGGTGAACGATGCCTTTGGTGGATATGAAAAGAAAGAAGTAACGCATCCGACCTTTGAACCGGAGGCGGCGCTGACGGCACCGGTAAAAAAAGAAGTGTACGGTCCTACTGCGGAGTCGATATACGTGGCCTTTCGAACTAAAGGAAAGGGGGATGCCCAAGAGGTAATGGTCACCCTTATCGATTATATGTTGGCCAACTCCAGTGCAGGACTTATCGATTTGAACCTGAACCAAAAACAATTGGTGCAAAATGCGGCATCTTACACCAATTTTGACAACGATTACGGTTTTCATCTGTTGTTTGGTTCGCCCAAACAGGGGCAGACGTTGGATGAGGTTCGGGATCTGTTGTTGTCGCAAATTGAAAAAATTAAAAAAGGGGAATTTGAGGACTGGCTTTTAGATGCGGTCGTAAACGATCTTCGGCTATCGAAAACACAGCAGTTCGAAAACGCTTCTTCTACTGCTTATGCCTATTTGGATGCCTTTATCGGTTTTCAAGATTGGAAAAACCGTTTGGTCATGCTCGATGATATGAAGAAGATAACCAAACAGGAGGTCATCGATTTTGCAAACGTGCTCTACGGCGATAACTACGTTGAAATCCATAAGTTAAAGGGAGAGGACAAGAACATTGTAAAAGTGGAAAACCCGGGAATAACGCCCGTTGCGCTGAACAGGGATAAGGAGTCTGCATTTTTAAAGCAGTTCAATTCCCTAGAGGCACCCGACCTAAGCCCCCAGTTCGTCGACTACAAATCGGCCATTTCGGAATTGAAGACCAAAGGTGGACTCACCGTGTCGCATATTGAAAACCCCAATAATGATATTTTTAATTTGAACATCATTTTCGATATGGGGCAGGACCATAACCAAAAAGTACCCTTGGCAGCGGGTTATTTGGACTATTTGGGTACCGATACCTATACTCCGGAACAACTAAAACAGGAGTTCTACAAACTGGGCATCTCCTATTACGTAAATACGGCAGACGACAAAACCTATATGGGTATCTCAGGGTTGAAAGAGAATTTGGATGCCGGTCTGGTCCTTTTGGAGCATTTATGGGAGAATGCCGTACCCGATCAGGAATCGTACGATAAATATGTGGCCAAAGTTTTAAAGCAACGTCAGGATAACAAAACCCAAAAGAACAATATTTTTTGGAACGGATTGGTGAACTATAGCAAGTATGGGGAAGACTCCAGGTTGCGGGACATTTATACTATGTCGG
Source organism: uncultured Flavobacteriaceae bacterium (assembly GCA_947500445.1). Taxonomy (GTDB): domain Bacteria; phylum Bacteroidota; class Bacteroidia; order Flavobacteriales; family Flavobacteriaceae; genus Pelagihabitans. The sequence continues at coordinate 15,237 of CANMSB010000044.1, read as the reverse complement.
AGCTGCGGGCGATTACCCCACAAGAACTGGTAGATACCATTAAAGCGCTGAAAGGATACAAACAGCGTATTTTTTACTACGGAAAAGATGTTGACAATGCCATTGCGGCCCTGGATAAAAGCCATACCGTTTCAGCGGAAGGCTTAAAGGACTACCCAGAAAAAAAGGAATACTTGGAAAAGGAAACCGGAGGCAATGTGTATTACGTGGATTATGATATGGTACAGAGCGAAATGCTGTTGATCGCCAAAGGGGCCGAATTCGATCCCGATAAAATGGCGGTTTCCGAACTGTTCAATACATACTTTGGCAGTGGGTTGTCGTCCATCGTTTTTCAAGAAATCCGGGAGTCGAAATCTTTGGCCTATTCCGCATTTTCCCGCTATGACAATGCTCGTGAAGTGGGGAAACCCGACTATATCAGGGCATATGTAGGTACCCAGGCGAACAAACTACCCGAAGCGGTGGATGCCATGATGGAACTGATGACCAATATGCCGGAGGCCGAAGAACAGTTCGAGCAAGCTAAAAAAGCTACCTTGAAGCAAATTGCCTCGGAACGCATTATAAAATCGAACATTTTTTGGAGTTATGAAGCCTTGAAAAAAAGGGGGTATGATAATGATTACCGAGAGGCATTGTACCAATCGATCGAAAAAATGACCCTTGCCGACCTAAAAGCATTTTTCGATGCCAATATAAAAGGAGAACAGTACAATGTGGTGGTTATCGGAAACCAGAAAGATATCGATTTTGAAGCATTGAAAAAGCTGGGAACGGTACAGAAAATGGATGTGGATGCCCTTTTCAATTACGAAAAATCGGCACCTGTTAAATTATAGAAGGCTACCAACCAAAATTAGAGCGCATGAAATTATTAGAAGGAAAAAATGTAATTATTACCGGTGCCAGTAGGGGTATCGGTAGTGGAATCGCCAAAGTATTTGCGGAACACGGTGCCAATATTGCCTTTACGTACAGTTCCAGCGAAGGGCCGGCCCTCGAATTGCAAGAAGAACTTATTAAAAAAGGGGCCCGGGCAAAAGCATACAAGAGCAATGCGGCAAGCTTTGAGGCTTCCGAGCAACTGGTCGCACAGGTGTTGGAAGATTTTGGAGGTATTGATGTACTGATCAACAACGCAGGTATCACCAAGGATAACCTTTTGATGAGAATGGGAGAGGCCGATTTTGATACGGTAATCGAAATCAATTTAAAATCCGTCTTTAACATGACCAAAGCGGTACAGCGTACCATGTTGAAACAACGCAATGGCGCCATCATCAATATGAGCAGTGTCGTCGGGGTGAAAGGAAATGCCGGTCAGGCAAACTATGCCGCGTCAAAAGCGGGAATGATCGGTTTTACAAAGTCCGTGGCCTTGGAACTCGGATCCCGTAATATTCGTTGCAATGCCATTGCCCCCGGTTTTATAGAAACCGAAATGACCGACAAATTGGACGACAAGGTCGTACAGGGATGGCGTGATGGCATACCGTTAAAACGTGGAGGTAGCCCAGAGGACGTAGCAAACGCCTGTCTGTTTCTGGCAAGCGACCTATCGGCCTATGTAACCGGTCAGGTGTTGAACGTTGATGGGGGCATGCTCACCTAATTGTGAAGCAAACCGTTAATACGCTTAGGGCGGGATTACCCGCCAAACCTGTAGTTTATAAACCGTTGCTATTGGGGAAACCTCCCATAACCGAAGCGAAATCGCTATTGAAATGAGTACCCAAACTTTGCTTCTGATTATTCTTTCGGCCCTTATTGCGCTAGGTTTGGTCGTATTTCAGTACCGGTATAGGAGCAAGTTGCAGGGGAAACTGGCAGTAGTACTGTCGTTCCTAAGGTTTGTCACATGGTTTGTGGCTTTTTTGTTGTTGGTCAACCCAAAGTTCTCGCGAAACACTTATAGCATCGAAAAATCGGATTTGGTCGTTTTGGTGGACAATTCCTCTTCTATCGATGGTAATGAAGTACGGCCTTTGCTTCAAAAAATAAAACAGCGTACCGAACTTTCCGATAAATTCAATCTACGATTTCATGCTTTTGGCGGACAGTTCAATAACAACGACAGCCTTACCTTCGATGAGCGGAAAACCAATATCGCAGCTGCCCTAAAAGCGACCAATAGCATCTATGCCGGGAAAAAAAACGCGGTCGTTCTAATATCCGATGGAAACCAGACCTTGGGTGAGGAGTATGAGTTTTTCGCCAAGAACGGGGACAGCCCCTTGTTTCCAATAGTGGTCGGTGATACTACCCGTTTTGAAGATTTGCGTATCGGGCAGGTAAATAGCAACCGCTATGCTTTTTTAAAAAATAAGTTTCCTTTGGAAATTTATATCGATTATGAAGGTGAAAATACCGTGAGCTTTGGTGTTACGGTAACCATGAACGGGAAAAAAGTGTACCGTGAGAACAAGCGTTTGTCCCCGTCCGAACCTACAACGGTAATCTCGACCTTGTTGAACGCTACTTCCGTAGGAGTTAAAAACATTTCGGTATCCGTTTCTCCATTGAAGAATGAGCGCAATACTACGAATAATAGTAGGAAACTGGCAATCGAGGTCATCGATGAAAAAACCAATGTTTTTGTTATTTCGGAGCTTTCGCACCCCGATATCGGTACCCTTATTAAAAGTATTGAAAGTAATGAACAGCGGGCGGTAACGGTAAAAAAGCCCAGCACAGCGGTCACGGACTTGGAGGAAGCCGATCTTTTTGTTTTGTATCAACCGACAAGGGCCTTCAAGAATGTTCTTGAATACATAAAGCAAAAAAAGGCGAATACCTTTACGATTACCGGACCCAAGACCGACTGGACCTTTTTGAATGCCAATCAGAGTACCGTCACTAAAAACAGTTATGAACAAGCGGAAGAAGTGCTTCCATTAATGAATTCGGGCTTCTCCCTTTTTGGGGTCTCCGATTTCGCTACTACCGACTTTCCACCGCTGACATCAAATTTGGGGGAGGTTATCATCAGCAAACCCCATGAGGTTTTGTTGTCCCAAGAAGTGAAAGGTGTTTCCTTAAATGAGCCGTTGTGGGCCGTTAGCGGTGATGAGTCCGTTCGCGAGGCGTTCCTTTTCGGGGAAAACCTTTGGAAATGGCGAATGCAGAGCTATCGGAGCAATGGGGATTTTTTAAATTTTGACGGTTTTATGGGAAAGTTGATCCGTTATTTATCTTCCGGAAAATCAAAATCGAGATTTTCGGTGGACTATGAGCGGGTATACGAGGGAAGCGATGGTGCGAAACTGACCGCTATCTATTTTGACAAGGCCTTCATTTTTGATGCCAACGCCACCATTGACCTGCAATTGCGGAACAGCGAAAACGGGGCAACTCGTTCCTTGCAAATGCTGTCAAAAGGCGCCTATTACGAAGCCGATCTTTCCGACCTTCCTTCCGGTAACTATACCTTTACCGCTACGGTGGCCCAGGAAAGACTGTCGAAATCGGGAAGTTTTACCATATTGGATTTTGATGTGGAACAACAATTGGTTTCCAGCGATTACCAGAAGTTGGGCCGCTTGGCAACAAACAGTAATGGGAAGCGGTATTTTCCCGCCGATATGGAAGTGTTGTTAAACGATTTTAATGCCGACCAACGTTTTATACCTACTCAAAAAAGCGTTCAAAATGTAGTATCTTTGATAGATTTTCGCATGTTGTTGGCCATTTTGGCGGCAAGCTTGGCCATCGAATGGTTTTTACGAAAATATAACGGACTAACTTAAACAGAACAGTTATGGAAAAATTACCAAAAATTGCGCTTCCGTCGGTATTTGTACTTATTGTACTCGTCATCCTTATTTCCAAATCGGCAATTACTATCGATTCGGGCCACGCAGGGGTGCTGTATACCTTGGGCAGTGGTGTAGATCCGGAAAGACCTCCTCTAGACGAGGGATTGACTTTTGTGGCACCTTGGAACTCGGTAATCGAGTACGAAGTACGGCAACAGGAAGAGCCGGAAACCATGTCGGTACTCTCCTCCAATGGTTTGGATATTAAATTGGATGCCTCTGTGCTTTATCAGCCCATTTATAGCGATTTGGGACGACTTCATAAAGAAAAAGGAAAAGACTATTTGATTCGGGTGTTAAAACCTGCGGTGCGCAGTGCTGCACGGAGCGTAGTGGGTAGGTATACCCCGGAACAGCTCTATTCTAGTAAAAGGGACGCTATCCAGCAGGAGATTTTTGAGGAGACCAAGGCTATCGTAGAAAAGCAGTACATTCAATTGAACAGCATATTGATCCGCGACGTTACCTTGCCACCCACTATTAAGGAAGCGATAGAACGAAAACTGAAGCAGGAGCAGGAGTCCTTGGAATACGAATTTAGACTGGTGACGGCCAAGAAGGAAGCGGAGAAAGTAACGATAGAAGCCCAAGGAAAAGCGGATGCAAACAAAATTTTGAGTGCCTCTTTGACGGATAAAATTTTACGGGATAAAGGAATTGATGCTACTTTAAAACTGTCCCAATCACCCAATTCTAAGGTGGTTATCGTCGGCGGTGGCGAAGCCGGACTACCGTTGATTCTAGGAAACGATTAGCAAGGTACCTAACAGACGCTAAAAAGTTTGTTTAATTTGAACCCATTTTTTTGATAAATCAAGAATAGGTTTTATTTTTACATCCTAATGAACGAAAACTTTGTACACCATCACTTTTATAACTGCGCTCAAGCGAGGTAAAAGTGTATTGTAGTACTACAAGATAATTTGCGACCCGTTTGAGAAATCAAGCGGGTTTTGTTTTTGAAGTGGTTCAAGTAGTAGTATCAAAAAAGGAGAATCATTTCTTCAAACACTGGGGATTGTTAAAAATAATACGATATAGTAATGACCAAAATTAGAATTGCCATACAAAAATCGGGTAGGCTTAATGAAGAGTCGCTCTCCATTTTAAAACGTTGCGGTATTTCCATAGATAATGGTAAGGACCAATTAAAAGCGGCGGCGCGAAACTTCCCTCTCGAAGTATTTTACCTTCGAAATGGGGATATTCCGCAATACTTGCGTGATGGGGTGGTCGATATTGCCATTATCGGAGAAAATGTATTGATAGAAAAAGGGGAGGACATTTCCATTGCGACCAAGCTGGGTTTTTCAAAATGCAAAGTGTCCTTGGCCATTCCAAAATCGGACGCCTACAGTTCGGTAAAGGATTTGGAAGGGAAACGAATTGCGACTTCTTACCCCAACACGGTTCGAAAGTATTTGGAGGAAAAAGGAGTTTCGGCCGAATTGCATATTATTAACGGTTCCGTAGAGATCGCTCCCAATATTGGTTTGGCAGATGCCATTTGCGATATTGTTTCGAGCGGTAGTACGTTGTTTAAAAACAATTTGAAGGAGGTAGAAGTAATGCTCAAAAGTGAGGCGGTATTGGCCGTATCGCCAAACATAACGGCGGAACGAAAGGCTATTTTAGAAAAGCTATTGTTTCGCATTCAGTCGGTTTTGAAGGCGACACGTTCCAAGTACGTGCTCTTGAACGCGCCCAATGACCAGTTGGATGTGATTTTAAAAATCCTTCCCGGTATGCGAAGCCCTACGGTATTGCCCCTGGCGGAAAAAGGTTGGAGTTCGGTACATACCGTAATCGATAAGGATACCTTTTGGGAAGTAATCGATGAATTGAAGCAGGCCGGTGCCGAAGGGATTCTGGTTTGTCCGATCGAAAAAATGGTACTTTAACCCCTAAGGCGATTATTGGGACAAAAGAAGAGAGCGATTTAAAAAAAAGATAAGCCGTATGGAAAAAGAAACGAAGGAAGGGACTGTTTTTGAAAACGGTACCCTTTTAAAAGTGTATGATCCGTCGCCTATGGAGTGGGAACGCCTTTTGGCGCGGCCTACCCGTACTGTTGCCGATATCGAAGCTACCGTAGATACCATTTTTAATGCGGTGCGCAAGCAGGGCGATGCTGCTATCGCAGCCTATACCGAGCAGTTCGATGGTGTGGTTTTAACGGATTTTGTAGTATCGGAAAAGGAAATCGCTACAGCATCAACTTTGGTTTCCGAAGCCTTAAAAAGCGCCATTGAACTGGCCAAAAAGAATATAGAGAGCTTCCACCGTGCGCAGCGCACACCAAAAGTTGAAGTAACTACGACTACCGGTGTGCAATGTTGGCAGGAAAAACGGCCCATACAAAAAGTGGGGTTGTATATTCCTGGTGGAACCGCTCCCTTGTTTTCTACTATATTGATGCTGGCGATACCGGCAACAATTGCCGGCTGTCGGGAGATTGTCCTATGCACGCCCCCCGATAAGGAAGGCGGGGTACACCCTGCAATTTTGTATACCGCCCAACTGTGCGGTATTACCAAAGTGGTAAAAGTAGGGGGCATACAAGCTATCGCAGGGCTTACTTTCGGTACGGAAAGTATTCCGGGAGTATATAAAATTTTTGGTCCGGGAAATCAATATGTCACCGTCGCCAAGCAGTTGGCCACCAAGTATAGGGTCGCGATCGATATGCCGGCGGGCCCCAGCGAATTATTGGTTATGGCCGACGATACCGCCGATGCCGCCTTTGTCGCTTCCGATCTGCTGAGCCAGGCAGAACACGGTACCGATAGTCAGGTCATTTTGGTCACCACCTCAAAAACACTGCTTTTGGCTGTAGAAAAAGAAATACAAGGGCAGCTACCGAGCTTACCGAGAAAGGCGATAGCGGAACAGGCCATTGCAAATAGCAAACTGATTTTCGTTTCCGATGATAGTAAAGCGGTGGCGTTGATCAATGCATATGGTCCCGAACACTACATTTTATGTGTGGCGAACGAGGACTATTATTTGGAACGGACCGAAAATGCAGGATCGGTCTTTGTAGGGAACTATACTCCTGAGAGCGCTGGCGATTACGCCTCGGGAACCAACCATACCTTACCGACGAACGGCTATGCCAAACAATATAGTGGAGTGAACCTCGATAGTTTTATGAAAAGCATGACGTTTCAGAAAATATCGGAGGAGGGAATCCGTGAAATCGGTCCGGCAATCGCCCTTATGGCCGAAGCAGAAGGATTGGAAGCCCATAAAAATGCGGTAACGCTTCGGTTGGACAAGTTGAACCAAAGAGAAGAAGATCAATAATGGGATTTCAGTTAGCAAGTTTGGTCAGGGAAAATGTCAAAGGGCTAAAACCCTATTCCTCGGCGCGGGACGAATACGTTTCCGACGGTTCGGAAATGGTGTTTTTGGACGCTAATGAGAATCCGTTCGACAATGGTGTCAACCGTTATCCAGATCCTCAACAACGCAGTCTAAAGGATGTTTTGGCAAAACAAAAAGGAGTACTTGCCGACAATATATTGTTGGGAAATGGAAGCGACGAGGTTTTAGATCTGTTGTTCCGGGCCTTTTGCGAACCAAAGACCGATGCTATTATTACCCTACCGCCAACATACGGAATGTACAAGGTACTTGCCGCTACCAATGATGTAACGAATCGGGAAGTATTGCTCAACGATAGTTTTGAACCCGATGTGGCCGCAATTCTTCGTGAGGCCGATAGCAACACCAAACTATTGTTTCTCTGCTCCCCGAACAACCCGACAGGGAACCGTTTTTCGGAGACGGCCATCCAAGCACTCTTAGAAGGATTTAATGGACTGGTGGTCATTGATGAAGCCTATATCGACTTTTCTTCGGGCGAAAGCTGGGTAGGCAAGCTTGAGCAATTCCCCAACTTGGTGGTAACGCAAACACTTTCAAAGGCATATGGGTTAGCGGGAATACGGTTGGGAATCTGTATCGCTTCCACCGAAGTCATATCCGTTCTAAACAAGATAAAACCGCCCTATAATGTAAACGAACTGACGCAAAAACGCGCTTTGGAACGCACTTTGGGCATTGCCGAGGTAAGGCAAGAGGTCGCTATGATCCTTAAGGAACGGGAACGTTTGATCATGGCCCTTAAAAACCACCCGGTAACGACCGAAGTTTTTGATACCGATGCCAATTTTGTGCTTGCACGGGTCGATAATGCGCCACAACGGTATCGCCAATTATTGGAACAAGGGGTAGTGGTTCGAAATCGAAGTAACCAGCCTTTGTGTAATAATACGCTGCGCTTTACGGTAGGTACGGCCAAGGAAAACGACCGTTTGTTAACCGCTTTAAACAACCTGACCTAATGAAAGACGAAAAAAACGTTACCACGCTCCAAGGGAACAAGGGAAAGAAAGTACTGTTTATCGATCGCGATGGAACCATTATCAAGGAAACAGTGGACGAGCAGATCGATGCTTTTGAAAAAATGATATTCTACCCCAAGGCATTTACTTTTTTGGGGAAAATAGCCAAAGAGTTCGACTTTGAACTGGTGATGATCACCAATCAGGACGGTCTGGGTACGAATAGCTTTCCGGAGGATACCTTTTGGCCGGTACATGATTTTATCCTGAAGTCGTTCGAAAATGAGGGTGTGGTATTCGACGCCGTTTTTCTTGATCGCACCTTTCCCCATGAAAATGCGAATACCCGAAAGCCGGGAACCGGTCTTTTGACGGCTTACTTTGATGAAGCCTATGATCTCGAAAATTCCTTTGTTATCGGTGATCGCTTAACGGATATGGAACTGGCTAAAAATTTAGGTGCCAAAGGTATTTTTATCAACGATAATACCGATTTGGGAACCGGGGAAATTACGGTGGAGCAAGAAGAACTGTCGCAGGTTATCGCTTTGGAAAGCAATGATTGGGAACGCATCTATACCTTTTTAAAATTGGAGGAGCGAACGGCGTCCATCCATCGAAAAACGAACGAGACCGATATCCAAATCGAATTGAACCTGGATGGTACCGGGAAAAGCGATATTCAAACAGGGCTCCATTTTTTTGATCATATGTTAGATCAACTGGCCCGCCATGGTCAAATGGACCTGAGTATAAAGGTGGATGGCGATTTGGAAGTAGACGAGCACCATACCATTGAAGATACCGCTATTGCCCTCGGAGCGCTCTTTCATAAGGCATTGGGAAACAAGCTGGGTATCGAACGCTACGGTTTTTGCCTGCCGATGGACGATAGCCTTGCCCAAGTGGCCATCGATTTCGGAGGGCGCAACTGGTTGGTATGGGATGCCACCTTCAAAAGGGAAAAAGTGGGCGATATGCCTACCGAAATGTTTCATCACTTTTTCAAATCGTTTACCGATGGTGCAAAAGCCAACTTAAACGTAAAAGTGGAAGGGGATAACGAACATCATAAAATAGAAGCCATATTCAAGGCATTTGCCAAATCCATCAAAATGGCCGTAAAGCGCGATGTCGATAAAATGGTGCTGCCGAGTACAAAGGGAGTGCTGTAATGAGTATTAAGTATTGAGTATGGAGTGTTGAGTAATGAGTGTTAAGTAGTGGTGAGTAATGAGTATTTGGTAATAGTATTTTACTAACTACTAACTACTAACTACTAACTACTAACTACTGAGTATTAAGTATTAAGTATTGAGTATGGAGTATGGAGTGTTGAGTAAGAAGTGTTAAGTATGAAGTATTAAGTGTGGTAATTAGAAAAGGGAAAGGAGAATAGTGTAAAGAATAAAGAGGATAGACTAAGGGGTGAAGGGTAGTGTGTAAGTAGTTCTAAAAGAATGGTTTCTATCGTATCTCACTAATTACTAACGACTGAGTATTAAGTAATGAGTATTGAGTTATGAGAAAAGAGATTGGGGTAAGTAATTGAACATATTACGTAATAGTTTGATTGTATGTAGTTTAAAGGGGGTAAGTTCTATAATTTTACTAACCACTAACCACTAACCACTAACCACTAACCACTAACCACTAACCACTAACCACTAACCACCGAACAGGAACGACGGAAAAAATGAAAATAGTAATTATAAATTACGGCGCGGGGAACATACAGAGCATCAAATTTGCGATACAGCGGTTGGGCCATCAGGCGGTTTTGAGTAATGATGAGGCGGAGATCCGTACTGCGGATAAGGTTATTTTTCCCGGCGTTGGGGAAGCGAGCAGTGCCATGCAAAAACTTCGGGACAGTGGTCTTGATCAGGTGATTCCTACACTGAAACAACCCGTTTTGGGCATATGCCTGGGCATGCAGCTCATGTGCAACGCCTCGGAAGAGGGAAACACTGAAGGGTTGGGCATTTTCGATGTCGATGTCGTTCGTTTTTCCAACCAGCTAAAAGTACCACAAATCGGATGGAACCAAATAACCGACCTCAAATCACCATTGTTTCAAGAGGTAGCGGACAACGAACACATTTATTTGGTACATAGCTATTATGCGCCCATGGTAAAAGAAACCATTGCCGAAGCGGAATATGGCGTGCGGTATAGCGCTGCGCTGCATTGCAACAACTTTTATGGAACACAGTTTCACCCCGAGAAAAGCAGTACGGTAGGAGAACGGATATTGAATAATTTTTTGATGATGGTATAATGGCAGCATCAATAAAAAGAGGATTTGACAATATGGATGTCGATTTTGTTCACGCCTATCTTACCCAATCGTATTGGGCGGCGGGAAGAACAAAAGCCGATGTAATCAAATCCATGAAAAATGCGATCTGCTTTGGTGTTTTTGTAGAAAAACAACAGGTCGGATTTGCAAGGATCGTTACCGATCAAGTGGTCTTTGCCTGGCTTATGGACGTTTTTATTGACGAAATGCATCAGGGAAAAGGTTTGGGGAAAAAGTTGATCGATGCCATTTTAAAGATTCCCGAGCTGGAAAACGTAAACGGGGTAGGGTTACGCACTAAAGATGCGCACGGACTCTATCGACAATATGGGTTTGACGCCATACCGGATGGAAGCACTTGGATGTTAAGAAATAAGAAGTAAGCCTAAAAAAGTATTTTGTACGTCCGAAAAAAATAATGATCGGCGGACAAGAGCGATAAAATGAAATTATAAAGACGCAAAACGGGTTCATTTGACCCTGTAGCAAAAATGGTATAAACCCAGCATTATGAGAATAATACCTGCAATAGACATTATCGACGGAAAGTGTGTTCGGCTGTCCAAAGGCGATTATGACACCAAGAAAATCTATAATGAAAGCCCTTTGGAAGTTGCAAAACAGTTTGAAGCGCACGGTATCGAGCACTTGCATCTGGTAGATTTGGACGGGGCAAAATCCAAACATATCGTCAACCATAAGGTGCTGGAACAAATTGCGGTAAAAACGAACTTGCAAATCGACTTTGGAGGCGGATTAAAAACCGATGAAGATTTAAAGGTTGCCTTTGAAAGTGGCGCAAAACAGATTACGGGAGGCAGTATTGCGGTGAAGGATAGGAAAACGTTTCTTCGTTGGGTCCAGGAGCACGGCGCCGATAAAATCATTCTCGGAGCCGACGCCAAGGATGAAAAAATAGCGGTATCGGGATGGCAAGAGGCGTCCTCCGAGTCGCTTATCCCATTCATACAGGAGTACCAAAAAAAAGGGGTGCGGTATGTGATTTGTACCGATATCAGCAAGGATGGGATGCTGCAGGGGCCCTCTTTTGGGTTGTATGAAAAAATTATTGCCGAAACTACTTCCGCTAATAATGATACGGCGGATATTAAGCTAATTGCCAGCGGTGGAATTTCCACTTTTGATGAGCTTCCAAAACTGGCGGAAATCGGTTGCGAAGGAACCATCATCGGAAAAGCGATATATGAGAATAAAATACAGTTGAAACAATTGGAAGCCTTTATCCTATCCACATAGCCATGGAAAAAGCGATGCTGACCGAAATAGTGGAAAATGCGGTATACCGAATCGACGAAAATACGCGTATGGTTCAAAAAAGCCTTGCCCATATCGACCATGAGGCTTTATGGCATGTCCCGAACCGGACTATGAACAGTATTGCCAACCTTATTTTGCATTTGTGCGGCAATATGGGCCAGTACGCCATTGCTTCCCTAGGGAACGGCTCGTACCAGAGGCAACGAGATTTGGAGTTTTCGCGACGCTCGGGAGAAACGAAAAAAGAATTGTTACAATTGTTGTTGGATACGGTGGAAAAAACCAAAGCGGCCATACAGGAAAGTACCGTTGAGGAATTATTGAAAAAACGTAAGGTACAAGGGTATCGTTTTTCCGGTCTGGGTATTGTTTTTCACGTAGTGGAACATTATTCCTATCATACCGGACAAATTGCCTATTTGGTGAAACAGATGAAGCATATCGATTTGGGTTTCTATGATGGAATCGATTTGAACGCACAATGAAAATGATAATTTAACATCAGAAATGGTATTAAATACCGAACTCGAGACGAGTTTATTAACACAGATTAGGTAAATAGATGCTAGCAAAAAGAATAGTGCCCTGTTTGGATATCAAGGACGGCCGTACGGTGAAGGGCGTGAATTTTGTTGATTTACGCGATGCCGGCGACCCGGTGGAGCTGGCCGAAATATACAGTAGGGAGGGTGCCGATGAATTGGTGTTTTTGGATATATCGGCCACGGAGCAAAAAAGAAAGACGCTTGCGGACCTGGTATACAGGGTTGCCGAAAAAGTAAGCATACCCTTTACGGTAGGTGGCGGTATCTCCTCGGTAGCCGATGTCGATATTTTATTGCAGAACGGAGCCGATAAGGTATCCATCAACTCCTCTGCCGTTAAAAATCCGCAACTGATCAACGATTTGGCCGCTAAATTTGGGTCGCAGTGTATTGTTGTGGCCATCGATGCCAAACAGATCAACGGGGATTGGAAAGTGCATTTGGTAGGAGGTAAGGTACCTACGGAGCTCGATCTTTTCGAATGGGCAAAAGAAGTGGAGGCCAGGGGAGCGGGCGAAATACTGTTCACCTCTATGGATCACGACGGTACCAAGAACGGATTTGCAAATAAAGCGCTTGCACACTTGTCCGCAACATTGAATATTCCTATCATTGCCTCGGGAGGCGCGGGCAATATGCAACATTTTGAAGATACCTTTACCGAAGGTATGGCAGATGCCGCATTGGCCGCTAGTGTGTTCCACTTTAAGGAAATCCCGATTAAAGAATTGAAAGAGAAATTACGGTCGAGCGGAATACCGGTTCGAATTTAAAAAAGCATAGGACAAATTGATTAGGGCAACAAAAAAAGATAGGAAATTAGTGGTCGATATATTGGTAGAGGCCTTCTATCCCTTACAGGACGATAACTCCATCAATTTTATTGTTCGGCACGATGAAAAACGGAGGTATCGGATGCGTTTGTTGATGGAATATCTTTTCGATAAAGCCCTGCGTACCGGCGAAATCTTTTTATCGGATAATTTGGGCAGTTGTCTTCTGACTACCTATGCCCATAAGGACAATTTTAGTCTGGCCAAGCTATTTTCGACACTACGTTTGGCCCTGTTCTGTATCGGTTTGCCACGAATAGGCGACGTATTAAAGCGCCAAAAGATCATACAGCGGAACTATCCCAAAGGAAAGTATATTAGACCGATGATATTTGCGGTCAAAAATGAATATCAAGGAACGGTAACGGCGGCCAAACTCATTATGCAGGTATATAAGGAAAAACAGCACTTGGAACTCCCGATCATTGTGGACACTGCCAGTGAAGACCTTGTAAACCTCTATCAAAAATTTGGCCTCCGTATTTTTAATACCGAAAACGATCTCGGTTTCCCTATTTATATGCTACGGATGGACAAGGTCCCGGATATGAAGGGCGGAAAGCAACAAAAGAAAGTAAAAAAAGATGAATCAAGAATTCAAGTTTAATACCCCGGATTGGGGAAAGGCCGAAAATGGGCTCGTCCCGGCCATCATTCAAGACGCTAGCACTAAAAAGGTACTGATGTTGGGGTATATGGACGATGCCGCGCTTACTAAAACCCAGAAAACGGGAAAGGTTACCTTCTATAGCCGTAGCAAAAAACGCTTATGGACCAAAGGGGAAGAAAGTGGACATTTTTTGGCCCTTGTCGATATTAAAAATGATTGTGATAACGACACCTTATTGGTTACCGTTGATCCTCAGGGCCCTACCTGCCATACGGGAAGCGATACCTGTTGGGGAGAAGATAACAGTAGTAATTTCGGGTTTCTATCCCGTTTAGAAGCTATTATCGAACAAAGGCGTACTGCGGCCGATGGGAGTTCTTCTTATGTAGCTTCCCTATTTGAAAAAGGCATCAACAAAATTGCCCAAAAAGTTGGGGAAGAAGCCGTTGAAACCGTTATCGAGGCCAAAGACGATAATGATGAGCTGTTTTTAAATGAAAGTGCCGACCTCTTGTTCCATTACCTTATCCTACTTCAAGCCAAAGGGTTTACATTGAAAGATATTGAGGCGGTATTAAAAGGTAGGCACTAATTCGTACAATTCATTGGTTCTCTTAAGTTGTACCTTTGGAAAAGTTCTTTGTCTAGGACTTACTCTTTTTTAATAAGCTGAGAAGAACCGCTCAATTTTTTTTTAATGATGTCGGCATCACCTCTATAGATAAGTCTACTAGCTCCCGAAGCTATAACTTCCATGTTTTTGATAACAGCGATATAGGCGTCACTTGCCCCTGACAAACGCAAGTCCGCTGTTTGAATGTTTAAGTCAAAATCGCGCAGTTCACTGCTTCCCGAAAGAGTGATATGCGCGTTTTTAACTGTTCCACTTAAGTCGCTTTCGGAAGCACCGTTCGATTTTAAGTACAACTCCTCCACTTGTAGGGCACCATCAAAATCGGATGACCCGGAAAGACTTATTGAAAGGTTAGGTACCGAAAGTTGGTTTTCCAGAATTATTTTTGCCGCCCCATTGATATCGAATGCCGAAAGCGTTTTGGTTTGTATATACACTTCTAGTGTTGCGTTCCCCCGAATACGTGCGGATTTTTTTAGTCCGATGATCAAATCGTCATCTTGTTTTTCAATAACGACTAATTTTTGAACATCCTCGTTAGCGACTAGGATGATGCTTTCGTTGGTTTCCGAAAAAGTAACGAAAACGTTGAACGCATCCGATACTTTGAGCGCCGTATAATCTGAGATATTGATCTCTTTGTTGATAACATCTCCTGAAGCCGTAATGGTTTCGACATTACAAGAGTGGAATAGACCGGCAGTAATCATAACAATTACAAGTAGTTTGAGTTTTTTCATAACCAGGTTAAATGAATAGTTTTGTTAAAATGAGCGCGTTTTCAAATGATTGACACTATCCCATTAACTGTGTAAGTTAAAAATAACGAGGGTTAGACTTTTATCTAAAGTCGGACCCTTTTTTCATA
>CANMSB010000043.1 GCA_947500445.1 uncultured Flavobacteriaceae bacterium | reverse complement strand
ACCGGTGAGGACGATATCAACGTACAGAGCAAATCAAGTATAACGGATCTGCTAAAAGAGCGCCTAAAGGAAAGGAATTCCATTTACGACAATGAGAACGATACGGTTGTCAGCCAATTGGAACAAGAAATCAAGGCTATGGAGGGCGGCGGAACCGCCTCAAAACCCAATCCCTCCTATCCCATTTCCAATGCACCAAACGGGGCGACATTGCCAAATACGCCAACGTTGACAGAGGCCGAAAAAGCAGCCCTATATAGGGCGGAGCTTTTAAAAGCTAGAGAAGAACGTCTGGCGCGCTCACAAGACTATTCCGCGCCGGTAAGCGAAGCGGAACAACCTGCTACCGCTACCGTTGATAATCTTGAATTTCAGGCCGCTATCTATCGAGACCAATTTATATTGCCCGGTGACCGGGTCACCCTGATATTGATACAGCCGATAACCTACAAGGGAAACGTTTTTAAAAAGAATACTTTTCTGTATGCCAACAGTAATATCAAGGATTCCAGAGTACTGTTGACGGTCACCAATATCGACCATATCCCCGTCACCCTTGTCGCTAAGGACGTGAGCGATGGGAACCTTGGGATGTATAGTAAGCGGGCCGGTGAGCTTTGGCAAGAATTTCAGGTCAACGCGCAGACCGGGGGTGTCAACAATGTCACCTCGGAGGTCGCCAGAGAAACCAATTCACCACTTATCGGTACGGCGATAAGGGCTTTTGGGCAGTTTTTCCGTAAGAAGAAATATCGCGAGCGAGACAAAATACTGCTCGTGAACGATGACAAACTCCTATTGACCACTGCATCAAAATAATCGCTATGACACGTTATGCATTCTTGTTGTTTTCGCTATTCTCCGTACTGGTGGTATCAGCCCAACGGGATACGATTCAGGTTTCCACCAGTGCGGCCGTCATTATCTTTCCGGATAATATTTCGGACCGTTTGCTAGGGGACGATATCACCTTTTTCATGTCGGAGACACCGGAAGCCGGGAGTGCCTTTTCCAATCGTATCATGAAGCTCTATTATAATGAAAGTCCCAAAGCGAAAAATAAATATACCAATCTAACGGTCATTACCGTAGATGGCAACTCCTACGAGTTCACTCTTGCCCACGCCAAGAATCCAAAACAGGCAACTTGGTATATCAAGCCCCAACAGGCCGTTACCAATATTCTAGGACAAGAAATTCAGGTTTCCTATCAACGCCCGAAAAAGGATGTACCGGTCGAAACCCGCCCGGATATATCGAACGAACCAAGGACAAACCCGGATGCCGTTATTTCCCCAGGAGAACAAACCGAAAAAACAGAAACGGCAAAGCCGACCAAGGAACTATACGCGACCGATAGGAACGAATACTACCGGCTAAGGTCTTACTATATGCAGTTCGACAAGGCCAAACTCCCGCGATACTATGCGCGATCGGGCGATTTGTTCCTATGGTTAAAAGGTGTGTACTATAATGAAAACGAAATCTATCTCCAGTTTAAGATCGAAAATCAAGAGGGTGTCGATTTTGATCTCAACTTTCTAAAGTTTGGAGTGGCAACGGCCTATAAGAAAAGCAGTAGCAACCAAAAGAACGAAGCCGTCCCGGTCTTTCGCTACAAAGTGCCCCAAAAGGTCAATGGAAACTCGGAGAACCATTTTGTGGTGGTGTTCGAAAAGTTTTCGCTTGACCGAAATAAAGTGTTGGTCGTCGATTTGGACGAGAATAACGGGAGTAGAAACCTATCTTTAGAAATCGACCACCATCTGATCAATAACCCTTTTAAAATTAAATGATTATGAGTAAGGTCGTCCAAAAATTTTGCCTTGCCGTCATCCTTGTGACGGTAAGTTTCTCGCTTACGGCACAACGTCGTGGGAATCTTGCTTCCTCCGTTGGAGTTAGCGGCGGATACGTAGAGGATGGATATGGTGCCATGGGCACCTTTAACTTTCATCCGAACCGTTTTCAATATTTCCAGATCAGCATTCTGGCCGCTATAGCCGAAGATAAGGGAAGAAACGATATCCCCTATAATATTTTTACCGTTCAACCCGGGCTGTTCTACCGGGTGTATATTTCCCCTAGACGCAAAAACTTCAGTGTCCATCTCGGCGGTGGCGGCCTTTTTGGTTATGAGGTGATCAACAACGGAAGCAACGAACTTCCCAATGGAGCGCTCATCGATGGAAAGAGCCAGTTCATTTACGGAATGTTCGTAGGGGCCGAAGTCGAGTTGGCCATAGGGGACGATTTTTCGTTGCTGCTCAAAGCGAACGAATTCTATCATGTCAATTCCGATGTCGGTAACTTTTATCCCTATATCGGGGCCGGATTACGCTACTTCTTATTTTAAAAAAACACTATGAAAAAAATTACCCCATTACGGATAGTCGCGGCGGCCATTGCTTCCTTTTTGGTCGTTATCGCATGCAGCAAGGATTTTGATCGCATTGTCGAAGATTCCTTTGATTTCACTTTTACCGAGACCCACGAGGACGATATCTTCATATTCGAAGCGTCGTCCACAAGCTTTAGCTTGGAACCCGAACGTGTGGTTACCGATGTGTCCTACTATATGAAGTATAACATGATCGACGGAAAAGGATATTATCTGGATTCCGAGAACGATACCATCAAAGAAAATGATACAATTTTCGTGAAGGATTTCAATATGACCTTCAATTACATGGCCATCGACACCGGTGCCCATAAAGTAAGGGTCACCGCTTGGGATTCGAACGAATTGGAAAAAGAGCTGGAACTCTTTTACAACAGTAATTTTGCAAGCTTCAGTTTCCTTTTGAACAAAGGAAGCGAAGCGCTTATCATCAATGCTAAAAACCCGGTCAACGTGACCCTGCTCCGGGATAAGGAAACCGGTGACCCCACGAATCCCGATTTCGAGGTTACCTATCAGTTGAAGGACGGTACCGGACTATTGTATCTGGACGATGTCGCCTATCCCGCAGGGGAACCGTTTACCCTTCCGAAAGGGGTAAGCGAGTTCGGATACCAACCCGAAACCCTTGGTGAACATGTATTGACCATGACCGCCACCGCTCCGGACGGAGCGACATTGACAAAAGAACTGCTGCTTTCGGTCGGAAACCTAAGCTTTACCTTTCGCGCGACGGCAGCATCGACACAAGTAGAGTTGAGCACGAACTTGGCCGTAAACATCGACTTACAGACCCAAAACGAAGAAAGTGAGGTTACCTATGAAATCAATCATGCCTTCTCCCCCGATAGCGAAGGTGCCGGTACCGTACGCAATCAGAACGGGGCGGTAATGAATCCGGGAACATATCGACCTATCGATCCCGGAAACTATAATTTCACCTTTCAGGACGATGAACTTGGCCAACGCAAGATATACTTTAATCTTCGCGATTCGAACGGTCAAATCAAACGGGACAGTGTTGAAATCGAGGTCGCCAATATTCCCTTTACCTTTAGCGGTAATTCGGAAAGCAATCAGGTATTCGTAAACCAACGCACCCAATTGAACTTTAACATCAAGTCCAATGGAAATACCTCCGATATCGATTATTTTCTAACTTTCGATATTGCGGAAGGTAACGGGGACGTGACAGGGGTTAATGGAAATCGCATACAGAACAATACGGATTATCCGGTTGAGCTTGGGAATTTCTCCTTGTTCTACACGCCTGAAACCTTGGGCGCGCACACTATCAATTTCACCGTTACCGATAACTTTGGACAAGAGGTCGGGCCGGTGGAAATAGACCTTACCGCAAAACAATTGGAACTCGAGTTCAATGCTTCTGCAAATGATAGCGAAGTGTTGGTCGGCCAACGGGGTACCATTTCGATAAGTCTTATCGAAAAGGGTGATTTTAACGGGGTTTCCTATGAACTGAATTACTTTATAACCGGAGGGGATGCGCAGCTCTACAACGGAAATTCACCGATTACACCAAGTCAATATTTCTCCGTCGTTCCCGGCAGTTTTGCCTATGACTTTATCGGCCAACAGGCCGGAACCTATGAGGTTACCTTCCTATTGCGGGACAGTAACGGACAGATTTTGGAGGAACAGGTTACCATAGTGGTCGATAACAACGATTTTACGGTATCCATGACCCCTTCCAAAGCAAGCGAGTTCTCGAATGAACCCGTAACCGTAATCGTGGATATCGATGAGACACCGGAAGGTGCCAACGACAACTATGAGGCTTTCTTTAGCTCTAGTGCGAACGGAAGCATGCAGATCAACGGGGTTACCTACGGACCGGGCGAAAAATTCAACCTGTCGGCAGGAATCAATACGATCAGCTATACCGGTACGGAAGCAGCTACCCATAATATCGTGCTCAGTGTGGAATCGAGTTCCGATGTGACCCGAACAGCAAATGCATCCATAAGTTATGATCAGGTTGATTTTAGCTTTACCGGTGGAGCGCAAAACACCGAAATCAGTGTAGGGGAAACCACTTCGCTCAATTTTAATATTACCGAAAGTTCCGGTTCTTCCGATTACAGGATGCGTTTTAGTATCAATGGTAACGCTATTATCAGGGATGCCAACGGGTCCGTGGTCAGTCCCGGGAATCTGTACAATATCCCAAAGGGAAACTTCAATTGGAGCTTGGAAGGTACAGATGACAACGATGTTTCCTTGGTCTTCACGGCAGTGAACGAAACCGGCCTCGAGAATCAGGTATCCATCGAGGTAGAAGTGAACAACAAGGATTATACATTTACCGCTTCCGCAAGCGAGTCCAATGCGAATACTGGAACTGCGGTTCCCGCAAATTTCAACATTACCGAAATTGGCATCGGAGGGGATACCTATGAAATGTATTTTTCATCGGGAAGCAATAATGGAAGCTTTGTATACAATGGGGAAACCTACTCCGCAGGGGAAACCTTTGCGGTTCCCACCGGACCGTTCCCCGGAACGTATACCGGTGCGTCGGAGGGACTACACAGCGTCACCTTTACCGTAACCTCTAGCTCGGGAGTGACCAAAACCGAAGGCTTTACCATTAATTATGATATCTATGAGGAACCCTTTACCCTAGCTATCAGTCAGTCCGCAGGGGACAAACGGATCAATCAACCCTTCCCCCTTACCATTATTACGAACGCGTCCTCCGGGCATGATCCTACCGTTACCTACGAGATGACCTTTAGTTTCTCCGGGGTAAATGCCGGATACATCGTCTATAAGGGAATACGCTATGACGAAGGAGATGTTGTCCCATTGGATTATGGAAGCACCAATATAGATTTTACCTCCGTTATCGAAGACGATTTCAACGTTACCTTTCTGGTTGAGAATGCCACTGGACAATCACAAAGTGAAACCGAGAACATTGAAATCTTGAAACAGCCTTTAGCAGAGGTCAAAGGGGAGAAAGTCAATGTTAGCTGTGGCGGATTCAATGGATGTGATTACGAAACGAGAATCTATACCTGTTGGGACGCTGCTTGTTCCGAGGCATATAAGGGAGCCGCCCTACAGACCGTAGAGGTGCGAATCTTTAACCGTAAGTCTAATCAATGGGAGGTAGAAACCTTCAATTATAATACTGCGCGCGGATCCGGAAGCGATCGTTACTTTCTTTTGGAAAAAGAAGGGAAGGAGGAAGATTTAAAATACATCGATCAACCTTATGAAGTGCGAATCCAAGATGATAAGGGGCAATGGAGTAACACCGTTACTGGTGAAATACAACGTGTATAAGGAAATGGGGTCTTATTAAAGACCCCTATCTTTTTTCATAGGTCAACGTCATGATAAAGGTCGCCCCTAACAAATCCAGATCGTCGGTTTCCACAATCAGTTTATTCTTACTGATAAACTGTATCCTAAAAGGATCTCGTTCATCAAAAATGATGGAATTATTATCCTCGGATAAACGCCAGTTGTCTTGTTCTACAAAACCGAACATTGGATCGTCGTCACAGGTAAGAGTGTTATCAGTCACACTGTATTCCGGTCTTCCCGAGGGTCCATTTTCGCGATACGTTGTTACGTTATCCTTAAAGCACTGTCGGATTTCTTGGGAATCCATGAGGTCGATGGAAGCGATACCATCGTCATTTAGGTCAACAGCCCTTTCGGCCATAATCTCGCGGATGTCCCATTGTCCCAACAAGGCATTGAACCTATCGCCGCCATCGATCGCATCATCACTTTTATCACATCCTATAAATCCGAGCAGTCCGAAGACCATAAGAAAACGCTTTTTCATCTTTTGTAAGTTTTACAGTACTAAATTACCAAAAATCGTGCTAAAGATCAATTTTTACCCACCCTCTTTACATAATTTGTCCGGCTGTCAGTTGTTATGAGCTTCAAGATAAAACATATTGTTATTTACCTGTCCGTGATACTCTCGGTATTTATACATCCCTGCCGTTCACAGGAAAAGGATTCCACTGCGCTCGAAAAGACCGTTACGAAATATCTGTTAAAATCAAGGAATGCAGGGGACATCGAAAAACTGGTTTCTATACTGGATAATCGTCTATGGGAAGTTGAAAACGCGCTATCCTTTGTTCCCTCCATAAACCCTCTAAACCCAAAGAAATTAAAACGATTTTCCAGTAAGTTCGGAAAACGATTCCATCCCATAGACCGGAAGAACAAACCCCATTTCGGGCTTGACATTTCGGCCGATGCGGGTACCCCTATACACGCTACCGCTTCCGGTACCGTAAAGACCGTTACCCTTTCCAACAAGGGCTACGGAAACCAAGTAGTCCTTGTACACGACTATGGGTTCAAGACCCGATACGCCCACATGTACCTGTTTATCGTAAAGGAGGGACAACCTGTCAAGAAAGGAGAGGTAATCGGGTTTGTCGGCAGTACCGGAAAGAGTACCGCAAATCATATCCATTACGAGATTTGGAAAAACGGCACAAGGATAGACCCCTACCCTTTTTGTATGCTCGATCTGTAAAAGTGTACTTTTTAGAATTGAGCGCTGTTCCGGAGCTGTACCAGGCAGCGTATTAAAATGCACTTTTTTGATTCCTGCAGCGCTATTTTTGTTTTTCCGGAAGTTTTAAAAGTGCACTTTTAGCCGAATTAATCAATAGTCATTGCCATCTATTATTTGGATTTTTCATCCAAACCTCTCCCCTTTTGCGTTGATAAATATTGATAACATCCTACAAAATGGCTTGCGCTCTTTTCCAAAGCAGTCTATTTTTACAATCTGTATTATGAATGGATTATCAGCACCCCTTGCTTGGCCAAAATACTGCGTACAAGATTTTACAACGAAGGGGGCTTACCTGCCAAAAGGTAGCGGGCATAAAAAAGCTGATAATCCGGCAAGATCATCAGCTTGGTAAAGTCTTATGCTAACAAAAGCATGCTACTAGACCTTAATTATGAACTGTGAATTCATAATTTCAGTAATCAGCTTAACGCTGACTGCTGTTGGGCTAGTCATCAGATGGCTAGCTTACAGGAAAAAATGATCATCATTTCCACCCTTCGGGGTGGTTTTTTTATCAACGACAACTTCGTGATGATGTTGTTGATGGTACATACAAATGTACTTAATTGTGGTGATTTTTGCAAAAATGCCCAAATATTACACATATGGGACATCAATAAATTCCAAGGTTTTTCAAAAGAAAACGGTCTACAAACGAGGTTTTAAATTTTTGTATCCATATTGTTTTATTACCCCCTATCCTGATGTAAGCTTCCTCTATCTTCCAACTGTTTCATGATGTCATAGACGGCAGAATACATTTTTTGCTTACTTTTCTTATTGTCCAGCATGCGGTGAAAATCGTGGTAATCATAGGTATAGGTCGCCGCGAATTCTTCGATATCATCGATACGGAAATCAACATATTTTTGAAGGACATCGGAAGGGTTCAACCTTGCATCTGCATTAACGATGTTGTCCATAGCGTTGTTCATTTTGCCCAATACGTCCATGGCCATAAATACCGGTAGGGCCAGAAATCCGATCCGTTCCTTCAGAACCATAGGATAACGATCGCTCGGGTGATAAACGTAGTAATAGTTGATAGCAAGTGCTACCGAAAGCCCCACTAGCATATATAGCTTAATGTCCGGGCGACTGAATTCGGTTTCCCCCCATGACATGAGGAGTACGAATACCTCAAAAACGCTCAAGGTCGCAGGGACCAAAAGAAAGGGGCGGTAACGTTTGCCCTTTGAGGACATAAACCAAGCCATCCATCCCAGATGTGCAAAAAGGTATATTCCCAAAAAGTAAAGGAAATGACGATAGCTCTTTAATCCCCTGACCCTACCTTCAACATCCGTAAAAAAGGTTTCGATACCCAAATCTGGCACCCATGGATTAAGTACACTTCCTTTTTCGGTAACGATATCGTGAAGAAACGGAAATGCCGTCATTACCGATAACCCTATCCAAATTAAAATACGGTATGGTATCGACCTATTTTTGTAGACCTTCCAAACTATGATTGCAAGAGGGAGCGCTATCAATACAAGCTTATACTCCATGATGTTCCAATCGGAACGCCTTAGACCAAGTATGATCAAAACAAGATAATACAGGCTTACACACCAAATGGTCAGACTGGCCTTGCCGTAGGCGCGTTTTCTGGTTTCCATGGCCCAACCCCCGAATCCAATACTTGCAAATAAGAAAATTAGGAAAGTATACAGAAATATGTAATAACTGGAAAACCCCAGTATCTTGCCTTTTTCATCGGCCAGGAAATTGCGCACCCCAAAGTCTGGAACCCATGCTTTCAATCCTTCGGAGGTAGCGATAATATCATGAAAAAAGGGAAGCACTGACAATGCTATGATCGCCAGTGCCCCCCAGATACTATTACATGTCTTCTTCTTCGACATCGTTGCCATCGATTGCTTGTTCATTTGTTATCGATAGCGTTTCCCGCTCGGAAATATCCTCTTTCTCACAGGAGGTGTTAAGCGTCAATGTAAATAATACGGCAAGGGCAAAAAGTGCTTTTGAAACTTTCATAACTAAATAATTTAAATGGTTTATATACCATCAAAGATACTTAGTTGCCTTGCTTTCAGCTTATTTATGGATGATTTTCATAACATCCTCCGGGATAATAACTGCGTAAATTCCTACGCTATCGATGCTAATTCGCTCATAAAGATATGACTTTGTAAGTATTGTCCACAGAGATTTTATATTACTATTCCATTATTTCGTTGAAGTGACCGTTAATCTCTATATCGCCCTATACTAAATCTTTTAAAATTTGGAAATATTACATAAATTTGGAATATGTCCAGAATAGTATTTCGAAATACAGACACAAAATCCATTGTAGGCATAATCAATGAAATGGGAAGGGAACGCTACGATGCCGCTTTGTTGGATGCAGGGGTTCCTGAGCGCCCCAATTCTTCAGAGGGGTTCTATTTTCAGTTTGACCCAAAAAACGAAGAGTTTACCTTGCATTTCAGATATCCCTCTAGAATTGAATACAAATTACTTTCCGTTAATGGTTTCTGGTGGGTCCCCAAAAAGAATTGGGAACAGGTTCGTATCGATTAGCTTGTTTCGGTTTCTTAGGGCATCCGGGCGGGCCGTTCCTATAATCATTTTAAAGGGCTTTAAGGAGCGTTAGCGGCTCCGGTAGCCTCTGGGTCGCTTCCTCGACGAAACCATCCTAAAAGCCTTCCGCAATGGATTTACGGGCCGTCCCTGATGCTTGGCCATGTCCCCTGCGGTAGTTGCCCGTTACTTCGCTATGGCGATAACTGGCAACACCCTCGGGACCGCGCGCAAGAACGCCGTTTTGGACCACGATCAAAAACGCCGTACTTGCCTTTTCCATACAAAAAGGAAATCGGCCGGCCTATCCCCTTGCGCCAAGGCGTTGTTCCCGGCATGCCTTTTGCCCTGCGCAAAAGTCCCGCCGGAAACCA
Organism: uncultured Flavobacteriaceae bacterium; assembly: GCA_947500445.1. GTDB lineage: Bacteria > Bacteroidota > Bacteroidia > Flavobacteriales > Flavobacteriaceae > Pelagihabitans. The sequence continues at coordinate 21,683 of CANMSB010000043.1, read as the reverse complement.
ATTCTTGCCGGACAGGGCAAGAACTTCAGGGGGCCGACCTCAGAATATTTTGATAGGTCTTCTTCATCCCGATCGCGAAGCCTCTCCTTTCGACGGCAAATTTAGTCCGTGCAAAAAGAGACGGGACGCAATGGTTTTTCGGAAAATGGCACATCCCTCCTATTGGGGGAACCCTGTACAATTTTACGATCCGGTCGTAAACTCCCAAAACCCCCGCGCCCCGCTCGCACGGCCAATGAATTCTCCATCGACGGAGGGGCTAACTCCACGAACGGGGAAGACCTATGGCTTAAAAGGGGTCTAATAAAATTTCGTTGCACTTCATTTAAATAATTAAACTAAATAAATAAAATAAACTACGTAAATACTTTTGTTTACGGTAAAAAAGTTGTATATTGTAGTATGTTTAATCGGGGTGCCGTCCAAAACCAACCCCACAAAATCAATAACCCTATGACTGCAAAAGAGGTCAAAATCCGCGAGCAACTTGCTCTGTGCCGCGGTAGCCGTAAAAGCTATTTTCAAGAATTGTTCAAACCCCTCACCTATTCGGAAGGGATCAAAGAGATGTACACCCTGTGCGATGCACACTGGTTGTTGGCCGCCTGTCTTTCCAATCTGGCCACGATGAAAAACCAACACGAATTTATCGTCATGAAACTGTATCGGAAGGAAGGCGCTACAAGCTGCTACCTTTCCTATGAGGACGGTAACGGGACCCAAATCAAAAGAGTGGACTATTACTATACCACTTTTCCGCTCTCGGATAGGGAACACGATAATCTTAGGTTACCGGCGATCACGCTGTACTTTCAAAATGACATGTTGTATCTCCCAAGTGAAAACTAAATAAACTAAATAATCCTTTTAAATTATATAATTATGAGTATTCGAAACAAAGTGCAATTGATCGGAAATGTGGGACAGGATGTAAAAGTCATCGTTCCGGAGAATGGTAACAAGTTCGCCGCTTGTTCCATCGCTACCAATGAATCCTATACCAAGGACGGTGAAAAAGTGACCAATACCGACTGGCACAACCTTATCTTTTTTGGTAAGGTGGCCGATATCGCCGAGCAGTTTATCGTCAAGGGAAAGCAAATCGCGGTCGAGGGTAAACTAAAGACCCGAAGTTATGAGGACAAGGAAGGTATTAAAAGATATACCACCGAAATCATCGTAAACGAAATCGTTCTGTTCTCCGGTGGTAAGGAAGGTTCGGAAACCGCCCAAGAAGCGTAATAGACTAAAAAGAAAAGAGGCGTTGCCGTCCAAAGTTCCGCCTCTTTAAAATCAATAACCTTTAATAATAAAGATCATGGTAAATGTAAAACGTTTTTTTCAAAAATTCCTCCGCAAGAAAGACCAAAAGCCCAAATTGGTACATTTGAAAACCGGAGTGGCCTCCATGTTGGTCCCCACCACAAGAAATATTGAACGAATCGAGGTATTCGATACCAAGGTCATCGACCCCCTTGGTATTACCCTGCAACCTTTAAGCGAGTATTATGAACATAAAACCGATACCGATGAAGGAAGCGAAAATTGAAATGTTGGAAGCCCTGGGCCTACAGTTTATCGACAAGCTCGAAAAAGGGGATATGTTCTATATCAAAAAGGACACCAAACCTGAATTTGATCTCGTAACCTTCGAAAGCTACAGCATTACCTTTATCAACTTTGACTACAACGGTAAAATCTGCGGTGTCTTCTGGAAGGATGTTCAGGCAGGGAAGGTCTCTATTAAGCCCTTCTGATGGATAATCCCCTGTACCAAGGTATGGGGGAAACCATTAAACTACTTAAATAAAAGTATTTAAATAATTACATGTAGTTATGTAATTAAATCGTAAATTGTCATTATTCTTAACCCGGGGTGCCGTCCAAAACCATCCCCATAAAATCAATAATCTTATGAATGCTTTATCTTGTTTTCTGCTACTTGTCTGCTTTACCTTCCATCTTTCCGCACAGACCGGAAAAGTGATCGCTATCAAAGATGGTGATACCATCGTTATACTGGACGATGATAATATCGAACATAGCGTCCGTGTCGCGGATATCGACTGCCCCGAAATGGGACAGCCCTTTGGGAAAAAAGCGAAGTGGTTTACCTCCGGGGAACTCTTTCAGGACTGTGTAACGGTCGTCCCTAAACATCCGCTCAATCCTCTCGATAATTATGGCCGCATACTGGGTTATGTCAAATATGGTGATAAAGACCTTTCGGAAGAACTGCTAAGGGCCGGTCTGGCATGGCACTACAAATATTATTCGGATAGCGAACATCTTGCACGGCTCGAGGCCGAAGCAAAGGAGAAACGTATCGGGCTTTGGGCCGACCCCAAACCGATACGGCCCTATGAATGGAGAAAGGGAAATCGTTAACTTTGTTTAATTTAATAGAAATAATTAAATTAAAGTATTTAAATAAACTAAAGTAGAATGACCATAATCGGTATCGCAAATAACAAGGGTGGGGTAGGCAAGACCGTAACGGCCCTGAACTTGGCCGCACAGGCAGCCCTTAAAAATAAGGTGCTGCTTATCGATGCGGATTCCCAAGCCAATCTTAGCAGTACCCTAAAGAACGAAAGATTGGACAAGGCCTTCGCCGCTTTGATGCAGGGACAGGAATTTGAAATTGTCAAGAACGTTCGAAAAAACCTTGATCTTGTACCGAACTCGGAATCCGGGGTAGGGGTAGAGATGAAAATCGTACATGAAATCGATAGGGAAAGCATTTTAAAGAATGCGCTCAAAGACCTCGATTATGATTATGTCTTTATCGATTGCCCTCCGAATCTCGGGCTTATCACCGCCAATGCCCTTACCGCTTCGGACTATGTGATCGTTCCCGTGAAATGTGCCCAGTACAGCTTGGACGGTTTTGATAGGATGATCAAGCTGATCAAAAAAATCAAGGCCAATCTGAACCCCTCCCTGGATCTGCTCGGGATCTTGGTGACCCAATACGATGCCAGAAACAATATCAGTGTGGTGACCTTGGAGGACATCAAGAACAATGGATGGGGGGTAGCGCTGTTCAACACCATTATACGTATCAGCACCGCCATAGAAAATTCCGTACACCGATTGCACCAGAAGACCATCTTTGAATATGATCGGAAAAGTCGGGGTGCGCAAGACTATGCAAAACTAGGCGCCGAGGTACAACGAAAAGTGAACAAGTTAAAATCGAAACCATGATAGACGATATCGTACCTTCCAAAGGCGATACTTTGGAAGAAAAGACCGATGCCAAAACGGCAAAGAAAAAAGGGAACAGCATTTCCATCACCGTATCCCACGAAAAATCCACGAAGCAGCTTTTGGACGAACTTGTTTGGTTAAAGCAGTATGTCATCGACCAAAAGGCCGTTACACAAGGGGATATCGTAAGGGAGGCTCTGGAATTGCTCGGAAAGGAAATCGGATACGACAAGTTGCGTAAAAAGTATGCGGACAAACTAGCGGACGTTAAGCCGAAGGTAGGCCGGAAATCAAGATGAGGGATCCCATGGAAAACACTTCCCCTTTGTCGTTCACCGAAAAGATTGCGGTGCGGGATTGTATGGATCTTCTTGCCAGAACTATTTACATGAGCGATTCGACTTTGGACAGATCGTTGTACGAGCAGTTCGAAACGCTTTTGAACACTCGTTTCGACCTAGAACTGAACAATGTTCCCTCCGATGATAATGTATTTCAAATCGATGATTTTCATGGCTTAAAACGTTTCATTATAGATTCCAAAGGCTTTGAAAAGCTCCAGGAACAGGAATCCGGATTCAAGACGCTGCGTTATCTTTTAGATCGCTTTATGAGCGAGGATCTAGAGTCCAACGGTCCCGAAATTGCTCGAGCGCACTTGTCCGAACTTTTGCATAAGGATACCTTATCGCTTTTTCCGGAAAAACTGAATCAGGGAAGTTTACGGCAGACCATTATGAAGCTTCGTCCGGAAACCACCCGTTTTAAAGAAGTATGACAACCGATAAACCCCCTACCGGTATGGAAGTAGATTTTAGATTGATTCCCCCTAAGCGAAGGGAACCCAATGATTTTGATGATCAGGTCACCTATGCGGTCCCCGCCCGTATTACAAAGATATATCCGGCCAATGATACAGTGGTTCCCATCCTGATCGAACGTTTGGACTTCAGGACCGGAAGAATGATAACCACCGAGGCTATTACCTTTAGAAAATCGCTTAGGATGTTCAAACATCTCAAACTTCCGTATACTACGGATGCCATTGCCTACAAGGACGATGGGTTTATCCGCTTTAAGGTCATCGGGAGCTATAATACCGGTTTGGTACAACGGCTGTTCGATGTGCCCGACATCGTTGGGAACGATGAAAGAACGATTCAAGAATTATTTATTTACTATTATACCGAAATCAACGAATGGGCAAAGGGAATCCATTAATATCAAAGATTACATCAGTGGCCAACCGAGTAAATCGGTTTAATAATTCCAGATTGTGGCTCTTTCACTGTAGTCCGGTTATGCTCGATGCGAAGCTCGACCCGATTATTTCATATCTGAAAGAATCCTCAATGATGATTGAACAGAAGGAAAACGAAATCGAGCAGAACTATAAGAATTTAAAAGAATCTGTAGCACAAAATGGAAAGGGAGATAATCCATATGACCATTATATTTCCGAAGTTTTACACCATAAGGAGTTTCCCGAGTTACTAAATACTTCAATGTTGTTTGTCATTTATTCTTTGTTTGAATCACATTACAAAGAGTTATGCGGTATACTTCAAAATCATTTAGAATACACTATATCACTAGATGATCTTCAAGGCGGTAATTATATCCAGAAAGGCCAGCACTATTTAACCAAGGTCATAGAGATTGATCATTCCCCTCTGAACCGCTTATGGGAGAAAATTACATATTACCAAAAGGTAAGAAACGCCTTAACCCATAATCGTGGTAAATATAATAAGGATAACAATTCCGGAATGAAGCGTTTTATATCAGATACTCCCGGGATAATCTTAGAAAACAAAAAAATCAGAATTAAGGAAATATCCTTTTTAGAATCATTTATACAAATAATCAAAGATTATTTTTCAGCTTTGAACACCATTCTAGCAAGGAGGATAATCGTTGATCAAAATGAATCTCACCATTAACATATGGTTATTCGATTATGTGCAATTCTACATCCCTTACACAAAAGCAAGAAAAACTAGAGCGGCATTATGGCGCACAAATGAGCGTTCCCTTATTGTATGAGCCTTATTACCATCGAGCGGCATACAGTTACCCGAATCTGTTTATAATACCACAGGAGGATCCAAAAGGCATCTATCCCGCTTCTTGGGGCTTTGTTCCCGAGTCTGTAAAATCCAACATTATGTTTTATCGAAAAAAACACAACTCATGGAACGCTAGGAGCGAAGGGGTCTTTGATATCGATTCTTCCTTCAGAAAAAGTATACGTAACAAAAGATGCCTGGTTCTTGCCGATGGGTTCTTTGAACCACATTATTATCCCGGTAATACGAAAGCTGTTCCACATTATTGCTATATTCCTGAATCTAATGGTAAACGCAAAACCTTTGTATTCGCCGGATTATATTCGGAACTCGATGATGAACTGTTTAGCTGTACCATTCTAACAAAGGAGGCCAATCCTTTCTTTGCGGAGGTCCACAACAAAAAAAAGCGGATGCCACTAGTTCTGGACGATACCTTTCAGAACGAGTGGCTGAATAATTTTGATAGCGATAAGCCTATCAAGGAAATTATCGAACATGGTTTTTCTAAGGAAGACTTTCATAGTCATCCCGTTTCCACCGACCTCTATAAAAATGTGGAAACTAATTTACCCTATATTATAGAACCTGTCGAACCTCCTTTAACCTTATTCTAATGGAGGAACTTAATGAAGACGCCTTAAGAAAGGGAAAAACGTTCACTTTTGGAAACGATCTCCACTATGGGGAAATCAGATTTGCCGAACTTCCTAAAAGAGGGGAGCGCTTTATACTGAAATTCAATGGCAAGATTTTGAAATCTACAAAGACCTTTGCTCCGGTACAGATAAAAATGTTGCATCTCATTGAGGACTACCATTTGGGGCCACCTCGCAAAAACAAGAAGTTCGACAACACAACGATGACAGAGCTAGCACATTCCGTTATTCTAAAAAAATTGGAGAAGCTTATTAGGGACGCCGATTCCGACCTCGAAGAGGAATGATACCATTTTCTTCACTTATCAACTGCATTTCTTAGCGCCAAGTTTTCACCTTCTCAACGTTGAACGTTCTTGTCCGTTTGAAACATAATTATTTCAAGTACACGGCTTGGTTGTATATCGTAATCAAAATGTCTAGCTATTTTTTTATGTACCTCCGCATATCCTTTACTAGTAGATATGTCCTTGACTTTCTCTAGATATTTTAAATAACGATCGATGTTCCCAATATCATAAGATGTTTTTCTACCAGAGATATACCGGTAAATTCTACTGTCCCAAATGGCGTATACCCTAGGGTTCAGAAAATGTAAAAGTTTGGAAGTCCCTACCAGTGAATTGTTGATGTAATCTTTTACGATTGCTATTTCCTGATTACTTAGTACCGGTTCATTTCTAGCCTTTTTGAAGATATCGAGCAACTTATCCTTATGAGTCAAATCGATTTTTACCATAGTGGGCATAGATCCGTAAATAAGTTGGGGGAACAAATACAAATGTTTGTACTCGAAAGTGGTAACACCTTTAAAGAACCCTAACAGCTCCTTGTAGGTCTGTCCATATATTGGATTCCGCAAGACATCGAAATCGGTACAATCATTTTGTATCCTGGTAAGTGTTAAATTGTGCATTTCCGCCTTTTTGCAATATTTCTTAAGAGAGAAGTTATTATTCTTGACAGCGTTCATCGTTTGCCTAAACCATCTCAACCCTTAGTATCATGAATTTTATTGCTCTTCCACTATTTTTTCATCTATTTTTTGGACAAATACCTTAACACTCTCAATCACTTCATCAACTAGCTCTTTAGTGATTTCAATCTTTTCACCTTCTTTATTTTTGCCATTCCTGTGAACCATATCATGTCTTGTCTTTATAAGCTTCATTAAATTACCAATATCTGGAAAATCTATTCCTAATGAGTAATCATACATACGCTTTACTTTAGGCAAATCATGATAAATTACATCTACAAGTTCTTTTTTAACGATGTCCCTTATTGAGTCTAGTTTGTCATAAATTTCACTTAGGTTGAATTTTCTTTTTCTAATACTTGGAGACTCTTTAACAAACTGCTTGAAGTTATTATCGTCGTTCAAAACTTTTTGTATAAGAGTAGTAGATAAGTAGTCTTCTAGGAGAGTTATCGCACCGGAAAAAACTTGCCTTCTTAAAGTTTCCTGTAGTTTTTCTTTTCCAAGGTCAATATCATTTAATGCTTTTAGTTTCTCAATTTCATCAAGGAAATAAAAATCATAATAAGGGCTACTTAATATAGCGTCAATCTGTTCTTCGTAATATTCCTCCAATTCATTCTCAATTTCATGAACTAGAAAAGAATCAATGTCATTTATTTCCACGTATCCGTCCGCATAACCTGCATAAACATAGACATCAAAATCTATGCTGCAATTTTCACAAACTGCATAGCCATCATTCTCATTATGTGAATCACTTGCTTTTTCAGCAGCATAATTGGGTGGGGGGATTCCAATTTCTTCACTTTCAACACGAGCTCCACACTTGACACACTCAAATTCTACAGTAACAGACTTATTTCCAAACGGAGAAAATTCAGTATATCCCATATATATCTTCTTTAGGACAGCGTAACGGGTCCACATATGAAAAATAGTAATAACAATAACCGGTTACTTTTTGGATTAACATAAGCGATATTTTAAATTTTACTATTTATTACTAAAATATTCTAGGTACTTTAGATTTAATATCCCTAAGGTAGGTTGCTCAGGAAATTCCAACCTTTTCAAAGATTTTTTCTACCGTAAGTTTAACCTTTTGCGAAAAGCGATTAACACACTTTTAATTGTATCTTTTATATTTAAAAGTTTCGATTTTAATAGGTGGCTAATGCAGATGAGGCAAAGTGAAATTTCCTAAAGAAGCCATGGGCAGCATAAAGAATCAAAGTTACGAACTGTAAGCGAAAAAAGGGGATATCGGGGCGAAACTGTAAGATTTCGGGCCATTTTAAGGCGTTCCAAGGCACTCAAAAAACATAAATGACTGTAGGGTAGGGAAGTAGGGGGTTATATAACAGGTATTATGTAAAACAGACCGCCCCGATGGACATTTAAGATAAACAATTTTTAAACCGATTCAAAGCATGAACTGGATAGAAAAAAAATACCTTCTTTGGTACTATGAAAAGCAACCTAAAAACAAATTGCTCGATAGAATAGGGGAGTACTTTAACAGCAAGCTGAACGATGAAATGGAATGGAACAGTTTGGTCGATACCTATGGAGAGAAAGAAGCAAAGAAAATTTTGGAAGGAGTCAAATAGCAAATCAAATAGCCCGCATGGGGGAGTTTCTAAACTATACGAAAAAGGAAGGTCACCGTGTCACGGTTTTTCAAAAACCCCGCCACGGTGACAAATGTTCATGATGGCCCTAGCCATTTTTCCTCTTGACGCTTAGCTATCGGCACGCTAAGGAAAAACGCCCAGATTCGGCCATGTAGGTTATTTTATATCATCGTCCTTTTACAAAGGACGATGGGTAAGAAATTGGGACCGATCTGGAAGGGAATATTTGCTTTACCCCGCTTAAAAAAGCAAGGTAAAAGACGTTAAAAAAATAGGTTATATCACTGAAAATCAGTATATTGTAGTGTATTATAAAAGCAGATAACCATGAAAAATAGCAGTAAAAAAGTTAGTATTCTATATGAGGGGAAAAAAATGGAGGTTTCAATGAGCACCATCCAGTACAACTTTGATTATTCTGAACTCGACGAAAGGGCCGCGTTAAGGGTCGGAGAAGGGGGAAAACGTGGTTTCGAAACTATTGAGGAATATATAGAACTCCTTAAAAATGACAGACTGACAACGGAGCCTTTTAATGCGGGGCTTAAAAGTTCGGGAGCCGCCAACTTTACTAAATATTAAACTTTGTTTTGTAAAAAAGATGGAGATAATACAATTTTCTGAGCATAGTTTTAACTGAAGATTCTCATATGTGATGGGAAATACTTTAGGCATAAACGGAACTATTAATCACGCTCTTATTAATTACAGGGGGGAGAATGATTCAATGGGTGATATAAAACTCCTTTGTAATATAAATGGTGAACCTAAATTCATAGGTGACCAAAATTTGGAAGGACATAATATTAATTGCAAAAATTGTATAACTAAAATCAAAAAGCTAAAGTCTAATTAAACGATAAAACACCTTTCGGAATAAAAGTACACTTTAACTATAGATATTGTCCATTTCGATTGTCTTGTTTGAATTTGGAACGCCTAGTGTTGTTAAATGACAAAAAAAGAACAAACAACATTTCTAAAATTCATTTTAGAAAAGAAAATTGGGAATATGAATTTAACACCAAAACAAAAAGAGAAATTCACAAATATGCTGTTAGACAAAATGAATGAACCCGAAACTCCAAAACATGAAATAACACTGGGGCAACTTAAAGCTACTTTAAAAAAAGTTCAAAAAAACGATGGTTGATATGTCAATTATGATGAAACAAAAGAATTAATTCCTTTTATGAGCCTAAAAAATTTTCTCTACTATACTTTTTTTGGAAGTTTCAATAAGGAACATCGGCGTGAAAAAGAAGGGATTTGGGAACAGTACAGAGAAGTAAAATCGGAACTCGAACAAGTTCAATCAAAACTAGAGTTTGAACAGAATCGCTTTCGGCGTCTAAAATACTTAACGAAAGATAGGCGCGACAGAATTGTTCGTACCAAACATGGAAGTCACGTGTGGTTGAAACAAGAAATGGATCACAAACGGTATCATTGTGTTATTTATGATCTTGATGACGTTGATGTCTTGGATAGTTCAGAGCTTGATATCTTGGCAAGTGAAAACATGGAAGGGTATTTCATAAATGGTATCGAAGGCGGTAATGGTAGGGGACATGGTGAAATAGCGATGAATCTTTTTTTCCAACATATAGAGCGACGCAAAGAGCAAAGGATTGCTGAAGGTCTGAACAATGCACTGCGTATTTGGGGGGAACTCTCACCATTGGATGAAAATTAGAGGGAACGCCAGAAAGCGTTCTATACCAAGATGGGTTTTGATTTTGATATAGTGAAAATGATCGTTTTTAAAAAATTATAAAATGCACTTTTTTCATTTTAAAGCTTCGCCCGGAAAGCACCAGGTGTTTCATAAAAATGCATATTTTTGAATGGCCGTCCGCTACCGGTGCCACCGGCCGCAAAAAAATTGTACACTTTTTTAAACTAGAATTATGGCTATTACCAATGATACAAGGGTCCGGAACATATCCCCCACTAATGTAAAACTCCTTAAGAAATTGTCTAAAATCTTTGAAATAAACACTACCACAGGTGTTTTTTTGCGGCTTATACCGGAATATTTCGAGAATCAGAAGGAGATACAGCAGCTTCGCAAAAAAAATACAAAATTGGAACAGGAACTTGCCAATTCAAAGATAGAACTCGAAGCCTTACAGGGTAATGTAAAAACCTTCTTTGAAATTCAGGAGAGGGCCAAAAGTCAAAAGGAAGCTTTGATTAGAGCGATATGAAGAAGGGGGAATTTATTTTGTTTACATCCGATAATCAATATGTAGTGGAGTATCTGCTGAACCATTTGATTCTAAGCACTAGCATCTCAGAGGCGTTGACATTTCAGGACCATTATTCTGCTATGGAATTTAAGGAGAGGTTGTTCCAAGAGTGTTCAATCGAATGTTCAGTAAATACCTATATCAACTAATGGTCGCTGTTTTCAAAATAGGGGAAAACAAAAAAGTCAACTCCGGAGAGATAATTGAGGACAATGAACTTTATTTTCGGATTCATTCCGATAATATGAAATTTGATAAGAAGCAATATGAGTTTAAACAACAATCATGAAGAACAATATTAAAACTGACGAAATTCGGCTACCTGATAACAATTCGGTATCGGTTGAAATTTCAAGAGATTTTACTGATGAATATTTGGATGTGGAGGAAAATCCGATTCTCCTGTTGCAGCCAATAGTTGTTACCGATCTGTTGTTTAAAATCATGACCGACCTTAAAGGCAATATGTTTCGCACAAGCAATAAGCATTTATATGATCCCAAGGAAATTACCCAAAATCAATTAAAGATGGATCTATGGGAATCCGAAGTTTTGAACACCGATAAAAATATCTTAAGGAAAGCCTACAAGACATCCTATTTTTTAAAAAACAGGAACAAAATCCTAATGACTAAAGCTCTAGATTTCCTGAAAACCTATAAACATTCCATATATACCTTTGAAAACAAAGAAGGGCAAAAGCTTACTACTTCCGGAGGGCTGATCAAAGACTGGAATTTCATGGACAAAAGTGGGGTTTTTGAAATAGAAATATCTTTATATTGGGCGGATCGTATTGTAAGGCTCCAACCAGAAAAATGGAATAATTTAAGAACCGACATCTTGAGTTCCATTAAAAATATTAAACACCGATTTTTTATAACCTGGTTAATACGAATCAAGAAAAATAATGGAACTTCAATAGGTTGGATGAAGTTAGCTAAACGATATGGCCTGAATTACAGTAATAAATACGATTTTATCAGAGGGTTCCTGATGCCATTAAAAACAGTTTTGGACAATAAGGAAATAAACGACACTTGGATATCCTTCGCATATTATGATATTCCAGATAAGCCCAACCAAATCAAGGTGGTTCCTTATGATGTAAGACCTAAGGTTTTTGCCAAAATTCAGAGAGAAGGGAAAGAACTAATCCAAATCAATCGTTTGCATAACGAGCGAAATGAAATTAATTACCAGTCAAAGTATTTGAAACGCAGACATGCATTGACCGAGGAGAATATTAAATCGTTCCGAGAAAGTGTTATAAGGCCGGATGTACTTGCTTTTAAAGTTAGTTACCGAAAGTTTATATCAAAACTTCGAAAGGAAGGAAGTAAAGCTACGGATTATCTGGACAGTGCCTTTATAAGTAAATGGAAAGAAATTTATCCATAAACTGCACTTTTGCACCCGTGAAACTGCACTTTTGCACCCGAAAATATGATTATTGCACTTTTGCACCCGGGTATTATTGCACTTTTGCACTCGAATCAAAGAGATAAAATGCACTTCTGCACCCGAATTGTAAGAATGGATTGCCCTTCTGCACCCGTGTATAACGTTTTCACTGCACTTTTGCACCCGTAAACACGGTTTTCACTGCACTTTTGCACCCGTTAAGACTGTATCTATGCACTTTTGCACCCGTAAAATTGCACTTTTGCACCCGTAAAATTGCACTTTTGCACCCGACACTTATTTCTACTATAATTTCATAATCAGTGTATTATATCCTTGAAACCGATTCTTTAAATCTTTTTAAATATTATTAAATACTTAAATCTACTTAATACAACCTTTAATTAAGGACGTTGCACGAAGCCTCTTGGGGCTGTCTGCCCCAAACCCCGAGGTTTTTTCTACTCTGGAATTAGTAAAAAATGTATTGTACAATACAATGCGTTTTAAGAGGATTTAAGCTACGTTTTTCCAAATTTTATACTATGGGCGGTCAAATTGTTTTAAACAGAACAGTGGACAAAAAAAAGAGGTTGACGCTGCGGAGAACTGCTTTTAAAAAAGAAAAAAGCACTGAACGGGTCCAGTGCTTTGTTTTTCACATTCCGTGAGTTGCCGTTGACACCACGTCAGAGCGACAATCAAATATACCATTTTTTTCACTAATTCCAGAGAAACAGATACCCGATTTTTAAGCAGCGCTTAAAGTAGAACTTCCGATTATTTTGACGTTTTTGCACAATACGGTAATTGGGTTTCGAATCGAACTTTTTCTGTTGATTACATTCGTCATGTTCAGTAATTTTTCAACGTGTAGATGAAAGTGAATTTTTACGGTTTAACGAGATTTGTTTTTATTTTTATTATAAGACGGCATTTTTCCTTACTTTGTCGGATTGAATTAAATCTAGGAGTAAAAAAAGAGAATGTAATGAGCAAGAGGGCGTCGGGTATACCCGACACTTTAACTGGAAACCAGTGTATTACATTCTTTTTTTGTAACATTTTTGTATATTTAATGCTTTGAAGTACTATATAACCTATATTTGAGACATATATGAATGACGAAATAAGTACGATAAGAATTGAAAAGGATACCAAACAGGATTTTGTGCTCCTACAAAGAAAGCATCGCTACAAGAATGCGACCATGTTGATTTCCGATATGGTATTTTTCTTTAATTCGAACGATATCAGTCCACGGCAAAAGGATTCGATACAGAAGCAAGTAGCGCTCTTTAGGGACTCCCTTTTCAAGAAGATCGGAGCCTTGGAAAGAGACTATTTCAAACCGCATTATCAAGACTTCAATCAGGTTAGTGGTTTTATCAAAGAGCAGTTCGACCAGACCAAAAAAATGGTGGCCGATTTTGGGGGTTCGCGGGCTCCTAAAAAGGGAACTATCGATACCCCTGAAACGGATGCATATAATGTTGTAGAACCGTTGGGGGTATCCGAAAAAAAAATTGAGGCCATCGAATACCTATTGAACAACTTTGAAAAAAAATGTGAGAAGCAAGGCGGAAAAATCGTAGTTGACGAAGAACGGTATACGCAATTACGGTTGGGGTTAATGAACGTTTTAAATAGGGATTAGGTCATGATTGTCAGGGTACATAATTCGTCCAGTCCGAAAGGTGGGAACAAAGGAAGTTCCGAGAAGCTTTTTGATTACTTGTCCAAAGAAGACGAGAAAAAGGGTTTTTTTGAGAAAACCGGTTTTTTTAATCGTGACGAAACCAAGGTATCCACTTCCGATGCAATCCGCGGCATCGATGGTAACAAAGGTCGCTTGGGAAAGGATGAAAATAAATTCTACATGTTGACCATAAATCCCAGTGAACGGGAATTGAAACATTTGCTGCCAGTAGGGGTCAGTCGGACCGAGGATTTAAATACAAAGCAGTTGGAAGGTTACGAAAAAAAATTACAGGACTATACCAATAAGGTCATGGATAATTACGCCAAGGCTTTTGATAGGGGTGTAAAGGGCGACGACTTGGTTTACTATGCCAAAATAGAGCATGATCGGTACCACTCTGGCAAGGAGGCCAAAGAAAAGAATGTACCACAGCGCAGTAAAAAGGAAGGGTTACAGACCCATATCCATGTGGTAGTACATCGGTATAATAAAGAGAAGACCAAAAAGCTATCACCATTATCCACTAAGTATGCCAAAGCGGATAATACGGTATTGAACAATAGAAGGGAACAGGCCGGATTCAATCATTTATCGTTTCGGGAGGACAATGAAAAAACCTTCGATAGAATGTTCAATTATTCCAGAAAAAACCAAGAGAAGATTACCAATCGTATGGCCAAGGATAAGGATGCATTTTCGAGCCAGGCAAAAGAGATACTGTTGTATTCCGATTTAAGCCCTGTAAGTGATATCAGAAAAGAACTCAACAAACAAGATTTGGATGTGATATTACGGTCACAGTTAAAAGAGATGAACCCTATCGCCACCTTTTTGAAACAGGAAAAGGAGGCTATGAAGGAATCGATCAAATATGCAAGCAATTAGAACATATGCGATTATTTTACTGGTCGGTATTCTTACCGTTATCAGTATCTGTGCCCTCTTTTCATCGAAATCAAAGATGGGAAAAGTAATCGGTATGGGGGTGCTAATTTCGCTATATGGCCTTGCTTCGATATTTCTTAGTATCAAGTGGGTGTTTGTGTTCTTGGTCGCTAGTCTGGTTTCCTTGCCCCTATTGTTGATGAATTTCAATAGTAGCAAGCCCATACAGGAGAATACGATCGTCCTTGAACACTCCAAAGGACGATTGGAATTTTTTAACGCTTTTGTCGGTTGGCTTATCTATGGTGGGGCCGGTTCTGGTAAAACAGTCAGCTTGGGCAAACCGTTGTTATCCGAATTCATGAGGAACAACTTTTCTTTCTTTATCTATGATGCCAAGGATAACGATTATACCAATACCGCCTTTTGGTTGAAGGAGCATTTGGGCTATCCCTACCCGATCTATAATATCGATATCGTCAACCTTTCACATGGTTATCGTTTCAATCCCATAAAAAGGAGTTTGATAGATGACGAGATGGAAGTAGAGGAACTGACGACCAACCTTTACAAGGTACTTGCCAAAAAAATAACCCTGAACGAATGGGACGATAAGGCAAAGGGCATCCTCATTGCCTCCGCCTACTATCTTTACTATTATCATCCCGATAAGTTTACGTACCCCCATGTCCTCAATTTTCCGCTACAGTTGGACCCGGAGCAGCTTTTGGAACTTTTTGATAGGAACGCTACCTGTCGAACTTATGCAAGATCGTTGTTCGATTCTAAAGATTCAAAACCCACCCAATCTTCCATTCGTTCCACGCTTTCCGGGGTCATCAGTTCTTTTGCCGCGAATAAACGTATTACGTATGTTTTAACCGGTGATGATTTCGACTTTTATCTGAACGATCCGAAGGATCCTAAATCCTTTACGATTACCAATACTTTCAAGTACCGTAACCAGATTAGCCCATTTGTCGCGCTACTTTTTGTAAGCGCGGTCAAACGTATCCAATTTGGGAATACGGTTCCCATGGTGGGCTTTCTTGACGAGGCGACAACATTCAAGATAGAGGATTTGGAAGCGTACCCTAGCGAGCTAAGGGAATACCTTTTTGCTATGGTCCTATTGACACAGAACCCTTCAAAAATTGAAAAGCTATACAACAAGAGCGATCTGTCAAGTATCGAATCCAACCTGCAAAATCATTTTTACGGGCGTACCAAGGATACCGAAGCAGCGCGTAAGTTCAGTACGATGTTCGCACAGGTCGAACAGCAAAAAAAGAGCTTTACCGTCGGCGGACCACAAAAGCGGCGCAGTGTGACCACTTCGGTATTGGATAAGGAAAAATACAAGCCGGAATTTTTCAAAAGCTTGCAACCCGGTCAATTCGTAGGATCGGCAACGGAAAGCAATACTTATGAATTCGATGTTCGTTTCAAACCCTATAGGGGTTCAAAATTGAGCGAGAATCCTTTCGTCCGGATGGTAACCGATGATGATGTAGAGACCGCCTATCAATCTGTAATTACCGATATAAACGATATCTATAACAACGATTTAAATTAACTGCAATTAAATAACACATGATGAAAAACAAAAAAATATTGACCGCGCTTCTATTCGCAAGCCCCTTAAGCCTAATGGCACAGGAAAACGCTAAATCGATAATCAACTCCTTTCTGGACGATTGGTTGCTTCCGATCTTTGTCCTGTTTGTATTGGCCGGAGCAATTCACGGTATTATTTCGAACGCTTCCCTAATTCAGGACAAGAACGAGGACGGAACCGTATGGAAAGGTTTCGGAAACGTCGGAAAAATTATCCTGTTCTACCTTTTGGCCTTTGCCATTCTTGCCGGTATTGCCGCCGCAGCAAATGCAGCCATCTCATCCATAAGAATCGACTGATGCTTGAAAGTACCCCGATAAAGAATATCAATCAGCCCCCTTACTTCTTTAACATAAGAGGGAAATATTTTATGGAATTCGTTCTTATCAGTTCCGGCATTCTCCTAATGGGCGCAATGGCAGGATTGGTGTTTCTGATATTGGGTTCCGGGGTAGTGGGGTTTTTGGCATTCTTAATCGCTGTTGTGATCGTGGGGATAGTGTACCTCTATTATAAGAGAAGGAGCGTTTCGACCCCTTTCAAGGATATCAAGAAGTCGGCCGATCTGATAAGCCATATTAATTTTAACAAGATTACCGAATGTTGATCAAGGGCATCGAAGCATATAGTATCGACCACATATCGGGCAACGCGCTTTTTTCAAAAGACGGTACGGTTTCGCTGTTGTACCGTTTAAAGCTACCGCCCAAATATTCGATTAGTGAGGAAGGGTACGACGAACGCTGCCATAAATTGAACCAAGCGTTCCGTAGTTTTCCCGTAGATACCTATGTGCATCGTCAAGAGCTATATTTGAACAAAGCATTCGATGGAAAAACCATCGATCGAAATTCTTTTTTGGGGCGGGATGCCCAAGAACATTTTGACGGCAGAATGTTCGTGGAACATGACAGTCTGGTCTGCTTTACGATCAAGAATTTGAGGTCTTTGGAAAAAGCCTACCAAAGCAATCCCTTTGCCTATAAGAAATCGTTACATGAAACGGACTTTTCAAAATTAGAGGATTTTGAATTTAGTATCGACAAGGCTATCAACGTTATCAATAGTATTCCCAATACGACCATCGAAGCTTTGGACGAGGCCTATGTGCGGGAACATGTTACAATGCTGTTGAACGGTTTCGAACAGAGTGGTTACCATGATCTTGATTTCAGGGACAGATCCTTTGGTTCCAATTCCCACTTTGAGGTCGTCACCCTCAACAGGGCCGAATACTTTCCTAGAAAGTTTCCCAACATCAGAAAGAGCGAGATCAGCAAGATGTATCAGGACGTTTACGAGGGCTTCTTGGAATGTATAGGGGAAACCTTCAGTTGTAACCACATCGTGAACCATATTGTTCAATTTGTAGGTAAACCGCAGCTTTTGGAGCAAATCGAAGTTGCCCGGAAAGAGTATGGCAACTTTAGAAAGCAGAGTGAACATTTTGATCGTAGGTATCAAGATTTGAAACTGGCCTTGGAGGAACAGAGCAGTTCCGATGACGATCTGGTCTTGTTGCATATCAATATTGTGCTTTTCGATACCGATAAAAAACAGTTGGAACGTCATCTTCGTGAACTCAAAAGACGACTGGATGTTCTCGAGGTAAAGTATTATCAACCCAAAAAAGAAATCCTCCAAAACGTATTTTTAGGCTCCGTTTTCGGTAGGGAGAAACTGCTACACCCGGATTTTTTCTTTATGGCGGATCTGCTACAGGCTCAATGTTTGACCCTTCATACCTCTACGCCTACCGATGAACCGACCGGTGTCTACTTGAACAGCCGTTTAGATCAAAGGCCGCTCAAAAGGCAATTATGGTATGAGGACGAAGCCCGAAACGGGCTTATCGTAGCTTCGACCGGTGGCGGAAAATCCGTAATCATGTTGACCATAATGACCCAATTTATCGAAAAGGGCATCAACGTGGTGGTTGCCGAGTTTGGGAGGTCTTTTGAGTTTATAACCAAACTCTATCCAGAGATTTCCCAACATGTTCGTCTAAAGGTGGATACCCCTTTGGGGATCAATCCATTTGAGACGGATGAACCAAGCGCCGAGAAAATCGGGTATTTGGCACAAATCGTTATGAAGACATGGCGGAACATCGAATACATTAACGATACTTCCGTAATCGTTTCCATGGAACGGATTTTGGAACACTATTACGAAGAGGTCACCAAGGACCATAGTTATGATTCCTTTTATAAGTTTGTATGCGAAGGGGGGAATAGCATGCTCTATGCACTCGAAATAAAGGAGGAATATTTTAATCTGGATAACTTCAAGCACAATTGCCGCCAATTTATAGCAGGGGGTAAATATGAAAATGTATTCAAGGTATCGGATTCCAGTACGGTAAATGTTATCAAGGAGAAGCAACTTGTGGTTTTCGAACTTACCGAAATCAAGAAGGATCCCTTCTTGGTCACCCTGATACTGCTCATACTTCAGGACACCATCGATCAGAACATACTTGCCGATAGAAGCAAAAAGGGTGTCCTGATTTTTGACGAGTTTGCGGAAACCGCGCAAATACGGGATATGTATACCGGTGAAGAAGTGATTCAAACTGTTTCTGTGCTCAATCAAAAAATTCGTAAAGAAAACGGAGCCGTGTATTTGATCATTCAGGATTTTGTGCAGTTGCCCGAAAACAATTTTAGCGAAAGCATCATCGCCAATACGCAGTTATTCTATGTGCTGCCGTCCGGTCGAGACGGTTTTGAGCGTACAGCCGCCAAGCTCCGGTTGCAACCAAGCGAAATCGCGGAGCTACAGAGTATCGAAAATGGGTATCAGGCAAAGCATCCCCATAGTGAGCTATGGCTAAAACGTTATGAGAAAACGGAGGTGCTACGAAACGAACTATCCCCGGCGACCTTTTTGGCCTTTCAGACCAAGGGGGAGCAATGGGACAAATTGAACAAAGACTTTGAGCGTACACAAAACCTTGAGGTCTCTATTGCAAACCTATTAAATTGAAATTATGAAAAAAACAATACTCTTATTTCTGATGTCGATGCCTTTTATGGCACTTGCCCAAGGCGGTGTTGTAGTGGCTCCCAACACCGATGTTTTACTGACAGAGGAAGCTGTTGAAAGCAAGCTTCGTTTTATAGAACGGATGAAGGTCGCCCTCGAACAGAGTAAAATGCTTTTGGAGGCGAAGGAAAAATTGGAGAAGGTGAACAATGCCGTGAAGACCAGTGTTCAGGTAAAGCGGCTTACGGAGCATCAGAAGGAATGCTATGACCTTATACAGATGGTGATATCGGATATCGATACGAATGATTATGCAAACGCGATAGTTGAAAATTCCGCAACGGAAGTTATCGATCTCACCCTCGCCTTAGAAGATAATATTTCCTCCATGTCCACAATCCTTAGCAACAGTTTCTTTAGTATGCCGGATGCGGAAAGGTTAAAGTTCATTAGGGAACTGAACCAAGAGGTAACCGATATTGAAAACAAGCTGTACCGGCTCAAACGAAAAAATCGACGGTACAACGAGCTATATGAATACTACGAAGAACTCGGAGAAAAAAAGAATTAGGATATGGTAACTTTACCCCTTCAAAGCAGTGGTATTACCGATCTCTCCGGTCTAAGTTTTTCGGATGTCGAAAACATATACCGTAAGGTCGAATTCGATTTTTATATCTACCTATACGCCGCCGTGCTTTTTGGTGCCGTACTCGGCATTTTACGGGTGTTGTTCCTTGTACAAAAAATATCCTTTAAGGGAGGCAGCGAGGAAGATGGGCCGACCATTTCGGATTTTCTTCAACTCCTTTTAGAGAAGTGGAAAATCGGATTGGTGATCTTGGCTATCCCCTTTGCATTTACGGGAATAGACTATTTGCTGTCCGCGTTGTTCAACGGTATTTCAGCTTCAAGAGATGGTTTGGAAAGTGATTTCTTTAAGGCCATGGCCAAAGAGATCGCGTTCCTCATGCAAGACGAGCCGTCCATATGGGACCTTAGCCCGGGAGACCTTATCGATTATACCGCTTCCTTGGCCATACAACCGTTGGTCATCCTTATCGACCAATGGGTCCTAAGCCTTGCGCTATTGTATCGGTTCTTTTTCCTAGGGCTTGTAAAGATGACCTCCGGTTTTGCCGTGGTTTCCCTACTGAACGACAATACGAAAACAATTTTTTTCACCTGGTTCAAA
The DNA here is from genome assembly GCA_947500445.1 of uncultured Flavobacteriaceae bacterium. Taxonomy (GTDB): domain Bacteria; phylum Bacteroidota; class Bacteroidia; order Flavobacteriales; family Flavobacteriaceae; genus Pelagihabitans. The sequence goes on along the minus strand of CANMSB010000043.1, from coordinate 1,082 downwards.
TCATTGCTTATCTGTTACCTGTTGATACCCGCTTTTCTGTTGGCGAACGCTATGATGGAGGGCGTAAAGGAAATCTATCTGACCAATGACAACTTTAACTGGTATATCTCGATATTGATTATTGTAATCGCCGGTAAGCTGCTGCTTTTTTCAAGTAGTAAAATACTGTTGTGGAGAATATTATAACTATGAAAAACAAAGAATTGGTAAAAGGGTTCAATGAATCCGTCGGGGCAAAAAAAACCAACCGTTTTGCAATGCTTTTGATTACGGGTTTTTCAGGGGTAATCACCCTTTCCGTACTCGTCCTGTATTTCTTTTCGAATCTTGCCATTGCCGATAAGGTGAAGGTTTTCGATAGCTCCGGGCGCGAAGTAGAGACAGAATTGAAATACCGTACGGACCTCATTAACTCGGGGGTGCAAAGCCATGTATATAATGCAATGTACTATTTAAACAGTGGAGATCGAAATACGCTGAACGGGAATCGGGCGAAAGCACTCTTTTTGGTGGACCGGACCAACGCTTTGAGCATCTTTGAGCGGTGGAAAAAGGAAAAGGCCTATAACGATATACTGCGTAATGGCCATGTTTATAAGATATTGGAAGTAAAGGTGACACACGTCAATATCGATAAAGGCGAACCTTTTCCCTTTCGTTCCGAGGCCACGTTGTTGATACAGGACGGGCCAAGACAGGAATATTACCTGATAACGGCACAAGGCGTTGTAACCTATGAAACCCCAAGTTTCCCCAATAATCAATGGGGGATGAAGATATCGGACTATACACAGAACTATACTAAAGTCAATTTGGATGAATAAGGGAAAAATAGCAATGATTTCTGCGATTTCGGTCATGGTACTCCTATTGATCATCGCGCTTACCTTCATGCCCATTTGGGGCAATGATGACGATTCACGGACCATTACCAATATCCCGCGCCTGGATCAGGATGAGGAATTCGGTGTTGAGGACATGACCACGTTCATAGAGGACGATGCAACCGGTGAGGACGATATCAACGTACAGAGCAAATCAAGTATAACGGATCTGCTAAAAGAGCGCCTAAAGGAAAGGAA
>CANMSB010000042.1 GCA_947500445.1 uncultured Flavobacteriaceae bacterium | reverse complement strand
TCAAAGAATTTTCATTGGGGCTAGCCCCAATGAAAAAACAGGATTGTTTAACTTAGGGCTGTACGAAAACGGGTAAGCCTTCACATGCTCAAATTCAAAAATTGATGGGACATGGTTGCTATGTTATACCGACTCGAAAACTGCAATTCCTTCTTTCAACGAAGTATTTACCTTTAAAAACGGACATTTTGAATCAGAATCGTTTGGCGCCGCCGATTCTTATGAAAAAGCTCAAGGAACGTTCAGTTTAACACAGAACAAATTGATTCTCAATGATAGTATCGAGTTATCCATAAGATCTATAAATACTGATAGTTTAATCGTTTTTGATGAAACGACATCATATACTTTTAAAAAACTAAATGACTCTTTAAAAAATCTGGAATCACATAAAATCAAATTGGAGGGCAAGACATACCGAGTAGATTTTGATGGAAATCAAGTTTTAGATATCACATACCGTGGAGGGAAAATACTTTTGGAATCCGAATCTATCGAGGAAAGCCAAACCTATTACAAAAGAATTCATCACAATGGATTCAATTTACTTTTCCAGCAGTATGCAATACCTAAAATTTTCAAAAGTTTTGATAACGATACTTTGACCTTTATTGGACTTCACAAAAAGATGTATGAAATAAAAATGTGGGAGAAATAAAAACTTGAGCTAACATTGGCTCGATTTCATTATTGCGGATTTCATGAATAGAAATCACACAAAAAGCTATCTTTAGGTTACGCTCGCCCGAAACTCAGGGAAGCGTAAGAATAAAAGTAACGAACCTTAACGGAATCGTTATTTTCAAGCTAACTAAATTCGATGAAACGTTTTTTAACTCCGTTCTTCATACTTACTTTTATAACAGTCGCCTATTTCAGATGCTTTGGATGGTAGAAATTTAGTAGGTCACTAACAGATTTGCGTTAAAGGTAAACGCAAAGAAGGTTATCCTCTTTTAAATGAGTAACAACTTCGTTACACGCGACACGCTGCAGAAAGTTACATATGAAATCAAAAAAAGATAAAATAGAAAGGGATTTTGAAATTCTAAAAGACGGACCGATACATAAGTACTTCCGTAATAGGGTTCTTGATGAAGATGTGATTTGGTTCAGCAATAATAATTTTGAGATTATAGAAATGAATGCCCGCAATTGGAATCGGAAAAACGCACATCAAAAACTGAAAGCGGCACTGGATTTTCCAGATTACTACGGTGAGAACCTAGCTGCATTTAGCGATTGCCTTTCGGATATGTACAATAAAAGATATAAAGGTCTCCTATTGGTGTTTAGGCGCTACGACAGCTTTGTTGAAGAAGATAAAAATTTCGCAGAGGCAGTTCTTGATATTATTGCAGGGGAATCTTGGATATGGCTTCTTACCGGACAAAAGTTGATCGGACTTGTACAAACCGATAATCCCGATTTAAATTTCAATAAACTGGGCGGGATATGCCCAAGTTGGAATTCATCGGAATGGTACAATTCGGATAGAAAAAAATAACGAAACACAACAAAACCGCATGATAACAAGGGTTTTGAACACGCTACAAAGGTTTATGTATATTTATAATACCCCAGGATTTTCTACCCCTCGATACTTTGGGGCAGCCTGAAACAAGGAAAAGGAAAACAAAATGTATTACCGCAACCGCAGTGGAAAGCGAACCCTAGCACGTTCCCTTGGGTTTTACACTATTTAAAAGACATCGATGAATCCATGAACTATCAAACATTTCAACCACATCAAGATCTGGCATCCCTTGTCAATTGTTATTGGACCTTGGAAGTTCCTGCAGCAAAGGACAAAGAAAGACAACGCATCATTCCCGATGGATGTATTGAAATGGCCTTTATTCTTGGAGACGACATAAAGCGTTATACCACGAAAGACCGGTACATACTACAACCACGTGCAATGGTATTGGGCCAAACGATCGAACCCTTTTATATTGAGCCGACCGGTTATGTAAATACCTTTGCAATTAGATTCTACCCTTACGGCTTTGCCAATTTCGTAACCGTCCCCATTGAACATTTGGCAAATAAAGAAACACCAATAGAAGTGTTGTTCGAAAAGAATACCGCAAAGGCGTTGGAACAAAAAATTATTAAAGCATCCGACAGCAAACAACGCATTGAAATCATAGAGCATTTTCTTTTAACAAAACTGAATGATAAAACGATGGTTGACACGATTGTCAAACATACGGTAGACGCCCTTTTTTCATCAAAAGGAACCGAATCCATCACCGCAATCCTAAAAGAAGACTTGTCAAAAAGAAGACAGCTCGAAAGAAACTTTAAAAGGCAAATTGGTGTCAGCCCCAAACAATTGGGCAAAGTAATACGACTGCAAACGGCACTAAAAATGTTGTTGCATAAAAAGACGGACACCCTGACCGACATTGCATACGAAAGCGAGTATTTTGACCAAGCGCATTTCATCAAAGATTTTAAGGAGTTTACGGGAATCAATCCAAAGGAATTCATCGGAAACGAAAACATGGCGCTTTCAACACTTTTCTACAAGTAAAAAGCTGTCGCATTTTTACAATTTTGGTGATGATAGATCTTTCATATTTGTATCCTAAACGTAAACCGCAAAATATGAAGACATTTCTACCATTCGGTACCCTTGTTTTATTCATTTGCATGATATCCTGTAAAAATCAAGACAAATCTAATACCGGGAAAACACGGATTAATTCAAACGAAGAACAAGAAACTCCAGATTTAAAAAGCTATGTTTCCATTTTTGAAATTCCGGCAACGGACATTTCAAGGGCAATCGATTTTTATCAAGCAATTTTGGACATTACCATCGAAAAAATGGAGTTTCCGGAAATGCAAATGGGCATACTCCCTTATGAGGGACAAATGGTTACGGGCGTTATTATAAAAGCGGAAGGCTATAAACCCTCGGCTAATGGAGTGACCATTTACCTAAACGGTGGAGCAAACCTTCAAACGATCCTTGATAAAGTAGAAAAAAACGGCGGAGAAATACAGGTACCCAAATCACTTCACGCAGACGAAAGCGGATATTATGCAATATTTATTGACTCCGAAGGGAATAAAATTGGTCTGCATTCCCCAAATTAAACGCTGGAAAAGGAGGTGCACATTACTACGCTCATAGGTAATAAGTCCTCTAGCACTTACTAAGGGCCGTTATTAAATATTTCAAATCTTTTGGATTTACCCATGCGATTTCTATTCTCCCTACTCCATTCATGACGACGGCATAGAAAAAGAATTTGACCTGGACCATTTCCTCCTTTCTTAACCGCTTTTTCCGGGCAAAACATACCGTATCGCCAAGCAGCCATCCGTTCAATGGTAGCAATATCCTATAAAGTGAAACCGATCGCTTATTTTTAGTCTTTTTCCCTAGTACCTTTGAAATGGTAGTAATGGAGAATCTGCAAAGACCCCGGTCAGCGGCTATACGAAAAAAGAGCATGTTTAAAAATCCAGATGAGCACAAAAAAACGCTACTAACGAGAATCATTATTGCTTTTTCGGCACTTACGATCATCCTATGTATCGTCTTTATATCTCTTCTCGGCGCCGCGGATATTGACGATGAAATAAATCAGAACGGTAAAGCGCTGTTTGGGGGATTTACGGTATACCAAAACACGATATACGTTGTGGTTCCCGGTGATGGATATTTTCCCGTTCCGCAAGCGGATATAAAAAGTTTCCAACCCATTAGCCATGCATATGATGATCGACATATGGCCATTGACGATAAAAACGTGTACTGTGGCAATAGCATTATACCACAGCTAGATCCTAAAAAGGTAGCACCTATCGGAAACAACTACTACTCGGATGGAACAACAACCTGTTATTGCGATAAAGCGGTCCAACGAAACAAGGACCTGACCGTGCGTAAGGGATTACGAAATCAAATTAGCCATTATCTGTTCGGTAACGACAAACCCCAAAAGCCTCAAATGTATCGGTATGGCCTAAAAGTATTGCCAAAGAGTGATACACCCTATATTACCATGCTAAAAAACAGATCTATTGCCTGTAATGGAAAACAGGTATTTTACAAGGGGGAAGTAATGCCTAATGCGAATAAAGATAGTTTAGCTGCAATACCCTTGTATAACCACACCGACACCACGCAAAGTTTTGTCTATTTTAGGGATGGCAAACATGTGTATCATCAAAATAAACTGTTACCCATAACCGACAACAAAGCGTTGTATGGCATTAACGTAAATCCTCGGGAAAATGGGACTTATTTGTATGATCCCTTAGATGGAACCGTTTATATCGATAGTATTTCTTTTGATAGAAAAAACGGGCCATATGAGGTAATGAGCAAATTTGGCTCTCATGTCAATCACACACTTTGGTACAGTATGAAGGGAGTTTACTACTATGATACGGTAAAAAAAGAAACACGCCGCGCCGGAGATAATCCTTTTTCAAACAAGAATTTCAAGGAAATTGCTCCACTCGTATTTTCGAACGGCATAGAAACCTTGTATATTGATGCTTTTGAAAGACGGCACAACAATAAAACCGACAAGAGTCTGGACAAGCGATACACGACCATTAATCGTTTAGTGGGTTTGGAAACCCAAGAAACGTGGAGTAAATTAGGGGATGTGTATACTTTTGGGTCGGTATGGAAACATGGTAAACAGTGGTATTATTTTGATGGTTTGGGCGAAAGCCAACTTGTTTTTAATACCATTTATAAAATTGATAATGAAGAAACGGTTAAAACATTATTGAATAGGGATGGTATTGGCAGCAGTAGAACGATCAGGCAGATCATAAGGGAAGAAAAACTGACCGAACCCAAATACAAGGAACTACTAAAGGCAACAACGAAATATGATGTTTGATTCAAAATACATAAGATGGTTTTACGATACAGATGAAGTTGCCCGTTGCTAAAACAGGATATATGCGTTTAAATCAACCTTGTATGGCGCCAAAAAAATCGAACTCGGGGAGAGCTCACAAAAGCGATGATTGATAACGACTATTTAAAAATTGTTTCGGTTTTTGAAAAAAACGAAAAATCCTTCAACGCAAGGAAAGAAAAAATGAATAGTACTTCATTTTCAAAAATAAACTGGAGCGATTCCTATTTAGACTTTACCCCTTACTATTCAATAACAAACCAGCTAGGAAAAACCACCATATTCGAGACGGAAAAGTTGGATTCCATTAAAAATCATTTTTTCGACAATACGTTGATTTATAGCTATAAAAATGCAAATGAAAATTGGGGAAGCGTTTTTATCGATTATCTAACCAACAGTAAAATGTGGTTTTTGTTTGTAGAAAATGATAGCGACGAAATGATGTTGCAACAAGTACGGGTCGTTTGTTTCGAAGACGATAAAATCACAAAACAACTATTCTATTTATTGGATAAGGATGCAGAAGAGGAAACTTTTATGAAAGACATATTCAATTATAATGAAGAAAGTGAACTACAATCTATAAACAGGAACGGTTTTTATGAAATGAAATCCACTATTTTACCTGAAACAAAATTTGCTTTTGAATACGACAACGATAACATGAAAGTTTATGCTTCGCAAGAAGTAACAGGCACTATCAAAAAACACCTAATTTACGATGGAAAACGATTGGGGCGATAACATGATAATCTGTTACAAAGAATTATCCGAAACGCCGATAGGTTCAAAGATGCGCGTTAAAAAAGAAAGGATACCATTTTTTGTACGACCTTAATACCTGATGTTTGATCATAAACCGATTTATTGGTATTTTAGGAATAGGTGTTTCTAGTCCATTTTGTCGGGATTGGCATCGTTTCGCACTATGAACTTATAACAATAGAACCCCATGAAAAACGGTATCATAATCTTATTCTTATCAATGGGCGTTGGCGTGTTTTCCCAAAGCCCGTGGACGCAGGAGAAAAACAAATTTTACACCCAACTTTCATTCAACACTATCCCGAACTACAGTACCATTTTTGGAAGCCCCGATTATGATGTTCCCGGGGAAATTTCAGATCAAACCATTCAATTGTATGGCGAATATGGATTTTCAGATCAAACCAGTATCGTCATAAATGCTCCTTTAAAGCTAATTTCGTTCAATGATTTTAGTACCACGGCGCTTGGTAATATTGCCGTAGGGGTAAAACAGCGATTTTATCAAAAGGATTGGATACTTTCCGGACAGTTCAATGTTGAAGCAAATACCAGCGTTTACGATTCCGATTCTGGAATCAGAACAGGTTATGATGCCTTTACGTTTACACCACTTTTTTTAATGGGAAGGAGCTTTGGAAAAACCTATGTACAAAGCTTTATCGGTGCCGATTTGAGAACCAATGACTACAGTTCAAATGTTAAAATTGGAGGGGAAATCGGGCATAAAATCACAAAACGGATTTGGTTGATCGGTTTTATCGATGTTGTAAAATCCTTGGAGAACGGAAACATTGTATTGCCATTGGAAAATACGGCCACGGGCCTCTACGTAAACGACCAGGAATATGGTGCCTTTGGCTTTAAGGGAATTGTGGAAATCACGGAGAAATTCGGCGCTACGGTTGGTTTTGGTGGAGCCTTTTTTGGAAATAATGTGCCAAAGCAAGCTTCCTTGAACATTGGCATTTACACTACCTTTTAGCGTTCCGCAACACCAAACAGGTACCGATCCGCTGCACGCTGACCCTAACAACTCCACCCGTTTTCTTGGGATAGAACCGTTGGAACAAAATGGTAAAATCCAACGCGACGGCAGCTGCTTAAAACCCGGCCCTAATTCTTTTGTTTCAAGTGCCGTTTCGGTAGTTTGGCATGAAGGCTTACCCGTTTCAAAAACCTTGGTCAACAAAGTTGATTCCCCGTCACAACCACCAATGCACAGCGCGCTACGGCAATGCTTAGCAGTTCAAAAAGACATAAGGCAACTTGTTAAAAAACGGAAGACTGGAATGCCTCTACTATGATGCGCAAATAGCTGCCAACGGAAAATTTCCTAATTTTAACTTACTATGGGTCGCATGTAAAAAATGCAAAGGGTTCCCCTACCCCATGATATCAATTATGGTGAGCACTTAAAAAAAGGAGAAAATGGACAAAGCGTTAAAAACAATGATCGATAACATGCCCGAAAAAACCGGGAAGTCATTGGCGGAATGGAAAACCATTTTAAGGGCGATGTCATTTTCCAAACATTCGGAGGGAGTACGGTATTTAAAAACGGAATATCACGTAACCCATGGTTTTGCCAATACCATTGTCAGCTTATCCAAAGAAGAGAACACAGATACCGAAGATTTGGTAAAAAGCCAATACGAAGGGAAAGCGCATTTGATACCAATTTATGATGCGTTATTGGAGTTTGTCCTCTCGTTAGGGCCCGATGTTAAGGTTACCCCCAAAAAAGGAAGTGTTAGTATCATCCGGAAATGGCAATTTGTTCTCATTAAACCCGCGACCAAAACAAGAATAGATCTAGGGTTAAAGTTAAAGGACACGCCTACCAGCGAAAGGCTGGAAAATTCAGGACCATTTGGAACCATGTGTACCCATCGGGTAAAATTGTCCGATGTGTCGGAGGTCGATACGGAACTCAAAGCCTGGATTGCCGAAGCATATGAAAAATCGGTGTAAGTAAAGCAACAGCTTCGGAGATACACCTGAACAATGCTTCGTTGTTACGCTTTTGCAACGTCCTGAATACGGTTATAACTTCACCATTGTACCACATTTTTCTAAACCATCTAAAATGTTTGCCTTCATATTATCGACTTTAGCGGAACTTGGAATAATCTTCTCAGATTATAAACATCGGAAACAGGTAGCACGCAAAGAAAAAACGGATGGTAAACAAAGACCGATGGAAAAGTATTTTCTACAACCAAGTGTAATAACCATTATCACGCTTTTGGTCTTGACAAGTTTAATCGTGTTCTTGTCATTAATGTATCGGAGTTTGGTTACTTTTCCAGAAAAAACCGAAACAGAATTGGCGGAAATGACAGAAAGAATGGAAAAATGGAAAAAGAAATTTGGGAGTTATCCCGATAATTTTGACCAATTGATCGGAAATGATCCTTTGAGGCAACGATGGAAAAAAGATTTATGGAACCGACCGTACCACTATTCCACGACCCAAAACGATTTCCTGATTATTTCTGCAGGTCCGGACGGAAAATTGAACACGGAGGACGATATCAAATCAAAGTGAAAAACATGAATATCGTAACCATTATCGTTGGAACACTTTCCCTAAACGGTGTCATAAATTACTCGATTGACCCTAGCGAACTGTAGCTGCGCAACAGTTAACGGTCTCATTACTCGATAAATTCCAAAGCATTGCTGTCAAACGATTTTATGGAATATGGAAATAGACAACAAATACCGACATGTAAAAGCCAAGAACGGGAAACAAACAGGATCACAAAAAAAAGCGACGATATTCCGATAAATCTGGATAAGGAAAAAGGAATCCTATGTTTGAAATATCAGATATGTGGGTGAGTTTTAAGCTGACAATCTATATAAAAAACCCTAGGCTTCGTAACATTTTGTGCTTTTTCGACACCCATATAAAACACAAAAGCACGGTAAAGGATTTTGAGTTCTGCAGGTCACATATTCGACATGATAAAGCGTTTTGGTCAAAACAGGGCCCTGCGCGCCTCAAAACGTAAAAAGTTCAAAGGCGACAATAGGGCGACTATTTATAGTGACATCCACAACCATGACAAGGCTACCTTCAAAGAATTTCCAAAAGAACAGGTTTCCCGGGCCATCGACCAAATAAGACAAAAATTCAAGACGAAACGGAGAATGGAATTGATCTTTTCCATTACCGTTATCGGATGTATCGCTATATTAATGGTTTATACCATGGTATCGACGACCGATTATTCTAAAAAACTACCTATTGAACAAGACCCTTTTATTCCGCCAATAGTATGGAGCGGTAAAAAATCCGACCCGATGCGCGTACCCTTTTCACCATTTTTTTATGCGCCAAACATCGGTAACACGGACTATGAAGGACAATTGGACCAACAGTATCTTCTTTACGATAATGACATGGTAGTATTTAATACAACGAACATCCATTTTTTTGATGGCGCCTGTAATCCGATAGGAAAGCTCCTCCCTAAAAATGGATACATTTCGTGGATGCAGGTGTGGTCCGGCAAGGAAGGTAGCGATACCGGTAAAATGTATTACCTCCTGGCGGAAAAGGATACCGACTATGATGGTATTGTCACCAGTAATGACCGTCATTTCTTATATACTTCAACATTAAATGGTAAAGAATTGACCAGAACAACGGAAGAGGAAATTGATTATGTTCAATGGCGTAATGAAGAAAATAAAATCCTGCTTAAATTTAAGCGCTCACAGGAAAGTAAGGACAGCCTATATGGTATCTACAATACGGAAACCATGGAAATGATTATGACAAACTCCTCCATAAAATGGAAATGAAAATAGGATAACGTACCATTTATTACTAAGAAATCATGACCATAAGCACCAAAGTTAGTTAGATCGGACGATTACCTTGACCATTATTTCGTCGTAATCCGAACCTCCCCTACCCCTGTCCCCGCTACCAAATCAAATGGCTCCGATACGGATATCTGCAAGTGAACGACATTTTTGAAAAATCTAAAGATACGCCGCCCATTACCGATGTATCTCTTCCAAGGTCTTTCCTTTGGTTTCCGTAAAACGCCGCTTGGTGTACACGAAAAGAACCACGCAAAATAGACCAAAAAGAACAAAAATGAGTCCTTTTGCACTACCCTCAAAAAATTCGAGTAGGATAGGGAATGTAAACGTTACCACAAAGTTCCCTATCCATAGAAAAAAGGTAGCGACACCTATGGCCCTGCTCCGGATCTCATTGGGTAGAATTTCACTGATCAACACCCAAGTGACCGGACCGGCCGACAACGAAAAAAAAGCGATAAAACATAAGATCAACAACAAAACAATTATCGGGGCCGAGTTGGCCATACTGAACACGAATCCCAAAAGCATAAGGGAAGTCGCCATTCCCATAGCACCAAAGAGCATCAACTTTTTTCTTCCTACCCGATCGATCAAAAACATGGCCAAAATGGTAAAAACCGACATGGTTATACCAACACTAATGGTCTGAAAAATGGCACTGGATTTTCCTAGCCCGATCTGCTCAAAAATATTTGGGGTATAGTACATCACCACGTTCACTCCCGTAACCTGTTGCAGTACGGCAAAAATAATGGCCATCGCGACCATTCCCCTGTATTTCGGGGTCCAAAGTTTTTGAAACGCTTGCACGTTCGTTTGTCCGTCCCCGGTTTTGGATGAGACCTTTAAATCGGCAAGGATTCCTTTTTGAACGGGCACTATCTTTTCCGGTCCATATATTTTCGCCAAAACAGCATTGGCTTCTTCCATTCTTTGCTTGGAGTAAAGCCACCTCGGACTTTCGGGAACCAAAAACAACAGCGCGATAAACAAAAATGCGGGAACGGTCTCAATGCCCAACATCCATCTCCAACTGATCGTTTCCGGAAGGCCCGTAAAATAGTAGTTGGAAAAAAACGATATGGTAATGCCCAACACAATGGTCAATTGGTTCAACGATACCATTCTTCCGCGAATGGCGGCCGGACTCACCTCAGCGATGTACAAGGGGGAGAGCATGGAAGCGGCACCTACCCCGACACCTCCTACGATCCGATATAGGATAAAAGCGGTAACCGAAGTGGACAATGCGCTACCAAGGGCCGATATAAAAAAAAGAATGCCCGTGACCAACAACATTTTTTTTCGCCCCCAAGAACCGGTCAATGGACCGAACAATACCCCTCCCAAAGCACAACCGATCAACATACTGCTGACCACGAAACCGAATTGCACTTCATCCAGTTCAAAATAGGACTGAATATATAAATTGGCACCGGAAATGACCGCAGTATCAAAACCGAACAAGAAACCACCAAGGGCGGTTATCAAACTAACTTTAAGGACATAAGTGTGTTGCATTGAAATAATCTGAGGTTGGTATTTTGAAAATCAAATATAAAAAATTAAATTCGTACCAGTTCATACCAGTTGAATTTTGACCATTGTACAGAAAATAGTTTCCGATTTAGAGAAAGCGATCCAAAAAGGAAGTCTTTCACAGGGCGATGCATTACCGTCCCTGGCAACATTACAAAACAACTATTCCGTTTCTAGGGATACCGGCATACGGGTCTACAAAAATTTAAAGGCCAGGGGAATTGCGGTACCGGTCCACGGGAAAGGCTATTTTCTACAAAACCGGAGCATTACCACCAAAATCAATCTGTTTCTTTTACTGGATTCCCTTTCCTCTTATAAAGATACGTTAGTGAAAAACGTATCGGAGGCAGTATCGGAAAAGGGAAAATATAGGATATACTTTCACCACCACAATGAAGAACTTTTTTACAGGTTGATCGAGGAGGCCAACGAGAACTACACGCACTATGCCATAAGTCCGTACCCAAATTCGTCTTTAGTGCAAAAGGCACTGCAACTGTTGCCGAACAAAAAGGTAACGCTCCTCGATCGACGCGATGGCATCCCGGGCCCCTTCAATTTTATAGGACAGGATTTTAAAAAAGATGTTTATGATGGATTGGTAAAACTCTCCCATAGAATACGATACTATTCTAAATTTATTTTTGTTTTTAGGAACCCCTCCCATCACCCCCAAGAATTAAAGATCGGGTTTCAAAAATTCTGTATTCAAACGGCCATCGATTACGAAATTGTATCGAAGGTCGCGCAAAAAAGCATACGTCCCGGAACAGCCTTTTTGGTCATTGATGACGAAGACCTGGCCGCCGTGGTGACCACCACTACCCAAATGGACCACGAGCTGGGAAAAGACATCGGACTGGTCAGTTATAACGAAACTATTCTAAAGAAAATCGTAGGTAATGGAATTACCACCATATCGACAGATTTTGCTCAAATGGGAAAACTATTAGTTTCCAAACTGGGCAGTTCCAAACCCTATAACATCCACAACGGTTCCATGGTAAAAGAACGAAAATCGATCTAAATTGAACATCTATGAAAAATTTCGAAATGCTCGATGGTATCACCGAAGCCAATATTACATTTTATAAAAAAAACGGGTTTCTAGTAGTTCCAAAATTAGTCTCGGAAACCCTTATCGAACAATTGCGGCAGGAAGCGACGCATATCGTTACCGGAAAGCGTGGCGATATCGAAGGGCTGCAAAACCATAGCGATAAAGACACGACGAAGACTATTTTAAAAAAATACGTCGCCATCCATTTTCCGCATAAAATTTCAGAATTCATCAAGTCCGTCGCAAAAGCTTCAAAAGTGGCCGACATCCTTCAATATTTGATCGGAACGAACGTAAAATGCCTTCAGACCATGTTGTTCATAAAAGCTCCGGGCAAAAAGGGTCAAGCTTGGCATCAAGACGAATTTTTTATTCCTACTAGGGACCGTTCACTAACCGGGGTATGGCTTGCTATCGATGATGCCGATGTCGATAACGGCTGCCTTTGGGTAGTTCCCGGATCACACAATGACGGTATCATTAGGAAAAGGGTCCCGAACAGCGATTCCAACTTTGCCGACACCGAAGTAGCCGATCTTACCCCTTACACAGAAAAAGACTTTGTTGCGGTTCCGGTAAAAAAGGGTGGGGTAATTTTCTTTAACGGGTACTTGCTCCATATGTCCCTAAAGAATAAAACTACGGACCGTTTCCGGCGCGCCCTCGTATCGCACTACTCTAGTGCCGAGAGCATGTTGCCCTGGGATATGGATGGGCGCGTGGCCGCAACAAATGATTTTCGCGATATTTTTATAGTGGCCGGAACCGACCCCTATGGATACAAGGGCACCGAAAACCTTGCAAAACCCTTCGTGCGTCCCGATACCGTGGACTTTGGCACCGAAGCATTTAGAAAAAGTCTGGATTACAAAACACCAAAGGCCTAGCAGCACACCACCACCAGTTATATAAGAAAGATTAGTTATTCGATGGCATTCTCCTGCTACTAAAGCAAAATGTTCCCAACGCGATGGTATCGTATTTTTCATACCATCCAAAAAACTGTTATTTTTAAATTTTTACAACCACTGCAAGTCTCGTGAGCTGCTGTTTGCGGGCCGTGCAATACCGGTAATATTCAACCTATGCCAAGAGACTTATTGTTTTTTGTTTTATTCTTTGGGCTTATCGCCTGCAAATCAACGGCACCGACCGTCGATTACCTTGGGCAGCAGCTCCCCGATTCGGTTCCCGTGATGTTTGCCCCCGATATCGTCTCCAAAAAAGGAAGACTGGAACACGGCATTTCCGTTGCCCCGGACACTCGTGAGTTGGCATTTGGGGTATTGAACGAAAATGATTTTAAAGGCGAGATATGGTCGACCCAAAAGCATGCTACCGGTTGGGACGAACCGAGCGTTTTTGAGCCCCTAAAGGGAACCAGCGCTTACCTGCCCCATTTTTCACCCGACGGAAAATCCCTTTTGTTCGCAAAAAGCAAACATGACACGCTAACCTATCTTACCGATATTTGGATCCTCCGGAAGAATAAGGGAAATTGGACCGGTCCCGAAAAACTAAACGACCCGATCAGTACATCCTCCAGGGAAGCAATGGCGGGCATGACATTGGAACGCAGCGTATACTTTTCTTCCAACAGCAAGGGAAACGGATTGGCCGACCTCTATTTTTCCCCTTTTCAAAACGGTAGCTACCAACCAGCGATACCAATAGTCGCCGTCAACACCGAACGGGACGAGGAAAGTATTTTTATATCTCCGAACGCCAACTATATGATCTTTAGCAGCTACCTGTCCGATGAAAGCGGTCCGGACCTATTGATCAGCTACAAAAATTCCCAAGGAAACTGGACGATACCGAAAGTACTGGACCAAGGTATAAATACCGCTAATTGGGAACGTAGGCCCTTTGTTTCTATCGACCATCGATTGTTGTTCTTTACCCGAATGATTTTCAATTCGTCCGGCCTAGAAGAATCGGACATTTATTGGGTGAACACTCAAAAACTATTTAAGCCGTTTGTTTTTAATCCCATTCCCGAAACGGTCGTTCCTTTGGGTAAAACAGTGATAATTCAACTTCCATTGGATTATTTTAAAGATATTGATGACCGCGGACCATTAAAAATCGATCATGTCGGTCCTTTGCTGGATTGGGTCAAATTTGATAGCAAAAAAATGACCTTTACCTTGACGCCGAACAAAACCGGTACGTTCGAATTGGCCTTACAAGCAGAAGATTCATTTTCGAACACCACCGTCGCCACGGTAACCGTTGTTGTTAGTGACCCATAGTCCCGCTCATGACGTATTTATCCGTACCGCTAGGGTTTTCGGATAATCCCTATTGAATATCTTTTCATACGGTAAGAAAGGTTTTGGTGCATACGCCCATATCCTAAAAATGCATGAAAGAATCCAATTTGGTCCGTACCTTTAAAGACAGATTCGGTCGCCCAGAAGGTGACATACCTAAAGGATGCAAATCAAGGCACAATACAGGAATATGTTTAAAGAGATATTAACACATGTAGAAGAGCTAATTACGCTTAACACATCGGAAAAAGAACGTTTTACCGCCGTTCTTATAAAAAAGAAATTACGAAAAAAACAGTTTCTTATACAGCAAGGAGATCCTGTCACCCACGAATACTTTGTTGCCAGCGGGGGATTGAAAGCGTATGAAGTCGATGAAAACGGAGATGAGCATATCGTGCAATTTGCTATAGAAAACTGGTGGATCAGTGATTTTAAAGCCTTTTTTGAAGGAGGTAAAGCCACCCTAAATATTGACACCATAGAAGATTCGATTGTCTATGGAATATCGAAACAAGACCTTGAAGCGCTGTTTTTGGCCATTCCAAAATTCGACCGTTTTTTCAGGATTAAGCTTACCGCTGCCTTTGTCGCACTTCAAGACAGGGTGCTTTCCGCTATGGACAAGTCGAGCGGTGAGCGGTATCAGGATTTTCTAAAAGCGTATCCCAATCTGGAGCAAAGGGTTCCCAATTATATGATCGCCAATTATTTAGGAATAAAACCGGAAAGCCTTTCCCGAATTAGGAAAAACTTGGTAAAAGCCTCTTCTTAACTTAGGTCAATTTTTTTTCATAACATAGGTCAACGGATCAAGCTAGCTATTGATTGCATCTTTGCCATGTAATTAATCTTAAAACATGCAACAGATGAAAAATTTGAACGTACTTATCGCAACTACTTCCCATGACCAATTGGGCAACACTAGTCAAAAAACCGGAGTCTGGCTTGAAGAAATAGCGGCCCCCTATTATCGGTACATCGCATCGGGAGCCACCGTAACGATCGCTTCCATGAAAGGCGGAGCCATCCCATTAGATCCCAAAAGCGAATTGGAAGAATGGCAGACGGAATCCACCAAAAAGTTCGCAACAGACGAAAGTGCTTTATCGGCAATAAACAACACATTAAAAATATCCCAAATGGATGCTTCCAAGTTCGACATCCTATTCTTTCCTGGCGGACATGGACCAATGTGGGACTTGGGCGACAACCAAGATGTTGCTCGATTGATCAACGCATTTGACAAGGAAGAAAAGCCTATCGGTCTGGTTTGTCATGGCGTTGCCGCCCTCAAAGGAGTCGAAAAAACGGATGGAAGCGCGTTTGTCAAGGGCAAACGTCTGACGTCTTTCACCAATACCGAGGAAGAGGCAGTTGGTTTAACCACCGTTGTACCATTTTTATTGGAGGATGCCCTGGTATCGGAAGGTGCACTTTTCACCAAATCGGAAGATTGGTCCGACTATATTGTAACGGACGGTAACTTGGTAACTGGGCAAAACCCACAATCCTCTGTTTCCGCAGCACAGCAAACGCTTGAATTGGCCCCCGCAAAATGAGTTCAATAAGATAAAACCATAAAAACAACATCGGATGAAAACAATAGCTGAAAAAAAAGAAATCGCCGCGAGCTTCTTCCGAGCCTATAGCAATCGGGAAATCGATAAAGCGATATCCCTGGCCAGCGAAAAGGGTACGTTTCGTTACATTCCCTTGGGAGCAAATGGAAAAGGAAAGATAAAAGGGGAGGAAGGAACGACCTGGTTCGGAATAGCATCGGCGCTTATCGCCGCATTTCCCGACCTATCGAACAAGGTCAAAAACATAACTGTAGACAACGAAGGGAATGCCATCGTTCAGGTATTTATTGGCGGTACCCAAGAAAATGAAATTTTGGGAATCCCAAGTAAAGGAAAGTACTATAACGTGGAACACCTCTTTTTGCTGAACATCAACGATGATGGGTTCATTGAAAAAATAACCTGTTACTGGGACAATTGGGACTGGTTTCAACAAATTGGATATCGCCCGAATTAGCGTACAACGCAGCACAACTACAGAAAAAATGGCGATTGGGGTCGTACTTCCTTTCGCCTTTTTTTACCATACGCTAAAAAAAGGCGCTTCATTATTTGGTATCCACTGCCGACAGTTTCAGGAACGAACCATCCTACCCCACCCTGTTCTTCCTTTTCTACTTCCATAACTGCTATAAATACCGGAATGCTTCCCAATAAAAAGTTGCTATTATCGATCACACATGTTTCTATAATACGGATCTTAATAACGCAGGAATAGCGAACATTGCCTAACTTTACACATAGCAAACAGGGTCAAAGCTCCAATGAAGAAAATAGGATACTTCTGTTCCATAGTACTACTGTGCTCTTGCAAGCCAAACAAGGCCGTACTATCATTGTCGTTCGACGCTCAAACGCCGACGCCACAGGAAAAGGTGTTGCTGAACGATCCACGGATCGATCTGAGCCCCGCTTCGGGTACTATCCCTTCCAATTGCATTCAGGTGAACTATGTCGGAGACGGTTCCGGGAGCAAAAGAATCGTTCATAGCATGGATGTAAAGGAGCCTTTGATGGAGGCCACCTTGCGCTACCTTGTTAAATTTGATACCGGCTTCAAATTTGTACGGGGCGGTAAACTCCATGGCATGGGACCAAAAAACCGGGTTACCGGTGGCCATCCCATAGGCCCCGGAGGATGGAGCGCAAGGATTATGTTCAAAGATTCCGGAAAAGTGGCCCCTTACCTCTATCATCAAAAAATGAAGGGAAAATACGGCGAGGGAAGCACCACTGAAAAACCGATGTTCACCCCGGGAATATGGCATCAAGTGGCGTTATACACCAAAGTAAATCGACCGGCAAATAAAGCAAATGGCGTTTTTGAAGTCTGGATAAACAATACCAGGATAAGCAAAACGGATTCCATACAATTTCGGGGAGTGGCCGGCGACAGTACGCTGATCAACCAACTGTTGTTTTCTACCTTTCACGGGGGAAACGATCCCAGTTGGGCCCCTAAGGACGCGTTCGGGTCTTATACGAATGAAAAAGCCTGGTTCGACGACATCGAACTCTACAAAGGAAGGTTTGTAACGTCAAAAAACTGACAGATGATAAAAACGACTATAGTACTCATAGCACTCATCAGCGGGATTTTCATTTCGTGTGGAGAACAGTTGCCCAAGGCACCCGTTAACGGTTTTGTACCCATTGCGGAAGTTCCTGAAATTGAGCTCGAAATTACCAAGGACATCTCCACATCGAAAAGTACTTTTTTGAACACGGTCACGGATAAAAATGCCTCCATTTTACATCATTTGGACGAAACCGGTTTTCACTTTTACAACGGTCTAAAATTCAAAACAGCGGATATGGGCGTATTGGTCGGCGGAACAGGGCTAAGGGCCAGACTTACCAAGGACAAAGGGGAGACGTGGACCCAATTTGGCTTTTCCAACTTTGCGAACGCCTTTCATTCGGCCGCATTTACGGATACCGACCTGTTTATCGTAGGGGAAAGCAAATACATTTTTAGAACTTCGGATTTCGGTGAAACTTGGACCGTATTGAATACGGAACCTTTTTACGAAAAGGCTGCCATTACCCAAATCCATTATTTTAAAATGGCTTTTTTAAGCCCGGACCTTGGTTACATTTCCGGACAGGAAAGTGGCCGTTCCGTCCTTTTAAAAACTACAAATGGTGGAACGGACTGGGAGGTTATCGACACCAAGGCTATCGATGGCGGCATCTTTGCCATAACCGATTTTACCATCCCCTCCAAACAAGAAATCAATATCGTAACTCAATCCGGAAAATGCTATGGCAGTAAAGACCAAGGCAAAACCTGGGACCTTCATTTCGACATCAAAAAGAAATACGGTAGTTTGAATGCCATTGCCTTTCGCAATAGCGCTACCGGTTATATCGGTGGTCTTGACGGTAGTTTGTTCCGTACCGACGATGGCGGGAAAGAATGGACCGAAATAGCCCTTCCGGACGAAGCTTCAAAAAGTAATGTCAGTGCCATTATCTACGTGAACAATATGGCACTGGTTACAACATCGATTTCCTTTAACGATAAAGAGCGCCCAAGTTTCGTTTATTCCATAAAGGAAAAAGATAGTGTGGCAACACCATTTTTGACCAAAAAGGACAGTACCGTTTTTTTCGTGGGAGACTCCTATGGAATTGACACCTTGGACAACGCGGTGTATATTTTAGACCGAAACAATTTGTACCGTACCCCTATCGGCACGGACGATTAACGGACAAACGGTCGGCACGACCGTCCTTTAAAAAAGAAGATTCCGTAATTTAGAACGATATACCAACGCACGCCTCTCTTTATGCACTCCAATAAAAACACCATTTCCGAAAGAATAGCCGACTTTCTGGAGCGGTACCCTCCTTTTAACGAATTGCACCAAAGAGACTTGCTAGCACTATCGTCGGAGGTAATTATCCGATATCACGATAAGGATTCAATCGTTTTTAAAGCCAACGAATCGCCGCATCGTTACTTTTATATCGTGCATAAGGGGGCGGTGCTTTTGGAAAAAGAAGATCAAAAGACCATCATCGACCTTTGCGATGAAGGGGATATTTTTGGATTGCGCCCATTAATGGCGAACGAAAACTATAAAATGGAGGCCAGGGCATATGAGGAAAGTATTCTTTACGCCCTGCCCATTGCGGTTTTTAAACCCTTTGCGCAATCCTATGAAGAAATCGGGGATTTCCTCATTGAAAGTTTTGCCTCGAATACCCGAAACCCGTACTCCAAGGACCATCGGGGTTCGTTATACGGGGAGAGTGAAACGGGCACGCCCGCATCTGCCCCATTATTGGCAGGGCTACAACCTACGGCCTACTCCAAAAAGATCATTTCTTGCACGCCCACGACGGACATCAAGGGAATTGCCAAAAAAATGACCAAAAAGAGGGTCGGTGCCATGCTGATAATGGAAAAGGAACTGCCCGTCGGCATCATCACCGATAAGGACATCCGTAACAAAATAGCCACCGGTATGTTCCCCATTTCGGCCAAGGCGTCGGATATCATGAGTACTCCCGTGATCACTTACCCGAAAACGATGACGGTCACCCAGGCGCAAATGGCCATGATGAAAAGCAACATCAGTCATTTATGCCTTACCGAGGACGGTACCCCCAATACCCCCGCCGTTGGTATTTTATCAAAACACGACCTGATGTTGGAACTGGGAAACAATCCCGCGGTTTTGATAAAGGCCATAAAGCGTACCCGAAAAATTAAAAAACTGAAAAGAATACGCTTGCGCATTACCCAGCTGTTAAAAGGATACTTGGACCAAAACATTCCATTGACCCTCACCTCCAAGATCATTACGGAACTGAACGATGCCTGTATCAAACAGGTACTACAGCTCAGCCTAAAAAAAATGAAGACCGCGCCCCCGGTAGCGTTTGCCTGGCTGTCCATGGGCAGTCAAGGACGTAGCGAACAACTTTTGCATACCGATCAGGACAATGCCATTATTTTTGAAGATGTAGCACCGGAGCGGTTAAAAAGCACCACCGATTATTTTTTGAACCTGGCCCGGGAAGTAACCCGAGGGCTGAACGAAATCGGATACGAATACTGTCCTGCGGAGATGATGGCCTCCAATCCCGATTGGTGCCGTTCCCTATCCGGTTGGAAATCGCAGGTATCCCATTGGATCGGAAACCCCGGACCTGACGAGGTTTTGCTGTCCTCTATATTTTTCGATTTTAACCGTGCCTATGGCGATGCACCATTGGTATCGGCACTCTCCGAGTATATTTTGGAACAAACGGCAAACAATACTTCCTTCTTTTTACATCTGGCCAAAGGAGCACTCCAGAATCCTTCCCCTACCGGTTTTTTTAGACAATTTTTAGTAGAAGCGGACGGTGCCCACAAAGACTTTTTTGATGTCAAAAGAAGGGCGTTAATGCCGTTGATCGATGCCGCTAGGGTACTTGTACTTTCCCATCAGATCAAATCCATTAACAATACGGCCGAACGTTTTGAAAAACTGGCGGTTTTAGAGCCCAAACAACGCACATTGTACCTCTCTTGCTCCTATGCGGTGAAAGCACTTTTAAAGTTCCGCACAAAACAAGGGCTGTTGCATTCCGACTCCGGCAGGTTCATTGCCTTAGATACCTTGACCAAGGAAGAAAAAGTTAAGCTCAAAAGGACCTTTAAAACCATAAAAGAACTGCAGGAACTGGTACGGGTGCGGTTTCAGGTATCCAATCTCTTGGGCTAATGGGTATTTTCAAAAAAAAACACGTCAACCACCCGATCTTTTGGGAAAACTACGCCTCGGCTTTTGACAGGCCACTGTTGGAAGACCTTAAAAAGATACGCTTTGTGGTACTGGATACCGAAACAACCGGATTTGACTATGAAACGGACCGCATGCTCTCTATCGGGGCGTTGGCGGTAACCGATAATGCGATAGCCGCAGCTGAAAGCATGGAAGTTTTTTTGAATCAATACTATTACCATTCCAAAAACGTGGCCATACATGGTATTTTAAAAAAAGAGCAGCGTGAGGTAATTTCCGAACTAGAGGCCATACAACTACTATTGGCATTTCTTGGAAACAGTGTTCTGGTAGCGCACCATGCGGCCTTTGACCTACGAATGCTCAACGAAGCCCTAAAACGGCACGGCCTACCAAAACTAAAGAACAAGGTACTCGACACCGCAACACTCTATAAAAAAACACTGATACGTTCTCCCCTATTACAGCGAAAAGAGCATTATAGTCTGGACGATCTGGCAGATAAGTTCGATATTTCCAAAAAGGACCGTCATACGGCGTTGGGCGATGCCTACATCACCGCGCTTGCCTTTATAAAAATACTGTCACGGCTTCAAAAAAAGGGCGTTACCACCCGCAAGAAATTGTTCAAATAATACCATTATACCTTTGAAATAGCAGGTATAGAAATTGAATTCTAACGGTTCAAATAGGCCAGTACATTCTTCGATATCCGGGCTTGGATATCCGTAATGTCGGCCTTTACAAAGGATTCCCCCGTAATGTTCTCATATAGCTCTATATAGCGCTCCGAAACGGAATCGATATAGGCATCGCTCATTTCGGGAACGGTTTGTCCCTCCAATCCCTGAAATCCATTTTGGATCAGCCATTGGCGTACAAACTCTTTTGAAAGTTGTTTTTGCGGCCTGTCCTTATCCTGCCGTTCTTGATAGCCCTCCGCATAAAAGTAACGGGAAGAGTCCGGTGTATGGATCTCATCGATCAATACAATAGCGCCCTGCTTCGTTTTTCCGAATTCATACTTGGTGTCCACCAAAATCAATCCTCGATCGGCGGCTATTTCGGTTCCGCGCTGAAACAGTGCCCGTGTATAGCCTTCCAAAACGGTATAATCCGCTTCCGAGACAATACCCCGTTCCAGTATCGCTTCCCGGGAAATATCCTCATCATGCGCGCCCATTTCCGCTTTGGTCGCAGGGGTAATGATCGGCATGGGAAATGCATCGTTCTCCTTCATGCCCTCGGGCATCGGAACACCGCACAAGCTTCTTTTGCCCGCTTTATATTCCCTTGCCGCATGCCCCGAAAGGTAGCCCCGAATCACCATTTCCACCTTAAACGGCTCACAGGCATGGCCAATGGCCACATTGGGGTCCGGGGTGGCCACCAACCAATTCGGTACAATATCCTTGGTAGCCTCCATCATTTTGGTCGCTATCTGGTTCAATATCTGTCCTTTGTAGGGAATACCCTTTGGCATGACAACGTCAAAGGCCGACAACCTATCGGTAGCCACCATCAACAACAGCTCATTTTCCAACGTATATACCTCTCTCACCTTGCCCTTATAAATTCCTTTTTGACCGGGAAAATTAAAATTGGAATCGATGATCGTATTGCTCATTTGTACTTATTAAATCGTTTGTTTATCAATGTGCTTACGGCATCACATCTTTATTTTTAGTTTCTAGTAACTTAAAAGATGTTCTTATCGTTTATAAAGGGTTCTAATTTTGATGTTCGATGCCCTTGTAAGCGTCGATGACCTTTTTCACCAACTTGTGACGGATTACATCCTTGTCGTCCAAATAGATCATACCGATGCCCTCCACGTCTTTTAACACCAGTAACGCTTCTTTCAATCCTGAAATGACCCTTCGGGGCAGATCGATCTGCCCGGGATCCCCGGTAATGATAAATTTTGCACTTTTTCCCATACGGGTCAGGAACATTTTCATTTGTGCATGGGTCGTATTTTGGGCTTCGTCCAAAATAACGAAGGCATGGTCCAACGTTCTACCGCGCATAAAGGCAAGCGGTGCAATTTGTATGGTACCGTTCTCTATAAAATGGTTCAGCTTTTCACTGGGAATCATATCCCGTAAAGCATCGTATAGCGGCTGCATATAAGGATCTAACTTTTCCTTAAGGTCGCCCGGTAAAAAACCAAGGTTCTCCCCCGCTTCGACCGCCGGCCGGGTCAAAATGATCCGTTTTACCTGTTTCTCCTTGAGTGCCTTTACGGCCAGGGCCACCCCGGTATAGGTTTTTCCCGTTCCCGCCGGACCAATGGCGAACACCATATCGTTCTTTTTGGCAGAATCCACCAATTTCCGTTGATTGACGGTCTGGGGTTTGATTAGCTTCCCGTTTACGCCATGCACAAGGGTCTCCCCGCTTTTTTCCGGCGCTTCGTAATCGGTGGAAACATTACTGGTCAATACCCTTTCGATCGCGTTCTCGTCAAGCTTGTTATATTTCACAAAATGTGCGGTAATCATATCGAACCGCCTTTCAAACTCCTCTAACAACTCCTGATCGCCGTATACTTTTATTTTACTGCCACGGGCAACAATCTTCAGTTTCGGGAAATATTTTTTAAGAAGGTCGATGTTTTCATTACGTTGTCCAAAAAAGTCCCTGGGACTGATTTCGGTCAACTCCAAGATAAGTTCGTTCAAAGAATATGATAGTTTTAGGGTTTCGGAAAAAGATAAATTTTTGAAGGCTGTTTTTTTATTCTAATTTTACCGCACAGCTTCTAAACAAACTTAAGTAAAAAAATAGTTTGGTAGTTTAAAAACATATCAACATTGCTGCATGGCAATCATTACCCTCACGACCGATTTCGGACTTAAAGACCACTTCGTCGGCGCTTTAAAAGGAAGTATCCATACCGAACTGTCCGATGCGCAGATCGTTGATATTTCCCATGGTATCAGTCCGTTCAACATACATGAATGTGCCTATATCGTAAAAAACGCCTACAAAAGTTTTCCGGAAGGCACCATCCATATTGTTGGGGTAGACGCGGAACCAACTCCTGAAAACCAACACATCGCCATGCTGGTGGACGGGCATTACTTTATTACCGCGAATACCGGCGTCATGGGGCTTATCGTTTCGGAGATTCGGCCCGAAAAGGTGGTTCAGGTCAACATTCCCAATCCGGAAGGGGGTTCTTTCCCCGTACTGGACGTTTTCGTAAAAGCGGCCTGTCATTTGGCCCGTGGCGGTACGCTAGAAGTGGTGGGTAAACCGTTCGACAGTTTAAAACAACTTAAAGCGTTTGCCCCGACTGTCACCGATGGGGGCAACAAAATAGTAGGCAATGTCGTGTATATCGACAACTATGGAAACGTAGTCACCAATATCCATAAGAACTTTTTTGATGCCTATCGAAAGGGAAGGGATTTTGAATTGAATGCACGGACCACTAAAATAAAAAAGATACACCACCGCTACAGCGATATCATCAATTTTGATCTGGAAAAAAGCAATCGCAGGGGTGCAGGAGATCTGCTCGCACTGTTCAACTCCTCCCAATATATAGAACTCGCCATCTACAAAAGTGATCTGAATACCGTTGGTGGGGCCGCGACGCTGTTGGGGTTGGACTATAGGGACATGGTCACCATAAATTTCTATTAAATGCTGGTACGAATCGTAAAAATGACCTTCTTAAACGAAAATATTGCTAGTTTTGAGCAAATTTTTGAACAACATAAGCACCGGATACGCAGCAGTGAGGGATGTTCCCATTTAAGCCTGTACCAAGACAAAGCGGCCCCTGC
This sequence comes from uncultured Flavobacteriaceae bacterium, assembly GCA_947500445.1. GTDB lineage: Bacteria > Bacteroidota > Bacteroidia > Flavobacteriales > Flavobacteriaceae > Pelagihabitans. Next base: position 9,761 of record CANMSB010000042.1, on the reverse strand, counting down.
CACCTTTTTCACCTATAGCCATTGGGAAGATGGTGAAGCTTTGGAAAACTACCGCAATTCCGATTTTTTTAAAAAGGTATGGGGCGAGACCAAGGCGCTTTTCGCCGACAGACCGGAGGCTTGGAGCCTTCAGCAAATAACAACCTTAAACTGAGTCCTTAAAATGCTCGCAATTTTCAAACGGGAAATACAGTCTTTTTTCACCTCCTCCATCGGATATCTGACCATTGGACTGTTCCTCAGCTTAAATGGACTCTTCCTTTGGGTGTTTAAGGGACGTTTCAACATTTTTGAATACGGTTTTGCCGATTTGGGCAACTTCTTTTTATTGGCGCCTTGGGTATTTTTGTTTTTGATACCCGCAATAACCATGAAAAGCTTCTCGGAAGAAAAAAAGCTGGGTACTTTGGAGTTGCTGCTGATCAAACCCATTGGACTCCGGCATCTGGTACTGGGGAAATTCTTGGGGGCCTTTGCCTTGGTACTGATCGCCTTGTTCCCCACCTCACTTTATGCATACACGGTGTCGCAACTGGGAACAACCGTGGGCAACTTGGACACCGGACTGGTCATCGGGTCCTATTTGGGCATGGTGTTTTTAGTGGCCTGCTATGTAGCGATCGGCCTGTTCGCCTCCACCCTATCCGAAAATCAGATCGTCGCTTTTATCGTGGCCGTGCTGTTGTGTTTTTTCCTGTTTTATGGTTTTGAGGGCATTTCAACGCTCTTCCCCGAAGGCAATACCGCTATTGTGGTAAAGGATTTGGGCATGCAGGCACATTTTGACGGCATTGCCAGGGGCGTAGTCGATACCAGGGACCTGGTCTACTTTGTATCCGTAGCGGCATTTTTTCTCTTTTTGACCACACTTCAATTGAAATACAGCAACAACTAATGAAGTCAAAACTGTCCTACATCGTAAAAGCCCTGTTGGTACTCGTTTTGGTAAATGTGGCCGCCAACTTCCTCCATACCCGCTTCGATATGACGGAGGACCGCCGCTATACCCTATCCGAACCCGCGATCGAAGCCGCAGCTACTTTTAAGACACCAGTTATCATCGATATTTTGTTGGATGGCAATCTTCCCGCCGAATTTGTAAAGCTCCAAAAAGAGGTAGAACAGCTAGTAGCACAATTTTCCCAGGTGAACGCCGACATCAAGTATACCTTTGTAGATCCCTTGGAAGGCGTTGAAAACGTGGACGCTACCATTGCCGAACTGCAAGGTCTTGGCCTGACCCCTACCCGGGTAACGGTCAACGACAATAGCAAGGTATCCCAAGAGATCATTTTTCCTTGGGCCATGGTAAACTATAACAACAAAACGGTGAAGGTTCCCCTGCTAAAGACCAAACAGGGCGAAACCAATGTGGAACGGATCAATAACTCGGTACAGCAACTGGAGTATGTTTTCGCCGATGCTTTTCGAAAAATTTCGTTGGAAGAAAAAAAACGCATTGCTGTAATCAAGGGAAACGGAGAGTTGGACGACCGCTATATCGCCGATTTCCTTACCACGGTAAGGGACTACTATAATATCGGCGCAATTACCTTGGATTCGGTTGCCGTAGCCCCGCAAAAAACATTGGACCAACTGAACAACTACGATCTTGCCCTTTTGGCCAAACCGACGGAGCCTTTTACCGATGGGGAAAAATACCTTCTAGACCAGTTTATGGTAAACGGTGGCAAAACGGTATGGCTCATCGACCAGGTAAACATGGAAATCGACAGTCTGTTCAATGAAACGGGTACGGCGATGGCACTGCAACGTGACCTGAACCTTACCGATCTTTTTTTCAATTACGGTGTTCGTTTGAACAGCGATCTGGTGAACGACATGTATTTTACCCAAATCGTTCTTGCCACCGGCGAAGGGAATGCATCGCAATACGAGCCGGTACCATGGTTGTACAATCCGATGGTCCGCTCCCGGAACGACCACCCCATCAACAACAATCTGGAGGCGTTACGGTTCCAATTTGCAAGCTCGATCGACACTTTGCCCAATGGGTATAAAAAGATCGTTCTATTGCAGAGTTCGCCTTTGTCCAAAACGGATAAGGCGCCCCGCCAGATCAGTCTTTCGGCCATCAACCAACCGCCAAAAAAAGAACGGTATACCGATGGCAATAAGCCCTTGGCCGTATTGGTGGAGGGTGCGTTCCGGTCGGCGTTTGCCAATAGGGTAAAACCGTTGCGACTAAAAAACCCTTTGGAAAGCGGAACAAACGGACAGTTGGTACTCATATCGGACGGTGACCTGATCAAAAACCAACTGCGCAAAGGAATGCCATTGGAGCTTGGGTACGACAAATGGACAAGCAATTACTACGGAAACAAGGAATTTTTGGTGAATACCTTCAATTACCTTTTAAACGATACCGGACTTATAAACATTCGCAACAAAAAAGTACGCATCCCCCATTTGGACGGTACTAAAATTGAAGCACAAAAAACGAAGTGGCAACTACTAAACATCGCACTTCCAGTGCTGTTGACACTGCTTTTCGGGCTTGGCTTCAACTATCTCCGAAAACAAAAGTACGGTCGTTAGCTGTTGATAAGTTTGTTTCGGTAAAAAGACGAATTCAAATATCTTTGTTTGTCTTGTTTTTTTGAAGATTTCCCGCTGTATCGGGTCGATCGGAAAGGGCAACAACGACGGCAATGAGAAACAAATATACCAGCAAATGAAATTCATAGTATCCAGCACCTATCTTTTAAAACAGCTTCAGGTTTTGGGAGGTGTCATCAACAACAGCAATACCCTTCCGATTTTGGATAACTTTTTGTTCGATCTGAACAAAACAAAACTGACCGTTTCCGCTTCGGATCTTGAAACGACGATGAGTTCCGTTCTTAATGTAGATTCGGATAACGAAGGGGTCATCGCCGTACCGGCAAAGTTATTGTTGGAAACGCTCAAAACATTTCCCGAACAGCCGCTGACCTTTGTTATAGAGGACAACAATACGGTAGAAATCAGTTCGAACCACGGTAAATATGCCTTGGCATATGCCGACGGAGCGGAATTTCCAAAAGCCGTAGAACTGGCCAACCCCAGTGCAACGACCATTATGGGGGATATTTTGGCCACGGCGATCAACAAAACCATTTTTGCCGCAGGAAACGATGATCTGCGGCCCGTAATGAGCGGTGTATTTTTTCAGTTCTCTCCGGAAAACCTGACGTTTGTAGCTACCGATGCCCATAAATTGGTAAAGTACCAAAGGTCGGACGTCAGTGCCTCACAAGTAGCGGAATTTATCATGCCCAAAAAACCGTTGACCTTGCTCAAGGGCATTTTAGCGGGCAGTGAATCCGAAGTTACCATAGAGTATAACGATAGTAACGCCAAGTTTACTTTTGACGATACCGAGCTGATATGTAGGTTGATCGATGGGAAATATCCCAACTACGAAGCGGTAATTCCAAAGGAGAATCCGAACCAACTGTCCATTTCGCGAAATCAGTTTTTAAGTTCGGTGAAAAGGGTATCTATTTTTTCCAATAAAACGACACATCAAATACGTTTGAAAATCGCAGGTGCGGAACTCAATATTTCCGCCGAGGATATCGATTATAGCAATAAGGCGGAAGAACGGTTGACCTGTTCGTACCAAGGGGATGACATGCAAATCGGCTTTAACTCGCGTTTTTTGACCGAAATGCTGAACAACCTGAACGCCAATGAGGTTTCCTTGGAAATGAGTTTGCCCAACCGGGCCGGAATATTGACCCCTGTCGATGGGCTTGACGAAGGTGAACACGTGACCATGCTGGTTATGCCGGTGATGTTGAACAGCTAAACGAAAACGATTACCAACCTTTAAAAACCCGATGCTTGTAACGATCATCGGGTTTTTATGTGAATACCGCCACTAGTGGAATGACCCCAAAAGGAAACATTCTGAATTTTGAACAAATGAACGATCTATACCGGCACATCAACGTACCGGTATGGACCACAAACCCTGACCTCCACATTTATCGGTTTTCCGATTTTACCGAAGATACCCTGGCCTCCCTAGGGCCCCATACCAAAAATTTTCATCAGATATCCTTTATTCAAGGGTTCGGCACATCGGAATTGAACATCAACGACCAAAAGATCCGTACTGTAAACGGGGTCCTCTATTTTATTTCACCAAATCATATTTACTCTTGGGCACGGGACAAAAAAATCGATGGGTACATCTTAAACTTCAAACAGGACTACCTGCCCGTAAAACCATCCCAATTTCAGGAGCAATTTCACTTCTTCCATCTTGATAAGCTAAACGCATTTCCCATAGCGACCGAAGAAAATGACCGGGTAACCGAAATTTTCTCAGAGCTTTATGCCGCCTATTATAAAGAGGGTAACCCATTTTCGGAACAGATCCTAAAACATTATTTACAAGTGGTGCTGTACAAATGTTTGGACCTCTATCAAGAAAGGGTGAAAACCGTGGATAAACTCCCCGAAAACCAAGCGCTTTTTGTGAAGTATCAAAACTTGATCAACAACTATTACCTCTCCAAAAGAAGTATTAAGGAATATGCCGAGCTGCTGCATGTGACGCCCAATCACCTGAGCGAGACCATAAAAGCATCCACCGGAAAAAAAGCGTTGCACTACATCAACCAAAGGCTATTGCTCGAGGCCAAAAACCTATTAAAGTACGGTGAGGAAGATGTGAAGCAAATTGCATACATCCTAAACTTTGCTTCCCCCTCCCATTTTGGGAAATTCTTCAAGGCCAACACGCAACAAACCCCTGCCAACTATCGGAAAAGCGCCCATTCCGAGAAATAGGACATCGTTTCCATTTTTTGTTATATCGGAACGGAATTTCCGGGCATACTTTTACGGTATGAAAACAAACAAGATGAACTCGTCTTGAGTTTTTGTTTGGAACCGAGAACGAAGGCTTTTGTGTCATGATGAAGCCATTTTTCGATTGCATAGCCATAGCTACGGAAGCTAAAAATGTCGAAATTATGGCGCAAAATACGAAGTTCATAGGTAAAAGAAAAACTCAAGACGAGTTCAATGAAAAAGGATATTATTTTAATCGCAACCCTATTATTATTTACGACTATGAAAGCACAGGAAACATTAAAATTCAATGTAAAGGGAGGATATCAATTCGCAGAAGGATATTCCATAACGAACAATGAACCATTTTTATTTGCCCAGGCCGGACAGCTCACCGGGTCTTGGCATTGGGAATTTGAAAACGGTAAAAAAGGCAATACCCATATTAATGGCGCCACGGCGAACCGCCTACTGTTCAATGGCAACCACGAGCTGTTTGGAACCATGAAGATCAATATGTTCGAATTTGAGGGTTCGGCACCCGAAACCGACCTCCTATTCCTAAGTTATCGATCGGAACAATTTGAGGTAAACGGCAGTCAGGTCACCATAAAGGTAAGCGGAACGTTTACCGGTGGAACCGGAAAATATGAGGGCGCAAGAGGATGGTTGACCGTAACATCGGTAAACGGTTTCTTTGAAGATGGAAAAGGGGAAGTGATCTTGGGTGAGGTTTCCGAAGTTACGGAGCAGCAGGTACTGGACTGGACAAACGCCTACTTTAAGGCCACCCAAAGTGGTGACGCCACAACTTGGGCAAATTCCTTTGCCGACAATGCGGTAATCAATGACCCCTATGGTAGTCCAGCTCCCAGCGGCAGGGAAGAAATTATCGAAATTGGGGAGCAGTTTATGTCCGCCTTTACCTCAGCGGGGCTGTATCCCGAATATATTTATGTCAACGGACTTGTAGCCACTTCCAAATGGATGGGAAAAGCGGTTACCAAAGAGGGAAAAGAAGCGACCTTTGAAGGCATCAATGTAACCACCTATAACGAGAACGGAAAAATCATAAGCCATATCGGTTATTGGAGTCCTGAAAAAATGGTGATCAAGTGAATGCCGCGAAACGAAAATGATCACAATACCTTTTCTACCTTAAAATGGTATTATACGAGAAAACCCGATGTTCTTAACAAACATCGGGTTTCTATAGGTAATTCAACATGCTTCCTAATATACTTTGGACTTTCCCTTAGGAGATAAACCGTATGGTCATAAAATAATTGGGGGCCTCTCCGTTGTTCGCCCGTATCGCATTTACTATCGGCATTATAAAACCAACGATACCGACAAAGATCAATCCTAAAATTCCAAGACCAAATAACAGAATGGCCGGAATACTGAGCACCGTAAACAACAATAGGCCCAGCTGAAAGTTGATGATCGCTTTTCCGTGTTCGTCCATTCCCAATACGGAATCCTTTGAGGTCAGCCAAATAAACAACGGCACGATAAGCCCTCCGAATCCGGTGACATACGTCAGTAATTGCGCTAAGTGCGCGAGAACCAATACTTGGTTGTCCTTTTTTAAAAGTACGCTTGATTTTTGATCGATGAGTTCCATTTTTTGATTGTTTTCGGGGTTACTATTGCCTATATGACACATTTTGCCCAAAAACGTTACAAACAGGGGAACATCATTGCTTACGCTCCAGCTTGGCTAGTTTTTCCTGGTCCTTGGCAATACTTACCTTGAGCTTATTGATCTTGTTATTGATTTCCATCTCGTCCACAGGAGAAAGCTTCCCCCTGCTTTTCCCTTTGGCCAATTTGCTCTGGAGCTTTGTAATCTTTACCTCCGACTTATCGATGGCCTTCCGTCTTTTGCCGATCGCCTTGGTCAGGTTAGCGCTTTTTTTTGCGGCCTTGTCCGCCTTTTTTTGGGCTTTCTCGGCTTTTTTAAGTTCTTTTTCTTTCTTTTTCGCTTCTTTTTCCTGGGCCTTGGCCTCTTTTAACTCCTGTTCCTGCGCCAATTGGGCCTCCTTGGCCACAGCAATGGAATCCTGGGCCTGTTCAACTTCTTGGGCACGACCCAAAAAAACGGCTCCAAAACTGAATAGGGCCACTACGATAATTTTTCTCATGGTATTGATTTTAAACAAGTGGTTCCAAACCACTTCAATGGTTAATGGTATATCGAAGATACTACATTTTAAGAATGTTGAAAACTAAGGATCGACCAAGCTGTTGGAACGGTATGGATTTATCGGTCTTTCTCCTTTTTATATACCGAATTAGTTTTACTTTTACGCTCTAGTATTGCCTGCCCTATGCCATTAGATGACGCCATTATCGCCCTTGCCACGCCCTCCGGGGCAGGTGCCATCGCAGTTTTACGTATTTCCGGGAAAAATGCGATAACGCTTACCGTGCCGCTGTTCAAATCCATAAAGGACAAAGACCTTTCCCATCAAAAAAGCCATACCGTTCATTTGGGGCATATTGTGGACGGCAGCAAAACGTTGGACCAGGTGTTGGTTTCGGTTTTTAAAGGTCCGCATTCCTATACTGGTGAAAATGTGGTGGAAATCTCTTGCCACGGTTCTCCCTTTATACAACAAAAAATACTGGAATTGTTCCTTCGAAACGGCTGTCGTATGGCGAACGCGGGGGAGTTTACCTTAAGGGCCTTTTTAAACGGAAAAATGGACCTCAGCCAAGCCGAGGCCGTCGCCGACCTGATCGCTTCGGACAATGAGGCCAGTCACCAAATTGCCATACAGCAGATGCGTGGTGGTTTTAGCAACAAAATTCAACAGCTGCGGCAAGAACTTCTGAATTTTGCTTCCCTGATCGAATTGGAACTTGACTTTGCAGAGGAAGATGTGGAGTTTGCCGACCGCGAACAGTTCAAAACATTGTTGTCCGAAATTCGGACGGTACTCAAAAGTCTGTTGGATTCCTTTGCTATTGGAAATGTTATAAAGAACGGTATTCCGGTCGCCATCGTCGGTGCCCCAAATGTAGGGAAGTCCACCCTATTGAACGCATTACTGAACGAGGAACGCGCTTTGGTCTCCGATATTGCCGGTACCACAAGGGATACGATTGAGGATGAGATTACCATTGGTGGCATCGGATTTCGATTTATCGATACTGCCGGGATCCGTAATACCTCAGATGTCATCGAAAACATGGGGATACAACGTACCTATGAAAAAATTGAAAAGGCCCAAGTGGTCCTTTATTTAAAGGAGGCGACGGAAATCAAAAACAATGAAGATCAATTGAAGACCGAAACGGATGCCTTAAAAGAGCGGTATCCCGAAAAGCCGGTGGTCATCGTTGCCAACAAAGCAGATCAGCTGACTTCTGGCGAAAGGGAAGCTTTGGCTTCCCGTTTAAAAGAGGTTCTTTTCATTGCGGCAAAAAAAGGTTCGGGAATAGATGCCCTAAAAAAGACATTGCTAGGTTTCATCAATACCGGTAGGCTCAAGAACAACGATACCATCGTAACAAATTCCAGACATTACGATGCCCTGCTCAAAGCCTTGGAGGAGGTAGAAAAAGTACAGTTCGGTATGTCGGAAGGTCTTTCCGGCGATTTGTTGGCCATCGATATCCGGCAGGCCCTCTACCATCTTGGGGAAATTACCGGAGAAATTACCTCCGATGACCTTTTAGGGAACATTTTTGCCAATTTTTGTATAGGGAAATAAATAAGTATTTCATTTGGTCTCATATGGTTCTATTTGATTTCATTTAACTGTAAATCAATACGTTGTTGAAAAGTATTTTTATTTTCTCTTTCTCTTAATCTCCTATTTTCATACATTTATTTCACCTAATTTTCACCTCGACATGTTTTTTAGTCCTCAAGGTGAAAAAATTTCACCTCGACTATGAAAATAAATCTCAAGAGTAAAAAGATTAAAAACGGAAGGCTTAGTCTCTTTATTGAATTCTATAAAGGACATCATGTTGACAAAAACGGTGTAAACAAATACGACCGTGATTTTGAATACTTAAAGCTTTATCCCTTAGAAAACCCCAACACATCTGAGGAAAAGAAGAAGAATAAGGAAATCTACGAACTCGCAGATAAGATTCTTGCCATACGTAAAGCCGAATTCTATCAAGGTAAGTTCAAATTAAAGAATGATAATAAAGGCCAAATAACCTTTATCGACTATTATGAAAAACTAAAAGAAGACCGCTTTGAAGCCAAGGCGAATTATGGAAATTGGGATGCAGCACAAAAACACATCGAAAGATATTGCCCTCCTCATAAACAGCTAAAGGATATTGATACAGAATTTGTAAAAGGGTTTAAGCGATATCTGAACACCAAAGCCAAAACCAAGAGTGGCACTCCCCTATCCCAAAATTCTAAATACACTTATTTCAATAAATTCAAAGCAGCCTTACGAGAAGCCTATACCGAGAACTATTTGGAAGAAAATGTATTGCGGTCAGTTAAAGGATTCGAGCAGGGTGAGTCTACAAGGGAATACCTTACCTATTCCGAATTACAGGCAATGTCACAAGCCGAATGTAAGTATCCTGTATTAAAGAATGCTTTTATTTTTAGTTGTCTTACTGGTTTACGATGGAGCGATATTGATAAATTAAGATGGTCGGAGGTTAGAGATGAGGATACAGGTTCTAGAATTATATTTAGACAAAAGAAAACAGAAGGACTAGAATACCTTTACGTTTCGGAGCAATCAAGAAACCTCTTGGGCAAAAGAGCCAATGAGAGTGACCGCGTTTTTAGAGGTCTTAAATATGGTGCCGTTTACAACACCGAGATTCTAAGATGGTGTATGAAGGCTGGAATTACAAAGCACATAACTTTTCATAGCGCAAGACATACTGTAAGCTACCCCTAATCAGAACTGCCTGTTTTTCCAATTTCATCAAAGTTATTGCTTTTAATTCCCTGTGCGGTA
>CANMSB010000041.1 GCA_947500445.1 uncultured Flavobacteriaceae bacterium | reverse complement strand
GAACGAATTTCAAATTTCAAAGAACGACAATTGCAACCAATTGAAAATCTTTTAGTTACAACCGGACACTATTGACTAACCACTCATTGTTTATTGCTAATTGTTCATTGCTAATTGAAAAAAGACCGCTGCGCTGAAGGAACAAGGATAAAAGACAAATTCAAGTGTCAAGTTCAAATTTAAATTCAAGAGTCAATTTGAAAAACGGGCCCCATACGCAACTTACTCCATACTAACTACTGAGTACTGAGTACTGACTACTAAAAGTAGTCACAGGTTGAAAAAGAAACAGCCTAATCGCCCAATACCAAAGTTCCAAATACATCCGAATCGATCCAGGCTATATTTTTATCGGCCCCCGGAATAAAAACCGATCCAATAAAATTCTCACGTTCCGGGCTACCATCATTATCACAATAGGCAAGGGCGAATCCCAGTTTGCTCCCTTTGGCAAGGGCAATGGGCGATAGGGCGGCAGTGGCATCGGCATCTTCGGGATATACCCCCAAGGCGATTTCCCAAATCATCCGTTGCTCGTCCCGAACCGACTTGATGTTCATATGGTCGTTCAGAAAAAGGGGCAACTTGTCAGGGCCGATATCGACTACCTTATGGTCCAAGGCAATATGGTATGCAAAGGCATTGTTGCTATGCTGGTGCAATCCTCCCGAATTATCGCTATCCATAAAAATTTCGAGACAATCATCGTTCCAATATCTTTTGAAGGGGTCTGCTATGGAATCGTAAAAAACATCATCGGTAATCTCTACCAAGAGGTATAGCGCTTTGGCATTCCAAGCAAGTTTGTAACGCCCGCTAAAATCGTCATGACTATAGGCGGCTCCCAACCAGTTCTGATCTAAGGCATGCCATTTTACTTTGTCCCAAATATGATCATTGGATTTACCGTCTATAATTGGAGCGTTCTCGGTCTTTTTAACCTCGATGATCTGATGGTCGGTTTTTTTCTCGCGATCAAAACAAGAAAACACTAAGAATAGCGTGCAAACTAGCAGGGGTATTTTCATAGGAAACTAGTTTTAGGTTAGTTCAATATATTAAATATAGTAATTTCTTACAGGTTTTGAAGTGTTGGATAGCCGTAACTGCCTTTTTATCGTTGGTCGGAGGTAAACCAAAGCTGTAAAGTAGCGGTATTGCCAAGCTTGGGACCTGTTGATAGTAGCGTTCGATTTTCGTTTTCCAACATCCCTATCTTGATGATCGTACGTCGAGGGATGGTGGTATGACCAGTGGATGGCCTTAGGATATAATTTACAAAACGGGAGTACGTCCCGTTCCTTTTTCATTTTGTATTTTAGCGCTCTATGGGAATATTCAAGGAAAACCCTTTTGGGCATGTTCTTTTTTTAAAAAAATGGCTAATTCGAATTTTGGGAATGGTCACCCATGCACGTTACAAACAGTTCAACAAATTGGAAATAGAAGGCTCTCAGGTCATTAGGGACCTTCCACAGACCAAAGTACTCTTTGTAAGCAATCACCAGACCTATTTTGCGGATGTTGTGGCCATGTTCCATGTGTTCAATGCCAGTTTAAGCGGTCGTGAGGATAATATCAGCAATTTGGGCTATTTATGGAACCCCAAGTTGAACCTTTACTATGTTGCCGCCGCCGAAACCATGAAAAAAAGCCTGCTGACAAAAGTTTTGGCCTATGCGGGTTCCATAAGTGTGGAGCGTACTTGGCGGTCCGAAGGGAAAGATGTGAACCGACAGGTGAAAATGAGCGATATCTCCAACATTGGTACCGCACTCGACGATGGTTGGGTGATTACGTTTCCCCAAGGAACCACCACGCCTTGGAAACCGCTCAGGAAAGGTACCGCCCATATTATTAAAAAGTACAAACCCATAGTGGTCCCGGTAGTAATCGATGGTTTTAGACGCTCTTTTGATAAAAAAGGGCTGCGGATTAAGAAAAAGGGAATACTGCAATCGATGCATATTAAAGAGCCCCTTGACATCGATTATGAAAATGAATCGACCGAATCGATCATCGAGAAGTTGGAATATTCCATTGAACAACACCCTTCCTTTTTAAAGGTAATTCCCGAAAAGGAACTTTTAGCCTATGAAGAGGAGAACAAAATGCGAAAATGGCGACAGAATAACTGAAAAGCCAGGTATAGCGGTATCTTTTTTGCTACCCGCACTAAAAAATTCCCATTTACCCTTTTGCTGACCAATTATTTTTGATGATGATTTTATCGGTCCGATAAGCTAACGGTAAGCACTTTTGCCTAAGCCCAGGTTTCATATTCATGTTTACCGATTCTTTCGTTGTGCCAAAAAAGGCGGAAACGGACTGCGTGGGTATGTTTTCTATACTTCCAACCTTCGCAGTTCGGTATAGTTCTTTTTCAATTTTCGGAGCAATAGGCCATAGAGTAAAAAGTATATGGCACCGGCTACCAAGGTCATTACACCACCCATGACGGCTATACTTAAAATGAGACTGACTTTAAACTTTTCGGGGGATACGTGCTCGTGGTTCTTCCCCATTTCTTCGAAAAACGAAATAAAATCGTTGTTGAAATAAACGCCCATCATCATCATTACAACCGTAACGAGCACCATCGAGAGCGAAAAAATAATGTAGTATTTCACGGTTCGCCGTGTTTTCATGATTTTGCGCATGAGGTTTTTGGCATCGTCAAGAACCGATATTTCACGATAACGCTTATAAAAAAGAAATACAAAATAGAACACCACAATGTAGTATAATATGGAAACCCATAGATAATAAGTGTTGAATGAAGATTTTTCATATACCGCCATGCCTTCTTTGAGGGAAGGAAGGAGGTATAAAAGGAAAGGCAAGGTAATTTCGAGTATGCTGATAATCAAAATCCATTTTACAATAGAGGAAGATTTCTTCCAGGTCATTTGATGTATCGCATCATAGGACAATTTGGGAAGGTGTTCTTCCTTTTTTTGCCAATCTTTTTTTAATAATTCAAGTTCGTCCATCATATCCTTATGGATTCAGTATGGTTCGTAATTTTGTTTTAATGCGGTTCATTTTAACCCGCGCATTTACTTCGGAAATACCCAATGTTTCGGCGATTTCGCTATAATTTTTATCCTCTAGATATAAAAACACCAAAGCTTTATCGATATCCCCCAATTGTTTTACCGCCTTGTACATCAGTTTCAGCTGTTGCTCCTGTGTTTCATCATATTCGTCGGCTTTAATCTTAAAAATTACGGATTCGTAGTCTTGGGTACGAATTCTTTTTTTTGATTTTCGATACAGGGTAATCGCCGTATTCAATGCTACACGGTACATCCAGGTACTGAATTTACTATCGCCCCTGAATTTTGGGTACGCTTTCCACAATTGGATCGTTATTTCCTGAAAAAGATCGTTATGGGCATCACGATGATTGGTGTATAGCGAACAGACTTTGTGAACAATGTTTTGATTGCTCTCTAGTTCCGTCACAAATTGATGCTCCAGTTCTTTATTCACGTATCGGTTGGGTGAGTTGTTATTTGGTTAGTAACAAAAATGGGCCATTTGTTACAAGCAACAAACGAAAACTTTCAGTTTTATTGAAAATATGCCGCTTTTAGCCGTAAGGATGTCGGTTTTTTTGATTTTTGAAAGTGTGTCGAGCGTTCCGGATGCAAAGTTCATGTTCCGGGCAACAAAAAAAGGAACTGTTATGTTCCGTAGCACTAGTATCTGTATTTTTGTATTGAAGTGGTTTAAACTTTTCGCATTTAAGTGAAAATTAGCAATTTTTTGCCCAGTTGAAGGTTTTTTTTGAGTTGCATAGCAGGGCTACGGGAGGAAAAAAAGGCGAAAATTGGGTCAAAAAGGGCAATTTTTTAACGAATGGGAAAAGTTTAAACTACTTCATTATACTTCAAATATGAATATTCCAAAATCGAGTTATCCGAGAATCGTTATCATTGGAGGGGGCTTCGGGGGCATCTCTTTGGTAAAAAAGTTGGCGCGAAAAGAGGTGCAGGTCGTACTGCTCGACAAGCATAACTACCATACTTTTCAACCCTTACTGTATCAGGTATCCACCGGTGGCCTTGAACCGGATTCTATTGCCTATCCGATACGGAAGGTTTTAAAGGACTACGAAAATTTTTACTTTCGGTTGGCAGAGGTAAAGGAGATACGTCCGGAACAAAAGCAGGTGAAAACGAATATCGGTCCCCTAGCGTATGACTATCTGGTGGTCGCTACGGGTTCGGAAACCAACTTTTTCGGAAATGACGAGATTGCCAAAAATGGTATGTCCATGAAATCCATCCCGGAATCCTTGAACCTTAGGAGTCTTATCCTGGAAAATTTTGAACAGGCATTGCTCACGGATGACCTTCATGAACGGGATGCCCTAATGAACTTCGTTATTGTTGGGGGAGGACCGACCGGAGTGGAGTTGGCGGGAGCGTTGGCAGAGATTAAAAAAGGTATTTTACCCAAGGATTATCCGGACCTGGATACGCGCCGCGCCCAAATCAATTTGGTACAGTCCGGGGATCGTATCCTGAATGCCATGAGCGAACAGGCATCAAAAAAGGCGGAAGATTTTTTAGAAGATCTGGGCGTACAGGTATGGAAAGACACCCGTATTACTTCCTATGATGGCAAAGTGGCGGAAACCTTGACCGAGCTTACTTTCCGTACCGCTACCTTGGTTTGGGCAGCTGGGGTAAAAGGAGCGTTGCTACATGGTTTGGATGGTGAAGCGCTATTGGCCGGAGGGCGTATTCGGGTCAACGAATTTAACCAAGTGGAGCAGTGGCCCAATATATTTGCCATTGGCGATGTTGCCTGTGCGGTGAGCGATTCTTTTCCCAGGGGCTATCCGATGATGGCACAACCCGCCATACAACAAGGGAAAAGTTTGGGTGAAAATTTGGTCCGTTTGTTGGAAGGCAAAGCAATGAAACCGTTCGTATACTGGGACAAGGGAAGTATGGCCACGGTAGGCCGGAACAAGGCAGTGGTCGATCTTCCAAAATTTCGGTTTCAAGGTGTTTTTGCCTGGTTCGTATGGATGTTCGTACACCTCTTCTTCCTCATCGGTTTTCGCAACCGTATGGTCGTATTCATCAACTGGGTCTATAACTATGTGCGGTTCGATCGCGAGGCTAGGCTCATCATTAGGCCCTTTAATAGGGATTATAAGGCCTTTAAGGACTAACTTGGGTTATCCTCCATAAAATTAGACAGCTTTTAGCGCAAGCGATACACCGTGGCCTGGTAGGGAACCAATTCAAAGGTTTTGCCCTGATGTTGCTCCGCTTCGGAAGCGTTGGAAATGATTGCCGTAGCGGTGTCAAAAGCGACCATATCCAAATTGATTTTGGCCCGCTCCGTGGAAAAGCTCAGGAGTACAAGAAAACGGTCTTGGCCCAAGGTTCGGGTATAGGCATAAATTTCCTCGTGCTCCGGTCGTAACAGTTCATAGTCGCCGTGGATCAAGGCCGGATTACTTTTACGTACCTGTACCATTTTCCGGAAATAATGCAATACCGAAAGCCTATCGGCTTCTTGGGCGGCAACGTTTATGCCCTCTTGGTAATTGTCGTTTACTTTTAGCCAGGGGCGTTCTTTTGAAAATCCGGAATGCGCGGTGGCGTCCCATTGCATTGGTGTACGGGCGTTGTCCCTACTTGCCGATTTTTCGTTTTCGATAAAGGCGTCCAGATCGCCACCTTCTTTTTGAATGATTTCGTAACGATTAATGGTATTGATGTCCCTGTACTCCGATATGGCGTCGAATTTGATATTGGTCATTCCAATTTCTTCCCCGTAATAAAAGTATGGGGTTCCCCGCATGGTCAATAAAAAGGTATGCAGCATAGTGGCCGAATTGTACCAGTGGGATACGGAGTCGTTGCCCCAACGGCTTACGCTACGCGGAAAATCGTGGTTGTTCAAATACATGCTGCCCCATCCCTTTTCTGCGAAAACCTTGTCCCAAGCACTGTGTACCTTTTTGAACTCGCTCAGTTTCCAAGGACTTTTCCGCATTAAAAAAACCTCATTGGCTTCGCGGTCGAGCGACATTAGATCAAAATGAAAGAACATGTTCAGTTCCCCCCTTTCGGCATCTACGAAATCGAGGGCTTTGTCCAAACCGATACCAGGGGCCTCACCGACCGTCATCACATCATATTTGCTCAACACTTTCTGGTGAAGCTCGTTAAGGTATTCGTGTAACTTGGGCCCCTCGGAGTAAAAAGGTACAAAGTCCCCTTCATATTTTTTTGGTAGCTCTGGAAAATCGGTGTCCTTTGAGATAAAAGAGATCACATCCATTCGAAAACCGTCCACCCCCTTATCGAACCAGAATTTCATGATATCCTGAATCTCTTCCCGAACCTTCGGGTTTTCCCAATTCAGGTCAGGTTGTTTTACGGAAAAATAGTGCAGATAATACGCATCCGTTTTTTCATCATATTTCCAAGCCGTTCCGTCCACGTCAAAATAGCTCCATCTTTTGGGAGGTGTTCCCTTTTCGGCTGGCCACCAGTGATAGTAGTCCCTGTAGGGATTGTCACGCGATTGTCGGGACGCTTCGAACCATTGGTGCTCGTCACTCGTATGGTTGACTACCAGATCCATTACCAATTTCAAACCACGTTCTTTCATGCCCTGTAAGAGCAGGTCAAAATCGGCCATGGTGCCAAATTCCGGCATAATCTTTCGGTAGTCCGAAATATCATAACCGTTATCGTCGTTCGGCGATTCGTAAACGGGATTCAACCAAATAATATCGACCCCT
The DNA here is from genome assembly GCA_947500445.1 of uncultured Flavobacteriaceae bacterium. Lineage (GTDB taxonomy): Bacteria > Bacteroidota > Bacteroidia > Flavobacteriales > Flavobacteriaceae > Pelagihabitans. The sequence continues at coordinate 30,289 of CANMSB010000041.1, read as the reverse complement.
AAACTTTTGATATAATCCAGACGTTTTATCACCCCTTGCAAGTCACCGATTCCGTTTTGTGTAGTATCTTGAAAACTTCTCGGATAAATCTGATAGACGATTCCCTCTTGCCACCATTTTCGGTCGGTTATCTGCTGCATTGGTAATGTGTTTGAATCATAAATATATCAATAAAGCGGTTAAGTAAACAGTATTTAGAAGCTTTAAAACTACTACAACGATTGCGTTTTCGGTTTTTTTGAAGGTTCTATTTTTTTTGTGCTTTTTAAAGAGTAGGAAAGGGGTTCTCTTTCGATAATTAAGGGTTCTTTCGTTAACGTTGTTACAAAGCCGTAGGCATTTACCGTAATCGTTCTTATCTTTAGGTATGTTCCTAAAGCATCTACTATGGTACGATACTTTGTTACGGCCTTTTTCACCGCCGCTTCTTTCTTGAACGCACAGAATGCTCCGGATGTGTTGCGAACTATTGTGGGGAACAATCAAGCGAACAATACCGATTTTGCCTATCCGATATCCATGTTTGGCGAGCAGCATTCCTCCTTTTCGGTGAACTATCCGCTTTCGAAAACATTTGAGGCCGAGCTGCAAGGATTTTACAACACCTATATCGGTCCCTTTAGCACCGATAGGTTTCGTGTAAACAGTCGTTTGAACTGGAAAATGGCAAAAAAATTAACCGTGTTTTCGGGCTTGGAAAGCGAATTTGAAATTGACAAAATGGGAAGAAAAACGCGAAAACCCCGGATCGGTTTTGTTAGCGGTGTCATGTATGACCTCCGGGAAAACATATCCCTTGAATCAAAAATGAACCTACAACTGAACGATTCTCCGGTAGGGGCATATGGAGAACCCTTAATACGGATGCCCCAAGTATACACTGTTGGTAGTAAAATTAAATTCTAAGGGAGCGATCGGTTTGCCAAGTTGGGATTAAATGTTGTTTTTATGAGGTACAGTGCGCGCGCTTAAATTGATCGTATCGCCTTAGTTTTCTAGTTGGATTCTAATTTCTGGGATGAAATTTGTGGATGACCTCGGCCAAATGTGACCGGTCCACATGTACGTAAACTTCGGTCGTGGTAATGCTTTCATGGCCGAGCATCTGTTGTATGGCCCTTAAATCGGCACCATTGGTTAGCAAGTGGGTGGCGAACGAATGGCGAAACGTATGCGGACTGATACTTTTTTTTAATCCAACGGTTTCGGCGAGCTGTTTGATAATGGTAAAGATCATGGCCCGTGTCAGTTGTTTGCCGCGCCGGTTCAAAAAAAGATAGTCTTCATGGCCTTTTACCTTCTCCAAATGCACCCGTACACCATTACGATACAGATTTATATATTTTTTATTGACAGCACCTATGGGAACAAAACGTTGTTTGTCGCCCTTACCGGTCACTTTTATAAAATCTTCCTCAAAAAATAGGTCCGACAGTTTCAGGTTTATCAGTTCCGAAACCCGAAGGCCACAACCATAGAGGGTCTCAATAATGGCACGGTTTCGTTCGCCCTGCGGTTTGGAAAGATCTATTCCCGAAATCAATTGATTGATTTCGTCCACTGAAAGTGTGTCGGGAAGTTTGCGGCCAATTTTTGGGGTGTCGATCAATTCCATGGGATTGTCGGCCCTATAATCCTCAAAGACCAAATAATTGAAAAAACTCTTGAGTCCCGAAATGATACGTGCCTGAGAGCGTGTCTGTAAGGTTGCGGCCACCGCGTGGATAAACTGTTGCACACTTGCCCTAGTGATGGACAACGGGCTTTCGATCATATTTCCTTCCTCCAAAAACCGAACGAGTTTCTCTACATCCCGCACATAATTATTTATGGAATTGGTCGCTAGTCCCCGTTCTATTTTTAGGTAGTGTTCGTAGTCTTTTAAGGCCGTACGCCATTTCATGGGCCAAAGGTAATGCATCGTTTTGTATCCAGCCTTCCAAAACCGTTCAAAAGGGCAACACCGATTCTGTAGCAGTAGCGAATAAGCCCATTAAATGATGTCGATGAATTCGCGAAAGGGACAATTGTCGGTCAACAAAATTTCTATCTTTGTCAAGAGAATGAAAAAAAGCCCAAGGGATCTATCTAAATTTTTGGCATAGAAAATCGGTTTGATAAAAGAAGCCGAAAACCGATAGAGATGGATGAACCATATGCGGCGCAATCACGTATATGAACGTAAAACAATGTAATATCATGAGAACACTATTTGCAATTGCCTTTTTAGGACTTTTAGGAACCTTCCAGATCCAAGCACAGGGCGTAGTTCAGGGCACGAGTTCAATGAACGGGGGCGGCGATCTTCGCTTCGGTGCCAAAATGAGTTTGATGCTGACCGATCTTGTCGGGGACGGGGTGATCGACAATTCGGTAGCGCCAGGGTTTCAGTTCGGGGGAGCGGCCGAAATTCCGATTACCGACGACATCTTCTTTGCCCCGGAAATGTTGTTTTCTTTTCAAGGCGCAAACGGGATCGATGTAGACCTGTTCTATCTGAATTTTCCATTGGTAGGGAAATATTACATCACCGATAAGATTGCCGCGGAATTCGGACCGCAATTTGGAATTTTGTTATCCGATAATATCGATAATATCTTTTTGGATTCCAATACCTTGGACCTGGGCATCACCTTTGGGGGAGGGTATTATCTTATGGACATGCTCTACCTGCAATCGCGTTTTAATTTTGGATTTACCAAGGTGATAGAAAATGTAAAGTCCTATAATGCTACCTTTCAGGTGGGGGCCATTTACTACTTCTAAGGGAAAGACAAGACGACAACCAAACACGGAGCGGCAGGTAAAACTGCCGCTTTTTTTGTTTTTTGATGACGATGGTCCTTCAATTGTACGTTCCACTACGTTATGTGGACCGTTGACAACATATTTTTTGAAGGCTCCTACCGTTGCGGTAGTTTTATGGGGCAATACCCGTATCATGAAAAAACTATTATTATTGGCCATGCTAGGCATGGCCCCTTTGCTAAATGCCCAAGAGGGTTTTAAACTTGGGGCACATGGCGGAATTCCCCTGGGCGACTTTAACGACCTGGTCGGTTTGGTTTTTGGCGCCGACGTTGGATATGCTTGGGCTCCCAATAAAACCTTTGATGTCGGTGTAAAGACCGGACTTGTTCATGGGTTTCCCGAGACTTTTCGGGACGAGGTGATCCGTGAACGGTTGCCCAGTGTCGATTTTGTTCCGTTGGCCGTCACATTTCGTGTATGGCCAGGAACCACTTTTTCCTTTGGGGCCGATATCGGTACCGCCATTTCCCTGAAGGATGAGGTAGAGGGCGGTTTTTATTACCGGCCCCAATTGGGCATTCAGGTGGGTGCGGGGTCCGAAGTAAATTTTTCGTATTCCGTGATCGAGACCGATTCGGCAACCTGGTCTACGGTCACTTTTGGGTTCGCATATACCTTTCTATCCAAACGTACCCTCCGGGGACGTTGATGCTATACCGGCTTTTTTATCGATTTTAACCGACTGGGACGGTCTCCATCAAGCGTGTTCATGGTCCATTTTAAAGCCGAAAGGGTAGTAGAGATTTAGGGTTTTCTTTTCGGATTGAAGGTTAATTTCCTATTTTTAGACCATGAAGATTATCATTGTAAACGGCCCGAATTTGAACCTTTTGGGCAAAAGGGAACCCGAGGTATACGGCAATCAAACTTTTGAGGATTATTTTGCCACCTTACAGTTTCAGTTTAAGGATATTCAATTGGAATATTTTCAGTCCAATATCGAAGGGGAGTTGATCGGTAAATTACAGGAGGTCGGTTTTTCGTATGACGGTATTGTACTGAACGCAGCATCCTATACCCATACATCGGTCGGTATTGGCGATGCCGTAAAGGCCATAGAAACACCGGTCGTGGAAGTGCATATTTCAAATACGCACAAGCGGGAAGATTTCCGCCATGTCTCCTATATTTCGGCTGGCGCAAAAGGTGTTATCCTTGGATTCGGACTACAAAGTTATGATTTGGCCATCCGCAGTTTTCAATAAGGATCAGTCCCGTTTATCCCTAATTTGTCGAAGTTTCCAACTCTTGTAAGCGCCACCGCCGATCCCTATGGCTCCACAGAGCGCAAAAAAGCCCGCTACGGCCAGTTTCCCACCAAGATCATAAATTCCCCAAAGTAAGCGATGTAGGTGCATCTGCTCATTGCTCTGTTCCCAAGCAGCCAGGTCGTAATAGAGGTAAACGCCAAAAGCGATAAGGCCAAGCCCTATCAATAGGCCCGTAATAAGACTACTATTTGGATTTCTTGATGATTTTCCCGTGTACATGTTATCGTTTGCCATGGTAATTTATTTTTTAATATCGGTGATGTATCCTGAAAAGCGTTGGTCGGTATAATCGAAACCTGTTAAAAAGCGTTCTTTAAAACGGGGCAATGATGCCTTGATCTGACGGCTGCCAAAGCTGGAATCCGATAGGTCGAAAGCGAAGTCGGGGTCATCGCTCAATTGTTTGTGTACGCGCAACCAAATCGTATCTTCGGCAATTTTCGTTACCAAAAGCCATGTGGTGCCTTCACGTGCCGTTTGTCGGTTTTTGATAAAACTGATCATAACGCCCACTTTCTCCCCTTCACTTACCGCTGCAATGGCCCGCGCTTTTTCCTCATAGGAATGTGTTTGCCAAGTATGGTATGCCATACCGAACAAAAATGCCGCGATCGGAATGGCAATGACAAGATAAAAACGTCTGTGCAGTTTTATTCCCGTTGGGGCAAGTTGTAAGGTCTTCTTTTCCCTGTGGAAAAAGTTTTCGATTTCATCTGTCCATAGCACCGGGGATACCTCCGTTTGGGTATGTCGGCAAAATAGGACCCCCGACACTTTTTTACTGTTTTTTGAAGAGAAAGGGGAGACAATGCGTTTTTGATAAAAATGAAGCCGCAAACAATTTTTCTGATGACAATCGGGACAGCGGTACGGTAGTTCTTTTTCCCCTACGGAATCGTAATGTTCGGTAACGTTGTAAAACATCAATATCGGTTTTGTTTACACAAATATCGATTATTCCGTTTGGTGACCGCCCCCTTTTTTCCGTGTTTTTAAGAAGCTGTTTCTAGGGCCGTTCCTTCCGAGAGGTATTTCTTGTCCACATAAAACGTTGCAAAGGGCAGGAAGGCCGCCAATAGTAGAATGGCCATCTGTTTAAATCCCCATTTTTTATAAATACCCACAACCAGTACCAAAACCATATAGGCGATAAACAACACGCCATGGGCGTAGCCAGTGTACTTATTGGGCACCGGTAGATCGGCCATGTACTTTAAGGGCATGGTTACCGCAAAAAGAGCCAGATAGGAGATTCCTTCAAGAATGGCGACCGCCCTTAATAGTAGTAGCATATAGCTGGTTATAAAAGGGTATGTGGATTACAAGTGTATTACTTCATCGTAAGCATCGGCAACGGCCTCCATTACGGCCTCGCTCATCGTAGGGTGGGGGTGTACCGCCTTTAATACTTCGTGCCCAGTGGTTTCAAGTTTACGGGCGACCACTGCCTCGGCGATCATATCCGTAACCCCGACACCGATCATATGGCATCCCAACCACTCGCCGTATTTGGCATCAAAAATAACTTTTACAAAGCCATCCGAAGCTCCGGAAGCTTTTGCCTTTCCACTTGCGGAAAATGGAAATTTACCGACCTTAATGTCAAAACCTTTTTCCTTTGCCTGTTTTTCGGTGAGCCCTACGGACGCAACTTCCGGCATGCAATAGGTACAGCCGGGTATGTTACCATAGTCCAGGGGTTCTACCTGCATTCCGGCAATTTTTTCGATACAAAGTATTCCCTCTGCAGAAGCTACATGCGCTAGGGCCTGCCCTGGCGTTATATCGCCAATGGCATAGTATCCCGGAATATTGGTCTGATAATAATCGTTCACCAGTATTTTGTCCCTATCGGTGGCAATACCTACCGTCTCTAGGCCTATGTTCTCGATATTGGATTTTATGCCCACAGCGGAGAGCACGATGTCGGCTTCCAACTCTTGATCGCCCTTAGCGGTTTTTACCGATACTTTTACGCCATTCCCCGTAGTGTCGACCTTTGTTACTTCGGAAGAGGTCATAATTTTGATACCGCTTTTTTTGAAACTGCGTTCCAACTGTTTGGAAACGTCCTCGTCTTCCACTGGTACAATTCGTGGAAGATATTCCACAACGGTCACCTCCGTACCCATGGCATTGTAAAAATAAGCGAATTCGATACCGATGGCACCACTACCGACCACGACCAATTTTTTCGGTTGCTCCTTTAGGGTCATCGCGTCCCGATATCCGATCACTTTTTTCCCATCTTGAGGGAGACTTGGAAGTTCACGGCTACGGGCTCCCGTGGCAACGATAATATGTGCTGCACTATACTCGGTTTCACCACCGTCTTCACCTTTCACCGAAACCTTTTTTCCTGGTTTTAAGGTGCCATATCCATTAATGACCTCGATCTTATTCTTTTTCATCAAAAATTGAACGCCCTTGCTCATCCCGTCCGCTACGGAACGGCTTCTTTTTACTACGGCATCAAAATCCTTATCGACGCCCTCTGCGGTCAAGCCGTAATCTTCGGCATGTTTCAAATATTCAAAAACCTGAGCGGATTTCAAAAGTGCTTTTGTCGGTATACATCCCCAATTAAGGCAGACGCCACCAAGGCTTTCCTTCTCGATTATAGCGGTTTTAAGTCCTAATTGCGATGACCGTATGGCCGTAACATAGCCACCGGGACCACTACCTAAAACAATAACATCGAAATTGCTCATATTTATCTTAATTTGAAGTTGTATTGACGTTTTCTAAAGCGGGGCAAAAGTACGAAAATCATACTCCAAAAACCAATTCTTACGACCGGCGTTAACGTAATTTTTTGACGTTGCGACGGCCAGACCCCGGGTAATGGCAGTTTAGTTTTTTTCCTCTTTGTTGAAATAGACCAGGTAGTAGTACATCTGGCGTTCTTCGTCCCAACCTTTTTCCACAAATTTTTGTGCCGATTCAGGATTGATGAAATCCATTTTTATCTGAATGTTGGTATCCAGATTGATTACATTTTTTATCTTTTTTCGTGCATCGGAAACCGCTTTGTTGGCGATGTCAAAATTGGAAACGTCTTCGATACTGAACTTGGGCCCTTTTTCTACTTTATAATGTTTGAATTCCGGTATCAGTTCCGGGTTTTCGATTACCTCGTTCAAAAAACTGGTTTCTTCAAACGCATCATTTTTGGCAAAGTGATTTACCGCCCGGTTCATGAACAGTACCTCTTGTTGTTTGTCCTCGGCGGGAAGAACCACGTCTTTTGCAAAGTTTTGACAAAATTTCAGATAATTCTTGGTATAAAAATTCTCATCGGCAAGGGCGTCTACCTCTAAAAAGTGCTCCAACCAATATTTGGCATCGTAGCGGTTGCTGTCAATGGAAAGTACCTTATATCCTTCTTCTTTGGCAACGTTAAAAATGAGGCACCCCTTGTCCAATTTATTCACGTTGATGCCCTGTTGGACGAGGATGTCCAAATTATTTCCGTTTTCTTGAAATTGAAGAAAATCATGCTTGAGCTCGCTTTTAAAAATACCTATGGCGTCTACCTTGGTATTGTCGAGGAGTACATTGCTCAAATAGGCAACATATACCTCACCACTTTTGATGTGCGGATGATTGGACTGTTCGAAGAGGTGGGTAGCCACTTTTTTTGAATTGGCGTGTAGGCTCGCAGGATCGGCAAAAATATCCGAAACGATTTTGTGCAACGTATTGAACGCTACATCGACCTCGTTAGAGAGCTTGAAATAACTTTCCTCTTTTTCTCGAAATGGTTTAAAAAAATACTCCTTTAGCAGACCGGTAGTCTCATCATTGAGCGAAAACGGTTCTTGGGATAAAAAAATACCCTCGTTCTTATTTTTGTTTCCTACACGGTGTAGGGAAATGCTATCGATTTGAGTGGAATACAGGTTGATCATCGGTTGTAGGGCTTTTGTCGTGCCAATGCCAAAAGTGCATGGCCCGAAGCTTGTTAAAAAATGTTCAAAAAGAAATAATGGTATTAGTTCCAGTTCTCATCAAAATCCAGGTCGTCATAGTTTTCGAAGGTGTCGTCAAAATCTACCGAAGGATCCGCTTCAAACTTTTTTTCGGGCGGTGCATCGGGCAGTTCACCAAAGCTGAACAACAGGTTCGGATATGCCCTGCCATCTTCTTTTTCCACAACATCGGCAAGCTCCACAAAAAAGGTCCACATATTCAAGAAATCATAGACGTAAATGAGTTTGGGATGTTGTTCCGTTAAAATATCCTCCAAAAAAGTCTCGTTCATCAGCCGTACCGTAGCTCCGCCTTCGCCCATATCAAAAAGTGCGATTTCCTCGTCTTGGTTCCATTCCTCGTCGCAGGTATAGAACGAGGCCATCTCGGTTCCCAAAAAACCGAAAGACTGCGCAATGGAATTATGGAGTTCTTCCAAGCTTACGTCCGCAGCAATTTCGATATCCCTGAAAATATCCTCCTTTGCATCTAAAATAATCCTGATTTTGTAAATCATCGCCCCAAATTAAGGTGAGGGCAAAGTTACAAAGATTTGGGACTTTTATCCCCATTAAATGTTTCTAAAACCAAATAAAACTGGGTACCAAAAAGCAATGATGCCAAGATGAGATGGAGCGGTTGCGAGGCGAAGGGAAAGTCAAGGTAAAACATCGCGATACCGCTAAGTACTTCAAGGAAAACAATACCAAGTACCCAAAACACCTTGGTATAACCAAAGTCACCTTTGTATACCCGGTATGCGATATAACCGTTCAACAGTACTACCAGTATGGAAAAGGAACGATGGACGTAAAACCAAAGGTCGGGGTCCTTTAACCAAAGGTTTTTTGCGATTTCGCCAACAACATCTATCCGGTGGTCCACTAATTGCCGTACCTGTGTTCCCATAACGATTTGAACCATCGACAACAGTGCCGCCAGACCGATAAGTACCAACAGTTGACGATCATACCGAAATGTTGGCGTGGGCGTTTTGGTAGTATAGTTGAGATAGAGCAACAGGGCAACAATCACCAATGCCATTACCATATGGATGGTTATTTTTACAGGTTCCAATACCGAATACACGACGGTAGCGCCCAACCAGGCTTGAAATCCCATTGCAAAAACCGTTAAAAAGGAAAGTACCGTAACCGTTTTTCGCTTTCTCCAAAAGCGAAGCGAAGCAATGGCCAATACCAATGTGCCCAAACCGGCCAAGGCTCCTAATAGTCGGTTTATGAACTCGATCCACGTGTGCCAAGGATTAAAAATAGCGTATTCATGCTTGGTATAGGGCTCCCAGTGGTCCGCCAAAAAGGTATCCTCGGTTTTAAAATCCGTTTTTGCTACCAGAAGCGCTTCGGATACAATGATGACCTGGCCTTTTTCATAACTTCGGTTGGGCTCCCACGCCAGTTCGGATGCCTCTGTCGGCGGGATTAGGTATCCGAAGCATTTGGGCCAATCGGGGCAGCCCATACCGCTCCCGGTCATCCGTACAATAGCGCCTGCGGCAATCACTAAATAGACCAGTACCAAAGAAATTTTAGCAATTTTTCTGAAGGATATTTGCATGAAATATGCTTTTTTTTACAAAATTACCACATCTTTCGCAGAGTAGGAACAATAGTTTCAAAGGTGCTTAATACCAGAAATGGTATAACGGCCCTTTACGTTTATGCTGCCCACAAAAAAAGGCCGTTCGATAACGAACGGCCTTTTTTAATGATAAGTTATGCATCCCTAACGGACAACGATAAATTCCGATCTTCGGTTTTCTTGATGTCTTTCATCTGGGCAACTTTCCCGCGTATTACATTCGTTGGTCAATTGCGACTCCCCAAAACCTTCTCCCGAAATTCGGGAAGCATCGATGCCATTGGCAATCAAATAGGCAACAGTGTTTTTCGCCCTTCTTTTGGAAAGACCACTGTTGTAACCGGTGCTTGCTTTGGCATCGGTATGGGATTGTACTTGTACCTTAATGTCGGGAAAGGCATTCATATATTCGATAACGGCCGTCATTGTCCTCGACGCGTCGGGACGGATATCGGCCTTATCCAAATCAAAGTATACCGGTTCCAATTTTAAGAACGCGATCAAATCGGTTCCCTCATCGGCCTGTTTAATGGTTTTCTTTAAACGGACTTCAACGTCTTCGGTGTTATTGGCACCGACCACCTCGAATGCGGTATCGCCATCATTGTATTCTTCTTTGGTCGCTACTACCTTGTAGGAGCCGTCCTTACAGTCACCCTCTAACATAAAGCTTCCATCGGCATTGCTCAGGGTTTCGGATACCAGTTCGGCATTCCGGTTAAAAATGGCAACTTTGGCGTTCCCCATCGGATTGCCGGTTTCGTCGTCGGTAACGGTACCTTTGACCATTGTATGGCAAACCAGATCTATGGGGTCGTTTTCGGTGAAGGCATAAATGTCGTCGCCTCCTTGGCCACCTTCCCTGTTCGAGGCAAAGAAACCCTTTTTGGTTTCTTCATTGATGATAAACGAAAAGTCGTCTTCCTCACTGTTGATCGGTTTCCCGACATTAATAATGTAAAGATTGTCCAGATCCTTGATGCTGGTCGCAAAAACGTCCAACCCGCCAAGTCCCGGATGACCGTCCGATGCAAAGTACAGTACGTTCTCGTCGGTTACATAAGGGAACGTTTCCCTACCTTCGGTATTGATCTCGTTTCCTAAGTTTTTTGGTACACCGATACTACCGTCGCTATGCAGGTCTACCACAAAAATATCGGACTGTCCCACACTGCCCAACATATCGGAAGCGAAGTACAGTTTGGATTCGTCCGGACTTAGGGTAGGGTGGGCCGCGGAATAGGAGTCGTCATTAAAGGGCAACTCAATGATATTGGTCCAATTGCCATTATCCAAATTGGCGCGATAGATCTTTAAACGGCTCACTCCGGCGTCATCCCTTGAAAATCTTCCATTATTGGAATTGTTCCTTGTAAAGTACACCGTGGTACCGTCCTTAGTAAACGCGGTGGAGGATTCATGGGTTTTTTTGTTCAGGGCATTGGATAGTTTGGATGCGTTGGTATATTCCCCTGAAGCATCCGGCGTAGCGCTGTACAGGTTTAAAAAAGCACTATTGTTCCATAGATGTACCCTTTTTGACGTAATGCCGGAATCCCTAGCGGTGGAAAAAACCAAATTGTCGCCATCGAACGATGGGGCAAAATCCGACTGTGGTGAATTCACGGAAAGGCTTTTCACTTCATAACGTCCGGATCGCGCTTTGATCTTTTCAAGATAGTCCGGGTTGGCTTTGGAAACTTTGGCCCTACGATCACTTGCCTTTGCCTCTTCATATTTTTGCATCCATGCGCGGGCCGCCTCATACTCTTCGTTCGATTTGAGCGATTGCGCATAGCGGTACATATAATCGGGGTCTACGGTGATTCCTTCCAATTTGAAGAGCCTGCTATACCAGTTGGCCGCTACATCATAGTCGGCGTTCTTATAGTTCGCATCTCCCAAGTTCTTAAATATCTGTTCGTCGGTATATCCTTTTTCGACCAGACTTTCATAATCGTCGATCGCCCCGGCATATGCAAAGGAATCGAACTTGTCTCCGGCCTTTTCTACCTTTTTGTCCTGCGCGTTGCAGATCGCAATGGCGAAAAGGGTACAAAGGATACTTGATATTGCTGTTTTCATCGGCTGTATGTTTTAGAAGAATCTTGGGGTTATTACTTTTTTGTACTTGGTAAGGAACTCGTAGCGCAACATAATCTCAAAAGAGCCACTGTTAAATGCGGTATTGCCCAGTTCGGTAATTTCTTTGTCATAGGCAAGCCCCAACATGAACTGATCGGTGATCTGGAACCCGAACAGTCCACTCAGCGCGGCATCCCACCGATAGGCGGCTCCCAAGGTAAACTTTTGATTGAACATAAAATTCGCGGAAACGTCCACTTGCAAGGGAGCCCCACTGACGGCCTTTACCAAGGCTGCCGGTTTGAACTTCAGATCGGGATTTAGGTCGAACACATATCCGGTAATCAGATATAGGTTCAAACGTTCCTCCGCCAAAAAGGAGGCATTGCCCGATGCGTCATCAAAATGTTGGGTCTTTAGGAAATTGGGTACCGATACCCCGGCATAGAACTTATCGGTATGGTAATAGACGCCCGCTCCAAAATTTGGAGAGAACTTACTGTCTATATTGTCCAGATTGGTCGCATTAAGATCGGCCCTGTAATTTTGGAGCTTTGTAAAGTCTACGTTAAGCAGATGTCCCCCGGCCTTTAAACCAAAAGAGAGCTTTCCGTTCTCCGAGGTAGGCACCGTGTAGGAGAACACCGCGTCGAAATACTGGTCCTGGTTGGTACCGTTACCGATTTCGTCGCTTACCACGGACAGCCCGATCCCGACGCGTCGGGACACCGGGGTGTGAAAGTTTGCGGTAAAAGTGGTCGGCGCACCGTCCAATCCTATCCACTGCGTTCGGTAAAGACCGTTCAAGCTCAGTACGCCCCGTGAACCGGCGTAAGCAGGGTTCACTGCAATGGTATTGTACATATACTGGGTGTATTGTGCATCTTGTTGGGCGAAAAGACCATTCGACGCGGCCAGTATCAACGTTAAAGCTATAAAGAATTTTTTCATGGTATCTTTTTATAGTAATTGGTTGTTGCTTGATTATCGATTGACATATAAATATCCGGACTTGGTCCTAGAGGTACCGTTGTTGACGTAGTCTATGATATAAAAGTAGACCCCTACCGGCAACTCCTCGTTCTTTTGGATGGTGGCCCTACCATTGGAGATGCCACGGAAATTATTGTTCCCGTTGTCATAGCCATTGGTCTCGAAAACCAATATGCCCCAGCGGTTATAAATACGTACGGTATTGTTAGGGAACGCATTAATGTTATTTATCCTAAAGAACCCTTCATCGATCTGTGGTCCTACCAAGTCGTTATCGACTTCTATATCGCATACCGATCCGGCAGGTGGCGTACCGCCTCTTGAACTACATGGGTCGTTCGGATCGGTACCATCGATCAACTCTTGACCGTTCGGTATGGTATCGCCATCGCAATCCGTAGTAAGATACTCGCCAGATGGGTCGACCGAAACACTTGTCGGGTCAAAGTCGCAAGGATCGTTCGTATCGGTGCCGTCCGCAATTTCGGACGCATTGGTAACGCCGTCGCCATCACAGTCCGATATGAGATAGTCGCCAGATGGCTCTAAAGTGACACTGGCTTCCAAAAATTCGCAAGGATCTTCTGGATTGGTTCCGTCCGTTATTTCCTGTTCGTTGGTAACCCCGTCACCATCGCAATCGGCGGTGAGGTAACTACCTCCTTGAGGTTCGGTAATACTGGCCACAAGGAAGTCGCACGGATCGTTAGGATCGGTGCCATCGGCAATCTCTTGATCGTCCAGCACACCGTCGCCATCCGCATCGGCACCCTGTCTCCAATCACGATCACCTCCGGCAACCTGTGCGTCTGGGAACGAATTTGGGGTTTGCCCGCTGTTGGTCGGTTCCGGTAATGTCAAATCCTGATCGAAAGCATCATCCAACCCATCATTGTCGGTATCGTTTCCAGAAGGTGTTACCTCCGGGGTGCCGTCCGCATCGGTATCCCAACCTTCGATCAGGTCGGAAATACCATCCTCGTCGGTATCCAGATTCAAATAATCGGGAGCACCGTTACCACTGGTGTTTACAGGGTCAATACCTGTTGAATTGGTTTCGCTATCGTAGGCATCGTCCAATCCATCATTGTCAGTGTCGATGCCTAATGGGGCAACGTAACCGTCGGTCGATTGTCCTTCAATGTTATCTACAATACCATCGTCATCGCTATCGATGTCCAAATAGTCAGGACCACCGTTGCCATCAAAATTACTTAAGGTAAGCGGCTCGGTTTCGGTAGCATCGTCATATCCATTACCGTTGGCATCTACAAAACCGTCTACTTCTCCGTCCCCGTCGGCATCCTCACCGATCGCAATGGTAGATTCGGTAGCATCGGTAATCCCGTCGTTGTCGGAATCGATGTCGAGATAGTTCGGTCTTCCGTCCCCATCAAAATCAGGTGCCGGTAATTCGGTGCCCGCACCATCCAAAGGTGTTGGGGTGGTACTGTCGTCGGTATCTACACTGTCCGTAAATCCGTCGCCATCGGCATCGGTAAAGCCATCGATACGTCCGTCGCCATCGGCATCGGTACCACCCGCTTCGGTTACATCGGTAATTCCGTCGTTATCCGAATCGATATCCAACCAATCTGGAACGTTATCGCTATCACTGTTCGGTCGTGGTAATGGAGTACCAGGTGTAGCTGGACCGACCGGATCAACGCTATCGGCCAAACCATCTTGATCGGTGTCGGTAAAGCCGTCGATTACACCATCGCCATCAGCATCGGTACCACCGGCTTCGGTTACATCGGGAATACCGTCATTGTCGGCATCAAGATCCAAGCGGTCCTTTATTCCATCTCCATCAGAATCTGGGTCCGGTAAAGGGTCGGCCGCTATGGTATCATCCAATCCGTCGTTATTTGTGTCCACCAGAGAGGTAGGATCACCGGGGGTGGGGTAGTCTATCTGTCCGTCGCCATCGGCATCGGTACCACCGGCCTCTATGATATCGGGGATACCATCGTTGTCGGAATCCAGGTCGAAGGCATCGATAATGCCATCGCCATCGGCGTCCCCGGTACCCTCTACGGTATCGGGAATGCCATCGTTATCATCATCAAGATCGATAATATCGGGAATCCCATCGCCATCATTGTCCTGACATGCCGTGGTATCCAAGGCATCCGTCACTGCGGCCACGGCACCGGTATCGTATGCAGCCGCATCGACGAGTCCGTCCGTGGTAGGAGCGGGGGTTCCCGTTCCGTACTGTCCGCCATCTCCGCCATCGGCGATTGCCGACACGTACGCTTCGTTGGCATCGGAACAACCGTCACCGTCGCTATCGAGGTTCAGGTGGTCCGGTGTACCGGTAGTGGTCTCGGTCGGGACGTTTCCGGTCCCCGCGGATGTGGGTATACCGTTACTTGCGGTATTGTCCGCGTTGTCGTCGTCGTCGTCGGCCCTTCCGTCGGTATTGGTATCGGCCCCTCCGGACTCGACCACGTCGTAAATCCCGTCGTTATCGGAGTCCAGGTCGAGCCTGTCCTTGGTCCCGTCGTTATCGGTGTCCTCGTCTATCAAGGCGGTACCTCCTTCGGTGGTATCTATGGCATCGGCAAAGCCGTCGCCGTCCACGTCCACCATGGTAGTAGGGTCGCCCGGAGTGGCGTAGTCCACCTCCCCGTCGTTGTTGGCATCGGTACCACCGGCCTCGGTGATATCGGTAATACCGTCGTTGTCGGAGTCCAGGTCTAGCCTGTCGACCAGGCCGTCGTTGTCGGAGTCGGGGTCGGCCAACGGTGTACCGTCGGTCACCTCTCCGGCACCGGAGCCGTTGTCCACGTTGTCGACACTATCGGCAAGTCCGTCGTTATCGGCATCCACCATTGAGGTAGGATCACCGGGGGTGGGGTAATCTATCTGTCCGTCGCCATCGGCATCGGTACCACCGGCTTCCACGATATCGGGGATACCGTCGTTATCGGAATCCAGGTCGAGGGCATCGATAATGCCATCGCCGTCGGCGTCCCCTGTACCCTCTACGGTATCGGGAATGCCATCGTTGTCGTCATCAAGGTCCAAAAGATCCGGAACACCGTCCCCATCGGAATCGTTACAGGTATCGGACTGCAGCGGATCTGTCACTGCGGCCACGGCACCGGTATCGTATGCCGCGGCATCTACGAGTCCGTCCGTGGTAGGGGCGGGGGTTCCCGTTCCGTACTGTCCGCCATCTCCGCCGTCGGCCACTGGGTCCACGTACGCCTCGTTGGCATCGGAACAACCGTCACCGTCGCTATCGAGGTTCAGGTGGTCCGGTGTACCGGTAGTGGTCTCGGTCGGGACGTTTCCGGTCCCCGCGGATGTGGGTATACCGTTACTTGCGGTATTGTCCGCGTTGTCGTCGTCGTCGTCGGCCCTTCCGTCGGTATTGGTATCGGCCCCTCCGGACTCGACCACATCGTAAATCCCGTCGTTATCGGAGTCCAGGTCGAGCCTGTCCTTGGTCCCGTCGTTATCGGTGTCCTCGTCTATCAATGCGGTACCTCCTTCGGTGGTATCTATGGCATCGGCAAAGCCGTCGCCGTCCACGTCCACCATGGTAGTAGGGTCGCCCGGAGTGGCGTAGTCCACCTCCCCGTCGTTGTTGGCATCTGTACCACCGGCCTCGGTGATATCGGTAATACCGTCGTTGTCTGAGTCCAGGTCTAGCCTGTCGACCAGGCCGTCGTTGTCGGAGTCGGGGTCGGCCAATGGCGTACCATCGGTCACCTCGCCGGCACCGGAGCCGTTGTCCACGTTGTCGACACTATCGGCAAGTCCGTCGTTATCGGCATCCACCATTGAGGTAGGATCACCGGGGGTGGGGTAATCTATCTGTCCGTCGCCATCGGCATCGGTACCACCGGCTTCCACGATATCGGGGATACCGTCGTTATCGGAATCCAGGTCGAGGGCATCGATAATGCCATCGCCGTCGGCGTCCCCTGTACCCTCTACGGTATCGGGAATGCCATCATTGTCGTCATCAAGGTCGAAAAGATCGGGAATACCGTCACCATCGGAATCTTGGCATGCCACGTTATTATTGGAATCTGTCACTGCGGCCACGGCACCGGTATCGTATGCGGCAGCATCGACGAGTCCGTCCGTGGTAGGGGCGGGGGTTCCCGTTCCGTACTGTCCACCGTCGCCGCCGTCGGCCACTGGGTCCACGTACGCCTCGTTGGCATCGGAACAACCGTCACCGTCGCTATCGAGGTTCAGGTGGTCCGGTGTACCGGTAGTGGTCTCGGTCGGGACGTTTCCGGTCCCCGCGGATGTGGGTATACCGTTACTGGCGGTATTGTCCGCGTTGTCGTCGTCGTCGTCGGCCCTTCCGTCGGTATTGGTATCGGCCCCTCCGGACTCGACCACATCGTAGATCCCGTCGTTATCGGAGTCCAGGTCGAGCCTGTCCTTGGTCCCGTCGTTATCGGTGTCCTCGTCTATCAAGGCGGTACCTCCTTCGGTGGTATCTATGGCATCGACAAAGCCGTCGCCGTCCACGTCCGCCATAGTGGAGGGGTCGCCCGGAGTGGCGTAGTCCACCACTCCGTCGTTGTTGGCATCGGTACCACCGGCCTCGGTGATATCGGTAATACCGTCGTTGTCGGAGTCCAGGTCTAGCCTGTCGACCAGGCCGTCGTTGTCGGAGTCGGGGTCGGCCAATGGCGTACCATCGGTCACCTCTCCGGCACCGGAGCCGCTGTCCACGTTGTCGACACTATCGGCAAGTCCGTCGTTATCGGCATCCACCATTGAGGTAGGATCACCGGGGGTGGGGTAGTCTATCTCTCCGTCGCCATCGGCATCGGTACCACCGGCTTCCACGATATCGGGGATACCGTCGTTATCGGAATCCCTATCAAAACAGTTGGCGATACCATCAAAGTCATCATCTGCCTGCGTTAAAAAGCCAAAGGTAATGGCCTGTCTTCCATCGGTCGGTCCTGGAATGTCCGATGTGCTGAAGCGTAGTTCCGTTACGCCGTCCGAACGGAATAATGGAACCCCGTTTACGGTGTCATCAATAGAAACGGTCAATGTTCCCGCTCCAGAAACGATAGGTCCGCTTCCGCTGTAGGCGACCTCCTCAGAAAGTGTCCATGGAGTACCGTTGGTGGTGGCAACATTTGTTTCGTTATTATCGGTACGTTCCCCATCCGTGAAAATCACTGAAGGTAAGAACGGTATGCCGGTGGCGGTTACCGCCGTAATCTGAACCGTCATTTCCAATTCTTCCCCATCCGTACTCGAATATAGGGCATAGTTGTTCCCGTTATCGTCATATTGTGTTTGTAACAAAGCTCCGGAAAAAGATGCGATTCCATCGGGCACAAAAAATTTAGAACCCGCATTTGCGTCGGTAACGGTAATCGTTATCTGCGCTCCATCGCTTAGGGTTTGGGTAAGGGTGTCACCAATATCTACACCATCCGCAAAGTCTCCACCCCACTGGACAAAGGCCAATTGCTCCACAAATGTTCCGGAGCCTACGGTACCGGGGCCTGTATTTCCTATGTCGTTCGGCTCCGCACATTCTACGATATCCGGGATGCCATCATTATCATCATCGAGATCGACAAGGTCCGGAATCCCATCGCCATCGGAATCTTGACATGCCACGTTATTATTGGCATCTGTCACTGCTGATACGGCTCCGGTGTCATATCCCGCAGCATCGACCAGTCCGTTCGTGGTGGGAGCGGGGGTTCCCGTTCCGTATTGTCCACCGTCGCCTCCATCGGCAGCGGGGTCCACGTATGCTTCGTTGGCATCGGAACAACCATCACCGTCGCTATCGAGGTTCAGGTGGTCGGGCGTACCCGTAGTGGTCTCCGTTGGAATGTTGCCCGTTCCCGCGGATGTGGGTATACCGTTACTGGCGGTATTGTCCGCGTTGTTGTCGTCGTCGTCCGCCCTTCCGTCGGCATTGGTATCGGCCCCTCCGGACTCGACCACATCATAAATCCCGTCGTTATCGGAGTCTAGGTCTACCCTGTCCTTGGTCAGGTCTCCATCGATGTCCGTGTCGGGCAGTGCGGTACCTCCTTCAGTGGTATCGATGGTGTCGGTAAAGCCGTCTCCGTCGACATCCGCCATTGTGGTGGGGTCACCGGGAGTGGCGTAGTCTACCTCTCCATCGTTGTTGGCATCGGTACCACCAGCCTCTCGGATATCGGTAATGCCGTCGTTGTCGGAATCTAGGTCGAGCCTGTCGTCTACGCCGTCGTTGTCGGAGTCGGGGTTGGCCAATGGCGTACCACTGGTTACCTCACCGGAACTCGACCCGCTGTCGACGTTATCGACACTATCGGCAAGTCCGTCGTTATCGGCATCTACCATTGTAGAAGGGTCTCCCGGGGTGGGGTAGTCTATCTGTCCGTCGCCATCGGCGTCGGTACCGCCAGCCTCTACGATATCGGGGATACCGTCGTTATCGGAATCCAAGTCCAAATTGTTGGGGATGCCATCACCATCGCTATCATTGTTCAGTATCTGACAGGAATCGTATAGCCACGCGATATCATCATAGGTCGCCTGTCCGTCCGCGGTAGGTGCATCGTATGCATAAATGCGTACGGTGTAGCTTGAAGAAGGCGCCAGATAATAGGGGGTCTGTAGAAAACGGTTGTCATCAAAACTTGGAAGTATGGAAGGAACATAATCCTGAAGTACCGTAGTGCTCGTAGTAAAACCATCGTCGGACATTAGTACGCCTACCTTAAAATCGTTACGCCGCGGCTGGGAAGAAGGCCCTCCATTAAAAACGGACCAACTGAAACGGTATATGTACCAGCCTACATCACTGGCATCGGTATCAAAAGTAAATTCCACATAATCCCCGAAGGTAATGGCATCGGCCAAGGTGGTCTGATCCACCCCTTGGATATTAAGGTAGGGCGCACCCGCTGCGTCACCGGCCGCGGGAACAAGGCTTACCCCTCCTCCCAAGCTTTGGGGACTGATATTGTTAAAAGGTCCTACCGGGTCTTGAAAGGGGTCAAGGTCATACGTGCCTGGGGTATTGTTACTGTAAAAATGTCTTGGGCCAAAATTTCCTCCCGTTCCACAAGATTGCTCCTCGGTATCGGGAATGCCGTCGTTATCGTCATCAAGGTCTGTTAAATCGGGAACACCGTCCCCATCGGTATCCACATAATCAAAACTTGCGTTGCTGTTTACTACGTTTACTTGTTGGTTACTGGTGTTGGCTGCAGAAACCTCTACAATATTGTTCAATGGGGTTACGGAATTACTCAAGTCTACCTCGACCGTATATCGAATCAGGAAACGTTCTCCCGGTCCTAAAATGTCAGCCTGTGAACCGGCAAGTAGGTCTACATTGCTACCGACCCCGGTACCGGTTTCACCGTCGTAAGCGGTGTTCGGCAATGGAGGACTGTTTGCATCGATGTTATTTATTACCGGATCACCTACAATACCTATGAAGGCGCTCCCAAAGGTACTTTCGATGTCGTCGATTGCGGAAAGTCTTTTTAAGTTGATATCATTGGATGGATCTGCCTCTACCAAGATGTCGTAAGTAAGGTCATAATGACCTGGAGTACCACTTGCGGATGCCCGATAGTCTATTAGGCTTTTACTACTGTTCAGTTGTCCGGTAAACCCGAAACGAACCGAAGTTCCGCCACCACAGGCGTCTGCCGGTCCTCTTGAATCTCCACTTTCCGGATCTTGTCCAAATACGGAAATTTCGGATACCCGGCCTCCCAATACATCTTGGTCCGCCGATACGATACCACTGGTAAAACGGTTGGCAGTATTGGTAGTAGGCCCCACATTTAAGACAACATCCACGTAATCGGTTTGGTCGGGGGTAAGGGTACCACCGGATACAATGGTAATGTCGGGTGTTACGGTTGCGCCGCCAACGGTAGATGCCCCACCGTTAAAATTTGGATTGGGGGTAAGGTTGCCCGCAGGTGAGGGGACCACACTCACCGAATTAATGGGCATAATGCCAAATATATGACTGAAGTTATCCGTAAATGTAATATTGGTTGCATTGATACCCGTTCCGCCATCATTTTGATAGTTTCCTAAGGTTACCCGATATGTAAAATCGTAGGTACCGTCCAAATTCACATCCAAAGTAGAAGAATTTGGAAGTGAAGCCCCTCCTTGAAATGCTTGCATGGCGGCTCCTGGAATGACATTGGTACTGGTAAGTGTTACGTTCGATTGTTGGGTGTCCGTAACAGTGGCGCCTGCTCCGGCACCATCAATACCTGAAGTGGTATGGCTTACGGTAACTATAGTACCATCGCCCACCACGGCAGGGTCGGAATACACTTTGTAGGCTAGACGCAACCGTCCTCCGGGAGGAATACATTTTATGGTTGCCGGATCGATTGCATCACCTTCGGGATTTCCGGTGTTAAAAGCTGTTCCGGTGGTATTTAAATCCGCACCGTTAAAACCGGACTGCGATAAGCCGATAGCCTCTATCCTTAGGATGGAAGGATATCCCGGTGCGGTCACAAGACTACTCGTTATTTGTGGACTACAGACATCCGTAGTACCATTGTTTTCAAGTTCTACACGATAGCATACCACGTACTCGCCCTCGGTAGTGAAGCCGGAACTTAGAATGCTCGCTGACGTGGTAATTTGTGCAGTAGCGGTATTCCAAAACCCACTGGTCATTAAAAAAATGGATAGGAGGTAAAATACCCTTTTTGTATTGAAAAGGTTCAGAACGTTAAAGTGTTTCATAAACTCAATTTTTGGTGGTTGATTGGAACTAAATTCTTTGGTTAATGATTTATCCATGTTGGACCCATTTTGACCGTTATCGGTCACTATTTTGTATTGAAAATAATAGAAATCATAATAATTATAAGTAAAAACTAAATTAAATGTAAGTTTTTACTTATAATAATTTTATTACAACTGCTTAATTCCGGTTTTATTCTACAATCAAGAATTTTTACACCTAAATTTCGCTATTAGAGAATTTTGGTTTGGGCAGATTTGCCCTAGGATGTTCATCCGTGGGATAGTGAAACAATGTTCCATGGGAAAAGGGGATTATGGTTAGTGTTTTTTTAAATAGCACTATCGGGTAGGTACAGACAGCGTTAAAATTTTAACAAATGTAACGGTAAACCTTTAATAAAAACACTCTTTTGTTGTGATTTCCTGTTAAATTGTCGGTGAAAGGCCTTTTTTTATAGGTAAAGGGCATGTTTCTTACATGCAGTTGGCTATGTAGGAATTGACGACAATACTACTTTTTTGGGGATAGCCCCAATGCAATTCCTTTTTCTTTCATGTACTCCTTTGCGGCGGCATATTCATTTGGTATGGTTCCCTCTAAAATGGCTTCCTTTATGGCCTCTTTGATCACCCCTATTTCCCTGGACGGTTTTAGGTCGAAGGTTTCCATAATTTCAGCGCCACTGATAGGGGGCTGAAAATTTCGGATATGGTCACGGTTTTCCACTTCTACTATTTTGTTCCGGACCCGTTGAAAGTTGTTTTTATAACGCCGTTGTTTTCTTGGATTTTTGGTTGTTATATCGGCTTCGCAAAGTGTCATAAGGTCTTCTACGTGCTCCCCGGCGTCGAAAACCAATCGCCGGACGGCAGAATCCGTTACATAGTCCTCGGAGAGCACAATGGGGCGAGAACTCATCAAAACCATTTTTTGTACGAACTTCATTTTATCGTTCAAGGGCATCCGAAGTCTTTTGAACAGGCGATACACCATTTTAGACCCTACAAATTCGTGGCCATGGAAAGTCCAACCAATTTTTTTGTGGAATTTTTTTGTGGGTGCCTTTCCAATATCGTGCAACAAGGCGGCCCATCTAAGCCAAAGATTTTCTGTGGTTTCGGCGATATTGTCGACTACTTCCAAAGTATGCCAAAAATTATCTTTATGGCGTTGCCCTTCTATTTCTTCTATACCTTCCAGAGCGATCAGTTCGGGCAGTATGTAGGGAAGGAGTTCCGTTTTGTGCAGCAGGGAGAGCCCGATGGACGGTTTTGGACTTGCCAAAATTTTATGAAGTTCATCCACGATTCGCTCTTTGGACACAATTTTCAACCGTTTCTTATGTTTTGCGATAGCTGCCAAGGATTCCTTTTGGATGGTAAATTTTAATTGAGAGGCGAACCGAATGGCACGGAGCATACGCAAGGGATCATCGGAATAGGTGACTCCGGGTTCCAAGGGTGTTCGAATACATTTGTTTTCGAGGTCTTGTAGACCGGCAAAAGGATCTATAAGGTCGCCAAAACTATTTTTTGCCAAGGATAATGCCAAGGCGTTGATCGTAAAGTCCCTTCTATTTTGGTCGTCTTTCAAGGTGCCGTTTTCAACGATGGGTTTTCTACTGTTACGGTCGTAGCTTTCTTTTCTGGCCCCTACGAATTCGACTTCGAGGTCATCTCCCTTGATCATTGCCGTGCCAAAGTTTTTAAAAACGGTAACCTTGGGTTTTCCCTCGAGCCGATCGGCTACGGTTTTGGCCAGTTGTACTCCGCTTCCCACGATTACGATATCGATATCCTTTGCGTTCCCTCTTTGGAGCAGGTAGTCACGAACAAATCCTCCGATTACGTAGCATTCCGCTCCGAGGAGTTCGGCTGCTTCCGATATTGTTTTAAAAATGGGGGCTTTTAATGCTTCTTTATGATTCAAGGATACTTTTTTATTATGATACAATCGATGTCTTCGAACGATAACGGTACCATTGGAATGCTCTGTTTTACCGCCCTTTGTAAGAATTGGACCATCGGTTGCCTTCACAAGATGGGCCTATTGCTTTTGTAGCGTATGACAGTCCACCGCTGTCGGTTGGTGCCTATTGCGATTTTTAATTTCGGATAATCTTTACACTGCTGTCATTTCCAATTTTGATTATCGAAGAACGGCTACCGTTGCTAATTTTGGAGGGTAAAGGTACCACATAGTCGACTTCTTTTAAAATGGACCGTTCAATATCTTCCGTCGTTTTTGGTATCGGGTTTTGCGATGTGCGGGCCGAAGTGGCGATCAGAGGTTTGCGATATGCATTGATCAGGTACCGGCAAAATTTGTCGGATACGACACGCACCGCCAGGCTACCGTCCTTGGCCAATGCGTTTGAAGCGATTCCTTTTGGATTATCGTATACCAGGGTAATCGGACTTTCGGAGACGTCCATGAGATCATAGGCGAGTTCGGGAACTTCTGGAATATGGCGTTCCAACATCGCATCATTTGCCACCAGACATATAAGACCGTTCCCGGGTTCCTGTTCCTTGAGATCGTAAACCTTTTTAACGGCCTCTTCATTAGTGGCATCGCAGCCGACGGCCCAAATGGTCTCGGTTGGGTAAAGGATAAGTTGCCCTTTTTTAAGTACTTCTAGACATTTGTTGATTTCTTCGGTCATTGGCCCAAAATCAAATTACTTAAGTTAAATGCTTTGTTCAGGGCATTCCATTGCTCTGTATTCTTGTCCTTTCCCAAGTTTTCTTTTTTAAGTGCTACCTTCTGAGAGCCTACTATCGGAATGGGTTCTTTTGGGAGATCGGTCGACTGTACCGAAAGGGTGCCGTTTAATAAGGCCATGGCCTTAAACCATAAATCGTCGGCTTTCGGCGCTAGTTTTAAAAATAATTCACTGTCCACGGTAATTTTGGAAAGCGATCGTGGAGGATAGAGAATTCCCCATGCACCAATGGGAACCAAAGCTTTTGGGTTGGTTACGGTAACATACTTTTGGCGCCATTGTTTGAAAGGTAATGGGTTGTTTTCGTTGTCGTGATTTACATGTACGGTATGGTTCCCAATGATCACATCGGTTTGTTTTTGATGTTCCCTATATATTTTCGAAAGCCAGTTCTTCCTGTACATCAAATCATCATCACAGGTAATGATAATATCTTCCGGGTAGCATTCTAGGGTATGGACCAATTTCCTATGGGAACAGGTCAATGGCGAATATTTTATGTTGAAAATATCGGATTCCAAACGTGACAATTTGTTTGGGAGTTTGCCTTTTAAATCATCATTTAACCATAAAAGTATTTTCTTGGGGCTGCTGTCCTGATTCAGCAGACTTCTTATCACCAGATGGAGGGTGGATAAACGGGACGGAATTGAAGTAAGTGAAACAATGGCCGGCACAACCTCCTTTTCTTTTCTATTTAGGATGCGAGCGGGAATAAGCATGAGCTTACAACTCTGAAGGATTGAAATCGGAAGTTCTTTAAATACCTTCATTTATGGTGCCGATGATTTTGCGATTAGGAGTTCTGGATTTTGGTAATGTACTCTTGACCCTTTGGGATGGTAGGTAGCGTCAAATAATTGCCTATTGTGGTATTGAAATGGTCGGGAATAAAGTCCATTCGACCATCGGTGGGATAAAATGTCATCTCACCAAAAAGTATTTTACCATCCAAGTTATAGAGGTCTACCCTAACAAAAGGGAAGTCGCCTGCAAGTTTTGTTGCAACCAGTAACATTTCATCATAATTTTTAGGACGTTCCATTTCGCCTTCATATGGTTTGATTCCATCTGTGGCCAAATTCATCTTTTTCCATTCCATATCGTAGTAACTACGAGCATGCCCAACGGTACGGTCCACATCTACCTGAATGAACTTGGGCACTCCGCCAAAACAAAAGAACTTATAATCGCTTATCGATTCCTTTCCGATCTGAGTAAGATATTTTTCGGCGATTATCCTGGGTTTTACATTTTTATAGGCCCATTCCAGTCCGCCACGATAATACTGATTTTTGTGCATCCATTTCGTCAACAACAATTTTGATTTTAGCGTGTTCAATTTCGCTTTTTCCGGTACTATAATATTAAAATGATAACCATGAACCGCTTTCATCACGTATTGTTCGGGCAAGACAGCAAAATCGACATCACTTACTTTATCATATACTGCTATAAGTTCGTTCAGGTAGGCCTCGCCAACGGTATCGGCGACATATTCCCTCACCGAATATTTGTCTACCAGCTGGGTAAGAATAGGGGGTTTGTAATAAACCTTTAACCACTGTAATTTCTGATTGAATTCAATCGGGTTTTTGAGGTCCAATTTTTTCCCGACATAATATTCATAATAGATTTTTACATAAAATGAAGGAGGCAAAAATTTGAATTTTTTTAGAATTCCATAAATTACCTTTTTAAACATTTTGTATTAAAATTTATTGATTTCAAAGATAAACAATAAGAGTTTTATATTTTAGCCATTTACTTAAACCAATACATGGAAACACCCAAAATATCCATAATTATCAGCACCTTTAATTCTGAGGAGTGGTTAGAGAAGGTTTTATGGGGATTCCATTTTCAGACGTTCAAAAATTTTGAGGTCGTTATCGCCGATGACGGGTCCGGTCCCAAAACCAAACAGTTGCTAGAGGAGATGGAGGGGCTGGTCCACTACAATATCGTTCACGTTTGGCAGGAAGATGACGGTTTTCAAAAATCCCGAATTTTAAATAAATCAGTTGTTGCCTGCAATGCGGACTACATCATCATGACCGACGGGGACTGCATCCCAAGAGAGGACTTTGTGGAAGTACACAATGTGAACAGGAGCAAAGGTTACTTTATTTCTGGTGGGTACTACATGCTACCAATGAACATTTCAAAAGGCATCACTAAAGATGATATTGAAAAACAGCGGTGTTTCAATATCAAATGGTTAAAGGAAATGGGGATACCAAAAACCTTTCGCAACAACAAGTTGACCGCTAGAGGTCTTATTTCCAAATTGTTCAACACCTTTACTCCGACCAATGCCAGTTGGAACGGCCATAACTCTTCCGGATGGAAGAAAGACATTTTAAATGTTAACGGTTTTGATGAACGAATGCAATACGGTGGGCAAGATAGGGAATTGGGAGAACGCCTTTTTAATTTCGGAATTAAATCCAAGCAATTACGATATAGCGCTGTTTGCGTGCACTTGGATCATAAAAGAGGATATAAAACTCCCGAATCCATTGCCAAGAACATGGCCATACGTAAAAAAACCAAAAGGGAAAAACGGGTTTGGACCCACTATGGCATTGAAAATTAAAAAAGGTGAGTAGCCTTCTCTCTGTGGGAAGGTTTACGTTTGTTCCATATAATCGCCTTTACCCTCCAATAAACGTTTAAGGCATCAGTAAATAGTAGGCGAGTTCGTTCTTTTTTTCCAATTTTTTTAGTTCGCGGTATCGCTCCAAATCGGAAAGGGCGTTCAAATAAGAAATGATTACCCCTTTTTTACCGTCCAAGAAGCCAAGTCGTATGATAAAGTGGTTAAAGAACTTCCATAACGGCTTAGCCACCAAAGAGGCATAGTTGAACTGTTTTTCACGATAAAAGGATTCTTTTGCCTTTAGGCGCCCATATCGTAGCATTTTGCCTTTGTAATCCTCATAGTCCTTGTAGCAATAGTGCATCAGCTTTTCGGTAAACACCCCCGATTTGCCATCGACGTCCAAGGTTTCGTGCACAATTTTCTTATCTGAAAATTTAGCTTTACTCTTTCTGAACAAGCGATAGTTCTTATCGGTCTGCCAGCCACTAAAATGTAAAGGACTGTTTTGGAACATGAACTTTCTGTAAAACCAGTAGGCAACAACGTCGGTATCGCTGGCCACCGTTTGCTGAATTTCGGTCTTGAGCCCCTCGGTAACAATTTCGTCAGCATCTAAAAAAAGTATCCAATCATTTGTAGCCTGCTTTAAGGCAAAGGATTTCTGAAGAGTGAAATTGGAAAAGGGGTGCTGTATGACCCGCACCTTGGGATGCGCTTTTAAATATTCATAAGTACCGTCCGTACTATAGGAATCAACAACGACGATTTCATCGGCAAAACTGACCGATTCCACGCACTTTTCAATGTAGCCAATCTCGTTATAGGAGATAATCAGGGCCGATATTTTCTCTTTTTGGTTGTTCATGACGCTTTACTATGGATAGGGGTCTTGGCTTGGTAATAGAATAATAACAGAAAAAAAACCAAAAAAGTATGTTCCGTTACAAAATTCCTACAAAACTACTAAACCGCTACATCATATTCCCTAAGCGCATCGTTTAATGATGTTTTTTTATTGGTACTTTCTTTACGTGTTCCAATAATAAGTGCACAGGGTACTTGATATTCCCCTGCGGGAAATTTCTTCGTGTAGCTCCCTGGTATAACAACCGACCGAGCGGGCACCCTACCTTTGATGGAAATGGGCTCGCTACCGGTAACATCGATAATCTTGGTGGAGGCCGTCAATACTACATTTGCTCCCAAAACAGCTTCTTTTTCTACCCTGACACCTTCCACTACGATACATCTTGAGCCTACAAAAGCGTTGTCCTCGATAATGACGGGGGAGGCCTGAAGGGGCTCCAAAACCCCACCGATACCTACACCACCACTAAGATGAACGTTTTTTCCTATTTGGGCACAGCTACCTACCGTGGCCCAAGTATCTACCATGGTTCCCTCGTCCACATAGGCGCCGATGTTTACATAACTGGGCATAAGAATGGTGCCGGAGGAGATGTATGCACCATGCCGGGCCACGGCATGCGGTACCACCCGTATCCCTTTGTCCGCATATCCCTTTTTCAACGGAATTTTATCATGATACTCGAAGATGCCGGTTTCCAAGGTCTCCATTTTTTGTATCGGGAAATAGAGTACGACCCCTTTTTTTACCCATTCATTGATCTGCCAACCGTTATCGGTAGGCGCTGCACAGCGAAGGCTTCCGGAATCCAAAAGCGCTATTACTTCACGGATCGCTTCTTGCGTTGCGGTTTCTTTTAAAAGTTCCCGATTTTCCCAGGCATTTTCAATGATATGTCTTAATTCGTTCATGGATTTGCTTAAAAATTTTTGCAAATATAATAGGTCGTGAACGAATTCGGGTCCAATTTTATACTTATAACAATTTATGGGTTATTTTTGCCAAAAAAAGGGATGGCGGGACGGCTTATGGCGTTGGATTACGGTAAAAAAAGAACGGGAATTGCGGTTACGGATGAACTGCAACTGATTGCTTCGGGACTTACCACAGTAGAAACGCATCGCCTTTTTTTGTTTTTGAAAACGTATGTCGCTACCGAGAAGGTCTGCGGATTTGTGGTTGGTGAACCGAAACAAATGAACAACACCCCATCGGAATCGGAAGCGTTGATCCGACCCTTTTTGAAAAAGTTGAATACTACCTTTCCCGATATTCCCATTGCAAGGCAAGATGAGCGTTTTACATCTAAAATGGCCGTTCAAGCGATGGTACAGGGCGGGGTGAAAAAACAAAAAAGAAAGAACAAGGCCTTGGTGGATGAAATAAGTGCGACCCTTATTTTGCAGGCCTATTTAAACAGATTTCAATGATTATACCCATCGTGGCCTACGGCGACCCCGTTTTGCGGAAAGTGGCCAAAGAAATTGATGCCGACTATCCGGAACTGTCCAATTTGATCGACAATATGTGGGATACCATGTATAATGCGAACGGTGTCGGTTTGGCCGCTCCACAGATCGGACGGCCCATTCGTCTGTTTTTAGTGGACACCACACCCTTTTCAGATGATGAAGAACTTTCCGAAACGGAAAGGACGGCTTTAAAAGGCTTCAAAAAGGCGTTCATCAACGCTAAGATCGAAGAGGAGACCGGAGAGGATTGGTCCTTCAATGAAGGATGTTTGAGCATTCCGGATGTACGTGAAGATGTCAAACGAAAAGGTACGGTAACCATTTCGTATATGGATGAAAACTTTAAGCCACATCGGGAAACCTATGATGGTTTATTGGCAAGGGTCATACAGCATGAATATGACCATATAGAGGGCGTTCTTTTTACGGACAAACTCTCTACCTTAAAAAAGCGGCTGTTGAAAGGGAGGTTAAAGCAGATTTCACAGGGTAAAATAGCGGTGGACTATCGCATGCGTTTTCCAGAGATGAAAAAAGCAAGGTGATTTGCTTTCAATCCGCATAAAAGTAGCATATTTGCGGCATAATCGTATTAGGTATCATGAGCTTAGAAAAAATACTTTCCATCGGTGGTAAACCGGGACTTTTTAAATTGATAACACAGACCCGAACCGGCTTTGTTGCGGAGTCGTTGCTAACGGGAAAGAAAGTGACCGTTGGACTAAGGAGCAATGTAAGTGTACTTTCGGAAATTGCGATATACACTTTGGAGGAGGAAGTTCCCTTGCGCCAAGTTTTTTTGAACATTCAGGTAAAAGAAAAGGGAGGAAAGACTTCCATAGGGCATAAGGAGGACAAAATTAAGTTGGAAGAATATTTTTTTGAAGTACTTCCCGACTATGATGAAGATCGTGTTTATCCCAGCGATATCAAAAAAGTGATCCAGTGGTACAATATGTTGTTGGACCATGGCATCACGGACTTTTCCGATGACACTGCGGCCGAGGAATAATATTGCTTGCGATTTCCTATCGTTTCGAATGTTTAAATAGCGATTTGCCATTTTTCAGGACACTATCCCATTAACTGTGTAAGTTAAAAATAACGAGGGTTAGACTTTTATCTAAAGTCGGACCCTTTTTTCA
>CANMSB010000040.1 GCA_947500445.1 uncultured Flavobacteriaceae bacterium | reverse complement strand
AAGAAGGGAAAAGGTTCCGATAGGAGTAGCTCCCATCGGTTATTCGTTGTCTTTACAATATGTCAATGAACTCCTATTATCCGGCCCAAATTATCCGTCCGGAAACTCGCTCGGCCCTCTCTTCATTATCACGCCTCAGTGCCAAAGCGGGTGCAAATATAAGAGGGTTTTTTTGCTTACACAATACCTAGGCACTTTTTTTTGAAAAGGTTTTTAAAAAATTCAACAATCAATTGAAAATCAATATATTAAATCCGAAATAAAATTTAAAAAAAATTAATCGTTTTTGAAAAGGTCGCTGTCCGACATTACCCCATTAGTATCCTAATTGTTTCCTCAGAAATATAACCTGTTGGAAATGAACAAAATCCCTATAACTTTCCCCAATCCGACCAAACAAAGGCAACAAATCCCTCTTCCTAAAAAATAATGGCAATCTTTTTAAAATAACCCAGAGGCTTAATCGTACAAAGAAAGGGGAGAACGCGCAATTTCAACAGTATTCAACTCAAAAACAGCATGCTATACCATTTTTAGAGCAAAGGTGACCAAAAAAGCGTTTTTGGGCAGCTACCCAATATAATTTTCAGTTTTGCCTAAGAAGTGGTTTAAACTTTTCCAATTGGCTAAAAAATGATGCTTTTTCACACTTTTTTCGACTTTTTTTCTTTCCGTAGCCCTGCTATGCAACTCAAAAAAGGCTTCAAAAGAGCAAAAAATCATGAATTTTCGCTTCAATCCAAAAAGTTTAAATCACTTCTAAGAAAAGAAGTTCCAGACCAACCCGAAACGAATTACAAAATCGCGATAAGGGTAATTAGGCGCAGCAAAAAATTCGCTGGTTTCGCCCAGGGAGGAATTAAAATGTTCGGCTTTTAGATAAATGCGCGTCTGCTGGACCCTTGCATTAATGAAAAAATCCATTAGCGGATATCCTCCAAGCTCCGTTTCATTTTGAAGATAGAATTCCCCGAGGACCGGATTATAACCGTTCATATTATAAGCGCTGAAGTATTTGAAATGAATGCCCGTCTGAATGTACATCGCCTTCTTAAAAACCTCCGATGAGAAGTATAAGGTATTTCTAGTGACCAACTGAGGAACGTTCAACACCTGGTTCGTTTGGGTAACGTTCTGGTACATTACCGTATTGTTCAAGGCGAACTTGCCTAGCTTGAACTCCTTATTGTACTTTACTTTTATATAATTGATACTGTTCGTTTCTTGAAACGGTTTGATAAAAGCATTGTCAAGACCCGCTTCTATCTGTTCCGCCGAAGCGGCATCGGTATCCGGAGCAAAATAGGCGTAGTTATCCAATCGTGTATATTTCGCGCTTAGGTTTCCAAACAACTTGGATTCCAGATCGAATTGAAAGCTATTGACCCGCTCGTTTTCGAACCGTTCATCGTTCTGCCAGTTGTAATTCAAGTAGTCGCTCTGGTACAATAAAAAATTAAAATTGGGCAAGTTGGCCGAGGAATGGACCATAAATCGAAACCGATTGTTCTCATTTATACGATACCCTGCAGACGCATCGAGAAGGTTTCCGGTCAATCTCCCGGATATGGTATACCGGAACGCACCTTCAATGTCAAAACCTCCGATCCGTTTTTCATAATCCGCCCCAATAGCGATCTCTTCCCCTTTCAGCTGATTTTCCACACGTCCGTCGTCCGTAATCAAAATGCTATTGAAAAAATAATTATAGTTGTACAGGCTAAGGTTTCCTTCCAACCGACCCAAGGTAGCATTGTAAAAGGTGGCATTAAACTGATTGTACATTGTTTTTAAGGACGCGCGGTCATCTATTTCCGAAACGATACCATCTCCATAAAAGGCATCTTGTACCTCTTGATCGTATCGATAGAATTTGGTTTCGTAGTTGAACTCGTGCCCAATAGCCAAGGAAGTCTTTTCCACTTTACTGGAATCTTTTTGTTTTCGCACCAGTTTGTATCGATGGTCAAGATAGTAACGCTTCCCCAGAATTCTATTGTTTGCGTCGTCAAAGCGTATTTCCACCCTGGCCCTATCCGAAAAATCGGCTCCCCCGTTGACAAACTGATCATCAGCGGAAACAAGCCCCCCGTTCTCTTCCGTTTCTATATTTTGGGCAGCGATGTGCGCCCTTAAAAGGTATCTTTTGTTTTTGCTCTCATAGTTTGTGGTGGTCCGAAAGTTCCCGGATTGCGATTGGTTGAAACGGTATTTGCCCAAAGAACGGAACCCTTTATAGGCTATCGAAAAATTCAACCTTCGAGAAGTGTTAAAAGCCAACAGCGCATCCAAAAGCTGTCCTTGTTCAAACGTTGTTTTGAACATGATGTCGGTCATCGGGGTCGCTACATTATAGTAATCGATGTCCTGTATTTCAGCGTAGTTGAAATGTTTTGCGATCGCTCCCATGGCAGGGTACAGCTGTTTACGCTCAAAATTGACTCCCAGACTATTGTAGGGCTGTCCCACGTTCGCAAAAGGCATCAATTCAAAATCGTCGCGTCTTAGATAATTATAACGATATTCTTTTTGTATGGTCAACGTAGTATCCAAAAAAACGGTATCCCTGGCATGCGAAATGATCTTGTAGTCCTTGATCGTCACTTCGGGCGCCTTGGAATCCTCGGGATTCTTTCCGAATGGTTTCGGACCGGATTTCCGGTCATTTCCCAAGCTATCCGTTTCCCGCGGTGGCGGAAGTCCCTCTTCTTGTGCTAACGATACCGCTCCCATTAGGAGTAAAAAACAAAGGAGATAATATTTCATTGACCGTTATTAGGCGGGTAAAGTTAATTTTTTTTGTTCGTAATTAAATGTGAAAGTTTGCAAGAAGTTCTTGATAGGACCATAAGCTGTCCCGGCAAAAAAGTATCTTCGTTTAAATTTGGATGGCATTCCATGTTACAACTCTTCTTAAAATCCGAAAACGAAGCAGGTACCGATGAGGCGGGACGGGGTTGCCTTGCCGGACCGGTAACCGCGGCGGCCCTTATGTTGCCCAATAGCTTTTCCAACGACATTCTCAACGATTCCAAACTGCTCTCGGAAACCAAAAGATTGGCGTTGTTACCCTTACTGGAAAAAGAGGCCGTTTGTTTTGGGGTGGCCCACGTGTATCCGAAAACGATCGATAAGATCAATATTTTAAACGCCTCTATTTTAGCGATGCACCATGCCATCGATCAACTGGATAAAAAACCCGAGCACCTCATCGTTGATGGAAACCGATTTAAACCATACCAAAAAATACCGTTCGAATGCATCGTAAAAGGCGATAGTAAGTTTATGAGCATTGCGGGGGCCTCGGTATTGGCGAAAACGTATCGGGATGCCTACATGGAAAAAATTCATGAGGAGTTCCCCATGTACAATTGGAAGAAAAATAAAGGATATCCTACCAAAGAGCATCGTGCCGCCATTCGAAAACACGGGGTAACAAAGTATCACCGCAAGAGCTTTCGACTGCTACCGGAACAACTTTCATTGGAGATATGAGCAAACTGCTTAAACCGCAATATAGCGGCAGCAACTATTTGCTTATACGAAAACCCTAAGCGTAATGATGTTATGACCAAACTTGGAAAACATTTGGTTTTAATGCGTTTTCGCCCCTGATCAAGATGTGTTACTGCAAAACCTAGGTAAAAGCCGGATAAAAAATCGCCCCATCAAAAAAAATGAGCAGTTACTTCCTATACCTTTGTAGCAAACCTTTTTCATGATACGGGTATTATCGCTTTTGGTCTGTTTCGTACTCGCCTTCGGCTGTGCTACCGATTATTCCCAAAAAACTACCGAACACCACCGCTACATTCCCCCGAACAGTAGTTTGGTTTTAATGATAAACGACCTTGGGTACCTACGGGACAGTATTTCCAATAACTTTTTTCTTCGGAACCTGAACGACAAGATACCCCTGGCAAAGGTGTTGCCAAAAATCGAACTGTTACAAATTGCATCCCTGAGCGCTAAATGTCTTCTGGTTTTCACCCCTTCGGGCGAGGTACTCTACATCGGTGAAACCGCCAAAGAAAACCCCAATGACAGTACCGCAACTACGCCCGAAAAACTTTTTACCCCCAAGGAGGGCAGCATTTTAAAACACAGCCTTGAAGGTGCTGACGTTTATGCCACCCGCTCCAATTCCGTAGTATTGGTCGCATCGGAAAAAGCTCTTATTTCAGCGGCCCTATTGCAGGCGGAACAGAAACCAAACCCGATTTTCAAAAAGCTGTATGCCACTTCCAATGAAAGACTGCCCCTAAACCTTCTCTTTTCCCTACACGAACAGGACACCTTACTATCCCAAATATTTGGTAGCGAAACAACATTAGATCTTAAAAGCTTTGGCAAATGGATGTCGCTCGATCTTGCATCGTCGCCTTCCGAACTTCGCCTGGAGGGTATTGCCGTATCGGATACTTCAGTTACCGATTTTTTGGGGCTTTTTAAAAATACCGCTCCCCTTCCCAACACTGCGGCCGGTTTTGCCCCTTCCAGTAGTGATGCCATACTATCGTATTCCTTTGCCGATTTTGAGCGTTTTAGCACCAACCGACAACATTATACTTCACTGCAAAGTACCCAAGACCCTATTTTCAACGCAGTAGAAGAAGTAGGTGTCATCTTTAAAAAGAATAAAAAAGCAGTGGTGTTGAATACCTATGGGTCGGAAACCTTGTCCGATTTTTTAGGCAACATTCGACAAAATGGATACGAATATCAGGGCAATCCTATTTTTAAGCTCACCCAAACCGACTTTTTGAATATGTCCCTAACACCTTTGGTCACCGATTTTAATGCCGGTTACTATACGATTTTGGACAATGCCTTTCTATTCTCGCCCCATAAAGAACTCTTGGAGGAAAGCATAAGCGCTTTTAAAAACGGAAATACTTTTGACCGATCGCCCGCTTACACCCTTATGAGCGAAAGGATCGCTTCCACCGCAAGCATTCTGTTTGTCGGGAATGCATCCTACATGCAACAACTGTTGGATGGGCAGCTCATGAAGGACGCACATACAAAGGGTCAACATTTCATGTTCAAAGGGAATTTTGTAACGGCACAGTTAGTGGCGGAAGGCGATTTCTTTTTAACCGACATTACGGTACGTCAAAAGGACGGAACCCTGAAAGAGCCCTTATCGAAACCTATTACCATTGCCCTGGAAGATGAATTCAGTATGACCCCGCAATTGGTCCTCAACCATACCGACAAAAGCAGGGAAATTGTGGTACAGGATAATCTAAACCGCTTGTATTTAATATCGGAAAAAGGTGAAATTCTATGGAAGAAACAGCTGGACGGACAAATACAGGGGCGCATACATCAGGTAGACCTCTTCAAAAACGGAAGGCTACAGCTCGCTTTTACCACAGACCGACAGTTGATAGTCCTCGACCGAAACGGCAAATCGGTGGATGGACTCAGTAGGTCGTTTGAAGGAGGGAACCTAAACCCCTTGGCCGTATTTGACTATGAGAACAACAAGGAATACCGCTTTGTGGTTACCCAAGGGGAACGCATTTTTATGTTCGACCGAGCCGGTAAAGACGTATCCGGGTTTACCTATCGTAAGGCCAAGAGCCCCGTAATCGGTACACCACAACACCTGGTTATCGGAAACAAGGACCATATTGTATTTCAATTGGCCGATGGCAGCCTAAAAATTTTGAGCAGAACTGGAAAAGTAAGGGTGCCGGTTTCCAAAAAATTCGAATTTTCCGGCAACCCCGTATTTATGCATAAAGATCGTTTCACCTTCTCCGATGCTAAAGGGGTACTGCACCAAATAGCGCCGAACGGAGAACACACCCGCACCGATCTTTCACTCAACACCGACCACGGATCAACGGGAAGCCAAAATTCCCTGGTGTACCAAAACGATAATGAGCTGCATATCAACGGAAAAACCATTACACTTGATTTGGGCATCTATACCGTACCGAAACTATTCTCAATCAAGGACGAGCTTTATGTTTCCGTTACCGATATTCAAAATCAAAATACATACCTGTTCGACAACCAGGGCCGCGCTATTTCCGATTTTCCGGTTTACGGAAATGGTAGTATCGCCCTTTCTACGACCAAACGGGACTCCAAACTGTTGCTTGCCGTTAAGAAAGATAGCAATACACTACTATTGTATCGTCTTGGCCTTTAATCGCGATTGCAACCTATACAGCCTCCGCGACCACTTATACAAAGTTACCTACCAACGATATAGTTTCGTCCGTCATCCTAAGGAAAGCTTGCTACTTTTCCTCCCGTAACCTGGGGTTTCAGCGGTATAATACCAATTGCCATCGGAATCTTCCCTATAACTGATACAAAACATGAGAAATCTACTGTTCATACTGGTCGTACTATATTCGGGTTCTTTCTGCCTAAAGGCACAAAACAATTGCAGCAGATTTTACCCTTTGAACGAAGGGGCAACCTATACCTATACCAACTTCGATAAAAAAAATAAGCTTGAAGGTACCACCCGGTACACCATTGCGTCCGCAATCAACGACAACGGCGCCACAAAAGCGACCATGGCCTTAACGTTTTCCGATAAAAAGGGAAAAGAGGTATACGCCTCCGATTATAAGATCAGCTGTAGCGATGGCACCATACAGATCGATTACAAGTCACTGTTTCCCAATGCCATGATGAAACAGTATGAGGACATGGGGATGGAAATGGAGTTGGATGGTACCGATATTGAAATACCGAACGAGCTTACCGTAGGGCAAACTTTGGAAGATGCCAATGTGGCGATAGACCTTAGTATGTCGGGGATGAACATGAAAATTAAAGTGGACATGACCGATCGTAAAGTGGAGAAGAAAGAATCGGTCACTACCGCCGCGGGAACTTTCGATTGCTATGTGATTTCGGAGACCAATACCTCCCAGACCATGGGGGCGAAACAAGAAATGCGTTCCAAACTATGGCTTGCCGAGGGGGTCGGTATGGTCAAACAAGAGCTTTATAAAAAGAACGGCAACCTGATGAGCAGCACCCAACTTTCGGAGTTTACCCAATAAAACAATCGACCATATTCCGTTATACCACTAGCCAACCTTGATTACCACTCACCGCTGAAAGCGGCTTCAGTTTTTACCAAAACTGAAAAACCAAGCAAAAAACCGGGCGAACACCCGGTTTTTTCAATGGATACCTTCCACTTCGAACAAGCTTGTAAAATGTTCGATCAATTTTTGTTTTAACACCATTTCATCCACTGCACGGCCACCAAGCTCGGCCTGCATGGAGGTCACCGCCTTATCCTTTATCCCGCAGGGGATCATCAGATCAAAATAGCTTAAATCGGTATTTGCATTTAGGGCAAAGCCATGCATGGTCACCCATCGGCTGGCCCGAACGCCCATGGCGCAGATCTTTCGTGCCCTTGGCGTCCCAACGTCCAACCACACCCCTGTTTCGCCTTTCGAACGGTCCCCTTTAATATCGTAATCAGCTAGGGTACGGATCACCATTTCCTCGAGCAACCGTAAATACTTGTGAATATCGGTAAAGAAGTTTTCCAGATCCAATATCGGGTATCCCACCACTTGTCCCGGGCCATGATAGGTGATATCCCCTCCCCTATTGATCTTATAAAATTGCGCACTTTTTTTTGCCAACTCCTTTTCGTTGACCAAAAGGTTGGAAATATCCCCGCTCTTTCCTAGGGTATATACATGAGGGTGCTCTACAAACAGTAAGTAGTTGGGAGTGGCCGCTCCGGCATTTTCCCTTCTGTTCTTTATCTTGACATCAAGAATTTCCTTAAAAAGTGTTTCTTGATAGTCCCAGGTGTCCTTATAGTCCTTTCGGCCCAGGTCCTTTACTATAATTTCCCTGTTCATTTCTCAAAGGCGACCTCAATATCGAAGTAATCGGGGTCATTGTTCATTTGATACATGTTCGCCTCCAGTTCCACTCCCTTAAAATCGGAAAGGATCCTAGCATTTGGGTTGCTCACGCTTTTCACCTTGTAGGGAAAATGATATACCTGCTTAAAGCGCATCATATCTACAAAAGGATCGTCGGCCTTTAAGCTGGTATCTTTCTTCTTTGCCATTTCGGCTATAGCATCCTGCGTGATTTTTCGGGAAAATCCTTTTTTGCTAAAACGGGTATCAAAGGACTCGGCCATTTTAAAAATATCCTCCAAACCACCTTTTTCGGTCGAATCTTTTTTTGCGCCTTTCCCCCCCATCATACCTGCCAAGGGATCCATAGTCTGGTTCAGCTCCTTAATATCGGCGGTCGCAATGGCCTCGGCAAATTTGTCAATATCATCCAGGGTTTCAAAGGCGTAGGATAGGTGCATGTCCATCTTTTTTTCGCTATCGTCCATTTTCATGCTAAACCGCAGTGGCCGTAAGTTCTCCAGCCGCTGTTGCTCTTTCTTGGACAGGGTGGCGATGCTATCTTTTTTCTCCTCTAAAAAATCGGCAAAAACCACAACGGTATCTATCGTCTGTGGTACGACCGTATCATTTTCCGTAGCTGGCGCCATACCCATCATTTCCGAAAGGTCGAAACCAACGGCATAACTTCCACTACCGTCGTCGTTAAAAGTTATTTCTTCCCGTATCTGGCAGGCGGTAAAAAAAAGAAGCCCCAATAGGCCAAAACATATTTTTCTCATGGTATACTTTGCGTTTTAACGGCAAAGGTACAACGATCAGTTGGGATTGTTCAAAATGACCAAAGCGGCGATTACACCGGGAACCCAACCGCAGAGGGTGAGCAGCAATACAATTAAAAAGGAACCGCAGCCCTTGCCAATAACGGAAAGCGGGGGAAAGATGATGGCCAATAATACGCGTAAAAAACTCATTGATTTCGATTTTTGATGATTGATGTACCTATTGGTCGCAAACCTATACGTTTTGTTACAACGCCATAAAAATTATGCTTCCATGCCCTATGCCCCAATTTTCATTCAAGTGGAGTACCACAATAAATGCATGAAATAGTATCTTTGCAGGCTTAATATACGACTGTATGCAACTATCGGAACAAGAAATCGTTAGGAGAGAAAAGTTAACCAGACTTCGGGAACTTGGTATTGACCCTTACCCGGCCGCCCTTTATCCAGTGGATACCACCGCTGCTGAAATCGATAAGGCCTATACGGAAGGAAAACCTGTGGTTTTGGCCGGTCGTTTGATGTCCAGACGGATTCAGGGAAAGGCCTCCTTTGCCGAATTGCAGGATAGTACCGGACGTATACAGGTCTATTTTAATCGTGACGAAATTTGCCCCGATGACGACAAGACCCTCTATAACGAGGTGTATAAAAAACTACTCGATATTGGGGATATTATAGGAATAGAGGGGACTTTGTTCACCACCAAGGTAGGGGAACGTACCATAATGGTAAAGCATTTTAGCATGCTTAGCAAAGCGCTACGGCCGCTACCCTTACCTAAAAAAGACGCGGAGGGCAATGTGTACGACGAATTTAACGATCCGGAAACACGGTACCGGCAACGGTATGTGGATCTGGTAGTAAACCCTTCGGTAAAGGAAACCTTTGTAAAACGGACCAAAATCACCAATAGTATCCGACAATTTTATAACGATCGTGGATACCTGGAGGTAGAAACACCCATTTTACAGCCGATTCCGGGGGGAGCGGCGGCACGACCGTTTCTTACCCACCATAACGCCCTTAATATTCCCTTGTATCTACGGATCGCCAACGAACTCTATTTGAAAAGGCTTATCGTAGGTGGATTCGATGGGGTTTACGAATTTTCAAAGGATTTTAGAAACGAAGGGATGGACCGCACCCATAACCCGGAGTTTACCGTAATGGAGCTCTATGTGGCCTATAAGGACTACCATTGGATGATGGACACCACGGAGCAATTATTGGAACAAGTGGCCATTGATGCGAACGGCACGTCCAAAGTTACGGTGGGGGAAAACGAAATCGAATTCAAGGCACCCTATGCGCGGGTCCCAATTTTAGAAGCTATAAAAACACATACCGGAGTAGACGTGGCGGGTATGGACGAAAACCAATTGCGCACCACTGCAAAAACCCTCGGACTCGATGTGGATGAAACGATGGGCGTGGGAAAACTAATCGATGAAATTTTTGGGGAAAAGTGCGAACACCACTATATCCAACCGACTTTTATTACCGACTACCCAAAGGAAATGAGCCCCTTGACCAAACAGCATCGCGACAATCCCGACCTTACGGAACGGTTTGAGCTTATGGTGAACGGAAAGGAACTCGCCAACTGCTATTCCGAGCTGAACGACCCGATCGATCAACGGGAACGGTTCGAAGAACAGTTACGCCTTTCGGAAAAAGGGGACGACGAGGCCATGTTCATCGACCAAGATTTTTTACGGGCCTTGGAATATGGAATGCCGCCCACTTCCGGTATCGGCATAGGCATCGATCGCTTGGTGATGTTGTTGACCAATAACTCCTCTATTCAGGAAGTGTTGTTTTTTCCACAGATGCGGCCCGAAAAAAAGCAGGTGGAATTGACCGGGGAAGAAAAAATCATTTTAGACCTTTTAAAACCGAACGGTAATATGGATTTGGCGCAGCTGAAATCGCAAGCGGGTTTGAGCGGAAAAAAATGGGACAGATCTATGAAAAGCCTCTCCAAGGCCGAACTTATAAAAGTGGTAGTAGCGGGAGACCAAAAATCCGTAGTATTGAATAGTTAGCAGTGGACAGCGGATAAGGCAGAAACCCACCGGAAAACGGATCAAGGGGTACGTGCTGCGCTATCCTTTTTTGTCCTCAAAACTGCTGTCGGTTGCCGAACGATAACAAAAACAATGCAATTAAGCAGTAAAATTGGCCTTTTTACGGGACCTTTAGCGTTTTTAATCGTCTACTTGCTCCCGGTCGAATTGATTTCCACTACCGGCGATGTGGTTATTGCGATAGCGTTATGGATGATTGTTTGGTGGATTACCGAAGCCGTTTCCATATCGGTTACGGCGCTACTGCCCCTATTGCTCTTTCCTCTGTTAAAAGTAATGCCCATTGCGGAAGTAGGCGCCAATTACGGCAGCCCTATTGTGTTTCTTTTTTTTGGCGGTTTTGTATTGGCCTTGGCCTTGGAAAAGGTAAATCTGCACAAGCGTATCGCGCTGGGTATCATCAAGATCACCGGCACAAGCCCCGATAGGGTGGTGCTCGGGTTTATGATCGCTACCGCCACTTTGAGCATGTGGATCAGCAACACCGCCAGCACGGTGGTCATGCTCCCTATCGCCACATCGGTCATTCGCTTGTTAATCGATGATGCGGATGGTTTTACCAAGGACGACAACAATTTTGCCTTGAGCGTTATGCTCGGTATCGCTTTTTCGGCAAATGCCGGCGGCATTGCGACCGTAATCGGTACACCGCCCAATTCGGTAATGATCGGACTGTTGGAAAATGAATATGACATTCAAATTTCCTTTTTGAAATGGATGGCGGTAGGCCTTCCATTTTCCGTGGTCATGATCGCCATCAGTTATGTTGTTCTAGTGAAATGGATGTTCCCCAACAGCAAAAAGACCTTTGGCGCTTCCAAGGAAGTCATTCAAAACGAACTCGACGCCCTTGGCAACATTAGCGGTAAGGAAAAAATGGTATTGGGCATTTTTGGCGTGACCGTTTTTCTATGGGTGTTCCGAACCGTACTGAACCAGCTTTTTATCGGGTTAAAATTGAACGACACCATGATCAGTATTTTTGCGGCCTTGGCGCTCTTCACCATACCCTACAATTTAAAAAAAGGCGATTTTATCATTCAATGGAAAGATACCTCAAAACTTGCCTGGGGCATTCTAATATTGTTCGGGGGAGGCTTGGCATTGGCCAAGGGCATGTCGGTAAGCGGTATTGTCGACGTCGTGGCCAATGCCATTGCCAGTAGTGACATCAGCGTGCTGTTCACCGCTGTGCTGCTGATATTTTTGATGCTTTTTATGACGGAACTTATGAGCAACGTAGCCTTAGTGGCCGTTTTGGCCCCTGTAATCGCCGGCATCGCCATTGGGCTCGATGTTCCCCTACTTCATATGTTGATTCCCGTAACCATGGCCAGTAGTTGCGCCTTTATGTTGCCAATGGCCACACCTCCCAATGCCATTGTTTTTGCGAGTGGTTATGTAAAGGTATATGATATGGCAAAGGTCGGCATTGTTTTGAACCTTGTTGCGGTGCTGCTGTTGGTATTGCTTTTTCAGTTCGGGACCCCACTACTGTTCTAGTACTACCATTCCCGACATTGGTTTGCCCCCTAAAAATTGTTCTTTTCCGCGTATAGTAATACCATTTTAACTTTGAAATGGTATAACAGCTATGGCGCGAAGCAATAAAAAAGCCCCCTTGATTCAGGAGGCCCTATCATACCAATCTATCCAAAAAAAAGTATCCGCTAGCGGTTACGCTTATAGGGGTCAAAGCCTTCCGGCAAGTATTTTTTAGTATCAAAATCGACCTCAAAGTCATCTTTTGGGTCAATAAAGTTGATTCCCTCCACATTGGTCGGGTAGGCATAAGGATCAAAATTCTCCGGAAGATAATCGGCCGTATCGAACCCGAGATCGATTTCAATTTCGTTTTCGATTTCACGAATGCTGTTTACATCAAAATCCGATGCCTCTTTTACCGGGTCTATCGCCAATGCGGTATTCGCTGCGAGCAGCCCAATAATAATGGTTAATTTCAAATTGTAATTTTTCATAACTGTAGGTTAATTGTATGCATCTGTATAACGCAGTTGTCGGTTATTATTGTAAACCTATCCTACACGCGAATCGACCAAAATCGGCCCAATGTTCGGATTTCGTACTTTTTGGTTCAAAAGCACATCGACTCTTCAATTTTCACATCGATTTGTTCACATCCCGGTAACAATACCAGCTAATTTTTAAGAGAAAAAAAGTGTTATGCTTATGTTAAGAAGTTGTAGATGAACCGTTTATCGATGTTTTTTTCGATAAATATCATTTCAAATAGGTAGTAGGTGTCCCAAAATAACTTGTCTTGAACATATTGTCACCGATACTGGCAAGGCCCTATAGCAATTAAGTTTTTGATGGGTACCGAAAAAAATAAAGCCGTTCTCCCCCGAGAACAGCTTTATTCATGACTAATTCGAAAAAATGAGAAATTTTCTATCTAATAGACTGGAAAAAGCGGCAATTGTTACAGTATTCACCAAATTATTTTTACTTTTTTCGAAACGGCCTGTAAACGACGATTTGGGCTCCGGTTGTTGTTTGTATACAAGAACGACGGTATTTTTCGGTTGCAAGGCCTCTAACCCTTCGGGCTTAAGGAAGCTAAAAATATCGCGATAAAGGCCCCAAATAAGCGTCCGAACGCATCAGGAGCAGGTAAAAGAACAATGCATACCACGTTCGATATCGCCAAAATATCGGCACCTCCTGTAATGTGTTAATGGCCCGTTCCCCTGCACGGGTATGCTTATGATTTTCTTAACAT
This sequence comes from uncultured Flavobacteriaceae bacterium, assembly GCA_947500445.1. GTDB lineage: Bacteria > Bacteroidota > Bacteroidia > Flavobacteriales > Flavobacteriaceae > Pelagihabitans. The sequence continues at coordinate 24,333 of CANMSB010000040.1, read as the reverse complement.
CTCTTCCTTCGTTTTTTTCGGTTCTTTGGCAAAATTCAAAAAAACCGACGATAATGCTATCAATTTCTGTTTGGACCAGAATACTCATCCTTTTTCTCACCCTACAAACGGCCACGGTGGAAGCCCAGTTGTTTAAAAAGAAAAAGAATACCAGTGCCCAGGGTTCCGGTAAAAAAGGGGATAAGAAGGATAAGATAAAGCCCTATGACAAGGTCATTACCAAAGAGGCCAAAAGTGACCAAGGCTTGTTCACTACGCACCAGGTAAAAGAAAGTTTTTATTATGAGATTCCGGACTCGCTGTTCAACAAAGAAATGCTTATGGTCACTCGGATCTCAAAAACGGCAAGCGGCATCGGTTTTGGTGGCGGAAAAATAAACACCCAAGTGTTACGATGGGAAAAGAAGCCCACAAAGGTGTTGCTGCGCGTGGTCTCCTATGACGTTGTGGCGGCGGACTCCCTACCCGTGCACGAGGCAGTGGTAAATTCAAACTTTGAACCGGTATTGCACGCCTTTGACATCAAGGCCTTTAAAAAGGATTCGGTCGCCCCGGCTACGGTAATCGAGGTGAACGACCTGCTGATCAAAGATGTTCAGGCCTTGGGCATGCCCAGTTTTTTTAGGGAACGGTATAAAGTATCCCGTTTGGACGAAAGCAGAAGTTATATCGAATCCATTAAAAGCTACCCGCTGAATATCGAAGCACGCCATGTAAAAACCTACTTTGCCAAAAAACCACCGAGCAATACCAGTTTGGGGTCCATTTCGGTCGAGATCAACAACTCTATGATCCTGCTTCCGAAAACGCTTATGAAAAGGCGGTATTTTGATGAACGTGTAGGATGGTTTGCCAGAGGACAGGTTGACTACGGTTTGGATGCACAAGAGAGCAAGACGGTCCGTTTTTTAGATCGGTGGCGCTTGGAAGTCAAGGAAGCGGACAGGGAAAAGTTCAATAATGGAGAACTTGTGGAACCTAAGAAACCCATAGTTTACTATATAGACCGGGCCACACCGAAAGAATGGGTGCCCTTTATCAAACAGGGTATCGAAGATTGGCAGGTAGCCTTTGAGGCCGCCGGCTTTAAAAATGCCATTTTGGCCAAGGATCCGCCTTCGCCCGAAGAGGACCCCGAATGGTCTCCCGAAGATGTGCGGTACTCCGTTGTACGGTATTTGGCCTCCCCTATCCCCAATGCCAACGGCCCCCATGTAAGCGATCCCAGGACGGGCGAGATCTTGGAATCCGATATCAATTGGTACCATAACGTAATGACCCTCTTGCGCAATTGGTTTTTTATACAGACCGCGGCCATAAATCCCGAAGCAAGAAGCACGGCTTTCAAGGCCGAGGTCATGGGCAGGTTGATCCGTTTTGTATCGGCCCATGAAGTGGGACATACTTTAGGGCTTCCCCACAATATGGGAAGTAGTGTTGCCTATCCGGTAGACTCGTTACGATCGGCATCTTTCACCCAAAAATATGGAACGGCACCTTCGATTATGGACTACGCCCGTTTCAATTACGTGGCCCAACCGGAAGACGAAGGCGTGGCCCTCATGCCGGATATTGGTGTTTACGATAAATACGCTATTTCGTGGGGATACCGACCTATTTTAGGGAAAACGGCCGAAGAGGAGAAGAAAACCCTGGATCAGTGGATATTGGCCCATGCCGGAGATCCATTGTACCGTTTTGGACACCAACAGGTCGGAGATGTGGTCGATCCCAGTTCCCAAACCGAGGACTTGGGAGACAATGCCATACTGGCCAGTGCGTACGGCATTGCAAATTTAAAACGTATTCTCCCGAAACTGGAGGAATGGACCGCTGAAGAAGGAAAAAATTATGAGGACCTTGAAAAACTTTATGAGCAGCTCGTAGGCCAGTTCAATAGATATATGGGACATGTTTCCAATAATATCGGTGGGGTTTACGAGTACCAAAAAACATACGATCAAGAAGGAGCGGTATACGAGCATGTCGCCAAGGAACACCAAAAAAACTGTATGGCCTTTTTACATACCGAACTATTTACCACTCCGGAATGGCTATTAGATCAGCAGATTTTTCAAAAAATACAGTATTCCGGTTCGGTAGAGCAAGTGCGAGAAATGCAGGTACGCACCCTTGAACGGATTTTAAGTTTGGGTAAACTGGCCCGTTTGATCGAGAATGAGACCGTCAACGAAAAAGATGCCTATGGTATTTTGGAAATGATGGACGACCTTAGAAAAGGGCTTTGGTCCGAGTTACGTAACGGAAGTACCATTGACACCTATCGCCGGAATTTGCAAAAGGCCCATATTGATCGGCTTGCGTATCTCATGACCGCGGAGAATCAGAAAAAACAACCGGTATTTGGCGGATATCAAAAATCTACCGTGGTCCATACCAGCCAATCCGATATTCGATCAGTGGCCCGTGCACAGCTGCGCTCGTTACAGCGTTCCATTAAAAACGCCATCAATAGAACGGGAGATCGTATGAGCAAGTATCATTTACAAGATGCCGAAAAACGCATTGCCTTGATCTTGGATCCTGTGCAGTAGGGGAATGTGCAAAAAGGGGAAACGTATGGAAGAGGACAAAACAACTGATGGGGTGTATCACCTATAAAATTCACTTATGTGGACATCGATACCCTTAATGTTGTTGTGAAGGAGTTCAGGCAAAAATCCTATATTGAAACGTAAAGTTTGGGATAAGGAAACATAAAAGGCCGCCTTAAAACTTAAGGTGGCCTTTTTTTTATAAAACTATTCCATTTTACAATTGGCCATTCCACCGCTCCTGCAACCGTTCTCCGTTAAATTGCCAGGGCCATCACCGTAACATGGGTTTTGATCGGCATTACAGGAATTCACGGGCATATTTAAACCGGAACCTACACCACCGTTCAATTCTTTGGCTTCCAAATTAGAAATGACCCTCTTGTTTAAGGAAAGGCCAATTTTTTTCATTTTTTTCATATCGGTATATATTTAACAATTAATAATACAAGAAGATACCGATGAACATGTCCAAAGGGAAGGTAAAAGATTTGAAAGTACCGTTGGATCGTATAAACGTCTTCTTTTTTGGTTTAAAAAAAATCAAACTATACCGCTACAAAAGGAATGGAAATTTTCACCTCGGTACCGCCCGGTCCATTCGGTTCTTCCGAAATTTGTCGTATTTCAAATAATGGCAATGTACCTGCTTTTCTATGGAATAGGGCCAATCGTTCTTGTACGATCTGTAAGGACAGTGACCGATGGTCCCTTATGGAACCCGTACTACTTTCACGATATCCGATACCATTGTCCGTCACTGTACAGAGCATTGTGGTAGGGTTTAGTTTTTTAAGCAAAATTTTTATGGAACCCTTATATGTTATTGCGCCAAAACCATGTTGTACCGCATTTTCGATCAATGGTTGGATCAACATAGGGGGCAACTCGATCATTTCCTTATCAATGTTCTGATCTACATCAAAATAGAAATCGAAATTTTTAGAAAAATCGGACTGCAGTTCCAAATAGGAGCGCAGCGCGGTAAGCTCGTCCGCCAAAGCCACACGATCGTTTCGGGAATTCTCCAGAGTCAACCTTAGCAGGTTACCCAGTTTAATAATATAATCCTTTGCGGCATCGGGCCTTACAGTAATCAACATCGTGGCCTTTTGTAATGCATTGAACAGAAAGTGAGGGTTCATTTGAGATCGGAGCAACCGCTGCTGCAACGATACGTTTTCAAGTTTGTTTTTCAAGTTTTTTTGTCGGAACAACAGCAATCCAACGAAGGTCGACAATAAAAGGATACCAACAAGACCCAACAGCAATAACCGTTGCTGTTTTAACAATTTGGCATTTACCTTTGAAATCTCTTCCAATTTTGAAATTTTCCGTTTGTTGTTCACCGTTTCGTATTGTAACTCCAACTCGGCCAGCTCCTGTTTCAGCTCTTTCTTATGAAAGTTTTCTAAAAATCCGTTTCTTTCTTTAAGTACCTCGACGGCCATAGATTGATTTCCTTGATATTCATGTGCCATAACAAGATGTTGGTAGGCCAAATCGAGGATATCCTTATCATCTTTATTGGTAACGTTTTGCCTTAAACTGTCCGTTACCAATTTTAGATTGTCAATCGCCTCTTGCGTTTTTCCCTCATGTATATCCACATAACTATTGACTACCAATTGCAAAAATTCCGTGGTTGACGGTGCCACCCTCCAATCGGGAACGTAGGTTTCGAAAGTTTCCTTGGATTTTCGATAAAAATGCAAGGTGGAATCCTTATTATGTTCCTTGTAAAAATTTGCGATGTTGCAATAGATAAAGGGTAAATTGTCGCTGTAGCCATTTTGTAGGCTTCTATTTTTGGCCCTGTTAAAATAGAATAAGGAAGAATCCGGCATATTCAAATAACTTTTGGAATAAAGTACTCCCATGCGCGTTAGAACCACTACCGATGGCTGGGAAAGCCCCATACAAATAGAATCCCTAAGGTTTTGTCGGTAATAGTGCAATGCTTTTTCATTATTGCCCAAAGCCAAGTGATTGGCCGCTAGCGTGCCTATAATGTATCCGATGTACTTATAAGGGTACTTTTCATTCAATTCCAATGATCTGTAGAGATACGCATTGGATTTTACATACTGTTTTTGAAGTCTGTTGATCAACCCCAATAGATAGTTTGCCTGCAACAGACTTTTTTCGTCAACATGGTACTTTGGCTCACTTTCATCAAAGCTGGAAATCGCTTTTTTTGCCTGAACAATGGCCGAGTCATACTGTCCTGCCCGGTACAACGAAAAGGCTTTGCTGGAGTAATACTTGGACCAACCCTTCAAGTTTGGATCGGAAGAAAGCTTTCGCTTCAAAAGCTCGAAATTCTCTCGGTTTAGGCTATCTTCAATAAATGCATCGATCTGCGCTTGTTGTAATTGCTTGGTTTGGGAGTGGGTTATGCCAACAGTGAGCAAAAAACAGAGGGCCAGTACAATTCTCATAGAAATATTCTTTACTTTAAGGGTGTTTCAAATCTAAATAAACAGTATGGGTCAAGTGGTACGAACACTCCTTATAGAAGACAACCAGGACACCTTGGAATTCATCACCAAAATTATCGTTAAAGAACTGCATCCGTTGCAGATCGTTGCTTCTTGCGATACCGTTGTCGATTCAAAAAAATGTATTGCCGAATACCGGCCAGATCTAATTTTAATGGACATTCGTTTAAAGGACGGTGATGCTTTTGAAATTCTGGAAGCTTTTCCAAATCCGGATTTTGAAGTCATCTTTATTACGGGACACGGCCTATACATGCAACGGGCTTTTGAAAATTTTGCTTTTTCCTATTTGTGCAAACCTTTTGACAAAAAAGATTTGGTTACCATTATTAACAGATACCTTACTAAAAAGGAACGGTTATACGCCTCTTTTAAAATTCGTGTGTTACAAGATTTTATAAGTACCAAAGGCACTCGGTTTTTAGTGCATACCGGATCCAACCACGAGGCAATAGACCTTAAGAATCTCATATACTGCAAAGCGGATGGTAACTATACGCTTTTTTTTATGGACAATGGCAAAAAAATTATGGCTTCCAATGCACTCAAACATCATGAAAAACTATTGGAACCAAAAGGATTTTACCGAATCAATCGTTTTTACCTCATTAACGTAGAACATATTAAAGCCATACATAAAAAAGAGGCGATCGTATTGACCGACGGTAGCTCTATTAACTTGAGCTCTAGAAACAGGGAAAGACTGTCCGAACTCATCGAAAAATACAATACTTTTTCGTTACGCTAAACAGTTCCGTTCCATACCGAAATGGTAAGCTCGTAAAATCATTGTTTAAGACCTGTATTACCTTATCCCGTTTTTAAAAGCACAACTATCTTTTATCGTTGTTTTTGTAAAGCACTTCCTTCTTTAAAAATGGCACCTCATACATCGGTTTACGCTTTCCTGTTTCTATTTGTATAGACCAAACCATATTTCCTCGGAAAATACTGTTGGGGGTGCCGTATTTTAAAAATTCAACTGATCAATAAGCACTCGTCCCAACTGTTTTTTTGTACGGTAAGGGAGTCGATCATAGATAAGCCTATACCAGCTACACCATCTAAAAGGCAAAGGCTCGGCCGATAGGATTCGGTTGCCCCATCCCAACGTTTATAGCCTGCGTAACCATCTGTGAAAGTGCTTTTGGAAACACCATCACGAACCCAGAAGTCCGCAGCTTCTTGAAACGAGTCGTTTGAATGTTCCTTGTTCAAAAAACCAAAAATTTGTGCATTCCCGTATGACCCATGACACAGTCCGGGATCGACCACCATCGTACTCTTTTTTGACCGTCGTCCCGAGTTGTATATCAGAACATCCAAGGCATTAGCCTGTATAGCGCCATCTTTCAATTCCGAACCTGCACGAAACAGGGAAATTCCGATTCCCAAATCACCATAACACCAGGCTAATCTGCTGTTATAATTTGGCTTTTTTCCGTTCTGGATAACATTGGGAAATTTTGACAAGGTATTTCTTTGGTCCGCTCGCTGTTGTACGATATACCGCGTGCTTTTTGTTAGCAGGCGCATCACCTTTTCCGGATACAATCCTAACGGCAACAGACGGGACAAAAAATTAACAATACTCGCCATCCCATGCGATAGCCCAAGGTTGCTCACGGGCTGTTGCTTTTCTTGATCCATAACCATTTCCCATTTTACCGTATCCCCGCTTTCATGGGCAAGTTCGTCCAGCTCGGTCAAGAGCGCTCCAAGAAAATACGCGTACCGCTTCTTCAAGTTTTCGTCCGTTGTAAACTGATACCTTTTTAAAAACAAAAAACCATAGCCAAGGGCCCCATGTAAAAAGTCGTACTTTCCAGTGGAAAGGTCTATCTTCATTTGGGAAAACAAATAATCATCAAAAGGACATAAAAGCTCATCACAATTCACATCGATGAAGTTTTCCATGGTCAAATGTTGAATGGCCCAACCAAAACCTGCAATTCCATCACAATAGGTCGGATATGAAAATCCACTGTTGATCCGATCTATACACGTTGCAATAATGGCCACACCCAAATCGGCATGGTTATCTACATCCGTCCATTTGGAATAATAGAACTGAAACAATGCGCATCCCGAAATACCGGAAAGCACTCCTATATTTTTTTCTTTTTTATAGTTTTCCTGAATGTTTTGACTGATGCTTTTAAGGTGTTGTGCTAACAAAGGCTGTTATTTTGTTGAAATATAGATTACTTGGAAATGTAACGATATCCATATCAATTCAGCAGCAATTATGTGCCAAGTGACCATTTTTGCGTCTGAACGATGTATTTGAAAGTACGAGCGCCAGTCCGGCCGACCAAGAGGTTTTATATGTTTATGGATTAGATACACCAAGAGCGTCCAATACCATTAAACTTCAAATAAGGCATCTCGTGATTTTTTCAAGAACGCTATTTCCATCAGCGGAGTATGGGAACGTTAAAAAGCTGCCAAAAAAGTTGGCCCGGTTAAACCATTTTCCCAAAACAGCGTCCTAAAGAGGTATAATCCAAAAAATCAAAACCCATGAAAAAACTATTGATGTTGTCCGTATTATTCGTAACCTTAGGTGCCATGGCACAAGAGCGTACACCACATGAAGGCAAAAGACATGCGAAAGACCTTAGCCCTGAGCAATTGGCCACATTACATACCAAAAAAATGACCCTACACCTCGACCTTACCGATGCGCAGCAAAAACACGTTCAAGCGTTGCATCTGGAAAAAGCAAAAAACCGAAAACAAAAAATGGAAGAACGGCAAAAGTCAGGTGATACGGAGGAACGGAACAATTTAAGTCCTGATGAGCGGTACGCTAGAAAAAGTCAACGGCTGGACGATCAAATTGCAGAAAAAGCAAAAATGAGGGCAATTCTTGACGACTCACAATACCAACGTTGGGAAAAAATGGTCTTATACAAGCACAAACGGCGAAAAGGGGAACATCACAAATCGCGATCAGATAGATAATACCATCTTAACTTTGAAATAGCACTAATAAATCGTTTCTTTTTCAGCTGTTCTTCGTTAAAAAGCCTGTCCCCGGCTTGAACGGGGATATAACCGTAGCTAAGGCTATGCTTTCATTTTTTGCCTCAAACAACTAAAAAATAATTCAATTTCTATACGCGCGATTTCAAAGTTAAAATGGTATAATACGTTCTACAAACACGCATAACGGTGTTGTTGAAACGATTGAAAATCAGCAATCTTCCTACGACTAACTTAAAAAAGCCATTTCGTATTCCGAAATGGCTTTTTATTTAAGCACGCTTCCCTTAGCTAGGCCCGTGTCATTTACCTTGCAATACATTACACCCAGGTAATCACCTAACCCAAAACCGATGCGCTTCAGTCGCTTTGCGATACATGCAAGGAATACCGGCGAAACAGCAGCGTACTTTTGCTGTCAACAGGCCCAAACACATCCTCGTCGATAGCGCGGCGCCGTTTCTTCCGCGCGTTTATCGGGCAAAAATATCCTTTGGTCCCATAGGGCCATCATCGTTTTTTAAGGTATCGGACATACGCACCACAAAAAAAAACAGGTTGACCACTGAAATTGAGCTGGGAAAAACAGAAACTGTTCACCTTTCTTTCCCCCACAAGTGCGGCCTGACAACTGCGGGCCCGAACGTGCCGTTAGGAACCTCATGGTGAAACAAAAATATCGAGGCAATTCAAGACCATAAGGACAGGACGCCACAGCAGTTTACCAAAAAAAGATCGATTATGGACACCATAATCAAAAACGGTATGAACATAATGGAGGTACTCTCACTTATCGCTAAATTGCAAACGAAAACAACTTAAAAGTTCGAAGTAGTGATGAAAAATTGAATTTTCTCACATTACTAAAGTACTGCAAAAACATTGCAGGACTTTGAATCCTGAACTGAGACGAGTAAATGAACTCATTTAGACTTTTTTAATTGGCTAAAAAATTGTCCTTTACAGCCCTGTTTTTGCCTTTTTTTCCTCTCGTAGCCCTGCTATGAAACTCAAAAAAGTCCTCAACAGGCCTTTAAATCACTAATTTTCGCTTCAATACAAAAAGTCTAAATGAGTTCAATGAATTAGTTACAAGTAACCAAAAGTTTCATGATATTTATTTCGAAATATTCCCCGTTTTTTTCAATACTTTCTATAACTTTTTTGGTATGTTATTTCTTTTGTTTTGAACCTCCCCAAACGGATGCTATGGGAAGAGGTATTGCCGATGGGCTTAACACCATTGGAGGTCTATTATTTTGTATTCCATACGCTATTATAGTGATATTCTCAATTTATAAATTCACCCAAAATGAATTTGAATTTGAAAATAAATGGTTGTGGACAGTTGTACATACCACTCCATTTTTGATTGGCGTTTGGTATATCATAGCCAATTTTATTCAAAACAATATTTAAGTATGAAACAAAAATCGTGTGATGTCAATATCCATTGTTTGAGGGCGTTGAGCAAACAAACAGCATTATAGCCGAGGCCTTATGGTCGAAGGCGTTCGCCAAGTGGTCGAAAGTGACGCTCTATACCTTGCAAAGAGAGCGTAGGAAAAGCAAAATGAGCTTTACCCATGCCAAGTTCAATCTACCCTGAAAATGTGTATTGAGAACTGTCTTTAGGCAGGTATTGGTTTTCGTCATTAGAAAAACATGTGAGAATATCTTTTTTTAAAACAATGAAAATCAATTTTTTAAAACAACATTTTAATATTCAATCCATCTATTTTCAATGGGTTTGGATTTTGTGATTTACTAAAACATATCTTATTTACAGTGCTTAATTTGTTAAACGAGCCATTTTTTACCTGAAATTCCCATGCTGTACGTTTCCGTAGCTCGTTAATCATTTTAACTGTTATAGTACACTTCCAATGAGAAAAAATAAAAACATACCATCAATCGGGAATGCAGTGACCTACCCTATCTATCCTGTCATACTCAAATTTGCAACACCTTATTCCCTAAACGTAATATTTACCAATTGCCCCGTTGTCCATTAACCCCTTCCATCGGGATCGTCACAGTTTTGTTCAAAACGCCGACCGCACCTCCCAAATCGGTAATTTGTATCCATAGGTCCTTAATATGTGTACCCCAAAAAAAGCTTTCAAAGCTAAATTTGTATGTTAAAAAAAAGAGGATACCATTTGTCTTGCATTATTGTTGTATCGGACACCCGACAGTAATCGGCGTAAATAGCACCGGTATACACTAGCACCCGGGCAAGGGCCATACCTCATATATAAATCATCGTTCATAGCACATACCATGAATAACTTACGATTCCCCCCTAAAACAGATAGCGCAGCTTTGCTATTGCGGCTTTTTCTTGGCGGTATGTTTTTGTTGCATGGGATCGGTAAAGTATTCATCGTCGGGTTGGATATGGTCGTCATTGGTTTTCTAGAACGGGGATTCCCCGCATGGACGGCGTATGCGGCCACATTGATCGAACTTGTCGGTGGAATACCGTTACTCTTGGGAATCTATACCAGAATCAGCTGTTTGCTCCTGTTACCCGTTGCCTTTGGTATTTTCTATTATCACCTACCCTATGGTTGGGTCTTTCACAACCTTGGGGGTGGTTATGAGTATCCACAACTTATCATAATTGCCATACTGGCGCTTTTTTGGATTGATGGCGGCAAATATGCTTTACAAACAAAAAATCAGTGAAATCATTTCAAATGAAAAAATTACTGCTTCCCACACTTTTAGCTATCCTAATGGGTATCGTACCCTGTATAAGTCAAAACACAAAAGGTTCAGATCCCTTGTCATCTAAATTCTATCTCGAACTGCGACCGATACAATTTCTTTTAAGTGGGTATTCCGTAGTTGGCCATTACGCCGTTAGCGAACGTTCGCAACTTGGTTTAAACGTATTCGCGGCGACCCTTTCGGAAGGAATTACCGATTTTGTTTGGGATACCCAAGGTGTTTTAGATCTTGAAGCGAAGCAAGATATCGTACTTTCCGTTTCCTATCGCTATTTTCTAAATAAGAACAAGCCCCAACACAACTGGTTCATGGGTTCCGCAATAGGGGCGGAATTTTACACCCTTACCAATTTGAACGACAGTCAACAAATTCCGTATACTTTCTTCTTTGTTGCCCCGCGGATCGGATATAAATGGCATCCCTTTACCGCCAAACTGCCCCAGCTTTATGTGGTAGGGGAAGCAGTGGTGGTTTTTCCTATTTTTGATGATGGAACCGTACCATTCAACTCGGGAGCCACGGCACAAATAGGCTCGGTACTTCCCTCCCCCTTGGTAGGTATCGGTATTCAATTTTAAGTAACTTGTTTCGATGGAAAATACCTTGCATATCGCTACGATTCAAAAGTTGCATGAACTGGCCGGAATTTCGGCACCCAAACATCAACTTTTTAGCGTTCATAGAATAGAAAACCTAAGAAACCTAGGGCCTAATTTTCCAAAACGGTTGTCTTATGGATTTTATAGCATCGGCTTGAAGAAAGACCTAAGGGGTTATTTGAAATACGGTAGGACGCATTACGACTTTCAACAAGGGGCATTGGGATTTACGGCCCCATTTCAGGTAATTGGAGTTTAATTCAGATCTCGTGAACAATGGAACCGGTTGGATCTTACTGATACATGAAAACCTGATTGCAAATTCCCTTTCGGAACATCAATTTGACACCTACGCCTTTTTCAATTACGACGTCAACGAAGGATTGCACTTGTCCGAAGATGAAGAAAACGCTCTTCAAAAGTTATTCGAAAATATTGAAACGGAATACCATTTGCCTATCGACCGACATAGTAAAAATGTGGTCCTATCCAACATATCCTTATTGCTCGCCTACTCCCAGCGCTATTACCATAGGCAGTTCATTATGCGGAATGAAGTAAAACCGGATGTTTTAACAACCTTTGAAAAGGAACTCAAACAATACTACATAAAATCCGAAACTGAAGTAACATTACCCACCGTAGATTACTTTGCAAACGCGCTACATCTCTCGGCAAACTATCTTAGCGACCTCTTAAAGGCAACTACGGGAAAAACAGCTTTGGAACATATTCATATGCACTTGGTTTCCACGGCAAAAAAACGGTTGCTCATTTCCAACAATTCCATTTCTGGGGTAGCAAATAGTCTTGGATTTGAATACCCTCAGTATTTTAGTCGACTGTTCAAAAACAAAACTGGCGAAACGCCGAGTGCCTTTCGACGTGGCCGACTGTAAATATTGCCGTCTTTGGCAGCTCACAATAACAATGTCCGCTCGTTTATCGGGCAAAAATATCCTTTGGTCCCATAGGGCCATCATCGTTTTTTAAGGTATCGGACATGCGCACCACAAAAAAAAGTGGGTTGACCACTGAAAAAGGGCAGGTTCACAACAAAACGCCACCATACCAAGGGACCGGGCCGTACATTTAAGGTATCGAAATCATCTTGTAAGAAAGACGTTAAAACAGCAAACCATGTCGTATAAAGAAAAAAGTGTTCTCTATTTTTTAGCATTGATGACGGTAAGCATCTTTTATTATCAAGTTGAACAGAACGATGCCAAAGAAATGGCGGCCGAAAAAGAGACCGTTCCCGTAGCGCTCGGTACTTCCGACAACGAAACCAACACCGCATATTATCTACCATAGATAACCATACTTAACCTACTTCAAAAGCCCGATAGTATCGGGCTTTTTTTATTACCAAGATGCCGTTTGCAAAGATAACGAGGGCTATTCATTGACAAATGCCAGTACCCAACGTCCATCCGCTACCGTATAAAATACTACGTTTTACTATTGTCTCATACGGTACAATGAAGCTTTCTATATGTTCTGTTGAGCTGTTGTAAAAACAATAAAAGTTGTATATACAACTTTTATTGTTATCTTTACGCTATGGAACTTTTAGACCTTAGCACATTTCGACCCCAACAATGCATTTCCAGTAAGGTTATGCGACTCAACCGGGTCATTGCCAATATTTTTAGAAAGCACTTGCAACCCTTTGGGGTGACCGATAGCCAACTTTCACTTCTGTTCATCCTTTCCAAGACAAAAGACCGTAATCAAAAACAGCTTTCCGAGATGGCGGTACTTGAAAAATCCTCGCTTCATAGAAACCTAAAAAGGCTTTTGGCAGCAGGCCTTATTTTTAGTGATCATGCCCGAAAGATCAACATCACCAAAAAAGGGAAGCTGCTGGTCCGCGCTATTATCCCCGAATGGGAAAAAGCCATGAGAGAAGCCGAGCAGTTATTGCAATCGGATGGCTTGGAGGCATTAGGGGTACTTCTCGTTAAAATTTCATCAAAATGAATACGTTTTGGACAGCTACCGGGGCTTTGGATGATGCTTCCCTATTTATTTTAGGTGCTTTGGTTCTCTTTCAGTTGACCCACTATACGGTCGCGAGTTGGAGATTTTTTAAAAATTCAAAAGGCCGTTTTTTAAAGACAGCGGCCGTTACACTCTTTTGGATCGTTTATGGCGTTGTGTTCGTTGGTTCGGTTACCGCCATACCGTCATATGTAAACGCCGTTCCTTATGTATTGTGCGGCTTATATCTGCCTTCGGTGACCGCAATGGTGCTATTGTTGGTTTCCCAAAAATTCAGAACGTTCACTGAACGCATGTCCCTTCGATGGATGATACAGAGCGTTGCCGGACCGGCACGGATGATTGTCGGCATGCTATTTCTGGTTTGGTTCTTTGCGGAACGACTTCCCGGAATAGTGGCTTGGATTGCCGGTCCAGGGGACTGGATTTCTGGTTTTATCACTTTTTTTGCTGTAGGATATCTAGCCATTTTCCAAAAAACGGCCGGTTTGTCCGATAAGCACTGGTCCCTTGCTGCCTTCAAGAAGGCTACCACGGAAAAACCATTCTCCGGGAACAAAAAAATCCTTGGCCGCAACCTCCATATTGCCATGATATTGGTCGGTTTTGGAATTTTAGACTTTGTACTTGCCCCGGCGTCCACTGCCGTAAGCATCGCCCTCGGACAGGTGCCCGAAGCCATGGGAAAACTCCCCTTAACGTTGATTCCCCTCGTTCTGGTACCACAAGTACTGGTATTGGAGGTATTGGCCCTGCACCAGTTGATAGGTTTAAAACGTACGCTTCGAAATGGCGTATCCACAAAAAACACCATATGATCGAACAGCTTCCCAACTGGATCAATTTCCTTTTTCTTGGAACCTTGATCGCTACCCTCGGCTTCTTTTACAATGCCAATGGCAAACCCAAAAAGCTCATGGGGTTTATTGTTATTTGGTGCTTTATACATGGCTTCTTGGGGTATTCCGGGTTCTACCGTGTCACCGACAGCGTTCCACCACGGTTCGCCCTTGTGCTACTTCCGATCCTGCTTTTTTGGGGCTATGGATTACGTCCCGCACCACTAAAGGCTATCATTACAGCACGAACTACACACCTGAGCACTTTTCTGCATACGGTACGTATACCGGTCGAAATAGTGTTGTGGTACCTCTACCGCTACGGTACGGTTCCTGAATTAATGACGTTCGAAGGCCGAAACTTTGATATTCTGGTAGGGATTACGGCACCTTTGATCGGAACACTATTTTACCTTGGACGGATTTCCAAAAAAGCCCTTTTGGCATGGAACGTCATCGGCCTGTTCCTGGTTTCCTTTATCCTAATTAACGGAATACTCTCTGCGGAACTCCCTTTTCAACAATTTGCGTTCGACCGGCCCAATACCGGTATCACCTATTTTCCATTTGTATTGCTGCCGGCTACCATTGTGCCCTTGGTAATCTACACCCATATTACGGACATCATAAAACTACATAAGGAAATTTTTTGAACGGATATGTTTGGAAACAAACATGAGCCTTCTGTGACTTGGTAAAGCGGTCTTTTAGTAAAACGGCCCCTACAATGCCAAACGCTTACAAGAAGGCAAATGGGCAATGAACAAGTTATACCGTTTTAAACAGCAATTGACTTTAAAGGGATAAAGCATCCAATGCCGCTATGGTCCGATCCAAATCGTCATACGACAGGGCGTCGTTTAAAAAGTAGCTCTCGAATGCGCTGGGCGGCAAGTAAATGCCCTGCTCCAACATGCCGTGAAAGTACCGTTTAAAGGTATCGTTGTTGCCCTTGGCCGAAGATGCAAAATCGACCACCGGTACATCCGTAAAGTGCACCGATAGCATACTCCCGAAACGGTTGATCTGATAGGGTATTCCTTTTTTTGCCAGTACGCGATCAAGGCCGTTTTCCAAATGGGCCGTTTTCTTTTCCAACCGGTCAAATATTTCGGGGCGTTCGTTCAGCTCCGTCAGCATAGCCAGGCCAGCGCTCATGGCCAAAGGATTACCACTAAGGGTACCGGCCTGATACACCGGTCCTTCCGGGGCCAAATGTGCCATAATTTCGGCATTTGCCGCAAATGCACCAACGGGCAGGCCGCCACCGATCACCTTACCAAAGGTTACCATATCCGCCTTTACCCCCAAGGCTTCCTGTGCCCCGCCCCTGGCCAAACGAAAACCGGTCATTACCTCATCAAAAATAAGGAGTATGTTCTCCTCGGTACAAAGTTGTCGCAAGCCTTCTATAAAGGATCTTTCCGGAACAATACAGCCCATATTGCCCGCTACGGGCTCAATAATGATCGCCGCAATTTCCCCTTTGTTCGCCGCCGTCAGCCTTTTCACCCCTTCCAAATCGTTGTAATCGGCCAACAGGGTGTCCTTGGCCGTTCCTTGGGTCACTCCCGGACTGTTAGGACTACCGAAGGTGACGGCCCCACTGCCCGCCTGTATCAAAAAAGAATCGGAATGTCCGTGATAGCAGCCGGCGAATTTTATGATCTTATCCTTTCCGGAATACCCACGGGCCAAACGTACGGCACTCATACAGGCTTCGGTACCACTATTTACAAAACGTATTCGGTCGATATTGGGAACCATGCCCACGGCCAAACGCGCCAGTTCGGTCTCTATTTCGGTCGGCATTCCAAAAGACGTTCCCTTTTTTGCCTTTTCCACAACAGCGTTCACTACGGGGCCATAGGCGTGGCCCAGGATCATTGGGCCCCATGAGGCGATATAATCGATAAGTTGTCTGCCGTCCTCGTCATACAGATAGGCGCCTTTTGCCGATTTCACAAAAATAGGATCACCCCCTACTGCCCCAAAGGCCCTTACCGGGGAATTTACCCCTCCGGGGATATACTTTTTTGCTTCGGCGAACAGGGCACTGCTACGTTGGTATATCATTGGTTCTTTATTGTATTTGGGTCCGTGCTTTTGTATTTAGATTTGAATTTGGAAGGATTCCCTTTATTCCCGGTTACCGATCATTTATTGGTCCGGGCCGCGGCAACCAGCAGCTCTTGCCCTACGGAAATCGTACTTCCGGAGATACCGTTCAATCGTCGCAAATCCTCAATAGCGACCTTATACTTTCGGGAAATGGAGTACAGGGTTTCACCAGCGCTTACGGTATGCGTTAAGGGTTCGGCGGTGACCACCTGGCCATATCCTTCCCGAATGACACCGCGATCGTACCGATAGAGTTTGTGCTGTTCGATCAAAGAAATCAATTTTTGGGGATACCGCTTATCGGTGGCATAACCGGCCTGCTTCAATCCTTTCGCCCAACGTTTGTAATCATCATTGTCCAGTTCGAACAAAAAGGCGTAACGCGACCGCCCGGAAAGAAATATGCTATGGTCCCTAAAGGAGTACATGGGATGATTGTATTTGCGAAAACACTCGCCGGCCTCATCGTCGTCATGATAGGCGCGATCGCCCTCCCATCCTTTATGGCATTTTATACCAAAATGGTTATTGGTCTTCATGGCCAAAGCCCCTTTTCCAAAACCGCTCTCCAAAAGCCCTTGCGCCAATGTGATGCTCGCAGGAATGCCATAGGCCTTCATTTCCATTTGAGCCACTTCCGAAAAGGTGTCGATATATTCCGCTACGGAATTGATTGGGAAGGCTACGAATTTTCCGGTATCCTCCGGCAAGCTGTAATACCCATTATCGTCGTATACCGGCTGTTTTACAGGTTTGCTCGTTACTTGTTCCTTTGGGGTGTTGTTGCCATAGGTGGTCCGTTTTTTGATCTTACAGCCGACCAGCGTTACTCCCAAAGCAATACAGAACAATACCTTTTGTATCATATGTCTATTTGTGGTAATCCTTTCTTTTTCAATAGCGCGTTCATTCCCGCTATTCCCTGTAGACCCCCGGTATGGATGGCCAATATCTTGGTATTTTCCGGAAAAAAATCATCTTCGATCAGGCGCATGATCCCGTAAAACATTTTTCCGGTATACACGGCATCTAGCGGAATATCGGTCTTTCTTTTAAAATCGTTGATGAAATGGATCAACGCTTCGTCGACCTTTGCATAGCCGCCAAAATGAAAGTCGGTTTGCAACTCCCAGTCCCCGTTATTGGCAAATTTACGAATATCTTCCCTTAAAAAATCACCTTTTAATGCAGGAAAACCGATCAACCGTTGTGTAGTTTTGGCCGAATTGACGATACCCGCAAAGGTAGTTCCCGTTCCGGTACAGCAACAAATAACATCAAAAACCGCATCGGCATCGGTCAGTATTTCTTCACACCCCTTTACCGCCAAAGTGTTGGAGCCTCCCTCGGGAATATGATAAAACGGCCCAAAGCGATTTTCAAGTTCCGCTAAAAATTGGGGCCGTGTTTTGGTCCTGTAGGCGTGCCTGGTAACGAAATGAAGCTGCATTCCCTGACGCACGGCGAATTGTAAGGTAGGATTATCATGCCAACGGCACTGCAGTTCCTCGCCCCGGACCACCCCGATACTATGGAGTCCATTTTCCTTTGCCGCCGCAGCGGTAGCCGCAATATGGTTCGAATAGGCACCACCAAAGGTCAACAACGTTTGCGCCCCCGTTTTCTGCGCTTCCTTTAGGTTGTATTTGAGTTTTCGAAATTTATTTCCTGATACAAAAGGGTGTATCAAATCGTCCCGCTTTACATGTAGCGTTACTTTTTTTCGTTCCAATAACGGGAAATGAATTTGCTGGTTCCGGGTCTTCAACTAAAGGTAGCTTGCCCTAAAGATATTTAATAAAACTGAACCAACGCCGTTGTTGTGGATAAGAAAGGTCGTGTTCGTTGTAATACGCCTCGCGTTCAAAGCTAATGTTCTGATAGCCCTTATAAAAGTCGAGATAAAACAAGGAACGTAACAGCCATTCGGTTAAGTACAAGATATAAAAAGGCACCACCAACAACTCCAGTTGTTGTTTCAAATGTATTTTTTCGTGATTGATCAGTACCGTATCGGACTTTAGGGCGTCTTCTTTCAAAATGATAAAAGGCCATACCGAAAGCCCTACGTAGTTACTATAAAAAAGATGTTTGAATATTAGAATCATAGAACATCATTTAAACGGACCTTTTCAAAGATAATTGTAAAGAAGGTCCTATGATTACCAAGCGTTTTTAGTTTCCAACAATTGTCATTTTACGACGAACACCCCATAAATCCCTATAATAGGTACGTTTTAAGCGCCCCTTTCGGTCGTTATCAACACAGATCGTCTATTTTTGACCATACAAAGTTCAAGAATTGGGCCAAGTTGAACCCTAACGCAAACGGCCTTTGGTATTATGAAAAAGATCATACCCATAGAAGATGGCGATTTTTACTGGGCCGAGAACGGCTATCGGGTGTTTACCGCGCAGTATCATCTTAAAAGGGGATATTGCTGCGAAAGCGGCTGTAGGCACTGCCCCTATGGCTACAACCCCAAAACGAACAAGCTTAGCAAGAAGTAGTTTTCCGGCATGATTTTTGAGATTTAACCGTAGATGAAAAATAGTACGTAACGTTATTAAAAAAATTGATATGAAGGCACTTAAGACATTTGTATTGCCGATGGTCGTGATGTTGTTCCTCAGTTCCTGTTCTTCGGTACGGGTATTGGCCGATTATGACCGGGAAGCCAATTTTACTTCTTATAAGACCTATGCGTTTTATAAAACGGGCATCGATAAGGCCCAAATATCCGATTTGGACAAAAAACGGATCTTAAAAGCGATCGAAACGGAAATGGCGAACCGCGGCTTCACAAAATCCGAACAACCGGACATGTTGGTGAGTATTTTCACCAAGGAACGGGAGCAAGTAAACGTCTACAACAACAACTTCGGCTGGGGCGGCTGGGGCGGTTGGGGTTGGGGCGCAGGCTGGGGCTGGGGCTGGGGCTGGGGTCCCGGTTGGGGCGCTGGCTGGGGCTGGGGTCCCGGTTGGGGAGGCAGCCAGGTAAGCACAAATACCCAGGGCTCGCTATACATTGACCTGGTCGACACCAAAACAAAATCGTTGGTATGGCAAGGCCGTGGCGTGGGAACGCTCAACAACATTAGAAAAATCGAGAAAAAGGAACAGCGCATACGTGAGTTCGTTTCCGAAATCATGAAAGCATATCCGCCGGATGCCCTAGCGGTAAATTAGAAATCGACATCCCCTCTTCTTGGAGGGGATTTTTTTTGGGGCATAAACGGAAGAGGACAATTTTTAATGGGTAATTTTAAGGAGGAAATGGTATTATACCATTTTTGGTATTAAACCAAAGGAAACGAGGTACTGTACTTTGCCTCGTTTAAAACGAAGGCACTCTTTACCGTACCGATGTGTGGCAAGGATGCTATTTTATCTTTGGAAAATGTAAAGTAGGCATCCAGATCGGCAACAATGATCTTTAATAAAAAATCGAACTCCCCTCCTACCACAAAACACTCTACCACTTCTGGATAGCGTTGCACACTTTCCGCGAACGCATCCATCATTTTCCCCTTCTGTGCCTCCAAGGAAACAAAACTAAAAACAGTGATGGCATTGGCGATTTTTGGCCGGTCCAACAAGGCCACATATCCTTTGATATAGCCTTCCTTTTCCAGCCTTCGAATACGCTCATATACCGGTGTTTTGGTAATGCCGAGCTGTTCGGAAATCACTTTAATGTTCACCTTGGCATCGGCCTCCAGTAATTTTAGGATGCTACGATCGATGTCATCCAATTTTTGCGCAGTCATTTTTCCTGATTTTACTTTCTTCCTTCCATAAATTTACACTTTTTCCTTTTAAATGCATTAATATTAGGAAAAATTAGGTCTTTAATAGCATTTATCGATTTTTTATTCCATAAGCAATACCTTTATTAGGGAAAACAACGTTATTTTGGTATGGCCCACCCGTATTCCTAGAATGGAACAGGGAAGACAATTTTGCTTAATTTATGGAAACCACTTACGAAAGCAATCCCATTTTGGACAAACTGCCCAAACACCTGCGACAGTATATCAAGCCGCAGGCCTATGAGGCGTACTCCGCTATCGACCAGGCGGTATGGCGTTATGTTATGCGTAAAAACGTAGACTATTTGAGTACGGTGGCCCATAGCTCCTACCTGAACGGACTTCAAAAAACCGGTATTTCCATAGATCATATTCCGAACATGTACGGTATGAACCGGATTTTGGAGGAAATTGGTTGGGCCGCGGTAGCGGTAGACGGTTTTATTCCCCCTGCGGCCTTTATGGAGTTTCAGGCCTATAACGTGCTGGTCATTGCCAGTGACATCCGACAGCTCGAAAACATCGAATACACCCCAGCCCCGGATATCATACACGAAGGAGCTGGCCATGCCCCCATTATAGCAAACCCCGAATATGCCGAGTATTTAAGGCGTTTTGGCGAAATCGGTTGCAAGGCCATTTCAAGCGCCAAAGACTTTGAACTGTATGAAGCGGTACGTCATTTGTCCATTATAAAAGAGGCAAAAGGCACACCGGCCAGGGAAATCCAAAAAGCCGAGCGACATATTGAAACCTTACAGCAAAACATGGGGGAGCCCAGCGAAATGGCCCTGATCCGAAACCTACACTGGTGGACGGTGGAATACGGCCTTATCGGCACGGTGACCGACCCCAAAATCTATGGCGCGGGCTTACTGTCCTCTATCGGGGAAAGTGCCCTCTGTATGACCGACAAGGTGGAAAAACGGCCCTACTCCATTGCGGCCGCGGCCACCCCTTTCGATATTACCCGAACCCAGCCCCAACTCTTTGTTACTCCCGACTTCGCTTATCTAAGCCAAGTATTGGAGGAGTTCGCAAATACCATGGCCTTGCGCAAAGGCGGACTTAGCGGTGTACAAAAACTTATCGATTCGAAGGAACTGGGCACCATCGAATTGAGTACGGGCCTACAGATTTCAGGGAACTTCAGTCGTGTCATTTCTTTTGAGGGCGAACCGGTATTCGTGCAAACGAAAGGCCCAACGGCACTTTCCTATCGCGAAAAGGAATTGGTAGGGCATGGCACCTTACAACATTTCGATGGCTTTGGAACACCGCTCGGCAGACTCAAAGGCATCAACCTTCCCATTGAGGCCATGGGACCACGAGATTTGAAGGCCTATGCCATTTTTGAAGGCCAGACCATTACCCTTGAATTCGAGGGACATATTAAAATAACAGGGGAAATCGTAACCGGAACCCGGAACCTACAAGGGGAAATCATTCTGATCACTTTTAAAGATTGCAAGGTAACCCACAAAAACAAGATATTGTTCGCATCACATGACCGCCTATATAATATGGCCGTTGGGGTCCGTATCGTGTCGGCATTCAACGGCCCGGCAGATGTTGGTAGTTTTGACCTGGTGTCGCACGACATCCATTCGACTACGATCAAACCGACCGCTTCCGCCGAACAAAGGCAATTGGAGGGATACTACCGTCAAATTCGGGAATTTAGGGAAGGGACCAATACCACTATTTCGCGGCACAAGGTATTTGAGGCGATAAAAACATCACATCCCAACGATTGGTTGTTGCCGGTGGAGCTCTTTGAACTCGCGATAAAAAGTGGCGACTCCGATTTTGCTAAGGAAATCGCCGACCACCTCAACACGGTAGTGTCAAATGATCAAAAGGTGGCCCATTTGGTCGATGATGGCATTTCATTGGCCAAGGCATTGCACCTAAACGAATAATTAGCGCTTTTTTTAAATGAAATAAGATAAAACAATATATTCGCGCAAAAGAAAGCAAAACCAAAACCTGCAGACCAAACCATTTTAAATGGTAGGTCTCCGGTAGATCCAGAAGTGTTGTCACGGTGCAGTTTCTACACCTTTTGTGATTCCGGGGGCCCCTTTAAAAAAGCAGCGCTTTTAGCCCACTTGATGATGTTCCACGCACATCTTTCCGAATACCCAAAAGATGTGTTTTGTTATAGCTGTAGCGCCGATAAGAGGCTCGGATAATATCCGCTTGTTTTCCGGCAAACACCCACTGTTAGTACACCCATGTATCATTCCAAGCATAGCCTCATATATTGGCCATGGGGCAACGCTCGGCGGTAATCAGTAGAGCGCCCGTAATGCCCGTTTATCGAACCGACTCAATTTGCCTGTGGTCCTATTCGGATCCAAACAGCTAAGCATTATCGATTTAGAGTCCGTTTCTACGGGAGTTTCTTCAATCGCGACCCCGTTCAACGGGTTTGGATCGGCAAGGTTCACGTCCCTACCCTCACAACTTTCCAAAGTATAGTAATCGGTATGCTGCAATCCTATGGTATGCCCAAGTTCGTGGGTCAAAACCGCCTCCAGTCGCCCAAAGGACAGCCCGTTCAAATTAAAAATCTTAACAAACTCTCCCGGCTTCCCGTTCCTTTTCGGAAATCTCGCATTGGCACCACTTACATCTTCTGGTTTTAACGGATCGTTAAACACCCAAATATCCGCCTCCTGAAAGTCTTCTACCTCATTGGAAAATTTAACCGTAAACGAAATATCCAACCTGTTTAACCCATTGTATCTGTTTACCGCACTTCTTAAAGCCCTACGTTCCCTTTTGGACAAACCGAGCTGCCCGTCAGCGGTAACCAGGTTCTTAAATGCAAAGACTTTCAGATTCTTTTTGCCATTTGCTCCCAATGCCACTAAAAACCTGCTTCGGTAATGTCGCCCTAAAACGGATCGCTTTTTATCTTTTAGCGCCAAGTGCGCTTTATGCATATCCTGGATTTCTGTCTTCAACAAGAAAATATCTTTCTCTACCACGTAGCCCTTCTGATTCTCTCCATAAATGGAGGGAACTTTTTCAATGCCGACATGCGTTGTATTCAAGGAAAGGTCATCCAACATATCCAATACTTCTTGTTCCACCGAAATAGGTGGTATTTCATCTTTACCGTTTGTTTTTTTCATGGGTTCCTGTTCCATATTTTGGGAACAGGATACTACCAACAGTAGCATCAATATACGGTTCAGGCAATATTTTACTGTGCTCATAACTCCTTCTTTTTATGGTTAAATCGATAGTATTGGATAGGCATACTATTTTGAATAAGACACTACTTACCCAAATTACAGTCGTGCTTTTAAACTGCTATAAAACAAACTAAACTGAACTACCGGGTTTTGGCATCCCGGTACATTTTCGTAGAGTCAACGCTTTCTGTATTCCGTATTTCAACTTTACAATCTGTTCGGGCACTCTCAAACGTTTTGAATATGTAAAGAGGCACATCCAAGAGAGTGAAATGGGCCATAGCCATCAACGTAATCCGGAAAGCGTAGGAAATATAAAAAACGAAAAGAACTTCACCAACCAGACCAGACCAGGCCAGACCAAAAACCACTGTTTGCAAAAAGAAATTGACAAAGGCCAATGTACTTCGTCGGCCATTAAACGTAAAAAGTAGCCGTTACATAAATGCCATTATTTCCCTATATTACCTAACGGACACCCCGTTTGTAAGCGACCGGTAATAAAACCTCGGGAGAATGGATCGGCACACTTCTTTTTTAATAGATGCTATTGGAGCATTACTCTCCGCGGTACTAGTGGGAACAATTTTAATTCCCTTTCAACCCTTATTCGGTATGCCGAGGCCCGCTTTAGTTGTTTTGGGGTCGATCGCAATAGTATTTGCGTTCTATTCTTTTTCCTGTTTTGCGCTAAAACCGCTCTTATGGCATAGGTATCTAAGAGGTATTGCACTGGCCAACCTCCTTTATTGCGTCCTTACCGCCGGACTGGTTTTACGGTATTACACCAAAATGACCTTTTTGGGCCTGGGTTACTTTTTTTTAGAGATCGTTTTGATTTTGGTTCTGGTCCGTTATGAACTCCATAAAGCAAAATCAGGATGAACCATACCGTTAAACCCGGATTATGCATTAGAACTTCGTAATGAAGCTTTTAGCTGCGATAAAATATGACATTTTATGAATGTAAG
>CANMSB010000039.1 GCA_947500445.1 uncultured Flavobacteriaceae bacterium | reverse complement strand
ATATTTAAAGTTAAAAAAAATAGCGGGGGCATGCCCCCGCTATTTTGCTACTTACACACTTTATGAGATAGTCCTTTCAATAATTTTTTGTTAGTTCCTTCCTGGTCAAAATCCTCAAAAGTTTATAACACTATCAAGTGCATCATCAGCTTCCTTATGAATAAAGTTAGCTTGATAGTTGATAGTCGTTTTTAGGTCACTATGCCTGTAAAGCTTCTGAAGCATTAATGGGTGAATTGAATCACCTGCAATGTTTCCAAAAGTATGACGTGCTATATGCATAGTCACCTTCTTTTGTATTTTAGCTTTCCTGGTAATGACTTTAAGGTTATCATTAAATTTCTTTGTAGCGACTTTTATTTTATTATAAATGTCTTTTGGGTTATCCAAATCAGCCTTTTTCATTTCTGGAAAAATGAAATCATCTTCAGATTGCTTTTCGGATTCATACTGTTTTATAAGTTGTAGAATTTTATACGGTATTTTCAAAGAAAGTAGTTTAGAATTTTTGCCCATCCGATAACTAAATCTTCCATCTACGAATTGAGACCATCTTGTAAATAGAACATCCGAAACACGCATTCCGGCAAAATAAAAGCTGAATAACCAAACATTTAGAGAATGCCTTTCAACTTCAGAAAGATTCTGTAGTTTTTCATACTTTTTAATCTCCTTCTTTGTCAAACCTATTTTTTCGGTTTCAGGAAATTTTATTTTATATCGCCCGTTACCAAAAGGGTATAGTTCTTTACTGGCTACCTTATCTCTTATCGCTCGATTATAGAGCAATCGAATAAAAACCATCACATTCATAGCAGACGTTTCGGTTAGTGATGATTTACCTTTTAGAAATACTTTCAGTGTATTTAAAAATCGTTCATCAATTTCTAGAAAAGATAATTGTTCAGATTTATGGAACTTTTTTATGAAACTTAACCAAGCAGAATCGGTGTACTTCCTATTGATTTTTCCTTCTGCTTCCAAAGCCTCAATATGTTCTTTCGCATAATCAAAAAAAGTCAATGAGGATGTGGGTCTGTAAATCTCTGTTTTGATTTGTCTAGCAGAAGCATCCTTTGATTCGCTTTGAAGATTTATAAGTGACTTGCGTACCTCTGCAATTTTACTGGAAATAAGTCCATTTAAACTTTTAGCGTTTGGGTGTGATTTTTTAACCTTTATGTTTTGTTCGTCCCAATCATTTAGGTCAATATAATGACCTATGAGTTTGTAAGTAGAACGACGATTTTTAGTAATCCGAATAGCGAGTGGATAAAGCCCTTTTGAATTTGGCTTTTTGCGTAGAACGATTTTTGCACTTGATGACATAGCTGACCTGTTTTATTTGCGAAAGCCAAATCAGGTACAACTTATATGTCCTTAAAGATAGTAATTAATAAACCATTTTAGGTACAACATAGGTACAACAAATGTTGATATTAATTGATATTATTTGACTTTAACCAAAATCATTAAAAACATAAACCATTGATATTGAGATGTTTTATGTTTGTTTAGTGCAATATATACCAAACTTAGGATCTAGTGCCGCAAGGTGTGAGAGTTCGAGTCTCTCCGCCTGTACAACAAGGAAAACCCTGACCGGAACGTCAGGGTTTTTTATTGCTGGGTAACACATAGGTAACACATTTTACAATTTTTTATTATTAATTTTAATCTGACCCTTTTTTCAGCTATTCAGCCCTAAACTAAATAGTAAACAAGAGAAATATACTGCCAACAGAAATATATTGGTGTTATAACTGGTGGTAAATAAACTCCTTTCGATACACCCGACATTTCGTAATTCAGGTTTTCCAGACGGATTAAAACAGTTTAAAAAAAGGTTGTTCTATGGAATTTCCTATAAGTCCTCAAAATCTATTTTAACTCTTTTCACACTTTCCTTAGGTACTTCGGGCAATAATATATCATAAAAATCCTTGAAAACTTTTGAGTTTAGGCTATCCTCAACAATCCAAGTTTTTAAAGTTGCGATAAATTGTTCCTTTCCGATAATGTTAATCAGGTAGTTCATCGCTACGACCCCTTTACCACCCTCTATATACTCCTGCCCATCGGCATAGATGAGCGGTGGCTCTATGTTCGATTCCTTATTTTTTTCTTTGGCATAGTATTCTTGTTTCTTCTTTAGAAGTTTGTCCACCGCTTCATTGCCCAACTGTTCTTCCACAACAAACAATCCAAGGGCTTCCGGTAAAGCTATGGTAAGCATTTGTGCACCTTGTACATTTGAAATTTTGATGTTTTCGGTTATCCAATGCCCAATAATTTGGGATATTGCCAAGTGATACACGAACGCTTTGTCCTCTAAAGCGCCCGTATCCGCATACCAACCTTCCTTTTCGGAAATAGCTACTGTATTCGGATAGGAATAGAAACGGTCGTTGTAATAATTGATCTCTGCGATACGCAAGTCGTTATACGGATAGTTGCCAAGATTGTTATTTACAAACTCCAACGCATCCGTTGCCGCTTTTTTGTACAATTCGATATTGAATCGATGTTCGGGACTTGAGAGTATGCCCACCGTTGTGTTACCCGTATCGAACGTTGTTTCCAAATAATCGGCCGAAGCAATGTGCCAGTCGAACAAATAAGAAGGCGCAACACGATAACTTCTAAATACGCGACTGTTCTCGGTCCATTCTTTTTTCAATGTTCCGGGGGCCAACGGTATTTGTCCTTTGGCGGTACTTATCGTTATCGTTCCCGATACCGCCAATGCGGTATCGTCAAAGTAGTTTTCTTGTAACGCCCGGGCATCCGTTGTAGATGCCATTCGGGAGTCGATTTTAGGCAGTTGTTGCTCAACTCGTTTCCGGTTTTTTTGTAGTTCTTTATTTTCATCGTAACCGATACTCGGTACAAAATCATAAATACTTCCGAAAGATCCGTTGTAGGTCAGATCTGTTTGTGGTTCATCGCCCGATTGCGTGAATCCTTGATACCTTTTTTCCGCCGAAAGGGAAACCACCAACGTATCGTTCGGCGACAAAGGGGGTTGAATACGATATCCCCACAAACGATGCGTTTTATCCTCAAAAACGACTTTCACCTTTTTATTGTTCAACAGGATATTCTGAAGGTGTACACTTTCCAATTGATTTAAAAACAAAGTATCAATGACCGAAGTACTGGTGTTTACCATCGAAATTCGGGCCGAATAACGGGCTTTTCGTTCCATGGGAAACAAATCGAATGTAGCATCCAGATTAAAAATCTTTGGTTGAGGTTCGTTTTTCAGGTATCCGTACCGTTTTTCATAGTCCGCACGTTCCGTTTCTTCAATTTCGCCCGGGGTAAAGTTGTTTTTACCAATAGTATTGTCGGCCACAAAAGACTGCATCGCAAAGAACCCTCCCAGCAACAGCAGCGCAGTAATTTTTCCCGGCCAGGATAACTGCTCATTGCGCAGGGATAACTTTTTGTACCATTTTTTGGGCACACCTCTATCCCAAAACAGAATTCCAAAGAAAACAAATGCGGCGGATAATAATGCCCACATTAAAAAGTACCATTTTGCAGCAGTGATCCAAATGCCATAACCGCTCATTTCGGAATAATCCTCTAAACCGGGGACGGCTCCAAAAGCAAACCTGGTCTGTTCGGCGAGGCCCAGTTCAAAAGCCAGAATGGTAGCGAACAAAATACCTACGCCGAGAATATGCGTCAAAAACCGATTGCCCGTAAGCCCTGCAATAAAAAAGACCAGGGATATCTGGCATACGTAGGTCAACCAACCCCAATTATACCCTAAAAGGTCATAGGCATACAGCCCAAGATCAAGATCGTTGGCCCCTCCTTTTAAGACCTGTATGACAATACCGATAACAACAAAACTGAACGCCATTGCAAAAGCGACCCCTATCATTGCAATATAGCGGGACAATAAGGTGACCCATACCGGTACCGGCAGTGTGTCCGTTATCTGATGGATATTTACAGTACGGTCCTTAAAAAAAAGCTCTCCTGCCCATACCATTAACAAAATCATGATAAATACGCCGAAAGTAAGCCTGAACAGGGTCATCGTTGAAGTGAGCGGTTGTGTTGCGCCGATGTAATAACTAAAGTTCCATATCAAATTCTGAAGGGTTATCATTAGTAATACCACGCCCAGCACTACCCTAAAGGATACCGGCCTAACGATATTCTTAAATTCCAAACGGGCCAACGACCAGAGCTTTTTTAGGAATACGATACCACCAAAAGCCAATGATGGTGTTGTACTCCCTAATTTTTGGGTAACCGTTAAATTTGGTGAAGCAGTGTTGTTTTGTTTTTTCGATTTTGTTCTCGTTTTAACAAAACGCTTGAAACCAAAAGAAAGGTATCCAATTAAAAAAGTAATAAGCGTAATGGAAAACCAAAGGATCCTGTTGTACAGCAAACTCCCTTGTAGTTTTAAAAAGCCAAAGTTTTTGTCGTCTACCGAAATGGAATTGGCCATGGCATCTACACCTACGTAACCAAAAGGGTCGCCGATAACCAGTGCGTTGGTAATTCCACTGGTTTCCGCTGCCGTTTGCATGAGCAAAAAAGCGATGACCGTAACCAGTGTAACAAGATAACCCAAAGCCATTTTTCGGGTAAGGGCCACTACCGTAAAAATTAAGGTGGTCAGCAGCAGCAGGTTCGGCATTGTCAAGAAAAAGAATCCGTCCAATAATTGCCAAAAGGGTGTTGGTGCAAAACGATGCGGTTCACCGATACCGGAGTAGGGTACCAGAAGCATCCCGGCCAGGTATCCCAACGCAATTAGGATGTTGTAAAAATATGCCGAAAGGAAGCGACCAAGGAAGAACTGCTTTTCGTTCACGGGCAATGTATACATCCATTGTGCGGTATGGTACTGTTTGTCCTTGTATAGCGCCGTACCCGTAATAATGGCGATAATTATGATCATTAAAATACCGCCACCGGCCAGGTTTTTAAAAAATACCGTGGTCGCGTTCATCAATAGGCCATCATTGGTGTAGTATTCAAAATTTCCCTTGGTATACCATATTCCTTGAAAGACCAGAATTAGAAAATACAATAAGGTCGTCCAGTGGAAAACACGTTTTTTTAACTCAAAACCTACAATTTTGCAAATCATACCCTAGCGTTTTTTTGATGGAACAACAGGTTAAAATAGGCATCTTCAAGCGTAGGTTGTTTTGCGTAAAATTCCGCGTCAGGTGCCGTATCCGCTATCACGGTAATCAACATTTTGCCCAAATGAAACCGATTTGAAATAACGGCATACGACTGCCTATGTTTTTCAAAGGCCGCTTTTTCAATTTGTTTTTCCCATACGTTACCGGCAAGCGATCGTTGGATCTCGTGTGGTTTTCCGGTAAGCAATACTTCCCCTTCTCCTATAATGGCCATATCGTTACAGAGTGTGCTTACGTCCTCCACAATATGCGTGGAAAGCAGTACCACGGCGTCCTCGCCAAGTTCGGAAAGTAGGTTGTAAAAGCGATTGCGTTCCATAGGGTCAAGGCCGGCCGTTGGCTCATCTACAATGATCAGTTGCGGGCTGGCAAGCAAGGCCTGTGCAATTCCAAAGCGTTGTTTCATCCCTCCCGAATAACTGTCCAGGCGTTTTTTGCGTACGTCGTACAAGTTCACTTTTTGTAATAGGGCCGCCACACGTTCCTTCCGCTCCGCTCTTTTTGTAATGCCCCGCATATCGGCAATGTGCAAGAGTAGTTCTTCCGCCGTAACGTTGGGATATACCCCAAACTCTTGCGGCAGATAGCCCAGTACTTTTCGTAGTTCTTGGGGTTGCTTCAGAACATCAATGTCATTAAAATGGATACTTCCGCTATCGGCATCTTGCAATGTGGCGATGGTACGCATCAACGTGGACTTGCCGGCACCGTTTTGACCCAGCAGTCCGAACATTCCTTTGTGAACGGTCAAATTGATATCCTTGGAGGCCCGTACCCCGTTGGCATACGTTTTGGAAAGATTGGAAATTTCGAGTTTCATGGATGTATGATGTATTAAAACCAGCCTTTTTCTGGTGTGAGTATGATACTTTTGAGAAGGTTGCGGTGTTGCAAAAGCAAAAACAGCACCATTAAGAAAAACAATGCATCAAATGCAATGAAGAGGTCATGTTTTGAAAAGAAAACGTGTGTCATCAATAAACACAGTAGTAAGGGAACCAACATAATACTCCCCAAAAGATAGGTGCGTTTAAAAACCAGTAGCAGTCCGCAAAGCAATTGAAAAAACCCTACAAAATATAAGTAGCCCGATGCTTCGAGCAATTCATAAAATGTAAAAAAGGCTTCTGCCGCTTGGGGGGCATCGGCCCTAAAAACGGAAGGATCATAGGGCAGAAACAACTTTTCTATGCCTGCCCAAACGAATATTAGGGCCAATACGTACCTTATGATATAGATAGCAATGTTCATTCTTAGAATTTTACCGTAATCGCTGCTCCATAGGTTTGCGGTAGTCCAAAAGAGGCCGCATTGAAACCGCCTACACCGTAGCCATAACTGAAATAGGCCTCATCGGTGAGGTTTTTCCCCCAAACAAAAAAGTCGAGGTTTTTGGAAGTCAGCCCTACGCGTCCGTTTAAAAGTCCGTAAGCTTCCTGTAGCAAGTCGTTCGGCACATCAAAAAAACTGTCCGACTGGTATACATAATCCAGACTGGTTTCCAGGTTTATTTTTTTAGAGATCGGAGCGATGTAGCTCGCCGTGAAGTTCCCGTTAAAGCTAGGCGATACCGGTAGTTCTTTTCCCGATAGGTCGATCGCTTGCCCCGTATTAAAATCCAAAGGACGGTAATCTAGAACTTCAGTGTTCAAATAGCCCAGGTTCAGGCCAAAGCTTAAACTTTTAGTGGCGGCCCATTGGCTTTCCAATTCGATACCGTAGCTACGGGATTCCCCAATGTTGTCGGTCCCAAAATCAAAAGTCTCTAAATTCAGGATGGTGAATACCTGTTGGTTATCGTAATTGATAAAGAATCCGGTAAGGTTGAGCTTTAAACGGTTATCGAACAAGTTGGTTTTGACCCCTGCCTCATAATTCATTGTCGTTTCCGGGTCAAATGCCGCCTGTGTGCGATCAAGAACAAAAGTATTGATGCCGCCGGGGCGAAAGCCTTTTGCCGCATTGGCGAACAAGAATACGTTTTCGGTGGCCTGATAGCTTACGGCGATTTTAGGGGAAAACGCGTTAAAGTCCGCGGTTTCCGAAAATTGGTCGGCAGGAAAGACAGGTATTGAAAAGGAGCGTTCTACATCGGTATCTACCGTTTCATGGTCATACCGTAGTCCTGCGGTCAATGCAAACTTCTCGGTAATATCGTACGTTGCTTGACCAAAGACGGCAACCCCTTTTCGGATCGATAAGGAGCCATCAAAACGATTATAAGGTGCAATACCTGCAAAGTCGGGGAAAACCAAGGGGAGGTCCGCACCAAAATTCAAATTATCGTTCAGGTCATTCTCATTTCTAAACAGAAAAACTCCCGAGGTCCAGTCCAATTTTCTATCTCCCGTAGAACCGAGTCGCAATTCTTGGGTTATATTTTTCAGGTTAAGATCGCCTTCTACGGACTGGATATCCAGCGGACTATAATCGAACTCGTCGGTACGGTTTTGTTCGGTGTTTTGGAATGCGGTGACGGAAGTCAGGGCGAAATTGTCAAAATTATATTTTAAGGTCAAAGCGGTGTTTTGGGTCAAGGCCAGCCTAAGAACATCTTCATTAAAATTGACCTGATAGGGGCTGTCCCCCAATATATCCTGCAGGGTATTGTCCGGGGTCGGCAATACAAAGGCATATGCATTTGATTCCCTGCGCTGCAAACTGTATGATAGGCCCATGGAAAGTCTATCGTTCGCATAGTACTTTAGTCTAAAATTGGCATCAACGGACTTACGGTTCTGTAGATCCTTGTCGTTAAAGGAATTGGCAACAAAACCCTCCCTTTCGGATATATTGGTATTTGCCCTGAAAAATAGTTTGTCCTTTACCACCGGCATGTTAAAAGCAAGATCCAGATCGACCGCATCCAAATTACCATAGCCCAAGGTGGCGTAACCGTTGATGTCGTTCGTTGGTCGCTTGGAAGTGATTTTTATGACTCCTGCCAAGGCGTTTCGCCCGTACAAAGTGCCTTGTGGCCCACGCAAAACCTCAATTTGGTCCACATCGGCCAATTGTAATGGAAAGGCAAACGTGCTGAAGTAAGGTACATCATCGATATAGAGCCCAATAACAGGGTTCGAATCAATGGTGGAAATACCCCTGCTCGCCGCTAGGGTAAAGGCACCTGTCGCACCATCGTCATACAGGCGAAAATTGGGTGCAATGCTATTCATCTCCCCAATTTCGTTGATCTGTAGCTGTTGTATTTCTTTGGAGGTTACGGCAGAAACGGAAGCGGCGGTTTTTTGAATGTTCTCCGACCTGCGGTTGGCCGTAATGATCACTTCCTGCAATTGCCCCGTAGCCTGCTCCAATACGAAATCGAATACCGTATCGCCTTCAATATTAACTTGCTTCGTAATCGTTTGATAGCCCAGATAAGAGGCTTGGATATAAAATAGCCCTTCCCGTACATTTTCGATAACATAGTTGCCATCCATATCACTGTTGCCCCCCTTGGTAGCGTTCAGCAAAAGAACATTGGCCCCGAAAATAGGTGCACCGGTTTCATCGGTTATCGTTCCTGAAAGGGATTGTGCCAAAAGCGGACTTACTATCGATGGCAGTAGAAGCCAGAATAGGATATAAAAAATGTTTTTTGATCGCATTGTTTTTTTATTTACCATAGCTATTAGTTTGTTGCATACCATAATCCGGTAAAGGGGTCAGGGTAGGGGCCCGTTTAAAGCAAACAGGGGGTATTTGAAAAATTATAGAATACCTCGCGAATTCTAAATAGAGGTCAAACAGCGTTGAATGACCGATGCCGATGTTATTCTGGGGTAAGAGCGAAGATGTTAGCTCAAAACCGAAGTTGCTTGAAAACATTCCTATAACTACCCCACCATTATTTTAAAAAATGTTTGGGGGCGGCTTGTTGAAAAAGAAGTCGGTTTGGAGTGTTTGTAGTGGTGGAGTATGGTAATTTTTGATTTCACGTGCACTCCGATATATGTAAAATGAGGGCTGCACCGAAAAATCTGTAATCGCCGTTCCCAAAAAGAGCAGGGTGATCTTGTGTTCTTCGCCGATAAGGGAACATTGTTCACAAGGGTTGGAATCATCGTTCGAGGCCATATGGGAAACCTCATGAATATTGAGGACCCGAACCAACAGAAATGTTGCCAGAAAAAAAACGGAGATGCTAAGTTTCCCTAAGTTATTCATTTTGACAACGGCAGATAAAATTGGCAATTATTATTTGGATTAATTATAAATAACTAAATTTATAAGCGTAAAAGTACTGCCCGGCACATGAACCGCACCTACGTGAAGCGGAATAAAAACAACGCGAAACGGAATTATGCGAACTACTATTTATCAAAAGGATTTTAACGAAATTTTGATGGAGGCGGAGTACCCGGACTGGTTTAAGGATGATTCCGAGCCACTATTTGAAAGGACCTTTTCCGCCTCCCTGTTTTTTGGAAAAGGGGTCTACAAGGAAATTTATTTCGAAGGGGTCCATATCGGTTACGGTAACCTTGAACTTGCCAAGAATACATTGTTCCATTTTGAAACGGAATTTGAGACAGTGGAAATGCACTTTTCGTTGAACGGCATCACTTCAACGGATGCGTCCGAACTTTCGGGTACGGTGGATTTTGTATCCGGGGAGCACAATATATTCTATTCGAAAGGGACTACCGGCATCTCAAAATGGTCCTCGAAGTTGCCACTTCGGATTTTTGAAATCAATTTGTCCCCTACTTTTTTTGAAAAATATATTCCCAGTGGGAGCAAACGCTTTCTCGATTTTAAAAAAGCCATAACCGACCGTAGATCGGCCATCCTTTCATCCACCTATAATTTTCCGATCACTTTGGAAATGGGACAATTGATCAATGAAATTATCCAGTGCCAACGAAAAGGCTTGTTCAAACGAATTTTTCTTGAATCCAAGATAATCGCCCTGCTGCTGACACAACTTGAACAGATGTATTCTTACGATGTAAAAAACGCTCCGGTAAACTTGAAGAAGAAGGACATCGAAAAAATATATGCGGTAAAGGAGATTTTGGAAAAAGATTACAAAAAAACGACTACGCTGGTGAACCTGGCCAAAGAAGTGGGCACGAACGAGTTTACGCTCAAAAGGGGGTTTAAAGAACTGTTCGGGACATCCGTATACCACTATTGGAAATGTTTACGGCTCGAAACGGCCAAAACAATGTTGATCGAACACCAAATGACCATCAAGGAAGTAGCTAACGAGATCGGTTATAAAAATCCGCAGCATTTTACGGCGGCCTTTAAAAAGGAATTTGGAACGTTGCCAAGTTCGATAAGAAATTAGTTTTTCGGACCAGCAAGTTCCACTAGCTTTTCATTGTTGTAAAGGATATTATACCATTTTTGCTTTGAAATTACCCAAATAAAAAGCCGCCATTTTTTGCTTGGACGAAAAAGAAAAATCAAGCATAGCAGTAGCTACGGTTGTTTTTTATTTTGAAGTATTAGCGGAAAAGGGCAATTTTTAATGGGTAATTTCAAGGTAGAAATGGTATTAATTGCGGCCCGCTTTGGAAAAATGTTCTTTATGGTGTTAAGATTTATCCCTAAAAGCGCAACAAGCTAGCGGTGGTCCGGTTTTCATGTGCTTCTTGGACGTAGGTAACTAGTGTTTTGGTCGCATTGAAACGGTCGGTATAGGCCCTTTCCCTGTTATAGGGATCCGTTCGTTTTCATGCTCAGGCCCTCGGTAGATACTTTGGTACGCTCTTTTTTCAAAACTTTTTCCCGTGACAATATTGGAACCAGGCTAATTGCAGTAATGCCGGTAAAGAACCAAAACAGATCGATCGAAGCAACTTCCCATAGCCCTTTGGAAAGCGCTATCCAAACCCAATCACCGGTTACGATACCGTTCACCACCAGTATCAAAAGCGAGAACGCCCCTCCTATGCCCAGGTAGTTACGGTTCAATTTTCTAAAATTGTTCCAGAACAGCCCTGTCAAGAGTAATAGGGACCACCCCAAAAAGAAAATGGTGTTTACTTGAAATGCACGCCCTACGGCATCCATGGGAATCAATTTATTGGCCAAAAAGATAAGCGCCGTAGCGGGAAAAAGGCCCAAGCAGATGGCGAGATAGACTTTTGTGGTCCTATGGTGAAAGCGTTTTTGCCGCTCCGTATATTGCGGAGTGTCCCGGGCTTTCTGCCATATCAGAATACCGCTTACGATTATAACACATGTGATCATGGCGAGGATGAAGTATACGATTTTCATCAACATTCCGCCAAAAGTGGCATAGTGCAATTTGATCAACAGGTTGTATACCGTTTGACTATAGCTCTTTTTATTGGGCGCTATCCGTGTTTCTATTTTTCCCGTTTTCATGCGGTACACAAAAAGCCCGTCACCTACGATACCTTCCCCATCATCAATATAGAAGGTGGCCGTGGCATCTTCCCTACCGTAGTTTTGCGTAACAACATTTTTCACTTCAAAATCAGTATACTTTGCTTCAAGGTCTGCAAGGAGCGTATTTAGCGATCGATTCTCCGAAAGGGCTGCATCCGGATCGACGGTAATGCCCCTTTCCGGGCGGATACTTTTAAAAATGGCCGTACTATCCCCATCAAAAAGGATAAGGGCACTGGGCGCCAAAAGAAGCGTCAACAACCCAAAAAGCGCACCGGTTATGGCATATACCACTTGGAACGGTAGACCGATAACCCCAAGAACGGTATGGGCATTGGTCCATATCCGCTTCCATTTTCCTTTGGTGGTGAAGGCATAGAATTTGTTGATAATGTTTTTCCAATGGATCAGAACCCCGGTTACGATGGCGAAGAGAAAAAACAACGAAACCAAACCGGAGAGCCATATGCCCAGTCCTGGAATTTGATCAAAGAAGTGTAAATGATATAGGGTATCGCCAACGGTGGTCAAGGGTGCTTCCGATTTTATTACCTCCAGGTTTTCGGAGTTGACAAGTGCATGAAATCGCCCTGTGGTACTATCGGTCTCTTTAAGGCTTCCATACACCTGAACAAAGGGCACATGGCGATCGGGAAAGACATAGGTAAGCTGCCCTTCTTCCTTGAAATTTGGATACGCTTTGGCAATGGCTTCGTGTACCCGATCATAATCGACCGTTTTCGGGACCGTAAATCGCGCACCGGGGTTTTCCCATTGGTACATTTCATCTTTGAACAGGGCGAAGGCACCGGCATAAAATATGATGAACAATGCAAAACTGATAACGATCCCCGCTACCGTATGTGTGTGGAACATAATGTTATGGGCACGCTTGCCCAACGGTCTCAATTTCATGGCCTATGCTTTAAAAAATATGATAATGATCGTACAGACCACGATAATAAGAAACATCCCGCCCCATGCTTTCCATCCGTTTTTGGAGAGAAAGGCGAGAATCATTAGTGCTACCCATAGAAAAAAGGAACTATAGGCGGTGGTAAGGATCAAGGCCGACTTGTTTTCCAAAACGACCCCAATGGCATTATGGATCGCCATCGTAGCAAGGTATCCACCCAGGATACCGGCGGAAACTTTTAGCCATCGTTGACCGGTACTCGATAGGTATTTTGTGTTGGCGGGCATAAGATCAGAAAAGTAATGCGTTCAAAACGTCACCCACGGCGATTGCAATGAACAGATAAATGAAATTTTTATGGACCGATAATGCGATAACGAGCGTACTGAAAATCAAAAACAGTATCGTGGCGAACATGATCGGGCCGGTGGCATAACCGTAGACCATACCGAACCGTACAAGAGACAAAAGCAGCAACACGGCCCCTAGGGTCGTACATGCTTTTTTATGCGCCGTGATGAAGCGCTTTGCCAAGGGTAAGCTATCCGGAAAATACTTGGATGCACCATAGCATAAAAAACTTCCGAAAAGTGCCAAGGTAATCCCCATGTTTGATAAAAAATCGATTCAGGATTCAAATATAGAAAAATATTATCATTATTTAGATTAATTAAAAATAGTTATTTAGATTTGTTCCAAATAATAACGAACGTGTCCCATATCAAATTAACCTTCCTTTTATTATCATTGGGAACGGCCCTTAATGGTTTTTCACAACTGACGCTTTCCGGAACCATAAGTGATGAAAACGGAAATACCGTACCGTTTGCCAACGTGCTCGTTGACGATTCCGAAAAATATGCCATTTCGGACGATAACGGATTTTTTAGTATCACGGGCTTGGAGAATAGGAGCTATCGGATACGTTTTAGTTCCATTGGCTTCAAAACCTTGGTACGGACGATCGATGGAAGCGCCAATTCCGCGCTGGTCCTCTCCGTGGTGATGACCACCCAAACGGAGTCCTTGGACGAAGTGATCGTGCAGGGCAAATCGGAGCTGTCCATCATATCGGCCCAACCCTTGGCGGTCAGTGCCATAGATGCCAAACTCTTCCAAAATGCCAATATCGATGCCGTGAACCTTTTGGATAGGGCCAACGGCGTGCGGGTAAGGCAGTCGGGAGGTTTGGGCAGTGACGTGAACATTTCCATACAGGGAGCCCAGGGAAACGCCATTAGACGTTATTTTGATGGCTTGCCGATCCAATATTTGGCCGCTGGGCTCGACATTAACAACCTTCCCGTAAACCAAATAGAGCGCATCGATATTTACCGCGGGGTAACCCCTTTGGAGGTCGGCACCGATGCCTTGGGAGGCGGTATCAACATCGTTCCAAAACAGATTCAGGGCGATTATGTCGATGTCAGCTACCAGTTCGGCTCTTTCAATACCCACCGGCCCTCGGTAAATTTGTTCCATACCAACACCAAAGACTTCTTTTTTTCCAGTAATTTCTTTTTGAATTATTCCGATAACAATTACAAGATAAATGCACAAAACTTTAATGAGGAAGAGCGGCGTGCCACTGAAATTATAGAAGCGGAACGGCGGCATAGTCTTTTTAGGTCTACCTATGTTGATTTTGCACTGGGCGTGCGCAACAAACCCTGGGCCAAAGAACTCAAAATCAGTTTTGTGAACGACCGATCCTTTAGGGAGATCAATACCGGTATCGTTTTTAACCCTGTTCGACCGATAGCTGCCGTAACACAGGAAAACGAGGGCATTACCACCCGTTTGGACTACAGCGTTGCGCTTTCGGATAAGCTTTTGCTCAAAACAAAGACCAACATTGGGCGCTACATCCAAAGTGCGCTCGATTCTACCCGCGTAATTTTTGACTGGTCGGGCAACCGACTCGAGAGTGTGGACGGTAACGGGGCCGAACTGTTGAGCGGTCCCGCCGATATTACCATCGATCGAGACGTTTTTTTACAGCGTACCACCTTAAAATATGATATCACCGATGCGCACAAGATTACGGTGAGCAATCTGTTTATCGATCAGCAAAGGGAAGGTCGTAACATATTTGTCGATCCGAGCGACGACCCCTTGCGCTTTCCCGCCCAACTGCAACAAAATTACAGCGGAATACAATGGGACGGTATGTGGTTCAACACCTTGCTCGAAACAGTGCTTACCTATAAAAATTACAACTACAAGGCAGATGCCACCAGTTTGGAAAATGTTATAGACGGTGCTTTTGAACGCCAACAACTGAACAACAATTACCATGGAGCGAATGTGGCGTTGAAATACAACATCGATACCAATCTCTTTCTTCGGGGTTCCTATGAGTATGCCTATCGCCTACCCGAGGAAATAGAACTGTTCGGTAACCAAAGTACGATCGGTAGCAATGTAGCACTAGAACCGGAACAGAGCGATAACTACAATATCGGCGGCCTTTACAAGGCCAAATTGTTCAATACGGTTCCCGTAGCATTGGAGGTAAACGGTTTTTATCGGTATCAGCAAGATCGCATCCTACTTTTGGCCTCCGGTTTTGATTTGGCCAGGCATTTTAACGAAGAGGAAGTAGAGATCAAGGGAGTGGATGGATATCTTGCCGTTCGCCCTTTGAAAAACCTGAAGGCCAATTTGGCGGCAACCTATCAGGATGTGCGCATACAAAGCGCATTGGAAGCTTCCGAGGCAGATGTTATCGGTACCCGGGTGCCCAACATCCCTTCTTTCTTCATGAGTTTCGATGCACATTATACCATTGAAGGGCCCTTGGGCGAAAGGGATCTTTTGCGTTTTTCCTATTATTATGATTACATAGCGGAATTCTCCTCCATTAGGGAGGCCAATGCGCTTCGGAACATTGCCAATTTTGTTCCCGACCAACATATCAACTCCCTTGAAGCTACCTATACTACAACTTCGGGCAAGTGGAACGTATCGGCGCGCATCAACAACATTTTCGATGACGACGTTTTCGATAACTTTCGGGTACAACGGCCCGGCAGAAACGTTAATGTCAAACTAAGATATACCATACAATGAGAGCTCGCATACCACATATTATCTTGCGATCCGGGGCGCTATTTTGGTCGATGACGGCACTGTTTTTTTTAGGGTGCGCCACCGATGATCCCATCCCGATAAATACGGCCATGGATAATGGTCCTTCTACTCCCGCGAATCCCGATCCGGCCGCTGTGGACTATATGCTTTTTACACGAAGTCCATCTTCGGCGAACGGTTTTGTAACGGGCTTCGATCAGTTTCCGGAAGGTGACCTGGATATTCCATCAATGCCACAAACATTAGCTTTCCCCGCAATTTCGGGAGGAGTCTCCTTTCAAAATTATGTGGTGAACCAACAAAAGCTTTTTGGCGGTGCCGGCTACCAGCGCCTTACGTTAAATGAAAATAAGGTACCGCAGGACGGGGCGATCATCGAAACCCTGGGCGGTGGTTCCGCGGTTGCCTTTTTAAACGACAACAAAGGATACTATGTAGACTTCAACGAGCGGAACATTCAGGTTTTTGACCCGGTCACCTTTATACGCAAAGGCGAGATATCCCTTTCCGAGGCGTTCCAGATTCCGGAAAACGCGAGCAACTATTACGGTTCGCTATACGTGGTCGGGGAAAAATTGTATGCCTGCCTTTACACCGGTAGGTCGTTCCCGCCCTTCGTATATCAAAGTCCGGTTGGTAGTGTGGTCGCGGTCATCGACACCGATACGGATACCT
The DNA here is from genome assembly GCA_947500445.1 of uncultured Flavobacteriaceae bacterium. Classification (GTDB taxonomy): domain Bacteria; phylum Bacteroidota; class Bacteroidia; order Flavobacteriales; family Flavobacteriaceae; genus Pelagihabitans. Next base: position 22,552 of record CANMSB010000039.1, on the reverse strand, counting down.
ATATCAAAGATATTTTTGCGGCCGGAACCAAGTTCCCCGGTCAGCCTTTTTTACGATATGACGCCCCGATTACCGATGAGACCGGCACGCTGTACCTTCCCACCCAGGGAGGGCTGGGGCTGGACCTCTCGACCGGGGAAAATACGCCCGCAAAAATTCTGAAAATACCTGCCGGTGCGGATGATTTTGATCCGGAATATGGGTTCATGCCACAAATGTTGATCCCCGAGTCCAACGCAACGATCATCGTTAATGCGGGATTTTTATACGCAGGTAACGGTATCGCGTACACCAATATCCTAATGGAAGATCCGGAGACCCCGGTCGATCTGGTAAACAAGGCGTTGATGCGTTGGGCCAAGATCGATCTGGTGAACCGGACCGCTGTTTTGGTGGCCGGTGTGCCCGCCAATGCAGGACTTACATCGGGCATGGCCTACAACTATAACGGAAAGGTACAGCTAGTGGTGTACAATCCCGAAGAGGCCATCAGTGCCGTTTACGAGACCGACATTGAGCGTAACGGCGCAACGGAAAAATTTAAGGTTACCGCCGGTGGTATTATTTATGGCCTCTATGAAATAATGGAAAACAATTAAATACGAACATTAAAAGTAATAATGATGAAAAAAATGAAGTTTTGGATACCTATGAGCGTTTTGGTGCTGTTGGTGGTTTTAACAAACTGTTCTTCCGATGATGGGGGACCGGCAGAGCCCCCGGTAACACAGCAACCAGATCCCGAACCCGAGCCTGATGAAAAACCGGATGGTAGTGCCGATGAAGACTCCGACGGCATTACCAATGGCGATGAAGATCTTAATGGTGACGATGATTTTGAAAACGATGATACCGATGGGGACGGCACCCCGGATTATAAGGATAACGATGATGATGGCGACGGTATCCCTACGGCGAGCGAGGGACCGGGTACCGATACCGATGGCGATGCCGTATTGGATTATTTGGACAACGATGATGACGGGGACGGTGTGCCCACGGCCACCGAAGGAGCTACCGAAGATACCGACGGTGATGCCGTACTTGACTATCTGGACAATGACGATGACGGCGATGGTGTAATCTCCTTGAACGAGGATTTGGATGCGGATGCCGACCCCACCAATGACGATACCGATGGCGATGGCACCCCCAACTATTTGGATGCCGATGACGACGGGGACGGTATCGCAACGCTTGACGAGGATACCGACGGCGATGGCGATGTAACCAATGATGATAGCGATGGTGACGGGGTTCCCGATTATTTGGACGGTGCCGAAGATGTTCTGAGCATTGCCAATCTTGGATTTGAGGATTTTGGTACCCAGGAAGTAGCCGTGTACCGTATTGCCAACGGAGCGTTCAACGGCACCACTTGCAGCATCGATAATGATGAAAAGACCTTCAATAAAAACATAACCAGTTTAAACAGGCCTTTGGGTTTTAGTACTACGGACGATTATTTTGAACAAGATGCGTTCTATGTGACCCAGGCTACCGGAGCCGATGTCAATTCCGGGGATTCGGCGGTCAAGCTAATTTCCGATTCGGGCTTTTTTGCCCCCGTGGCCGGTGTGGTAGGGCTGTTCGAACCAGAGGACTTTTTTCAGGACTTTTCACCGGTTGCCTACCCTTTCACCAAAGTACCCACCGCCATTACCGGTTTCTACAAGCACGTTAGTGGTGATCCGGTATCCTTTCCCGAAGGCACCTGTACTTCGCAGGGCCAACTTAGCGAAGAAACGGAATTCAGTGGAGGCTTTAGGGTGTATGCCGTAATGACGAACGATGCAGGTACGATCATTGCCACCGTGGACACCGTTTTTGAGGATGTGGCCGACTATACCGCATTTTCCGCTCCCGTTACCGTTTTGGTGGCCGATGAGGTTCCTACGAACATCATTTTCGTAATGTCCTCTTCGCCTGAATTTATAGCGCCCAACCCGATACCGATTGCCGGATCGGTCACCTTTATAGATGATGTGTCCTTTACATTTGATTGAAGCATTTGTAGTACGAAAAATAGAAAAGCCTCCCGGGTTACGGGAGGCTTTTATACTCGGCCAAAACAAGGGAATATGACGAATAACGCTATTTCGATTCGGGAAGGGTTGCCCTGATACTATGATGTATTATGGCGCGATACGCGGCGGTACCTTTGGTCCGTTTCGTATTCCTTCAAGGTGTTAAACTGTTTTTTGCAACAACTTGATAGTTTTTCGTAAACCCGATCAAAAGAGTTGAAAATTGGTTAAAAATAACGTGGACAATGGAGCTATTATATAAAAATGAGTACGGGGCCTCCTATAAGGTCGATTTTGGTACTAACCCGGAATGCGAAGTGCAATTGGTGATCGATACGGTAGGGCTTTTTATGTCAAAGGAAGAATTGGACCATTTGTTGACCATAGTCAAAAATTCACATGAGCCCTGTGACTGTGGTAATTGTAATGGGCCTTGTGAAAAAATTTGGTGTACCGGTCCACTGGTAGACATCTGCCTCAAGGTAAGCGACACAATACTGGACAAAATGGAAGATTTGATTGCGGGCACTCAATTTATGCTCAATATCGATGCTACCTTGGAAGGGTATCGTTTAAAATAATGTTCCCATTCCGCAAGAACGCATGTTTGGAGGCTTATTTGGCCTTTTGTTGGATTTCGATATTGTCTTCCGTAGAATTCGAATCCGATTTTCGGGTACCATAAAAATACAGGGAATGGCTGTCAACGGTAATGTTGAATATTTCTTCAATGGTCTTTTTGATCGTTTCCACCCGCGGATCGCAAAATTCCATAATCTCTCCGGAATCCGTTAAAACGATATGATCGTGTTTGCTTTGAAAAAACGATTTTTCATATTGGGCCACCTTACTGCCGAACTGGTGCTTTCGTACCAGATGGCACTCCATTAATAGCTCCATGGTATTGTAAAGTGTAGCGCGGCTAACCCTATAGTTTTTATTTTTCATTTGAACATACAGGGAATCAATATCCAAATGTTCGTCCGTATTATAAATTTCTTCTAAAATGGCGTATCGTTCCGGTGTTTTCCGGTGCCCCTTTTCTTCAAGAAATGCGGTGAATACTCCTTTGGTAATATTGAAACTACTTTCACAGGCCATAACTGTTCCTTCTTTATTAAATGTACAAATTTGTTTTTGGTTCGGCCCCTTTTTAAGGGGTATTGTTTGTTTTGGGCGCTATTCTCCGTTGCTGGCATCGAAGCGGTCCATTTCATATTTTTTGGGTGCTCCCTTCTATGGGAAGGACAAACTTTTTTCCATATTTTTTCTTCCTATCGGTAGTATGCCGTGCCAAAAAATGGTTCCGTTGGGCCATTGGTCGTGCTATCCGTACCGGTCGATACATTTGTTCTTTCAAGATCAAGAGTTGCGTTAGGCGGCAAATACTTAATTTAAACAGCTTTGATAATCGATTTCGATCAAGGGAATAGTACTTTCGGGCTTTCGGGTACGCTGAAATATAAGATCCTGTAACGAAAGCAATTCCCTTCGATTAAAAATCAGGGCCAAGTTCTGTTGCATGGACTGTATGGGAATCTTACGTTTGAACATGACCCTATTGCAGCATGTTTCCCATTGTTCGATATCGATCGTCGTCACAAAACGTTGAAATGCCCGCATTTCTTCTTTTGTAAATTCAAGATAGATGTTGTTGAATATCAGATGATAGATGTTGCAAGCTTCGCAATATAAAAGCGCACCATCATTATTTTTTGAAAGGGTACTTAGTTCATGGCACATAAAGGGCTGTTTAATAGGGTTAGGTTTTGTGTACTTGGGGTTCTCATACCAATGGACGCCGGTGTGGCTATGTAGATTTACGTTTGAAACTGTCGGGGCGTAAGACCAAATTGTTTTTTAAAGGCCGAACTAAAATGCCGTTGGTTCTTATAGCCCAATTTGTCGGACACTTCACCGATGGATACCGTTTTTTGCAACAATAACTTTTTCGCCATATTCATTTTTAAAGTGTTCCAATACGCGAAAACGGGGGTGCCGTAAAGGCTTTTGAACCCTTTTTTTAAGGCATAGTCGTTGGTGCCCGCTATTTTCGAAAGGTCGGCAAGTGTCATGGTTTTATGAAGGTTCTGTTCCATAAAGGCCTTTACACGGGCTATTTTTTTGATGTTTTCCGGTTTTAGTGTTGGTATGGGTTTTTTCTCAAGGGCTACGATCTGCTTTAATTGCAATGCCAGTAGTTCCAAAATTTTAGATTCAATATACAAGGGTTTGAACACCTTGGATGCGTCCGCGTTGATGATTTGATCGATGGCGAATTGCATGTAGGGTGAAAGTGGCATGCCTTCGGAACATAACTGACAAGACTTTCCGGCCTTGATGTTTTTTTCGAAACGAACGGTATTTCGGCTTTTGTCCCCTAATGTCAGATATTCCAAGAACAGCTGCGGTACCATATGGATCTGTAAGGCCGATACCCGGCCATTGGTCGGGTACCAATCGGTTTCGGCGTTATTTTTTTTGGAGTAGATTACGTTATAGCTGTTGGCGATAAGGTGAACAGGGGTGGCAAGGGTGCTTTTCATTTGTAAACAGGCCCCTTCCATACAGCAAATGAGTTCCACTGTTTCTTGGCTGCTTTGGGTATGGGTTTTGGCCTTTTTTCCAACGCGAATATCGTTATGGCCAAGGTAAAACCCGTTTACATAGATCTCGCGAAAGCTCCCCTGTACATTATCGGACAAAACGGGTGAGATCGTATCCCTAAAACGGTTCGAAGTCGTGATGTCGTTTCCGAAATATTGACGGTCTAGCGTTAAATTCTTACGTACGGTATCCATAAATCCTTCTTCGTGCAAAGGGCCGGTATTTTTATCCCTATCGCGGATGTTTTACTCCGTTTTGCGGAAAATAGTAAACGAATTCCCCGCTATTTTTGCACTTCTTTATATTTAGTCTAAATAAAAACTAATGTACAAAAAGGTTTTTTTATTAGCACTGTTTTTTTTCATCGGTTTCTCGATTTTTGGGCAAACCGCTATCTCCGGTACGGTAGTCGACGAAGCGGGCAGTCCTCTTTTGGGTGCGACCGTATTGCTCCAAAATTCCGTCATAGGAGCCGTAACCGGGGCGGACGGTAGCTTCAAAATTTCCAGAGCGCCTATTGGGGACCATCTGTTGGAGTGCACCTCTTTGGGGTATACAACAAAAGTGGTTCCCGTTACGGTTCAAGAGGGCAATGAAGTACGGCTATCCATCCGGCTGTTGCGATCGGCGGAAGAGTTGGATGAAATGGTGGTCGTGGGAACCTCCAAGGCCGAACAACTAAAGGAGCAGGGTTTCTCCGTCGCAGTGCTCGAAACGGCCACTGTCAAGAACACGAACTTGGACATTAACCAGTTGCTAAAAACCGTTTCCGGGGTAAACATCCGTGAGTCCGGAGGTCTGGGATCCGGTTTTGATCTTTCCCTGAACGGACTCTCGGGCAACCAAATCCGCTATTTTATCGATGGTGTGCCCATGGAGCGTTTCGGTTCTTCGCTGACGTTAAATAATTTTCCTCCAAACCTGGTGGAGCGGATCGAGGTTTTTAAAGGTGTGGTACCAACAACGCTCGGTGCCGATGCCTTGGGCGGCGCGATCAACATTACCACCGCTTATCGCGGCAAGTCCTTTCTCGATGTTTCCTATGCCTACGGGTCTTTCAATACGCACATCGCCTCGGTAAATGGCCAATATGCCGATAAAGGGAAGGGGCATTTTTTTAAGGTATCCTCCTTTTACAACCATTCCGATAATGATTATTTGATGCGCGATGTACCGGTATTCGACCTGGAATTGGGCAATAACCTCGGTACCATCGACATTGATCGCTTTCATGACGATTATTCTTCTGCCATGGTAACCCTGGAGGCAGGGGTTTTTGATAAGAAATGGGCCGATGGGGCTTCAATAATGCTGACCGGTGCCCTAAACCGTAAAAATTATCAGCATCCCGACAACAACATCCTTAGGGTGTTTGGCGGTTTCCGTACCGAGGGAGAAAGTTATTTGGGACGGATCAACTACAGCAAGACCTTCCATAAGTTGCATATAAAGGCATATGCCCTTTTGGGAAAGGTTCGGGAAAGCGTCATCGACACCAGCGCTTTCAAATACAATTGGGCGGGCGATTTTATAAAAAGGGACGATGACGATCCCAAAGGCGAGCTGTTGGAACGGCGCTCGTTTTTAAAACTGGACGACATCGTAGCAAATTCCCAACTCACCATGGGCTATCGCTTTAACGATTATGGTTCCCTTGGGCTAACGCTGAACCAAAACCGGTTAAAACGGACCGGGGATGATATCGTAGACCCTTTAAATAGGGTGTTCGAGGCACCGAACACCATAAACAAAAATGTTGTCGGGCTTTCATATACCTATAAAAATATAGTAAAGGGGATCGAGATCACCCCGTTTCTAAAAGGGTACCGCTTCAAGGGAAGCATTACCTCCGAGGGCATTGACGGAACGTTAACCACCAGTGCCCCGCGCTTTGAGGATGTTGGATATGGTGCCGCAATTGCCTACGCACGGTCCCCTAAACTGTCATTTAAGACCTCGTATGAACTGGCCTATCGCATTCCGGAAGCATTCGAAATTTTAGGCGATGGTATCTATATTACGCCCAACCCTGGATTGGGCCCCGAACAGAGCGATAATTTCAATTTTGGTATCCGTTACGATACGAAAAACAACAACTTCGGGCTTGATGCGGAGACGAATCTCTTTTATCGAAATTCCAAAAATTTCATCCGCTTCAATCCATTGGGCCCCTTTGGCGAATTTGAAAACCTGAACAACGTCAGGTCCGTTGGTGCGGAAGCGGCCCTCCTTTTACGTTACAGGCGTCTTTTACGGCTAAGTACGAACCTTACCTATCAGGAAATAACCGACCAAACCGCTTTTGACGAAGGATTGCCCAATATCAATTTTAAAAGTAAAGTACCCAATATTCCTTACTTGTTCGGCAATGCACAGTTGGGAATCGTCCCTTTTAAACCGAACGAGAAGAATGAGCTATCCCTTTTTTGGAACCTACGTTTCGTTCAGGAGTTTTTTCTGATATGGGAAAATTTGGGCGATCCAAATCAAAAAAATGTTATTCCAAAGCAGTTTATCCAAGATTTTCGGGTGCAGTATACCATGAAAGAGGGGAAGTATAACCTGGCGTTGGCCGTCAATAATGTATTCGACCAATTGGCTTTCGACAATTTTAGTATCCAGCGTCCCGGAAGATCCTTCAATATCAAACTAAGTTATTTTATCCATTAATTTTTTTAACCATTAAATCGAGTATTATGAAAATGAAAATCCCTTTTAGCTTCGGCTTGGCCAGACCTTTGTCGGTACTAATGGCCTGTACGTTACTCTTAGGAAGTTGTTCTAACGACGACAACGCTCCAATGAACCCGGTGTCGCAACCCGATCCCCAGCCACAGCCGGATCCCGATCCGGTGAGTTCGGGAATCACCTTTGCCTTAAAAACTACCGGGGGCGACGAAACCGAGTTTATTATCAATGAACCCAGTCTGGAAACGGGAATGCTCTCCGCCGACGGAAAAGGGATCGAACAGACAGGATGGCGTTTTTACTATCCGGTCGGAAAAACCCTTTTTGCCTCCGGTTATAGCGATGACAACCAATGTGCGGGATATACGGCCGACGAAAAAGGTGAGATCGTGAAAAAAGGGGAATTCATTTTTGAGAACTCCCTTGAAATGTTCGGGGCCGATGAAGCCGCAGAAACCCTTTTGGCCATGGAGATCCCACGGGTCGGCTTCGCCAACAGAAGACTTCATTTTGTGGATGCCAATACGGTAAACGTGTCCAAAATAGTAGGCACCAGGATCTTTGAGGACCAAAAAGATTCTATCGTTGCATGGCCTACCGCGTTACAGGTGAACGGGGATAAACTGTTCGTGCCCTTTCATAAACTGGACGCCAAAGGCTTTTTTGCTACCGTCAGTCCCGACAGTGCCTTTGTTGCCGTTTATGATTACCCCAATGTGGGTACCGAGCCGATAAAGATCATTTCGGACGCCAGAACAAGTAACATCGGCGTGAACGGCGCTACCACAGGTATGGTCAAAACGGACGGTGGCGATATGTATTCTTTTTCCTGTGGGGCGACCATGGCCGGCTTTGCCCCGGCTTCCACCAAACCATCGGGCATTTTAAAAATCAAGGCCGGGGAAACCGATTTCGATACGGATTACTTCTTTGATATTGAGGCGGCCACCAATGGCGGTAAGCTGTTTTGGTTCGATTATGTAGGGGGCAATAAAGCGATAGCCCGTATTTTAACCGACGACTCCGGTCCGGCCTGGTCGGCATACGGTCGTGATGTGTTCACACAAAAATTGGTCATTATCGATTTGGAGAACCAAACGATTACCGATGTCGCCAACGTACCCTTACATGCCAAAAGGTATTCCTCCCCTATACTTGTTGACGAAGGAAAGGTTTATGTCAGCATAGAAACCGCTACGGCGGCAGATGTATTTGTCGTAGATGTCGAAAATGCCACGGGCGCCAAAGGAGCGGAGATTGTCGGTAAAACGGTAAAGGGCTTTTTTAAACTTTAGCACTATGGAATAAGGGCGGAAGTAACCATTTCCGCCCTTTTATCAAAAAACGGATTTTGGGTAAGAACAGAACGTTTCGAAAGGTGATTTTTAAAATACATCGGTACTTGGGCCTGCTAAGTGGGCTTATAGTCTTTATGGTGGCCGTAACGGGATGCGGATGGGTCTTTAAGGAAGAAATTGAGGGTTTATATGATGATTATAGTACGGTATCGCCCCAAGCGGCTCCAATGATAACACCGACAAATGCCCGAAAGTTTGCCAAGGCGGTGTTTCCCGAAAAAAGTGTCCACGGAACGCTTTATCAGGAAGATGAAAAGGCCATTGAAGTTATTTTTTATGAGGCGGAACCGGAATTTTACCAAAGTGTTTACCTGGACCCTTACTCCGGGAAAGTACTGCATGTAAAAGATCACCTATCCGGTTTTTTTGCATTCATGCTAGAGGGGCATATGTACCTTTGGTTGCCGAGAGCGGTAGGAGGGAAAGTAGTATCCATAGCGGTTTTTTTGTTCCTCTTCGTCCTACTTTCCGGATTGGTGTTATGGTGGCCAAAAAAACGCAAATATGCCAAACAGCGATTAACGTTCAAATGGAAAGCCACAACTACATGGAGGCGTAAAAATGTGGACCTACACAGGATATTGGGATTCTACGGAGCTGCGCTGGCGTTCGTACTGGCGTTTACCGGATCGGTAATGGCCTTCAATTGGTTTTACTATGCGGTATATAAAACTGCAGGTGGAGAAAAGGCTCCCCAATTTATTATTCTCGAAAACAGTTCGTTTCCGGGTACTGTGGAACGGGACACGCTTCCGATAGACCGACTGATTCCTTTATTGAAAACGGAAACGACCCATGCAAAAAGTTATGAAATTCACTATCCTCATAACGATTCTTCCAGTATTTATGTAGAAATAGCGCATTCAAAAGGGCGCTACTACAATTCCGATTATCGCTTTTTTGATCAATATACCCTTAAAGAAATCGAAACTCCGAGCATTTATGGCAAATACCGGGATGCTCAATTTGCGGATAAGCTGATACGCATGAACTATGACATTCATGTGGGCGCCATTGGAGGACTGGCGGGAAAAATACTGGCTTTTTTGGCAAGCGCACTCATTGCCAGTTTACCGCTGACCGGGTTTTTGATCTGGTGGGGCAGACGGAAGCGGTCCGAGGCGACAACAAAAAAAATACAGGTACGGGAAGGTGCCGGTATTTAATTTTAAGTATTGATCGAAAGCCGTTATCCGGAGATGCTCCTAAAAATATAAGGCAAGAGCTCCCATATCCTTTCTATCGGTTTTCAAAATTATAGCGGTTATGCACTAACGTTTTGTGGCGCCCAAACAGCGCACATCATATGCGGGGCCGCTTTGGTAGGGTTGGCGCAATCGTCTTTTTCAAAACGAAAGCAGGACGTGCAGTCTTTTTTATTGGTCAGTTCCGACTTCATTTCAAAGCTGTCGCAGGTATAGTGACCGTCAACTTGTACCGCGTGTACTTTACATTGCCCATTGCTCATTAAACTTTCACAGTTCTTGCAGTTATTTCCTAATCGTATAGCCATTTTTCTTTTTTTAAATTAATACCGTAAAACTAAGGTCAAACACTATTAGAATCAATTTAAATAACTGATTTACAGTTATTTAAATTTAGATTGCTTTAAAATAGAATAATCCGGCGACACATTTTTGACCGGGTAGGATATATTTGAATTTCCATCATTTTAAAATTCTGGTTATCCGCTTCAAAAACTGAATTTCGGATTCCTGGTTCGTTCGGTTCCGTACTCTACTGAAGGAACTTGTTGGCGGGACGTTAGACCATCCGTACGGAATACCCTTCCCTTCCGAATTTTTTGGCGACCGACATGCCAGTTCCCGGACCTGTTCCTGCGTTTGAAATGTGTTTGCTGTTCATGCTTTCAGGAACCAAAATTGCAATTACTTTTTCGACCTGAATTGAACTACCCCCAATACATCCGTTGCAAAGCGTTCCCACCCGTTCCAAGTTGGCAAATTGTCCGTGTTTTATATATAAATCGTTTTCCTCTGGGCAAATCCTGAATGGTTCTACCTCAGGTTTTCCGGACATATACCCCTTGGAACGGGTCGGAATAGCTTTTTGCCAACAAATCGCTTTGGGCAGTATAATCCCATATGCATGACGGTTCGTGATGGCAATCGGGATGGAAATGGGCGAAATACCCTCATGGCCCGCCTTGGAATCGTCGGTCTCAGGATTTTTTATCATGGTTTTTTATCAAAAAGAATTGGAGATATAAGCACAAATTTTTCCCTTTAAGAGTATGCGCTCCATTCCCGGGATGTACCCGGACTCCATCTCAAATAGGGAAGCTCGTATTAGAACAACTAAAGAGCGGTACCAAAGTGGTCCGCTCTTCCGTTTCGGCACGGGCATTTCCGAGGTGGGTATGGTTATGATCTGAGGTAGCGGTTTTCGTTCGTACGGTGCTGCGCACCATATATTTTGTTTATGTTTATTGTAAGTAAAGCGGTCATGAATACGACCGTTCCATAAGTATGGACAAAGAATGCCAGTGGTTTGCCGTTCCCGAACATATAGGGTAAAACGCAAGTTTTTCGGTAAAACAGGTCCCGCTCATCAAAACGGTAAAAAATGAATGATGCTGTCTCCAATTTGTCCTCTAAAGGAAAAAAGCTTGCTAAAAATGCTGCAAGGGTCGATTTTGAGGTGTTCATGGAAGCTTCACAAAATTTGTACGGTCCGGATGAAAACCCGAACGGTGCCTTTCCCTTGAATGTTGCCGAAAACCAATTGATGGCATCGGAAATAAGGGATCGGCTGAACGCCGTTTTGGTGCAGGGCAATATCCCGGATTGGGTACTCAATTACACCCATCTTTTGGGCAACCCGGAGGTGCGGGAAACCATTTCGGGCTTTATGGAAACTGAACTCTGTAAATGTCCTATTTCCCCGGAATCCATAGGCCTTTCTGCCGGGGCATCGGCCATTATCGAAGTAACGGCTTTTGTGTTGACGGATCCGGGCGATGTGGTGGTAATACCGGCCCCTTCCTACCCCATGTATACGAACGATCTGGGGTTGAAAACGGGCGCGGAGCGCTTCAATTTGCAAACGCATCATCAACTCGAAGAAATGCCTGCCCAAGGTCCGGTGACCACCGCACTGTTGGATACCGTTCATAAAGAACTTACCGCCAAGGGAAAACGGTTTAAAATACTATTGCTCACTACCCCGGACAATCCTACCGGTATCGTATATGAAGCCGAAACGCTACGGGATATTGCGCGTTGGTGCGAGCGACACCACGTGCATATGGTGGTCAACGAGATTTACGGACTTTCAAAAATCGACCTTGAGGACGAGGTGCTTCGCGCCGATTACCCCAATAGTGGAGCATCCGTTTCCTTCGCTAAAATAATGCGTGAAATGGATAGTGCCTACCTGCACATGTGGTACGCCTTATCCAAGGATTTTGCCATGTCGGGATTGCGGGTAGGGGTGGTTCACTCCCTAAACCCTGGTTTTATGAAAGCCTTTGAAAATGCCAACGTACCCCATTTGGTCTCCAATCTTACCCAATGGGCCATTGGCGAGCTGTTAAAGGATGTCGATTTTGTTAAGGCCTATATTCCTAAAAACAGAAAGCACCTAACCAAAAGTTATCGGCTGGTGGTCACCCACTTGCGAAAAAATGAAATACCATACGTTGCCGCAAAGGGCAGTTTTTTCGTTTGGGCCGATTTCTCCAAATACCTTAGCGCCCATACCGATGCTGGGCAAGAAAAACTGTGGTTGGAAATCTACCGGAACACGGGTGTGCTATTGACGCCCGGCGAGGGTTTCGGGCATGAAAAGAAAGGAATGTTCCGAATTGTTTTTACGGCAGTACCGTTTTCGTACTTGTCGGTGGCCATGGAACGGTTGACCATTTACCTTAAAGATCGTCTTGAAAATACAACTCCACAATAAGTATCGAATATAAACGGGAACCAATGGTTTTGAACAGGCAAACATTTGAATACAGGGATAAGATACTTATCGAAAAAATAAAGATGGGAACCCCCTTTAGGTACGAAGCCCTTTTCGAAAACAGCGGTTGTTTCATTTATTTTAAGGATAGGGCGCCAAAGTTGTTGTCGGCAAATCAAAATGTTCAAATAAACAGTCAAGAAGCGGTGCTGTTGAAATGTGGCAACCATTTTTTGGAGTTGTTGAAACAAACGGACGAGGAAGAAGTAGAGGCCATGGTCGTTCATCTGTATCCCGAAGTCCTTAAAAAATTGTATGCGAACGAGTTGCCGGGGGCGATACAAAATAACGAGTGTAAAGATTCGAGCGAGGTAGTGGTGTCCAAAGAGGTGATTTCCCGATTCATCGATTCATTGGAGTTTTATTTTCAAAATCCCGCCCTGATCAACGACGACTTGTTGGAGTTGAAAATAAAGGAACTGATCCTTTTACTGATGCAATCCAAAAATGTGTGCTCCATTCAAGAGTTGATTTCAGATCTATATTCGAGCCGTAGCGTTCAATTAAAAAAGAATATCGAATTGCACCGATATTCGAACCTTGGGACGGAAGACTTGGCAAAGTTGTGCAACCTAAGCCTGTCCTCGTTCAAAAGGGAGTTCACCAAAACCTTTAACGATACGCCCAACAATTACATAACGCTACAAAAATTGAAAAGGGCCAAGGAGCTGCTCCGTATTACCGAAATGGCCATCAGTGAAATTGCATATGGTGTCGGTTTTAACGATCCACTTTACTTCACACGTATCTTTAAAAAGAAAATCGGCCTTTCCCCTACCGAATATCGCCAACAGGAAACCTCCTGAACCGATTATCCATATCTGCGGACTTTTCTTCCATTTGCAGCCTTTATATCCGTAGTATTTTTGTGGTGTTAATAAAGGTCGGGATAGGTATCACTTGCCCAATACCATTCAATAGCATTTTAAAACAGATCGAATATGGGAAAAACATTGGTCGTAGTGACCCATCCAAAACTGGGAAGTTCAAAAATCAACAAGCGTTGGATCGAAGAACTGCAAAAACATCCGGATGCTATTTTGGTCCATGACCTACATGCCGCTTATCCCAGTTTTGAAATCGATATCCAAAAAGAGCAGAAACTGTTGGAAGCAGCAGATAAAGTGGTACTGCAGTTTCCGTTTTACTGGTTCAATTGTCCACCTTTTTTAAAAAAGTGGATCGATGTGGTGCTGTCCCATGGCTGGGCGTACGGAAAAAATAGCGGCTATAAACTGGCAGGGAAAAAATTTGCGTTGGCCGTTACCGCAGGTATCAAGGAAGAAGACTATCGGGATTCTGGCAGATATGAGTATACTCTTGAAGAGCTGACCCGACCTTTTGAAGTGACGTTCAAGTACATTAAATCGGATTACCGACCGTTATACGCTTTTTACGGGGAAGAACATAACCCTACTAAGGAAGCTATTGACCACAATGCGAAAAAATATATCGATTTCATTAAAGCATTATAGAGGAAATCACGGTCGATATTATATTTAAGGTAAGCATAGAAACATCAAATGATTTTAAATATACCATACATGAAAATTTCAATTTTTACAGTACTACTGGCATGCGTTTCCATTTCGTACGCCCAAGAAAAACAAATTTCAGGAAACGATGGCGTTTCCAATAACACTAAAAATAAAGTAATTATGAATGTTCAAGACGAAAAACAAAGTTTCAACGAAATAAAGGAAGTAGCAAAGGCACTTGAGCCCTATATCACCAGTGCACGTACCGGAGACGGTAAGTTAAGCCGGTCGGCCTTCTTTGATCACGCCCATATCGTAGGGTCTATTGCAGGTACCCATTACAACATGACCGCCGACGAATTTGGAGGTGCCGTTACGCAGGGAGGTCCCTCGGAAAAGGTACAGCATCATATTGCATGGATCGATATTTCCGGGCCTGCCGCTGCGGCAAAAGTGGAGTTTATCGACTGGAGCGGATTGCGTTTCACGGACTTTTTTGTACTGTATAAAAAAGACGGCGAGTGGAAAATTAGCGGTAAGGTTTACGATTCGCATGCCAATAACTAATAAGGCGTTTCCAAAGAAGATGCACCAAAGCAGGTTATACCATTTTTGACCATAAATCAGGTAGCATCGGAGGTTTTGTAGCATGTAAAGTTATAAAGGGAATGGATCGTTTTTTGAAAATCGGAAAACCGATACATTCCCTTATAGCTATAGTTATACCATTTCAAAGTTAAATTGGTATTGCGCACTATTTTAGATAAACATATTGGGTGACGGATGTTTTTGCCAAAGGGCAATGCGAGAGGATAGTTTGAGATGATTTTATCTCAAAAAAGGAAAAACCGACCGTGTTTTCAAGTTCCTGACCGTCCCAAACAACACTATTTTTAAAGATGAAAAAACAAAGTATAATTATAGTCATGGCTATGGGCTTGCTATACGGCGTATCGGCACAAAATGCAGATCGGTTGGTAGAAGACATGGTAAACGAATTGGGCGGCAAAAAGGCGTTCTACGACCTGAATAATGTCAGCTACGACATGGAGTACTCAGATCCCAACTCGGGAATGTCCCTAAAAAGCAGGGAAACCTACGTGTTCGAGAACGAGTTGTCGCACGCGGTATATTCCGAACATTCCGCTTTGGGAGCCAAAGGAAAAGTTTCGGAAGGGTTTAACGGCGCCGATGCCTGGATAAAATTCGATGGAAAAATTGCCGAAGATAAACAGGCAAAGGGAATGGCCCGCTTTTTCAGAAAAACAAATTTTTATTGGTTCTCCATGTTGTTCAAGCTTCAGGACAAAGGGGTGAACCTGGAACATATCGGGAGCAAAAAAACCAATGGTAGCACCTACGATCTGGTTAGGGTAACCTTTGACGAGAATATTGGGGATACCCAAGATACCTATGTGCTGTACATAAATAAGGAGACTAAGCTTGTCGACCAATTTTTGTTTACCGTCGTCGCCTTTGGCATTACCGAACCGGAGTTGATGATCTTGCGTTATGAAACCATAAATGGAATTAAAGTACCATCGGAGCGTGCGTACATCGCATCCAATTGGGATGCCGAGGTGGTTGGTAAAACATGGGCGAAAACCACTTGGAAAAATATCGAGTTCAACAAAGAGATCGGTACCGCGTTATTCGATCAATAGGCAACTTAATGCCCAGTGTAACCTACGGAACGTTCCTTTTGTTCATCGGGAAGTACAAAAACGGGCGATTCCAGATGGGATTCCTGCAGTAAAGTGCGCAATTCCAGGGCAATTTTAGGGCGGCGTTCGTACAGATCGGTAAGCTCCTCGGCATCGGTAGCAATATCGAAGAGTTCCCAACGGACAATGGTGTCTTGCCGCGACATTTTTTTGACCAGTTTGTAGTTGTCCTTTCTAACGGCCTGCAGTACCTCCTTACTGCCATGAAATTCCCAGTAAAGCGCTGGGTGTTTTTGTGTCTGTTCCTGTGCCAAAAGCGTGGGAACGAACGATATGCCATCCGTTTCATCGGTTTCGGTCAACGGATTTCCGGCAAGTTCCGATAGGGTGGGAAGAATATCCCAAAAGGCCGATGGGTGATCGGAAACGGAGTTCGGTTTTATCTTTCCGGGCCATTTTGCAATGAAGGGCATGCGAATGCCCCCTTCGTAAAGGTCCCGTTTTCCGCCCCGAAAGGGACCGTTGCTGTTAAAGAAAGCGGTGGTCGGCATTTGGCGCATAGGGCCGTTATCACTCGTAAAGATAACAAGGGTATTATCGTCAAGCCCTTGTTTTTTTAAGGTCTCCATAACGGTGCCGATGCCCTGGTCCATACGTGTGATCATTGCGGCATAATCCTTTTGGTTTTTGGTCCACTTCTTATTTTTATAGACCCCTTGTTGTGGTACTTCAAATCGCATGCTGTCCAATTGTTCCCCATTGTCATGCGGTATGGTCAGGGACAAGTATAAAAAAAAGGGTTCCAATCGTTCGGTTTCCAAAAATGCCACGGTCTCTTTCATAAAAAGATCGTGCGAGTATTCTTTTTTTTCTGTGGAATAACTGCCCAGTCCGCCATGCCATGCATCCTTTTCCAAGTACTGTACGGTATTGTCCAACGGTTGTTTTTCACCATCTTTCCAAAGGAATTCCGGATAGTAATTATGGGCCAAAATTTGGTCGGTATAGCCATAGTAACTGTCAAATCCCTGCTGTGAAGGGTCACCGGACGAACGGGGGTTTCCGAGACCCCATTTTCCGATAAGCTTGGTGGTATACCCTACCTTTTTCAGATATTCCGCAATGGTCCTATCCGTGTCCAAAAGTGCCATTTGCCCTCCATAAACGCTATCCTGTCGGTTTCCTCTAATGGCCAAATGACCGGTATGTTTCCCAAGCATTAGGGAGGCCCTGGATGGGGCACAGACCGAGGTGCCCGCGTAATAATTGGAAAAATGAATGCCCTGGCGCGCCATTTCGTCCAGAAAAGGGGTCGCGATCTTATCCTGTCCATAGGTGCCGATATCGCCATACCCCAGATCATCGGCCATAATAAAAACAATGTTGGGCGGGGTCGGGGCCGCTTTTTCCGTGGTTTGTTGTTTGCAAGAAATCAGTGTGGTCAGCCCACTTGCAAGTAGGCCATAAAGCATCGTTCTGGTCATCATTTGGTTGTCGATTAAGTTTTGACGGTGCGCTTGGGTGTTGCATGCGAACCGCTAAATCGACACTAAAGATACAAACTGAATCGAATTATTTTAGCAATAGTATTGAAACACCCTGCCGATACCATAGCAGGGCCATACCAGCGTTGCTTTCCATTAAAAGTCTAGAACAACACCGATACTTGGAATGATCTGGCCGTCCGCCTCCGGAATGGCGGCCAAACTCCTTGGGGTGACGATGCCGCCCATTTCGTTTCTGTTGAGTCCGTACTGTGTCGGTTGGGGCGTTTGTTGGGCCAAAATGTTCTGTACTTCTATGAATACATCCAAAGAGAGCTTTTTCAAATTCCATTTTTTGTCTATTCGGAGGTCCAATTGCGAGAAGATATCCAATTTTTCCTCTCCTAATCGAGAGTAGTCCAAAACAACTTCAGGGTAGTTTTGCAAGGTGGCGTCCAAGTCCGTGGGAACAAAAGGGGTATTTCCGGCAAAACGATAACGGGCGCTTACTTCCCAGTTCTTTTTGAGCTTGTATCCTCCCGTAAAGGATACCAAATGGCGGCTATCCCATACCGAAGGAAGAAAAACGGAATCGTCAAAGCCGGTAAACTCGCTGTAGAAAAAAGTATAGGCAAAAATCCCATAAAAGTTATTGTTCAACTTTTGCTGGAACTGAAATTCCAGGCCATAGCTTCTGCCACGACCGACCGTAGCAACATCCTCACTGCCGAGTACCTCAAAGCCACCTCCTTTGTTGGCTAGGGAAACACCATCCAAGACCGACACGGGATAATCGTTATAACGTTTGTAAAACCCCTCCAACGAAATACTGGACGATGGGCTCGGGTAGTGTTGTAGGCCTAGTACGTAGTGGTCGCTTTGGGTATATGCCGCATCCTGGTTGACCAGAACGTTTTCATTGGACCGGAACCCTAAAATGGTGTAGGGCGGTATTTTAAAATAACGTCCTACCGAACCATTGAGCCTCCAGTTTTCCAGAAATTCAAAGGATAGCGAAAAGCGTGGCGAAAAGGTCGATAGTAAGTTGTCTTGATCGGTAAAGCTGTCATCGTCCATTCGGAACCCAAGGGAAACATCCAAGGAGTTATCCAAATAACTTCGCGTAAGGTTTGCGAAGAGGCCGTACTTCATAAAATCGATTTCGGTATCGAAAGTAATGTTGTCGATCAGATCGACCGTGTTGTTTTTATAATCGGACCGTTGTACATTGCCCCCTGCACTAAGTTTCCAATCCCCGAGAAATTTGGTGATCTGGTACCGTAGTTTGCTTTCCGATTCCCGGGCATCGTTGTTAAAAAAGACACCGCTTTCGTTCTCGGGGTCTTCAAAACGGGTAAATTCGTTTACCAAGGTATTGTTGCTAATGGTGGTCTGCATAAATCCGGAGCCATCCTTGAAGCGTTTCTTCCAAGTAAGCCCTATGGCATTGGTGCGTTGGTCGATAAAGGGGGCCTGCTCCAGTTGTGCCTGTTGCTCGGCATCAAAATCATCCGGGGTTTCCACGGAGAAGTCATCTATAGATCCCAACCCTAAAAAATTAATGGTGTTATAGGCATCGATCTCATGCGATACCTTGTATTGATAGTCCCAGTAATTGGGGCGAAAGGGCAGTCCAATGGTTTCGAACAAAAATTGGAGGTAGCTGCGTCGAACGGAGGCAAGTATCGTGGTCTTGCTTTCCTCGTTGGCGCCTTTGAACAACGGACCTTCAAGGGTCAATGCCGCTTCACTGGCACTGATACGAAAGTTTCCGTTGAAATTACGGGCATTTCCGTTGCGTTGACTGAATTGTAACACCCCCGACAATGGATTGTCGTATTGGGCGCCGAATGCCGAAGTGGACAGGGTAACGTTATCGATAAATGAAACATTGATAAGGCCCACAGGTCCGCCCGCGCTTCCCTGGGTACTGAAATGATTGATGTTAGGGACCTCCATTCCGTCCAGATAATAGACCGTTTCATTGGGGGCACCGCCACGGATGATCAGATCATTGCGAAAGCCGCCAATGGAGGGCGACACGCCGGGCAAGGTCTGTGCTACCTGCACCACATCGTTGTTACTTCCAGGATAGGTGGCGATCTCTACCGCCGAAAGCGTCTGCGTGGATAAGGGTGTTTCCCTGGGCCTACTGATTTTGTTCGCATTGGACACCACTACCTCGTCCAATTGTTGGCTGGCCTCTTCCAAAGTGAAATTATAGGCCGGTGTCCCTTTCGATTTCACTACTACGTTAAATACGGTCTGTGTTTTAAAACCAAGGTAGCTAACCACGAGGTTATAGGACTTCGGGGGCACGTTGGAAATGCGATAGTTTCCGTCAAAATCGGTTTGTGCGCCCAAGATGGTTCCTTCCAGAAGTACGCTGGCCCCCAAAATAGGAGTACCGGTCTCATCAATGACAGTACCCGTAACCTCGCCAACGATCTGGGCGCTTATGAATAATGGAAAAAGAAGTAATAGCAAGGGAAAGAAACGTTTCACAAAGGGCGGTTTAGGGGTTATTCGTAAGTTTGTTTGAATGCTGGTGTGATTTTATTGGCAAATAAAGTATTTTTTAATACTTTATTTTAAATTTTTAGTGTTAAATAATACATAAATAGATGACCATTGAGGTGCTTATCCAACAATTGGTGGACCAAGCGATTACATATCATAAAGCGGAGCAAGGGAAACCTCTCTCGGTAGAGGACTTCGCCGTTTGGCTTATGGCATCTGAAAAAAAAGGGCCCGATAAAACAATTTTGGGCGCTCCCTTTGTGGCGATCGATACCGAACTCTCCGCACAAATAGGGCGTTTGGCCCGCTATGGGAATACCTATTTAAAGCAAGCCTTGGGAACGGGACCTTTTACCACCAATATGGAGTTTATTTTTAGTGCGATGCTCCAGCAGCATGGTCCATTGGGAAAATCTGCGCTCATTAAACTAATGGTCTATGAGAAGTCGTCGGGAATGGAAATCATAAAGAGGCTTTTGAAAAGTGGGTTGATCGTGCAATACCCCAATCCCGATGATGGGCGAAGTAAATTGTTGCGTTTGACCGAAAATGGAATGAACGCATTGATCGTTGCCTATAAAAATGCGGGTTTGGCGGCAAAGGTAGTAGCGGCCCCGCTTTCGGTCGAAGAAAAGAAAAGCCTGTTGGTCCTTCTTCAAAAATTGGACGATTACCATGAGGCCATATACCGATCGGGCGAAAACCCTTTGGATGCGCTTTTGAACACCAAAGAAGAATGAGGGGACATCAAAGGGTATTCGGTAATAACGGTTAGGGACAAAGCAATAGTTTAGCTGCAGTCCGGTACTTTTGAACCATTTCTATACCTGCTCTTTTATGGTAGAAATGGTATCATGTGCTGGAAAATCTATTGTGGCTCGAAACTGTTGCAAAACCGAACGCTTTCCGTATTCTTTTACTTTAAACAAAAAAAGGCCCCTCGGTAAAAGGGGCCATGGCATTTGTCAAAATTAAATTGTAAAGATAAATAGGGGCAATAAGATTGTATTCGGGGAACTAAAGTTTCTGGCTAAAAAACGCCAACGGCCCATAGTAAAAGGGCGACTACGACCGATAACAAAATACCGATCAATAACACCACCATTACACTAAGAAAACCATTAAGTAGTCTTTCACCAGAAGTAATTTCATGTTCCATATGTGTATAATTTCCTGTAAATTAATGAAATTTCCGTCGTAATACCACTTTTAAGGAGATTATTTCGACCAAAGGCGCCCCCTTTAGTGTGTTTGCCCGATGTAAAACCGATTTTTTCGATAAAGTGCTGAAATTCAACGAGTGCTATTTGGTCTTTCCACGCAGTTGTTCCTCCAGTTCCTCCAAGGAGGCGCCTTTGGTTTCCGGCATTTTAAATAAGGTCCAAAGGAGTTGAAGCACCATCATACCCATAAAGAACACAAAAATGGGCCAGGGGTTGTCCTTAAAGATTCCCTTGTCGGCATCCAAGAATATTGGGGTGATCAAGGTGATGACCGCGGCAAAAACCCAATGGGTTCCCGTCCCCCACGACTGCCCAAAGGCCCTTACCTTGTTGGGGAATATTTCCGAAATGAATACCCAAATGACCGCGCCTTGTCCAATAGCATGCGAAGCTATAAACACTAGGATAAACGTCAGCAACAAGGCCGAACCTGCATTGGCGTAAAAACACCAGGCCACCATTCCCAGGCTTACGATATACCCTAACGACCCGATTTTCAAGAGTTGCCTACGGCCCAACCTATCGATAAGCCGAACCCCAATAAATGTAAATACGAGATTGACCACGCCGATGGCGATAGAGCTAAAAAGGGATTCCTTGGCTGCCAAACCGGCCCTTTCCAAAATTTCGGGGGCATAGTACAGCACAAAGTTGATTCCGGACAGTTGGTTGAAAAACGCGATGAAAAACGCAAGCAGTAACGGTTTTTGGTATCTCCCGGAAAACAAGGGTTCCTTTAGGGCCACATCGGGAATATGCGCCTTGATTTCCCTTAGTTTGTCCTTGGCCGCCTCTTCTCCGAAAAGCATCCGTAAGGACGCCATGGCCCCTGTATCGTCTTTTTTTGTAATGGCTAGCCACCTTGGACTATTGGGGATCGATACCACCATTAGGGTATAGGCGATGGCGGGTATGGCTTCCACACCCAGCATCCAGCGCCAATCATTGGCACCGCCCACCCCTTTTAAAAGATAGTTGGAAATAAAGGCGATGAGTATGCCCAGAACCAGATTGAACTGGTACAATGCGCCCAACTTCCCCCTGTTTTCCGGAGTGGAGATTTCGGAAATGTAAATGGGAGCCGCTACGGATGAGGCCCCTACGCCCAAGCCACCGATAAATCTAAAAAACGAGAAAACGTAAGGGTCCGTCGCCAATCCGGAACCAATGGCCGATAGTGCGTAAAGGATTCCGATCCAGAAAAGGGTTTTTTTTCGTCCAAAACGGTTGCAGGGAATACCCCCGAAAAGCGAGCCGATTACGGTTCCCCAAAGTGCCATCGACATAATGAACATACCATGAAACCATGGTGATGTATTCCAAAGCGCTTTAATGGGCAGGTTGGCCCCGGAGATCACTACGGTGTCAAAACCAAAAAGAAAGCCCGATAACGCGGCGGTAAGGGAAACCTTAAAAAGTCTTGAATTCATGCTGCGCTGCTTTTTAACCCGGATTATGCATTAGAACTTCGTAATGAAGCTTTTAGCTGCGATAAAATATGACATTTTATGAATGTAAG
>CANMSB010000038.1 GCA_947500445.1 uncultured Flavobacteriaceae bacterium | reverse complement strand
AAATATTTAAAGTTAAAAAAAATAGCGGGGGCATGCCCCCGCTATTTTGCTACTTACACACTTTATGAGATAGTCCTCTTTTCTGGTCCATTTGGGTTATCGGAATACCCTGACTTTACTTGAAATATGTATCTTAGCCCTCTAAACAATTACTATGTACTTTTTAGGTATTACCTGGAATCCGAACGAAACCTTATTTAGCCTTGGACCATTGCAGATCAAATACTACAATTTGCTATGGGTGACCGCTTTTGCCTTGGGTTGGGCCCTTATGAAACGTATTTTTAAAAACGAAGGGAAAACCGTTGAACAACTGGATTCCCTTTTTATATACACCCTTATCGCTACGCTTTTGGGTGCGCGCTTGGGACATGTATTTTTTTATGATTGGGCCTACTATTCCGAAAATTTGATAGAAATACTATTGCCGATACGCGATACCGGAAAGGGTTCGTTGTTCGGATTTATCGATGGATACGAGTTTACCGGATTTACCGGTCTTGCCAGTCATGGTGCTACGATCGGCGTGATCATAGGCATGTACCTGTACATTCGAAAGCATCCCGAGTTTAGCTTGTTATGGCTTTTGGACCGTATGGTCATTCCCTTCGCCATAGGAGCCTTTTTGGTACGCCTAGGAAACTTCTTCAACTCGGAGATCAATGGAAAGGTAACGGAGGAATCCACCCTTTTCGCCACCCGTTTTATTCGGGATTCCAATGACATGCATCCCTCAAAAGCCTTGGGCGTCACAAAAGAAAAAACCTTGAATGCCGCTTATGACGCCATTGAGAACAATCCCGAATTTTCCGAATATCTGGCACAAATTCCATACCGTCACCCGGCACAATTGTACGAGGGGGTGTGCTATATTTTTGTATTTGCCCTCCTCTACTTTTTATATTGGAAAACGGACAAGAAGAACAAACAAGGGTACCTTTTCGGCCTGTTTTTAATTTTGCTGTGGACCGTTCGTTTCTTTGTCGAGTACGTGAAGAAAAGTCAAGGTGGTTTTGAAGAAAGTCTAGGGCTGCTCTCCACGGGGCAATGGCTCAGTATCCCGTTCATTATAGTAGGGCTTTATTTTATGTTCCGACCGGGAAAAACAGTGTAAAACCGTTGAACTCATTGCTAATCAAAACCAAGAACATGCGCCCTTGTATTTTTTTTATCGTTTCCCTGATGCTATTAACCGTTTTTACGGGATGCAAGGAGGACGCTAAAAAACCGGTAAAAACCCAAGAAGTGCGTTTTACCAAAGAAGGTACGCTCTCCTTCTTTTCGCAAAAAAACGATAGCCTGATCATGACCATGGATATCGAAATTGCCGACAATTCCTATGAAACGCAGACCGGTCTGATGTACCGAAAAGGAATGGAACGGAAACAAGGGATGCTTTTTGTTTTTGAACGGGAAGAAATGCATGCCTTTTATATGAAAAACACCGCATTTCCCTTGGACCTTATTTTTATAAAAACAGATCTGACCATTGCCAGTTTTCAAGAAAATGCCGAACCTTTTAATGAAAACAGCCTACCATCGGGTGTTCCCGTTCAATATGTACTGGAAGTGAATGCAGGGTTGGTACAAGAACTCGGGCTGACGGTTGGGGACCGAATTGCCTACGAAAAGCCATAGCCGTTATGGAATTGTTGTTGGATGGAGAATCGACCGAACGATTGCTTTTCCGAAAAGTAACGCTTTCCGACTTTGATGCATGGTTGCCTTTTCACCGAGACCGACGTACTTCCGAATTTTGGTCAGGACTGCCAAAAGACCCGATAAAAGCCTGTACCGACGACCTTGAACGGACGTTATACCGATATGAGAACGGATTGGGCGGAAAGCAGGCCTTAATACTCCGTGATACCGAACAGCTTGTAGGATTAGCGGGATTGCTCATTCAGGAGGTTGCCGGCAAACGGGAAATTGAGATCGCCTACTCCCTTTTACCGGAGTTTTGGGGAAAAGGCCTTGCCACGGAGGCCGCCTTGCAATGCAAGGAAGTTGCAATTGAAAGACAATTGGCCCCCTCGCTTATCTCCATCATTCAAATTCACAACCTTCCTTCCCAAAAGGTGGCCACCGCTGTCGGAATGCGACAGCACGCTACTACGCAATACCACAATAATCCCGTTCACATATACCGTATTGCCCTATGAATGTACAGCACTGGGCCATATTGGTGGACAATTCCAGTCCGAAAGCCGTTTTTATCGAATCGCTTTTAAAAGGTCCCATCCCAAAAGGGTTGGAATATTTTAAAGACCAACAAGGGCTTCTTTTTTCCAAAAAGACACTTTCGGAGTTTATCGACGAAGAAGAAAAACACGATCGTAAGATTATCACCGATACCTGCACCCAAAATTTAAAGACCATGTCGAGCGGTGAACAGAAAAAAGTGCTTCTCGCATTTCTTTTGGAGCAAGCTCCCGATTTTATTATACTCGATAACGTTTTTGATCATTTGGATTCCAAAACACGGGAAACGGTAAAAACCACCTTGCAAAAAGCGTCCACCACGATTTCCCTTATCCAAGTCGTTAGCAGAAAAACGGATATTCTCGTTTTTACGGAACATATGGTCCAAATGGGTCCTGGCGGGGATATCGACCATGTCCTTAAATTCGAAGATTGGTCAGATTCCAGAACACAGGAACTTTTTGTGGAGCAACGCATTCCCGAACCGCTTGAACCGATGTCCTATGATGCTCCCATCGTCATCAAATTGAAAGACATTCGGGTCTCTTATGGGGGGCGCTGTATTTTGGACCACATTAACTGGACCATTGAAAAGGGAAGTTTTTGGGAACTCCGTGGAGCGAACGGCTCCGGAAAAACGACCATACTTTCCATGATTACCGGAGAAAATCCTAAAGGATATGGCCAAGAGCTGTACCTTTTCGGTCAAAAAAAAGGAAGCGGTGAAAGCGTATGGGAGCTCAAACAAAAAATCGGGTATTTTACTCCGGCAATGACCGATAATTTTACGGGATACCATTCCGTAATCCATATGGCCATCAGCGGGCTATACGACTCCATAGGGCTCTACATCCGTCCGACTGCGGCGCAGCTTCGCCTGGCCAAGGCATGGTTGCAACTGATCGGTATGTGGCATTTAAAAGATGTTCTTTTTCAAGAGCTCGGCACCGGACAAAAACGCATGGTCATGTGCATACGGGCAATGATAAAACACCCCGTACTATTGATTTTGGACGAACCGACTACCGGACTGGATGATGAAAGTGCTCGAATGTTCGTAAGCCTCGTCAATAGGTTCGCACAGGAAAGCGACACGACCGTTATTTTTGTTTCGCACCGGTCCGAACCGGGATTGAATGCGGATCAGGTATATCAACTTACGATGACTCCAAAAGGCGCCAAAGGCGAGGTACTATACTAATACCATTCAAACTTTGAAATGGTACAAACCCTCGAAATCCTCGCACTACAACAAAACCATAGAACACAAAAAAACCGCTAATGGAATGCACCATCAGCGGTTTCTGTTATGCCATTGTATTCTGACTATGCAGTCACTTTTTCTTGTTCTACGGCCTTTGCTTTTTCCTTGATCGGCGAGGTAACACTTTTCTTTAAGGTATCGTACATTATTGGTGTCGCGATAAACAAGGACGAGTACGTACCTACAATAATACCGATGATCATGGCGAACATAAAGCCTCGTAACGACTCTCCACCAAAAGTGAATATCGCTAACAATACCACCAAGGTGGTCAAGGAAGTATTCAACGTTCTACTAAGGGTGCTGTTCAAGGCCAGGTTGATATTCTCTCCCGCTTTCCATCCCTTTTCACCGATAATTTCCCGTATACGGTCGAACACGACCACGGTATCGTTCAAAGAGTATCCGATTACCGTAAGGATGGCCGCAATAAATGCTTGGTCGATTTCCATGTTAAACGGCATTGCGGTACCCAATAATGAAAAGATTCCGAGGACGATCATCACATCATGAAAAACCGCTGCAACGGCTCCCAAAGAAAACTGCCATCTACGGAAACGTATCAGGATGTAAAGGAATACTACTGCTAAGGAACCGATAATGGCCAAAAAGGCATTCTTCTTAATATCATCCGCAATGGTAGGCCCTACTTTTACCGATTGTAAGATCCCCAACGAGGCTTCTCCACCTCCGGTAATAAAATCGGCCTTGGAAGTACCGTCCGGCAAATACTTCTGTAATACATCGAACAACTTATCCTGAATTTCATTGTCCACTTCAATGCCTTCCACGTCTACCTTATACGCAGTGGTAATCTTGATCTGGTTTGCTTCCCCGTACGTCTTTACCTGGGTACCGCTACCAAATTCCGCATTGAGCTCCGAAGCGATTTCCGAAGCACTCACTGCCTTTTCAAAACGCACTTGATAGGTTCGCCCTCCAATAAAATCGACTCCCTGCTGCAATCCTTTTGTAGCTAACGAAAAGATTCCGATACCTACCAAAATCACGGAGAACACATAGGCTATCTTTCTTTTCGACAAGAAATTGATATCAATATTCTTGAATAAATTTTTGGTCAATGGCGTTGAAAAATCCAAACGACGGTCTTTTCCACCGATGTACCAATCCACCAACAATCGTGTTATGAAAATAGCGGTGAACAAGGATGTGACGATACCGATAAGCAACGTAGTCGCAAACCCCTTGATAGGGCCCGAACCAAAAATGAATAGGATAATGGCCGTAAGTCCCGTAGTGATGTTGGCATCCAAGATAGAGGAAAGCGCATTGCTGAAACCATCGGCGACCGCTTGTGCCTTTCCTTTTCCTTTGGCCAATTCTTCTTTGATCCGCTCAAAAATAAGTACGTTGGCATCAACCGACATACCAATAGTCAAAACGATACCGGCGATACCAGGCAATGTCAATACAGCGCCCAAACTAGTCAATACCCCAAAAATCAATAGGATGTTGAGCAACAAAGCGATGTCGGCAAAGATGCCCGCTTTTCCGTAATAGAACACCATCCATACCAATACAATGGCCATAGCGATCAAAAAGGACATCAGACCGCTATCGATGGCTTCTTGCCCCAATGAGGGTCCTACGATTTCGGATTGGATAATTTCAGCTCGTGCTGGAAGCTTTCCGGCACGGAGTACATTGGAAATATCCTTGGTTTCGTTTATCGTGAACTTTCCGGTAATTTCGGAATTACCCCCGGAGATAGGTCCACTGGAAACCCCAGGTGCCGTGTACACTTTATTGTCAAGTACAATTGCGATTCCGGTTTGATTGGTATAGGCATCGCCCGTTAACTTTTCCCACTCTTTGGCACCTTTCGTATTCATGCTCATCGATACTGCTGGCTTTCCTCCGATATCGAAGTCGGCCCTGGCATCGCTTACCACATCGCCACTGATACGAGGTGTTTTTTCACGATTGGATTTCAAGGCGTACAATTCTACCGTCTCGGAACCTTCTTGTGGGCGTTCCCAAAGGAATTTAACGAACTGCAACTCCGCAGGTAGCAATCTTCTGATTTCCTTCATACGAAGGTAGCTCCCTACCTCGGCAGTATCCTTAATGGCGACAACACCAACGGCGTAGCTGGGGGCACCGATCTGGAATTTCTCAAACAATGGATTGCGCTGTGTTGCCAGGTCCAGGGAATCCTGCGATACATCGGAAAGCAACGAATCGATCTCCGAGGCTTCTTTTACCTCTGGCTCCTTGGTATCCGCTACCAATCCCTTTAGGGCCTCATTCGCTTGAAAAAAGAATCCTTGCAAGGCCTGATTGTTTGGTCTGTAAGTTTCCCAAAATTCCAACTGCGCAGTACTGGACAACAATGTCTGGGCGCGGGAAATATCCCTTGCACCGGGAAGTTCTACCAATATACGTCCTGAAGTTCCTTCCCGTTGGATGTTCGGTTGGGTGACCCCAAAACCATCGATACGCTCACGAAGTACTTCAAAAGCGGATTCTATGGATTCATCGATTTTTTTGCGGATAACGGGTTTTACCTCATCATCGGACATGTTCGCATTGATCTCTCCTTCTAGTCCCCGGGTGTAAAAGATGTCGGGCGTAGCCAATTTGGTATCCCCCTTAATGTTGTCAAATGCATCAAAAAAGAGTTCCAAATAGGTGTCGTCGCTTTCCCTTGAAGCGGCATCGGCATCGGCCAGCGCCTTGTTGAAAACCGGATTTTTTGTGCCATTCGCCAATCCGATCAAAATATCCTTTACGGAAATCTGAAGGGTAACGTTGATTCCACCCTCTAAATCGAGCCCCTTGTTGAGCTGTTTCTTCCTTGCTTCGTTATAATCGGTGAACCCTAATATTTTTTGCTTTCCGATAGAATCCAAATACTTGGCCTCCAAAGCTTCCCGCTTTTCAAGATAGTCCTCCTGGTCTTCGGCAACATTTGCTATGGCAAAGGCCTCGGCTTTGCTTTCTACATTATTGGTTATAAATGTATATGATAATTGATAAATGCTTACTAGCCCGAACAAGAAGGCAAAAAGCTTTATAAGTCCTTTACTTTGCATTGGTTACGTATATTAATTGGATGCTTTTTATAACAGCCTGCAAATATATGATTTTCCCGTAGGATTTGACAACATATTTAGGAGTTATACCATTTTATCTTTGAAATGGCGGGTATAGAAATGGAATTATTTTTTAGTTGTTCAAGGCAAAAAACTTATCCTCAGCTTGACTGGGGATCAAGCATAGCGTTAGTTACGGTTAGATCCCCGGTCAAGCCGGGGACAGGCTTTTTAACGAAGAACAGCTGAAAAAGAAACCATTTATTAGGGCTATTTTAAAGTTAAAATGGTATTGTTACCGGTATGGCTAAATCTCAGGTGTTGTTTGCTTTAAGGACAGCTGAAGATACCTGAACTTTTTATCGGTATACAGCAAAAAAAGCGCCACTCTTGGTAACAAGAATGGCACTTTTAAAACTGACTTTCGCGAACGAAAGTATTCCGATCGCTGCTCTCGGTTTACAATTCCAGTAAACCATTGGTTTTCGTAACACCTTCGGCACTCTCTTTCATTTTTGCCTTTTCGGCATCGCTCAACGGAACATCGACAATGGCTTCTATACCATCTTTTCCGAGCACTACGGGCACGCCGATACAAATATCTTCCAAGCCGTATTCGCCTTCCAAATAGGTAGAACACGGAAATATTTTCTTTTGGTCACAGGCAATTGCCTGTACCAAACCGGAAACTGCAGCTCCCGGGGCATACCAGGCACTAGTACCCAATAACTTTGTTAGGGTAGCACCTCCGACCTTCGTATCCTCGGCAACTTGTTGCAAACGTTCGGCTGTCAAAAATTCGGATACCCGTATGCTGTTGCGGGTGGCATGCGAGGTCAACGGAACCATTCCTTTATCACTATGTCCGCCAATGACCATACCATCGACATCTGAAATAGGCGCTTCCAAGGCCTGGGCCAAACGATACTTGAACCGGGCGCTGTCCAAGGCCCCACCCATTCCTATTATTTTGTGTTTGGGAAGATTGGTCGTTTTGTGTACCAAATAGGTCATGGTATCCATTGGATTACTGACCACGATCAGAATGACGTTCGGGGAATGTTCGATCAGGCTTGCGGAAACGGATTTGACGATACCGGCATTGATCCCGATCAACTCCTCTCGGGTCATACCCGGTTTTCTTGGGATACCCGAGGTGATTACCGCAATATCGCTTCCCGCTGTTTTGGAATAGTCGTTGGTAACCCCTGTGAGCTTGGTATCAAAACCATTTAAAGAGGCGCATTGCATCAAATCCATGGCCTTTCCTTCTGCATAACCCTCTTTGATGTCCAACAATACGACTTCCGATGCGAAATTCTTGATTGCAATATACTCTGCACAGCTTGCCCCTACGGCACCTGCTCCTACTACGGTAACTTTCATAAATATGTTTTTATAATGATAACGTTTATTTTTTAAGGCTTCCAAAATTACGGAATCTTACCTAAATACGGACATCGATATGGTTTTTAATACCCATTACATTTTCGGAATACTAGAGCGAATGTCCCCAATTTTTATCGGCCCTTTGGTTTTTATCTAAAAAAACACGGTTAAAAAGTTGTTTTTAAAAATTAGGAAACGAAAACGTGCCAAATTCCGTCTTGAAATCCTGCCTGCACTTTGTCCGATTTTATCGATGAAACGCACCATGCCATCATCGACGAAATGCGCCGAATACCCTTAAAAAGTGTTATTCAACGAAGAAAATCCGAATTCGCGGTCATACATCGAATTTTAGCAATACCAAGGGATGCGCTCCCGTTATTGTTGATAAGAAACCCCGAATCTTAATTACCTGCATTATGAAAAAGATTTTTTCGCTATTTGCCATTCTTGGCATCATACTGGCGAGCAATTGTTCCCGAATTCCCGAGAACGACGACCCGATCATCGGTTACTGGGAAAAGGTGGACATTCAAACCACGAGCCAGACCAACAAACAAAAAGTACTTCAAAAATGGACCTTTAACGATGCCTATTTAGGCCGGTACAACCACGAAATAAATTCACAGGAGACCCTACGCACCGATTTCAAATGGTCCGAGGATCAAGGCACTTATACCATCTCCTATCCCGGTACCGACCTTCCGGAACAGAAAGTGACCCTGCAACAATCGGACAAGGGCGAAGAAATATTAAAAGATGTCCAAGGAACCATCGTTGCCATCAGAAACTGATTTTTATTAAACACTCTTAAATACACCAAAAAAACCCTGACAAAACTGTCAGGGTTTTTTTATGAACTCGTTTAAACTTTTTATACTGTTTTCGGTGTTAAATTGCGCAAATAAAAAACAGGGATTTTTTTGGGTAGGCGAAAAAGAGTAATTTTTAAAGGGTAATTTAACATCGGAAACGGTATTACTATTTGGATTCGACCGTTTCCGTTTCCATGCTGAACTCGGTATAGTCTAGAACATACACACCCAAAAGACTCCATTTGAATTTATGGTCGGCGTATTTCGCTTTAAACTTTTCGTTGTCCATGAACAGCGATTCAAAATGCTCGTCAAAATCCTTTTTGGTCAACCAAAGCACTTTTTCGTCTCCTTTTTTAATGTAATAGCTCTTGGCGATTCCTCCGGCCAACTTCAAGGAGCCAACACCGATGCTCGCGGTCTGTTTTGCCCAAGGATCGGAATACACCTCAATTTTTTGACTATACTTCGGATTGATTACCTGCATCAAATATTCCGTTGGTTTTTTCTTGTTCTTCAAAGAAACCATTTGATTGGTATACATGGTATATCCCTTGCTAATGTGCTTTGAAGCATCGGACTTGCCCCATTTGGTAGCATCGTTGAAATAGGTCGCCTGTTTGTTGAACTGATCGAAACCGGAAGGTGCCATGTACAGATCTGCTATTTCGGTCGCTTCGATTTTGACCTTTTTCTTCCCGTTCTCAATAATTTTCAGGCGCTCTATCTGTCCTTTTTTTCGATCCACATCTTTTATATCCCCTTCTATTTTGGTTCCGTCCTTTAGGGTGATATAAGCTGGTTTTTTTCTGGAATATGAACTGTATGCAGGATCGAAGGCCGCCTGTTTTTCCCGTTCTTTTAAATCTTCTTGTCCAAAACACATGGTTGCGGTCATGAACAATGCCGTTGCTACTAATTTTACTTTCATTCTTAAACTTTAGGGTTTGTATATGGCCCTAAAATAGTTCGTCCGCTAGGTAGCGGACGAATTATTGTTGTGAAAGTACGCTTTGTTATACGTCAATGTTCGCATACACGGCATTCTTCTCTATAAATTCCCTTCGGGGAGGTACCTCATCACCCATCAACATGGAAAAAATCCGGTCCGCCTCCGTGGCATTATCTATGGAAACCTGTCGCAACGTTCTAAAATCGGGATTCATAGTGGTATCCCACAACTGTTCCGCATTCATTTCCCCAAGACCTTTATAGCGCTGAATACTTACTCCGCCACTGTAAGTGTCAGCTATGGCATCGCGCTCTTTATCGTCCCAGGCATACTGTTTTTTACTTCCTTTTTTCACCAAATACAACGGTGGTGTGGCAATGTAGACATGACCACCCTCGATCAGTTCGCGCATGTACCGGTAGAAAAAGGTAAGGATGAGCGTTTCGATATGGCTTCCATCCACATCTGCATCACACATGATCACTACTTTATGGTAGCGCAGTTTTTCCAAGTTCAAGGCCTTACTGTCTTCCTCGGTACCGATAGTGACCCCGAGTGCCGTATAAATGTTCTTGATTTCCTCGTTCTCGAATACCCGGTGCGGCATGGCCTTCTCTACATTCAATATTTTCCCCCGCAACGGCAGAATGGCCTGAAAATTACGATCTCGTCCTTGTTTTGCCGTTCCGCCCGCAGAATCCCCCTCAACTAGGAACACTTCGCAAAGGGTAGGATCTTGTTCGGAGCAATCCGATAATTTTCCCGGTAGGCCACCGATACTCATTACGGTTTTACGCTGTACCATTTCACGCGCCTTGGTCGCCGCGTGACGGGCCTGAGCGGCCAAAATCACTTTCTGCACGATGGTTTTGGCATCATCGGGATGTTCCTCCAAATAGTCGGTCAACATCTCGGAAACGGCCTGAGAAACTGCGGAGGACACCTCACGGTTCCCCAACTTTGTCTTGGTCTGCCCTTCGAACTGGGGTTCGGCAACTTTCACGGACACAATGGCCGTAAGCCCCTCCCTAAAATCGTCGCCCTGAATTTCGAACTTCAGCTTGTCCAACATTCCGGAGCTATCGGCATACTTCTTTAAGGTAGAGGTAAGCCCCCTACGGAAGCCCGATAAATGGGTACCCCCTTCATGGGTGTTGATGTTGTTTACATAAGAGTGTAGATTTTCCGTATAGGAGGTGTTATAGATCATGGCCACCTCTACCGGAATCCCGTTCTTTTCCCCTTCTATGGAAATGATGTTTTGCGTAAGCGCCTCCCGGTTTCCGTCAAGAAACTTGACGAACTCCTTAAGGCCTTCATTGGAGAAAAAAGTTTCCCCAACATAACCGGTTTCGCTTTCCGGGTCTTTCTGGCGTTTGTCCATTATGGTAATGGTCACGCCCTTATTTAAAAAGGAAAGCTCCCGCATACGGTTCGCCAAAGTCTCGTAACTGTACTCCGTGGTCTGGGTAAAAATGGTATCATCGGGCTTAAAGGTGACGATGGTACCCCTTTCGGTGGTTTCCCCTATCGTTTTAACAGGGTATAAGGCTTTTCCGCGCTCATACTCCTGTTCCCATATTTTTCCGTCCCTGTGCACGGTGGCCCGCAAATGATTGGATAGTGCGTTCACACAGGAAACCCCAACACCGTGGAGTCCACCGGATACCTTGTAGGAATCCTTGTCGAATTTTCCACCGGCACCGATTTTGGTCATGACCACTTGCAGGGCGGAAACCCCTTCTTTTTTATGGAGGCCTACCGGAATACCCCTACCGTTATCTTTCGTGGTAATGGAATTGTCCTCGTTAATGACTACGCTTATGGTGTCACAGTGCCCCCCCATGGCCTCATCGATAGAGTTATCGACCACCTCATAGACCAAGTGGTGCAAACCGCGGGTACCGACGTCGCCTATGTACATGGACGGCCGCATGCGTACGTGCTCCATACCCTCTAGGGCCTGAATGCTATCCGCTGAATAATTTTTGTTTTTTTCCGCTTCTTCGCTCATAGTGTTAGGTTGTTCGTTCGGGAGTCCTTTTGTCCTTTTTGGAAAGGTTCCCGCTTGAAATTTTGCAATCTTACAAATATACTGAATACCCTATAGAATATGGTGTTACAACCCAAACGCCACTTCGAAGTTATCAACAAAAAATGTGGAAAAATCCCTTTCCGACAACTTGAAAATTTAGAAAAGGGATTTCTTCAAAAAACGCTTGTTTTTGAGAGGCTGTCTTGAAATATCTTGTAGTAGTATTATGGCCCGTTTTTGATCCGTTGTAAGGCAACCCAAACCGTTCAAGGTTCGTGGAAAAGAGGCTGCAAGAAAATAATCGAGATATTTCCAAACCATCTTGGAGATGAAAAAAACAACGGTAACGTTCACAAAAAGACCCCGACAAATTGCCGGGGTCGATTGACTAATAAAAATAAAAACTGAATGAAACAGAATTTTCGTTTATGCCCAACGCCTAATTTTCGTAAGCATCTTCGTGTACTTTTGCAACGGCCCTCCCAGAAGGATCGTTCATATTTTTAAATGCCTCGTCCCATTCCAGGGCGATTTTCGTACTACAGGCCACGGAAGGCTCCTGAGGCACCGACATCGCGGCCGCATCACTAGGGAAATGTGATTCGAAAATGGAACGATAGTAAAATTCTTCTTTATTGGTCGGGGTCTGAAGCGGAAACCGAAAACGGGCGTTGGCCAATTGTTCGTCGCTCACTTCCTTGTCCACAACTTCCTTTAGGGTGTCGATCCAACTGTACCCTACACCATCGGAAAATTGCTCCTTTTGGCGCCAAGCGACGCTTTCCGGCAACATATCCTCAAAGGCTTTACGCACTACCCATTTTTCCATACGTTCCCCATTGATCATCTTATCTTTTGGATTGATCCGCATGGCCACATCCATAAACTCCTTGTCCAAAAACGGTACACGTCCTTCAATACCCCAAGCAGCTAGGGACTTGTTGGCACGAAGGCAGTCGTACATATGCAGCTTGTCCAGTTTACGAACGGTTTCCTCATGAAAATCCTTTGGACTGGGCGCTTTGTGGAAATATAGGTATCCTCCAAAAAGTTCGTCCGCACCTTCTCCGGAAAGCACCATTTTAATCCCCATCGATTTGATGACCCGCGCCATTAAATACATCGGTGTCGATGCACGGATCGTGGTAATATCATAGGTTTCCAGATTGTAGATCACATCTTTTATGGCATCCAATCCTTCTTGAATGGTAAACTTGATCTCGTGATGTACCGTTCCGATATGGTCGGCCACCTTTCGGGCCGCAGCCAGATCGGGAGAACCTTCCAAACCTACGGAGAACGAGTGCAACTGCGGCCACCATGCCTCCTTGGTATCATCGGATTCGATTCGTTTTTGTGCGTACTTTTTAGCGATAGCGGAAGTTACGGAGGAATCCAAACCGCCAGAGAGCAGTACTCCATACGGAACATCAGACATTAACTGCCGGTGCACTGCAGCCTCCAAAGCTTCCTTTACCGCATGGATACTGGTCTCATTTTCCTTTACCGCATCATAGTCCATCCAATCTCTTGAGTACCACTTTGTAAATGTACCGTCCTTGCTGTGTAAATAGTGTCCGGGCGGAAATAGTTCAATTTTTGTACAGGTCCCCTCCAATGCCTTTAGCTCGGAAGCCACATAAAAGGTACCGTTTTGGTCCCATCCAATATATAGGGGTATGATTCCCATATGGTCACGGGCAATAAAATATTCGTCCTTTTCGGAATCGTAAATGGCAAAACCGAAGATACCGTTAAGCTCGTCTATAAAACCAGGTCCCTTCTCCTGGTACATGGCCAAGATCACTTCACAATCCGACTCGGTCTTGAATTCATAAGATCCTTCGAACTGTTTTCGCAGTTCCCTATGGTTATAAATTTCACCGTTTGCCGCAAGTATCAGTTTTCCTTCAGGCCCCAATAGGGGCTGCTTTCCAGAAACCGGGTCTACAATGGCCAGCCGTTCATGGGCCAAAATAGCTTTATCTCCTGCATAAATACCGCTCCAATCGGGGCCACGGTGTCTTATCTTTTTCGACATTTCCAATAATTGAGGCCTCAATGTCTCGGTACTTTCCTTTACATCAAAGGCACAAACAATTCCACACATATCTAATAATGTTATATCAA
Organism: uncultured Flavobacteriaceae bacterium; assembly: GCA_947500445.1. Taxonomy (GTDB): domain Bacteria; phylum Bacteroidota; class Bacteroidia; order Flavobacteriales; family Flavobacteriaceae; genus Pelagihabitans. The sequence continues at coordinate 27,564 of CANMSB010000038.1, read as the reverse complement.
TTTCTATACAAATATGACCCTTAATGTTTGTATATAAAACTTAAATTCTGCTTTTACTTATAATTTAATGCTTTTTACATCAATATCAGATCATATTAAAATTTAGGAATACCAAAAAGCATTTAAAACGGTGATTCTGTAAGGTGGTGTAATTTTAACGACCTTTTAAAAGAATTTGAAAGCACTGTTAACTAGTTTTGAACCACAAACCTGAAACGACTCAGGCACAAAAACAAAAACACAATATGAAAAAAGTTTGTACCCTTGCCCTATTGGCACTAACCTTGGTTTTCGCATCGGAAGCCACAGCTCAAAAATTTAGCGGATTGGATAAAAGTCCTATGGATGCCGCATCATACCCTTCCGATTATAAGGTTGCGGATAAAATGGTCCGTATCGTTTATAGCAGACCTCAATTGAAAGGTCGTTCCATTGGGGAATTGGCCAAATCGGGAGAAGTATGGCGCACAGGGGCAAACGAGGCCCCGGAAATCACCTTTTATAAAGACGTTAATTTTGGTGGACAGGAGGTAAAAGCGGGAACCTATGCATTGTTGACCATACCCGGTGATGGGGAATGGACCGTTATCCTTCACGATCAGTTGAACCAATGGGGATCTTATTTTTATGATGAAAAGAACGATGTTGTGCGGGTAAAGGGAGCTGCCTCAACGGATGGTAAATCTTTGGAAGCCTTTTCGATCGCTTTTAAGGAAGTGGACGGAGGCGCACATTTGGTTATGGGATGGGATACCACTCGCGTTGCCGTGCCGATTACCATGTAATACCAGAAATGGTATCACAACGACCTGAAATCGTTTTGTCGAACAAAACCCTAGGCCCGATGGGCGTTAGGGTTTTTTTTGGTCCCTCAAGTAACTGTACTATACCTATTGCCCGTTGAAATAGATCGTTTTTAAGAAAAGTATGAAATTCTTTTCAACCATACATTAAAGTAGCGGTAAACGGTTGGCTGTGGGCCGTTTTGTAATCCATAAAAATTGCGGACCGCCAAGCGCGACCGCTAAATTATCCAAGATTTAAAACGCCCGTACCTGGAGGAAATGTCGACGGCGTATTTTACGACGGGTATGTTATACAACAACAAGGCAATAAAGGTTTTCTCGCTGTCCCGCATACCGACCGAGCGTTACTTCAGCCCGCCGATACCGTTTTTTTCCCGATTACCCTAAAGACCCCTTGGGTAGCCCTTACGGTTCCGGTGAAGTTACTGCCATTGGCGTTCAAAAATACCCCAATGGTCTCCGTTTTGATCTGAAGGGTAAAACGGAGCGTACGCTTTTTTGCGACTACGTCCGTAGCCATATAGGCCTTGTCCCCTACCTGCACTTGTGCTTTATATTGCTTGCCTTCTTTTAGCACCAATAAAAACCCGTTTTCATAGCCTTCCGGTGCCCCTTGCACATCGTAGGACCATCCGCCAACGAAAACGGATTCGAATACGGGACAACGTGTGGCTTCTTTTGTTTCCGATGGTAAAATGGAGGCGCCGGCTGCAGTGGAATACAATAGCAGCATCCAAAAGGAATAGAACACTATTTTTTTCATTATATCTGGTATTTGCAGGTGTTATCGCTTTCGCCATCCAAAGGGAGCCATGACAATCCTAATTTACTGATTTTTTGGTGCAATAACCGTACCATTGCGTCTACTGAAACATTTTCTTAGTTGCGCGTTGTAATGCCTTCCGCTCTCAACGATCGAAGAAGCGACCCTGTTTTTCCGTTGGTCCTTTCCTTTTCCTCCAAACTATCATACAACTCTTTAAACTTCTCCTGAAAATCCGACGCCAACATTTTCGCCATTTCGAATCGATATACACTTCCAAAAGTACTGTTAGCATCGGAGCGAACATAGTTCAGCAATACTTTCATTTCCTTGGAATTCGCGTCCAAATCGGCTGCGTAGGCCAAAAGTACCCTTATGGGATCGACGTAGTGGTTTTCCATGGCTTCGCCATCTTCCATTTCCTTTGCCAAATATGAGGTAATTTCCTTTTTTCCCTGTTCGGGATCCAGAAAGGCGATGGCAGTATTCATATACTCCAAAAAATCTTGATTTTCATCCTTGTTCGCCCGTAACGTAACCAACTGGGAAGCTATGTTCTTGTTTACGTTATCGCTTTCTGACAATAATTTTAATACATAAAAGCGGTATGCCCCATTGTCGCGATACCAATATTCCAACAACTCTTGTTGGGTCCGCTCTGGTTTGAGCCGATAAAAAAGTTTAAAAAAGCGTTCACCGTTGCCATTGGACGGACCACCTGTATAGAGCGTCCTTACATACGCATACGCTTTCGTTTTATTGGCCGTGCTTAAGCTATCCGCCCAATGGTAGATTACCTGATAGGGCAATGCGCGCTCATAGCCCGTATCACCCTCCAATGGATTTTCGGCGATATAGGTATTGGCCCATTCCTTGTTTCCTGAAATGGAAAGGTACCTGTTCCAATTTACTTGCGAACGGTTAGCGGTACTATCCGGGGCTTTCTCCTGTTTTTCCCATAGGTAGTGTACAAACTGTTGCCTATCCCGTACATTTTTTGATGTCGCAATGGCTTTCAGGTAATACGGCCATCGTTCTGGTGCCTCCTTCAGCCTTGCATAAAAATAGGCCAAAGGAGCGGCTATCGTTTGTAGGTCGGGCTCGTAAATTACGTGCATCCCGACTTCACGATCAAAAGCCTGTTTTTTAAAAAGCGTTTCTTCCTTGGCCAAATAGGCCGCATACTCCGATCGATCGGTCTGTAGCACTTTGGCTTCTTTCTCCATTTTCACCGTAAACTCGGTGTTGTCCTGTGCATGTGATCCTAACATCATAAAAAATACAAATCCTAGACAAAGGATACCCCTTGTTTTAATATACTCCAACCGCGCTTTTCTTATACCTACCCCCCGCGGCTTCGGGGTCGCGTTTTGCACCATAATTTCAACATTTTAAACTTCAGTAGCCCCGAAACATCCGGAGCCATGCAAACGGAAAACGCTTCATTACCTTGCCAAAGCCATCTTGTCCGGTTTTCGAAAAAAAGTTGGGACGCGTTCCCTACTGAAGATATCGCTTTTCAGGAACTTTAGCTTTAGGCGTTGCTTTCTTGCACACAATGCAGCATTGCGCATTCCGTTTCTGACTTTGTTCAAAAATACTGCCAAAACCGAACGGTAGAAATAAAATCGTGTGAAATTGGAAATTATACCATTTTAACTTTGAAATAGCACTAATAAATCGTTTCTTTTTCAGCTGTTCTTCGTTAAAAAATATAACCGTAGCTACGGCTATGCTTAGATTTTTTGCCTCGAACAACTAAAAGATAATTCAATTTCTATACGCACGATTTCAAAGTTAAAATGGTATTAGCGGACCATTCGCACCACCGCTACCGGACTGCAACAAAAATTTCTACCTCGGCGTTGGTAGGGTCCTGGGCCTTTTCCCCGTAAACTTCAAAATCGGCCGTATACAAGCGGTCGAAATCGTTGTCCCATATCTCCTTCCAAACATGGTATACCACTCCTTTTGACAGGTCGCCATTCGCTAGAAATCTTAAATAATTGCTATCGTTAAAACGCTGCCCGACCATCCCCTCTGGAATATCCTTCAAGGAATCCACCATACAGCCCAATATGGTATCATAAGGTGCGGTATGGTCCTTCTCATAATTAGTGTATATGGACAAAACGGAGGTACTTATTTTGTTGGGAATCTTAGCCACGATGTTTTCCGAAACGAACCTGTGCCACAGTTTCCCGATATCTTTTGCCGCTTGCCCATTTTCATTGATCGTCCTCACTTTGATTCCAATGACGCTAAATCCCTCTTGTTTTCTTTTTTCCATTTGATATTACTTTATGAGCTACAATAGTACCACCGGATAGTGACAACCTTGTGTCAGGAAGTATGTTATAAAAAATAGGTGTTGTCACGTGGCCCGTTCGCCTATGGAAATGGATAACAAAAATGTCACCAAACCCAAAACCGGACCACAATCCCTGAAACAGTTTGCCTTTACGGAAAGTAAGGGAACGCTATAGAAACCTTAGGATTTTCGTTTACGGGACGAAGCTCTTTTTTTCTCCTTGATCTTTACAAAAACCAATTTTCTGCGGCCTTTGGAGTCTTCACGGCGCTCCACTTCAAAGTTGGAAATAGAATCGACCAACGGGGTCAATTTTTGAAACCCATAATTACGTGCATCAAAGTTCGGTTGTTTCTTTTGAAGTAGGCTTCCGACATCGCCCAAAAAGGCCCAACCGTCATCATCCGCCAAATCGTTAATGGTGTTCGATATCCAACGGACTTCCTTGGCCGTAATTTTATCGATATCGTTCTTTGTAGCAGTTTTGTCCTTGTTATTGTCCGTAGTGTCCTCTCCCGAATTGTTTTTTAAAATTTCGATGTAGATGAACTTGTCACAGGCAACAATGAACGGATTTGGCGTCTTTTTTTCCCCGATACCGAATACCTGCATGCCCGCTTCCCGAAGCCTTGTGGCCAGGCGCGTAAAATCGCTGTCGCTACTTACGATACAAAAACCGTTCACCTTACCGGAATACAAAATATCCATGGCATCGATGATCATGGCGGAATCCGTAGCATTTTTACCTTGGGTATAGCCGTACTGTTGGATTGGTACAATGGCATTTTCGAGCAGTACTTGTTTCCACTTACCAAGTCTGGGGTTTGTCCAGTCTCCATAAATCCGTTTTATAGTGGGGTTCCCGTACTTGGCAATTTCCTCCATCATCTCCTTCACATAAGCCGAAGGTATGTTATCTCCATCTATGAGTACCGCAAAATTTACATCCATACCTGTTTTGTTTCTATGGTAACCGACATCATTGTCCAATCTACCGCAAGGTAAGGGGATTTGAATGGGAATGGAAATGGTACCGCAAATTTAATCGGGAGCAACGACACTTTTGCTAATGGTAAACTCTACCCTTCTATTTTGTTGCCGGCCCTGTTCGGTTTCGTTTTCCGTAATAGGCGAATTGCCGCCATGGCCCTGCCAAACGATCCGTTCCTTTGGCACCCCCAATTCCTGCAGGTGGTTCGCTACGGCTTTCGCCCGTAGCTGGGAAAGTTGTTGATTGTACGCTACCGACCCTACATTATCGGTATGTCCGTCAATAGCAATTTTCAGATTGGCATTGGAGCGCAATAAGGTGTATACCTTTTCGAGTTCATTTTTGGCCGATTTTAAAAGGGACGACCGATCAAATTCGAACAGTACATTTTTAAAGATGTAACTTCGATCAAGTTCGATGTTACTCGTTTCTTTTCCATTGGCAATCGCTACAAGGGGTTTTGCCACCTCCATTTTTTCAACACCGCTTACGGCGACCATATCGATATAATAATATGCCCCTTGCTTGGCATTTTTTTTGGTCTTGAACATTCGTGTACGGGCGTTGGCCTTAAAATTACCGATACACATAAAACGCTCGTTTCCCTTGGCGGTAAATTGGGAATTGACCAAAATCCAATCTTTGGTATCGGAAAAAAAATTGGTGTATCCGATTTCCAAATAGGTGTATTGATGTCCCTGTAACTGATACCGTTTTTTCTTGGAAAGATTTTTTTGCGTGGGAATCTTTAACTCGTAATTGGAGAACAACACTCCGAACTCCTTTATTGCGGAATCCGATTTTTCGGCTAGGCTTACGTAAAAAGAAACCTGATATTTTTTTCCCGCCTGTAATGGTTCGGTAAGCGCCACCTGTATATATTCCCGATAATCGTCCGGGGCAAACACGTACATACCGGTATACCCATCACCAAAATCGGCAGGTTGCCTGCCCTTAAAGTTTTCGGGAGTGCCCATAGCGGAACTACAAGCATTAAAATAATCGGTGGTACCGGATGTAGGGCATGACCAAGAAGCGACATTGGTATCGAAAAGTCCAAGTCTTTCAGGGCATTTGGCATAGCTTTCAAAACTGGGATTCGCGACCAGGTTCTGTGCACGTAGGAGCAATGGAAAAATTCCCATGCACAAAAAGAGCAATCGCTTTATGCCGATCGAAACAAGCATTACCGAATGGTTGTACCATTTTAACTTTGAAATAGCACTAATAAATCGTTTCTTTTTCGGCTGTTCTTCGTTAAAAAATATAACCGTAGCTAAGGCTATGCTTAGATCCCCGGTCAAGCCGGGGACAGGCTTTTTGCCTCGAACAACTAAAAAATAATTCAATTTCTATACGCGCGATTTCAAAGTTAAAATGGTGTTAGTTATCCTCTAAAACTACGATATATGTTTATCGGATACAACACTGGCCGCTTCCCTTCGTTAAACGGTAGCTTTTTATGGATTTATGGGATTTTAGAAAATCCATGTCCTATCGAATGTTCGCCCCAGTTGATGCAATAGTCATTCCCCTGCCACCGAAAGGGGTCGTGGGGCTCGGTTATAACTTCCTGCCGTTTCCTATGTTAAAATGTACAATCTCATGGCAATTCCGAAGGTCGCAAGGATCTTGAAAGGTAGTATCGCTATTATTGCCCATCCTCGAAAAGGGTTTCCGTAATTCCATCTTGTTGTTCAAAGGCTCCGTTCGAGATCATAAACTCCGCTCTTCTGTTTTTGCGTTGCCCATCTTCGGTAGCATTGTCCGCAACGGGCTGCTTTCCGCCATGCCCGATCCAACGGATACGTTCTTTGGGAAGCCCTAAACCGGTCAGGTAGGCCGCGACCGATTTTGCCCTTTTGGCGGAAAGTTCGTTGTTATAATTTTCGGTTCCATCATTATCGGTATGCGCATGAATGGTCACAAAAAGTTTTTCGTCTTTTTCCAATTCTTGAAAAAGCCGTTTCAATTCCGTTTTTGCCAGATGGTCCAATTCATATTCGTCCGTTTTAAATTTCACATTGGGCAACCTGTATATTTTGTTTACCTGTATGTCGTTAAACGGATATTCATCGGGTAAAAGGGTGACGGAAACCATATCCAAATAATAATAGGCCGCCTTTTTCAGCCCTTTCTCTTTATGGAGGTTCGATTTTCGATCATCCCGAAAATTACCAATGGTCAAGAACTTTTCGTTTCCCTTGGCTATAAATGTCGTTACCACCCGGCTCCAACTTTTGGTATTGGTAAAATACATCCAATTGCGCATTTCGGTAAAACTATATTTCGAATTTCTGGAGATATCGCCTTGAAATTTGATCACCTTTCGGGTATTGACCTTTTTCTTGTTCGATGAAAACAACACTCCGATATCGCGTATGGAATATCCCGATTTATCGGCCAAACTGATATAAAAACTGACCTCATAACGCTTTCCCGCCCGCAACGGTTGTTTTAGTTGTCCCTGAAGGTATTCCCGATAGTCGTTCGGAGCACTTAAATATAGACCGGCATAGGCCTGACCAAAATCGGCAGGTTGGTATCCATTAAAATTTTTAGGAACGCCCATATCCGAACTACAACTGTGAAAGTAGTCGGTGGTGCCTCCGGTAGACCTGGACCAATGGGGAACGTCATCATCGATATTGCCCAATTCTTCGGGGCATTTAAAATGCTCCTCAAAACTTGGATTATACACCAGGTTTTGGGAATGGACCATATAAAAACAGCCTAAAAACAAGACTGCTAAAATTGAGGGAACTTTATGCAATTTTATTGATTTACTGATGTATTTTCTTACATTTTTCTTTTCTATAACGCAAAAGACCCGAGTTTAGTATCCTGGCCATGAGGTCATAGCGCTACCAAACCGCTTCGCATTTAACATACACAGGTTAATCGGAAAAGAATGAAATTCGTTTTCAACATGGCATTAAAGCAACCTGGGTTCGACTAAAAAATGGGCTTCATGACAAAATGAATGAAGAACATCAGCCCTTTGTTTTTTAATTGAAACGTCCGTTCATTTTTTTGCTTTTTCAAAAGAAACAGAACCAAAGAAAAAGAGACCGCTTTGTCGAGCGAAGTTTCATACTCCTCGGACCACAAAGGGCATTTTAAGATAACAACACGAAACCCTTGACTATATTTTAGCTACTTTTATGATGATTTTTTGGCCTAGCACGGTACAACTATAAAAAAAACAGATGTCATTTAAAGCCCAACACTTTTACCTACCTTGGTTTTTTAGTACCCTCATTGCCCTATCGGCCTGTAGTAGCACTGATGACACCACCACCGAAGAGGAAGAAGATACCGCGTATATTCCGGTAACGGTTTATGGGCAAGTCAATGATAAACCTGCTGTATTGGATATTTCCAGTGAGGGAACGACCCAATTCACCAATCTTGAAACTGAATTCGGTTTAAATCCGGATTATAAATATTTTTCGGTGTTCACCTTTGATATGTTACTGTTTTATACTTTGGACATACCTACCTTGGACCTAAAACTTAGAAACTTAGCAACCGCGACCACAACTCTGGTACCGGAGTTTTGTGCCAGTTTTGAAGATGAAATACGCTACGGCCCTGGAACCAATGGCGATGTGGTATACAAACTGGCCGGTACCGAAAATGAAATCGATAAAAGCCTCTATTTAGAGGTTTACGACCTACTGGAAGAAGCACCCTGTTCAAGAATTGATGTCGCCTATTCCGATTCTGCTTCTGCAGATTTCACCCCTTTCGATATTCAAACGTATGATAACTTTGTTTTGGTCTATTACCTAAAAGCCGAAGGGGGAGTACCAGAATATCGAGTATCCTTGGTGGACCTTGCAGCTGGAGAAGTATTAAACGAATTCACTTTTGATGATACCATCAATAAAGCATTTATAGCGGGCAACGAAGTATTTATAGATAGTAAAACCAACAACTTTAATGAATATGATGTTTATGATATAAATGATTTTAGCTTTAAACGGAGTATTACCATTGTATCAAAACCATTTACGCCCACTTTACTGACATCGTTTACAGTAGAAAACAAATTTCCTTCCTTTATTGCCCTTCCCCAACCATCTTCCTTTCCGGTCGCACCCGCTATCACCGATTTGGAAAACGGGGATATCCTTTTTGAAATGACGGCGGAAGAACTAATAACATTCGACAATAAAGTATTGACGGAAATTCTACCCGACCTTGTGACTCCAGCAGATTACGCCCGTTCTTTTCATGATTTTAAGGTCGATTTGAAAACGGAAACCATAATTTTTGCATATTCAACCTCAGCCAGTACGGGGTACGTTGTTTTCGCGGATTACGAAGGTAACATCAAATCCCATGTTGAACTTCCCTTAGATCCAAAACGGATAATCATCCACTAACCAAAATCATAGTCTTCGGCCCTTATGTTTTCAAAACTCAAAGTAGTAATGGTAGTGGAAAGGAGATAGGCAATACTAATATGCGCCCTTCACACCTCTGCAGCATGTGCTGAATGCAATTTGGTATGCTTTGGTCATTGTAACAAACCCAGTATCTTTTCCTCTACCTCCGTACTGTCCCATTTATCGGCGATATTCGGTAGTTGCATCACCTGTTTCATAATCGCTTCCTGTGCATCGCCTACGGCAAGGGCTTCGGAATAGGGCCTTTCGGAAAAAGTGACCCGGGAGTACGCAGGTATCCATTTTTTGGGATGTTTGGCAGCGAACCGTTTCTCGATTTTCTTTTGAAGTAAAAAATTGGGGTCGGCGGTCTTACTGCTCATCTCCATAAAATTCCGGTAGCTGAGTTCCGCTATCGCATCCGCATTGGGCTTACGTTCTTTTTGATACTCCATAAAAATAGACTCCCAATCGTCTCCATGGGTTTCCATAAGTTTGTTCAGCATATAAATATCCTCAAAGCCGGCATTCATTCCCTGTCCATAAAAAGGAACTACGGCATGGGCGGAATCCCCTACCAACGCCACCTTGTCCCAATACGTCCATGGATAGCACTTCATGGTTACCATGGCACTCGTAGGGTTTTTAAAGAAATCTTCCAGCAGACTATCCATTACCAACATCACATTCGGGAAATACGTAGTAAAAAAAGTGGTGGCCTGTTTCCGGTCGATAATGTTTTCGAAAGAAACCGGACCTTCGAACGGCATAAACAAAGTACACGTAAAGCTGCCGTCCAAATTGGGCATAGCGATCAACATGAATTTACCCCTGGGCCAGATGTGAAAGGCATTTTTATCCAGCTTATGGGTACCGTCGGCATTTGCCGGAATACTGAGCTCCTTATAGCCGACATCTATAAAATCCTGGGAATAGTCAAAACGGCTTCTGCGCTGCATTTTATGGCGGACTCTTGAAAACGCCCCGTCACAGCCGAACACCATATCATATTGATACGCCTGCCATTCACTTTTTTCAGATTCCCCGGTATAAATTTTAGCTTCCGGTAGATCGATATCCCATACCTTTTCATTGAAACGAAACTGAACACCGGCCTTTTCCGCAAGGTCGATCATTTTACGGTTGAGCACACCCCTCGAAATTGACCATATGGCTTCCCCTTCCTTTCCGTATGGTTGAAAATATTGCGGTTTTCCAATGACGTGCATGGCCCTTTGGTGCAATGGAATGGCGATTTCCTTAATGGTTTCCTCGATAGCTACCTCCCTAAGGGCCAACCAACCGCGGTTGCTCATCGCCAGATTGATGGAGCGGCCCGAAAATGCCACATTCCGAATATCTGGGCGTCGATCAAAAACCGTTACGTTATGTCCCTCGCGTTTGAGGTAAATGGAAAGTAACGAACCAACAAGGCCAGAGCCTATAATCGCTACATTTTTTGGTGTTTGCTTCATGTTGTCGTGGAAACCAAGAATAAAGGTAAAGATACCAAAAAAGCGGGGCCATTGTATCGGTGCCCTTGGTTTCGTTTCGAATAAAAAAACCGTTTCTTATACCATTTTAGCTTTGAAATAGCACTAATAAACCGTTTCTTTTTCAGCTGTTCTTCGTTAAAAAATAGAACCGTAGCTAAGGCTATGCTTAGATCCCCGGTCAAGCCGGGGACAGGCTTTTGCCTCGAACAACTAAAAAATAATTCAATTTCTATACGCGCGATTTCAAAGTTAAAATGGTATTATCATTTTTTTAACGTGACGCCCAAAACCATTCAACACGTAAGACCGTATATAAGGGGAACAACGGCACACGTTATAAATCTTCCGCTTCGGCGCCTATATATATCCAAAAAGTCCTTCACATTAGGTTTGTGAAGGACTTTTTTTATCAATAACGGCTTAATTAAGACAATACGCCATCAACAATACCGTACGCGATGGATTCCTCCGCATTCATCCAATAGTCCCTATCAAAATCCTTCAGGACCCGATCGTATTTTTGCCCACAATTATCGGCCAAAATTTGGGCACTGAGCTCCTTGGTCTTTATAATTTCCTTTGCCTGTATTTCAATGTTGGAAGCCTGCCCCCTAGCACCCCCACTTGGTTGATGGATCATCACTTGGGCATGTGGCTGTATAAAACGTCTGCCCTTTTCCCCTACGGATAAGAGAATGGACCCCATGGAAGCTGCCAAACCGGTACAGATGGTCGACACCGGGCTCTTTAAAAGTTTAATGGTGTCGTACATGGCAAAACCAGAGGTAACATAACCGCCCGGGCTATTGATATACAATTGTATTTCGCTATCGCCCTGCATATCCAGATAGAGCAATCGGTCGATGACATGTTTTGCCGAGTCGTCATCTACCATTCCCCAAAGGAACACCTTGCGTTCCCCCAGCAGTTTTTCATCTATCGCTTCTTGTATTTTTCCTTTTTTCGAACTCATTACCTACAGTTTATTAAGACTTCAAAAATACTGATTTTATACTGAAAAGTAGCGCTTTTTAAATTCGTAAAAAACCTGTTCACACTAAAACTGTAACAGCTCGTTTTGGCAGGAAGGAATGTGAACGTGTACTTTTCCATTCCCTTCGCAATAACAATCCGATGAACAAAAATCCCTTCAGGGTTTTTACGCACTCGAAGAAATCCGTCTTCGCTACTTCCCAAGGTCAACAATCAGACTCCAAAAACATACCGGTTTTTATGTTTTAAACATTGGTATGTCGCTATGAAACAGATTGGGGCAGGGACTATGACTTCAGGTACAGGGTATAAAACGGAACATACCCATTTCATGATGGAGAACTGCCACTGCTATTAACGAAATTTTCTTTTTTTGTGGGATGGTATTCAATTTCATCTCATTTTTTTGAAAGCAAAACGATGCTTAAACTATATTGGGGAGCTGTATCGTTCTTCTCCTATTGACCGATAGGTCTTTGTCAAATTACATAACCAATAAAAAGGGTTTGACCATTACCAAAAGAAAGGGACCATCCCATATAAATGATAGCGGTGCCAACGTTCAAAACCAAAAAATAGCGTCATTTCATATTTGAACTACGCCTTGGTAACAAAGCATCAAAAATACCAATTTGGGAAACAAAAAAAGACCGCCCTACGAGGACGGTCTTTTCGACAAAGGTAACTCCAAACAAAAAATCAAGTCATTATTTTACTATTATCTTGTGCGATTCGGTCCCGTATTCATGGCTTATACGTACTACGTACATTCCGGTTGGCAAAAGTGAAGTGTCCAGAACAGCTTCTCCTTGAGTTGTACGGCGTTGTGTCAGCACACGACCGGTCAAGGTTATCAATTGCACATTGAAGGTATCCACATCGCCCTTCACGACCATATCCTGCCCCACGATCGGGTTGGGAAACAAGGTAAACCCTATTTCCTCCGATGGTATCTGCGCAACGGCGGCAATGCCGGTGTTGGCAAAATTGCTTCCAAAATCGATATATCCGCTACAGTACAACCATTCGCTTTTAACGCCCCCACATCTATTCTCCGCCTTGTTCCAGGAACCGGTATTCACACTTTGATCTTCGGCCTGCTTTCGAACGCCGTTGATTTCCAACCAATCGATCCGCACATCGCGTATATCGCCGTCATCGTTATCGTAAAGCAATCTGATATTGCCCGTTCCACTGGGTACCGTGGTCGTGTACTCCTTAAAGCTTGAAGAGTTCACTGTCCAGGTCTTTACCGTTTGGTTGTTTATCTGAAGTTTGAGACTTTCGTCCCCGCCCACTCCGAGTGCCCTGACCTTCACGTTGAAATCGGAGGATACGTTGCCAAACTCGATATATCCGGCGCAGTATAGCCATTCGCTCTTTACGCCCCCACATCGGCTTTCGGCATTGTTCCATGAACCGGTGTTCACGTTCTGGGCTTCCGCCTGCATCCGGTTGCCATCGATTTCCAACCAATCGATACGTACATCCCGGTTGTTGGCGTCATTGTCGTATAACAGCCTTACTGTGCCATTACTTGAAATCGTGGTCGTATACTCCTTGAAACTCGACGAATTGAGCTGCCAGGTATGCACGGTCTGATTATTGATCTGCAACTTTAAATTTTCCTGGGTGGACACCCCGAGTGCCCTGACCTTTACATTTATGGTTCCCGAATTTACATTTTCGAACGTCCACCGCGTCCAGTTTCCGTCCCAGCTGGTAGGCCTTAATTCCACATTGGATGTGGTGTTTCCGTTCACTGGCCTAATATATTTGCCCGTTGCGCGGTTCACAAAATAAAAGGTACTACCATCGCTGGAAGGGTTTTCCTTCCATTGGGTCCATTCCCCGTCCCAACTGGTATCTTTCACCCACATCAATGATGCGTCGGTCGAGGTCTGGGGCCTAAAATATTTACCGCTCCCCACATTTCTTAAATAGTAATATCCGTTAGAAGTTGGTACCTTTTGCCATTTGAACCAATCGGAATCGTTTTTGGCCGCAACCTGTATACCGGCATCATTATTGCCGTTTATGGGACGCAGGTATTTTCCGGTTTCTTTGTTCTTGATGTAAAAAACATCGCCGGTCGGTGCAGGGTTACTTGGCCCTTGGTCGTTTCCTAGTGCCTGTACCGCGTTTCCGGTCTTAAAGGTATGGATGCCGCATCTGGGGTCGCCACCGGGATAGTACTGGAAATGCACCCGAAAATCGCCCGTGGCATCGAAGTGCTCCAGGTCGTAGGCCTCCACATTACGCTCCGCGGTACCGTTGGCGGCAGCGGAAAGACTGGTCCAATTGTTCCCGTCGTCAGAAATATGGAAACGGGCGTCGCCCGAGTTATCCTGCTTGTACCAGGCGATAACACCGCGGTCGTTCGCCATAAAGGAGGACGTATTCTCCGGAACGTTCACGTTTACCCATGAGGAACCGTTCCATTTCTTGGAATACCCGTTCCCGTCTCGCAACAGATAGCTCACTACCGGGGTATTGGTATCGAAGGCCCCGATATGGTGCTCGGGCACAATATCCAGATTGGACGAACGGTTCACCACTATGGAAGCATTATTGGTGGTCATCGGTAGTGTGATAGCGGTGCCGTTGGCCTTTTTGAAACTGTTACCGCCATCATCGGAATAGGCATACAGAATGTGCGACTGATAGTTGTATCCGCTACTGCTCGTTACGTTCTCGATACAGGGATCGATTACGGAAGAGACCATATGCATGCGGTTGTTGGCATCGAAAAAGATACGCTGCCGCGGCTGCTGGTAATAACATTGGAAACCACCGCCCTCAAGACCGTATACAACGGCCTTCACAGGGGTGCCGTCCCCATCGTAATTGGAGTTACCCAAAAGTGTGAAGCTCCTGTTGTCGGCGTTATAGCGCATCATGGCACCAACATGGTCATCCTGTTGTCCTCCATCACCGAGCCGCATGCGGAAGAGGATGTACAGTTCGTCGTTACGGTCTTTGTAGTACTCCGTGTAGGTGACCCGCTGTCCCGGGGGTGATTGTTTGGTCCAACTGTTGATGTCCTCGGGATTATTGGAAATGTAGTATTGCCAATCCTGGTTGTGGGAATCCCCCATGACATGAAGGTATCCATTCTTATCAACGGTGATGGAAGGTTTCGTATGGAAATCATTGGCCTGTAAATTGCCCATGACGACCTTCACATTATCGCCGTTGGACGTTTTTTTACCGGCATAGATTTTATTGTCGCTCCCGACATAGGCATAGTAGATATTACCCTTATAGGTGGTCACCGAGGTACTGAACCCCCAGTTGAGGTTTCCGTCCGTCGTGCGGTTGACGCCCTCGTTGGTATAGGAAATGGTTGATTGTGCAAAGAGGGA
Source organism: uncultured Flavobacteriaceae bacterium (assembly GCA_947500445.1). Lineage (GTDB taxonomy): Bacteria > Bacteroidota > Bacteroidia > Flavobacteriales > Flavobacteriaceae > Pelagihabitans. The sequence goes on along the minus strand of CANMSB010000038.1, from coordinate 12,445 downwards.
TGCTATTCCCAGCAGCGCGAACGTTAAAAGGGTTAAACGTTTAAAATGTAGTTTAATAGTCATATGGAATCGATTAAAGATAAAAGTCTTGTTTAGCAAATTTCTAATAGGGTGTCCACAAACAAGCCCAATAAACTGGGCCCTTGCAATGGTATTTTTTCTGTGACCAACGGATTTTATCCGATAAAAGCCTACGGAGCTTTTGTCCCCTACTTTTAAACAACCAGCTCCCGAACGAAGTTACCTTTGAGCGGACGTAAATGTTGTTCGACAAATGGATGGGTACCAGTTAAAATACGGCCGTTCAGGTGTCCTCTTTATTGGGGTATCTCTCTTTTCTTCGCATCTCTTTTTTGTTAAAAATCAGTTAATGAACACTACAAGTATACAAAAGCCTTCGTAAAAATACAATCGATTGTATTTTTTTTCGTAAAAAAAACGATGAAAAAATTTTGAATTGTATTTTTTGGCCCTATGAAATTATGAATCTGTCAAAAATTTAACGAAAAGCAAAAAAAAGACCTTTAAGCTGCAAACGCCAAGATATGGGGCTTTATCAGCCTGGACAACAAGTGGCGCTATCTTGGTCCGTACTCTTAAAAGGGCCATTTTGTAATCCGTCGTTCCCCATTAAAGAAACTGTTGCCCTTTTTTACCGTTACAACGCCTGCTCCGGATAAAAAACCAAAAAATCCGGTATGTGGTAAAGCCTTTAGCCATCAAAAGCTGTTACCTTTGTCCAAAACGGTTCCATGAAAAATATATTACTCTTCACGATTTTTGGTCTGCTGGCCCATAAGGCCTTTTCCCAACAAACGGACACTGTAGACCAAAAAGCTATTTTGAACCAAATTGCCGATGCCAACGGTTATGAAAATTGGAACGAAGTAACCGAAATTGCCTTTACTTTTAATGTAGACCGGGACACCACCCACTTCGAGCGTTCCTGGGTTTGGCGACCGAAGACCAATACCATTACCGCAATTTCCGACACCGATACATTAACGTACAATTGGTCCGATATGGACAGTACCGCCTACAAGACCAATGCCGGTTTCATCAATGACAAGTACTGGTTGTTGGCCCCTTTTCAATTGGTATGGGACATGGGGAACATTACCACATCGCATGAAAAGGATGCCACGGCACCGATCAGTAAAAAACAGCTACAAAAACTGACCATAGTATATGGAAACGAGGGAGGCTACACTCCTGGGGACGCTTACGATCTTTATTTCGGGGAAGACCTTTTGATTACCGAATGGGTGTTTCGGGAAAGCAACCAAACGGAACCCTCGATGATCACGACTTGGGAAGATTATATGGAGGTAAAAGGCTTGAAAATTGCTAAAATGCACCGGATGTCGGAAGGGGATTTCAAATTGTATTTCAGCGGAATATCGGTAAAATAACAAAGACCGCGTTCTTTTTCGAAGAGAAAAGGGTTTCTTTTGAAAACCGTTATCGCAACTGCTAACGGCCGTCCCCCTTTAATTTGACGGTGGCCCCTAGTATAACGAAAGCGCAACAGAGCAACACTCCAAAACAAACGAGCAAAGAGGTACTTTTCGCCAAAAAGCCCAGAATTGGGGGAGCCAATAGAAAACCCGTGTACCCCATTCCCGCGATAAACGATACGCCTTGCGACGATTCCACGCCCTTGATGTTTCCCCCGATCCTAAAAAGCTCGGGCACCATTACGGAAAACCCTAGTCCCGCAAAGGCAAAGCCCGCGATGGCCATGTACGTTTGCGTGGTCAACACCAAGGCGTAGCCCACCATGGAAACAAACGCGCCAAGAGCCACTATTTTTATTGAACCGAAACGTTCACTGATTCCGTCACCAAGAAACCTTCCAATGGTCATGGTCACCTGAAAACCCAAAAATCCAGCGCCCCAAAGCGTTTCCGGCGCCAAACTTATTTCCTGAAGGTACAGGCCGCTCCAATCCACTATGGCCCCTTCGCTACCCATGGAAATAAAGGAAACGAGACCAATCAACATTAAAGGTTTAAAGAGTTTTAAGCTAAACGGTTCTTTTTCAACAGGAGCCGCCTTCATTTGAAAATAACGCCCTACAAACAACAAGTGTACCGTTACCGTTAAAATGACCGCGCACAACATGTGCAATGATGGATTACCAAGGGGACCGATAAGAAAACTACCCAAACCGGCCAAAACCCCGCCCAAACTGAAAAAACCATGTGCGGCCGACATGAATTTTGCCTCGTCCTCCTTCTCTAGCTCGGTAACCAGAGTATTCATGGCGATGTCGGTAAAACCATTGCTCGCCCCAAAAACGAACAATGCCGCCATTAGGGTATACAAGCTTGGTGCCAGTAGCGGAAGCAAAGCGGCCAAACAACTTAGGACCACTCCGTACCCCGTCGCTTTTCCTACCCCTAAGGTATTGATGATCTTAGCGGCGACCGGAAATATCGCAAACACCCCTAAGGATAGAAAAAAAATTGCCAGACCCAATTCTGACTTGTCGATCTGTAATCCTTCTTTTACCGTTGGGATGTAGATCGCCCAGGTACCGAACAAAATATTCAGGCTGGCGAACGCCCAGGCGGGACCAAAATAGCGCGGATTCGAAAGGATCAAAAAAAGGGATTTCATAGGTATCGTTTTAAAAAAGGGATATGGTCGGCAACAAGTAGATGTAATACCATTTTAGCGACCATCATCCAAGATAAGTGCTCGTTGCTTGGGCCATAAACACTTCGCATATGCCAGAGATCATGCTTCACCCAGTTCCAGAATTCCTTGTTTTAAAATTGTTCCAAAGCGGAACATATCTTCAAAAGAACAGTAAAAAGGTGCCGGTGCCAAACGGATGACATTGGGTTCACGCCAATCGGTAATAACGCCATTCTCCATCAAATAATCGAATAGGGACCTTCCTTGGCCATGTAAAAAAACCGAGAGCTGACAACCTCTTTCCTTAGGGGTAATCACTTCAAAACGGGCATCCACTGCTTTGTCCACTTCCCCTAGCACAAACTCCAAATAACCTACTAAACGATCCCGTTTAGCGGTCAAGCGTTCCATGCCCACTTCTTCGAAAAGTTCCAACGATGCCAAATACGGCGCGACCGAAAGTACCGGGGCGTTACTGATCTGCCAGGCATCGGCATTTTCCATAGGTTCAAAGGTCGGTTTCATCATAAACCGGGTTTCCTTTTTGGTTCCCCACCATCCCTCAAAACGTTGTATGTCCTTCCTGTTCAGGTATTTTTCGTTTATAAAGACACCCGAGGCGTTCCCCGGGCCACTGTTCATATACTTGTAACTGCACCAGGCGGCAAAATCGACCTTCCAATCGTGCAAGCGAAGGGCAATATTGCCCACGGCATGGGCGAGGTCCCACCCCACCATTGCACCGACCGACTTTCCGGCCCGTGTGATTTTTTGGATGTCAAATACCTGCCCGTTGTAGTAATTGACGCCACCGATCAATACCAGCGCCAGTTCGTCCCTGATCTCATCGATTTTTGAAAGCACGTCCTCGGTACGCCAGTGATGTTCTCCCGGTCTTTTTTTTATGGCAATGATGGCGTCGTCGGCATCGTATCCATGAAAACGGACTTGACTTTGAAAAAGGTACTGGTCGGACGGAAAAGCCTTTTCTTCACAAAGAATTTTATAGCGCTTTCCTTTCGGTCTGTAAAAAGAGACCATAAGAAGGTGCAAGTTTACCGTAAGCGTGTTCATTACGGTAACCTCTTCCGGTTTTGCTCCGACTATTTTGGCCAAAGGTGCCGCTAGTCGTTCATGATAGTCCCACCAAGGTTTGTCCGCGTGAAAATGCCCTTCGACCGCCAATTCCTTCCAATCCGTCATGATCTCATTCACAAAGCTTTGGGTGCGTACCGGTTGCAGCCCTAATGAATTGCCAGTGAAATAAATCACCTCTTTTCCATTGACCTTGGGGAAATGGAATGCCTTCCGATATGCGCTAAGCCCATCGTTTTTGTCCAGTTTTTGGGCGTATTGCAAGGTGTTTTCAAAATGCATAGCTCGGTTTTTTATCAAAAATACAACTTCGTTAGGGAAGAACATCCGTTTGGCCCCCTGGGTTCGTCAGTCGCATTTCCATAAGATGTTTTTTAACCCCAATTGTTAACTAAAATATGCCATAGCATACCGAAGTTGCTTTTTCACTTACTTACGCTATAGGGTTTTGAATAGCCATAGCTACGTGAAATGCTTACAAGAAAAGAAAATAGAAAATGAACAAGTCGGCATGACTCATTTTAATTCGCAATTGGGAAGCGCCACGGGAAGTGCAAAACCTTATCGTCCCTGTAAAGATATTGGCTATTTTTGTACCGACTGAAAGCCGGACCGTCGTTCCCTTGCTTTGCGAGCATAGGCACCATTATGCTGTGGAACCCTAGTCCGAATTACCAAAAAAACTAAAAACACAGCTCCATTGCATTTTCTATCGGCCGATTTAGAAACGTATATCCGCAATCATTCAGAGGATGAACCGGCACTTTTAAGGGAACTCACCAGAGAAACACACCTAAAGGTCTTACGCCCACGAATGCTGACCGGTCATTTTCAGGGAAGGGTATTGAGCATGATCTCCAAAATCACCTCCCCCCTGAACATCTTGGAAATTGGCACCTATACCGGTTATTCCGCCCTTTGCCTTGCCGAGGGAATGCGTCCCAAGGGAATTTTGCACACCATAGATGTGAACGAGGAGCTTTCGGCGCTGCAAAGAAAGTATTTTGATAAAAGTGGTTTCGGAAACCAAATCGTACAACATTTGGGCGATGCCCTGTCCGTAATACCCCGACTCGATGTTGTTTTCGACCTTGTTTTTATCGATGCCGAAAAAAGGGATTACCCGGATTACTTTGAAGCGGTATTGCCCAAAACCCGATCGGGAACCATCATACTCTCGGATAACGTTCTTTGGACCGGAAAGGTAGTCGCCCCTTTGGACGCCAAGGATAAAGCTACTAAAAAACTACTACAATACAACCGCCTATTGAAAGAGGACACCCGGGTGGAAACCGTACTGCTGCCCATAAGGGACGGCCTTACCGTAAGTAGGGTAAGGTGATACGGACACTTAGGTATTTGAACAGAAACGCAAAGCATATGCCTACCATCATCCCGACCAAAATATCAAGAGGATAGTGTACCCCCAGGTAAATACGGCTGAACGAAAAAAGTATGGGCCATAACAATACCAGATAGATCCATTTGTAACGCCCCCTTAACAGCAGTATGGCCATGGTGGCAATACTAAACGAAGAGGCGGCGTGGCCAGAAAAAAAACTAAAATCATGTGGAGTGTGTAAAACACGGATCATCTGGTTGATCGTTTCCTCATTGTTGGGACGTAACCTTCCAACACCTTTTTTCACGGTATCGATAGCATACCCTACCGTAACGATCATCAATAAAAAAAAGGTAAGGTCCCAAAGGGATTTCTTGATCGGTCTTTTCCAGAAAAGTAAAAAAACGATGAGTACAAATAACGGTGTCCAGGTCCCAAATTTGGTGACGACCGACCAAAACGCGTCGTAACGTTCAATGCCCAACCCATTTAAGTAGATAAAGGTATCCCTGTCCCATTGCTGTAGCTTGTCCAGCATAGATCGATCAGCTTCTTTTTATGGTTCCCCCGACCTCGTCGAGACCCTTTTTTATGGGGTCGACCCCTTTTTTCAAATCTTCGGCGATACCGGTACCAAGGTTTTCCTTCACCTCGTCGATGTCTTTTTTGATATCCGATACAAAACTGGTATCTATTCCCTGTTTGTCGGCACTGCGCTGTATTTCCTGTTTAATATCTTCGGTAGCATCTTTCAACTGCCGCATTCCTTTTCCCAGTCCCCTGGCGATGCCCGGTATTTTATCGGCTCCAAAAACCATCACCACGATAAACATGATGAAGAAAATTTCACCGCCACTAATGAATAAGAAAGAAATCAAAAACATACTACAAATATAATCAAGTTCGGCAATAGAAATAAAAAAGCCCCGATTTAAACGGGGCCTTCATCTTGATATTGCCTAGGGCACTACTTGCCCTTAACACTTTGCTTGACCTTGTCAAATTCCGAAGGAACCTCTTTTCGGGGCCATGTATTGTTGGTAAGATCAATATCGGCGGTCTCGGCCTTTGGATCGATCACAATGCCCGTAAGTTCTTCCTGGGAGGCTACGACCACACTGATTTCCTTATTGTTCTTTCTCCATATTTCAGCGGGGTAGGTAATGTCCTTGGAACTTCCGTCGGCATAGGTATACGAAACGATGATCGGCATCGGTATTCCTCCGGGTTTGTCAAAAGTTACCTTGTAAAAATACTTGGGCTCCTTTAATTTTGTCCTTTCCGCGGCGTCAAAATTATCCATAAGAAAAGCCTGCAACGATTTGGAACTTTCCGTAGGTTTTTTACCCTTTAAACTCGCGTCAAAACCATCGCTCTTTTCATTGTCAAGATATACCATCGGAGGCATATCGGCCTCGGTAATGTTTCGGGACGCCAAATAATCGCGCATCTTTTTCGTCGGCCGGTTCGAAACGTAATATTTTTCGATATCCTTAACCCCTATGTCCACATAATCCGTGGTGTAAAACCACCCTCTCCAATACCAATCGAGATCTACGGCCGAAGCGTCCTCCATGGTCCTGAAAAAATCTTCGGGGGTAGGATGTTTGAACATCCACCTTTTAGAGTAGGTTTTGAAAGCATGGTCGAACAATTCACGGCCCATAACGGTCTCCCTTAAAATATTCAATGCCGTAGCCGGTTTTCCGTAGGCGTTGGGGCCCAATTGAAATACATTTTCCGGATTGGACATGATCGGGGCGATCGTACTTTGATCACCGGCCATATAGGGCACTATCTTGGCCGGGTCGCCCCTTCTGGAGGGATATTTTGGATAAGGGGCTATCGCCTTTGGGAATTTTTCACCAAACTCCTGTTCCGCCAAGTACTGCATAAAGGTGTCCAACCCTTCGTCCATCCAACCCCATTGCCGTTCATCGGAGTTAACGATCATTGGAAAAAAGTTGTGTCCGACCTCGTGGATAATAACACTGATCATCCCGTACTTTACACGATCGGAATAGCTCCCGTCTTCATTGGGCCTTCCATAGTTCCAACAAATCATCGGGTACTCCATACCTTGGTTTTTGGCATGAACCGATATGGCCTTGGGGTAGGGATAATCGAACGTATGTGATGAATAGGACAATAAGGTATGTGCCACAGCCTTTGTGGAATACTCTTCCCATAAGGGGTTTCCCTCGGGTGGATAGAGCGATACCGCCATTACGTCCTTGGCGCCGACCTTTACGGCCTGCATGTCCCAAATAAACTTTCTGGAACTGGCAAAAGCGTAGTCGCGTACATTTTTTGCCTTAAACTTCCAGGTCTTCTTTTTCTTTGAAAATCCTTTTCCAGCGGCCTCCGCTTCTGCTTGGGATACGATGATAACGGGTTTGTCATAGGATTTTTTAGCTTTTTCGTAACGGCTCAACATTTCTTTTGAAAATACTTCCTTACGGTTCTGCAAGGTACCGGTGGCATCCAAAACATGATCGGCTGGTACCGTAATGTTCACCTCATAGTCCCCGAAAGTAAGGGCAAACTCCCCATTGCCCCAAAACTGATGGTTTTGCCAGCCTTCCACATCGTTATAGACCGCCATCCTTGGAAAAAATTGGGCGATGACATACCCTCTATTGCCATCGGTAAACTCCTCATAGCCCGAACGGGCCCTGTCTACGGTATGATCGGGAATATTATAGTTCCATTTTATGCTAAAGGACAACTGCTCCTTACTTTTTAATGGTTTTGGAATGTCGATACGCATCATGGTAAAATTGATGGTGTACGGTAAGGCGTTGCCAGCCGCATCTTTTACATGGTCGATTACGAAACCGCCATCAAAGGGCTCCGTAATATATTTGCCCGCAAAGCCACCGGGAGTTTCAAAAGCGGGAATACCCTCACCGTTTTTCAAACGGGCCTTGGAATCTTTGGCACGGACGTTTTGATCCAATTGTACCCACAGATATTCCAGAGCGTCGGGCGAGTTGTTGGTATAGGTAATCGTTTCTTCGCCATACAGTCGGTGGTTCTCATCATCAAGCACAACGTTCATCACATAATCGGCCTGTTGTTGATAATACTCGTGACCCGGTGCCCCAGAGGCCGAGCGATACGTGTTTGGCGTTGAAAACTCCTCATATAGTTGCTTAAAGCTACTTTGATTGGTATGTCCGGATTCCTTTTCCTTCGGCGCCTCCTGGGCGACCAACGAAAATCCTGCAACCATAAAAAAGGATACCAATACCTGTTTGAATCGAATCATTTGTCGTATAAATTTTTGAAATGGGAAATTAAAATTTTTTAAAGAATCTGTTAACGAATGTTATAAGTTTAACATTCCTTTATTATTCTCTTTCATCAACACAAAACTCTTTTTTGTCCCCGCAATTTTAAAATGGACAACGTTTTGCTGTTCTTCAAAAAGGTCGGTCAATACGGCATTGCGAACGGCAATGGTTTCTACCTCCTCGAGGGATACCTTGTTCACCTCCAAATAACAGACCATAACGTCATTTTCATATTGCTCGGCCAAAAAAACAAAGGGGGTTTCGTTCCCGTTTACTGCTACCGAGAATTTTTCCCTGAGGTAGGTTTCCAAGTATTCTTGGACAACGGCCGATTCTTCTGACGTGCCCAGTTTGGCGTGAATGCCATAGCGCTCCAAAAGCAATCGGTCCATATCGTCAATAAACAAACGGGTCGTTATCTGTAGGGCATTATCTTTTTTGGAATACTCGATATTGGTCACACTAAGGTAGAATTTGTGCGCGGTACCAAAAGCCAAAAGGGGCAGTATTAATAGTATCGGTATTTTTCGAAATAGGGTTTTCATTTTCGCCATTGATCAAAGGTAAACAAATTGCATGCCGTGTTTCAAACCGGAACTCCCCAAATCACGGACACTCATTCCAAAGTATTGTTCTTTCTATAAAGGATACTCCGTTTTCGCATATGCTCCCAAATTAGCAAACGGTCCCTAGCATCGACCGCTGCTTGAAAGGAAGCATCGATTTCACAGAAGTACATGAAATCGGCAATCTTTTCCGCCGGAATCTTCAATTCGGATGTCAGTACGGAGTCCGGGTAAAAAGCACGCACCCTTTGGGTTCTTGCATACTTTTTTTCTACACCGACCAACCGTTTTAAACGTTTGGTCCTTCCCGAAAGGGCATTGAACAAAAAGTCGACACTCCTTGGGTCTCTGGCAGTGGCCAGTGCCCGTTCACTTTGGGTAAGCGTTTTCACGTAGGCATTCGGCAGGCCTAGGGTACTGGCGGTAACTACCGGATCGGTCCTTAAGCGATCGGCATCACGTTTCATATCCCCCGTAAGATTATAGGGCATTACCACCACCTCGTCAAGTTCGGTAACCGATTCTTCCAAGGGCACCGCCAAAAAACTGCTTTCCAGCATGGAGAGCGTTATCACGATCTGTTTCTTTTTGTATTGCACCGCAGAAAAAACGACCGTATCGTTCCATTTGGCCGTAATGGAGAAAAAACCATCGATATCGGTAATAGCGGCTTTTTTGGAAGTCATGTTGAGCACATGGGTAGCGGCAACATCACCATCTACGCTATACACCCGCCCTTTCAATTCTTGGGGTTCGAAAGTTTGTGCCCCGAGCATATGACCTAAAAAGATCAAGAAAACAAAAACCTTAATTTTTTGCATTCAACCCCTCCAAGTATGTTTTACTATGGGTCACCAAGAAATCGATGAGCTGAAACTCATTATCCTTTTTAAGCAAGGACTGGGCAGGGGACTTTGCATCGATATACACCAAAAAACCGTCGATCTTATCTTGGGGCAGTTTTAGATCCAATACAAAAAACTCATCGTCATATACCTCACGTAATACACTGCTCAATTTTATTTCCGGTCTCTTTTCCTCCTTGTTTTTGGATGATGCCTTTACAATGGCCTTAAAGATGTTCACAAAGTTCAAACCGTCCTGCATACCTCGTTCGGACTGGGAACGGGCGATATTTTCTACTTTAGAAGAGCGATCGATCTCATATTCATACTTTTTAAACTGCGCAAACTCGTCATTTTTCATCTCAATAAAACGCTCTTGGTCTTCGGGAGTAACGATTACCTCGTCCAACTCGGTAACTTTTTCCTTTACCTCTACCACCAGGCGGTTCGCTTCCAAAATCTCCGTAGTAATCGTAATAACGCTCAGCTGATAGTTGACCGCGGTAAAAGCGAGTTGGTCATCGCGCTTGACGGCTATTGCAAATCGTCCGTCCTCATCGGTGATGGTCGCGGTTTCGGCCGTTACGTTGATTACGTTTTCATTGGGAACGTTAACGTCCCTATAAATTACCTGTCCCCGCAACAACACCCTATCTTCTTGCGACCATAAGGCCGATACCGATAAAATAATCAAAAATAATGCTAGGGTAAATTGTACCGAAGTTGTTTTCATTTATAACTGTTTACCATTTGAACGAAAGGCTATTTCCGGCATATTGAATCGCTCTAGGCCAGTCGTTCCTTTTGTTAAAGAAAATATAAGTTGGGGGGATAAAAAAACCGTTGCATCTAAACTTTTGTTAATTTGTTCAAAAGCGATAGAAATGTGCCTTTTTGAGGCCAAAAATGCCTTTCTTTTTTTCACCGTCGGTATTCGGTCCGCCGTTTAACGAGGAATAGCGTCCTTTTAACAGGATGAGGAGGCAATTTTGAGGATATTGTGATAAAAATAGGCAGATAATCCTATTTTTGCCTACCCTGCTAACCGCAAAAATGACGTCATACCACCTTAGCTTTGAAATGGCAGGTATAGAAATGGAATTATTTTTTAGTTGTTCAATGCAAAAACTTGTCCACGGCTTGGCTGAGGACTGGCCTTTTAAGGAAGAACAGCTGGAAAAGAAACGATTTAATAGTGTTATTTCGAAGTTAAAGGGGTATCAAATCTTGGTTTATGAGAACACTGAGAATGTTCATTCTTTTTGGCTTTTTAGGCAGTCTATCACTTCAAGGACAGGTAAAGATCGGCGACAACCCGCAGACCATCGACCCTTCGGCAGTGCTGGAACTGGAAAGTAGTACCGGTGCCCTGATCATCACCCGCATCACCACCGACGAAATGGAGGCCATTGTACCCGACAGGGGCGCTGTAGTGTACAACACCGATGCCCAATGTGTATTCTATTACAACGGCACGCAATGGATAAGCCTTTGCGATAGTACCTTAGAACTTACGGCAGAAGCTACGGACGGTGGAGAACCCACCATTTTATTGACACCTACGGCAGAGGGCACCAATATCGAAATAGCACCGGGATCCATTACGGGCGCCGAAATAGGCCAGGGCGTTATTTTTGGCGATAACATCAACGCCGGTTCCATCCAAACCGAACAATTGGCCGATAATTCCGTTGGCTTGGCACAGTTACGGGAAAATTCGGTGGGGCCTTTTGCGCTCGACCAACAGGCATTGCCCTTAAGCACCTTTGTCAACGATGTTCCGTTTTTAACTGCCCCTGACCTGCCCAGTCCCGTGAGTACGGACCCTGGAAACGTACTGAGTTTGGGCGGTGATGATGCTGCTTTTTATAGCGACCAAGCACTATTGGACGCTATTGCCTTAAATACCACTGCAATCGCCAACGACACCGATGGCAACCCCCAAAACGAAATACAGATATTATCAAGGACGGGGAACGTGTTACGGCTATCACGACCCGATGGAAATTTGAACGAAGTGGACCTAGAGGATTTGGCCGATGTCGATGACAATGATGAAGACGATATTATTACCGCTTTTGAAGTGCAGGGCAATAATGTAATCTTGACGGAAGGTAATACCGATTTTACCATACCAACCAGCGCTTTTGTAAGCGGCAACCAAAGTGTTGAAGAAGTAGATGGAATAACCCTAAGCGGATTAGGGACCGACCTCGACCCCTTTACGATAACACCGTCCGCTACGGCGAATCAGGTACTGACGACCAATGCCGCCTTGGAGGTGGTTTGGAACAATTTACCTACTGGTGGCGGAGGTACCACCGAATTGGCCGATCAAATTACAATAATAGGGGATGGTACATTGAACAGTGAATTTCGGGTTGCCGATGCTAGTATAACACCTGATAAAATTCAACCAGTGACCCCAACGCCCGCTTCAAATCAAATGCTGGTCAGCACTACAACAGGTACTGTCGAATGGGCTGCAGTAAGCGGTGGAGGTGCAGATGGGTCGGAAACTATTATTGATGCCGGTAGCTCAACAATAGGCGTCACGGGAACGGGAACGACATTGGACCCCTACATCCTTACGGCAAGTGACGGGTCCGAGACCGTAATCGATGCCACGAGCTCAACAATAGGCGTCACGGGAACCGG
>CANMSB010000037.1 GCA_947500445.1 uncultured Flavobacteriaceae bacterium | reverse complement strand
TTACATTCATAAAATGTCATATTTTATCGCAGCTAAAAGCTTCATTACGAAGTTCTAATGCATAATCCGGGTTAAAATAATCCAATAAAATATTGCGCAACCGAACGATTTCAAATAAATTTGCAATCAAACGGTTGCATATAATGAGGAGAGATGTGTTTCAGGCGATAGCGGACCCCGTACGTAGGGAAATTATAACCGTGCTGGCCGAGGAGGAAATGACGATCAACACGATTTCGGAAAAATTTGATGTGAGCCGTCAGGCAATATCAAAGCATCTAAAAATCCTTGAGGAATGTGGAATAGTCTCCATAGTTCAAAAAGGTAGAAACCGGTACTGTCTTATCAGACCCAAAAGTCTTATCCCCGCGTTTATGTGGATCGAGCAATACAAAACGCTTTGGGAGGAAAAATTGGATTCCTTCGAGAACTATTTAAACGAATTACAATCTAAAAACAAGAACAATGAACAACCCAAATGATTTGGCCAACCGCACATTGACCCTGGAAAGAACTTTTAATGCACCCATTGCCCTGGTTTGGGAAGCTTGGACACAATCGGAGCATATAGCGCAATGGTGGGCGCCAAATGGAATGGCCTTGGATGTGGTGGAGCATGATTTTTCGGTAGGGGGCAAGTGGAAGTATACGATGGAAATGCCTGATGGAAATCAATTCATTTCCGAAGGGGTTTATTCAGAGATCGTTCCCCAAAAAAAGATAGTTACTTCGGCAGATTTCAGACCTATGACGGAGGGGGTAGCATTGCATATCCAATTTGAAGCGGACGGAGATAAAACAAAATTTACCTTTAGTGTCGTCCATGAAACGGAGGAATATTGCAAGCAGCAGGAGAAAATGGGCATCTACAACGGTTGGGGATCGGCATTTGAAAGGCTTGCCACTTTGTTGGGTACCTTAAATTAAAAGCCAATGGGAAAGGGAAAATTCCCTTTCCCATCGGTTTTTTTAATGGAGCTATCTGCGCCATATCTAGCGTATGTTTCTCCTCCTATAGTGTTGCCGTTTCTTTGGCTTTCCTGTCGTTTGGGGCATCCGAAAAAAAAAGGGAAAGGAAGTTATTTTTTAATAGAGCTTACAAGCTGACCTTTCCAAGCTCAGGGGTGTTTTAGGAAAGTAACGACCAGATTGCTATAACACAATCATTGACCCGATTTCAGATGCCTGCGGAATTGCGGAAAGCATCTATTGGATAGGTCGGACCGCTATTGCGCGACAGCGTCCATTTTTTGAAATGAGGGAAGCGTACACTACCTGTTTGTTTAAAACGGTTTTGAAATCAGTTTTTTTTGAGCACAATTCCCGGATAGCTTTTATAGTTCCATTTAAGGCATAAAAAAACCTCGATGCTATATCGAGGTTCGGTATTTTAAGTGACTTGGCTGGGGCTCCCTTCGTCTGCGCTCAGGGTAAACTTCTCGCAGTATCTTTTGGGTATAAAAAACCTTGATGTGATTATAAATGTTTTCATATAAAGATGTGACTTGGCCGGGGCTCCCTTCGGCTCCGCTCAGGGTAAACTTCTCGCAGTATCTTTAGGGTATAAAAAAACCCCGATACCATATCGAGGTTTGTTATATGAAGTGACTTGGCTGGGGCTCCCTTCGTCTGCGCTCAGGGTAAACTTCTCGCAGTACCTTTTGGGTATAAAAAAACCTTGATGTGATTATCAAGGTTTTCATATAAAGATGTGACTTGGCTGGGGCTCCCTTCGTCTGCGCTCAGGGTAAACTTCTCGCAGTATCTTTTGGGCATAAAAAAACCCCGATGCCATATCGAGGTTTGTTATATGAAGTGACTTGGCTGGGGCTCGAACCCAGGACCCTCTCCTTAAAAGGGAGATGCTCTACCAACTGAGCTACCAAGTCAAAATTTAAGCACCAAGTTTTTGCCCTTGGCGGGTGCAAATATAAGGTCAATAATTTATTTTACAAGTCGATTTTACCAGAAATTTATCTTTTCTTTGAATTCGGAAAAAAATGAATTGACGTTTTAAAACAAAGTCTTTGAAAATCATATTGTTAGGGTACATGGGTAGTGGTAAGTCTACCGTAGGAAAAGTGGTCGCTCAGCTTTCCGCAACCAGGTTTATTGATTTGGACGACTATATCGGTACACGGGAGGGCATGTCCGTTCCGGAAATTTTCTCCAACAAAGGAGAACTTTATTTTCGAAAAAAGGAATTGGAATACTTAAAAGAGGTACTTGCAATGGATGGGGATGTTGTGTTGGCCACCGGTGGAGGTACACCCTGTTATGGCAACAATGTTGTGGCGATGTTGTCCGCTACCAAAAATGTGTTTTACTTAAAACACGGGTTGCCGCAATTGGTCGAACGGTTGAAAACGGAGAAAGAACAACGCCCCTTGATCAAAAACGTTCCCGATGCGGAACTGATGGAATTTATAGGGAAACATTTGTTCGAACGAAGCTTTTTTTATAATCAGGCCCCACATAAAATAGCATGCAAGGCCAAAACTCCAGAACATTTGGCTCAGGAAATCCTAGAAAAATCAGTCTAGAAAAACACTGTCGTTTCGGGCCTGAAACGCCACATGTACATGCTCCTGTAAAGAGGTGGAAAGCGAAATACCTTTAAAATCGGCCTTTACCGGATACTTTTTATGGTTTCGATTCACCAGCACAGCGGTTTTCAACTGTTTTAAAGGGGTTTTTAGAAAATGATGGACCCCATAGATCAAAGTTGTTCCGGAATTTAAAACATCGTCCACCAGAACAATGGATTTATGTTCGTAATCCGAACTCGCAATGGAGGTAGTAACTCCGCTACCAAGCGGATTGGTTTTGTCCATGCTTACCTTACACAATAAAATTTCCGCATCGGTAATCCTGCGCAAAACCCGTTGCAGCTTTTTGGCCAGTTTTAATCCGCCCCCATCGATACCCGCAATCACGATTTCGGTTTCCGTTACATTCGCCTCATAAATTTGATAGGCAATGCGCTGTACGGTATGCTGTATTTGTTGGTGCGATAATATGTTATTTTTCATGGAACAGGACCTTTGCTTTTTCAAAGATAAAGAAGAAGGGGCTTACTTGTAACCGATACCTAATTTACACTGTTATTCCTCTAATGAAAACAATACATAATTTTTTAGGACTGTCGCTATATTATTTTTTTAAACCGTTTTTGGTACTGATCGGGCACTATAAAAATGCGCGCTACCATCCAGGTTATAATTCTTCTTCCGTAGTTTCCGTACCGGAATTAAAGAAAAGACAGGATGATATTTGGACCGAAAAGAATGTAAATGATATACAGGGTATCGATTTCAATCATTCCCGCCAATTGGGGCTGGCCAAACAATTTGCGGAACATTATAAGGAAATGCCCTACCCTGAAAAAGCGTTATCGGATTTCAGGTACCATTTGAACAACCTTTGGTATCCGTACACGGATGGGATTGTCCTATATGCCATGATACGACAGTCCAGGCCAAAGAGGATTATAGAAGTCGGGTCTGGATATTCTTCCGCAGTAATGCTGGATACCAACGAATATTTTATGGACCACAAAATGCAGCTTATGTTTATTGAACCCAATCCAAGAAGGTTGTTTTCGATATATAAGAAGGAAGATTATGGGCAGTGCGAAATTTTGGAGTCCACCATTCAACAAGTCCCTTTGGAAACGTTTAAAAAGTTGAAAAAGGGGGATGTCTTTTTTGTGGATAGTAGCCACGTAGGAAAAACGGGAAGCGATGTATTGCATATTTTGTTTGAAATACTCCCCGTGCTGAAATCTGGTGTCATCATTCATTTTCACGATGTTTTTTATCCGTTCGAATATCCGAAACAATGGGTTTTTGCAGGTAGGAATTGGAATGAGGATTACTTTTTAAGAAGTTTCTTAATACATAACCAGCACTATGAAATCCTTTTCTTTTCGCATTATCTTCATACAGTGTCCCCGGAGGCATTTGAAGAAATGCCCTTGGCGTATAAGCAATTGGGAAGTAATCTATGGATCGAAAAAAAGTAGTTCCATTTAGAACGCCCATGTTTTAGCTACCGTGGAATTTTTCTTTGGTTTGGTTCCGTTTCTTTTGGACAAGTAAAAAAAATGAACGGAAGGCCAAATGAAATGATAAACAGCCGATTTATGGTGTTCATTTTATAATAAGGCCGTTTTTTACGTCGAACTCACGTTATTTATACACTTGCAATCTAAATCAAATGGACAATGAAGGAGTTAGAATAGCTTATTTTAAAAGTAAATTGGTATTAATGATATGTCGGTATTAAAACACCATTTCTAGCAACTGGATTTTAGGCAAGTGTTCTTCTAGCACATAACTACAGGCATACCCTTCCCATTCAAAACTATGGATACGCCATTTTTTTTGTTCCAATACTATTTCGGGTTTTTGGGTGTCGATAGCGGTGAAGGGAATCCCCATTCCTTTTCCATTTGCTTTGACCACCGCCTCTTTACGGGTCCAGTAGTAAAAAAAACGATGCATGCCCCCAGTAGTGATATCCTTTAATTCTCCTTCGGTAAAAAGATTTGGAAAATCTTCTAGTTTGTTGGCCTGTATTTTTTCCACGTCAATGCCAACAGGGGTAGTGCCGAATAGGGACGTTACCGTATGACCACTATGTGAAATGTTGAAGTGCAGGGGACTGTTTAAAAGGAACGGTTTTTTATGGAAACCTTTCGAAAACGTATCGAAGTCCAATAAGGTTCCGGTGCCAAGATAATGGCCTGCATACAATAATAGCTTACCGACCAAGCAATTCGCTTGATCCACTTTTCTGCGGTACCTGAAAACCTCTTTTTGTAGCGTTTCCGGCAAGAGCGTACGGTAGTTGGCCAACAGCACGGAAAGGTCGGTATCTTTTAAATTCGACCATAGCATTAAAGGAAGATCGAGGGTGGCCAACGGCTTAGGTGGGGCAATGAAATTTTTGAATAAAAGTTTGGGCAATGGTTGCTCCATGGTCGTATATGAAAAAATGATTTCCAGGAAGTACGCTTACCGTTACGGGCGCAACGGTTTCTGCTTCCCAAGTTTTTTTTATGAAGTCGTGATCGATTCCACCGTTCTGATGCCCGTCCGAATGGTCTTCGTTTAGTTTTTGCAACTCTTCATCCCCATAAAGTACGGCAATCGGGAGGTTTATTTTGGGGTTTTCTTCAAAAACATAGTCTTCTACAATTTGGAAATCCGCTTTAAGGATCGGTTCGTAAAAACGTTTCAGGTCTTCATTTTCCAATACCTGTTCCGGTAGGCCCCCAAGCGTGGCAATTTCTTGATAAAATAAATCTTTTTGAAGATGTGAAATTTTATGCCTTCTTTTTAAATGGGGCAGTGGCCTTCCCGATGCCACTAAGGCCGTCGGTTTTTTTAGCCCCATTTGATCGATACGTTGACATACAAGTAAACCTAGCAGTCCGCCTAAACTATGGCCGTAAATAATGTATTCCTCATGGGTGATGTGCTTTTTTAGCTGTACCATGGCGTCTTTTAATAGTTCATCCATGGTAACGAGCAGTGGTTCCCTGATTCGTATGCCCCGTCCGGGGTATTCCAAAACCACTAATGACATCCCTTGAGGACCAAGAAAATTACTTAAAAAATTAAAAGAATAGGTATTGCCGCCGGCAAAAGGAAATGCAATGATTTTCACTGTGCTATTTATTTAGGTCAAGTTACGGTTTTATGGTCTAAATGTACTTGATGTAGATCAAAAAAGGTATCCGTTTTATGGAAGTCGGCAACAAAGGAATCTTTACCCTGCTATTCCTCTTCGGAAGTATCGGTAAAAAAATCGTCATGGGCATCGGTATAGCCCTCGATTTCCCGTCGGTCCTTTTTGGTGGGCCTTCCCGTACCTTTCTTACGATAATAGTCTTTGGAGTATTGCAACAGGTCCTTTTGGGCAAAGGCTTCCTTGGGCGTGGTGTCCTTGCGGTAAATGTCCACCAATTTGGCACCGACCCGGCTAGTAGGGATATCCAGTACGGTAAGCTGGTAGTTGATCTGGTTTTTTCGAACGATAAGTTTGTCCATCGGATATACTTCCCTGGAGGGTTTTACCGCTTGTTCGTTTACTTTGATATGCCCCTTTTTACAAGCGATGGTAGCTTGGTTCCGGGTCTTAAAATAACGGGTGCTCCATAAGTATTTGTCGATGCGCATGTACTATCCAAAATCTTTGTTAAGACAGATACAAAAATAGCTGAAAATTGTATCTTGCCGAACTTAAATGGTTAAGGATATGACAAGCAGGAGCATTATTTTGGGTTTGGGAATGGTGATAGGACTTTCGTCCTGCAATAACGATGATGATGCACCCTTGGTCGATGTTGAACCACCGCGGCCTTTAAGTGAGGTAGCAGCGGAAAACGATACTGAAATACAGGAATTTCTGAGTACACATTTTTATAATTATGAGGAGTTCAGAAATCCTCCCGAAGGTTTTGATTTCAGGATTCGATTGGATACCATTTCAGGTGAGAATAGTGATAAAGAACCGCTGACTGTTCGGATTCAAGAAAGAACGGTAAACGTGTCGGCGTCTGAGTTTTTATTGGAAGGCGAAGAGAATGTACCGCATAAATATTATTATTTGCAAGCGCGAGAAGGTGCGGCCGCGCCTGTGAGACCAACAGTGGGCGATTCTACCTTTGTCAGATATCAAGGTTTGTTGTTGAATGGAGAGGTGTTCGATGAAAACAGAGCGGGAACCTGGTGGAACAATCCCATTTTTCAATTTCCCGGGGTTGGTTCCATAAAAGCCTTCCGCGGGGTCTCCGAAGGAGTAACCAATAGTTCTCCTGGAACGAATATTATCGATAACGGTGATGGTACGTTCGATGTAGAAGGATATGGTGTGGGAATGATTATTTTTCCATCCGCGTTGGCAAATTTCAACGGTATTAGAGGTTCGATACCCGCGTACAGTCCGTTAATTTTTAAATTTGATACATTGACCATCGTTGAAAATGCCGATCACGACGGAGATGGCATACCTTCTATTTTGGAGGATGTTGATAATGACGGTTTATTGGTTGACGAAAATACGGACGAAGATGCTTTTGCAAACTTCCAGGATGAAGACGATGACAACGACGGCATACTGACTATCGATGAGATTGAGGTGGATAGTGAAGGGAATTTCATAGCATTCAAGGACAGTGATGGGGATACTGTTCCCGACCACTTGGACCCAGATAATTAAGCCTCCTCTGCGGGTATTGAAATAAAAAACACCATTGTTGTAGACAACAATGGTGTTTTTTTATGTTCTTGTTTGTACCATTTCAAAGTTAAAATGGTATCGGTATCCCTACAATTTCAAGGAAACCGCTAAAATCACTTGGGAAGGTCTGGAATCTACTCGACCGTTAATTTCGGGGGTAATGTTGTCGCTTACAAAATTGGCCTCGTTTTGGGAAAATCCCCTTTCATAGCGCACATCGAACCCGAGTTTGCCCAAATTAACGCCCGCTCCAAGGTGCAGGCCTACGGTAAAGTCGTTTTCCGCTTCGTTGATGCTAAAGTTCTCCAAATCGTTCTCCAATAGATATTGAAAGGCCGGTCCGGCAAACACATGCAAAGGTCCTACGACTTTAACGCCCAAAAGCACGGGAAGGTCCAATTTTGAAATGTCATACGTATTGGTAGCGCCGTTCAGCTCGTAGCTGCTAGCGGTTTTGGTATAGATCAACTCCGGTCTAAGGTAGATTTTGGCCAGTTTACGTTTGTAGAACACCCCGATCTGATACCCGACCTTGCCGTCCGAACCTTGAATGATGTCTTCCGCGGCATCGCCGACACCGGCAATAAGGTCACCGTTCTGGTTGTAGTTGAACCCTGCTTTTATCCCAAAGCCCGAACCGGCCTGGGACATGGCGGCAAATCCTGTCAATAGGGTAGCCGCGAATACTAGTACTCGTTTTTGTAGTTTCATAATGTGCTCGTTTTTTAATACGTTCATGGCATCAAAAACGATACCATTATCATTTTCTTCTCAGTACCCTATGAACGGCCTCCGATATCGCTTTATTGTTCAGGCCGTATTTCTCCATGAGCTGCGCCGGCGTACCACTTTCACCAAAGGTATCCTGTGTCGCTACGAACTCTTGGGGCGCCGGGTGGTGCAGGGCAAGCACTCTGGCAATACTCTCACCAAGTCCGCCCAAATAATTATGCTCTTCCGCGCTCACCACACAGCCTGTCTTTTTAACAGACTTTAACACAGCTTCGTCGTCCAAGGGCTTTATCGTATGGATGTTGACTACCTCTGCAGAAATGCCTTCTTTTTCGAGATTTTCGGCGGCAATAAGCGCCTCCCATACCAAATGGCCGGTCGCAATGATCGTTACATCGGTGCCTTCGTTTAAAAGCACTGCCTTTCCAATTTCAAATTTTTGATCGACGGGCGTGAAATTTGCCACTTTCGGCCTTCCAAAACGAAGATATACCGGACCTTCGTGTTCCGCAATGGCAATAGTAGCGGCTTTGGTCTGGTTGTAGTCACAGGGATTGATGACCGTCATCCCCGGCAACATTTTCATTAGTCCAATATCCTCTAGAATTTGGTGGGTCGCACCATCCTCTCCCAAGGTAATTCCTGCGTGGGAAGCACATATTTTCACATTCTTGTCCGAATAGGCGATGGATTGTCGTATTTGATCATAGACCCTTCCCGTGGAAAAATTGGCAAAAGTTCCCGTAAATGGAATTTTGCCACCAATGGTCAAACCGGCCGCAATGCCCATCATATTGGCCTCTGCGATGCCTACCTGGAAAAAACGTTCCGGGTTTTCATCGATAAACGTTTGTATTTTTAAGGACCCCACCAAATCTGCACAGAGTGCGACAACATTAGGGTTGGTTCTTCCCAATTCGGTCATTCCGGCCCCGTACCCGCTTCGAGTATCGTTTTTGCCTTGGTCTACGTATTTTGTCATAAGTTTCATTTTATTTCCATTCCCAAAGAAGTCGGGAATCGAACCTGTGGTAATCCAAATCTTTTAATAATCCCCTAAAGTTTCCGCGTTTTGTGCCAAACCGGTGGCCAATTGCTCATCGTTGGGCGCCTTTCCATGCCATGCGTGGGTATGCATCATAAAATCTACCCCGTTCCCCATTACCGTGTGCAATAACACGCACACTGGCCTGCCTTTGCCCGTTCGGCTTTTGGCTTCCTGCATGCCGTTGACTACGGCCTCCAGGTCATTTCCTTTTTCAATTTCTAGAACGTCCCAACCAAAGGCTTCGAACTTTGCCCTTAAGTTGCCCATAGGGAGCACATCGTCCGTGGCACCATCGATCTGTTGACCGTTAAAATCTATGGTCGAAATCAGGTTGTCCACGTTGTTCCCGGCGGCATACATGATGGCCTCCCAATTTTGGCCCTCTTGCAACTCACCATCTCCATGTAGGCTATACACCAATCGCTCGTCCTTGTTCAATTTTTTGGCCAGTGCGGCACCGATCGCTACCGACATTCCTTGGCCCAAAGAGCCCGAGGCGATGCGGATGCCCGGAAGTCCCTCATGGGTGGTCGGGTGGCCCTGAAGTCTGGAATCGATCAGTCTGA
Source organism: uncultured Flavobacteriaceae bacterium (assembly GCA_947500445.1). GTDB lineage: Bacteria > Bacteroidota > Bacteroidia > Flavobacteriales > Flavobacteriaceae > Pelagihabitans. Next base: position 33,672 of record CANMSB010000037.1, on the reverse strand, counting down.
ACGTATTGAGCTCCTCAACGGGAAAGTACCCTTTGCGGGCCAAAACACTATAGTAAACCGGGGATATGTGGCCGTTGGAAAGGAAAAACAGATCCTCTCCGGCACCATCCATATCGAACCCCTCGTTCAGGTGCATAATTTCGTGGTACAGGGCTACAAAGAATTCAGTGCAACCTAGGGAACCTCCGGGGTGTCCGGAGTTCACCTTGTGTACCATTCGTAAAATATCGCGGCGTGTTTGTTCAACTACCGCTTCCAACGCTTCAAGTGTGGCCATAATTTTTTTGTTTTCGATGCCCAAAAGTAACGCAATCTTTTCGCAGGACAAGCGGTAGTTATGATAATTTATTAACGGGGGACGGAAGGTTTTGGGAAGAAAAACTACATCGATTTCGCTTTAGAACTTTAAAATAGGGAAATCATGCCCGCTAGCGCCCAATGCCGCTCCCATAGCTTCGGAAGTATTCCGGTTTCATATATAACAAAGTACCCGAAGAACTTTATTTTTTTGTTAAGCATCTTCTCGATTGGAGTTGATTATATTTGCGCTCATAACAGAAGATTTGAAATTTACCCTACACCAAACCGATTCGCAGAGCAAGGCACGTGCGGGAAGCATGGTCACCGACCACGGCACCGTTCAGACCCCCATATTCATGCCGGTGGGAACCGTAGCCTCCGTCAAAGGCGTACACCAAAGGGAATTGAAGGAGGAAATTGATCCCGATATCATTTTGGGAAATACCTACCACCTGTTCCTAAGGCCTAAGACCGATATTTTAAAAAAAGCGGGCGGACTGCACAAATTTATGGGTTGGGACCGAAACATTCTCACCGATAGTGGGGGCTACCAGGTATACTCCCTATCCGCCAACAGAAAGATCAAGGAAGAGGGCGTAAAGTTCAAATCCCATATCGACGGGTCCCTGCATCTGTTTACACCTGAAAATGTGATGGAAATCCAACGGGTGATCGGCGCCGATATTATTATGGCGTTCGATGAATGTACACCATATCCCTGCGAATACAACTACGCCAAAAGGTCTATGCACATGACCCATAGGTGGTTGGAACGCTGCATTACACATTTGAAGAAAACCCCTTTCGAGTACGATTACGAACAGACCTTTTTTCCTATCGTTCAAGGATCGACCTATAAGGACCTTAGAAAACAATCGGCGGAGTACATTGCCGGGGTAGGGGCCGAGGGAAATGCCATCGGTGGACTATCGGTAGGGGAACCGGCAGAAGAAATGTATGCGATGACCGATGTGGTCTGTGAAATATTGCCCGAGGACAAGCCCCGTTATCTGATGGGAGTAGGTACACCGATCAATATTTTGGAGAATATTGCCCTTGGGGTCGACATGTTCGATTGCGTGATGCCGACACGTAATGCACGGAATGGAATGCTCTTTACAGCCCATGGAACCATCAATATCAAAAATAAAAAGTGGGAAGACGATTTTTCTGCCATAGACGATATGGGCATTACCTTTGTCGATACCGAGTATTCCAAGGCCTATTTACGACACCTGTTCGTTGCCAAGGAATATTTGGGAAAACAGATCGCCACCATTCACAACCTCGGTTTTTACCTTTGGTTGGTGCGTGAGGCGCGAAAACATATTCTGGCGGGAGATTTTACGACATGGAAGAACATGATGGTCAAACAAATGGATAAACGACTATAGCCTTGACGATTTTAGACAAGTATATCCTAAAAAGGTATCTCGTTACGTTTATCGTAATGATTTTGCTGTTCGTGCCGATCGGCATTATGGCGAACTTGGCCGAACAGATCGGTAAAATGATCGATAACGAGGCGCCCTTGAACGAAATTTTTCGATACTACGGCAACTTTACCCTGTATATCGGCAGTCTATTATTCCCTATATTTTTGTTTCTGTCAATCATTTTTTTCACCTCAAAACTCGCTGGAAATACCGAAATTGTTGCCATTTTAAGTTCCGGCGTATCGTTCGGTCGTTTTTTAAGACCATATATTATCGGCGCCTCCCTAATTGCCACGCTTATGTTTTTAATGGCGATGTTCATAGTGCCCAAAGCAAGTGCCGGGTTCAACGAGTTCAAGTTCAAATACCTCAAAAAGGGACGTCAAGATCGGGTGACCACCAATATTTTTACCCAGCTGAACGAACGCGATTTCATCTATGTAAGCAGCTTCAACCCCGCGCGGCAAAGTGGTAGCAACTTTACCTTTGAACGCTTCGGGGAGGACAACAAGTTGGAATTCAAAATTTCGGCAGCAATGATCCGCTGGGTGGCCAAGGATACTACCTATCGCCTTACGTCATATCAAAAGCGAACGGTAAACGGGGACGAAGAAATTTTGGAGACCAAAAGAAGGCTCGATACCGTTTTCGATTTCAATATTGCCGATCTTACCCCAGTGTCCTATGTGGCCGAAACGAAGGACTTTTTTCAATTGAATAAATTCATAAAAGATCAAAAGAAAAAAGGGGCATCCAATATTAACGCGTACCGTTTGGTAAAATACAAACGTTGGGCATTGCCGGTAAGTGCCTTTATCCTGACCATTATCGCGGTAGCGGTATCGTCTACAAAGCGTAGGGGCGGTATGGGCGTGAACCTTGCCTTTGGTATTTTTGTGGCCTTTATTTTTATTTTCTTCGATAAAGTTTTTGGAACCTTGGCCGAACAGGCCGGTTTTTCACCGCTATTGGCGGTAGTTATCCCCAACATTTTGTTCGGTATCCTCGCATTTTATCTCCTTCAAAATGCCAAACGCTAAGCTTACCGATCAGCTCCATTTACATTTCATCGTATTCATTTGGGGCTTTACGGCAATTTTGGGCAAGCTCATTACCATTACGGCCCTACCATTGGTATGGTACCGAATGGGGATCGCTACGGCACTGATCGGACTATACCTATTGTTTAAGGGCATAGGACCCAAAGTAACAAAAAGGGACTTTGGGCTACTGATTGTCGGTGGTGTGGCGTTGGCCGTTCATTGGGTAACCTTTTTTATGGCCATTAAAACCGCAACGGTCGCCGTGGCGTTGACCGTTATGGCATCGGGGGCATTTTTTACCGCCCTGATCGAACCCTTATGGAACAAGGGCAAGATTATTGGGTACGAGCTGCTTTTCGGGATGGCCGTATTGTTCGGGTTAGCGGTAATATTCGGTTTGGAACCACAATATGTGACCGGTATGCTGCTGGCCTTGCTATCTGCTTTTCTTGCCGCGGTATTTTCGGTCATCAACGGTAGACTGGTAAAAACCGCAAGGCCCTCCGTAATCACCTTTTATGAGTTGTTGATCGGGGTAACGCTGCTATCCTTGTATTTGGGCGTGACCAACGGTTTTTCAAAAGCATTTTTCGACCTACCCGCAAACGACTGGTCCTATATTGCCATTTTGGCCAGCATATGTACCGCATACGCCTTCATTGCATCGGTACGGGTAATGCGAAACCTATCCGCCTATACCGTAATGTTGACCATTAATTTGGAGCCCGTTTACGGTATCGTTTTGGCCTATTTTATTTTAAGTGATTCCGAACGGATGAGTGCGCCCTTTTACATCGGTGCCGGGGTCATCGTACTCACCGTAATCGCCAATGGATGGATAAAAAATAGGGCGCGTTTAAAAAGGAGATGATTTCATATCCGTTCTACATAAAGTTTTATATTTGTCCATCAAAAGAACGCAACCGATCGTGAATTATGGAATATTTAGATTTTGAACTGCCCATTAAAGAACTTGAAGATCAGCTGGACAAATGCATGATCATCGGCAAGGAAAGTGATGTCGATGTAACGGAGACCTGCAAACAGATCGAGAAAAAATTAAAGGATACCAGAAAAGAAATCTATAAGACCCTTACAGCCTGGCAACGGGTACAATTATCACGGCATCCGAACAGGCCCTATACCCTGGATTACATACAGGCCATATGCGGGGATACCTTTTTAGAACTGCATGGCGATCGAAATGTAAAGGACGATAAGGCGATGATCGGTGGCCTTGGAAAAATAGGGGACCAAACCTATATGTTCATTGGGCAACAAAAAGGATACAATACCAAAACCCGGCAATACCGAAATTTTGGTATGGCGAATCCGGAAGGGTACCGGAAAGCGTTACGTTTAATGAAATCCGCAGAAAAGTTCGGTGTTCCCGTAGTGTGTTTGATCGACACTCCGGGCGCATACCCGGGAATAGAGGCCGAAGAGCGTGGACAGGGAGAGGCCATTGCGCGGAACATTATGGAGATGACCCGTTTGAAAGTTCCCATAATGGTAGTCATTATAGGAGAAGGTGCTTCGGGAGGGGCACTGGGGATCGGTGTTGGCGATGTGGTATTGATGTTGGAAAATACATGGTATTCGGTAATTTCCCCGGAATCCTGTTCTTCCATTCTTTGGAGAAGCTGGGAGTACAAGGAAATTGCGGCCGAGGCTTTAAAACTCACTGCCAACGACATGAAAAAATTAAAGATCATCGACGAGATCGTTAGGGAACCCGAAGGGGGGGCACATGCCAATAGGGAAAAAACGTTTCAGATCGTAAAAAATAAAATTTCCGCACATTTTGAAAAATTGGAAAAGTTATCACCAAAGGAATTGGTGAACGCCCGAATGGAAAAATATGCACAGATGGGCGTTTTCAACGGCTAACCACCGCACTATCCAAGAAATTTAAAATCCGGAAGACCGACTTTCCGGATTTTTTTCGTTATCAACATAAAATCGTAACTTATCAACAGCACATTTGTGAATGAGTTGTTGATATCGCATCGGGTGTTACCGATGTTAACTTAAGGTTAATTCCATACTTTCGTCACCATGGAGAGCAGAGAACCCACTATAGCGCGCAAAATCGATAAATCAACGCTAATCAACTTGGAGCGTGGTAAAATACCGCCGCAAGCTGTTGATTTAGAGGAAGTTGTATTGGGGGCAATGATGATTGATAAAAAAGGGGTCGATGAGGTAATAGATATCTTACATCCCGATGTATTCTATAAGGACGCGCATCGATTTATCTATGAAGCAATTTTCAAATTATTTGAAAGTTCGGAACCGGTCGATTTATTAACCGTTTCGTCCCAATTAAAGAAAAGCGGACACTTAGAGGCGATCGGGGGGGATTTTTACCTCATAAAACTAACGCAAAAGGTAGCTTCTTCTGCCCATATCGAGTTTCATGCGCGAATCATTCTTCAAAAATTCATTCAACGAAGTTTGATAAAAATTTCAAACGAGATCATTGAGGAGGCGTACGATGAGGGTACCGATGTTTTTGACTTGTTGGATGCCGCTGAATCCAAACTGTACGACGTAACCCAGGGCAACCTAAAACGCTCTGCCGAAACGGCCCAGGATCTCGTTATACAAGCAAAAAGGCGGATCGAGGAAATTGCCAACAAGGAGGGAATGAGTGGGGTGGCCTCCGGTTTTGACAAGGTCGACAAGTTGACTTCCGGTTGGCAGCCGAGTGATTTGATCATTGTAGCGGCACGGCCGGGTATGGGTAAAACGGCGCTTACGCTGTCCATGGCCAAGAATATGGCCGTGAATTCCAATATTCCAGTGGCGTTCTTTTCCTGTGAAATGTCCTCCGTACAGTTGATTACGCGACTTATTTCTTCGGAAACAGGACTTTCCTCCGAGAAATTGCGTACCGGTAAGCTGGAAAAACACGAGTGGGAACAATTGAACGTAAAGGTAAAGGCGTTGGAAAAAGCGCCCTTGTTCATAGACGATACACCCTCCTTATCCATTTTTGACCTTCGGGCAAAAGCAAGGCGTTTGGCCTCCCAGCATGGTATTAAACTGATCATCATCGATTACCTGCAACTGATGACGGCCGGAGGGTCGCAAAAAGGAGGGAATAGGGAGCAGGAAATTTCTACCATTTCTCGAAACCTAAAGGCCTTGGCCAAAGAATTGAACATACCGGTCATTGCCCTGTCACAGCTTTCTCGGGCGGTAGAGACCCGTGGCGGCAGTAAAAGGCCGTTACTGTCGGATCTAAGGGAATCCGGGGCCATTGAACAGGATGCCGATATCGTATCCTTTATATACCGTCCAGAATACTACAAAATTGATGAGTGGGACGATGAAGAGCGCACGCCCACACAAGGGCAGGCCGAGTTTATCGTAGCCAAACACCGTAACGGGGGATTGGAAAACATCCGTTTGAAGTTCATTGGAAACCTAGGTAAGTTCGACAATCTGGACGATTTTGATTCGCCTTTCGAATTTCAATCGAAAATGAACGATGGCGATGAAAACCCGTTCAACACCAGCAGCCTTCCCGATGCCAACGAAGCATTTGGAAGCTCCATGAACGATGGTCTGGGACCGGAAGACGATAGCGGGGTACCGTTTTAAATCTAATATATTGCTGCCATCAAGGGGAGAAACTGTTCTTCCTGAAAACGGACTTCTAATGGTGCTCTTTCCCTATTTTCAGAAACCGGTACAGTACCTCCTTTTCTAAAATCTTTAACGTTGCCAAAAACAAAACGGAGGTAATTTCCGTTATATTTGAGAAGTACCCCTCAAAGAAAACCAGGCATGCGAAAAAGTATCCTCTCCCTTCTCTTTATTCTGTCCGCTTACCCCATTTTCGCTTCCTCCATTTTAATCCCCATGGATGTCGAAGGACAAAAAAATCATCTTAAGGCATACGGTATTACTTACTGGGTGCTGACCAAGCAACAAAAGGTTCAGTGGTTGTTGAATTATAGGGGCGGTTCGTTCCTATTACCGGATGGGGAGAACATCCGTAAGGAATGTCAAATTCGCGGGGTGTCCTTTGAGGTGTTGTCGGATGGGGAAGCACAGTCCATTTTGGACGATATCGGTAGCCCCTCCATGAACCAAGAAGCGGTGGTGTTGGAAAAAGCGCCAAAAGTGGCCGTGTATTCCCCTAAGGGAAACCAACCTTGGGACGACGCGGTGACCATGGTACTCACCTATGCCGAAATTCCCTATGAGACGGTTTATGATGAAGAAGTGCTGCGCGATGAACTGGCACTGTTCGATTGGTTGCACTTGCACCATGAAGATTTTACGGGACAGTACGGTAAGTTTTATGGTGCTTATCGTGCGGCGCCTTGGTATATCGAACAAAAACAGAACGCCGAGGCCTTGGCCACCAAATTGGGATTTGATAAGGTTTCCGAACAAAAAAGGGCGGTAGCGCAAAAAATTAGAAACTATGTGATCGGGGGAGGCTTCATGTTCGCCATGTGTTCCGCAACCGATAGTTTTGACATTGCGCTATCCGCCGAAACGGTAGATATTTGCGAGCCCATGTTCGACGGCGATCCCTCCGAAGCAAACTATCAGTCAAAGCTCGATTTTTCCAGAACGTTTGCCTTTAAGGATTTTGTGTTGGAGCGCAATCCCCTGCAATACGAATTTTCCTCTATTGACATGACTACCAAAAGGGGTAACGTACCAAAAGAGTCCGACTATTTTTCGTTGATGGACTTCTCCGCAAAATGGGATCCCGTACCCACTATGCTCTGTCAGAACCATACCGCTCTGGTAAAAGGCTTTATGGGACAAACTACCGCCTTCGAACGGAAGTTGGTAAAACCTACCGTTATGGTTTTGGGGGAAAACAAGATCAACGGCGAAGCGCGCTACGTGCATGGGATAAAGGGTAAAGGCTTTTTTACCTTTTATGGGGGTCACGATCCGGAAGACTACCAACATCGCGTAGGGGACCCAAAAACGGAACTGGAACTGCATCCTACTTCCCCCGGGTATCGACTCATCTTAAATAATGTACTTTTTCCTGCCGCACAAAAGAAAAAACAAAAGACCTGAGTATTTTGGCGCTACAGATACTCAAAATTAACTACTTGCCTTACTTTTTTTGTTTGATCAACCCCCGTGAGGTTCCAAACAGCTTGTTTAAAAATGATTTTTGAAATTTTGTTTTCTGGTATTATCCTGTCAATTTGTTGATTTTATTGACTTCAGCGTAATGTTATTTGATCATTTCGCAATTTTTAGATAGAAATTTTATTAACTATGTAATGCCAAGAGGTATAGATTTGGCACATGCATTTTTGTCAAAAACAGATCTTAAAAGGTATTAAAATTCTTTTTTTAATTAAAAACACCACAGTATTATGAAACAAAAAGTACGTAAAACGGTTGTTTAAAGTAGCTGAAACAACCTGGTTTTTTCCGATGAGTGCACTCCAAAAAAACACCGATATCGGATTTGATCATTGATGGATTTAAATAGGCCTTACAGGTCCGTCGCAATACCAGCTGTTCAATACCCTAAATTTTAAATAAAATGCCACATAAGCATCACAGCACCGTTTGAAGGTGCCTACCGAATAGTGATACAATGTGCCGTTCCGTTAAAAAACAGGGATGCTTCTAAAAATGGGGACAGGGAAACCTAGGCCCGACTGAAACAGCTGTTGAAATTTACAGAATTTAAAAGAAACGCTTCTTGGCCAAGTACTGGCCGTACCCTGAGGTACCGTAAAACAAAAGAAGAGGTTAACACGCAAATAGTTTAAATTATGGAAAAAAATGACATATTTCGAAAGGGCTTGCTTTTGCTCCTTTTCATCGTTGGGGCCATGGTTTCCGGTTTTTCGCAGGGAATCGACACGGATAAAAATTACATTCGGGTAGACCAATTTGGCTACATGGAAAAAGCTGAAAAGAAGGCTATTATCGCAAAGTCCCTAGAGGGTTTTAATAACGATCAGGGCATTCTCTTGGATGCCGATATTGCCGTGGAGCTGCGAACCCTTGAAGGTGAGGTAGTACTTCAAAAAAAGGCCAACATCTGGAGAAATTCGGAAGAGCAGGATGAAGAACGTTCCCTTTTGGATGTGGCCTCGGGAGACCGCGGTTGGACATTTGATTTTACCGAATTTCAAACACCAGGGGAGTACTATATACAGGTTACCGATGAAAATGGGTCCAAAATAGACTCCCATACCTTCAAGATCGGTGATGCCGTATATGAAGATGTGCTTCGGGTTGCTTTGGAAACCTTCTACTACCAACGTATCGGACAGGACAAAACGGCGGAATACGGTTCAGGCGCTAATTGGGTAGATACCGCATGGTACCAGGGAAAATTTCAAGATACCGCGGCACTGTCACCATGCAATTACGATGAAAAATATCCTGGCGGTAGCGCTAGGGACGTCGGTAAAGGTTGGATAGACGCTGGAGACCCCAATAAATATATCAACCTGGCTTCTCCACCGGTACACAATTTACTGACTACGTATCAGCAACACCCTGAATTTTGGAACGATTTTGCACTTCGCATTCCCGAAGCCGGTGGAAACCTTCCCGATATTTTGGATGAAATTAAGTGGGAATTGGATTGGGTCATGGCCATGCAAGATCCCGATGGTGCGGTCATATCAAAAGTTGGGGTAGTAAAGGATGCCTACATATCTCCGCCAAGCACCGACGACCGCCCTCGTTTTTATTCGCAAACCTGTCCCAGTGCTTCCATGGCAGCCGCTGGAATGTTGGCACATGCCGCCTTGGTATATAAGGATTTTGATACCGAATATTCAGATCTGCTCCTGGAGAAGGCCGTCTTGGCTTGGGAATACTACCTAGGGTATGCGGAGCCATTGGATTTGATTACTCCGGGAGTGATTACCGATGCCGAAGTTGCCAATATTACCTGTCAGTATACCGCCATTAAAGCGGGAGATGGAAACGGTCCGTTACGAATATTTTTAAATGAACATTATGCAGAAGCTGCTGCTGCTGCCGTATACCTGTTCGCGATGACCGGGGATACGAAGTATGATTCATTTTTCATCTCGCATTATGAAAAAGCAAAATTGTTTCGACCTAGAGGAACCTGGGGATTGTTAGGCCCAACCCAAGGGGAGGCATTTCTGTATTACACTGGTTTGGACGGGGCCAACCTGGGGGCCGTGAATAAAATAAAAAGTGCCAAAGAAGCAAAAATCAATGAAAAAGAAGAGTTTTACGATCCTAAGGATGCGGTATCCCTATATGGTATACGGAATCCCGATTTAAATTGGGGCAGTAATTCGGCCTTATCACGTCAAGGATCTGATAATCTGGATTACCTGAATTATGCTATTGATCTTCCCAACCATCAACAAAAGTATCAGCGAATGGCCGATGCGATCTTGCATTACTTTCATGGTGTAAATCCTTTGGGAATTACGTATTTGACGAATATGTACGAGTACGGTGGCGATTTTTCCGTGGATCAATTATGGCATACCTGGTTTAAGGACGGTACCGATTTTGATGGCAGGTCCTTTGTAACAGGTTCGGCCAAAGTAGGGCCCGTTCCCGGATTTATATCGGGTGGTGTGAACAAGGAAGCGAACGCCGGATATATCGACATCTATTTAGGCGGGAACCGTTATACGGATATTGTGGAGAACCAGCCGCTGCTCAAAAAGTTCTCCGATGAAAATGGATGGAACCCGAATAAGGAATATTCGCGCGGGAGAGAGGCGTACCGTTTCGTGGAAAATGCGAACAATTACCAAGCCAGTTACATTAAGTTTTTGGCCAACTATGTGGCCAATACCATCTTGGTAGCGCCCGACCCGAATACGGATACTGACCCAGACCCAGATTCGGACCCAGACCCAGATCCAGACCCAGACCCAACAGGAGATTTGAACACCTTGATCGTAAGGGCCAAGGGAACCTCGGGAGGAGAAGCATTTCGCATTCAGATAAACAATCAGTATTTCGGTAACACCAATACGGTCGGTACGGAGTATCAGGACTACAGTTTTGAAAACGTGCCTTCGGGAACGGGCAATATTAAAGTGCGTTATATAAACGATAACGGTGACCCCGCAAAAGATTTACAGGTAGATTATATTCAGGTAGGGGCACAAACGATACAGGCCGAAGACCAGCGGTTGAATACGGGAGTGTCGCAGAATGGAACCTGCGGCGGATCCAATTCGGAAATGCTGAATTGCAATGGATTTATTTTGTTCGGAAACGTCGTTTTTGGTGGTGCCGAATTGAAATCTAATTTGTCGGGGAGCAACGGTTTTTCCGGGGCGTTCAAGGTTGTTCCCAACCCGTCATCCAATAAAACGGTAACCATTACTTCGGAAGCATCCTATAATGTAACCCTTTATGATTTGGTCGGGCGTACCGTTTTCGTCGAAAAGGGGGTACAGGGCACAAAGGAAATCCGTTTTCAAGGAGTCCAGAGTGGGGTGTATCTTTTGGAACTGACGAATTTGTTGATCGGAACTTCCGAAACCTCTAAAATTGTAATCGATTAGTTTCAAGTATTGGTAGTAACTGTGATAAGGGTAGGAGCCCCGACAACCGCAAGGAGTCGGGGCTTTCTCTGTTTGCCATGGTTTGGCCGCAATAGCGGTCCAGAACTAGAATCACTTCTTTGGTGGTGGCACCAAGGTAAGGTAGTAAGCACTGAATTTAGAAATTAGAATGGTAGGTGATCCCTAGTGCACCTTTCAAGAATTAGTAGTAGAGTACAGGATAAAACCTCATATGCAATAGTATTTTGTCAAAAAAGAGGGTTTTAATATTCGATTTTTTGTTTACTAAAAAATCTTTTTCAATTGAACAAATTGGTAATCAATTGTTTATAAGAATCAATAATTTTGAATATAATGATCAATTGTTAATCATATTTTTAATTTTTTGTGATTTTTTATGTGCATTTGGTAATTTTTTAAGATTTATTGATTAACTAAGTAACATTGAAAAAGAGATTTTGCTATTGCTTTCACCATGATTGATACTTTTTTGTCAATAGCGAGGCTCAAAAAACTAAACCTTAAATCCTAAAAAAAAGATTATGAGTAAGAGTACCTCCAAAAATTTTGGCGATGCCAAAATCTTTCTAGCGGGAAGAGAACAACACCTTATAATTGGGAAGCCATCCTTTAATAATATCAGAACATTGATGGTATCGGTGTTTCTATTAATGGCGACCTTTTTCATCAGCGCACAAAACAATAATGATTTTGACGATGGACTTACAAAGTCCATTTTATTTTATGATGCACAGATCTGTGGTAAACAACCATCTTGGGTCCGTTTCGATTGGCGTTTTAATTGCCATATGAACGATGGAAAAGACGTAAACAGGGACCTGACCGGTGGCTATCACGATGCCGGCGACCATACCAAATTCAATTATATCACCGCACATGCAATGCGGGTGTTGGCCTGGTCCCTTATCGATTACCGCGGGTCTTTTAACAATACCGGAAACGAGCAACATTTATTGCGCCATTTGCGATGGGGTGCAGATTATATGATAAAAATGCATCCATCCAAAAACGAATATTATTCGCAGATAGGGGTCGCTAAGGCATCTCCCAATCCTGAACACGGGGAATGGGTGCCCGCACACAGGCAAAGTCCGAACATCGATCGCAGTGCAAAAAAAATCACTACCAAAAACCCTGGCACCCATATGGCGGCCGCAACGGCCGGGGCATTGGCAGCGACCGCTATCGTTTTCAAAAACCGCGATAGCCAGTATAGCAATAAATTGTTGCGCCATGCCAGGGAATTGTATGACTTTGCCGACAAGCATAGGGGATACCACGATGACCTTACCCCAAATTTCAGGGGGAGTATCGAGCCATACCCCCTTCGCAAAAAAAATGATGAAGTGACCGATAATAATTATCAGGATGATCTTTTTACCAATGCCGTATGGTTGTGGCGGGCTACCGGAGAGCAAAAATATAAGAGCAAGGCCGAAAGCGAGTTCAATCACCCCTCGGTAAAAAACGCAAAAGGGTGGATGATGCATTATAGGGACCATGCCTATGAGGGATTTTTGCTGATGTCCAAATTGACAGGGGAAGCAAAGTATTTCAATGCGGCCGAGGTCTGGCTCGATGGGGAGTTAGATGCTCCAAGGACCAATGGCGGACTTTATTTTCGAAGTAATTTTTTAGCAGCCTCGTTGGGTGCCTCCATGGCATACGGCGCATTGTACTATGCAGAACTTAGGGGAACTTCGTTTTCCAAATACAATAGATATCGCAGATTCGCTTTTGATCAAGTCGACTACATATTTGGGGACAATAAACTAAAGATGTCCTACATTCCCGGTATCGGTACAAAGTTTCCCAGAAGGGTACATCACCGTACGGCGAGCAACACCGACAGAATAATAGAAAAGCGCAATGATACCTATGAGTTGACAGGTGCTTTGGTAGGCGGGCCCAGCGACCCCAACGATAATTTTGACAATGACCGGGGGAATGTCAAAACCACGGAACCTTCCATCAACAATCAGGCATTTTTTGTAGGCTTAATGGCCCAAATGGTAAAAGAATCGGACGGTGGCACCCAGCCTCCAAGTGGAAAGGACGAAATTGTTTCCATCACGGCCCCCGGACAGGTGACCCAGGGAAAAACTGCCCAGCTTACCGTAAAGTACAGCGCCAAAACGAATCGTGACATTGGGGTGTTGTTCCGAAGGGACGGAAATCCAAACTATCAAAAATTTAATGAAGTCAAGTTGGCCGTAGCCAAAGGTTCAAGAACGGCGACCATCAATGTGCCCATTCCGAGCAATGTTCCGGTAAAGAACAATGACTATCAATTTCAGGTGTACATTGTTCCAAAGGGAGGTAGTTTCAGTAACAGACTTTCCTCAAAAGTGAGGAATGATGTCAATGTATTAAGAGGGCAGTCCACACCGCCCGGAAATGGGACGATCAGAATTCGGGCCAAGGGCGATTGCGGTTCGGAGAGGATGCAATTACGGGTCAATAATGTCGTAAAAAAGATCTGGAACACTGTCAGGACCAATTATACCGTTTACGAATATAACGGTTTCAGTTCCGGGAGGGTAAGTATTCATTTCGTAAATGCGGCCAGAACGAACGGTTGTGATAGGAATCTGGAGGTAGATTGGATTGAGGTCTGTGGAAAACGCCTGCAAACGGAAACCAAGGCGACCGAAACTTCCAGCTGCTGCAAAGGGGACCGGGATAAATTGTATACCAACGGAAACTTTAACTTCGGCAACCAAACTTGTGGGAGTAGTCCTTCGGGAAATATTGTTATACGTGCCAAGGGGGATTGTGGTGACGAGGTAATGGAACTCTACGTGAACGGAGCACAAAAAAAGCGCTTTACCGGTATCTCCAACGGTGGTTTTGCAGATTACGTGTACAGTGGTTATTCCGGCGGACGTATTGTGGTGCGGTTTGTCAACGACGGCAGCGGATCTTGTTCGGACCGAAATCTTACCATCGATTATATCACGGTATGTGGGCGAAGGTTGCAAACGGAAACGGAAGCGGTAGAAGAGAATTCAACCTGTTGTTTGGGGAATAAGGAAAAACTGTTTACCAACGGTCAGTTCAATTTTGGAAATCGCAGTTGTTCCGTTGCCTTGAAAACCAAGCTCATCGGCACCGAAGAAGAAAAGGCTACATTGGCCGCTTTTCCCAATCCGGTCACCGATGGAATGTTGCATGTTTCGGCAAAGAACGGCTTCTCCGTGGAAATCTATGATCTGTTGGGAAGGGAAGTATTGACGGACACCCGAAACACGGGCGGCGATCATCGTATTTTCGTTAAAACGATTCCCTCGGGCATCTATCTATTGCGATTGACCGATGCCGTTACCCTAAAATCATATACTTCCAAGTTAAGCATTCGGTGAGTGCCATAGGTTCTCGGCGGTAGTGCTGTAAGAATAAAAAAGTTCGAACGTTTGTGCGTTCGAACTTTTTTTAAACGGTCGTTATGGTTATGCTGATTCATAAAATGCCATTTCTGAACCTAAAACCAGCTTATCCAAATGCATAGCTAAAAAAAAGAAACGATAAACCAATATCCATAGCTGTGCGAGAGATAATATACTGATGCGATGAATCACATGCCGTGATAATGCGGCGTATGAACTGGTTTTAGGATTGAATTTTTCCAGACAAAAAAACAGTGTTCGAAAGTAGTGCCAAAAAGTAGTTTTGTACTGTAAATATTTGTTAAAGCGGAGTGGTCCAACTGATGTTATCGGATTAGCCTACGGGGCACTGGTATGGTAAGTTCAATTGCGGTAAAACGGACTTGCCATTATCATCGATTGGCTTTTATACAACCAATAGGGCAGGTTAGCGGAACCAAAAATTCACTAGGTGAAATCCTATTGATACTTTTAAGTAGATGATAATGAGTTATTTAAATTTTTTTTTAGCATCGTGCTGTCAGAACGGTTATGGACAAGTCCTGAAAAAAATTGCTCCGTTTTGAAACAAAGCTTATACTATTTTGTCAAAAACAGAAGAAGGAAATCATTTCTTTTTGTTAAGGCGTTCTTCAGATTTCTTCAACATTGCCATTTTTTTACCATCGACGAACTGCACGCCTATGGTATGAATTCATCATTTTTTTATCGTATTCCTATAATTATGTCGTTTTTTTGATGATTTAACGATTAAATAGCGCTGAAATTATTAACTATATGCTATGAAGTAGAGTTGTTCCACTATGGCAAAAAAGACAAAATGATATTATTTTGTCAGTTTCCAGATGATGTAAACATCGGAAACCTCTGGTTAATTAACACTTAAAATTTTATTGTTTATGGTTAAAATTACTCCACGCTTATTATTGTTTTTGTTGGTGTGTGTTTTCCTTGGAAATTTCCATGGTGAGGCACAAGGCATCAACACAAAAAAGAACTACGTACGTGTAGACCAATTTGGTTACATGGAAAATGCCACTAAAATGGCCATTATAGCGAAAGCCGTAAACGGTTTCAATGCGGGTACCGGTATTGATCTCAATGTTAATGTAAACGTTCAGTTGCGAAAAAATAGTGATAATGCTATCGTTTATCAAGCAAGGGCTACGGTTTGGAACGGTGGCGGTACGGATGAACTTTCCGGGGACCGCGGTTGGTATTTTGACTTCAGTTCTTATACTACGCCGGGTACCTATTATATAAGGGTGACCGAAACCAATGGCAATACGGTAGATTCCAATCGGTTCAAAATAGACGACAACGTATATGATGATGTACTACGTGTTGCGATGGAAAGTTTTTTTTACCAAAGAATAGGTCAAAATAAAACAGCGAGCCACGCTTCCGGATCAGACTGGGTAGATGGTCCATGGTATTTGGGGACCAATCAAGATACCAATGCAAAATATCTATACAGCAATGAGCGTCGTAATGTAGGGAAAGGCTGGATTGACGCCGGTGACCCCAACAAATATGTGACCTTTGCTACACCTGCGGTACATAACCTATTGACCACTTATCAACAACATGAGAATTTTTGGAAGAGTTTTAGCTTGCGTATTCCTGAAAACAACAATGACCTTCCTGATATCTTGGACGAGATAAAGTGGGAAGTGGATTGGGTGGTGTCCATGCAACGGAATGATGGAACCGTTCACGCAAAGGCGGGAATTAAGGAAGATGGTGCTTACGTATCCCCGCCAAGTACCGATTCGAGAGAGCGCTGGTACAGCCAAACCTGTCCTGCCGCGGCCATTACGGCTTCCGGTATGATGGCACATGCGGCGGTGGTGTTAAGAGACTTTCCTTCGCAATCTTCCTACGTGTCCGATCTTACCTCGAGAGCTGAGCTCTCTTGGGACGCCTACACCAATGCTTCGGATAAGGATGCCATTTGCGATAATGGGGAAATTGAAGCAGGGGATGCCGACGGTCCTGGGAATCAGTATCTTTTGGAAAACGTAGCCGAGGCGGTCTGTGCTGCGGTTTATCTTTACGACCTTACCGGAAAATCGAAATACAACGACTTTGTCAAGAACAACTATACCCAGATTCGTTCCATGTTCGATAGGGATTGGGCGATTTACAGGGCCAACCAAGGCGAGTCTTTACTCTACTATACTACCTTGAGCAATGCTGACAATGCTGTTAAAAATGCGATTATCGATCGCAAGAATACGAGTATATCAAGGCAACCCACGATTTACAAAGTGGATCCTAGCAACGATTTTTACGGATTCGACCCATTTTACCTGAACTGGGGTAGTAACAGTTTGATCGCCAGACAGGGATCGGATAACTATGACTATATCAACTATGGTCTGGACAGCGGCAACCACAACAATTACCGAGAGGTATCGGACAATATTTTGCACTATTTTCATGGAATAAACCCTTTTGGAATAAGTTATTTGACGAATATGTATAATTATGGCGGGGATTTCTCGGTTGATCAAATGTGGCATACATGGTTCTTCAATGAAGGAAAATATGATGGTACACCAAATGGTTCTAATATCGTGGGACCGGCACCCGGGTTTGTGACCGGAGGTGCTAACCCGGTTATCAACAGGCCGAATACGGTGGTTACGATCGGTGGAGTAAAGTATAACGGTCAAACCGTAGGCAACCAACCTGGCTTAAAGGCATTTGCAGATGAAAACGATTACATCGTGGGGGAGAGCGAAGCACCTTATGCCCTAGTAGAGAACGGTATTTACTATCAAGCAAGTTACGTAAAGATGTTGGCTAATTATGTGGCCAATGGTGGAGGTGGTTCCAACCCTGGTCCCGATCCGGACCCGGTTACCGAAGGATCTCAGGAAATAGAAGGCAATTTTACTGTGTTCAATGAAGCCGGAACCAGCTTTAGTATCGGTGTCGATGGTTCCAATCCAGGAGCGAGCAACGGACAATATGTTCGATTGTTCGATATCGATGACGAATTGTCCACCACCTTTAGCGTAGGTGAGGCGGGAGACTATAAAATTGATCTGAGGGTAAGGACTGGTGAGCAATCTGCTAACAGTACCAGTAATATGGTCGGTAATTATGAAGTCAGGATAGACGGAACAGTGCGAACCTTTAGTTTTGTATCCGGGTCCGCATCCGCTCTGGACGGGGATACCTATTGGGGCCTAATTTCCCACACTAGGAACCTTTCCGCGGGAAGCCATACCATAAGGATCAAGGCAAAAGGACCATGGCTGAAAGCGGACCGGTTGGATTTTGCCAAGACCTCTGGCGGTGGAAGTGGCGATGTTTTCGGAGAGGTAGGAACCTCAAGTACCAATGCGAATTGGAAAACGGTGAACTATGCAAACAGTTATACCGATCCCGTAGTGGTCATGGGGCCATTGGGCATGTATGGCGGCCAGGCGGCAACCGTTCGAGTGCGCAACAGTGGCGGCACCAATTTTCAATGGCAAGTGGATGAATGGGAGTACTTGGACCAATCGCATAACGCCGAAACGGTAGGGTATATGGTCGTTGAAAAAGGAACGCATACCATGGCGAACGGCAACAAGATCATAGCCGGTAAAAAAACAACAGGTACCGCAGTTACCACAGTCACCTTTTCCTCGGCATTTTCGGCCAAACCAACAGTATTGGTACAAGCCGTCACCAATAATGAGGCGCAGGCGATCAATGTTCGCGTGAGGAAAGTGACTAACACGGGTTTCGAACTCTACATTCAGGAGGAGGAAAATGGCGGTACCTTGGACGGCAATCGGTCGCATGTGAACGAGACCGTCGCCTGGGTCGCCATGGAACGTGGCAGCGCCAACGGTAGTGGTGTAGGCAAGTTTGAGGTCGTCAACTCGGCGAACGAAATCACCGATCAGGATAAAAGAATTTCCTTTTCACAAACTTATAATAGCAATAACAGGGTACTTATCGGCCATAGCCAAACCACGGATGGTGGTGATGCCGGGGTAATCCGATACCGCGCCAATAGTACCTCCAATACCTTTAACGCAACGGGAATCGATGTCTTTTTTCAAGAAGAAGCGTCCAAAGATGCTGAACTCGCGCATGCGACAGAGGTTTTCGGGTATATCGTTTTTGATGGTAAAGGCAACTTGACCGGTTCCGGCAGTGGCGGTAGTGGAAACATTGTTGTTAGGGCAAAAGGAGATTGTGGAACGGAGACCATGCAATTGCGCGTGGACGGTACCACGGTGCAGACCTGGAACAATGTAAGTACGAGTTTTACCAATTATACGTATAATGGGTTTACCTCGGGAGCGGTCTCCATCCACTTTACCAATGACGGAAGTTCCGGAAGCTGTACCGATAAAAATTTGGAGGTCGATTGGATCGAGATTTGTGGCGCACGTTTACAGACGGAAACCGCGTCCACCAAAACGTCCACTTGTTGTGCAACGTCCTTGGATAAATTGTTTACCAACGGTAACTTTGCCTTTGGATCGCAAACCTGTGGCAGCGTTTCGTTAAAGGTCGCCGCAGCACCAGAGGA
The DNA here is from genome assembly GCA_947500445.1 of uncultured Flavobacteriaceae bacterium. Taxonomy (GTDB): domain Bacteria; phylum Bacteroidota; class Bacteroidia; order Flavobacteriales; family Flavobacteriaceae; genus Pelagihabitans. Next base: position 14,421 of record CANMSB010000037.1, on the reverse strand, counting down.
AGCCATTGCGGAAAATGTGATCACGTTTTTCCCAAATCCGGTTCGTGGCGGGGTAATCAACCTTGTTTCGCAAAACAACTTTAGGGTCCGTTTGCTCGATCTGTTGGGCCGAGAGGTGTTCAATAGCCCGGAAATGCAAGCAGGTACACAGGAGTTGAATTTGGACGGACTTCATTCGGGGCTGTACATCTTACAAATGACAGATGAATTAACCAAAAAATCGAGTACTTCAAAACTCATTATCGAATAATTTAGTTAGCTAAGGTTTAAAAAAACGGACTGTCATTTTAGTGGCGGTCCGTTACGAACCGGCACCTATTTTTCAAAAACGAAGCTTAAAAAACACGAACAAAAAATCAATTTTTAACATGTTAAAAAATAATCTAAACAGTATACTGTTATTCCTATTCTGTTGCTATGGTAATTGGGCCATAGCCCAAGGCGATTTCAACTATAGCGATGTATTAGGCAAATCCATAGAATTCTACGATGGTCAGATCTGTGGTCCGCAACCATCTTGGAGCAGGGCCGCTTGGCGGAACAACTGCCACATGAACGATGGTTCGGATATTGGCAAAAACCTTACGGGAGGTTGGCACGATGCAGGCGATCATACCAAGTTCAACTATGTGTCCGCGCAGGCCACCCGTGTGCTGGCCTGGTCCTATTTACAGTATAGGCCATCCTTCGACAATTCCGGAAATAAAACGCATTTATTGAACCATTTGCGACTATCGGGCGATTTTATGATAAAGCTCCATCCATCGGCCAACGTATTTTATGCGCAGATCGGTCGTGCCAAGACCGGTAGCAATCCAGAGCACAATGAGTGGGTTGCACCGAGTTTGCAGTCACCAAGTATCGATAGGAGCGTAACGACTATCAACACTTCCAAACCCGGTACGCACATGGCGGCCAGTAATGCTGCCGCCTTTGCCAGTCTTGCGATGGTGTTCAAAAACGAGGACGCCTCTTACAGTTCCTCCTTGTTGCAGCATGCCAAGGACCTTTTCAGTTTCGCGGACAACCATAGAGGAAACCACTACGATCAACTGGGTTCTCCCGAACCCTACCCGATGAACGATTTTGACGATGATCTTTTTGTTGCGGCAATATGGTTGTACAAGGCCACGAACGAAAATCAATATCTTGACCGTGCCAAAACGGAATACAATAAAGTGAGCAATAACGTAGGTTGGATGATGCATTACCGGGACCACGCGTATGAAGGATACCTGTTGATGGCACAAATTACCGGTGAACAAAAATATTACAACTCTGCTGAAAACTGGTTGGACAATGAGATCGATAACGCTCCAAGAACGAATGGAGGCCTTTACTACAGAAGTAACTTTTTGGCCGCTTCCTTGGCACAATCGATGGCCTTTGGCGCCTATTTCTATGCGGAGCTTCGCGGTACCGGTTTCTCAAAGTATAACAAATATCGAAACTTTGCCTTTCAACAAATTGATTATGTGCTTGGGGACAACCCAAGAAATAGCTCCTATGTAGTAGGCTACGGGAACAACCCTACAACGATTACGCATCATCGTGGCGCAAGTGGTGTTCCACAGAACAGTACCGCCCCCGATAAGCACGTCCACGTAGGTTCATTGGCTGGTGGTCCGCAACAGAACGACAGTTTTAACGAAGTACGTACCGATGTAAAATCGACGGAACCGGCTATCAGCCAACAAGCGTTTTTCGTGGGAATGGCAGCGATGATGGTAAAAGAAACGGGCGGTGGTACCCCTGTCCCGGATCCAGATCCCGTTACGGAGGGTTCTCAGGAAATAGAAGGCAACTTTACTGTGTTCAACGAGGCTGGAGGCAGTTTTAGTGTTGGTGTGGATAACGGTAACCCGGGCGCTAGCAGCGGGCAATATGTACGTTTGTTCGAAACCAACGACGAATTATCCACGACATTTACGGTTGCGGAGTCCGGTGATTATAAGATCGATCTGCGCGTGCGTACCGGAGAGCTATCGGCGAGCAGCACCAACAATATGGTTGGCCAATATGAGGTCCGAATAGACGGTACGATACGTACCTTCAGTTTTGTATCGGGCTCCGCTTCGGCCTTGGACGGCGATACCTATTGGGGACGCATCTCCCATACGCGCAACCTTTCCGCTGGAAGCCATACCGTAAGGATCAAGGCAAAGGCGAATTGGCTAAAAGCGGACCGTCTGGATTTTGAGAAGACTACCGTAACCCCACCGCCACCGCCAAGTAGCGGCAATTCCATTACCATACGGGCCAAAGGCGATTGTGGAACGGAAACAATGCAGCTGCGTGTGGACGGAACCACAGTTAAAACTTGGAACAATGTAAGCACCTCCTTTGCCACGTATACTTATAATGGATTTGCCTCTGGTGAGGTCAGTGTCCATTTTACCAACAATGGTAGTTCTGGAAGCTGTGGCGATAAAAATTTAGAGGTCGATTGGATAGAAGTATGTGGTACACGACTCCAGACCGAAACCGAAGCTACCGAAACGGCAAGCTGTTGCTTGGGAGATCCAGATAAATTGTACACCAATGGCAACTTTAATTTTGGGTCACGCAGCTGTGGCGGTCCGGAAACCGGTTCCGTTGTTGTCCGTGCAAAAGGGGATTGCGGTACGGAGACTATGCAATTGCGTGTGGACGGAACTACCGTAAAGACATGGAACAACGTCAGTACCGCTTTTACCAGTTATACCTATAACGGATTTACTTCCGGAGCGGTTTCCGTCCATTTTACCAATGACGGGAGCTCGGGAAGCTGCAGCGACAAAAACCTACAGGTCGATTGGATCGAGATTTGTGGTGCACGACTGCAAACGGAGACACAGGCAACGGAGACCTCCTCTTGTTGTGCTTATGACCCCGATAAACTATATACGAATGGAAATTTCAATTTTGGGAACCGCAGTTGTGGTAGCGCTTCATTAAAAACGGAACTTTCGGAAACCGGAGCACCAGCAATTTCATTTTTTCCAAATCCGGTCCGTAACGGAGTTGTCAACCTTGTTTCGCAAAACGACTTTAGGGTACGGATATTGGATATTCTAGGCAGAGAGGTGTTCAATAGCCCGGAAATGCAAGCAGGTACAAGAGAGTTGAGTTTGGACGGACTACGTTCGGGGCTTTACATCCTTGAAGTGACCGATATGTTTTCAAGGAACCGAAGCACATCTAAATTGATTGTAGAATAAAGGAAGTTTTGAGATTCGAAAAGCGAACTGTCGTTCAATGGCGGCAGTTCGTCTCGAATCTTATATAAAGCGTCAAATGGTGGCATTTTGTTGGATTAAAAACCACCTGTACGTATTCTTGAGAATAAAATAGGACAGAGTACCGTGCCGATCAAAGCCGGTATACAGGTCGAACAGGGCCATTATGGCACTGCAGTAAAAAGGCAAACGCCTTTATAAATGTTATCCCAGATCATACCTATAATTTAAGGAAGTTTATGGCAATACGTTCTTTTGACAGAACTGATATTGCATCTGATCGCCAGAAGTACCCATGCGGTATAATGGACAGGATTTCAATTGTTACCTAAAACGAACAGATGATCAAGAACTTGTAACTTAATAACCCGTGGTTCGTTACGATTTTTAAAAGGCCTCCACTATGGATGGCCTTTTTACATTGTAATGAAGCGCAAATACTTGAATTAAATATGAAAACAACATTACACGACCAATTTAAAAAAGCCTTTGTTTTAGGAGGGCTATTTTTTCTGGTGTTGGGTTCGGCCTCACTGTTCGGCCAGGCCATCAATACCAAAAAGAACTACATTCGGATAGACCAATTTGGATATCCGATAACCGCCAAAAAGAAGGCGATTATTGCTAAGGCCATGGAAGGCTTCAATGCCGGTGCCGGAATTGATCTGGACGCGACCGTTCCCGTAGTACTGCGAAAGGTATCGGATGATACGGTGGCATTCGAAGCCATGGCAACGCTTTGGAACGATGGTGGCACGGACGCACTCTCGGGCGATTCGGGCTGGTGGTTCGATTTCTCGAAACACTGTGCCGCCGGCACCTATTATATAGAGGCTACCGAAGAAGGGGGGAACAAGGTGGCGTCCAACGTATTTGAAATCAGTAACTCGGTATATGACAACATACTGCGCGTAGCGGTAGAAACGTTTTATTACCAACGCATGGCCCAAGATAAAACAGGGGCATACGGCTCTGGTTCACGATGGACCGATGGACCTTGGTATTTGGGTGCGGGACAGGATACCGAAGCAAAATACCTGTACGGTGAGGAGACCAAAGATGTCAGCGGGGGATGGATCGATGCCGGTGACCCGAACAAGTATATCACTTTTGCCACAACGCCCGTTCATCAATTGTTGACCACCTACCAACAACATCCGGAGTTATGGAATAGACTCGAATTGCGTATTCCCGAAAACACCAATGCCCTTCCCGACCTATTGGATGAAATAAAATGGGAACTGGACTGGATACAAAAAATGCAGAACGAGGACGGAACGGTGCACAGCAAAGCGGGAATACGGGAGGATTTTAACTATGTTTCGCCACCAAGCTCCGATACTAGGGAGCGATGGTACGCACAAACCTGTCCGGCCGCGGCCATAACCGCTTCCGGTATGATGGCACATGGTGCGGTAGTGTTACGGGATTTTCCTTCGGAGGCCGCTTATGCCGAAACGCTTTTGAACCGTGCCGAATTGGCGTGGCAGGCGTATACCAATGCGCCCGATAAGGCCGCAATTTGCGACAACGGGGAAATAGAGGCGGGGGATGCCGATGGTCCCGGTGACCATTATCTTTCCGAAAACGTGGCGGAAGCCGTTACCGCGGCAGTTTACTTGTATGAAGCCACGGGAAAGGCGGAATACAACAACTTTGTTATAGCGAATTACAATACGGTCCGACCCTTTGTTTCAGGCGATTGGGGCGTCTATCGCGCACACCAAAGCGAGGCCATTTTATACTATACCACATTACCCAATGCGGACGGTGCTACGGCAAATGCCATTCGTTCCCATAAAGAGAGTGCCCGCACGAGAGAGGCAAGAGGATATGTTTTGAACGATGATCAAGATTTTTATCAGGTAAACCCATACTTTTTGAATTGGGGAAGCAATGCCCTTTTGGCAAGACAGGCGACCGACAATTATGATTATTTAAACTACGGTTTGGATGAAGAGGCCCACTCCGAATACGAGAAAACTGCAGATGGTATTCTGCACTACTTCCATGGGAGCAACCCGCTGGGAATGGTTTTTCTTAGCAATATGTACGATTATGGGGCCGAATTCAGTTCCGATGAGCTCTGGCATACCTGGTTCGTACCCGGCGGTGCCTATGACGGTACGGCCAATGGCGTAGGGCCCGCGCCGGGATTCATAACCGGTGGGGTAAACCCATTGGCGAACGGGGGTACTAAAATCGCCTTAGGCGGTGTCGTTTACCAAAATGCGTTATTGGGTGACCAACCCGGACTAAAAGCATATAGCGATGAGAACAATTACATCGGCGGGGCAAGCGAAAGCCCATGGGCCCTTGTAGAGCCAGCTATTTACTATCAAAGTAGTTATATCAAGCTTCTGGCCAATTATGTGGCTCGTAATGGAGGGGAATCTCCGGTTCCCAATGTGGAGCGGGCCGTTGCAGGTAGCCTTGAGATCGAAGATGTTTTTGAAGTATACAAGGAAGCAGGTGATAAAAGCGATATCGTAGCGGACGGCTCCAACGCAGGGGCCAGCGCCGGAGGATTTGTACGGCTTTTTGATTGTGGCGATGCCCTAAGTTTCGATTTTGAAGTGGGTATTACGGCCAAATACGACTTGGCCCTACGATTGCGGGTCGGCGAAGCCTCGGAAACCCCGACCAGTTTGGCACCGAATTATGAGATTTCCATAGATGGTGAGGTAGTCACCGATTTTGATTTGGACGAAGACACGATATCGGACTTGGACGGAGACACTTATTGGGGAGAATTAAAAGCTGCCCGGTACCTTTCCGAAGGAACCCACACCGTTGTGGTAGCGGTGAGCAAATATTGGTCAAAGGCCGATCGTTTTGATTTTGGCCTATCGGAGGACGATGCTACCTATGTGGATGATATTAGTGCCGTTACAGTTAACGAAGAAGTTGCCCCGGGTAGCGTTCAAGAAGTGGTGGTCGATTATACTGCGGGTGTGGACCGGGAGGTGGTGGTTGCCTTTCAACAGGCAATAACCCCATATACGGTATACGATGCCGTGGTAACACCGGTAGCCTCCGGTAACGGGCAGATTACGGTAGCATTGACCATACCGGAAGACGTGCCGATCGCTCAGGACGAATATCAATTTCAAGTGTATATCGTACCTGCTGGCGGTGGCTTTAACGATTTGATCGACAGTTTGCCCGTAACGGGAATCGATGTTACGGATGGTACGCCACCCCCGGGGAATACCGAGGGTATTTTAGAAATAGAGGATGTATATGAAGTGGTCAGTGATGTCGGGAACAACAATTCCGTCAGTGTGGATGACTATAATCCGGAAGCAAGCAATGGCCTTCACGTGCGGTTGTTCGATGCCGGGGACGCATTGCGTTTTGATTTCAACACGGCCCAGGACGGCGAGTATAGGTTGGCCGTGAGACTTCGGGTAGGAGAGGCGACAGGTACGGAATCGAACCTGGCTACGGAATATCAAATTAGTGTAGACGGTGAAGTAGCCACCTTTGAACTCGATGAAGCTACCATTACCGAGCTAGATGTGGATTCCCATTGGGGCGAAATGGTATTGACGACTTCGCTTACCGCCGGAATTCATAACATACAGGTCGAAGCGCTTCGAGATTGGTTAAAGGCGGATCGGTTTTCTTTCGAACTCATCGGCGGCGATTTTGAGGACGACGTGGTCAGTGTGGATGGTCCGGATGTGGTGGCACCAGGTGGCAGTTACACGCTTAGTGTAGCCTATTCCGCGAGTGAGGCAAGGGAAATCAACGTTGCTTTCCAATTGGGAATCGCACCTTACACTACTTTTGATTCTCAAACAGTTCCGGTAAACCTCGGAACCGGTACCGTGGAGGTTGTTTTAAATATACCAGCGGATGTAGAAATAGCCGCCGATATTTATCAATTTCAGACCATATTGGTCCCTATTGGGGGCGGTTGGCCAGATCGTTTGGACAACTTGAGTATCGGAAGTGTGGACGTTAGCGATAGCGAACCTGATACGGGAGGTAGCGATGTAATAGAAATCGAAGATGTTTTTGAGGTTGTGGCCGATGTCGGCACCAATAATAGTGTTGCGCCCGATTCCTTTAACCCGGAAGCTAGTAACGGACAACATGTTCGTTTGTTCGATACCGGAGATGAATTGAAGTTTGATTTTACGGCCTCCGAGTCCGGTGACTATACCTTGGCGGTCCGTTTGAGGGTAGGGCAGGCTTCAGGTACAGATCGTGATTTGGTGCAGAGCTATGCGCTTCGTGTAGATGGAGAAGCTGCAGCGTTCACCTTGGATGAAGATTCCATTAGTGCATTGGATATCGATTCCTATTGGGGATACCTAACGGTAACCATGGCGTTGACCGAGGGACAACACACTATAAACGTAGAAGCTTTGGCCGATTGGTTGAAGGCCGACAGTTTTACGTTTGAGATGATCCCTGATGCTACCGTAGCTTTTGAGGACGACATCATAGCGGTAGATGGACCGCAGGTAGTAGAACAGGGTGGAGAGGCCCTGGTTACTATTGAATATTCGTCAAGTACCGATAGGGAGGTAGTAGGATGGTGGCAATTGGGAGTGGCTCCCTACACCATTTTTGAAACCCGTACCGCTTTGGTCTCGGAAGGTACCGGAACATTGGAATTTACCTTTCCGATCGCTGCGGATTTGGCCCCTTCTACCACCGATTATCAAATACAGATATTGATCGTACCGCCAGGAGGTGGATGGCCCGAAAGAATAGATAATATGGCATTGGCACCAGTAGAGGTTAAAGCTTCTGGTTCGGGTGCTAAAGCGGCTACCTATTCCGTATTCCCTAACCCCTCATCTACGGGAAGCGTTACCGTGGATACACAAAATGAGTTTTCGTTCCAATTGACCGATTTTTCGGGAAGAACGGTTTCGGAAGGCAAAAAAACAAGGGGAAACAATACCTTGGACATCAATGGTTTTACCCCAGGGCTTTACATCCTACAAACAAAGGATAAAAGTACCGGAAAAGTCAAGACGATGAAATTGATGATTAAGTAACCCACCATACCAAGTGAAACGAAAAAGCCCCGGTCCTTAGGATCAGGGCTTTTTTTATATCATATCGTTCAATACCCTAGCATACCATATAGCTAAGGATGTGCTTTGTTTTTGCATCGGCGAAACGATAGCTTATACCATTTTTGCTTTTTATTTGGGTAATTTTAAGGTAGAAATGGGATTACGATCCCATCGTCCCGGGATTTATATGGAGCAGTTTTTCCAGAACGCGCTCTACACCAAAATCATCATTACTGTTCGTGCTATGCTTGGCCTCTTTTTTTACATCGGGATGCGCATTGGCCATGGCAAAACTGTAATCTGCCAAAGCCAGCATTTCCAAGTCGTTGAAATAATCGCCGAACACCATAGTCTCACTGGGCTGTATTCCATAAAGCGATTGGACTTTCTGAAGCGCATGACCTTTATGTGCGTTGGGACTGGAAATGTCTACCCAATTCGGACCGGAGATTTTCACCATTAAATCTCCGTTCAAGTGCGCTACGGCTGGATAAATATAGCGTTCCGAACTTTCGGGGTGGTAGATCGCAATTTTAAGAAGCTCCCCATGGTGCGCCTTTAGTTCGGGAAGGGTTTGGTAACTGGAGTAATACTCCTTTAACTTTTGCAGAAAATTGGAAGCGTCCTTGGCAATATAGGCACATTTTTTTCCGCACAGTACCGTATTGATGTCGGGAATGTCGGCCAAAAGTTCAAGAATCTCATATTGCTTGTCCGAAGCAAGGGGCGTAGAAACGATTTCCGTACTGCCCTCCATCGCAAATCCGCCGTTTTCGGCAATCACCGTAATCTCATTTTTAATGGGTTGTAACTTATCGATGATGCTATCATACTGTCTACCGCTGGCGGCTACAAAACGTATTCCATTTTGGGCCAGTTTTGGGAAGAGCTCAAAAAAGCGGTCGCTCACCTCGTGGTTCGAGTTGAGCAATGTACCGTCCATGTCGCTCACTACCATCTTTACGCTTGAAAAATCCATAGGCTTATAATTGAATGCGCAAAGGTATTTGTTATGTGTTTGATATTGGTTCGGTTTATATCATTTCTGATGTTAAATTACGCAAATAAAAACCAGGGATTTTTTGGGTAGGCAAAAAAGAGAATCCAAGCATAGCAGTAGCTATGGTTGGATTTTATTTTGAAGCATACACGGAAAAGAACAATTTTTAATGAACTCATTTAGACTTTTTAGATTGAAGCGAAAATTATCCATTTTAAGGCCTGTTGAAGACTTTTTTGAGTTTCATAGCAGGGCTACGGGAGGAAAAAAAGACAGGGCCGAAAGAAAAAGCCAATGATTTGGCTTTTGATGAGGAGCCGGCCGGCGCGTCGAGCGAAAAAGGGCAATTTTTTAGCCAATTAAAGAAGTCTAAATGAGTTCAATGGGTAATTTAACATCAGAAATGGTATGAGCACCTTTTATCGTTAATCTAATAGAGAACGCATTTAAACATTTTCTTGGGGCCAAGCAACAAGTTTAAGCGAGTTCAATAAAAACAACAGTGTATGCAACTAGTTCAGAAAGAAATCCGTTTACGGGCCTATAGGAGGGGCTTTCATTTGATTACCGAACAGATCATCAACGCCATTCCGGAAATTGGCACTATGGATCGTGGTACGCTCCAAGTTTTTATAAAACATACCTCTGCAAGTCTCACCATAAACGAAAATGCCGATCCTACGGTCCGAAAGGATTTTGAGAGCCATATGAACGTAATGGTTCCCGAAAACGCCCCGTATTATATTCATACTTATGAAGGACCGGATGACATGCCCGCACATATAAAAGCTTCCCTCATGGGAGCATCCGTACAAGTGCCCATTTCGTCGGGAAAGTTGAACCTGGGAATATGGCAAGGGGTTTATCTTTGTGAACATCGCGATCATGCTTCCGGCAGAAGCTTGGTGCTAACTGCTTTTGGTATATAAAATAAAAAGGTCCAACCAATCGGACGGACCTTTTTTAAGTGAGATAGGTTTGAGATAATTATTTTACTTTGTCTACCACAGCTTTGAACGCATCGGGATGGTTCATGGCCAAATCGGCCAATACCTTTCTGTTGAGTTCGATTCCGTTGGATTTTACCTTGCCCATGAATTGGGAATAGGACATACCGTGCATCCGCGCACCGGCATTGATTCTGGTAATCCACAAAGCACGAAAATTACGTTTTTTGTTCTTACGATCGCGGTATGCATAAAGCATCGCTTTTTCTACGGCATTTTTAGCTACCGTCCATACATTTTTACGTCTTCCAAAGTATCCTTTGGCTTGCTTCATCACCTTTTTTCTTCTGGCTCTTGAAGCTACTGAATTTACTGATCTTGGCATTTTTTTTAATTTTTTGTAGCAGGCGCCCCAATAATTTGAGAACTTTTTGGCCCAACTCCATGGTTATTAATAACTGACCTGTGAACGGATTACTTTAAGCGTAATTGTTCTTTAATACTGTTTACATCCGACTCATGCACCAATGTGGAATGCGTCAATGCAAGCTTACGCTTTTTCGATTTTTTAGTCAGGATGTGACTCTTAAAAGCGTGCTTTCTTTTGATTTTACCCGAGCCCGTAAGCTTAAAACGCTTTTTGGCACTGGATTTTGTTTTCTGTTTAGGCATGTTTTCCTATTAAATTAAATCTCACTTATGAAATGTAACAAGCCCCTTTAAGGGACTTGTTATCATATTTTAAAACGGCCTTACCGTTATTTTTTCGTTTTTGGCGCAATGAACATCGTCATACGCTTTCCTTCCAATTTCGGCATTTGCTCCACTTTTCCAAGCTCTTCCAGTTCGGAAGCCAATCTCAAGAGCAAAATCTCTCCTTGGTCTTTATAGACGATCGAACGTCCCTTAAAAAAAACATACGCTTTTAACTTGGCACCGTCTTTCAGGAACTTCTCTGCGTGTTTTTTCTTGAACTCGTAATCGTGGTCATCGGTATTCGGACCGAATCGTATTTCTTTTACGACTACTTTTGAGGCTTTCGCCTTTAATATCTTCTCGCGTTTCTTTTGCTCGTAAAGAAACTTTTTGTAATCGATAATTTTACATACCGGTGGGTCTGCTTTTGGAGATATTTCTACCAAATCCAAACCTGCCTCTTGGGCTTTGTCCAAGGCGGCTCTTATGGGATAAACACCAACTTCAACATTGTCACCTACCAAGCGTACTTGGGACGACAAAATTTTTTCATTGATCTTGTGGGGATTTTTATTCTCCCGTCTAGGTTGGGGCCTAAATCTTTTACGTATTGCTATGACTGATACTTTTAGAGTTAAACATTTAAAACGACTTTAAGGTACTATTTATTTCGGTATTCACCAACTCCTTAAAATCTTCGATTCCAATGGAGCCTAAATCTTCCCCTCCATGTTTTCTTACGGAGATGGTGCCATCGGCTTCCTCTTGTTCCCCTACAATAAGCATATACGGGATTTTCTTCATTTCGGCCTCTCGTATTTTTTTGCCTACCGTTTCATTTCTATTGTCAATGAGGGCGCGAATTTCGTTATTTTCCAAGGAATTTAAAACTTTTTCGGCATATTTTTCATGCTTCTCGCTAACCGATAGCACTACCGCCTGGTCGGGAATCAACCACAGCGGGAAGTTTCCACCGGTATGTTCGAGTAGTAAAGCTATAAATCGCTCCATACTTCCAAAGGGTGCCCTATGTATCATAACGGGCCGATGTAGCTCGTTATCACTACCTTTATACGTAAGCTCGAAGCGCTCGGGTAGGTTGTAATCTACTTGAATGGTACCCAATTGCCAGTTTCTGCCCAGGGCGTCCTTTACCATAAAATCGAGCTTCGGTCCGTAAAACGCCGCTTCTCCAGTTTCCACAACATAATCAAGACCTTTTTCTTTGGCCGCGTTGATTATGGCGTTTTCCGCTTTTTCCCAATTTTCGACCGAACCGATATACTTTTCCGGGTTGTCCAGATCTCGTACCGACACTTGGGCGGTAAAGTTTTCAAAACCTAGTGAGCCCAACACATACAAAGAGAGGTCGATTACGTTTTTAAACTCGTCATCCAATTGGTCAGGGGTACAAAAAATATGGGCATCGTCCTGGGTAAAGCCCCGTACCCGGGTAAGACCGTGCAATTCGCCACTTTGTTCGTAGCGGTAGACCGTTCCAAACTCGGCATATCTTTTAGGGAGTTCCCGATAGCTAAAAGGTTTGTGCTTGAAAATTTCGCAGTGGTGCGGACAATTCATCGGCTTTAGCAAAAACTCCTCGTCTTCCTTTGGGGTCTGTATCGGCTGAAAGCTATCCGCGCCGTATTTTTCATAATGGCCGGAAGTAACATAAAGTTCTTTTTGCCCGATATGTGGGCTGACTACCATTTCGTATCCGGCCTTTTTTTGGGCCTTTTTCAAAAATTGCTCCAACCGTTCCCGCAATGCAGCACCTTTTGGCAGCCATAAGGGCAATCCTTGTCCCACCTTTTGGGAGAAGGTGAACAGTTCCAATTCGCGTCCCAATTTTCTATGGTCCCGTTTTTTTGCCTCTTCCAACATTTCAAGATATTGGGTGAGCTCTTTCTGTTTTGGAAAGGAGATGCCGTATACGCGGGTAAGCATTTTGTTGTTTTCGTTACCTTGGTAGTATGCTCCGGCAACGCTTAATATTTTTACCGCTTTTACGATACCGGTATTGGGGATATGACCTCCCCTACAAAGGTCGGTAAAGGTAGCATGGTCGCAAAAGGTGATGGTCCCGTCTTCCAACTTATCGACAAGGGCGACCTTATATTCGTTTTTATCTTGATAATAGGAAAGTGCCTCGGCCTTGCTTACCGCTCGCATACGAAATTCATGTTTCTCCCTAGCTATGGAAAGCATTTTGTCCTCAATCGTCTTAAAATCCTTGTCCGATATGTTGTGATCCCCCAAATCGACATCATAGTAAAAACCATTCTCAATGGCCGGGCCTACCCATAACTTTACACCGGGATAGAGCTCTTCCAGTGCCTGGGCCAAAATATGCGCCGAGGAATGCCAAAAAGCCTTTTTTCCATCGGCGTCCCTCCAGGTGTACAGGACCAATGTACCATCTTGCGATAAAGGGGTGGTCGTTTCTACCACGGTATCGTTGAATTTTGCTGAAATAACGTTTCTGGCAAAACCTTCACTGATGGTTTTGGCAACGTCCATAGGAGTGCTGCCTTTGGGGCAAGCTTTTACGGCGCCGTCTGGTAATGTAATATTGATCATGTCCCGGGTTTAGGATTAAGTCGGCAAAGATAACACCTAGTTCCGATGCCTACAACAGCGATCGTATTTTTAAACGGTCGCCCCCTTTATCCCGCATAAACGGATTAAAGGAATGACGCGCGATTGTATTTCGATAAGCGGCGATACGGTAGGGTCTGAAATATAGTAGGGGTTTTTTATCGGTGTGTAATGTAGGGCGTCAAATAGTATGGCATATGGATAAGAGTGTTGTTAAGGTGTTTTTTGGAGTATCCGTTTGGAGCGAGGGACAAAAAAGGTTATTTTTAATGCCCTTTAAAAAAAGAATAAGGCTAAAACCTTAGGAATTAAGGGGTTGAGACAAGGGGGCGAAATTATTTTAAAAAAGATTTCAATTTTTATTTTTTATTTAAAAAACCCTCTTATATTTGCACCCGCTTTGGCACTGAGGCGTGATAATGAGGAGAGGGCCGAGCGAGTTTCCGGACGGATTATTTGGGCCGGATATAGGAGTTCATTGACATATTGTAAAGACAACGAATAACCGATGGGAGCTACTCCTATCGGAACCTTTTCCCTTCTTTTTTATAAGGAAGCGGAAAAGCGCAAGATGAATTAAATCGAGCGACGGGGCCGGGAATTTTTTTTGGATTTGAGAGGTTACTATATATTATATAAGAATCGACAATGAAGAGTTTGATCCTGGCTCAGGATGAACGCTAGCGGCAGGCCTAACACATGCAAGTCGAGGGGTAACATGAGGTGCTTGCACCTTGATGACGACCGGCGCACGGGTGCGCAACGCGTATGGAACCTGCCCTTTGCAGGGGAATAGCCCAGAGAAATTTGGATTAATGCCCCATAGTACCCTTATATGACATCGTATTGGGGTTAAAGGCTTCGGCCGGCAAAGGATGGCCATGCGTACCATTAGCTAGTTGGTAAGGTAACGGCTTACCAAG
>CANMSB010000036.1 GCA_947500445.1 uncultured Flavobacteriaceae bacterium | reverse complement strand
AACTCGACGTCATGTTCACGGCCTTTATCTATATCGCCCTGATTTTCGATGCAATTAGTGTTAACACGCCCTAGTACAAAGAGCATATCGCTTTTTTGGCCAGCAACAGGTTTTGATGCGCCAAGGTCTATTCGTTTTAGCGGCCAATCCTGATTTTTTTACGTATATTAAAGAAATAGGTAGTAGAAAGCTATCCACAGAAACTACCAAAGCCCCGACCAACGGCATACTAAACAGGATAATTGAAACGTTCGCTATTTATGAACCGTTATATTGGTGGTATACTGTTGTTGATGATAATGACTTCTTGTGGCTCGTTCGGGTCAGTGGGAAAAGCTTCAAAAAATAAGGAGCGCACGACCTTGGCCACAAACAAGGAAAAAGCGTACGACCGTTTTGTCACTAAGGATGCGGTAACCAAAAAAGGGCTTTTTGATGTGCATCAGGTTGCCGATGCCTATTACTTTGAAATTCCCGATAGCCTTTTTAATAGAGAACTGCTGGTGGTAACCCGTTTCATCAAAACCCCCTCCGGTGCCGGAAATTACGGTGGCGAAAAAATAGGGGAGAACACCATCTTGTTCGAAAAGGGACCCAACAATAACGTTTTCCTTCGGATTGCCACCTTGGTAAGCGATGCCAATGAGGAAGATGCCATTTCAAAGGCCGTTAACAACGCCAACATTACGCCGATTCTAGAGGCGTTCGAAATTAAGGCTACCAACGATAAAAAGAAAACTTCGCTCATCGAGGTCACGGAATTTATCAACAGCGAAAATCCGTTGTTGACCCTGAGCAGTGCACAAAAATCGGCCTACAAGCTTTCGGCTTTGGAAAAAGATCGCTCTTACATCAAAAAAATCAGCACCTACCCCTTTAATACCGAGATCCGGACGGTAAAAACGTACAAGGCGTTGGCCAGCAAGGAAAAAAGAAAAAAGCAATTGCCCGCGGCAGTCCTGGCGGGGGTGGTTACCTTGGAAATCAACAATTCTTTTGTGCTATTGCCCAGAGAGCCCATGCGCAAGCGCCTATATGACGCACGAGTGGGCTATTTTGCAAGTTCGTATTTGGAATATGGAGATGAGCAGCAAAAAGTAAACCGCAACACCTATATCCACCGTTGGCGTTTGGAACCCAGAGCGGAAGACCTGGAAAAATGGAGAAACGGGGAGCTGGTCACCCCCAAAAAGCCGATCGTATACTACATCGATCCCGCAACGCCTAAAAAATGGCGGCCCTATTTGATACAGGGCATCAACGATTGGCAGATCGCCTTCGAACAGGCAGGGTTTAAAAATGCCATTGTAGGAAAAGAATGGCCCGAAGACAATCCGGATATGAGTTTGGAAGACTCCCGTTTTTCCGTTTTACGTTATTTTGCCTCCCCTTCGAAAAACGCTTACGGACCCAATATTGTAGATCCGCGGAGTGGGGAAATCCTTGAAAGCCATATCGGTTGGTACCATAACCTCATGAGCCTATTGCACAGTTGGTATATGGTGCAGGCGGGTGCCGTGGATAGCCGCGCCCAGCAACTGGAGTACGATACGGAATTGATGGGAAACCTCATTCGTTTTGTAGCATCGCATGAAGTGGGGCATACCATAGGGCTCCGACATAATATGGGGGCCAGTAGTGCCACCCCTGTGGATAAATTGCGCGACGCCGATTGGTTAAAAAAGAACGGACATACCAGTTCAATCATGGATTATGCCCGTTTCAATTATGTGGCCCAGCCAGAGGATAACATCCCTACCGAATATCTAATGCCCAGGATCGGGGATTACGACAAGTGGGCGGTGCAATGGGGCTATGGCGGTCAAGCAGGGGAACTCAGCGTAACCGAAGAAAAAGAAGTTTTGGCGCAAATGGTGGTCGATAGTGTCACCAACAACCATCGGCTGTGGTTCGGTGGGGAGGGCCGCGATTTCGACCCAAGGTCCCAGACCGAGGATTTGGGAGACGATTCCATGATCGCCAGCACTTACGGCATTATGAACCTGCAACGGATAACGCCCTGTTTGCGCGATTGGGTAAAAGGAAAGGGCAGCGATGATTTTTCAAGTTTGGACAATGTATACAAATCCCTGGTAAACCAGTACAGCGATTATATTTTTCATGTTACCAAAAATATTGGGGGCATTTATGTGACCCCAAAAACCATGGGGGAAGAAGGGGAGGTCTACCGGCCGGTATCCAAAGAAACACAAAAACAGGCATTGGCCTTTTTGGACAAGCATATTTTTAAGGAACCCAAGTGGCTCTTGCCCAACGACATCCTGAACGCGATCCAATCGCCCCGGTCAAAGGAGTCCGTTACCAAAACCATGGAAAGCGTTATGGTCAATCTCTTGGGAGGAAGTCGCTTGAGCAGGATGACCTTTATTGCCGAGCGTTACGAGGAGGAAGACCCGTACCGTCCAGAAGAATATATCGATGATCTCAACCATTTGATATGGGGCGATATGTATGTTTTTTATCGAACGAACGCCTACAAACGAAAGTTGCAAAAAGCATATGTTTCCAATATGATCGCCCTTTACAAACCCGAAGAGGCCCACGGTCTGGTAGAAGGTATTTTGGCCAAACTTTCCGAGGGATATACGGTAAATACCGATGTACGTTCCCTTGCCTTGGACAATTTGATTACGCTACAGGGAAAAATAAAGCAAACGATCCCGGTTATGACCGATCGCCTGACCATCGCGCATTTGAACTATCTCAAAAGGGAAATTGAAGAAGTTGTGGGCGAAACCAAGGAAGTAAACCCCATTTTCACCCCTTTAAACCGCAATGTCTCCATCGAAGAGGGGGAGGGCGAGTAATACGTTTTCAAATTTTAGTTCCCAAAACAAAAGTTGCGGATACACGCTAAAAAAACTATTGTTGACTAGTACCCTCTGGTTAAAATACAATAGCGCGATGCCTGGAAGAGGGCATCGGTATGGTGCAGGACATATGTTAGTGTACAGGAATTAAAATACTAAGGTTTTGTTAAATAGTCGACAGGTTTTCGTTACTTTGCGTCGTTTATTTGTCATAATCTCTTTCATTTTATGAAACTTTATCTAGCCATTGTCTTTGTGTTGGCACCCCTATTTTCCCTTAATAACGATTTGCAACGAAAAATAATATCGGATAGCGAGTTCAGTTATACCTTTTATGTTACTACCAAAAACAAGACCAAAAAAATTGGTCCCCGGTTTTACTATTGGTTCAAATCGGGGGAAATTCATTCCTCGCAAGGGGGAAGTTCGGGCGATTTGTTACATGGTGATTTCACCAAAAGTTATAAAAACAACAATTTGGCGGAGCAAGGGCGTTTTAAAAATGGATTAAAGGACAAGCTGTGGAAAAGATGGCATTCCAACGGGCAGCTTTATGAAATTACACGATGGAACAACGGCATTCGTACGGGAAAGTACGTACAGTTTTCCGAAGGTGGTGAAATGACGATTCAGGGGGCTTTTAAGAACAGCAAGAAGCACGGAGTATGGGTCAGCGGTGTGTCCAAGGATACTGTTTTTTACAAAAATGGAGAAGAGATAGCACGTCCCAAAAAATACGATCGACCTCCTTTTACCAAAAGGGCAGTGTCTTTTGTAAAGGAACTTTTTAAAAACAAGCGGAAGGATAGTCTTGCGCAGGAACCTAAAATAGAAAAGGAGAAAAAGACCTCAAAAAAACAGGTCGAGAAAGTAAAAAAGAAGAAAAAATCGGTAAGCGGTAATCGACCATAGTCCAGTGAAAAATGATAAAAGCAGGGTCTTTGTTGTACGCGGTATATGTATGTCTTCTGATTTCTGTTATGAGTGCCGCTCTTGTTTTTATATTTAACTATAACCTTCAATTGGCTACCCGCCAAACAGTACAATCAGATCTTATCGACCTCTGTGGTTCCTGTATGGAGTACTACTTGGCCGATGCCAGGCACTTTGCCGACCTAGATCCGGAACATATCGATCCTTTCGATAACGGATTTCGTTGTCGGTTCACAAAAAACAAATGGGGCCTTTTTACGTCCTTAACGGTAACGGCCTATTTTAAAAAGGATACCATCAATAAAAGTACCTTTGTGGGGCCAAGAAAAAGCGACAAAGAACTGGCATTGGTGCTTTGTGATTGGGACGAACCTTTAAAAGTTTCAGGGACTACCGTCATTAATGGATCTATGCAACTGCCCCGTTCAGGGTATAAAAAAGTAAATCTCTTAGGGAATAGCCAGTTGAACAAACCCGTAATTTTGGGAAGCATAGGTTCCTCAAAACAAGCCTTGCCAAAACTTGAGGTAGAAGGATACACCCGTGTACCGGAAGGAAAAGGAACGACCCTGAGCAAAATTGACAGAAAGGCAGCGGTCTTTAATGATTTTAATACGGACCCCTTGATCATAAAACTACAGAAGGGGGAGCAGCTCGATCGTCTTTCGCTAAAAGGAAACATTATAATTGAAGCTACGGACACATTATATATCAATAACACGACACGGCTTACGGACGTTATCGTATATGCCCCGAAAATCGTTTTGATGAAAAATTTTAAGGGTGGAGCACAGTTTTTTGCGGAATATGAAATTGAGGTAGAAGAGGCAGTGGTGTTGGAATATCCAACGGCTTTGGCCATTATGGCCAATAACAACATATTGAAAGATAAGAAGATCACCATAGCAAAAAACAGCAAGATTTACGGAAGCATAGTTCTAGATGCGGCGACGTTTGATGAAAAGGAAGCCAACACAGTTGTCATTGAAGAGGACGCGAGCATTTTGGGCACGGTGTATTGCAATGGCAAATTACAGCTGAGCGGATCGGTTACCGGGACGGTTTACGCGCATAAGCTTTCATTGGAAACTAAAAGTGGTACTTATGCGAATACCTTGTTGAACGCCAAAATAGATGCGGTAAAAGTTCCCAGTTCTTTCGTACATGTTCCCCTATTCAATAGTAAAGCGCCGAACAGTATTTATGGAGTCGTCAAAACCTTTTAATGGATATTTTGTAAAAGCAAGTTCGCTAATAGAGTCGGTTATCGCGATTACTATTATAGCAACGTGCTTATTGGTAGCATTTAAACTGTATGCGACCATATTGGAGGGGCGACCGACCACCAATGACCATCGTCTTAAATTTCAGGTAGAGCGGTTGATGGCCGATATGAGGTTAACGCCAACTTTTGCCCCGGAAACCTATGACTTTGAAACCTATAAAATTAAAAAAACCGTCAGCGATCATGAAGGTTCGGCCTTTTTGAAACAAGTAAGTTATACCATTGAGCAGGCGTCGGATACCGTAACCTATCGATTTTTAATACTGAAAGAGAATGAGGAATAGGCAACCGGCATTCACTATTTTGGAGGTGCTCATCAATATCGCCATCATGTCGGTAATCATTGGCATGATCTATTTCATTTACAGTGCCTTTTCAAAGCAAATAGCCTACTATAGGGCAGACGTGGAAGAAGAGCTCGCCTTTGGAAATTTTTGTCTTAGGTTGAAAGAAGATTTTTTCAGGGCGGAAAAAATTACGGGAACGGCAGCCTCCTTTGAGACGGTGCGGTATAACGACGAACGCATTTATTACGTTGTTAAAAATGGGTATATCTATCGGGACCAGAAAAGTAATCGCGATAGTTTAAAGGTCGACGAGGTAACCGTACAAACAAAGGTCGACCCCGTGAGCAATGAAAAGGTATTGGAAAAAATCAGTTTAGGAGCCTTCCTTTTTCAGAAACCGTTGACGTTTACGGCAGCAAAAAAATACACGGAAGTACTAGGGCTAAAAGAAGGTGATCATGGGAATTGAAATTGGTAAAATACAATCGAGGCCCAAGAAAAAAAATGGGACCGAAGCTGTTTCGACCGGTTTTTTAAACCGGGAATTCAGTTTTTCCAAAAAAATCGGGGCCAAACAACGGGAAACGCTTTATAAAGATCTGTACACGTTGCTGAACGCCGGGGTCGATTTTAGCAGCGCCCTTGATATTCTTGCAAACCAACAAAAGCGTAACGTATTAAAAGAGCTTGTTTTAAAAGTAAAGACCCAAATTGTTAATGGTAGTAGTTTTCACAGCGCGCTTCAAGATACCGGTCAGTTTTCGGCATATGAATATTATAGCATCAAAATTGGTGAGGAAACCAAAAAACTGCCCTTGGTACTGTTGGAACTGCATAAATACTTCAAAAGACAGTTAAAACTGCGCAAACAGATCGTATCCGTGATCACCTATCCCATATTTGTATTGGTACTTACCGTTGGCGTGCTCTACTTTATGTTGACCTATGTTGTGCCAATGTTCAAATCCGTCTTCAAACAGTTCGATGCGGACTTGCCAAAAATGACGGAAACCATATTGGCGCTTTCTGAAAATTTCCCGCTAATTTTGGTTGTTTTTTTTGGTGTTTTGGCCCTGGTCGTAGGGTTGGCCAAAGTATATGGAAAAAACAGGACATTCAGATCCTATCGGTCCAAAATAGTATTGCGATTGCCCTATTTTGGAAAGCTGATCAGAATGATCTATTTGGCCCGGTTTTGTCAGTTCTTGGATTTACTGCTCACCTCAAAAACCCCTTTGACCGATTCATTGGGCATGGTAAAGCAGATGATCGGCTTTTACCCAATCGAAAATTCCATAGTGTCCATTCAAAAGGACATCATCAAAGGGTCGTCTTTTTCCAAGGCCATGGCAAAACACCCGATATACGAATACAAGCTAATATCGATGATCGCCGTGGCCGAAGAGATAAATGAATTGGATACCATGTTTTCGAGATTGGCCGATGAGTACGACGAAGAAGTGGAGCATCGTACCAAAATGATCGGTGTGGTTTTGGAACCGCTTATCATCATTTTTATTGGTTTGATCGTTGGGATTATAGTGATAGCGATGTATGCACCGATGTTTGATTTGAGCAAAATAATTAATGGGGCATAAATAGGGATACAAAAAAAAGAGTAATTTTGTAATGTTAAAAAAATGTTATAGGGGTGCAACGAGCTAAGAATTTTCGGCAGATAAATAAGAAAGAAGGCTATTATGTGGATGCATATTCTATGACAGAAATACTGATTGTATTGTGTATCATCGGAATTTTGTTGTTAATGGTATTGCCCAGCCAAACCTCGGTCATATCGCAAGCAAAGTCCATAGAGGCGCAAAGCATGCTCAACCACTTGTACGGATTGCAAAAAAATCACTTTTACCGATATTCCAGATACTCCTCCGATTTTGAGGAAATTGGATTCGAGCCGGCCTTGACCATTGACGAGGGCGGACAGGCCGTATATAAGATCGAAATTATAGAGGCTTCTACCAACTCTTTTCGGGCCACCGCTACATCCCTTTCCGATTTTGACGATGACGGAAACTTCAACACTTGGGAGATCGATGGCAAAAAGACGTTAAGGGAAACGGTTAAAGACTAAAAGGTGGCAGTTTTTATTGAGGTAATGCTCCACATATTATTGTTCTTTGTTTTTGTTCAGGACATGAAATACCGGGCCATCCATATCGGGCTTCCATTGGCCCTTGCCCTATTAGGGGTAGCCGTTTTTGTGTACAACAAGTACCCTTTACTCGTGTTATGGCACAATTTGTTGTTTTTAATAATTACCTTTGTCGGGCTTTACGCATATATTTCATTGAAAGAGAGGAAGTTTTCCAATCCATTTAAATCGATAGGCTTAGGTGATTTTCTTTTTTTTGTTGCGGTAATGCCTTACTTTTCGACCCCCAATTTTATCCTATATTTTGTTAGTGGAATGCTTTTTTCCATTATAGTGTTCTTGGTGATCAAGTCCATAACGAAATCGAATCTTGTACCCTTGGCAGGACTTTTGGCGATTTACATGATGTTGATACGATGTGTCGGCTATTATGTGGATCTTAATTTTTTTGAAGCCAAACTTATTTGATTTATCAATGACATCCGAGATATCGCTAACCATAGAGGAGCAGCAGGTCGTAAACGCTGATTTGGCCCACAACTACGGAATTGTTCCGAAGAAAGTGGACCATAACACTATTGCGTTTTATGTAGATGAAGCCAAAGTGTTCGATACCCTTACGGAAGAGCTGGAGCTGATTTTGGGAAAAAAAGTGACCCTGGCCCCAATGCCATCCGCTCAGGTGTCCCGAGCCTTGTCCCAATATTACCGAAGGGGAAAGGGCCCAACAACCGAAGAAGAGAACGGGAGCACCTTTAAGATCGCTTCCCAAGATTTTTTACAAGACCTTATTTTTGAGGCAAAGGCGATAGGGAGTAGTGATATCCATTTCGAAACGTTCAAGTCGGAAGCCCGAATACGCTATCGGATCGATGGCAAGCTTATGGAAAAGTATAAAATTCCAAAAGAGAACTATTTGGAAATGGTCAATAAGATAAAGATCAAATCCAATCTTGACATTACTGAAAAACGCTTGCCACAGGATGGGCGTATCAACTATGATGATTTTGACATCCGTGTTTCCATATTGCCTACCCTGCATGGTGAGAAGATCGTGATGCGGATTTTGGGGAGGGATACCGATCATTTGAGTATCGACAAACTGGGCATGACCGACGATGAGAAAAGACGTTATCTGGAGGCGCTAAAGTCATCAAAGGGAATTATTTTGATCAGCGGACCAACGGGCTCTGGAAAAACGACGACCCTTTATGCCAGTTTAAAAATGTTGAACGACGTTCGCACGAACATCGTTACGGTAGAAGACCCTATCGAGTACACCCTAAAAGGAATCAATCAAGTGCAGTTGAGGGAAGATATCGGGTTGAGCTTTACCAGTGCCTTGCGAACTTTTTTAAGACAAGACCCCGATATTATAATGTTGGGGGAAATTCGGGACGGGGCCACTGCCGAAATGGCGATACGGGCAAGTTTGACCGGGCATTTGGTCTTATCCACCATACATACCAATTCCGCCTTGGGTACCATTTCCAGATTGGTGGATATGGGGGTGCCCGCGTTCTTGATTGCGGAAACCTTAAAAATTTCCGTGGCCCAACGTTTGGTACGAAAGCTATGCGCCGATTGTAAAACAAAAAAAGGAAAATTATCCGAAGCGGGTTATTACCATACGGCCTTTCATACCATTCAGGAGCATTGGGAGCCGGTAGGTTGCGAAAATTGCCATTATACCGGATATAACGGTCGTACCGCGATCTATGAGGTAATCCCCATAGATGTAACGCTTTCACAGGGAATAAAGAAAAGTCCGTCCCAGCTCGAATCCTTTGTTTCAAAGGAAGAAGTGACACGACTTTCAGATAAAGCAATAGCACTTGTTAAAAATGGGACCACTTCGGTAGAAGAGGTTTATTCGATTATAATAGAGGCCCAATAATGAAAAAATTAGTATTGATCAGCAGCATGTTGTTTGTGGGCCTTGTGTTCCCCCAGAACCAAACACCTACGTTAGAGGAATTATTCGATCGGGTGGCCGAAGAAAAATCGGGCCTGAACGAATTAACGGAACTCGATGTTTCGGGGCTCACCTTATTTGAGATAATTACCTCTTTAGCGGAAGAACATCGTATTAATGTAAGTGCCGATCCCGGCCTGACCGAAATGGTGGTCAGTAATTTTTTCGATGTGCCCGTAAAGGATATCTATATTTTTCTGGCACGAAAGTATGATTTGGATGTGGGGTATATGAACGGGATCATCACCTTTAAAAAACGTGAAATCGCTCCTGAAGTGCCAAAGGAAAAACCCCAGAAGCCAATAGATATCACTTTTAACCAGGCCAATAATTTTTTATCGGTCAAGTTAAAGAACGATTCGTTGCCTTTGGTGGCCGAAAGAATAACCGAACTTTCCAATAAAAACATCGTTTTGGCGCCAGAGGTCAAAACAATGAAAGTATCGGCGTATATCATCAACCGTCCTTTTGATCAAGTGGTAGAAATGATTGCAAGATCAAACCAACTGGTGGCCTCGATAGATGAGAACGGGTTTTACTTTCTATCAAAAGATCTGGAACCTGTGGCTACACCGGACCAAGGAAGAAGAACAACTTCAAAACGGCGCGGGTCGTCCCGAAACAAAGCAAATGTCGGCACTTCCGGAACTTTGGATATTAGTTTGAACGAGCAGGGCTTTTTAAATATTAATGCTTTTGAGGTCGATGCTACTACCTTGATCGGAAGGGCTTCGGACCTTCTCAACATCAACTTTTTCTTGTATAACCGGCCCGATGAAGTGGTGGCTACCTTCCATACGGGAAGTATCGATTTTGATAGTCTAATGGACCATATTTTTAAAGGTTCGCGCTACACCTTTAAAAAGATAGACGACCTGTACCTAATAGGGCTACAGACTACCGAAGGGCTCCGGCATACCGAGTTGGTACAGTTGGAAAACCGTACCATAGAAACCGTGATCAACACCCTTCCCAAGGCATATCTTCAAGATGTGGAAATGCAGGAGTTTGTTGAACTCAACGGTATTTTGATCTCAGGTTCCAAACCCATTCTGGAAGAACTTAAATTGGTCATTCGACAGCTAGACAAGGTTGTTCCCCTGGTACAGATAGAGGTACTTATCGTACAATATCAGAAAGGCTATGATATTCAGACCGGGCTACAGGGTATCCTTAGCGACCAGGGAAAGGACGTGCGTACCGAGGGCGTTCTTTTTCCGACCGTGGATGCCACGGTCAATGCCACATCATTGAACAAGTTGATCGACGCTTTTAACGGTCTGGGAATAATCAATATCGGGAAGGTGGCCGAAAACTTTTATGCCAATTTAAGTGCCTTGGAGAACAACTCTATCATTGAACTCAAATCCACCCCCAAAATTGCCACGCTAAGCGGCCATAAGGCGAACGTTTCCATAGGGGAAACGAACTATTATTTTGAACAGACCAATCGGTTGATCAATTCGGGGATCAACGACAATATTTTACAATCGGGCCAGTGGAAACCGACCGAGGCGAACCTCAGTGTCGACATTTTGCCCTATGTTTCCAAGGATGAACACATCACCTTGAACATCATCGTAGAAAAAAGTGCCTTTCTGGGCCGGGCGGGAGAGAACGCCCCGCCCGGGAAATCCACTCAAAAGTTCGAGTCGTTGATTCGGGTAAAGAACAACGAGATGATCTTATTGGGCGGACTGGACGAATTGGAAAAGGAAAATTCGGGTACGGGAACTCCGGTATTGGCCAGGATTCCGGTTATCAAATGGTTGTTTAGCAGCAAGCGCAGGGCAAAGGAGAAATCTAAATTGCATGTATTCATTAAACCAACGGTAGTGTATTGATGGTACAAAAAGTAATCGATAGTGTTTTTTCTGGAAAAAAGTTCCTCTGTATCGAAGTCTGCATGCGGGAGGGTGGAGCTACCTATCACGTATTGGAAGTCGTGCAAAAAAAAACGGCACTTTTTATAGCTTCTGCCACGCAATACGATAGTTTTGACGATTTGGTCGAAGCCATTCCAAAAAACCAGACCACGCTCCTGTCATTTTCAGGACAGGGAATCATATCCAAAAAACTACCGAAAACTGCCGAGTACCGCGCGCAAATGTTGTTCAATGCCGATCCCGGGGAATTTTATTGGTACGAGCTAGAGGAGCCGGAATCCATGTTTGCTTCCGTGGTACGCAAAACGACCGTCGATGAGGTTATTAGGGCCTTTGAAGCACAGCAAATTTTAGTGGTCGATATCAGTATCGGCCCCTTTGTATTGCATTCGGTAAAACCGTTGCTTCCCCAAACGTCCCAGATAAAAAACGGTAATTTTCAACTGGAATTTAATGGCGACGTTTTGGCGGATTTCTCCAAAAATGACGGAACCTATGAAGCCGAGGGGTATCATATTGAGGGCGAACAAATCCCGGCGAAAGGGATAACCGGCTTTGCCACTTTGTTACGTTATCTTTTTCCCAATGATAAAATTGACTTGGAGGCCGACGTTTTAAATGGGAACAGGGAAGCTTTTAAATATCGAAAAGCCTTTAATACCATAGGGATGATCGCCATGCCCATATTCTTTGTGGCCTTATTGGTAAGTTATTTGCTCCTTGGCCATTACCAGAACGCCTATGTCGATGTTCAAGTGGTTCTCGAAGAGGAGAACATCGCCTACAACAAGTTAAAATTGCTGGAGGAGGACAGAAAGAACAAGGAGGCGATGTTGACCGAATCCGGACTGAACGACAGTAATTTTCTGAGTTATTACGTATCCGAAATTACGGCCGATATCCCTTCGGAAGTAAACCTGAACAGTTTGGGCGTTTTTATGCCATCGGTTAAGGTGAAGCCTGGGGAAAAGATCATTTTTACGAACGACGAAATTAAGATTACGGGAACAACGTCCTCCAACGAGGCTTTTGCCGAATGGATCAAAGCAGTAAAAAATTTTACATGGATAAACAAACTTGAGATTGTCGACTTTAGAAAGAACGGGCGCACAAGCGACTTTGAAATACGCTTAAAACTGATGTTTAATGTTTGAGCAAATATCCTATAAAAGAAAATGTGTCGCATTGATCGTGCTCTTGGTAGTTCTGATCATAACGTCGTATAAGAGATCTTTTTCCATCACATTTGACGCATACGAAACATTAAGGGCCGCGCGATTGGAGTTGGATGAGGTAAGCAATTCACAAGGGAAAATAAACGCCGCAAAAAGAGAAGTACTGTACTTGGATCAGATTATCGGTAAAAAAGCGGCCAACGCCGATGTGGTGCAGCAGGAAATACTGAATTCGTTCAATAAGATCGGTAATGGCTGCGATTTGGTGGAGCTTGAGGAAATACATAAGGCAAGCAACGACTATTTTAATATTTATACCAATAGTCTGATTCTCTCCGGGAATTATAAGAATTTGTTGGAAGCCACCTACTATTACGAGCAAACTTTTGATTATTCCCGAGTGGTAAGTGTACAGTTTTATACAGAGAAACAACCGAGAAGCAAGAGAAAAAAACTTTTCGAACGGTTAACATTTCAGAATTATGAAAAAATTGAATAGAGTGTTCTACGTGTTCCTAGCGGTGTTGTTATATCAGTGCGACGACGTTTTGGAAGAAGATATTTCGGACGATTCGATTGCCATTATAGCCCCTGACGATGGAGCCGCAATAGAAGGTAATTTGGTGCAATTGCGATGGACTGCACTTGATGGTGCCGATGGGTACCGTTTACAGATTACCTCGGAAAACAACCGCGCGATCGTATTGGATTCCCTTGTGGACCAAACGCGGTTCGATTATCAAGTAGAGCCGGGAAACTATACCTGGAGGATAAGAGGGGAGAATTTTGCTTATAACTCTCCCTATACCTTCGAATCGGCCTTTTCGGTGGTGGCATCTTTGGACCTTACCAATCAGTTGCTCACTTTGGAAAGCCCTGTTGAGGACCGTTACACCAACGAAGTGGATTTCAATTTTACATGGCAGCGGATCAGTACGGCGGATAGTTATGAATTTGAACTATTGCGTGTCGATGGATCGGGGGAGACTTCCGTATTTCAAGAATCCAATTTGGTAGCGGCTACTATCGGTTTGGAGGATGGGATCGTTACGGAGGATAACGCGTACATATGGCAGGTAAAAGCGGTGAACGCTACCAGTGAAACACGTTTTTTTAGAAGAAGGTTCTTTGTGGACACGCAAAATCCACCTGCCCCTACTTTGAATGGCCCCGCGGCCGATGCTTCCTTCGGCACCACCGATGAAGTGCAGTTCTCTTGGAGTTTTTCCGATACAGGAACCGTACAATCACCGATTTCCAGCACTTTGGAAATATCGACCGATGAGAACTTTAGCACCATTCTGTTGAGCGACACCAATGATTCCGATGAATTTACGAATACGTTTACGACCACCGGCACCTACTATTGGAGGGTGCGTGGTGCCGATACGGCGGGAAATAATGGGGATAACAGCGCAACCGGTTCCTTTAGTGTAGATTAAATGGACAAAAAAAAGATAAATACCATATTGATTTTGGCAGTGGCCAGTATTTGGGGCGTATTGCTCTACAAATTTGTAGCTTCATTGTTTGTGGATAAAGATTACGTAGCGGTCGCAGAAATTCCTATAGCGGAACCTTTGGTAAAAGTGGGAAAAAAAGATACCGTGCAATTGCATTTTCCCGATAGAGATCCCTTTTTGGACCAAAAGACCTTTGCCATTAAAACACCAAAAAAAAAGGTGGCAAAAAGAAACGTAAAGCAAAATACAAAACCCTTAAAACCAATTACTTGGCCGAAAATACAATACTTGGGCTTCGTGAAATCGAATTCCAGTAAGAGCCGTTTAGGGCTGGTTCGTATCGGGGAAAAGCTCCATCGGGTAAATACGAACGAACAGGTAGACGGTCTTAGAATAAAAAAAATAACGAACGATGAAATCGTTGTTTTAAACGGTAAGGATGAGCGTATTTTTGCAAAAAATTGATTTTTTAATAAATTTTTAACATATTGCTTTCATAAGATTTTATTTTCAAATATATTTGTTTCTTTCTTGCAGCCCCCCTTCATATAATGAACTTCAGAAGTATTTTTTTTATTACGATCGTTAATACGATAATCCTACTTTTTTTATTGGTTTTTATTTGTTTTTCGTGGATGCAAAAAACAAATGAAATCGTTTATGTCGACAACATGCGCTTGTTTAACGAGTTTCACATGACCCGCGATTTGAATAACATAAACGGCTTAAAAATCAAGGGCCAAAAAAAGACCCTTGATAGTTTGTATACCCTTTACGGCATTCTTAAGGAGAATGGAAAGCCGGAAACATTGGCATCGTTGGAAAAGCAGTTGCGTCATGCAGATCAACAGCTAAAACAAATGAACAGCGATTTTGTCGATACAAGAAACAAAACGGTTTGGGCACGCCTGAACACTTATGTTTCCGAGTATGGCGGTCAGCACGACTTTCAACTGGTCTTGGGTACACAGGGCAGTGGAAACGTAATGTACGCCAGGGAAGGTGTCGATGTGACCCAGGCCGTTATCGATTTTGCGAATGCAAAGTATGAGGGTGACCCAAGTATCGAGTAAAAATGTAAGGAGATACCCGGATTGCGTTTTTGAAGACGAGTAGAGTAATAATATAACGGTGTTTCGCCGTTGGCAACCAAACCAAATAATGAAAAAACAAGGGTTATTGGCAATCCTCGCGATTGTCGTATGCACGTGTCTGTCGGCACAAACAAATATTCTAGATACTACCACATGGGCCGAAGGAGGAAATTCGGCAGCCGGTTTTAATCGATATGGTCCCCCCGATGCCAATGCAATCGTTTTGGGAGAAACTCCTGGAGGAAATCAAGGATTGATATGGTCGTGTGTTCCCGGATCGGGCAATAAAAACGATGGTGGATGGCAAACGACAAGAATTAATATTGACGCCTCTATTCCGCATCGCTATATGGTTTGGGCAAAAAAAACGGGCAGCAATGACGGTCTTACCCGGTTCGCTACCAATGGCTTTGACGCCAATGGAGTTAAAACGATAGCGAAACTTAACGATCAAATCAATAATAATCCATTTATGTTTACGGGCGACTTGCCCAGTTTGGACAAGTGGTATCTTATGGTGGGCGTCGTGCATGAAATCGGTTTCACGGGCACGTCCAGCGAAGGCGGTATATATGACCCTTTAACGGGCGCCAAGGTTGCCACGATTACCGATTATAAATATCTTGCCGGTACCGTTCAAACGCAACATCGCGCGTTTTTAAGAGAGGTGGCCGACGCCAATAATGCAACTACGGGACAGTTTTTGTATGCGCCACGTTTGGAGCGTATGGATGGTACGGAGCCAAGCATTCAGGACATTATTGATGCGGAATATAGTTCTATATATTATTTGGATAATGACTCCGATACGTTTGGAAATCCGGAGATTAGCCAGAACGCCGCCACTCCGCCTCCCGGATATGTATCCAATAATCTGGATTGCGACGATTCCAACAGTGATATCAATCCCAATACGGTATGGCATCAAGATAGCGATGGTGATGGTTTGGGGAATCCTAGCGAAACTCTTGTGCAATGCGAGCAACCGGTAGGCTATGTGCTGGATAATACGGATACTGACGACACTACTCCCGCCGCCGGAGGAAGCTGGACAAAGACCGGCGCGGACCTTTCCTACGTTCTTGGTAATGTAGGAATCGGCACAAACGCTCCGGACGCCCCGTTAACGGTACGGGGAAGAATACATACCCAAGAAGTAAAAGTTGATTTGGCGGGAGCCGTGGCCCCGGACTATGTTTTCTATAAAGACTATCCGCTCAAGACTATTGGGGAAGTAGAAGCGTACATTGCCAAAAATGGTCACTTGCCCAATATTCCCTCCGCTACCGAAATGGAGGAAAATGGTGTAAACTTAAAGGAAATGAACTTGAAACTTCTCGAAAAAATAGAGGAGTTGACGTTATACCTCCTTCAACAGAACGAACGCCTGAACGAGCTGGAAAACCGTTTGGGAATTCTAGAGCGATAACAATCCTTAAACTGTAATAAAATGAAGCTATTCTTTACGGTCACCTTGCTGTGCTTGACCTTTGCGATCAGCGCGCAGACCGACCTTTTGATCAACGGAACGCCGCAACCCATAACCACCTTTGCGCCAGGGGCCCAGGATAACGGCACCTTTGCTATCGAGGATGGTGGTACTACAATTCGGTTGGACGGTAATGCTTGGAAAAAAGCGAACATGAACTATACGGTAACCGAGAACACCATTTTAGAATTGGAGGTACGTATTACCGGCCTGGGGGAAATACAGGGTATCCTGTTCGATACCAATAATAGTATCGGTAACGATGACAAGGCCCGTTTGTTTCAGTTTGCCGGGGTTCAGGCATGGGGAATTTCAGATTTCAGCACGTACACGGGTTCCGACTGGGCTTCCTATACCATCCGGGTCGGGGACTTTTTTACCGGCGATTTTCCCTATCTGGTCTTTGCGGGCGATAAGGATGGTGCCCCGACTTCTCAGCAGAGTTTTTATCGAAACGTGCGTTTGTACGAAGAAAGTACCGAACCCCCTTTGGGTGAGAGCCTTTGGGTAAGGAACGGAAGCGACATTTACTATAGTTCCGGCAATGTGGGTATCGGTACCAGTATTCCCGACGCACCACTTACGGTAAAAGGTAGGATTCATGCGGAGGAGGTAAAGGTAGACCTTGCCGTACCTGCGCCCGATTACGTATTTGAAAGCGATTATGAGCTCCGCACGCTGAAAGCGGTAGGGGCCTATATAAAAAAATACGGGCACTTGCCCAAAATGCCTTCGGCCGCCACTTTTGAAAAGGAAGGCATTCGACTGGGCGAAATGGACATGAGGTTATTGGAAAAGATAGAGGAACTAACGCTCTATGCCCTGGAACAGCAAAAACGATTGGATGATCAAGAAGTTTTGAACTGCCGATTGGCAGCCCGAATAACGGAATTGGAAGCCCTGTTCTTAAAAAAGTAAATAAAGAGACAATATTAAAAATGTTCGAATGAAAATTTGGTACGGCGCTTTATGGATGTTGCTTTGCTTTTTCGCCTTTTCCTGTAATCAGGGGGGCGAAACGGTCAAGACCGACAGTGCGTACAAGTTTTTTAACCTTGAGCGCGCCGGGTGGAAATCCAAGGCCATCTCCCAATATTTTTCGGGCATGGGCTATACCGCCACCTTGGTTCCCATACAATACTATCTGATCAAGGAAAAAGGTTTCGACAATCCTAGCGAAATAGACTCCCTTTATGAAGCATATAAGACCGAAAGGGTCATAGAAATGGAGTTTCGCCACGATTCAAAGGACGACCTTTTAAAAAAAGCGTATACCGGCCGCAATTACGAGGCATCGGTAAAATATATGGCCTTTTCCATGTCCAAAGACTTTATGGCAGTTACCAAGTCGGGGGACACCGTACAATGCTCCGGCGCCGTTTTTGAACGGAACTTTAAGTTGGCCCCCTATAAAAAATTACTGCTGCATTTCGGGGGCATTCCCGAAGATGAGCAAATACAATTGGTGTACCAAGACCAACTTTTTGGAAATGGCATCATAAAATTCAAGTTTACCGAAACCCCATTAAAGTTATAACACCGTTCCTATAATGATACAAAAAATCAGAACCAGCAAGTTTTCAAAGGTCATCGCGAGCTATTTGGCACTGCAATTGATCGTTCAAATGGCGCAGCCCTCCAACCTTTGGGCGCTCACCAGCGGACCTTCGCAACCTGAATTTAACTCCTTTACCCCTATCGGTACTAGCGATATGGTAAATCTTGCTTCCGGGAATTTCAACTACAACATTCCTATTATGGATGTGGGCGGGTATCCGATCAACTTGGCGTACGATTCCGGAGTTACCATGGATCAAGAGGCCTCGTGGGTAGGCTTGGGCTGGAACCTGAACGTAGGGCAGATCAACCGACAGGTGCGGGGCATCCCGGATGATTTTAAGGGGGATGAAATGGAATATGAAACCAACATCAAGGATAATGTTACGGTAGGGGTATCGGCGCAGTTATCCCCTCAGTTGTTGGGTTTTGAAAACGAAGATGCATTTAAGGCGTCCGTTGGGGTAAACCTTCGGTACAACAACTATAGTGGCATCTCCTTTACGCCTTCCTTTGGGCTTTCTTTTGATCTGGCAAATGTTGCGACAGTCGGTATGGATGTTCAAAATTCTGCTGAAGACGGCATTACCATTTCTCCTTCTATTTCAGGGGGCGCAAAGCTAGGCCAATTAAGGGATGGGGTGTTGTATGGTAGTTTAAATGCAGGCGTTAGTACCAATTCAAGAAGAGGGATAACCGACCTCAGTATCAATTCCGGTTTGGGGTGGTGGAAAGACAAACCTCTTTTTGATGGTAAATTTTTTACCATAGAAAACAAAGTGACCACAAGTGCTGGCATATCCTTTTCTAGACCAACGCTTACGCCCCGTAAGCGAACCGCTTTTAAAAATACAAACGGAACGGTATCCGTTTCTTTAGGTCCGGATGTATATGGGCTTGATAAGGAAATCGAAATATCGGCAATGGGCAGTATCCAAAAAGTAAAGGAAAACCAAAGAGTTGAAAAAGCGTATGGCTATGAGTTTACGGGCCACGCTAAAGAAACCGATATTTTGGATTACAATCGGCAGAACGACCAAATAATCAGTAAAGCGACGCTCTCCTTACCGGTAACCAATTATACCTATGATCTCTACGCGGTTAACGGACAAGGGATAAACGGCATGTTTCGTGGCTTTAGAAGTCAGGTTGGTCAGGTAAACGACGAATTGGTGAGGGATGAAAGCGATAGTTATAGCGTAGGTGTGGAGATCGAAGGGGGTGCAGGTTTTCACGTTGGTGGAAACTTTGTCAATGCCCCTTCGGAAAGTAGCACCGGAGTTTGGAACACCAAAGCCCTAAAACACTTTAAGCAGACACGGGAAGATGTCCGTAGTGCTGACGAAAATCTTGACTACGAGCCGGTTTACCATAAATTCATAGGGGAACCAAGAATTGATGAGAACCGCCAAATGTTCAATGATTTAGGAGGGTACGCCCCTATTGCGCTTCAATTTTCTCGAGGCTCCGGTAACTTTGAAAACCCTGCCGATAGTCGTTTTGCAATAAAGGAGTATACTAATGGAATAGCAAGAATGAACACAACGGCGCTTCCCGCGTTTCCGTCTTCGGACTACAAGTTCAAGGTCAGGGAAAGGGAAAGAAGAAACCAGAACATTCAAAAGCTCACCGTTAGGGAAATAAAGGATTTGTATAAGGACGACCCCAACTATTACAATGGACGTTTAAATAAGAAGGCGAAAGACCACCACACCGCCGAAATCCGAATTTTAAAGCCAGATGGCGCTACTTACATCTTTGGGGAAACAGCTTATAACACCAAAAAAATTGAGGCCACATTTGCGGTGGATGGGTCTCGCGAAGGGAATTGTGGTACGGGATTGGTCGATTATGCTACCGGCTCGGACAACTCCGTATTCAACAACAACGGGGTAGATCATTTTTTCGACCGGGTGAACACCCCTGCCTACGCCCACACCTATTTGTTGTCCTCCGTATTGTCTTCCGACTATGAAGATCTAACTTCCAATGGTCCAACTTTGGACGACTTGGGCGCCTATACCCAATTCGATTACTTTTCCCCTACCAGCTCCGATAGCGGGGAAAATTTCAAATGGCGTATCCCATATCAGGCGGGGAAGGCTGCATACAATGCCGGACTGAATACGGTTTCGGAAGATCAGAAAGGGAACTATATCTATGGGGAAAAGGAAATCAAATATGTAAAAAGAATACGCACCAAAACCCATGTAGCGGTGTTCGACTTGTCCCCTCGAAAGGATGGGAGGGGTGTAAGTGATGAAAATGGGAGGTCTCCCGGGCAAGGCGTCAGCGAAATGTACAAAATCAAAAGCATACGCCTATATTCCCGTCCCGAGTATGAAAAGGCGCTAGAGGAAGAAGGTGCGGATGAGGACAACCTTTCGGTAACGGCCATTAAAACGGCACATTTTGTTTACGACTACTCGTTGGCGCAAAATGTACCCAATAATTTAGGAGGTACCTTGGATCCGGATTGTGAACTCAGCAACGATTTTGGAAAACTGACCCTGAAGAGCGTCTATTTTACTTATCGGGCTTCCCAAATGGGAAAGTATACGCCATATGTATTTAACTACGACAGCTTTAATCCGGAATACAATTTAAAATCGTACGATGTCTGGGGGAATTACAAACCCGTTGTAGAAGATGTACTGTCGTACCAAGGGGACGAGGTTGCCTACGAGTTGATCAATGGTAGAGAGGTTCCCATAACGAATACCTTGCCTGGAAACGAGAACTATTGCGGATCAACGGACGCCTTAACTGCTCCTGAATATCCCTATGTCCAACAAACGGACAAAAAACTTCAGGATGCGCTGTCGGCGGCATGGTCATTAACTTCGATAGACCTTCCTTCCGGAGGACGAATGGAGGTGACCTACGAAAGCGACGACTACAACTACGTACAGGACAAAAACGCCATGCAAATGTTCAAAGTTGTCGGCGCAGGCTTCGAAGATGATGTGTTGAACACATTCGACCCCTCAGATCCAGACTATCAAAAATTATACACCAATCCCTATCGGTCCGATGGTAGCAACGATGTAAAATACCTTTATGTAGCGCTTCCCGAGGAAACCGATACCAATTTCGATTTTGATGCGAAATATCTTAAAGGAATAAAGGCGGCCGATCCGGCCCAGAACAAACCGATCTACTTCCGTTTTTCCTTGAACATGACCCAAAAAGGCGCGTTATATCCGGAGAGTAGGGACTATGATTACGTAAGCGGATATTTTTTAATGGACCCCGCCCTTTCTACATCTCTTTTTAAACCGGATGCCAACGGGCCGGTTTATGCTGCAATACCTATGGCCTGGGTAGATTTGGAGGGTGGCGTTCAGGGTATGGGGGACGTCAACCCCATTTCAAAGGCGGGATGGTATTTCGGTAGAAAATATTTGAACAATGAAGTATACGGTCTTGCCAGCGATATGGGTACCGACAATTTTGAGACCATTGCAAAAAAAGTGGCAAAAAGCTTTGACATTTTTACCGAAATAATCAAGGGGGCCAACGGTAGGCTCAGGAGTAATGAACTGCTTTGTTCCCAGCGCTTCAATCCCGAAAAGTCTTGGATACGTTTGGCAACCCCGAACGGTCACAAACGAGGCGGTGGCGTACGGGTCAAGCAATTGGTCATGAAAGACCAGTGGGAAAAAATGGTGACCGGGGTCGATAACGACAACGAGCGCTACTCTAAAAAATACGGTCAAGAGTATTCCTATACCTTGGATGATGGAACCTCTAGTGGCGTCGCCACGTACGAGCCTGCAATGAGCAAGGAGAATCCATGGGTAGAACCTCTTTATAACAAGGGTATCCGGTTACAGGCCCCAAAGGAAGTAAGTTATGTTGAAAAGCCTTTGGGTGCAGATTTCTTTCCTTCCCCTTCGGTAACGTATAGTCGGGTTTCGGTCAAAAATTTGGAACGGGCCAACATTACCGATCATGCAACGGGAAAAGTGGTCACCACCTTTTTTACTTCAAGGGACTTTCCAACTAAGGTTGATATGACCGATTTGGACGTCAGTGGAAATAGCTTTCCCGACTTGGGAAGCTTTGCTGAAAATCTCATTAGGGGAGTGGTCAGTGCACGGCTTAAAACACAGAACAAGTTCGGGCTCTCCCAAGGCTATGTTATCCATACCAATGATATGAACGGTAAAATGCGAACCCAAGAGGTATTTGCCGAAAACGCATCGGAACCAATATCGACCGTTACGTATAAATATGCTACCAAAGATGGTAACGGACGGGAGCTGGAAAGTAATGTTCCCTTGGTCGGTAGCGATGGGCGCATAACGACAAATGCAAGTATCGGTGTAGATTACGATGTGGTTACCGACTTTAGGGAAAGTCGTTCCGTTTCAAAAACCGATGGGTTGAACGCCAACCTTTATATTATCGGAACATGCCCGTTATGTTTGCCCTTTGTAAAGGGAAGTTTACAACTCACCGAAGTAGAAAACGTTGCACAAACGGTAATCACGACAAAGGTGATCCATACCACCGGTATTCTCAAGGAGAAAATAGCGACCGACCTCGGTGCCTCCGTATCTACCATAAACGAAGCATGGGATTCCGAAACGGGTGCCGTACTGTTGACCAGAACGGTAAACGAATACGATGATGAATATTTCAACTTTAATTTTCCCGCTTATTGGGCCTACCCCGGTATGGGCCAAGCTTCTAAAAGCGTTGGCATCAAAGGAGAATTACAACTATCGGGCGATGTAGTTTCCCTCGCCGATGCCCAGCGTTACCTGTACATTGGCGACGAGTTATTGGTCGGTACCGGGGAGTCTGCACAAAGGCTATGGGTCGTTCGTTTCAACGGTAACGAAATTGTATTGATCAATGACAAAGGAGTGACGGGAACTATACGCAGTATTTCCGGACCATTGACGTTTACCGTGGTACGCTCGGGTTATCGCAATCAGCAAATGGCAAACATGGCATCGGTTACCATGATGACCAACCCTTTGTTGAACAAGAGCACCGGGGCCTATTTGGAAAACATATCACAAACGGCCTTTGTTCAAGCCGAAAATAGCATCCCCGATGACAACATCAGGGTGGTCAATGCCAGTGCCGTCGAATATGACGATTTGTGGAATTGCCAATGCGAAGGGCCGTTCAGTACCCTTCCCAAAAGTGTGGAATCTTCTGCTGACTTAGCGGGCATCCCGTTAGAAACCTTGGACTTTAATCCGTTTCTGTTTAATGTAAAAGGGGAATGGCGTGCGAAACGTTCTTTTGCCTATTTAACGGAAAGAACAAAAGTGGGCAACGCCGACCTCAGTAAACGTAACACCAGGCGAGAAGGATATTTCAAGGCTTTTGAACCGTTTTATACTATTGCGGGCGGTGCCCAAGGAAATCGTTGGCAGCGTTCGGTCACGGAGCAGGCCATTGACAATGAACAAAAATGGACCTTCGCCAGTGAAGTTACCGAATACAGTCCCTTTGGAGCGGAACTGGAAAATAGGGATGCCCTAAAATTGAGCCGGTATTCCGCAGCACAATATGGCTATAACTACACCCTGCCCACTGCGGTAGCCTCGAACAGTAGGTACAAGCATATGGGAGCCGACGGTTTCGAGGATTATGATTTTTTGAATTCCTTGGACAGCCATTTTAATTTTAAGACCAGCGTTGACGAAGATGGTCTGGAAGGGGCAAGTATCAGCTATGATCGCTCCCACACCGGTATCAGCAGTTTGGTGTTAAGGGAGGGCGACGACGCCTATCTTTTTAGGGAATTATTGGGAGAAGTCGTGGAAGAACCGGATCGTGATGGTGATGGTATTGCAGATGACGAGGATCTGTGCCCGGATACGGCAGACCCGAGCAACTCGGACAACGACCGAAATGGCATCGGGGATGTTTGCGAGGATGACATCA
Source organism: uncultured Flavobacteriaceae bacterium (assembly GCA_947500445.1). Lineage (GTDB taxonomy): Bacteria > Bacteroidota > Bacteroidia > Flavobacteriales > Flavobacteriaceae > Pelagihabitans. Next base: position 20,838 of record CANMSB010000036.1, on the reverse strand, counting down.
TACCCGTTATTTCCGATGTATTACAAAGCGGTCAGTACCGCTGCCGTACGAAGCAGTTGCAATTTTATATTAACGGTCGTGCTAACCAAACGGTGGAATTTCAGATCGTAACGGTCGAGGAAGGACCACAAGGATGGTCCAGGGTGTTTATCAATGGCGAACAAGTCGACAAAACAGGGCGGCATATGGCCCGAACGGTAACTTTGGACGATACTGGCCGTAAAAAAATGCAGCTGGAGTTTCACGCGAGACGACGTGAAGGAGGTGATCCGAACAATATCCAAATTTTGGTTTTCCTGAACAGCACCGTAAATGGTCCGGCCGTAAGCACGGATTTCAGCGAATTTATTCCCATTAAAATGTTCGGTGGTAAATGTACCTCCGGTAATGATCCCGGGGCAAAACCTATATTTTAATGTTTTAATGGCCAAAGGTGGTATAGGCAGTTCGGCCCAAGACCCGAAAATGCCAAAAAAATGAATTAAGAAATGATTATGACAAGTACAAAAAAGCGTCGTGCGGTAGGGAAACGTTTGCAATCGTTTTTCGGATATGGACAAGTGCTAACAGTAGTTTTGTTTTTTCTAGCCGTGCTGTTTGGCAGCGGTAAAGTCTATGCTCAGAACGGTTGTTCCGTATTTGACCCAAGCGGTCAAAATGTTCCGGCAAGCGGTGGAGGTCCATATCAAAAAACGCTCAGTGTTGTGGGTTGCTGTGATATGCGAGATTATTCGATTGGCGGCCATCCCTCGTGGATTACCAATGTTGGTTTTTTTGGTATTGGCAATCAGGGGCAAGTTACATTTTCTGTATCTCCGAATAGTAGTTCTTCTTCACGTAGCGGAACAATAATACTTGTTTATGACGGGGCAGGTATCGGGGGAGGCTGTAGTACAGGTTCTAGTGCAGGAAGAATCGATGTTTTTCAATCCGGAGCTCCGGCCTGTACCAAAAGGAACTGGTATTTGGATCGCGATGGTGACGGTTATTATCCCTCTGGGGGCACTCGTTTTCAATGCGATAGCCCAGGCACTGGTTGGACTACCGCAACAAAACAATCCGGTGACTGTGATGATGCCGATAGTCTTGAATTTCCAGGGCAGGTTTGGTATCGCGATGCCGATAACGATGGGTATTATCCTTCTGGGGGAAGGCTTACCCAATGCTTAAGGCCAAGTGGCTCGGGTTGGGGAGTTACGGTAAAAACTTCTGGCGATTGCGACGATGGCGACCCCCTTGAACGACCCGGTCGAGTATGGTATTTAGATGCTGATGGAGATGGTCATTATCCCTCTGGAGGTAGGTTGACCCAATGTCTTAGGCCCAGTGGCTCGGGTTGGGGAACAACGACCAAAACTGCGGGGGACTGTAATGACTCCAATGCTTCTATAATCTTTTTGACATGGTATCTGGACGCGGATGGAGACGGGTATTACCCGACCAATGGAACACGAAATCAATGTACTAGCCCGGGAACGGGATGGACCACTACTACCAAACAGGCCGGGGATTGTAACGATACCCCTGGGACGGGAGCAACTTTTAATCCAAATACGATCTGGTATTTGGATGCGGATGGAGATGGGTATTACCCGACTAATGGAACACGTACCCAATGTGCCAGTCCGGGTTCGGGATGGACCACTACCACTAAGCAGTCTGGGGATTGTGATGATACCCCCGGTACGGGAGCGGCGTTTAACCCCGGAACGGTCTGGTATTTGGATGTGGATGGAGACGGGTATTACCCGGCCAACGGAATAGCGACCCAATGTGCCGCACCAGCAGGATCGGGTTGGGGGACCGGAGTAAAAACGGGGGGGGATTGTAATGATGGAGATGCTGCATTGAATCCCAACACCTTATGGTATGAAGATAACGATGGCGACGGATTTGCCGATCCGGGAGGCCAGTCCGTTCAGCAATGTGAACCACCTTCCGGTGATTGGACTACCAACGGCGATTTAGCACCGTGTTCCGATTTGATTTCAGGAACCGGAACTACGCCGACAGGGGTAACGGTCGGCTCTTTTGAGGGGGCATTGGCGACCGTTGTTCCCAATGGTAGAAACGAAACTTTGGGCGCCAGCGGATGGTCTTCCGTTTCGGGAACTCCGGATACGTTTCTACCGCCCTACGATAATGGGAGCGATTACGTATTGACATCGCGCTTTGGGCAGTCCCCGAACGGAGGGGTAGTTGCCGGGGCCTTAAGGGTCGCGGCCACTGCGGAGACATTGGCTACGGAAATCGACGGTCTGGTGCCCGGCGAAACCTATATTGTTGAGTTTTTTCAGGCAAACGCATCAAGAGTATTGCTGAGCGCGCTACAAGAGCAACAATTTGGCTATTGGAACGTGTACTTTGCAGGGGAAATGAAAAGGAGTACCGATCTAACCCCTGAAAATCTGGATGTGAAGTGGTATCGGGATCGAGTAGAATTTACAGCGAACAGTACTTCCGCCCAATTGCGTTTTGAAGTTGAATCTACGACCAATAACACTACGCAATCTTTGCCGGTCTATATGCTGCTCGATGGGGTTCGGGTATACACCAAACCGGGTAACGGTGAACCCTCTTATAGTTGTAGCGACATAAGCGTTGCAGCCTTTTGCTCGGCCGATGGAACGGACCCCAGAATATCGGATTTGAACGCTCCGTTTGCAAATACCGCAGGGTGGTTCAGCCTTCCCGAAGGGGGCGAACGATACTTTGATAGCCAAGAACTTTCGGAAATCGAAGGAAACATTATCTGGGCCGACGACGGTAGCGATGCGCCGAGAAGGGCCGTAGAAATTGTTTTTGACGAGGGTGCTCCCAGCGCTGTCGATCGGCAGTTTTTTGATAGCGCAATAGGGCCTACCCTATCCGATATTGCAGTTTCGGGGGACGGTGTTGCATGGTTTGCCTCCTTTGCGGCCATTAACGCATTGGATGAAAATACCCTTTTGACGGATGGAACAACCTATTATGCGGGTCGGAACGGTTTTGAATGTCGTACTCCGGTAACGGTTTTTGTAAGTGCTCCCCAACCCTTGGCGGAGGGGTATCAGGAGTTTTGCAGTACCGATAGCCCTACCCTGGCCGATGTTAGCGTTACCGTTACCGACGCGGCCTACACCTTACAATGGTTTGGTCAAGCCGCTGGAGGTGCCCCATTGCCATTGAATACGCCCTTGGTAAATGAGACCACATATTATGTGGTACAGGACAATGGTTCGGTACTTACCTCCGATCGCCTACCGATTTCCGTTAGTATCATCGATGTGGAAGCTTCGGCAAAAGTATACCGGAGAGATGTGCGGTTCGGGACAAATAGCACCATTGACGACCTTTCCGATTTTTTTGGTTTTGATGCCAACGTATTATGGTACGATTCCCTTACCGGTGGAAATGTATATCGCGATTCGGATGTCGTTTCAAACGAAACCTATTACGCCAGAACGGGACAGGGAATATGTGCCGCTCTGGAAATTTTTGAGGTATCGGTCACGATATCCGAAATCGTCGATCCCGAGTTGGTCCGTTGTGTCAAATTTGTGCCTCAACCGGGAGACCGTTATGTGATTAGCGGATGGGTTCGGGAAGAGGCCTTAGCGGTCGCTGAAAGCGACGATAGGACATTCAATAACGAACCGGAAGCCAAGCAGGCCTTTATCCGGCTTTTGGAGCATATTGCCTTAAAAACGGTCGTTGAAGGTAATGGTCTTGTCGATAACTATGTGTTAAAGGAAAATCCCGACGCCCCTAATGTAGATGCGTTGGTGCCTTATATCAAGGATGCGGTGTCCAAAAACGTGACGGTCTATGGGTTCCGTTATGAAACCGAAACCGTGGGCGGCCATGAACGCGCGGTCGGTTTTTCCTTTGCCCTTGCTCCGGGCGGTACTGCGGAACGATTTGTGTTTTTGACTCCGTACGTCACCGTCTCTTTTGGTACTTGGTCGAGTAGTTTAGGACTTAATTCTTCAGAACTGGATTATCGATACCCCCTGAGAAACGAGTTCTTTTCCTTTACTTTCGAAGATGTTGCGGTAACCGGTAATAAGTTCGTAATAACCTCTGAATTCAAGGTTCCGGCAGCGAACAATCCTTTTTCCATTCCCTTTATTGGAGCTGGCGGGCTCAACCTTCAAAATACCACTCCGAGTACGACCGATAGCGGTATTGAGGCATCGGTCACTTTTAACACCTTTAGGGAGGTTGACGGGGTGCCCCCTTTGGCGTATGAAAATACCAGGATCGAACTTTCCTATACCAAAGAAAACGGAGACCCCTTGGTTTCCGACTCCAACGTTTTGTTTTCCCCTAAGGGTGCCGTTATAGACGGTTGGCAGCGCATATCGGGCGACTTTGTAGTGCCCGGGCTGGCGAACTCCGATGGTGGTGCGGCGACCATGACCATTACGTTAAAAACGTCAGAAAACAATATCAACGCCTATTTCGACGATGTGCGCATGCATCCTTTTGAGAGTAACTTAAAATCGTTTGTTTACGATCCCTTCACCCAAAGACTGATGGCGGAACTCGATGAAAATAATTACGCCACCTTTTACGAGTATGATATCGAAGGAGGTTTAGTTCGGGTGAAAAAGGAAACGGAGCGCGGGGTGTATACCATTCAGGAAACCCGTTCTGGAAATTCTAAACTCACAAAACCGGTAACCAGTGGAAACTAAATTGAGAGCTTTGATCCTTATAACGTTTTTGTATTGCTGCTTTCCGGCAATGGCACAGTCCGTGGAAGGCCTGTTGCAAAAGGCCAATGGTTTTTATACCGATACCGGTTCGTATGAGATTGCCATGACCTATACCATGTACAGGGGGCTAACGGGAAATCGGGCCACCGAGTCCTACAAGGGAACGGTGCAAAAGCAGGACCGGTATTCAAAGACCACCATGGTCGGTTCCGATGTAATTAATTATGGCAAGGAGGTGCTTTTGGTCGACCATAGGGACAAACTGATTTCGTACCAAAAAAATTCGGGGCGGCACCATAGCTATTCACCGGTACATTTGGATGGTTTTTTGTTGAATTTTAGGAAAACCCAGCTAATCGATAAGGGCAATTATTGGATATGTGAAATGAGCAACACCCAAAAAGTAACCCAAATACCCTACGGCAAGGTCCATTTTTATGTTGACAAGGATACGTTTACCATTACTCGCCAAGTACTTTTTTTCAACAATAAGGTGCCCTTTAAAGGAAAGGATGGCGAACGGGAAATGGATTTTGGCCGCTTACAGGTCGATTTAGAACACCGCTTGGACGTCAAAATCGTAAAAGTTCCCTTGGGAGATTTTATTGTTGAGGACCAAAATGGCAAAATTGCCTTGCAAAAGGCGTATAAGAGCTATACATATATAGCACAATAGCGAATAACAACTAGTGATAAGATACAGGCATATGTTTACCAAAACCAACCTTTTCCTGAGAAATGTGTTTCACGCTTCCGTAATGCTCTCCTGTCTTTGGGCAATGGCCCAGGATACTCGGGAATTTACCGATACCCAAATAGCCGACGCCATATCCTCTGGAACGGCATTGGAGTACCGGAGCACTAATTTACCGTCACCGGATAGGGCCAATCTGGAACCTTCCGGATTCGTTTCCCTATACCTTGACCAGAGCGAGGTGCCCGAAACGCGTTTCGAATACAGCCTGACTTTTGATGCTACCCCTTTCGATAGGGACGGAAACCCGGATACTGCGAATACATCGGAAATAACCCTGACCGTAGAATACAATGTTACAACGGGGGCAAGCGCCGCCGCGGTGGATGTGAGCAAGCATGCCGTGTCCGATGCATACGGGTATCGTATTACCGGCCTAAGCAGCTCGTTTACCGATTTGAACAGTAGTGCCCCTCCGGTAATCGATGGTGCCGTGCCCGCGAATATTGGCCTATCGATCGGTTTTGGGGGCCTTAGCTTTACCACTTTGGATACGGATCGCCCAGGCGTGAACGCGCCACAAGTCGATGACAATACCCTACTGCTCTCTTGGAACCCGGTTTCCGGTGCGGTATCCTATGATGTGGAATGGACTTTTGTGGACGGGTTCGGAGACAGCTTCGAAACCATAAAACCGGCTAACGAAATCTTGTTTTCCACCCGCGATTTTGAACGCAACAGTACCCGTATCCAAACTTCGGAAACAAACTACGCCATCCCCTTGCTGTACCCGCGCGGATATCTGATATACCGCTTTCGGGCAGTAGGCCGCGATATACAGGACCCGAACAACTATCGTTTCGGCCGTTGGAGCGCCGGTACCGGTACCGAAACTACCGTAGCCAGTTGGGATGCTGCCCATGTTTGGCAATTGACCATTCCGCAAGAACACCGTACAGATCTGAACTGGCAATTTCAGGCTTCCTATGCCGAGGAAGCGAAGAAAAAAGAGGTCGTGAGTTATTTTGATGGTACCCTTCGCAATCGCCAGACCGTAACCAAAATAAATACCGACGACAATCTTATTGTGGGTGAGGTGATTTACGATGCCCAAGGAAGGCCCGCGGTAGAAGTGCTGCCCGTTCCCGCTAAAAAACAGGACGCGACAAGTAATAGTATCGACTTTTTACCGGAATTTACTTTGAATGCCAATGCGGTAGGCGACCCACAGATGTACAGCTATCAGGATTTTGATGAAAATGCCCAAAATGTTTTGGACAGCCCGAGTACAACAAAAGAAATGTCGGATAGCAAAGGTGCCGGGCGGTATTATTCCGCAAACAACGATAGCGGCGATCCCTTTGGCGATAGGGTTCCGGATGCGGAAAAGTTTCCTTTTTCGCAAATAGAGTACACCCCCGACAATACGGGACGGATCCGCAGAAAGGGCGGAGTGGGAAAAACACATCAATTGGGCGGTGGGCACGAAATGGAGTATTACTATGGTATGGCCGAACAGAAAGAGTTGAACCGTTTGTTCGGATACAGTGTTGGCGACGCCCAGCATTACAAAAAGAATTTGGTGATCGACCCCAACGACCAGGTTTCCGTTAGCTATATTGATCCTCAAGGGCGCACGATAGCGACAGCTTTAATGGGCATTACGCCTACAAATCTACAGGGTCTTCAAGACGAATCCACTGCGAGCGGACTGCATCGGCCAGTACAGTTGAACCTATTGGAAGGGCCGACCGACGCTTACAAAAGAACCACTCAGAATTTTGGTTCGCGCAATGATGCACTCGTATATGCAAGCAGCAAGCTATCGGCCTTTTCCGATGATCTCACTTTCAACTATTCGGTCACAAATACGGCTCCTTTTCAAATTGAATGCAAGGACGGGGTGTTTACCACCTATCCGATCATTTATGATTTTTCCCTACGGGTATTGGGCCGAAACGGCCAACCATTGGTGCCCAGTCCTATTGTTAACGATGATATCAGTTTGGCCAATGGGGATGTTTTTACCGTTCCCGAGTTTGTGGTACGGGTCGATAGGGGGTCCTATGATATTGCTAAAAGGTTGGTGGTGGACCAGGGTTCCTTGGAAGCCTATGCTGACGAATTTATCCTTAGGATTACTACCGTAGGGGATGCCTGTTATGTGGCCCCAACGGAAGTGTACCAACTGCCCAGCGCTCTGGAAGACAACTGTTTTTTAAGTTGTGAAGAATGTGAGAATGCCCTGATAGCCGATTTTACCGACCGCTCCGGTTATATTGCCATCCGAAACGCGGACTACGACTACTCCGCTATTCCCCAAGCGTTTCGGGCTGAAGAAGAAGACCGTTTGGCCATTTCCTTCGGTAAGGAATGGGACCGGCTCCTGGAAGCCTGTAGGGCTCCCTGTAGCACTACGAACAATTTGCCCGATGCATCGCCGGAAAATGCAGTGGCCTCGTCCATTTCCTGTGCTACCGTAAAATCCGCATTGCTAAACGATCTAAAACCTTCCGGGCAATACGGTACCGTACTCAACGTGCTGGTAGGTGATGAACTGAAGTCCTTTCCACAGAGCGGATTGAATATTTTTTATGAGAACGGCGAACAACAAAATCAGTTGGTCAGTACCCAGATCAATGGCAGTGAAGCGCACAATAGCTGGCGTAATCCACGACATCCGGAATTTGATGGTCCCGACGCCGGTGGCGCGCCCTACGATCAAGGACACTACTACAATACCGATGGTACCATAAGCTACATTACCGTTTTGGAAGTGGAGCGGCCCGATGGCAGTTTCGGTTTTGAACCGCCATTGGTAGGGTCGTATGATCCCATACCTACCGATGATCTGCAGGGAAATGCATTCCTCGCCGAACCTCAATATTTACAAAATGCCTCCGATTTTGTATCGAGTAATATTTGGCAGGACCAATGGGCGAACTCCCTCCTCCCTTATCATCCCGAATACTGCTATCTGCAATTTGCGGAAGGGGTATGTGGTATGGTGAGTACTTCCTCCGGAGCGGCCAAAAATTCCGATAGTTATGACCTGGATTTGCGTTTGTTATCTTACGCCGCCGCAAGTGCCGCGGGCTACATGAGCGGTTCCAACATCATCGATCGTGATCCGTTTTTTGATTCGCAAACGCAAAATATTCCCGCAGATTTCATTTCGGAAATTCGTTTTGATCTCCGTAGGGACCTTATCGAGGAGGCCGTACTGCGAAACTATGGCGGTAGCGGACTTAGTTTGGAAGCATATACTTATTCCGGTATGGTATGCGATGCCATAAGCGAATGCAACATCGGAAGCGTGAACCTTGCCGGGCTTACGGCCGTACAACAGGACGAATATTGGAACCGGTACAAGGCAAACTATGCCAGTCTTAAGGAGACGATCATATCGGTATTTTCCAATCTCTATGCAAAACGCAAAGGCTGTTATAACGGTTGTATCGGGGAAGAAGAAGCACCGGCGAGCATCCTGAATCCTATTTCTGTCTACACGGAACTGGACAAAACGCTGCTGCAAAACCTATTGGATAGCGCTCCAAATGCCGACCCCTACTGTTACGATCAGCTAAATGGCGAGTACGCCGTTCGTGAAAAACGGTTCCAACCTTCCGATGTGCTGTACGATTCCGGAAAAACCAATGAGGACCTACAGGCCGAGCTTGCCGAGTACACCGGTTATGAATATTTTACCGAAACGGGAGTATGTCCCTTGGCAAGGGACATGCAGCTGTTTTTGGAAAACCTGCTTCAAGACCGGGAATTGAATAGCTTTAACAGCACCACCCCTACCAACAGGGCAATGAGTGCCGCCCTGTTCGAAGAATTGGGAGGGTTGCCACCATTGGCAAATACTCCGAACATGACTACGGTAACTTCTGGCAATACGCTTACCATCACCTTTGCCGGTTTGGATGATCCCATAACGGTTAGCCTGCCCAATTATGCTCCCGCCTGGGGAACATTTAGCACCCAGCGCATTACCGCCTTTAAGGGCGCTAACACCAACGGGGACGCTCTTTTTGAATTTGCCGCCTTGGTAAAGATCGTTACCAGTAGCGGGGCCGAAGAGGAAATTGTGATCAACGGGACCACCGTTGCCCGTGTTTCCGGCTGTACCATCGAACCAAATCCCAATGCCATTGGCCCCTATTTGGGCAATGGGGAAGTAAGCGGTAGCGGTAACGAGACCGATTGTAATAAAAGAACACGATTTACAGCTGCCTTTGTCAACCTGTTGAACGTGTTAAATAGCGACGGTCGCTTGGCCTCCAATACCGATATCTCGTTGGATGCCGAACCCGCCTACACCCAAAGCTACCTCTATGAGTTTTTTGGTAGGGGCGATGTTGCTGGTTGGGTGGTACTCGGTGGCGAAAACTATGCCCTTAATATCGACGGTGTGGATCGTTTTATCCTTAGTTTGGATGGCGGCAATAGTTTGGATGGCGGTTTCACCGTAGCCCGGTACAACTCCCTTACGGTAGGGTACAACAAAAATGATCAAGGACTGCTTACCGATCAAACCTTTCGGCTAAGCTATCAAGATGCACAGGTAAACAAAGGTGTGATTTCGGGCACTCTTTCGGACAATCAGGGCCGGTTGATCAACTTTTTGTGTTGTGGGGATATCAATGGACTTACGGGAGACTCGGATACGTCGAACGTTCAGTGTAGCGAGAATCCCGAAATAGAAGGGTTGTTCGAATTTCATGTGGCAGAAGTGCTCTCCAGTGCATTGGACGAATATGTCTTGGCGGGAAGGCCTGTGGACAACATCCAAAATGAGGATTTTCCTATAAACGCCGAGGCGACGAACGCTTTTTTAAATGACCAAGGTCTTAGGGTTGAAGATAGAATTCTCGCAACTGAAAATATTGAACAGTCAGGATACAATTTTAATGGTATTCCAAGAAACGAAGCTTATCTCAATAATTCTAGCGGTAGATTTCTAGTTTATATTGGTGGTGGGTTTAATAATAATAACGGCTTTACTCTATCCTTATCGTTCGTTAGTAGCGATGCGAATATAATTGAAGCATTTAAATCCTCAGCTACTGAAATAATAACTTTAGATCTTACCAATACGGATGGTTTTGGGCGAACTGCCAATTTAACCTACTTAAATAATATAGGTGAAGAAATAACAATTGAAACATTTGTTTATTTTGAGACTACTTTTAGTTCTGCTTCCGATACCAGAAGTTGGCTCACCGATTTTTGTGAAATGTCTAGTCTAGAATTGGATGTTGATAATGAGGTCTGTTCAAATGACCCGGCACTTGAGTCCCTTATGGAGCGCGAGTTAAAAATTCTTTTTAATGCGGTTTTCGATGACTATATCGCTAGCGGAAGGCAAAAATCGCAATACTTGTATTTAGATAACTCGTATCGAGACCAATTATTAGATAATCAGACTTTACGGTTAGAAGATAGATATATACAGGCAACGGACCAATTTGAATATCAAAAAATTGATCGCACAGGTGCATCTCGATATTTAACATCAATAAATAGTACCAATGAAATGACCTTTTACTCCGCTATTCATCCTAATAGTTCAAGCGGTGGTAGGGACAGGTGGTTTTCATTTGGGCTAGCGTTTCCGGAGGAAATATTAGTTGATGATGTTCTTGAAATTAGAAATATTGATTTACTGAATACTAATGTTACTTTTGGTAGTGCTGAAATTATTTATTTAGATATTAATGGGCAGGAACTTAGTGAAATCGCAACTTTATATACATTGGTTTCCATGGATAGTGGTAGATTGCGGCAGGCGATAGGCATATGCGATTTACTAAGTATAAACATATCCACTGCAGCTTCTAGAGATACTTTTTCCAAAACTAAGACCACCAACACCCCCGTAGCCCTAAAAGTGCCCTCCGTTCCGGACGAGCTCCCGGAGCTGTGCTCCACCGACATCTGTATTCCGCCGGTACCCGAACCCCAGAGCTGTACACAGCGCTATCCCGATTATTTTGGGGCGGCCGGCAGCGCCATGGGAAGCATCCTTACCGATGTGGACCCCAGTGAAATTATATCGGAGGAAGGCTTTTGTAGGGGTGCATACCAATACGTGATCGACGATTACAAGTATTACCTACAGACTTTTGGTATTACCCGTACGGACGACCCTAATTTTATGGGGATTGCCCGCTTTGCCGCCACAGATCTTAATTTGGGCTATCCCTATATGCGCATCGCCAACCCGAATACCGGCGATATGGCCATTATCGATGCCTATTATGATCGTATTACCGCTACAGCGGACGTTGACGAACAGCAGACCTGGGCCGAATTTACTTCGGAATACCTGTCCTTAAACACTAATATTTGCGTGCCCCAGCCCATTTCAAAGGACTTTGGCGAACTGTCCATCGAAATACCGGAAGAAACGCCTTGCGAGCAATTTAAGTTAAGTGTAACGGAGGCCTATACCAAAAGTTATTATGAGGACTATCTCGCCTTAAAACGGGAGGAATTCATTACCTCCTATTTAAATCATGCGACCAACAATGTAGAGGAAACCCTTACCATGTCGTACGCCGATCGCGAGTACCAATACACCCTGTATTACTACGATCAAGCCGGAAATTTGGTGCAGACCGTTCCGCCCGAAGGGGTAGATCGTTTTACCGAACAGGAAATGGAGGCCGATGGCGTCAATACCGCGATAAACGACTTTAGGGCTGCCAATGCGGCCACCGAAAACAACAACTTGTTGCCCGATCACGAGCTGCAAACCGAGTACCGCTACAATTCCCTGAACCAGTTGGTATGGCAAAAAACACCCGACGGCGGCATCACCCGTTTTGCTTACGATCGTTTGGGACGGATCATCGCCTCCCAAAATGCCAAACAGTTGGAAAACAACCGGTTCAGCTATACCGCTTATGATTATTTGGGCAGAATAACGGAAGCAGGGGAATTTATCCCGAATACGGCGCTTAGTATCGACGATACCCGCGGAAAGCTGCGTTATGGTGCCGACGGTAATTTTGTCAGTAATGAGGAAGAAGCCACCGGGAATCAGAACAGGACCTATACCTATCCGCTAAACGTTTCCGATAGCCAGGTAGAGGTAACCACTACCGTTTATAGTAATCCGGTTTCCTTTGCCGCCGAAATTTTTGAGACGGTGGATGCGACCAACAATACGGCCGACAATTCCCGCAACCGGGTAACCGCCATTTATTATTATGATACGCGCGATGCCGCTACCAACATACAGAGCTACGACAATGCCATGTTCTATAACTACGACATTCATGGCAACGTACGCGAATTGGTACAGCACAACCGCTTGTTGTCCATAGCTGCCGATAACCCCAATTCCGGAATGAAACGGGTACTGTACAACTACGATCTGATCAGTGGCAATGTACACGAGGTACGGTACCAAAATGGTGCTGCCGATATGTTCGCGCACCGGTATACCTACGATGCCGACAATCGGATCACCATGGTGGAGACCAGCAGTGACGGAAGCATTTGGGAGCAAGATGCCGAATACCGGTATTACGCCCACGGGCCCTTGGCCCGCGCAGTGCTCGGGGGCAAGCAGGTACAGGGAATGGACTATGCCTATACCATACAAGGATGGCTCAAGGGCGTCAACTCCGAGGGCATGTCGCAAACCGCCGATATGGGGGGTGATGGTGTTACCGTTGCCAAAGATGCCATGGGGTATAGCCTTAACTATTTTAAGGACGATTACATTCCGATCGCAGCGGCCACACAATCCGCTTTTGAATATAGCACGGCGGCCACGGACGATCAAAGTATCGCCAAAAACCTGTACAACGGCAACATTCGCCGCATGGTCACCAGTTTGCTCGATAATGACGAAACGCTATTGGCCGTGCAGCAGAACGACTATGCCTACGATCAGTTGAACAGGATCAAGACGTTCCGGGGCAATTCGGTAAGTGGCGCAACGGGTCCGGGTTATTTTGCCGATTATAGCTACGACCGTAACGGCAACCTGGCTACCCTAAACCGGAAAACAGTGAACAATGCCGGGGCAGTGGTCGATATGGACCAGCTTACCTATGAGTACAATAGCGAGCTAAGGGAACATCCCGTTAGCAAGCAGGACGAACAGGTAAAACGCAACAACCAATTGGTTCGGGTGCGTGATGCCGTTGGCGATACCGGTTTTGGTGACCTGGCCGATCAAAACAATGCGATTGCCACTGGCGGCGTCAACTACGAGTATGACGCCATTGGACAATTGATCGAGGACAAGGCGGAGAACATTACCAATATCGATTGGCGGGTCGACGGGAAGGTCCGTTCGGTAACCAAGAACGTTGCAGGCGTCGAAAGCAATATCACCTTCCAGTATGATGGCCTTGGAAACCGTATTTCCAAGACCGAAGTGGAAGACCAAAAAACTACCTTGTACGTTCGCGATGCCCAGGGCAATGTACTGGCCGTGTATACCAACAGTTCCGACGGGTCCATTGTACCCGGAGGCGACGGTGATAACCGTCAGGAATTCTGGCAACTGGGTACGCTTGCGGTGGCCAGCGAAGAGGCGTTCGAAGCCTATGATTACATCACCGTAGAAAACACCATAGCCGGTAATACGGTAGAACCCAATGGCGGCGATCTCAGGCTTACGGCCGGTAATGAAATTACCTTGTTGCCGAACTTCCACGCCAAGGCAGGATCGGAGTTCTTGGCCGAGATCAAGGATTTGGGTAGCGGAGCGGCCCCGCAAGAAGGAATGTTCTTAACCGAGCACCATATTTATGGGAGCAGCCGCTTGGGTATGGAACAGAAAAATTTGGAAATTACGGACGAAAGCGCTATTGTAGGGAAAACGTTCTTTGAAAATAAGGTAGGCGACAAACGCTACGAGCTGAGCAACCATTTGGGCAATGTACTCTCCGTAATTACCGACCGCAAACTGGGTACCGCGGGCGACTATTCTCCCGACGTGGTGGCCTACAATGATTACTATCCTTTCGGGATGCTCATGCCTAACAGGCATGGAAATACCTCGGATTACAGATATAGCTTCAATGGAATGGAGTTAGATAATGAAGTAAAAGGAGAGGGGAATAGTTATACTACTTTTTTTAGACAATACGACCCACGTATTGGTAGATGGTTAACCTTAGACCCAAAAACGGCTAAATACCCTGAGCAAAGTCCTTATACAAGTTATAATGACAATCCTATTTTTTATACTGACCCTTTTGGAGATGATCCACCAGAAAGACTAAGTTTTTGGAAGAGAGTTGGCAATTATTTTGCAGGTAATAGCCATAAAAATAGAGCAAATAAGAAAGCTTCGAAAAATGGATTAGAGTTATATAGCACTTATGATGGTAGTATTCAAGTTGTAGCAAATCTTGAAACTAGAGAATCAACATCTTTTGTTAGCAAAGAATTAAGGACAGATTGGTTACTGCGACAACTGGATGAATCAGAAACTGTTGGTTTTGATATACAGTTTATGCGACCAGAACAAATGTTACTTAACATTATACAGGATAATGGAGGGTTTACCGGTGCATTGTTGAATGACGAAAATGCAATACAACTTGAAGCTGTTGAAGTAGGGTACCTAAGTACAGTTACATTTTATGATGATGTAGAAGGCGCTGAAGTCGAGGACCCGCTAGTTGCCCAAATCTCTATAACCACAAGTAATAAACAAAGAGCTAAGTTTAGATTACGTTGGGGGCGTCTAGCTGGCAGTAGAAACGGCGTGTATATGCGTATGAAAAAAATGACATCAGGGCCTTTTAAGGGTCAGCGACTTCCATATATAGGAAAGTCATTTAACATTCTTACTCGATATACAAAAAATATAGCTTCTTCTTCAAGATTAAAAAGCATCGTTAGTGGTATTAATGATAAAAACCTGTTAAGGGCAGTAGAACAACGTATGATTAACTATGTAAGAGGAAAAGCTCCCAATGTAGGTAATGTTAGAAATGCTATGAGCCCCGACAAATATAAAAAGTATGCAAATCAGGTAGAAGAATTATTGAAAGGTTCTAATTGGCAGAAATATATTGATGATTATTTTGGATTTTAAGCAATATGTTAGAAAAAGGAAAAGAGTATAACTTTGATTATCAGACGATTAAATTTAAGTCTAGTTCGGATAATATAAAAGAAATTAATGTGGTTTTGGAGGTAATTATACCTCAAGACTATGATTATTTATATCCAGATGATCCGTATTTGTTAAAATATAAAATACAAAATACAAACGATGAAGAATATGTTTATATCAAGTATTACGATAAACCTACATTACGCGGCAAGTGGAAATGGAAGTTAAATAGTTCTAAGTTTACTGATATTAGAATAAATGATTTGCCTACTGCAGTAGACAGTAGTTTAAACACTTTTCAAGAACCATCAAAAAGAAAATGGTTCAAACATAAAAACTTTGGACTTAGTGATGAAGATTATGAACAGTTAAATTGGGATGAATGGGTGCTATATCCCTTAATGATAGAATATAATGATATAACTTTGTTGTACCGGATTGTATGTGATATAATAAAAAGAGAAAATCCCAAGGAGAAAGATTTTACCTTTCTAAAAGGAAAAGTCGGTGAATGTTTTCTGTTAAACTACCCATACAAAATGAAAGATGATGTTCTTGAGGAATATCACCAAAATTACCTCAGAGATATTATGAAACTTTGGTAGGTATTCCTTGCTACCGCTAGTCTGAGACTAGTGGCGAACCGAGTAAGCAGACCCCCCGCTGGCGCAAGCGTCACGCTTGTGCCCATGACCCTCCACTACCACCAGTTTGCAACTAGCGGTATTCCTGTATACAAACAGCGATTACCAAATAAATACTTTTGGACTGCGATACTTCCAAAGTAGTTAGCAATATGTCTGTTTTAAGAGCAGAAATTACAAGGTTTATAACGAGTATTTAGCTTACTTCGTTTCTTTCCTACAATCTATTGGAGAGACGTTTTAATCTATGAACTTTTGGAAAAGTAGCTGTTAGTACTAGGTTCATAATCTCCTCAATACACGGCCAACTTAGCATGCACCTTTTCTATTTCTTGGTCTACATAGGCCTGTGCAAAATGCACATAACGGTAAAATGAACTGCTATTGCTACTATGACCGCTAATGGTACGGACCAAATGTTCGGGCATGCCCAAAATGAGCATGGTGGTAATAGCGGTCCGGCGCATCATGTGCGAACTCATTTTATCACAAAAGCGCTTAGGGCTATTGTGAGCGGTTTTGGACATTTCCTGTGCTTTTCCCAAGCGTTCTCGAGAAGTCTCAATAGGTGCTGTAAAGCCGGCCTTTTCTCCAATACTTTTAAGGGTTTTATTAAAGTTGAAGAGGGTAATCGGGGCAAAGAGCGGTTTTTTATTGCTTCTTGACTTGTACTTCTCATAAATAGCAACTGCATATCCCGGTAATTTGATAGTGGTCGCCGTTTTGGTCTTTTTACTCTTTGCTTTCAAATACCAGTCGGTGTTTTGTTGTATGATGTTTTTGTTGGTCAACCGGAAAATATCGGAAAAGCGAAGTCCAGTAGTACAACCGAACACAAAAATGTCTTTGATCCGTTTTTCGCTTTTTGTCAACATAGCCTCAAAAGCGCTGTCATGGATCAAGAACTTGAGCTGTTCAGGAGAGAGTACCAAAATGGCCACCTCTTCCTTCCGAACGTATAATTGCTGGTAAAAATCACCTGTATTAAAATGCCGTTCTTTTTTGAGATAATTAAAAAAGGTGCGGATCTGTTTCATATTGGCGCCTACATAATTATCATAGCAACCCTTTTTGTAGAGATAGTTCGAAAATTTGCGGTGAAACTTTTTCCAGTAATTTTTTTCGGAGGCCTGTTCCCTTTTGTTCAGTTTTAGGGCATCGCAGATCCGTAATTCAAAAGCGCAACTACTGGAAAACGCCTCCAAATTACGTAATACATAACGGTAGTTGTCAATAGTGCCCTTGGTAATCTTGCCCCCATTCTTTTTAAGTCGTTTCCCTGATTCCGAGTCTTTGATAAACTGTTTAAAGAGCGGAAGAAGCAAAGTAGTTTTTTTCATATTGCCTGCAATCGCTAGGAATTCTAAAATACGAAAAATGTAATGGTTATGCTAAAGGCTTTTTAAGCTTTTTTAAGAGATGCGATTAGGGCTTACTCTTGTGGTCACGAGCGTGACGCTTGCGCCAGCGTAGGGGCAAACTAGCGGCAGCTGCGGCTAATTTCTTACTCAGAACGCTACGAAGTTGCAAACTTAGCAGAGCCGTCAGCTTCTATCTTATTTTGTTGTTTGCTTACTCAGAACGGTAGGAGCGTGACGCTCGCACTAGCGATTTGTTTTGCTCGCGCCAGCAGGGGGAATTATTGATAACCATTAACTACTGAGATTCTAAATGGGTTACCATTTTTTAAGTCAAATACTATATACGGTCCACTTTTGATTTTTATAACTAGATGGTCTTTATCAGAATCGCTATTTGATTCCCATTTTAACTGCAGATAGTTTAGTAAGCGAATAAATTTATGAATTTTCGTTTTAGAACCTATTGAAAATGATTCATTTAAATCAACACCATACCGATTACTTTTTAAATTCTTAAGCCTATACTTTTTTTTAAATCTGTTAAACTCGATAGACATTTCGCAAATAAATCCACTCGGGTCATATCCATATCTAAATTCTTCATAATAGAGATAACCATAATCTTTATCCCCGATAATCTCATTAGGCTCACCGAGTATCGAGTAGAGATGGTCAACACTAATTCCCATTTTTACACCATTTAGAATATTGCCGTTTTTTAAAAAATCGATCATTTGATTCAATCTAATTTATCCACTATTTTTATTAATCGTTGAACTTCGGCAGATTTATCTGAAGCTCTCTTTATAAAATCCTTCGACTTACCAGCTGTAACTCTCAAAGCTTCTTGGGTTTCTTTAAGTTTTATCAGTAAAGACTTTCTGAAACTTTTTTCCCCCAGAGCTTTGTTAAAAGTTTTTACCGCAGCTGCAACAGCTTCGTCACTCCCGTTAATATAACTAAGAGCAATTTTTCCATTTGCAGGTTTCAAGGAAAGTTCTAGTCCATTGAGTTTTTTAAAGTGTATGTGGAATCCCTTATTTAGTACATCCCCACTAATACCAGATACATCCGAGACGTTAAATTTTATTTCATCATACCAACTTTTGAGTTTCTTCCCACTTTCTTTTGCGATATTTACAACTTGTCTAAAAAGATATTTTTTTGATTTTTGACCTAAATAAACAATTCCTTGAACACTTTTTTTTGCCGAACCTCCTCCAACAGGAGCATCCATTACCAAGTTTCCTAGAACCTCAGTATCTAAAAAGTTATCTTCCCTTACTGCATAGTCATCATTCTTTGGACTAGTCATTAAGAAAACCCCTTTTTTAGATTTTCTAAATATATAATATACTGTCTCATGTTTTCCTGCTGTTGCGCTAAAAAATGTGCGATGAAAAACGTAAGTGTCATTTGCTAACTCCAAAATGTTACCTTCGTCAATACCTAACTGTGCTGCCATATTCTGCATCCTAGATTGATGCAAATCACCCGTAAGCATATCCAACCCCATTCCCCAAAAACTACGAGGTTCGGCTTTTTCTAGTCCTTCTAATTCAATATATCTAATAATTCTGTTCTCACTGAAAACATAAGGAGAGTTCCACGGGTAAACGGTTTCCATAGGGTCTCTCGCAAAGAACCTCCCCACCCTCGGATCGTGCATCCTGAACTTGTAGTTCAGAGAATTCCCCTCGCCCTTGATTTCGTTGTCAAGTTCCTGTCCTTGGAAGCCATATCGGTAGTCGGCGGTGTTCCCGTGTCGGTTTGGCATGAGCATCCCGAAAGGATAGTAATCTTTTTTAAAGCAAAGCGAATGATTTCAATGAACGTAGCGCCATATCGGCATACTAAAAATAGCGCTTTTTGGTAAATTTGGGACTGTGCGATGATGCTTTTTAATTTGCGATTGGTATAAGTGGTGGTTCCGGGCGTTTTCATATTTATGAGTGGATACCCTAGGAATACTAGCTTATAATTTTATTTTTGTGTCATGGTGCGTCACTATTTTACTACAGCTCTTTTTCGGCAAATAAGCGTTCTTATGGTATTTTTCAGTACCGTTTCCGTCCCGTTGTGCGCACAGGTAAAAGTGGGGGAAAACCCCCAGGCCATAGATGGCGGTTCGCTGCTCGAACTGGAAAGTGACGAGCTGGTATTGGTCATTACCCGCGTAACCACCCAGCAAATGAACGCAATGACCCCTTTGGAAGGGGCCTTGGTGTACAATACCGATATCGGTTGTGTATATGCGTATACCGGTATTACTTGGATCAACCTATGCAACCAAAACAGTTCTGGGGGTGGGGTGAGCATTGCCCCGGGCAACAGTATTATCGACTTCGGAGGCGCTTTTTACGATAACTCCATAGTACAGGACGAACTTACCGAAACCACCGATGCCCTTGATCAACACCTGAGTGATGATACCGATACGGACGACGAAAATGAACTTACCGATTTGGTACGGGACGGTACCGTATTGCGGTTGAGCAACCCGGCCACTCCCGGAAACGAAATAGATTTGGAGGGATTTCCGATCGGTAACAATACCGAATTCGAGGTAGTAGGAAGCAACCTCAGTATTACGGATGGAAATGGAACGCTTAGCGTTCCTTTGACGGACCTAACTACCGGTACCGGTACCAGTACCAATTTGGCCAATACCGACCTTACCCAGGCGGATGAAGATCGCAACTATAACTTGAACGGTAGAAATTTGGTGTTTTCTGGGGTCGGCAATATGGGCTTTTCCGCCAATCCACCTCTGGAAAAAGTACATGTAGGGGGCAATCTCAGGGTCGATGGCCGTTATTTGGACTCCGGGGGCGACGCGGGTACGCCCGGGCAGTTGCTAAGTTCCACTCCGGCGGGTACCGATTGGGTTTCACCAAGTGCCGCCAGCAGTCCTTTTCATGCTTTGGGTAAAATTTCGGGTAGTACCGCCTTTCAAGCACAAAACGTTTTGGCTATCAGTGGCATAGGAGTCGGGGACTACCGCGTTTTCTTTTCAAATGCCGCCAGTTCACCAAATTATGTAATACACGTAAGCCTTTTAAATACCGGGCCGGCGACCATAGCCGTAACCGATCAAAGTGTTTCTGGATTTGATGTTAACATCTACGATCTGGACGGGAATCCAATTGATGGGGTTTGGTTTTTCAGCGTTATCGACTTTTAGCACAGGGTGCTAGTATTTGGTGGTGACCCCGGAAGCCGATTTCTTTCGATTGGCAGAAGAGCGCTTTTGTCTTTTTTGTAGTTTGTACTTCCCTGATTAGGGTTGACCGTTTTAGGTTAATACTTCATTGTTAAAAATAGTTATAGTTTTCCTTTGATG
>CANMSB010000035.1 GCA_947500445.1 uncultured Flavobacteriaceae bacterium | reverse complement strand
CAAAGAACGGCCGTAACTTGTATATTTTTAAGGTCTTTACAAAGATTACTATTACATTAACCGGACACTATTGAGTGGAAAGTAGTAAGTAATAAGTGAAAAAGGGCTTTGCGCTTGTATTTGAATTTGAGTTTTGAATTTGTTCTTGAACTTGACACTTGAACTTGTCTATTGTCCTTGCTCTTTCTTCTTTTAGCGCAGCGGTCTTTATTCAATGAACAATAACCAATTAGCAATGAGTAGTTTGCAGTTTTCAGTTGCAGTAGGCAGTTGGCGTATTTGTTAATGAGTAAAAAGTAAATAGTGACAACTTTTGAGTTTAAGTTTGAGCTTGAACTTGTCTATTGTCTTTACTCTTTCTTCCTTCAGCGCAGCGGTCCGTTTTTCAATGAACAATGGTTAGTGGAAAGTAGTTAGTAATAAGTAAAAGAGGGCTTTGCGCTTGTATTTGAGTTTGCATTTGTATTTGTATTTGAGTTTGAGTTTGAGTTTGCAAACGCGTTATCGATTAATGACAATGTCGCTGTAATCTGAATTGATTATGATTTTTTTATTATTGTTTTTCTGAAGATGATATCCCTCAAAGGTGAGCACGTTTCCGTTTTGTGTTATACTTTTTTCAAAATTTTCCGGAATATCCACTTTTGAGGAACGGGCCGTCACTAAAAACGTAAAGGCCGGTTCGGGTACATTGCAGAACAATTCGGCGTTGTTTAGGGAAATGTCCAAACGCTCAAAATCCTTCCCTATAAACTTGACCTGAAGCGGTCCAAAAGCGCTGGAAATCCGCGCTTTTTCCAACAAACGATGGATGGTAACGTCCGAGGAAGTGCTGCTAAGCTGCAGGTCTACCACTTCCCCTAGGTCTACCGCATCGGAATAATCGGCGCGTAACCGGCCCTCGTTCCATCGTTTTACCATCACCGGGGAGTATGACGCTACAATGGTGGTCTCCTTTCCCCCTATCGAAAAGGCATTCAAATTGGCATAGGCCAGATTTGCGTTGATATTTCTGGTGTTTTCGGCCAATTTGATCGCACCATGCCTTACGTTCATATTAATTTTTAGATTTTTGGGCATTTTTATGGTAATATACTTTTTGACCGTATAGTTTTTGGCTTCACCCTTTTTTGAGGAAATGTAGTAGCTGTTCGCGCTATTGCCCCTTTTGATCAGGTGTATTCTTTTGGCCCGTTCCGTGGCCCGCCGTTTGGCCAGCGCCTCCGTTCTTTCCTCCAAGAGCGCTATACGCACTTTAGTGCGTTCCGCATTGGCCGCGTTCCTTTCTTCAAGTCGTTTTTTTAGTGCCTTCTCCTTTTGTTTCTTTCTTTTAGTACGTTCTCTGGCCCTTTTCCCCCATCTTTTGATCTGCAGTTCATAGTCAGCATCAAAATTTTTAGAAAACTGTTCTTTCCATTCGTTTAAATAGGCCTCCCCATCTTTTTCGAACGCTTCGTAGTCAAAGGTTATTTCTGAAAGGGGCGGTATGGGCGGCATTTCATCCAGAATCGCCATATCGATTGCGACCCGATCAAAATTGATGTCCGGCAGGCCGGTGTAAAACGAATCGATACGTATGCCGATATCACCACCCGATATATCGATTTCACGTACTTCGGGGCCCCAGTAAGAACGGTGCATGCTCCCGGTGCGGACCGATACTTTTTCACTATTTCCGCTGATGTTGATCTTGTTATTTTTAAAATACGCGTCGGCCTCCTCTTTTGTGGCACCCGTAACAACGATCGTTGCTTCTATGGCAATTTCGTCCTTGTCCCAAGTTTGAAATTCCACGTCGGTATTTTTGGTATTCAGGTCGAGTACCGTTTCGGTATTCACAAGAAAACGTTCTTGGTATTTTTTCGTCTGTTCTTGACCCCGAACCGCTGTGGTGATGAAACACAGCAGCACTAGGAGTCCCTTAAATTGCATTGTTACGGATCTGTTCATTTTTTGACGTATTTATGGTATTCAACTTCCTTTTTAATTTTTGCAATAATTGTAAGCGCAGCTCTAAGTTTTTGATCAATGCATTAATGGTTTGATCGTTAGGGCCCAATTCGTTCAGTTCTCTGTTCAGGTTCTCATATTCCGTATTCAAGCCTGACAACTGTTCCATAAAACTGTTCACCAATTCTTTGTTCCCTTCGGACAGCTCTATTTTCGACAGACCGAGATGAATGCTGGCCAAGTAATAATCCTCCACCTTTTTTAAATCGGGGGAAAGTTTTCCCAGTGATAAGGTATCCATAGTGCCCTTTTTCGTATGTTTTTCATGTTCTACCACGGCCGGGGTCTTTTTTAATGGGGCATGGGACCTTTTTAATAGAAAATAACAGGCGACTCCAACGAGTATCGTAACCGTAGCCGCAATGCGGAACCAACGAAACCCATGGGTTTTCCCTTTTGGCATCGTATGCTCCAATCGTTTCGCAAAACGTGCCTCGTGTCCGCTTTTTAAACGGCTCGAATCTTTCCCGTCTTCACGTTCATTTTTAAACAGCTCCCTTAAATCTTTCGCCATCTCAATGTGTTTTTAATAGTAATCTTAACTGCTCTTTCCCACGTAGCAAACGTGTTCTACAGGCGCTACCGCTTATTCCCAATATTTCGGAAATCTCGCTATGATCGTACCCTTCCACTAAAAAAAGTTGCGTTACGAAACGATAGGTATCCGGCAGACGTGCTATTGCTTTCCGTGCCATTTCGGCCGTTACGCTATCGGAAACGCTCCAATCATCTTCATCGCCGACCACCGCAAAATGTTCTTCCATGGGCACCGTTTGTTCCTTTTTGGACTTTAAAAAGTCGATGCTACCGTTGACCACGATGCGTTTTAACCAAGCCCCGAAGGTGACCTCTCCCTTATATTGGTCGATTTTGGAAAAAGCCTTTATAAAAGCCTCTTGCAAAACATCTTCAGCATCGTTCTCGTTTTTTAAAAAACGCATCGCCACTATAAACATACCGTCGCAATACTGGCGGTAAAGCTTCAATTGCGCCTTACGGTCGTTTTGCTTGCATCGCGCTACGAGATCGATTTGAAACATTGGCAAGTAGCCTAAATTTTGGTTGTTGTTATCTAAAGGACGGTCAAAAAAAAGCGATGTTGCAAAAAACAGTATTTTTAACAAAATTTAATGCTCAAGATTTGAAACAAGTTACGCTCAGCACCCCGTTCATCACCCTTGTTGTTCTGGACTATGGTGCTATTATACAAAAACTGCTCGTAAAGGACGCTACGGGAAAAACGTTGAACACGGTAATCGGTTATGACAGTCCAAAAGAGTATCTGAACGATACCGTTTTCCTGGGAGCTTGTGTCGGGCGTTTTGCAGGCCGTATCGCCAATGGGAGCTTTGAACTAGATCGCGAAACATTTAACCTCCATCAAGAAAATGGCGTACACCTACACGGGGGAAAAGAGGGTTTCGGTAAAAAATATTGGACGTTTGAAGAGGTAAGTTATGGCGACACCCCTTTTGTGACGCTATCCTATGAAAGCAAACATTTGGAAGAGGGATACCCAGGAAATTTAAAGGTTTCCGTTACGTATAAAATCGAAAACAATAGCCTTCATATCATCCACAAAGCGGTATGCGACCGTACGACAATAGTCAACCTTACCAATCACTCCTATTTTAGGTTGGACGATGCCCCCACCATCGAAAATTACCACCTGCAAATGGCGTGTAGCAACTATGTAGCGACCGACGATAAAAAGCTGCCCACCGGAGCAATACTTCCCGTTTCGAAAACGGAATTCGACTTTACCAGAAAACGCGCTGTAGGAAATACTGCCCTGGACACGCCTTTCCTAATCGACGCGGACAGTGAAACGGCTGCAAATTTGAGTTCTGAAAAGTCCCGTATCGGCATGACGGTGCGCACCGACCAACCGGCAATGGTGGTATATACCCCCGACAATATGCCGGCCATTTGTTTTGAGACCCAAAACCTGCCCGATGCCCCGAACCACGAAAATTTCCCGAGCAGCATGCTACGGCCCGGTAACACCTACACCAACAAATCGGAATTTATTTTCGATATTCTCTGATGGCCTAAATAAAAACGCGGTACGAGATTCGTAATCATTTGCCGTACGGCTGGTTTTACCGCAGTTTCGAGCTGTGGTAGATTTTATATGACGAAAAACGGGGTCCAACAAAAAGTAAAGGCATAGCCTAAAGTTGCCTATAATGGAGAGAAAAACAAAGTTCTCAATATGAAAATGCCAATCCAAGAATAAACCAACTGGTCTAATTAAATTTTTTTATCTATATTTGAACCATGGGATATAAATATAACAAAGAGGATATTCTTAATGTTGGTTATGAAGTTTTTAGAAAAAATGGATACCACAATGTTGGTATCAATGAAATTCTCAAAGAATCCGGGATTCCAAAAGGTTCGTTTTACAACTTCTTTGAATCTAAAGAGGATTTTGCGCAACAAGTAATAAATCAATACGGGCTTTCAAACCAAAGTTTGATGGAAAAGTTCTTTGAGGAATCCAGCCTTACTCCCATTGAATCGCTGAAATCATTTTACGCAATGGTAATGGATATGAATGAGCAAGATAATTATGCTGGTGGTTGTTTGGTTAACAATATGAGCATGGAGGTCGGTCGTAATATCGATAATCTTGGTGCAGCGGCTAATCAACACTTTATAGGATGGTTAAACGTCCTTGCGCCTATAATAGATAAAGGTCAGAAGCTTGAGGAGATAATCACTGCCTATTCCCCAATGGAATTGGCCGAATACCTGCACGCAGGATTTTACGGTGCGCTATCGCGAACTAAAGTCACTAGGTCAAGAGTATATATGGATATTTGGCTGGATATTACTTTTAACCTTATCAAAACATAAAAAAATTTAAATTCAAATTAAACAGAACAGTCTAATTATTAATATGAACAGAATGAAAAACCTATTGAAACTGTCAAGCCTTATAATAATCATAAGCCTTTCCCAATCTTGTAAATCGGTTGACCTAAGGACAACCGCACTAAAATCAAATTCAATAATCAATTCCGAACAAAAAGGGAAAATACTCCTAAATGAGGCTAAAATAATAATGGGTTATGATAAACTTGCCAATACAGAAGTCTACGAGGCGAATACAAAATTTGATTGGAATGGTGCCTGGTTGTTAATGCCAATGAATGCTTTTCCAGGCAATAATGGAAACGCGCTCCAACTTCGCTTAGCTACCAATAGTTTTGATGGTCAAGTAGAATACTTGGAAGGTCGAAAAGAAAGTACTATTCAAGGTGTTCAGTCCTGGCAAGGATATAAAAAAAAATCGAACGGCGATTATCTTAAACTACACGAACACGATAGATACATTTGGGGATTGGCCACCTATCATTACTTAATGGAAGCGCCAATGCACTTGCCGGACGCGGAAATTATTAGATATGCGGGAACGAAAGAACTTGAGGGGATTGTGTATGAAACAGTATACGTTACTTGGGGAAGTGAAGAACCAAACAAGAAGTTCGATCGCTTTTTAGTCTATATCAACCCAAAAACAAAATTCATTGATTTGTTGGAAGTTACTATAAATGATTTCTTTATAACGATGCCCAAAGGTTTGCGACACGCAACGGCAAGATATGAACGAAAAGAAACAAGTATAGGTGCTTACCTGCCAAGTAACATTATAATTCAACTAAAGGGACCTAAAAAATTAGAAAGCAAGGTATATAGTATCTCCTTAGATAATTATCGGTTCAACTCATTTGACAAGGAATTGCTTTATCCCATAGATGGATTAAAGTCTTATGGATTCTCAAAACCAACTAAACAATAGAATCAATGGCAAAGAAAAAAGCAATAGCATCGGCATTCCCATTTAAATCCAATTATCAAGAAGTTCTCCAATCCAAAATTCATTACGTAGATGAAGGAAATGAGAATTCCGAACACACCTTTCTCCTACTTCATGGAAATCCCACATCGAGTTATCTATGGCGAAACATCATCCCATACCTTTCACCATTAGGGCGCGTAATCGCTCCAGATTTAATAGGTATGGGGAAGTCAGGTAAACCTGATATAGATTACACGTTTAAGGACCATATAGCATTTATGGATGCTTTTATGGATAAAATGGAGTTAAATAACATCATTTTCGTAATTCAAGATTGGGGTTCGGGTATTGGATTTCATTATGCAAACCGCTTCCGTAAAAAAGTTGCCGGTATTGTTTTCCTCGAAGCTATTGTTAGACCCATTACCTGGAGCGACGCAAACATTATTGAGCGCTTTATTTTCAAACGATTCCGGCA
Source organism: uncultured Flavobacteriaceae bacterium (assembly GCA_947500445.1). Classification (GTDB taxonomy): domain Bacteria; phylum Bacteroidota; class Bacteroidia; order Flavobacteriales; family Flavobacteriaceae; genus Pelagihabitans. The sequence continues at coordinate 43,634 of CANMSB010000035.1, read as the reverse complement.
TCCAAAGAAAGGTTACAAGATGATCGTAAAGAATCACTTTTTTGTCAATCGATTCTTGCCAATGATGACAGGTAGAAAATTGACCACGGAAGAAATGGAGTACTACAGAGCGCCATACATAGAAGAAGCGCATCGCAAACCACTTTTTGTATGGCCATCTCAAATTGCAATAAGCGGAACCCCAAAATTTAGCACGGACATTATACAAGCATACAATGATTATCTCCCTACTTCGGAAGTTCCAAAATTAATGTTTCACGTTAAGCCAGGAATGATTATTAAACCGAAAGAAGCTAAACAAATTATAGCTACTTGGAAAAACTTAACCGCAATCAATTTAGGAAAAGGGAAACATTACATACAAGAAACACATCCTCACGAAATTGGAGAAGGAATAGTAGTGTGGTACGGGAAGAAATTTAAAAACTGAAAAAATGAACAGATTTATAAAAGGTTTAACCTACGGTTTTAGTAGAAACTTAGGAAAAAAAGATAGAATAGTCAGAGCAATTATTTCTATGGCTATAATTGCTTCTTGGTATTTCGGTATAATAAGTGGTGTTCTAGGTATTGTGTCGGGAATATTAGCAATTATGGTATTGGGAACTGCTGCTACAGCAAGGTGTGGTATTAATTATATGGCTAATATATCTACGGTATCTAAACATGAACAGGAACATCTATCAAAAAAAGGTATAAAGTTTGAAAAATAATCTATTTGAAAAAATATGAAAGGAGTTGAATTTATTGAGATAGGGGCACAGAAGTGCTTAACATTGTAGAAAGGGAAATACCTGTTCCAAAAGAAAACAAAATCGTCATAAAAGTAAAAGCCGCTGGCCTGAACGGAGTCGAATAACTTTTCTTTAAGGATTAGTATCTTTTCCAGCCTAACTCCCCATCATTGTTAGGTCTTGAAGCAGCGGGTATCATTGAGAAAGTAGGTTCCAATATAGATGGTTTTGGAAAAAGAGAAGAAGTATTTTTGACCCCAAATATTACTCCCACAGAATATGGGTTTCTTAGAGAATACGTAGTTGCTCCAATACAAGCCGTTATCAAAAAGCCCAAGAACATCTCCTTTAAAAAAAGTGCAGCAATTTGGATGGCTTATGGAACCGCTTATGCAGCATTGATATTACATGGTAGTTTAAAAAAGAGCTCGGACAAACTGTTCTTGTTTCAGCAGCAAGTTCAGGTTTAGGTGTAGCAGCCATTCAATTAGCAAAAAGCTCTATCGCAAAAGTGATAGCTACCACAGGAACAGGATCAAAAGAGAGAATTTTTAAAAGAACAAGGCGCAGATTTAGTTATCGCCAATGAAGTAGAAAACTTAACGGAATCGGTAAAAGATTTCACAGCGGGAATAAGGATTTGATATAGCAATGGACGCCATTGCCGATACGGACTTCTTTAACTACCTAGTCGAAGCGTCCAGCTTTGAAGTTACTATTTTGGTTTACGGTGCTTTAGCGCTGAATCCAATACCCGCAATTCCTCGGTTCCCTTTATTGATAAAAGGCATTCGTATCGTTGGTCTTCATTGTGTTTTTTAAACTTTAGAAGTAGAATCTCGTTTTGCACTAATGAAAAACCATGTATTAAGAAGTTTAGAAACCAAAAAATACAAACCAATTATAGCTACTACATCCGAATTGAAAGACATAAAAAAGGCATATGAGCATATGGCTTCAAATCAACAAAAAGGAAAATAACACTAACTTTAGAAAAGTAAGTCTGCCTTTTTCTTAAATCATCCTATTCACGATCAAAATTAATAACAACAACTATTGTGGGTAACAAGGCGTCAAAAACACCGGCATTAACGAAATCCATTAGGTTTGCGCTTTTTTGATATCTTTCTTGAATCAGAAAAAAGCATAGAATTTAAATCTTCAACTTTTATAAACCCTTCTTTACGGTCATAATGTTTAACCAATACTAGCTGAAAAAGAAACGATGCATTTGTGCTATTTCAAAGTTAAAATGGTATTAGTATCTTAGGGATACAAAACCAAAAGCAATGAAATTCTTAAAATGGCTTTTCATAGGGATCATGGCGATGGGCCTGTTGGGGTACTTTGTGGGATATCCCTATATGAAGGAAAAGACCAAAAAGCACAGTCCCCAACAAACTACAAGCTATAAAGGAGATGGGGTACAGCTCGCGGTAACCTATTCCAGCCCATCCAAAAAAGGGCGTGCCATTTTCGGCAATTTGGTACCCTATGGCGCCGTTTGGCGTACCGGGGCAAATGAACCGACGACCTTTAGTACCAACACCGATATTCAAATCGCGGACCAAAAGTTGGCCAAGGGCACCTACTCCTTATGGACCATCCCAACTAAGGAAAAATGGACCATTATTTTCAACAGGGAAGTACCGGACTGGGGCGTAACGTTTTTGAGCGGTGGTACGGAAACCACCCGGAATTCCGAAAAAGACGCTTTACAGTTTGAAATCATGCCCGAAGCGACAAAAAAAATGGTGGAACGGTTCACGATCGAGTTTGAGGAAAGCCCACAATTGGCGATAACCCTTTCTTGGGAAGAGACCCGGGTACGCATCCCTTTTAACATTGTACGGTGAAGGAACGCAAGAATATCGACCTCGAAAACGTCTCCAAAATCCGGGGAAAGCGAAAAGAAACCCTTTCGGACGAGATGCTTTTTAACGGCCTCGTCCAAGGAAACAAAACGATGCTTTCCCGGGCCATAACACTCATAGAAAGTACCAGCCCCGCCCATAAAAAACGAGCCAACGCCCTAATAGAAAGATGTTTGGCCCAAGAAGATCAGTCCTTACGAATCGGCATTACCGGAGTACCCGGGGTCGGTAAGAGTACCTTTATCGAAGCGTTCGCAAAACGCCTAACCGATATGAAAATGAAGGTTGCCGTATTGGCCGTAGATCCTACCAGCCAAAAAAACAAAGGCAGTATCATGGGGGACAAAACGCGCATGTCCGAGCTCAGCAAAAACGAGCACGCTTTCATACGCCCTTCCCCATCTGGACAATCTTTAGGAGGTGTTGCCAGAAAAACACGCGAAACCATAATGCTTTGCGAAGCGGCCGGATATGATGTCGTACTGGTCGAAACCGTAGGTGTAGGCCAAAGTGAAACCATGGTACATGGCATGGTCGATTTTTTTCTACTGCTTAAACTCGCCGGTGCGGGCGATGAGCTACAAGGCATCAAAAGAGGTATCATTGAAATGGCCGATACCATCGTAATCAACAAAGCGGACGGCGATAATTTAAAAAGGGCAAGATTGGCCCAACAGGATTTCAAACGGGCCTTACAACTTTACCCACCAAAAGAAAACGGTTGGGTCCCCGAGGTGTGCTGTTGCTCCGCATTGGAGAAAACCGGGATTTCCGAACTTTGGGAGCTTATGGACGCCTATTTTAAAAAAAATAAGGAAACCACTTTTTTTCGTTCCAAACGCGCCCATCAAAATCGGGAATGGCTTCTACAGACCATAGAGGAGCGATTGAGGGACGACTTTTATACACATCAAAAAATCCGTGATGCATTGGAACGTTACATTGTTGAAGTATCCGACGGAAAACTATCGCCCTTCTCCGCTGCGGAACAGCTGTTGAAACTTAAAAATGAGAGGAAGCAATCTTGATACGGTGTCGATACACCAATAAACTTGGCACCGCACCCTAACAGGGGAGAGCAAAAAGTACCGTCATCATAATTTATGTATTTCGCTAAACTGGCCTCCCATTGATAAAAAACATACCTTTAGCGGCGATTTAAAAACAACCTATGAATCTGGTCACCGATGCGCTTTTATCCATAGTGGTACCCTTGTATAATGAAGAGGACAACGTGGTATTGCTCACCCAAAAAATTCATGAAAGTCTTGCCGGGTATCAATATGAAATTATTTATATCGACGACTTTTCAAGGGATCGCACCCGGGCCACCGTTAAAAAGATGGACGATCCCAAGGTGCATTTGATCGAATTGAAAAAAAACTACGGCCAAAGTTTAGCACTCGCTGCGGGTATCGATTATGCCCATGGAGAATATATCATTACCATGGATGGAGACCTGCAGAACGATCCCAGTGATATTCCGGATATGTTGCAACATGCAGTACATGACGATTATGACGTGGTTACGGGCATCCGCCAAAAAAGAAAGGATTCGTTCGTTAAAAAGATACCGTCTAAAATTGCCAATTTCCTAGTTCGGAGGGTCACCAAAATGGATATTAAGGATAATGGGTGTGCCTTAAAGGTCTTTACCAAGGATATTGCCAAGGAGCTGAACCTCTATGGTGAAATGCACCGTTTTATAAATCTTTTGGCCTATCTGGAAGGTGCGCAGATCAAACAAGTACCGGTAAAACACCATGCCAGACATTCCGGGGTATCCAAATACGGATTGGAGCGGGTTTTTAAGGTGGTCGCCGATATGATGTTGTTGTTGTTCATACGAAAGTACTTTCAACGGCCCATTCACCTGTTCGGTATTTTTGGGTTTTTACTCATCCTGATCGGTGTCTTTATCAATATCTACCTCTTGTTTGTCAAATTTTACATGGGTCAGGATATTGGTACCCGGCCGCTGCTCATTTTTGGGTTGATGTTCATTCTTGCGGGCATTCAACTGTTTACCATTGGCATCGTTATGGAACTGTTGATCCGTACCTATTACGAATCCCAGAACAAAAGACCCTACCGCATCAAAAAGGTAACCGTTGGCAAAAATGGCGCGTAAGCAACTGATTACCCTGCTGAAGGTACTGGTAAGCGGAGGATTACTGTACTTTGTTTTCACCAAGATCCCATTGGCCGATATTATGCCCGTACTACGCAAGGCAAAACCCTTTTACCTTTTGTTCGCGCTGCTTTTTTTTATCGTTTCCAAAGTCGTTGCGGCGGCACGTCTGAACTGTTATTTCCGTCAGATCGACATATTCCTTACCCAAAAGAGCAATCTTAAACTGTACCTATTGGGTATGTTCTACAACCTTTTTCTTCCGGGAGGTATCGGAGGGGACGCCTATAAGGGCTATGTGATCAAGCAACGTTTTGAAACAGCCACAAAAAAGGTGGTCGCCGTATTGCTGTTAGATCGGTTGAGCGGGCTGCTGTTGCTCTTGGTATACGCCTGTTTATTGGCCTTTGCCATGGATATCCCTTATTTAACGGATTTCAAATGGGCGCTGCTGCTATTGCCCCTTTTGGCGGTTTTGGTTTTTTGGGGATTGAACAAACGCTTTTTTAAAAGTACCCTACCCGTATTTTGGCCTTCTTTTGGTTTTTCCGCGCTAGTACAACTCGCTCAGTTGTTTGCGGTCTACTGTATTTTAAAGGCACTTGCTATCTCCATACATGGTGTGGCCTATATGTTCATATTCTTGATTTCCTCTATCGTTTCGGTAATACCGTTGACCATAGGCGGTATCGGTAGTCGGGAACTGACCTTTCTGTACGGTGCCGACTTCCTTGGCCTACAGGAGGACACCTCAGTGGCCATAAGCTTGGTCTTCTTTTTGATTACCGCTTTTGTATCGCTCTTCGGATTGGTATACCATTTTAAAAAACCGGAACTTGAAGTAAAAGGAAAGTAATACCCTGTTTCAACTTTGAAATGGTATAACGGCTACAATAATCCATTCTAAATTTGAAGTGTAGCGCAACGCCACGGAACATCAGTATATATGGATCAGATGCATTTTTTCGACCACTTTGTTGCGGGTAGCCGGATTTAGGAACGTAGCCTGTAAACGGGTGATCCTAAAGTGGTCCTTTGAAAATTGTCGGTCCCAGTCCATACCCTCTTCGCTCAGCTGTTTCAATTCCTCCGTTGTGGCATATACCCAAACGTTCTTTTTGGCCTTGATATCCTGTAAAGAAGAGATCTTGACCGGCTCTTGGTTATAAAAATCCATTGCCCAAGAATGTTTTTCGGACAATTTGTAGATGCGATCAACGGGAATCTGCTCTTCATCCACCGTTTTTGCCATTTCACTTCCCGCTTGATACTTCAACAGGGAGGGATAGAAATGCATGTTCAACACCACGTTCAACAACAGGGAGCTCAAGGCGGCGATGGTAATGATCCTAAGGTAATAGGCCTCTCGTTTTAGACAGAAATAAATAATCATTATAAAGGAGGCCCCCAAGGCCAGGGAGGCGATCAGATGTTCGAACTTAAATACCAAAAAGCAGATCAATACCGTAGCGATGAATACCACCCCAAGTACAAAATACTGTACGCCCAACACAAACTTGATCGTTTTTGCCTTTTGATATTTGTACAAACTATGCAGGTAAGAGGCCGATAATACCGAAAACAATGGAATGGTAATGTTCAAATAATGTGGTAGTTTGAACTGGGCAAAACTGATCAACACAAAAATCAGAAGGGCACCGCCCAAGGTCAACAGTTCATACTTTGGACGATATGCCAAACGCATTTTAAAGAAGGCCTTTATCCTACTTCCTATGGCCATAATTCCAATAATGGTCCACGGTAAAAAGACCCATAAAAAGGTGTGGAAAAAGAAAAAATAATCACTGCTGTTCTTTCCCATACCCGTGCCGGTCATCCGTTCAAAGCTCTGTTCCCAAAAAATAAAGAGGATACCGCTACGGTTGGATCGCCCCCTAATGATTTTTTCGGGATGTAGATCGAACTGATGATAGTATGCATATAACATTGGGGCCACGGTCAATGCAAACACCGCAAAGGCCAACAATACCTTCCAACTTAAAAAGCGTTTCCACATACGGGCATAGGCGATGTGGCATAATATGGGCAGCGCAATCACCACCAACGCAATCTGTCCTTTGGTAGAAAAAGCCAGTCCCGCTCCTATCGCTCCCAATAGAATAGATTGTAACGTCCTTTTTTGGATATAAATGCTCAGCTGCCAAAGGGAAAATATGGTCAACCCTGTTAGCACCGCATCCGTACGAACATCGATTACGGATAAAACGATGGTTTGACTGGTCAAAAAAATTAGGGCAGAAAGCTTGCCGGTATCCGTGTTGTACAACGTTTTACCGAGGCCATAGCAACTGTAGGCGCCCAAAAAAGTAATGAGCATTGCTGGAATTCTGTAGGCCCAATCGAAGGCCCCAAAAACTTTTAGGGATAACGCGGCCAACCAATAATGCATATGGGGTTTATCGAGGTATTCCTGTGGTCCTTTGAATAGGCTTAAAAAGTCATTTTCCCGGACCATCCGCAGTGCCATGGTCGCAAATTGGGCCGAATCGTTTTCGAAAAGTGTAACAAACATGCCCGCTACATACACCAGAGCGGTCAGTGCCAATAAAAACCAGTACCTTCTATTCGATATCATCGGATGTCTCTGTGTAACACAAAGATAACCAACTTTGCAAATAACCATCCAAAAATAGTACCTATCAGGGTTCCCGTTAGCACGTCCAAGGGAAAATGGACACCTATGTATATCCTGCTATAGCCAACCATTATGGCCCAAGCAAACAGCATAAAACCAATTATTTTTTGATTCGATTTCAAAATACCGGTAAAGAATACTACGAGTGCCATTGTGTTCGCGGCATGGGCCGAAAAGTACCCGAACCTACCCCCGCAATACGGCTTCACCAAACGTACCAGTGTACCAATATCAGGGTCGTGGCACGGTCGTAGCCGTTCAAAACCATATTTAAAAAGGTTCGCGAGTTGGTCGGTAGCCAAAATCATTAAGGCCACCCCTAGCAACACAATACCCATTTTTTTTAGCCCAAATCGGCGATAACCCAAAAAAAGCAATAGCGCATAGGTCATTATGGCAACAAAACCCAACTTGTTGGTCAGCCCCATCCAAAAACCGTCCCAAGCGGGACTTCCCAAGCCATTTAAAAAGAGGAATAGTTCTTTATCCTGTTGTAGTAACTGTTGCAACATGGCACTCAATCTTCGTAACGTGCCACTTCCCTATCATAAAATGCGGTCGCTTCCCGAATCAGGTTCTCCGCCTCGGTCTCCAGTTCTTTTTCGTCTTCCATACTAAAATCTTCCAGCCATTCCACCTCATCGTCCTCCAAATTGATTACAAATCGCGGGTATTCGGTATGTACGATATAAATGCCATCGGGATAGTCGGTATTATCGCCCAACAAAAACTTTGGTAACTCCATAGTGTATTATACTTGTCGCCCGGCAATCAGGCGGGTGGTCAAAAAATTAAATCGAAGATACAACATTAGGGCCGATGCACTAAGTCCTATCAAAAGACCGATCCAAATTCCCGTGCTTTTTAAATCGGTATGCAAGCAGAGGTAGTAAGAAATGGGGAAACCGATCAACCAATAGGCAACAAAGGTAATCGCAGTAGGTATCTTCACGTCCTGCAACCCTCGTAGCGCCCCAAGGACCACTACTTGTATGCCATCGCTAATTTGAAAAAATGCGGCTACCAACAATAGTTGTGCGGCCATGGCCAGCACCGTGGCATTATCGCTGCCATGCAAGAGATCGTCCGCACTCAGGTACAGGGTGGGGAACCATTCCCTACCGAACAGGAACAGCAGGGCAAATACTACTTCGATCAAAAACGTCATAAAAAATATCGACTGCCCGATCCGCCGAAGTTCCTTAAAGTCGCCCAATCCCTTTTGGTTGCCCACACGGATCATTGCCGCAACACCCAGCCCCATTCCGAACATGAAGGTCATGCTGCTAAGGTTCAACGCAATTTGATTGGCGGCCTGGGCATTTTTACCCAATACCCCGCTCAGCCAAATTGCCGCGGTAAAAATACCCACCTCAAAGAACATTTGTAGGGCCGATGGAAAACCAAGGGCAATAATCTTTTTCATGACCCTTTTTTCGATTTTCCTAAAATTGAACCCGGTAACGTAGGCCTTAAAGGTTTTGCGTTTTTTCATAAGGTACCAAATGAACCCGACCATAAAAATCCGCGAAGCCAAGGTACCGATCGCTGCACCGACCACTCCCAACTTAGGAAAGCCGAAGGTCCCAAAAATGAAAAGATAGTTGAGAAGGACGTTCAACAGATTGGCGATGATCGTGGCATACATGGGGTATTTGGTCTGCGACAGGCCTTCCGAAAATTGTTTGAATGCCTGAAAAATGGTCAAAGGCACCAAGGATAGGGCTACCAGATCCATATAGGGCAAGGCCAGGGCCACCACTTCCGGAGGTTGATCCATATGGTACATCAACGGTCTACAGAGCAATATCAGAAAAAAAAGGGAAAGGCCCAATACGGTACAAAGCACCAAACCGTGCTTTAGGGCGTTTTTTGCGTTTGCCGCATTTCCCGACCCGTCGGCCTCGGCGACCAAAGGGGTAATGGCCGTAGAAAAACCGATACCCAAGGACATGGCAATAAAAACAAAACTGTTTCCAAGGGATACGGCCGCCAATTCGGCAGTACCCAAACGGCCCACCATAAGATTATCGGCAAAGGCCACAAAGGTATGCCCCAGCATTCCGGTGATTACCGGTAAGGCCAGACGGGCATTATACTTAAATTCTTTGGTATACTTATGGAACAAGTGCAGTAGTGGTTTAAAGGTCTTATACCATTTCTGGTATTAAAATTTACGCTCGATGATCTCTTTCATACTCACATCCTGATAATTCCTTTTTACAAAATCGAGAGCAAGATCTAGCACCTCGCCCATACGTTCGCATTTTTTAAAATTGACGTCAAGGGTAAGTTCATAAATCTGATTTTTTAGGGTACTCACGTTCTCAGGGTTCGAAATCATATCGTTTTTACATATTTCCCTGAGTTTTTTGATGCGGTTCCCGGAACTCAAAATGCGTTTGGCAACTATCGATCGCTCTTCTACCTTATACTGGTCCACGGAATTTCGCTGTAACTTGCCCCGTACCAATTCTACCATTAAAAAGTTTTCTTTAAAAAACTGTGGGCGGTACACCTTTAGTTTTCCCTCAAAACACTGTTGATCAAAGTCGATCGCCCTTATTCGGTACACCACATGATCAAAATCATGTACGGGTACGATCACATAGTTGTAAGACCGCATATCGCCCAGCAAACGGATCATGCAACGTTCGTTGAATTTTACGAACTCCTTTGCCAATTGTGATTTTTCGCGCTCCGTACATTTTGGTAAAAAATCCTTGATGAACACATCTCCAGGAATACCGGCGATATGCTCTTCGATCAGCGTATCCTTATATACCAAAAAGTTAAGGTTGTAGGGAGAGAGCATATGTTCAAGTTCAAGCCCGTAAACCCTTGAGGCATCGGTCTTTTTTACATAGAAGTATATAAAATTGTCGTTCAATATGTTCCGGACCTTGATCCGAAAGGGTTTGGAGTTGCCAAAGGTGCAATAATCCACGGCATCCACGTTCAAATATGGGGTAATGCCATTGCTACCGTCGGAATGTAAAATGGAATAGACCTTTTTCAGGCTACGATCGATTTCTTCCCGCTCCATTTCCGAATAAAAAACGCGTACCCAAAGGGTATCGTTGTCATCTTCATCATAGACCACAACGGAACCCGAAAAACGCAAAAGATCTTCATAAAAAATCGGAATCTCAATTTTACGACTATACTGCCCCAGATACACATCGAGCCTTTCATTAACGGGAAAGGCCGGCTTTTTCTTCGACATTAATTTTTCTTCGGACATAATCGTTCGTTTCTTTGGTACGGGCGAAAAAAGGGCCATCGTTCCCGCAATACGGAAGCATAAAAAATGCACATTAAAAAAAGCGTGCGCTTCTTGTAACAAAACTACGCTTTCTTCGTCAAGTAGACAGCAACCACTTAAAACCGATTTAAATTGAGCACAATTCTATCCGTAAAAAACCTTACCAAACGATTTGGTTCACTGGTTGCTGTAAATAACCTTTCTTTTGAAATAGAAAAAGGAAATGTTTATGGTATTCTTGGTCCGAACGGGAGTGGCAAATCCACGACATTGGGTATCGTGTTGAACGTGGTAAACCGTTCTGCCGGGGAATTTTCCTGGTTCGATGGGGCCACCTCGACGCATGAAGCGCTAAAAAAGGTGGGGGCCATTATCGAACGACCAAACTTTTACCCCTACATGACGGCCTTGCAAAACCTGAAATTGGTTTGCAAAATAAAGGAAGTACCTGATACGAAGGTTGAGGAAAAGCTGGCTTTGGTGGGGTTGCTGGAGCGAAAAAACAGCAAATTTCGCACCTATTCCCTTGGTATGAAGCAACGATTGGCCATTGCATCGGCACTGCTCAACGACCCGGAAATCCTAATATTGGACGAGCCTACCAACGGCCTTGACCCACAGGGCATCCATCAAATCCGGGAAATCATAAAAAAAATCGCTGCGGAGGGCACCACAATTCTCTTGGCATCACATTTATTGGACGAGGTAGAAAAGGTGTGTAGCCATGTGGTCATTTTAAGAAAGGGCAAAAAATTATACTCGGGCTCGGTGGACGGCATGTTGGCCAGTCATGGCTTTTTTGAGCTAAAGACCGAACAGGCGGAAGCGTTGACCCGCTATTTAACGAACCACAACAATTTTGGGCAACTCAAAAATGAAAACGGTATGATCACTGCTTTTCTAAACCAGGAAATGGCCGCTGATGCCCTGAACCGGGAACTGTTCGAAAAAGGTATTTTTCTTTCCCATCTGGTAAAACGCAAACAGAGTCTGGAAGAACAGTTCCTTACGTTAACAAAGAACCAAAGCTAGGAAACCGATGATACGTTTATTACATATAGAATTCATAAAGCTTTGGAACAATAGGGCCAGTAAAATACTGATCTTATCCTATTTTATACTGCTCACTTCCATTGCTTTTGTGGCGGCTATCAAATTTGATATCGGTCCGGTAAAGTTCCATTTGGCGGAACAGGGCATCTTCAACTTTCCGTACATCTGGCATTTCAACAGTTTTGTTGCCGCTTTTTTCAAACTGTTTTTGGCGATTGTTATCGTATCCATGATGGCGAACGAATACAGCAACAAAACCATTAAACAGAATTTGATCGATGGGCTCTCCAAAAAGGAGTTCATTTTGTCTAAGTTCCTTACGGTAACGTCCTTCGCATTGATTTCAACAGTATTCGTTTTTATCGTTACGCTGATACTCGGACTGATCTATTCCGACTATAACGAAATTTCCATTATTTTTTCGGATCTCGAATTTTTGTTCGCCTTTTTTGTAAAGCTTGTAGGCTTCTTCTCCTTCTGTCTTTTTCTGGGGATTTTTGTAAAACGATCTGCCTTTGCCCTCGGGTTTCTGGTGTTGTGGCTGATTGTGGAGCAATTACTTTTTGGACTGTTGGGCTGGAAGCTCATGTCGTGGGAGAATGCTAGGATCGTCAAGGATTTTTTCCCCTTACAATCGATGACCAATTTGGTACAGGAGCCCTTTTCCCGTTTAGGGGCCGTTAAATCGGTAGCCGATCAAATTGGCGAAAAACTGGAGTTGGACTACGCCGTACACTGGTATCAAGTTTTAATAGTGCTCTTGTGGACCGCCGTATTCGTTTACCTGTCCTATGCCTTACTTCGGAAGCGGGATCTTTAATTGTCCTTTAGGCCTTTTGGTACATTTCGGTCTTGTCAACGAACTATGGAGAGCGCAGTTTTTATCATACCAACACATTGATGAGGACTACTGAAAAACTAGGGCCAGTCCAAGACCTTTTGATAAGGGCCTTACTTTGAGCGCGGTACCCTTCTTTATATTTCGATTATAGGTAGCAACGGCTTTTGTTTTGTTTGTTGAGGTCCGTATTAAAAAGACCAGCGCGGCCGCGCTTGTCACTATTCCACCGATAGCCGATAAGGCATTAACGTCATAATTGGATATATTGCGGTAATTCCAGATACCAAATCCTGTTCCCAATACCAGGGAAGTATATGCCAACGTTTCAGATGTCTTGGCCTTTTTCCACAACAAATTTGCTTCCGTATCGGTCCTTAACGTTTCCAAAAACCTTTCTTTTCCAACTTCTTCATCGTTTTGGCAATAGGACAAACGCCAAAAACCACTTTTAATCTCCAATTCTTGGCCAAAAACGTTGGCCATTGAAGATAAAACAAATGTCAATAGCACCGTTAGGTGTAGTAATCGTATCATAAATTCCAGTAATCTCGTTTTCGATGGGCAATATAATTCAAAATGATGGAAGCGTTTTCAATTCTTTTGATTCGTACGCTTCACTTCGGTCGCATTCATTTGGGTGGTATACCATTTTAACTTCGAACTGCTATAAAATGGACAAATAACGAACTTCAAGTGCCTACAGATTGTGGGGAAAAACATTTGCATTATCTTGTACATCCATTTCCCTCGAATGAAAAAAATGCTGCTCATACTATTGCTGTTTGGTCCCGTTGCCGTTTGGTCGCAGGGCGCCAGCGATTGTATCGATGCCATTACGGTATGCGGCAATAGTCGCATCAGCTCCAATGCCTCGGGTTTTGGCGTTCAGGAACTCGATGCCACTTCCAACCCCTGCACCTTTGAAGAAAGTAACAGCCTTTGGCTACGTATGAACATCGGCCAATCCGGAGATTTGGAGTTTACCATCACTCCCGTGAATAACAGCATTGGTGTGGATTACGATTTTTACATTTTTGGGCCCGATTTTAGTTGCGGCAATACCAACGCACCGATACGGTGTTCCACTACCAACCCACAACAAGCGGGCCTTGGGAGCAATACTACCGGACTTCGAAGCAATGAATCGGATACTTCCGAAGGACCGGGCGAATTGGGCAACAGTTTTGTGTCCTCCCTCCCCGTACTGGCCGGTGAAACCTATTATTTAATGATTGATCGCCCAATCGGAAACGGTGGTTTTGACTTGGATTGGAAGGGGACCGCCGATTTTGTGGAACAGCCCATCATTACCGGGGAACCGGACCCTATCGCCTTGTGTTTTACGCAAATCGGAGCTCCGGTAGACCTGACCCAAAATCAAGATCAGATCGCCACGGGAGCCTCCCTACAGTTCGAATATTATAGCACCTTGGCCAATGCCTTTGATGGAACGGACGCCATCGGCGACCCTTCTTCCTTTCCCATTGACGCCGCCACCAGCATATTCGTAAAGACCATAGGGCCCGATACTTGTTTTGACATCACCGAACAACCCATCCTCATGGATCCACCGATTACCAAAACATTTGAATATGTGGCGTGCGACCCCGACGAAAACGGTAGCGAGAGTTTTCAGATCAGCCAAATCATTGCAGATGTGCAAAACAGTATTGCCTCCCCTATCAATTATTCGGTAACCGTACACCCTACCCCTGCCGACGCAACAAATGGTACCAATGCCATTGCGACGGCTACCTACGAAGCGCCCGACGGAACCTTATATGCCAGGGTGATTTGGACTCCGGACCCGAGCTGCTTCGATGTCGTGGACGTCAATCTGAGGGTAGTGCCCAGCCCGATCCGGGTTCCCGACGAGCTGGTGCAGTGCGATGTAGATCTGGCCAACGAACTGGACGGCATTACCGCTTTCAACCTTGACCAGTTGTTCGCCGATATTGAAGCGACCAATTTTCTTTATCTTTTTTACGAAACGGAGCAAGATCGCGACAACAATGACCCCATCGCCGATTTTTCCAACTTCACCAACAGCACACCTGTCAACCAGACCATATACTACCGCGTACTGACCGACGTTTGTGAAACTTTGGGCGAGGTATTGCTGACGGTAAATCCTGCCCCGGTGCGCACCAGTGTACAAAGTCCGCTGATCGTCTGCGATGAAGACCCGGAGGATGATGCCCTGACCGGAAGTTTTGACCTGAACCTGTTCGGACAAAATACCTATCCAGGTTCCGAAACTGCATTTTATGCTACGCTGGAGGATGCCAAATTGGAACAAAACCCACTTTCCGATAGTTATCTTTCCGAAGATACCACCGTATATGTACGCATAGAAGAAAACAACGATTGTGAGGGAATCGAGGTGGTGGAGCTACTGGTAAATCCGCTGCCGGAAATCAGTTTTAATGGATCTTTTTTCATTTGCACCGATAATCCAGTACTGTCCTTGGAAGCACCTCCAGGTTATGACGGCTATTTATGGACGGCCCTCGACACCAATGGGGCGGCGGAAATATCCGATCAGCGAACGGCAACCTTTGATAGCCCGGGTAACTACCGGTTAACGGTAAGCCAGACGTTCGTTAATAGCGGACAGACCATTAGCTGTTCCAACGATGCCGATTTTACCATCGCCCCATCCAATGCCGCTATATTAGAGCGTATCGACCTCACCGATGCTTCGGACAACAACACCGTAGCTATTATCGTTAATGGAGCCGGTGATTACGAATACAGTATCGATGGCGAGGAATATCAAGATGCCAATTTTTTTGCAAATATCCCACCGGGTACGTTGGAGCTTTACATACGGGACAAGAACGGCTGTGGCATAACCGAGGAAACAATTACGGTATTGGGCTATCCAAAGGTATTTACCCCCAATGGCGATGGTATAGGGGATTTTTGGCAGCTTATCGGAGTGGATCCTTCCGTTGAACAAAACACTACCATTAGCATTTATGATCGGTATGGCACCCTGATCAATCGTTTTCGGGCTGATGAAAACGGATGGAGCGGCAATGCCAACGGCAGGCCCATACCCCCTTCGGACTATTGGTTTGTAGCAAATATTGACGGGGAACGGGAGTTTAAAGGCCATTTTACCCTTAAAAGATAACTGTCCGTTTTTTGACCTTATGCCCGACCGTTGAATGTTCACAACTAAAGCGGGAATAACGCTGGCCTATCCCTTGTTAACACGGTGCTTTTTGTATTTTTAAGTCTTCAGAAAAGCTTTTACCTTTTTAACATCAGAAATGGTATTAAACCGCATAACATATGAAATTTAAGGTCGTATCGGATTTTAAACCTACCGGAGATCAGCCCCAGGCCATTAAACAGCTTGTGGAGGGCATGGAAGGTGGCGAACAATATCAAACCCTTTTAGGAGTGACCGGCTCGGGAAAAACGTTTACGGTGGCCAATGTTATCGCCGAAACCCAACGCCCCACATTGATCCTGGCCCATAACAAAACACTTGCGGCCCAGTTGTACTCGGAGTTCAAACAATTTTTTCCTGAAAATGCCGTAGAGTATTTTGTATCCTATTACGACTATTATCAACCGGAGGCGTTCATCCCCACCTCAGGACTCTATATCGAGAAGGACCTTTCCATTAACGAGGATATTGAAAAGCTACGCCTGAGCACCACCTCTTCGCTGTTATCGGGACGAAGGGACGTACTCGTGGTGGCTTCCGTTTCCTGCCTTTACGGTATCGGGAACCCTATCGAATTTCAGAAAAACGTGATTCAGATCAAAAAAGATCAAGTGATCGCCCGTACCAAGTTTTTACACCAATTGGTACAAGGGTTATATTCCAGGACCACGGCAGATTTTAGAAACGGGAACTTTAGGGTAAAAGGGGATGTCGTAGATGTATTCCCGGGCTATGCCGACCATGCGTTCCGAATTCATTTTTTTGGGGACGAAGTTGAGGAAATCGAGGCGTTCGATCCCTTTAACAATACCGTAATCGAAGTGTACGAAAGCCTGAACATCTATCCGGCGAACATGTTCGTTACTTCGCAGGACGTGCTTCAAAATGCAATACACCAAATACAGGACGACCTGGTCAAACAGATCGACTATTTTAAGGAAATAGGCAAGCCGCTGGAAGCCAAACGTTTGGAAGAACGTACGAATTTTGATCTGGAAATGATCCGGGAACTGGGGTATTGCTCGGGAATCGAGAACTATTCCCGTTACCTGGACGGCCGTGCCCCTGGAACGCGACCTTTTTGTTTGTTGGACTATTTTCCGGACGATTACCTTATGATCATCGACGAAAGCCATGTTACCATCCCACAGGTACATGCCATGTATGGTGGGGACCGTTCCCGAAAGGTAAACTTGGTGGACTATGGTTTCCGCTTGCCGGCCGCTATGGACAATCGCCCCTTAAAATTTGAGGAGTTCGAAGCCTTGCAACATCAGGTTATCTATGTTAGCGCCACCCCGGCGGATTATGAACTAAAACTGAGCGAGGGTGTTTTTGCGGAACAGATCATTCGCCCCACGGGACTGTTAGATCCCATTATTGAAGTACGGCCCAGTCTTAACCAGATAGATGACCTGGTAGAGGAAATACAACAACGGGTAGAAAAAGACGAGCGTACCCTGGTGACCACCCTCACCAAAAGAATGGCGGAAGAATTGGCCAAGTACCTTACCCGCATCAATGTGCGCTGCCGATATATCCATAGTGATGTGGATACCTTGGAGCGGGTAGAGATCATGCAAGACCTTCGAAAAGGTATTTTTGACGTGCTGATCGGGGTCAACCTTTTGAGGGAGGGACTAGATCTTCCGGAGGTATCCTTGGTAGCGATCATCGACGCCGATAAGGAAGGTTTTTTGAGGAGTAATCGTTCGCTCACACAGACGGTCGGACGTGCTGCAAGACACCTCAACGGAAGGGCCATTATGTATGCCGATAAGGTGACCGAAAGCATGCAGAAAACAATCGATGAAACGGAGTACCGCAGGGAAAAACAAATTGCGTATAATAAGGCGCATAACGTAACGCCAAAAGCACTCAATAAAAGTTTGGATAGCGCCTTGGCAAAAAACTCTGTTTCTACCTACCATTTTCAAAAAGAAGAACTGAGGGCGGCAGAACCCGAACTCGAATACATGACCAAAGAACAGTTGGAAAAAATGATTCGCGAAAAACGGAAGGCCATGGAAAAAGCGGCCAAGGATCTGGACTTCATGGAAGCGGCAAAATTAAGGGACGAAATAAAAATGCTTCAAGAAAAGGTGTAAAAACACTGTGGACAGCTCAAAAAAACTATAATTCAACTATAACTTTATATTTTATAATGTAATATTCTGGATTTTAAATAGTTGAATGCATTTTTTAGATTAATCTAAATCTAATATAAATAGCGTTTTAGGTAATTTTTCGGGAGCATTCCATCAAAGATAACCAAAATTTCACAAACCCCTACCCTTGCGGTTTTCACCTCTTGTTCACCGTCTCCCCTTCACATTTTCAAGTCCAAAAAAAAACGCCTCCCCCAAGAAAAATATCTTTTCGGCATTCCAAAATTACCCCTTTCGTATAGTCGAATCCATCCCGAAAACGAAACCAAAAAGAAAAGCGGACCGACGTAAAAACGTTTGCAAAACTGCATCATATCCATCAAAAAAAGCGTCTTGACCATGCGGTCAAAACGCCTTAAAAACACTACCAATTTAAAATCATTTTTATACTTAAAAAAGCATAAAAACATCCACTTCAAAAAACAACTTTTCGCACCCTTCTTTACGAAAGGGAAATCAACCTTTTTGGCTTAGGCAACGCCTCTTCTTTTTTAGGAAGTACCAAGCTCAAAATACCAGCTTCATACTTGGCATCTATGGCGTCTACATTTATCGATTCGGGAAGCTCAAATGAACGCTTAAAGGCGCTTTGCACAAATTCCTTTCTGGTATAATTTTCCTCTTTACGCTCTCCCTCTTTTCGAACCTCATACGAGATGGTCAATACATGATTATCGACTTCGAGGTTAAAGTCCTCCTTTGCCCTTCCGGGAACGGACAGTTCAATTTCAAAGTCCTTTTCATTATCCTTGATGTTTACCGCCGGAATTCCCGTACGAGGGTTTTCGATACCGCCGAACCAATCGGGTTTGAAAAATTCATTCACTAATGAAGGAAACAACATATGATTTCTTTTAACTAACATAATTTTACTTTTTTTGATTATACTCTTTTAACACTGCAGTACAATAGACAAAAGCCATACCAGTGGAAAAATCATGTCATTTTGTCACTTTCAACAAGCCAAATGGTGACTTTTTGTCGCTTTTCAACAATATCAAGCGTACATAACGTCAGTATTCCAGGTGGTGCCTTTCTTTTGAAAGCTGCTGTGGTCAAAAGAGTTTGAGTTGGATTTAAGGTACCCAAGTTTTACCCTACCGGTGTTTTTTCTTTTTCGAAAGGATAGTTGCGGTAAAGCTCCGAGATTCAGGCCGGAGGCCGCGGAGTTTACAAGACGGTTTTCAGTTGGAGACTGAAAAATCCCTACGAAAAGTGTCTTTTTCTTTGGTTCCGTTTCTTTTGGACAAGCAAAAGAAATGAACGGAAGGCCAAATAAATAGCTAGAAGCTGATTTACAACGTTTAACTTATTATGAAACCATTTTTTAAGTCGAACTAACGTTAAAAGAGGAGTATGAATCGGGGACAGGCGGTTTAGTTGTAGTGCGCCTTAAAAATATTGATCAATACGTCGGGCGGGACAATTTTATCAGGATATTGGTGCATCAGCCCGAGTACTTGCTCAATTGCGGATGGCGGAAGGCCCATACCCAAACCGATATTGTGCAATCGGCTCACCTCAACATCTTGCTGCCGCTGGTCAACGTTCATCAATAATACCAAACGGTGAAAGTGAATGATGCGATCGGCCTCCGTTTTAGGAACATAGTGCGCTACCTCCTTGTCGAACAAGGAATCGAAGGTTTGCCGATCTACCCCTAAATGCGCGGAAACACCCAATAAAAAGTTATACTCCGGTTCTCCCACCTTTTTATCGATTTTGGCAAAGGCGATCATTTCCGATAAAATACTAAGCTTTTCTTTGTATGTGCTCATGAACGGCAATATTACGATCTACGACCGGGACAACAATTATATAACTGATTTAAAATACGTTTCGTATAAATACCCTAATGGAAGGTATTTCCCTTTGGGATGTATTTGAAAGGAACTGCCAACATATAAAAGGTGAAAACTATGGTTTATAGCGCATGAAGGTGGACGCCAAATCGGGAACGGGGCGTAAAAAACGTCTGCTCCCTCGTTAAATTGTAATACCTTGTCAAAAAATACGGCATGACCAATAATGATGTGTTTAAAAAACTACGTGTAGCGCTAATGCTCCGCGACGATGATATTATGGAAATCCTTGGCCTTGTGAATTTTAAGATCGGAAAAAGTGAATTGGCCGCCTTTTTTCGCAAAGAGGACCACCCCAATTACCGGGAATGTGGAGATCAAATATTGCGCAACTTTCTGAACGGACTGGTACTCTACTTAAGGGGAACAAAAGAAAATCCGACCTTCCCCGGAGCTGTGCTGAAGTCCAAACCAACGGATACTAAAAAAAGCGTGGATACCCAAAAAAACCTAGGCCGACCCGATTTTAAGACCGCTCAGCGAAAAAAAGTGGATGTGGCGCTATCTTCGGTGAAGTACAAGAACAAAACAAAAAACAACGGCAAAAAAAAATCCTGATCGAATACTACGATCAGGATGTAATTGCTACACCTTCTACGATTACGAAGCGATACGGACCGATACGGTGTACTTTTTACCAGCTACATATCCGTTCATGACTACTTTTTTATAGTTCAGTCTGCTTTTCACGAACGTATCCATTTTGGAATCCTCCGTATCTACAGAAAGAACGACGATCTCTTTGTCGTTGTTCAGCATAAAAGTGATGTGGGCGGTCTCCCCGACCGTTTCCTCGGTAAGGTTGTTGAACTTTAAAAAGGAATGGATTTGATGGGACAGACTTTTGACCTCGGTCGGCGCGTTCTTTTTTACATTGCCTTTTTTACCATTGTTGGCAAATACATTAGTTGAACAAAATAAAACTACCGCTGCTACTACTACACTTAATTTTTTCATGACTTTTCGTTTTAAAAGTTTTGATCCGACCTGCGTCGGTTGATTGCAAAACTTAATTATTGATTAATTGATGAATTACTAAAAAGACGCCCCAAAAATGATTTTGTTACAAGGATTTCCTGATTTTAACATTTTTTATTGAAAATTCAATGGCAAATAGTGCTAAAAACACCGTCTGTATATACCCGTGATGCCCCTATCGGTATTGATAGTGGATGGACATTAAAGTTAAAAAACCGGCCACTCCGAAAAGTGACCGGTTCCAAACCAACTCAAACGCAATTGCAAACATAAATTCTTAGCGTATTTTTTGAGGGACGTACCTTTGTTATCGACGTGCCTTCCACTTATTCCAAAGTGGTTTCCCCTTCGTTGGGATTGTATACATAGTTAAAAGTGTAAAAGCGAAATTCGTCCACAAAACCGTCCGGTTGGGCGGGTGCGTCTTTATAGTAACTCAACACTTCTACCTTTGCAAAACGCCCGTTATGTGTCCGAATCACTAGTACTGTGCCGGGGATGGGAGTAACCACATTTACCTGGGGGTTATAATTGTACCAGCCGTTATCGCTTCCTGCGGGAATCGCAAAGCCCGTAGCGGAATCTTCTGCAAAAGTGTAATTGGAAGCATCGGTTATGCTGGCGAACGTACCGGTCGCTATGGCCGCTGCTGCATTCCCGTTTCTAACAGGTTCGTCGTTAGAGCCAGTTTCTACTCCACCGTTCACCGCTATTCGTGTACCCCTAAATGCAATATCCCATTCCGTATCGCTTGTGGTAACGCTACCTGTCTCAAAACTGAACTTTGTAAATGGTCCCCCCGCAGGATCCTCGGAAGGTGGTCCACCCGTCTGCGGGGCCGGGATATTAGTGGCTGTCTCACTTTCTACAGCAACCAGATCAGGAGTATCATCATCATTGTTACAGGCGCCGAGCACCAATGCCAAAAGAAAAAAGAAAAAAGGTTTACCGATCATTTTCATAGTAGTTGTTTTAAAATTGAATATTTATTTTGGTGAATAGTTGTATCCCGGCCAGTCCGGGAATATTGTCCCGATCGGTGTAATCGAATAGGTTATCGGCACCGATCTGTAAAGTGTAATTATCGTTAAACGTCTTGTTCAGGGCCACATTAAAAAGAGCGTACCCATCGACAAAGATGGTATCGTAACCATCGATTATGCCGTTACCATTACCATCGAACAGACCGTATTTACTTCTGTAGTTGACCCTAAGATTCAGGTCCAGACCCCAATTGGGAACGGTATAGAACATTTTAAAATTGGCGGTGTGCCTGGAACGGTTGACGAGCCCGAAATAATCGGAATTATCCAAGGCAATGGTCTGCAGCGTCCGCGGGTCGCGTGCAAAAACCTCGCCCCGTTCCAAAGCCACCTTTTTTTGTTTGTCCTTTGCGTATAATAATTGATACCCTGCAGCCACCTGTAGGTGTTCATTTAACTTATATTGTCCGTCAAGTTCGAGCCCAGTGGTGTAGATTTTGTTAAAATTGGTATAGCTAAAAACATTTTGTCCGTTGGTTTTTCGGGCTATGGCCCTGGTATCGATCAGATTGGTAAAATCGTTTCTAAAACCATTGACCTGAATCTGCAGCTTTCCTTTTCGATAGGAAGCGCCCAAATTATAGCCTATGGAACGTTCGGCCTTTAAGGGTTCCGAAAGTTCCGACAGGTCATATAGAATGTCGATAAGCTGTCCTTGGCCCTCCAGCTCCTGTACCTTGGCAACGGCAACGTTGTACCCAAGCACCGTATAGCCCACTGCAGAATTGGTAAAATCGAAATACAATTGCCTGAAATCGGGCGCCTTAAAACCGTAGCCCATGGAACCCTTTACAGAAAGGGCATCGGAAAGCTTCCAATTCATGGCCGCTTTAGGACTAAACTGCGACCGATACTCGCTGTGATTGTCAAAGCGTGCGCCCAAAATCATGTTAAGACGCTCCAACGGATAGACGTCGTATTGGGCGTACACATATTGGGAATCGAACACGACCTGGTCGTCAAAAAAGGTCCGGTCCAAATTTTCATGGTTATAGCCAACTCCGACAATAACATTGTTCTTGGCGTTTACGGTATATGTAGCGCGGATTTCCGGACGGATCAAATTTTGATCAAACTCGCTTTGGCTGAAAACATCGTCCGTTACCGGGCTCGCCAGTAGTTCCTTTGCCCGATAATTGGTGTAGTAGAGCTCGTATTGCAATTGCATTTTTTTACCGGCACCATCGTCCAATCGCAGGTGCAGGTTCCCCTCATCGATATCGCTACTGCCCATAAAAAACGCTTCGTCCACCATCAGCGATGCCTCTTGGTCTTGTTGGTAATATCTTCCGGAGGCGAAAAGTTTGAGATCCTTGGAAAAATCATAGGACAGCTGTCCATTAAAGGTATAATTGTTGAACGGCTCCACTGTTTGCCCTGTTATCTCGGGGCGAAAATCATAGCCATCGCTATGCAAGGTATTCGCGAACAAGGCATAGCCAAGCTTCCCTATTTTTTGGTCGACATTGATGTTCGCATCATGGGTATTGAAGGAAGCGAAGCGATACGATACGTTCCCATGTAAGTCTTCAGAATGGACATCTTCCGTAATGATATTGATCACTCCCCCTAGGGCTTCGGAGCCGTAGAGACTGGATGAGGGGCCTTTGACCACCTCAACCTGCTTGATATTGCCCACTGTCAAACGGCTTAAATCAAAGTTTCCCGAGGAACGTCCCACAAGGGGAACACCGTTGATAAGGATCATGACATAGTCGGAGGCAATGCCCTGGATCTGTACACCACTGAACCCGCTTTCATCCGTTACGGTCACGATTCCCGTTTGCTCGTCCAGAATGTCGTTCAAACGCAGCACCCCCGTTCGTTGCAGTTGCTCTCTTGAAATTAAGGTAACGGGCAGGGGAAGCGACGACAGTTGGCGTAGGGTACGTGTTGCGGTGACCACTACCTCGTCCAAATCCTGTGTAAGCACGGAATCTTTTTGCAGCGGCCCGTCTTGGCCGCTAACCGAGGAACCGCATACCACCACAAAAATGAGCAAAACCAACTTATTCAGATTCATTCTTAATAACTAACAGGGCAAATATATATCTTATTTTTATTCAATCTAAATAAATTTTATATTTTTACGGCAGCAATAACGATCATATAAATACGAACGAAATGAAACGATCAATTTTTACCATAATGGCTTTGGCTATGCTAAACACTTTTGGCATCGCACAGGACACCAAACAACTTCAGGATGCGGCGGCCATCAAAAAAATGTGCGGCTGTTATGAAGTGACCTTCAATTTTGCGGAGACTTTTAATTATAGCAACGACAGCCTTTACAAACCTTCAAAAACCAAAATTGACAAAGGACTTGAATGGGCCCAGCTGGTGACGGACGAGGCGGGTAAAGTGGTGATCCAACACATTCTTCAAGTCGGGGACCCTGCCGAACCGATGATCATCAAACACTGGCGGCAAGACTGGTTGTACGAAAACAAAGATTTGTACCAGTACAATGGGGACAACAATTGGTCCTATATAAAGAAAGACGATTCCGAAGTAGCGGGGCAATGGACACAAAAGGTGTTTCAGGTCGATGACAGCCCGCGCTATGAGGGCAGTGCTACCTGGGTACATGTAGACGGTAAAAGCTATTGGGAAAATACTACGCCGGCCCCTTTGCCACGAAGGGAGTATACCACTCGGGGCGATTACAACATTACGTTACGCGGCAACCGACATGAGATTACCGAAACGGGATGGGTACACGACCAGGACAATCAGAAAATAATCCGATCCGGGACAACCGAGGATGTGGTGCTTGCCAAAGAAAAAGGATACAATACCTACCATCGAGTAGCGGACGAGCGCTGCAAGGCCGCGGCCGATTGGTGGCAAACATCACAGGAAAAATGGACCAAAGTAAGGGCGAAATGGGATGCCGTTTTCGCACGAAATACAGATTTGACGCTTCATGAAAAAGTAGCCAACAAGGTGTTGTACAAATACCTTTTTTCCGATGAAGTACAACAAAAAAAGGAAATCGACGACATTATCGATTCGTTCGTTAGTGATAGCGCCACCGAAAAAACCAATGGAAAATAAGTACGCAATGACCTTGAACAGACTTTTTCCGGTGTTGTTGCTACTATTTTGTGTCAGCAAAATGCTTTGCCAGGACAACGTTTTTTTAAATCGATCGTACTGGAAGGCGAATCCTGACATCGCGACCATAAAATCCGATATCGCCGTAGGTAACGACATCGGTGCATTTACCTCCGCAATGTTCGATCCGGTCTGCTACGCCCTACTCGAGAAAACCGATAACAACACCATTAAATTTCTTTTGACCCAGGGAAACAATACGGTAGACAAACGAACCCACGACGGAAGAACCTACCTCTTTTGGGCCGCTTATCGCGGTAATCTGGAAATGATGCGCCATCTGGTCGACAAGGGGGCGAAGGCCACCGAAATGGATAGCCATGGGTACTCGGTGCTAAATTTTGCCGCCGTCACCGGTCAAACAGATCATCGGCTTTACGATTTTCTGTTGGGACACGGAGCGGATATCAAGAACACAAACACGGACGGTGCCAACGCACTGCTCTTGGTTGCGCCGTTTTTAAAAAACCTTGACCTGGTAACCTATTTTTCCGATAAAGGTTTGAACATTAAAGCGAGGGACAACAACGGGAGCGGCCTATTCCATTATGCGGCAAAAGGCGGGGATGTTCCCTTTTTAAAAACCTTGATAAAAAAGGGGATTCCTTTTGACTATGAGAACGTTAACGGGGACAATGCGATGTTGATGGCTAGTAAAGGTACCCGAAACACACAAGTTACCCTGGATACGTTCATTTATTTAGAGCGTTTGGGCATTAAGGCCAACAGTAGCAATTTTCAGGGACAAAATGTGCTGCATTCCCTTGCCTATCGGTGCACGGACCGGGAAGTATTTGAACATTTTATCCAGCGGGGCGTAGATGTGAATAAAAGTGACGCCGATGGGCATACCCCATTTATGAATGCGGCATCACAAAACGCGCTACCTATTGTCACCTACCTTCTTGAACAGCAGGGAAATCATAATGCTTTGGATAATGCCGGCCGATCCTCACTGACCAAAGCGGTTGAGCACAATAGTGCCGATGTGGTAGACCTTCTTTTAAAAAAGGGTGCTAAAAGTAATATCCTAGACGATAAGGGCAATTCCATAGCATACTATCTGTTAAAGGCGTACGAACCCAAAAAAACGGGACCCTTTGATGCCAAATTGCGTTTACTTCTGGAAAAGGGAGTGACGATGACCGCTATACAGGAAAATGGAAATACCCTTTTGCATATTGCCGCCCGGGAAAACAACCTTGGGCTTTTAGAACGCTTGGAGGAATTCAAAATACCCATCGATCATTTGAACAACGAGGGCTATACAGCGCTGCATTTGGCGGCAATGAGCGGTACGGATGCGGCTATTTTAAAGTATCTGATAACACTAGGTGCGAACAAGGAACTAAAAACGGCCTTTGATGAAACCACCTACCAACTGATAAGTGAAAATGAGCTTTTGCAAGATCAGCTGACCCAACTCGATTTTTTAAAATGATACGGCACTAAAAGAAATATAAAAGCAATGAAAAAAAGCACACTATTAACGTTCGCCCTGATTGTCTTGGGAACAACTGGATTTATCCCACCTATGGAAACCGAACAATACAAATGTATGATCCAACTGACCAATTATACCGGGGAAGGCGCATATGTAGTGGTATCCTTATTGGATACAAAAGATGTGTATTTGGAGACCTTATATGTGCAAGGGGACGATAAGGAATGGTATCGGGATATCGAGGAGTGGTGGAAAAACCTGTATGGGACCAAAAGACCCGATATTGACGGCATTACCGGGGAAACGGTTACCGGAGGGCAGCGTAAAATGGTGCTTTTGAACATCCCTAAGGACAAAATCGATAAGGGATATAAAATTCGTTTTGAATCCGCGGTAGAGGATCAAGACTATTTTAAGGACGATGTCGAGTTTGAGTTGACCTCCGAAAATTTGAACTCTAAAAAAGAAGGGAAAGGTTTTATCCGTTATGTTCGGATGTTACCCAAATAGAAAATAGGATGTCCATTACCATATGGAGGTATGCCCACCTTATTTTGGCCATTGTTTCCGCAGTTTTTTTAACGATTGCCGCATTAACGGGAATCATTCTTGCTTTTGAACCGATTTCCGAAGCGGCACTACCTTTTAAAAAAGCAGCCTTAAACCAAGTTTCGCTGGAGAAAACGATCCGCGCACTGCAGAACCACCATGATGAAATATTGGCTTTGGAAATCGATGCAAACGATTTTGTAATTGCTTCCGTAATTACCAAAACCGGCCGTTCCGAACGTATATATGTGGACCCCGTAACGGGCAATACCCTAGGAAGCCCAAAAGAGAAGTTGCAAATCTACAAGTGGGCCGTTACGCTACACCGTTCGTTATTCCTAAAGACCATTGGTCGCGCTTTTGTGGGCGTTATTTCTTTTTTACTTTGCCTTATCTGTGTAACCGGATTTTTTCTGTTGGCCAGACGACAAGGTGGAATCAAAAGAATCTTTTCCAAGGTCCAGAAAGATACTTTTGCACAACGCTACCATGCCATTACAGGTCAATGGGCCATGCTTCCGGTATTTCTTGTTGCCGCTACGGGATTGTTCCTATCCGCGGAAAAGTTTTCATTACTCCCCAAAACACCGATAAACGACACTTCCGAAACAATTGTAACGGACGAAGAGAGGGGAGCCGAAGGAACGACTCCAATTTTTCAAACAATATTTTTGAACGATGTCAGGTTGGTAACCTTTCCTTTTTCCGATGCGCCTGAGGACCATTTCGAAATTGACTTACGGGACCGACAAATATTGGTACATCAACATAGTGGTGCTATTTTGAACGAGAAAACCTACCCTTTTGTAACCTTGGTCTCCAGCTTAAGTTTAAAACTGCATACGGGACAAGGGAGTATATTATGGTCGTTGTTATTGATCTTCACCGGTATTTCGATTCTCTTTTTTGTGTATTCGGGTACCATAATGGGGCTCAAACGTCTTAGAAGGCTCCGCACCTTAAACCCAATGTCGGATAAGGACACCTCCGAATATATCCTTTTAGTGGGATCGGAAACGGGTACGACTTCGGATTTTGCCACCCTGTTCCAAAATGCTCTTGTCCGATCCGGGAAAAGTGTTTTCAAAGCGCCTATGGATTACTATAACACGTACAAAATGGCCAAGCATATCATCGTTTTCACCGCAACCTATGGTAAAGGCGACCCTCCCGCGAACGCGCGCAATTTTATAAACCTTTTCAACACAACACCGGTACGTCGTCCAATGCAGTATAGCGTTTTGGGGTTTGGCTCTTTAAGATATCCGGAGTATTGTCAATACGCCGTGGACGTAGCGAAACGTTTGCAGGAACATCCGTATTTCAAGTCAAGCGTTCCCCTTAATAAGATCAACAATGCCTCATTCGCGGCATTTGACCATTGGGTATCGCAGTGGGGCCTGGCAAATAAGGTTCCTTTGCAACTACAAAAACCTCCAAAACCAAATAAAAAGTTTATCTCCCGCCCCTTCAAAGTAATCCATAGAACCCTTTTGAACGGGGACGACACTTTTTTGATTCGACTAAGACCGCAAAACTATGGTTCGTTCGAATCGGGAGATCTGTTAGTGCATTGCCCCGAGGCGGGAAGTGCGCCCAGAAGGTACTCCATTGCCCGAATTGAAAACGATATCCTATTAAGTATTAAAAAACACGAATTCGGCATGTCTTCCAACTACTTTTATTCCGTAACGGAAAATGACATTGTTCATGCCGCAATTGAAAAAAATCCTTCGTTTCATCTACCAAAAAATATTCCTTGTTTATTATGCATCGGCAACGGTACAGGTATCGCCCCGTTTTTAGGGATAATCGCCGCAAACGAACGCCACATTCCGATACAGCTTTACTGGGGCGGTCGTACGGAAAATTCCCTTTCGCTGTACAAAACATATCTCAACGGACCCATAGCAACTAAAAAGCTGACTTCTTTTAAAACAGCTTATTCCCGCGGCCCTTTAAGAAAGATGTATGTTCAAGATCTTCTAAAACAAGAACGTATTCTTATTGCGGAACAATTGTCGGCCGGTGCAGTTATTATGCTATGTGGCTCCATAGCGATGCAACAGGAAGTTCTGAGGGTTCTAGAGGTTATCGTAGCTGAGCAATTGAAGACATCCCTAAGTGAATTCGAGCGGAAGGGACAGCTAAAAATGGACTGTTATTAATACCATTTTAACTTTGAAGGGTATAAGTAAGGTTTTGGGTTTTTCCGAGAGTGGCAACCCCTTATCCGCTTACGATATGGCACTAAAAAAAAGGAAGCCGTTGGGCTTCCTTTTTTATATATGACCTTGTTGTAATCTTTAATTACAATACTTCCTTAACCTTATCGGCAGCTTCTTGAAACTGCACCGCAGAATGCACGGCCAATCCCGAGTTATCGATGATTTCCTTGGCCAATTCCGCATTTGTTCCCTGCAAGCGAACGATGATCGGTACTTTAATGGCATCACCCATATTTTTATAGGCATCCACCACTCCTTGCGCTACACGATCACAGCGAACAATACCACCGAATATGTTGATCAGTATCGCTTTTACGGCAGGGTCCTTTAAAATGATACGAAAGGCTTCCTCTACCCGTTTTGCATCGGCAGTACCACCGACGTCCAAAAAGTTGGCAGGTTCTCCCCCGGCCATCTTTATCAGGTCCATGGTCGCCATGGCCAAACCGGCACCGTTTACCATACAACCAACGTTCCCATCAAGATCTACATAGTTCAGGCCTACTTCCCGCGCTTCTACCTCGATAGGATTTTCCTCTCTTAAATCACGCATTTCGGCATATGCCTTTCTGCGGTATAGGGCATTGTCGTCAATGGACACTTTGGCATCTACCGCCATGATCTTGTCGTCCGAGGTTTTTAATACCGGATTGATTTCGAACATACTGGAGTCGCTCTCGACATAGGCTTTGTATAATGCCGCAACAAACTTCGTCATTTCTTTAAAAGCACCTCCGGAGAGTCCCAAGTTAAAAGCTACTTTTCGTGCCTGAAATGGCAATAGCCCCGTTGCCGGATCAATTTCTTCCGTGTAGATCAAGTGTGGTGTCTTTTCGGCCACCTCTTCGATATCCATTCCACCTTCGGTAGAATACATGATCATGTTACGGCCGGTTCCTCTATTCAATAGCACGGACATATAAAACTCATTGGTCTCGCTATCCCCGGGATAGTAAACGTCCTCGGCAATCAATACCTTATGTACTTTTTTTCCTTCTGCGGATGTTTGCGGGGTAATCAGATTCATTCCGATGATCTGCCCTGCAATTTCCTCTACCTCCTTCAAATTTTTGGCCAGTTTTACGCCGCCGCCCTTTCCACGACCACCGGCATGAACCTGTGCCTTGATCACGTGCCAACCGGTACCGGTTTCGGCCGTTAACTGCTTTGCCGCGTCAACCGCTTCCTTTGCATTGTTTGCAACGAGGCCCCGTTGGATGCGCACGCCAAAACTTGCTAAAATCTCTTTTCCCTGATATTCGTGAAGGTTCATATATGAAGGTATCTTTAAGTTCGGATGCAAAAATAGGAAACGTATCGGATTTACACTAATGATGTAGGGAACATAACGGAGATATATCTTCCTTCTCCTATCTGTTCGAGAAAAAGCCTTAAACTATAACGGGTAACACCCCTTAAAATACTATCGGTAGCTTTTGAAAAATAGGCACTAATACAACAAGAACTTTATGAACTATTGCCCTCCGATTTCCAAGCCTTCGAAATCTAAAGGATCAAAGTTTTTGAAATGTCCGTTCAGGGTTATGGTACGTTTCGTTCGGTCCACTTCTTTTAAAACCGCTATTGTGGCCAACAAATGCCCTCTGATATAGGCCAAACGCTCACTCTCCTTGGTCATGAGCAACAATTCGTATTCCTGCTCCATAGAAAGTCCCATTTTGTGTACTAGCACAAAACTGTGAAACTTGGAAACGGGTATGGGTGTAAAGGGTACCTCCATCAGGTGATACAACTCTTCTATTTTTGAAAGCACTGCTTCTCGCATAGCATCGTCCGCATCGTTGATGTTCTCCAAAAAACGTACCCGACCGCCGGCATAAAGCTTGTCGTTGAGTTGGTTTTCGAAAGTCAACACCTTAAACACCTGCCGTGCCACACAGGTAACATCCATCTCTCCCCCCTCATAGGTGGTAACCACCTCTACCAATTGTACCTCTGTCCCATAGGCCAATCCACCATTAATATACACCGGTATCCCAAAAGTTATTGCCTCGGAACGACAGTCCAATATCAATTGTTTGTACCGGTCTTCGAAAATGTGCAATGGCACCGTCTCGCCGGGAAAAAAAATAGATTGTAATGGAAATAAGGGGAGCACCATAGTTTTTTTTCAAAAATACAACTCGCCCGTAAGTACTACAAACTTATAGCATCTTTACATTTGTTTCATTTATAACATTTTGTTTTATTTATAATATCGATGTTCATTTTTTTTGTACGAAACGAATAATGCCATTACTTTAGCGTAAAATATATGTTATGCAGCCCAATGAACTTCTGAAAATAGCCGAGACGCATGGTGACCCAATCTATGTGTACGACTCTTCAAAAATTATCGCGCAATTCAACCGATTGACAAAAGCGTTTCGGACCGTTCCGAAACTTAAACTGAACTATGCGGCTAAAGCGCTTTCCAATATAAGTATCTTAAAACTGATGAACAGTTTGGGTAGCGGTCTGGATACCGTTTCGATCCAAGAGGTACAGCTCGGGCTACTGGCCGGTTTTAAACCGGAATCCATTATTTTCACACCCAACGGTGTTTCGTTGGAAGAGATAGAGGAAGCGGCCAAACTAGGGGTACGCATCAACATCGACAATCTTTCGGTATTGGAACAGTTCGGGAGCAAACATCCGGACATTCCGGTATGCATCCGGATCAATCCGCATGTGATGGCGGGGGGGAATTCCAACATTTCCGTAGGGCATATCGATTCCAAATTTGGTATCAGCATTCACCAAATTCCACATTTGTTGCGGATCGTGAACCTCACCCAAATGAACATTAACGGTATACACATGCATACCGGAAGTGATATTTTGGATATCGATGTGTTCCTTTATGCTTCCGAAATTTTATTCGATACGGCCAAAAATTTCAAGAATCTTGACTTTATCGATTTTGGTAGCGGCTTTAAAGTGCCCTACAAAGAAGGCGACATTGAAACGAATGTGGAAGAGCTCGGGAAAAAGTTGGGATCTCGTTTTAACGAATTTTGCGCGGAATACGGAAAGGAACTCACTTTGGCCTTTGAACCGGGCAAGTTTTTGGTCAGCGAAGCGGGTTATTTTCTAACCAAGGTCAATGTGGTAAAGCAAACGACATCGACCGTTTTTGCAAGTGTCGACTCCGGTTTTAACCATTTGATCCGCCCTATGTTATATGGTGCACATCACCAAATCGTCAATATTTCGAATACAAAAGGACGCGAGCGTTATTATTCCGTGGTAGGCTACATCTGTGAAACGGACACCTTTGCCAGCAACCGTCGGATCAACGAAATATCCGAAGGTGATATCCTTTGTTTTAAAAATGCCGGGGCCTATTGTTTTACCATGGCCAGCAACTACAATTCCCGATTTAGGCCTGCCGAAGTGCTTTGGCACGAAGGGAAGGCCATTTTGATTCGCGAGCGGGAAAATTTTGATGACCTGATCAGGAACCAAGTGGACGTTAAAGATCTTTTTAAGACCAAAAAAGAAAAAGCCGCGGTAAAATAACCGCGGCCCAATTTTCCCAAATAGGGTTACTATTACAAGTTGTTTTCCAACAGCGTCTGCAGCGCTTTGGCCCGATCGTCTATCTGATCGATGTTGGTGGTTGGTTTATGGTCCAAAGTCAATTCCTTGTTTTCAAAAGAAGCCCACTTGGCCGCGTAACTGACCCCAGCCTCGTTTTTGATGTGGAGCTTTTCCAAACTCTCGGCTATCGCCTCTTTGCCCATATCATCGGCGCAAATGCTTTCCAATGCCTGCAATAAGGGTTGAAAATATACTTTAGGCCATGCCTTCTCATATAAATGGCTCATACCGTCGATGGCAAGGCTGTCCCAAGCAACATTTACGGTTACCTCCTTACCGACCACTTTTTTAAGTTCCTCCAAAAAGGTATTGTATTCGTTTTCTTGAAAGGCTTTTACCACTCTTCTTTCTGCTAATCCCATTTTTCTTTTTTTAAGTTATACTATGGTTTCTATTTTTTCTTTTAAATTTTGTTCAAGAGCTACCGGCAATTTTTGGTTTAGGTCAATGGCGACCATAAGGGTATCTTGGTTCCGATCCACCTTCAGCGGGCCATCATGTGTTTCCAGAACAATACTTTTGTATGACGATATGGCTTCCTTTCCCAACGGATCTGCCGCTATTTGCCCCAACACTGTAGCCAATGCCCTTAAAAAGGGCTTCAATTGATATTTCTCCTTGTCCGTTAACGATTTCGCCAGCACCGCTTCCAGGTCGAGTACCACCCCAAGATCGGTTTGCATGGCATCTGCAATTGCCTTTACATTACGTTTTAACTGTAATCCGGTGGGTATCTCCGATTCCGGAACCTCAAAAAAGGCACCATCGGTCAGTAGCGACAACGATAGGTCGGGGTTCATTATTTCAACACTGATCAAGCTTCCAATATTTACATAGCCCAAATTTCCGTTTGCCCCAAAAAGGAGGGTGTTTCCTTCCACATCCTTCTTTAGCGGGATTCCCTCGAATACCGTTCCCGAAGATAGCCCCAGACGAATTTGAACCATTTTTTCCAATGCTTCCGTTCTTGAATTAAAGGCCAGTACTTTTTCAAAAATGTTCAAGGGACCGGCCACCAAAATCTCTGGTAACATCGCTTTCAAATTTCGCATGGGTTTGTAGTTTTTCGGTGAACATTGTTTTTGCTAACGCATTTCAAAACCATAGATTGTATTGTGGCATCAGGTTTTATGGTTATCGCGATACGAAGGTAAATTGTTGACGACTCCGTCCGTTACCCGTTTTCCGTGAAAAACACTTCCCGGAAACCGGAGGCATGACCATTTAAAATAAAGCTGCCCAATTTTCGTTAGTTTTGGTATAGTTGTTGGACTAATTAAAAAAAGTAAGTAAATGAGTATAGTTGCCCCG
Organism: uncultured Flavobacteriaceae bacterium; assembly: GCA_947500445.1. Lineage (GTDB taxonomy): Bacteria > Bacteroidota > Bacteroidia > Flavobacteriales > Flavobacteriaceae > Pelagihabitans. The sequence goes on along the minus strand of CANMSB010000035.1, from coordinate 9,593 downwards.
CATTTTAAAAAAATGGTTTTCGTGCTATTCTTTGGCCTCGGTATGGTCGCGGTACAGGCGCAAGAGGTGGAATGGCTCTCTTGGGACGAAGCTTCGGAAATGGCCAAGACCGATAAAAATCCAAAGAAAATATTCATCGATGTGTATACCGATTGGTGCGGTTGGTGCAAAAAAATGGATAAGGATACGTTTCAGAACGCTGAAGTGGCCGCTTATATGAAGGAGAACTTTTATATGGTGAAATTGGACGGGGAAGGAAAAGAACCGATAGAATATAAAGGGAAGACCTATAACTTTGTGCCTTCCGGCAGAAAAGGCTATCATGAATTTGCCGCTGCACTGCTACAAGGAAAACTCAGCTATCCCACTACTGTTTTTTTGGATGAGGAGCTGAACATGCTATCTCCCGTACCCGGTTATCAAAAACCCGAACCTTTTTTAAATATCGCCAAGTATTTTGGTGACGATATTTATAAGGAAAAAGACTGGAAAAGTTATTCCGGTCAGGGAGAGTAAACGAAATTGACGGATACATCGCGCCTTCGTTCCAGAATGGTGTCTTTAACGTATACCCAAATGAGTACTTTGGTCAATCGATACTGGACCTACTTCATTAAACACCCTTTTTAGCACCGCTGACCAAAAGTAGACCCTATTTCTGGCACAGTACTACCTGCTATAATTAGGGGATTCCTTGGTAATGGTTACGTCGTGCGGATGGCTTTCATTGATACCGCTGGCGGTAATTTTAACAAACCTTCCGTTTTCCTGAAGGGAAGCGATGTCCTTGGCGCCGCAATAGCCCATACCTGCCCGCAATCCGCCGACAAATTGGTGAATGCTCTCGAACAATTCCCCTTTGTACGGTACGCGACCTACAATACCTTCTGGCACCAGTTTTTTAATATCGTCCTCCACATCTTGAAAGTATCGGTCCTTCGACCCCTGTTTCATGGCTTCTACGGAGCCCATACCCCGGTACGATTTGAACTTTCTGCCTTCATAAATAATGGTTTCGCCCGGCGATTCTTTAGTTCCCGCCAAAAGGGAGCCCAACATTACCGTATCGGCTCCTGCGGCAATGGCTTTCGGAATATCCCCGGTATACCGTATTCCCCCGTCGGCGATTACGGGAACTCCACTACCCTTTATTGCGGCAGCTACTTCAAGTACTGCGGAAAATTGTGGGAAACCGACTCCGGCCACTACTCGTGTGGTACATATCGAACCTGGACCGATACCGACCTTTACGGCATCGGCGCCCGCTTCCACCAAATACTTTGCGGCTTCGGCGGTAGCGATGTTCCCGACGATAACTTCCAGATCGGGAAACTGTTTTTTAACCGCCTTTAATACATTCACCACTCCTTTGGTATGCCCATGTGCGGTATCGATTACCACGGCATCTACGCCCGCGGCTACCAAGGCACTGGCACGGTCCACCGCATCGCCGGTGACCCCTAAGGCCGCAGCTACCCGCAGCCGACCGTAACGGTCTTTATTGGCTATCGGTTTCTGGGTGAGTTTGGTAATGTCCCTAAAGGTAATCAATCCTACCAATTTGTAGTCTTTGTCGACCACTGGGAGCTTTTCGATCTTATTTTCCTGTAAAATGTCTTCTGCTTGGGCCAAAGAGGTCCCTTCGCTTACTGTTACCAGATTTTCGGTGGTCATTACCTCGGAAATCGGACGTTCGTTGTTTTTCTCGAACCGCAGGTCGCGATTGGTGACGATTCCGATAAGCTTGCCCGCATCATCAACGATGGGAATACCCCCGATACTGAATTCGGCCATATTGGATTTGGCATCTTTGACCAACGCATCGGTAGGAAGGGTAACGGGATCCATGATCATGCCACTCTCCGCACGTTTTACCTTCCTCACCTTGAGCGCTTGCTGCTCGATGGTCATGTTTTTGTGCAGCACACCGATTCCACCTTCCTGAGCAATGGCTATGGCCATTCTGGACTCCGTAACGGTATCCATTGCCGCGGAAACGATGGGAACGTTTATGGTAATGTTTCTGGTGAATCTTGTTTTGATGCTTACTTCTCTAGGAAGCACTTCGGAAAAAGCTGGAACGAGGAGTACGTCGTCATAAGTGAGACCTTCTCCGAGAATTTTATTGAGGTGGGCTTGCATTGCAATTATGGATTAATTGCGTGCAAATGTAGTTAAAAAAACAGGAATGAGCGCTATGGGAAAGCAATAAAGAAAAAGTAACCTACATGTCGTCTTTTTCAAAAGGAACGGTTTCAGAAACCTACTTCTTCCTATCTGTCCGACCCCCTTGGCGTCCCCAACGTTAATTGGACACCTGATACTGCTCCCGTACCTTTCTCGTCCATGCGATCAGGGCCTCCTTCTCTTCTTCCGAAAAACCGCCGTGTAGCAATTGATATCCTTTTTCAGGCATTTCACCTTCCTCTACCTCCTCGATCAACTCATCCAATTTATGGTCCCGTTTCTTTGTGTCATAGCTGTCCCAGGCCGACACATTGAAGTGCTCGTTCCCTTCTTCCACATGGTCCGCAATGATATAGGACATTGGGGCTATTTCGGAGTACCAAGGATATTCCGTTTTATTGCTATGACAATCGTAGCATTTGTTTTCCAAGATCGTTTTTATCTCGGGAGTCGGTTTGGTGTCGGCCTCAAAGGAGGCAACATCGCGATAGGGTGCCTCATTCTTCTCCGGGCGATAAAACTGCATCAATACAAAAACGACCAAAAGGGCCAATAAGAGTTTTTTTACGATTTTCATTGGTAATGCTATTGTAGGTTATTGAACTCGTTTAAATTTCTTCATTTAAGCAAAAAGCCCGAACCACTTCATATTTTAAACTGTAAGGTAGTATAAAATGTTCTTGGTTCCGATGGAATAATTCCCGGCCCGGGATAGCCTGTGGCCCTACGCGTAAAATACGTATTATTCAGCACATTATTGATGCCCGCCTCCAGTCGCCATTTTTTATAGGTATATGAAAAAGAAGCGTCCAATATATCGTACGATGGAATGGTACCTTCGATTCCCCTTTGGTTATCGGAAACGTCTTGGGGGGCGTTGGTAGCATCGGTAAACTGGGTGGACAAGTAGGTGTATTGCAAACTTCCCAGTAGATTTTTGTAGCCAAAATTCAATCCCGTCTTGAGGTTGACACGAGGTATAAACTCCACTTCGTTGCCTTCCCGTAGCGGCAACACTTGGGTCGCCCCGGCCAGGGTCAAAGGGTTTACGCGAACATATTCGGAGCGGGTCAATGCCAAATTCGAAAACAGGTTCAATTGGTATGCCTCATTTTGGTTCCACAAGGTTTCGGCAATGTTCCAATCCACAAAACTTTCCAACCCATAAATAAACGCGTCCCCAATGTTGCCCCTTACCCGAACGGTACCGTTGGTATCGGTAGCAAGTAAGGCTTCTCCCAAACGATTATCGTAAAACAGGCCAAAAGCACTAATGTCGTAGGATAGCGTGTTTTTATAACGCCCACGGACGCCCAGATCGGCAGTTAATCCATCTTCGTCCGTAATATTGGGATCTACCTGAAAAGATGGGTTGACCACCCGTATATCGCTAAAGGTAACCGAACGATAGTTTTGCGAAACGTTGCCATAAACTTCCATTCCCGGCACTATATTATAGGTGGCCCCCAGACCTAGCAATACAAAGCTGCGGTCGAATATTCGGTTGTCCTCGATTTCTTCGTTCGACAAGGGATTGCCCGCCAAATCTAAGGCAATATTCTTGTAGCTTCCGACACTCTCGGTTCGGATATGCTCAAAACGAAAACCAGGGGTTATCGATAGTTTGTCGGTAATATTAAAAACGTTCTCACCGAACAGGGCCACGTTCAGGTTGGGAAAATCAAATTGTGATTGCCGTTCGTAATTTGGGAACTCATCGTCCCTAAAGTTGAAATCGGCGTTGGAGGCATTGCTCCCCGGGCCCTGACGTTGATCGTTGTCGGTATTGTAAAACTTGGCCCCCAAAAGCAGGGCAGATTCTTTGTTCCACAGGGTGTATCGCGATAAAACCCGCGCTTCGGCACCCCAATTTTGAAAATTATCGACCAATAGTTCCCGTGGTTCTTCCAACACATCGGGTTGCGATACCCGATTGGTTCGGAAACCCAGCGCTTTTCGGGAGGCATCGAGCCCAAACACGTTGAAACTAAAGTCCGTTTTTGATGAAAACCGATGGTCCAACCGAACCGAAAATAGTTTCCAATCCACATCGAACCAATTCCGTGTCCGATTGCTAAAAGTGGGATCTTCAATAAACTGGGCATCGGTAAGCCCTCCCGCCTGTTGGGCCAAATAATTTAAAAAAGTGGTCTCTACACTGATTTTTGTACGATCGGACCATTGATATCCGATATGCGCAAAGTAATTACGGCTGTTGAAATTGGAATTCGGCCGAAACCCCTCTCCTTCTTTATAATTGAAGTAGGTGTAGTAACTCAACTTGCCTACGGTTCCGCTCAAACTGTTAAAGCTTGTTCGGAGATCAAAGGAACCTACCGTCTGCCGAGAGGTCCATTCAATCTTTTTGTTCGGATTTGGTTTTTTAAACTTAAAATTGATCAACCCCCCGAACTGCGTCCCATACTGTAGCGAAGCCGCTCCCCGCACTACCTGTATTTCCTCCAGTGCTTCCGCGGGCGGGGTGTAGTAGCTTTCGGGATATCCCAGCACATCGGCACTGATGTCGTACCCATTTTGTCTGGTATTAAAGTTGGCGGTACGGTTGGGGTCCAATCCCCTTCCCCCGATGTTGAGCTGCAATCCCGCATCGCCATTATCGTAGATATTGAGCCCCACTACTTGCCCGTATACCTGTCTTGCATTGTTTGCGGCCAAGTTGCCCGTAACGCCCTCCAACAAAACGACCTCACTTTTTTTGCCGGCGTAGATGGCGGTGCCCTCCACTTTTTTCAATTGTTGCAGGGCGAAAAGGCGGTTTCGGCGTTGGGTAAGCACCACCTCTGTCAACTTTTCGGTCCGTAACGGCTTTAAGGGAATGTTTACCGTAAGCGATTTATCAAAGGTGAGCGCTTCCTCGTAAACGTCATATTCAAAGGCAAAAACGATCAAGGTGTACTTTCCGCCCGAAACCTCCGAAAACCGGAACGTGCCGTCTTCCTCTGTATATTCCAACCGCTGTAGTTCCTTTAAGTATACCTCCGCGTCGGCTATGGGTTCGCCCTTATCATTGGTAACCGTTCCGTTGATGACGTTTTGTCCATAAAGGACCAACGAAAAAAATATCATTATGATACTACTATAGCCCTTTGATCTCATCTTTGAACGGAATAATCCAGTTTTTGTGTGCGAACGATTCTTTTTGCGCTGCCAAATTTACGGCAGGATCTACAAACGTGGTACTCAATCTTCCATTTAAGGCCACTTGGTTATCAACATAAACTTCCACTTGTGCATGTCCCTGTTTTTCGAAATGTTGTTTAAGATAATGTGCGTACTCTAAAATAAAATCGGCCTGGAATGCCATTTGCTTTTCCTGAAAGGGAGTCAGAAAGTCGCTGTTGTCGACATAAAACCATTTTCCCGAATCCCCGTTTACGATCTTGAACTGTGCATATCCCGATTTTTCTACCAGCATCACCCGCCAAGAAAAACGGTACCCCTCTTCGGTCCAAAACAGCTCCCCCGGATAGCAGAGGTATCGAAACGGAACCAATACTTGCAACGCAAAAAAACCGATCAGGACCACGTAGGCCATCTTAAAACTATTTTTCGGCCTCCATGTAGCGCCGACCCCATCAAGGGTTTTTGATAGACGCAACATCTTGGTAAAAAACCCAAGTATCTTATGGTGTACCCGGGCATCAAAGAAAATTAGCGTTGATACGATCATAATATAAGAGAACATCCCGATGGGGAACAGTACCCTTGTCAGTACGTGAAATACCACAACGGCAACAAATGCCACGATCCTTGTTCTTCGGTATAACAATAAAAATGGAATAAACAGGTCGTAACCGGTACCCAACCAGCTAAAGGCATAGGGTGCCCATTCCGTCTGTACCAGGTTTCCCAAAAGGGGGGTGTCGAATTTGGAGGGCAGCCATATTTTAAGGGGCATCCCTTTTACCAGCCAGTCGGAATTCAATTTTGCCAATCCCGCATAAACGTAAACGATGCCCAGTAGCAATTTTAAGCTATTGATCATCCAAACCGGAACATATTTGAACGCTTTTTTGGGATGTTGCCGGGCGTCCACCGAAAAGTATGCATTGGCCGGTAGAAACAACATTAAAAAACTCACTACACTGATGAAATAATAATGATTGAGATAGGTGGTCTTGTCCATCAGTTCGATATAGGTAAAACTGACAAAAAACAAGACCATAGCGATACGATATTTGTACCCTATTGCCACCATAAGGGCCGAAAACCCGCAAACGAAAAAAATCAAATAGGTATAGTCGCCCAATGGTTTTACCCATTCAAAACCATAATACGAAAAGAAAAATTGCGGTTGGACATACAATTTCTCAATCCAACCGTAGCTCCAAAACCGAACGATGCTAACGAACATCATCAGGCCGAATAAAATACGAAAGACCGCCAATGGGGCGGCCTCTACGTTTTGAAATAGATATTTTTCTTTAAAGGATGTCATGGATCAATCGCCATCGGCATCGACAAAATCAATACTGATGCTCATCGCGGAAACCATATCCACCTTCAACAACGGAATCGCCCGTTGTACTTCATCGTAGGCATTGCCCATTTCGGTAGGAACGGTATTTTCCATCAATTCTTCTTTGAACGGGCGTAAGGAAGCGACACTTTCTTTGGCCTTGTCGAATTGAATGTTGATCAAATCGGTCAAACTCTCCCCTCCTTTAACGGAATTGAGCGCCTCTAGATAAGTGGCCAAGCTTTCACCGGTCTCGTTGGAACCAAAATGTTTTCCATTAAAAAAATCCTGTACCGCCGATAGTCCTTCTAAAAACAGGGTGTTGGAGATGGTACCTTCATGGAAGGCCTCTACCCTATCGGGAAGGGTACTTCCGGAAAAAACACCTAGCGGAATTCCCATCTTACCTGCCCTTAAAAACTTTTCATAGTAAAAGATAAAATCGTTCACGAAGCGATCTACGGAGGCCGTAGCAGAAGCACCATCATTGGATACGAATGTATTACGGTACCCATTGTTCCACTCCGATAGCACTGTGCCGGTCAAACCTACCATATCGGTTATTACTTTATCGGTATAGGCCAATAACTGTTCCCTATCGGCTTCATTGTACTTGGAAACAATGGCCTCATCGGTATCCGCCAAGCCATTTATCAGATAATCCAAGGCCGGAAAACCCTTGGCGTCCCTATTGGAGGGCAAGGCCAAATCGGAAGTACCGTTCATGTTCGCGGTTACCTTTTCGGCATCCACGGGATAGGTATTGATGTTCAACCGAAATCCCGCGGACTCCGCCGGACCGATCTCAAACATGGAAACCCTTTGCCAAGCCAGGTAGCTGGACAACCAAGCGGCACGAAAGGCCACCAAATTGTCGGTACTGGCATCCGACCGAAACGCCTCGAACGTTCCCTGTAACACCTCTAGTTCCGAAGCAAAGGCCTCATAGGAAGGCACGATAATATTATCGGCCCAGTTGACTAATAACGTGCTCCGTTCAAAGGATACCGGTTTGGGGTCGTCATTTGGGGTTTCGTCCCTCTGAGAACCACCTGTGGTTCCGTCATCGGAAGAACATCCGCCTAAGGCTACCAACAAAAAAGCAAGGACAAAGTATCGGCTCATAGCTTATTTTTATTTATTCTAATTAAGCAAAAGTAAAAAAGCGCCTTGTTTCTTCCTAAAAACTTGACGCTTTTTTTTAACATTGTATCAACACGTTTCCATTATTCTGCCGCTTGTTCCAGTGTAAAGGAAAAACGATCTGCAATGCTGACAGAAAGTGCATCCAAGGTTTCGGGGGTGACATCCCAGAGACCATTTTCGCCATCACCTAGTAAATCAGAAAGTAGGACGTCGGTTTCCGTCTTTGAAAAATAGGGGGCGTCAGTGTCCGGTGTTCTGGTAAATTGCAAACTGTAAATGAATCCATATCCCTCGGAAAGATCATGAAAAGCGGTACCATAGGCCGGGGTTTCACCTCCTATGGAAGCTTTCGCCTGTTGCAAATAGTATATCGCACGAATGGCAATGACTTCGGAAATTTTCTCCCTAATGATGGCTGCTTGTGCATCTCGGGTAGCGTAATCTTTGGCAACAATTGCGGCCCGACCCAGTTTAAATGCCTGAAAAATGGTATCGGCAATCCCTGCAAAATCGGCGTCGCCCTCTACCCTACCAACATATTTGTTTAAAAAACTATCGGCACCCAAGTCGGCATTCGGGTCGGCAACATCGGCATTTAGGCCGTATACATATCCATAGGCCTCGTCCCATTTGTGCTCCATATCGGTATAGGACTTCCCTTCCGCTGCGGTGTCCGAATCGTTGTTGGTTCTATTGTCCCCAGCATCCAAAACTGCAGGACTCAAATAGTTGTTCAATGCCTGATCGACCATTAACGCCCCGATCAGTCCTTTATTGAACAGTTGGTTGTATTCCAATCCCTGTCCGCTCACATACCGTGTTGACGAACCATCGGCCAATTGACCGGGATTACCGGGACTGGCCACTGTATCAAACTCTGGAAAAACCTCATTTGCCTGAGCGGACAACCATCCATCAAAATCGGCACGTATCGTCGATTGGTCTGCTGTATTGGCAGAAAAATAATCGGTAGAGGCCGCCGTCTTGCTTTTCAGGTTTTTGGAGGAACCATTTAAATCCAAATCCATAAAGTTACTTTCTCCTTCTTCATGTCCATATTTGGCCAACAGTTCCGCATCCGTATTGACGGGGTCTTTAAGGGCATCCAACAATTCTTCGCCCATGAGCAAGCGGGTGGTTTGTCCATTAAAATCTACTGTTGAAACACCATCCCGTTCAAATACATAGGTAGCCGGATTATCAATGGCGGCAGCACAAGGAGTGCAGCTTCCACCGCAATCCACTCCGGTCTCATCTCCGTTTTGTATGCCGTCGGAACAGCTCGCTTCAACCGTTACCGGATCATTATCATCGGAACTGCATGCACTTAAAAAAACTAGGGCCATCGCCGCTACAAAAGGTATTGTATTCTTCATCAGGTGTGTTTATTTAGACCTATTTTAAATAAAAATCAAAACTAGTGGAGAAATCTGTTTTGTCCAAAATTTATTTTAATTAAATCTAAATAAGCTCAAAATTTAACATTAAGCTAACCTGAAAAAAGAAAGAGAAAAGAACATAAACAAGTTCAACTGTCAAATTCATTCCCCGCAATACTGAATACTTCGTACTACTTTAAAAAAGACCGCTGCGCTGAAGGAACAAGGATAAAAGACAAATTCAAATTCAAGTTCAAGTGTCAATCTCAATCTCAAATCTAGAAGAATTACCGCTAACCACTTTTTACCAATTACTTTTTACTTACCACTCAATAGTGTCCGGTTGTAACTAAAAGATTTTCAATTGGTTGCAATTGTCGTTCTTTGAAATTTGAAATTCG
>CANMSB010000034.1 GCA_947500445.1 uncultured Flavobacteriaceae bacterium | reverse complement strand
AAGAACGGCCGTAACTTGTATATTTTTAAGGTCTTTACAAAGATTACTATTACATTAACCGGACACTATTGAGTGTTGAGTAAAAAGTAATTGTAACTGCTGAGTTTGACCTTGTGTTTGACCTTGTGTTTGAATTTGTATTTGGACAGCGGTCTTTTTTCTTTTCTCTTTTAGAATAACGGTTTTCGTTCTAAAAAAAACCCTGATGTTGCCATCAGGGTCGTATTTCATTTAGAAAACATATTGTTTATGCCGCTTCTTCCAGTAAGGGTCCGGATTCTTTGGAGGTATCCGGATTTCGAAGGTTTCGTAAACCGGTTTTTATGCGGTAGGTAATGTTAAAGAGTACGGGCACCACGATTAAGGTTAAAAAAGTAGCCACGATCAGGCCGAAGATTACCGTCCAGGCCAGGGGTCCCCAGAAAATTACATTATCCCCACCCATATAAACTTTAGGGTTTCCGGTAGCGAACAACGAAAAGAAATCGATGTTCAAACCTATCGCCAAAGGAATCAGTCCCAAGACCGTGGTAATGGCGGTCAGGATTACCGGGCGAAGTCTTGCCTTCCCGGCCTTGGTAATTACTTTGGTTACCTGCTCCATGTTCAAAAGGTCCTTGTCGTCCATACCCAGCTTTACTTTTTTACGGTCGATCAATATTTGCGTATAATCGAGTAGCACAACCCCGTTGTTCACCACGATTCCTGCCAAGGAAATAATGCCCATCATAGTCATCATGATCACAAACGACCAACCGGTTAGCATGAGGCCGCCAAAAACACCGATAAAACTTAGAAAGATGGCAATCATAATGATCAAAGGTTTTGAAATGCCACCGAACTGGAAGATCAAGATCAACATAATCAATCCCAATCCGGAGAAGAACGCTCCCACCAAAAATTGTTGTTGCTTGTTCTGTTCCTCGATCTGACCGGTAAAGTCTATTTTAACGTTCTCGGGAAGGCCTTTGAAACCTTTCATTTCTTCTTCGATTTCAGCAACGATGGCACCCGCATCACTAAAACCGGGTTTCAGCTGGGAGTAGACCGTTACGATCCGTTTTTTATCCTTGTGCTTGATCGCACTAAAGCCGGATGAATTTCGCTGTTTGGCGACCGCCGATACCGGAACCTCTTTTATTTGCCCGGAAGCCTGGTCCCTAAAAATGATGTTTTGGTTGAAAAGGGCGTTACGATTGTAGCGCAGATCTTCGTTAAAGCGCACATTGATATCGTAATCTTCCCCATCGACCTTATATACTCCGGCTTTTTCCCCAAATAGCGACCGCCGTAACTGCTGTCCTACCTGGCCTACGGAAACGCCTAGTTCCCCAGCCTTTTCGCGGTCGACCACAACTTGCATGGAAGGTTTGCTCTTATTGACGTCTATCTTCAATTCTTCGATACCGGAAATGTTTTTGGTATTGATGAAATTTCGAATATCCTCGGCCGTATTGATCAACTCTGTATAGTCTTTCCCCTCCAATTCGATGTTGATGGGATATCCTGCGGGCGGACCGTTATAGTCCTTTTCAACGGAAATGGCCACACCGGGATATACGCCCGTGAGTTCCTCTTGTATTTCCTTCCGTAGTTCCTCGGTATCTCGGCCGTCGCGGTATTTGAATTCCCGCATCGACACGGTAACCTTGCCCCGATGGGGCATTTCCGCAGATGAACCACCGTCCGTTTGAGGGTTTCCGGCACCTTCCCCTACCTGGGAAACGGCCGACTCTACCAGATAGTTAAAATCCCCATCCATGTATTTGGGCCTGCGCGTTACGGCATACACCCTTTCTTCGATTTCCTTGGTCAAGGCATCGGTTTTCTCGATGGAGGTTCCCTGAGGGTATTCGATGTATGCATAAATTTCGTTCGGGGTATTGTCCGGAAAGAATTCTATTTTGGTCCGCCCACTGCCGACCGACATGCCGAAAAGCATAAACACCGCGATCAGCATAATAAACGTGATGCCAAAATACCAATAGACATTACCACCCCTTAGCGCATGTTTGATCCGGCGTTCGTACCAGTTTTCGAAACGAACCATTGTTTTACTTTGAAAACGGATCGCCCATTTTTTAAGCACATACTTGTACACCCAGAACATGATCGCCGTAATGATCATTACACTTCCCAAAGCCCTCATGCTGCCACCAAAAATGAGAATAAACAGCCCAAAACCACCCAATATGGAACTAATGCGGATCAGCTGTTTTACGGAAAGTTCTTTTTCCCCGATTTCCATATATTGGGAAACCAACATGGAGTTCATGAAAATGGCTACAAATAGGGAGGAGCCCAAAACTACGGATAACGTAATCGGAAAATAGATCATAAACTGGCCAAATATGCCCGGCCAAAGCCCTAAGGGTACAAATGCAGCTACGGTCGTTAAGGTAGATATGATAATGGGAAATGCAATTTCGCCGATACCCTTTTTGGCGGCCTCCGTACGGCTCATGCCCTCGCTCATCAATCGGTAAACGTTTTCGACCACCACAATACCGTTATCCACCATCATACCGAGGCCCATGATCATTCCAAAAAGGATCATGGTGTTCAAGGTGTAGCCCAAATTGTTCAATATCATAAAGGACATGAACATCGACATGGGTATGGCGAAGCCTACAAACAGGGCATTTCGAAATCCTAAAAAGAACATTAACACGGTAACCACCAGAATGATCCCGAAAATAATGTTGTTTACCAGATCGTCTACCTGGTTCAAGGTCCTGCCGGAAGAGTCATTGGCGATGGTGATGTTTAAACTCGCCGGATAATAGTTTTCTTGTGCCTCCTTCACCAATTCCCGAACCTTGGTAGTGGCCTCGATCATGTTTTTTCCCGAGCGTTTTTTGATATCTAGCATCACCACGCTCTTCCCAAATTCCCGGGCATAGGTGGTTTTTTCTTCCTCATCAAAGGATATTTGGGCAATATCCTTTAAATATACCGCTCCGTTTTCCGATTTTACCACAAAGTCGTTCAGCTGCCTGGGATCTTTGATCTCTCCCAATATCCGAATGGTACGGCGTTGCCCTCCCGACTGGATGTTACCGGCCGACATGGTGGTATTTCCATTGCTGATTGCCCCGATAACATCTTGAAAGCTGATTTTTGCAGCCATCATTTTATAAACGTCCACAGCAATTTCAACTTCTTTTTCCTGGGCGCCGCGAATGCTGACTTCCTTTATTTGAGGAAGGTCTTCCACCTCGTCTTGCATGTATTCCGCAAACTCCTTCAATTTTTCCACCGGATAATCCCCGGTAAAATTGACGTTCATTATCGGGAATGATTCGGAGAGGTTCAGGTCGAAAACATTTGGTTCTACCTTTGCGTTATTGAAGGTAGGCCAATCCTCGCTGGCCTTTTCTCCGTCCACTTCGTCCTTGATTTTTTGCTTGGCCTGCTCCACCGTCAGCTCTTCATCGAACTCAATGGTGATTATGGAATAATCTTCCTGAGAAGTAGAAGTTACCTTTACCACATTGCTAACGTTCTTTAAGCGATCTTCTAGGGGATCGGTAATCAAACGTTCCACATCTTCGGCGGTATTTCCGGGATAAGGCGTGCTTACGTAGATTTTGGTTTCTACGATTTCCGGAAAATCTTCCCGGGGCATCGCAAAGTACGACTTGAGACCGAACCATAGGAATAGGGCGATCATTACATAGATTACCGACGGATTGTCTATTGCCCAGGACGATAAACGAAATTCCTTATCGGCGTTTTTCTTTTGCTTACTACTGCTCATAAGACCTCATCTTTTTTGATTTCCACTTTTTGGCCGTCCTTTACGCTCCTCGCACCTTCCTTCACTAGCTGATCCCCATCGGCAATACCGGAAAGTACCTCCACCATACTTCCCTGATTTCTACCAGTGGTAATGATCGATTTGTTCACGACCGCTTTGTTGTCCTCGCCGGAAGTATCGGCAACGTATACGTATTGCTGTCCTTCGGCGTTCTCGGAAATAATGCTTTGGGGGACTACCACGGCTTTCTCATTGGTATAGTCGTTAATGTTCACCTTTGCGGTCAGGTTCGGTTTAATGGTGCCGTTTTTGTTCGGTACCGGAATTTCCACGGTAAACGCACGATTGCTAGGGTTGATGAAATTTCCGGTCTGTCTTATTTTCGTTACTACCGTATCGCCCAATACCGGAAAGTACACTTGTGCTTCCTTGCCTTTTTTGATATCGCCAAGATAACTTTCGGGCACATCTACTTCAATGTACATATCGGAAAGGTTGACGATGCGGAACACCTCGGAACTGGGACCGGGCGATACTACCGTTCCTTGATCTTTGATCACATCGTCTATAATTCCGGAAAAGGGTGCCCGTATGGCAGATTTTCCCAATTGGCTCTGTACCTGTTTTACCGAGTTTTCATTTGCCTCATAGGTGGCCTTGGCCTGAAGGTATTGAATCTCGGAACCTATTTTCTGTTCCCATAGCCGTTTCTGGCGCTCGTAGGTGGTTTTGGCAAGTTCGGCCTGGGTCTTTAATTGTGCCAATTGGCTTCCCATACCTCCATCGTCAATGGATGCCAATAATTGCCCCTTGCTCACACGCTGTCCCTCTTTTACGTATACCCGCTGTAGGGTCCCTGACATTTCGGGATAGATCAACACGTTCTGCTTGGTTTTTACATCGCCCTGAAGTTCCAAAAAGTGATCGAACTGTTGCTCTTTTACGGGAAATGTGGTTACCAAGGGTAATTTTTCATTTCCGGCAAAGGTGGCAATGGCCGAGTCTAGCTGCTGTAGCTGATCGTCCAATTTTTTCTGTTGTTCGGAAAGTTCCGTCTTTTTGGTTCTGATCGCCTCCAAGTTTCCTTGCGCGATCAAATCTTCTATCGAAACGGCATTTTGTTCGCCGCAAGAAGAGAGCAGTAGAACGGCCGAGAGTGCGTAAAGTATTTTTCTCATGGTAACTTCTTTTTATTGTTCGTTGGGTGTTGTTTATGAATTATTCGTTTAGGATTACTTCCAGTGCGGTCTTTTTATTGATGACGTCCACCATAGCCGTTAGATAGCCCTGTTGCGCATCGTAAAGTTGTGTTTGGGCCTGTCGGAGCTCAAAACTGGTTGCGATACCTTCACTGTATTTTAATTGATTTTTTCTTTCGATACGTTCCGCGAGGCCCAAATTTTCCTTTGAGGTATTGTACTGTTCAATGGCCAACGTAAAATCACTTTCGGCCCGGGCCAGCTGCAACCGTATTTGTGCTTCGGCTTCTTGTAACTGTGTCTTGGCCTTCTCCAAGGCGATTTTGGCACGTTGGGTGGTTGCACTCCTACCCAAAGAGCTAAAGATCGGGATGTTCAGGTCGACACCAAAAGTGGAAAAATCGAACCATGGTTGACCGCTATCGAAAAAATTGAACTGTTCCCCAAAAGAAGAACTTCCATAATTTACAAAAGCGTCCAAACTGGGCAATGCACGGCTCTTGGCCTGTTTCCACTCGAAATACCGTTGTTCGTTCAGGTTAATGGCCAACTTATAGTCCACGTTGTTTTCAATGTTGAACACGTCGGCGGCCATTTCTGAGGCCATTTGTTTTTGCGCGAGGTCATCAAGTTGTTCCTCCAACGTAGTGGGTGCGTCTATCGCGATACCCATTATCAGGTTCAGCATCTGGAGGGTAATGTCCTGCAGACGTATGGCGTTCTTCAACTGGTTGTCGATGTTTGAGAGGGTAATCTGTAATTGCTCTACACTCTCCTCATCTCCCAATCCGTTTTCATAAATTTTCGTTGTCTCGAACAAGTTCTTTTCGAGGTTGGCCTTGTTCTTTTCCAGAATGGCGACGCTTTCCCTTGCCAAGAGTACGTTGCCATAGGCTTCGGTAACCGCTTTCCGTACCTCCAGTTGGGTCTTCTCCTTATTGTTGGTACTGTAACTCAAAAACGACTTGGTGGCCTGAACACCTACAATATAGGTGCCATCAAATATTTTTTGCCGTAACGTGCCGGTGGCGGTCAATGTTTGGGGTACACCAAAAACAACTTCAATGAACTCTCCCGGTGCACCTCCCGCAAGTTCGGCGGGAATCAGGGATATGGGCTGCTTCAATTGGTTCTGGTAATTTACGCCGGCCGATATCTGCGGTAGACCGGATGCGATGACCTCCCATTTCTGTTTTTGGGCGTCTATAATATCCCTGTCCGCGTTTATGGCGCTGTAGTTGTTTTCCAAAGCGAACGCAATGGCTTCCTCCAAGGTAAAACTATTGGTATTCTCTTGCGAATAGCCTATAGTCAATAAAAACAGTGCTATGATTTTTATACAATAACTGCGCATTATTCTTGATTTGAATTGATGATTCCGTTTAATATCTGTCTTCCTTTAGGCGTTACGATACCCCGTAAATGGTACTCTAAAAAATAGTCTTCCAAATCGGCGGCCTTAAACTTGCTCGAGGGAAATATTTTGTGGTCTTTTATGGCAAAGGCTCCGGAATAGTAAATTCGCGATACAAAATCTACATCAATATTGCTTCGGTAAATCCCTAGTTCCAACCCCCGTTTAATGTTCTCGACCACACTATCGAACATCAGATCGTATTCCTTTTCCCTTAGATCATCATAGATTTTGGGATAGTATTTTTGTAATTGATATTGTGGGGACGACTTTTCATCCTTAAGATGGAGCATTACAAATTTTTTAATCTCGTATAGTTCTTCGATCGGATTTTTTTGAACCGCTATGATATCGTTTATGCCCGATGATATTACTAAAAACAGGTTGGAGGTGCTTTCTTCCACCAAGTGCGTTTTGTTTTCATAATGGGCATAAATCGTTTTTTTTGATATTCCCATTTCGTTGGCGATATCGTCCATCGTTACGCTCTTAAACCCTAAGTTTAGGAACATGTCGGTGGCTTTGACCAAAATTTTTTCTTTCATAACGAGGGCAAATATAGCTAGGGAAACTTAAAACACAGTAAAAGTTTCCTGAGTTTTACTTTTTTTTAACGTTTTGTTAAAACCGCTCCTTGCCTATTTAAATCCCTTTTTTATTCGAAAATAGTGTCGATATCGCTTCCTCACAATGCAAAACTTTTGAACTGTCGGTTTTGGTGGATGAGGTGTGCCAACCAAAGCTGAACCGATTTCGTATAATTTTCCTTTTAGTGCTTTCAAACATTTTCATCTTCCTCATTTTTTGGTCCTTGCATTCTACCGACATAGGCTTCGTACGCTTTCTCCCCCTCTTCTGCCCAAAAGCGATCGTACATTTCCCATTTCCCATATTCGCTGTTACATCTTTTTCCCCAACGATTCCTTTTCCGTTCGTTCCTATGCTTGCCATTCGGTTTTTTTGGGCCACGGTCAAATCCTCCAAAAAGCAACTTTGCCATGATCAATATTCCCAATGCTTGCCAGTAGGTCAGTTGTTGAAGGGCAAAAATGTCGGGCATGAGCCAGTTCCACAAGCGCATAAAAATATAGGCGAAAAGCATAATGAATGCGAAGGCCGCCAGCACATAGAAAAATACCCGAACGGCTTTCTTAACTGTGCGTTCCACCTTTCCCTTTACTTGATGTTCGATATGTTCTTTCATGTCATTACTAATTTAAATTTTTTGTCTGTAACGTTTTATATAAAATGGATAGGGCCCTATGTCTTCTGGACATCAATGTCCCCGTGGGAATGCTCGTTTCCTGCGAAAGGGCCGTATAGGTATATCCTTCAAAATCGATGGCAATAACAACATCCCTATAATGCGGCTTCAAGTTCGCAATGGCCGATTTCAAGTTCTTTTGCATTTCCCCGGAATACGAATTGGCGGAAACCCCATAGAGCACTTCGGTAAACGCCACCAATTTCATTTCCATTTCATCCTCGAAACCCACATGTTTTTTTCGTGTTCGCATCAAGTCTACCACTGCATTGCGAATGGCATTGTATACGTAACCTGCAACATTGTCGATCGGGGAAAGGCTATCGGCCCTTGAAAAAAGTTTAAACGCGACGTCCTGTACCACATCTCCCGCATCGCGGTGGGCGGCATCTTCTATTTTTGACGTCACATACTTTTTTAAGGAATGGTACTCTTCCTTAAAAAAAGCGTTTAACCTATTATGATTTTCGTTTTTAGAAACCATTCCCGTAATTTATTCGGCCGCCTCATTTATAGAGACGAAGGTTTTTCATTGTATTGCATTTTTTTTAAAAAAGTGGTGAAAAAATAGCCCTTTTCCGTTTATACTTCAAAACAAAAAACGACCGTAGCTACTGCTATACTTGATTTTCCTTTTTCGTCCAAGGAAAAAATGATGGCTTTTTATTTGGGTAATTATAAAGCAAAAATGGTATAACCATTTTTTGACTCCTTCCATCTCGTTTTCACCTCAGGCGCATCAAAGACGTACCGTAAATTGTGGAAGATCCGTGCATTGACCGATTCCAAAAAAAGTTCCTTCGCTGCGGTTGGAATTAAATGGGAATCCGACACTTCGGAATTTTAAAATAGGGCGTATTTTTGAAAAAAATGCGATTATGCACGTTATTGACCAATACCGAACCACCTTTACCGACTATTTGTCCCAAAAAACGCAAACGAAAGAACCGGTTAACCTATATGAACCGATTTCCTATATTTTAGAACTGGGCGGAAAGCGGCTACGTCCTATTTTAACCTTAATGGCCGCAGCACTTTTTGGTGCCGATCATCGTAAAGCTTTGGATGCCGCTTTGGGTATTGAGGTCTTTCACAATTTTTCGTTGGTACATGACGATATTATGGATGATGCACCCTTACGCAGGGGGAAGGCCACCGTGCATGAAAAATGGGATGTCAATCGGGGCATTCTTTCCGGTGATGCGATGCTTATTAATGCTTACCAATTGTTCGAAAGTTACGATGGCCCACTTTTTAAAAATCTGGTAGCCTTGTTCAGCAAAACGGCAATAGAAGTATGTGAAGGGCAACAATATGATGTCGATTTTGAGACCCGCGACGATGTTACCATTCCGGAATACCTTAAAATGATCGAGTACAAAACTGCCGTTTTGGTGGCTGCCGCCCTTCAAATGGGTGCCATGATCGCCGAGGCCGATACTAAAGCGCAGCGGTCGATCTATCAGTTTGGACGCAATTTGGGCATTGCCTTTCAGCTCATGGACGATTATCTCGATGCTTTCGGAGATCCCAAAACCTTTGGAAAACAGGTAGGGGGGGATATTATCGAAAACAAAAAGACCTATTTGTATTTAAAAGCACTGGAATTGGGTACCGCTGTCCACCGCAAGGAACTGGTCGATCTGTTTTCCATACAACCACAGGATCCGACCGATAAAATTGCCTCGATCAAAGAGATTTTTGAAACAAGCGGCGCGGCCGATGCCACTAAAAAAGCAATAAGCGACTACACAGAGGAAGCTTTCGCCGTTTTGGAGCAATTGCAACTGTCAGAAGATAAAAAAAGTATTTTAAAAACCTTTGGCGAAAACCTGATGCGACGGAAGGTGTGAGTTTTAGCGGAAAACAAGTACAAGTTCAAGCGTCAAGTTCAAGTTCATTTCGCTTACTACTTTGCACCGAATACTTCGTACTGCCTAAAAAAACGGATTGCTTCGCTGAAAGAACAGAGAGAACAGAACAAAGAAAATAGAACAAAGGCAAGTTTAAATTCATTCCCCTTTATACTGAATACTTCGTACTACTTGAGAAAAGGAACGTTCGTTTAGCTGAAAGAACAAAGAGAACAGAATAAAGACAAGTTAAATGTAAATTCATTGCTCTCAGTACTAACTACTTCGTACTAGATACTTTTTACCTACCCCCCAACCGTTCCTTAAAAAAGTCTTCTGATTATCGCTTTTATAAACGGTCCGCTCTTTACGGAGGTCATGTACCGAACGTCTTCAAAAAAGTTGGTTTCTTCATCCAAAAACTTAAAAATGAACTGTGGAGATCGGTTTTTAAAAAGGGTTTCAAAAACGGACTGCCCAATACTGTTGTCATGGCTCAATACATCGAGCAACAGCAGATCGTAATACCAAAATTTATTGCGGTACCGTAACGTTCTTAGGTCCGCCCCGCTCTTGATATATTCGAGCAAACGGGGAATTTTTTTCGCAGTACTCAAAAAGGTATATCCGGTGCTGGGCTTTGCCCAACCCCCGGCGGTGCCGATGTAGCGCATGTTTTTGGTGTGGTGTTCGCGAAATTCGTAGGCCGTCATCGGGATACTCCCCTTTTCAACATCGGTAATTTCATATTCCCCGCTGCCCAAGTTATTTTTCAAATACGCTTGTAATGCCGTTTCATAGGCATCCAAGGGCAATCGTTTTTCCGAAAACAAGGTATACTCTACCAAGGCCTCATTTTCCGAAAATGGCAGTATGTACATAAATCGGGTATTCCCTTTTTGCGGGATGGCGAAATCCATGTAGGTTGCGGTATCCGTTCGAAAAATGGGATTTTCCGTTTTTACGTACCACCCCACAAAATGCTGTTGCAACACGGGATACTTTTGCTGGGCCGTGATCATCTTATAATCGAAAATACTATTGAATACCTTTTTTGCACTGTAGGTGCCATCCACGGTAGTAACGGTTACTTTGGTCCCGTGATCTTCCGCCCGAAGTACCTCCTCTTGTTCAAAAACAATGTTGGAATACCCCTGTAGCCGTTCCTTGTAGGTTTTATAAAAGGTGATGCCCTTTATCATTTTATAGGAATAAGGGGCAATATCATACGTTTTGGAATGTGTTTTTCCACCAAAAAAAACGTTTGGCCACATCCGGTCTACGATGGGGTCGAAAGCACCGTTGCCTTTTTCCCAGAAACACCAGGTTCTGTCGTTGGTGTTTTTGGGGTCCTTATCCAACAACAAAATGGACTTATTGGAGAAGAAAACATCTTTCCCCATGGCGTCGGCAAGCATCAACCCTGCCGCACCGGCACCAATAATGATATAATCGAACATTTTTGAGTTGGACAAGGGCTTGCTATTGGGGCGTTAAAACTGGATTAAAAATAAGGATTTCAGCCATTAGAAATCAGTGTATCCCTAACAATAACTTTAGTTAATGCGATAACGCACTCCTAAAAAGGCGCGTATGCCCTGATTTGGTCCATATACATAAGAAGGGTCGAAGGTCAACGCGTTGGGGTTATCCGCGGTAGCCACTGCGGCACCGTTGTTGTCAAAAACCACATTATTGTCGAAAGGATCGTTCGCGCGGGCAATGATAAAGGGATTTCCGCGGTTGGGGGTCCAATCCAACAGATTTTTAACTCCTCCATAAATCTCCAACTTTTCAAGGCCTTTGTAGGTAAACTGCACGTTCTGTATGCTCCAAACAGGCGAATAATCGCTCCTTGGGTCGGTTTCCCCCAAGGTGGGCAAACGCATGGGACCGTAAAGATTTCCTGTGTAATCGACACTCAGATCCATACTCTTGAAAGTATACCCTACATTCCACGTTCCGGTATAGCTTTCCGTCAGTATTTGACGCCTTCGAATACCGTTTTCGGTCTGGCTCACGTTTTGAAAGGTAGCTCCCAAAAGGAATTTTAAGCCAGATGGAAACACCACATCAATGTTAGCGCTTACCCCTTGGGAAACCGAAATGCCGTCTAAATTGTCGTAAATAATCTGGTTGGGATCGGTATCGTAGTCCGGTAAAATGGCGTTGCTGAAATTGGTATAAAAAACGGAGGCGTCGATATTCGCAAAAGTGCCGTTGTCCCCATATATTTTTTTTAGAAAGTTGAGGTTAAAGTTAAAGGACCGCTCCGGCTCCAAAGCCTCGGTAACGATAACGTCGCGCGCTCCGGTCAGTGCGGCATGATCTTCCGTAAAGAGGTTCACTACCCGAAAACCGGTACCGGCATTGAGCCGCAAAATGGCATTATCGCTTACTTTCCAACGATAGGCCGTTCGTGGCGTGTAAATATTCCCATGGCGTTTGTCATAATCGTAGCGTAGGCCCAAAAGCAATGAATGCCTATCGGCAAGTTGAATTTCATCTTGCACGAACAAACTGGGTATCGCTACCTCGTCGGCAGCTACGGTAGCGGTGGTATTATCATCATAAAAGTTGTACCGCAAGGCACTTCCGAAAAGCAGATCGTGCCGCCCCCATTTTTTGTCCCAGGTCAATTGTCCGAAACCGATACGCTGATCGGCCAAATATGGAACATTCCCATAAACCGAATTTTGATCGTGATCGTTATACGAAAAGGAGAACAGCACCTTTTCGGTTACGGGCAATTGATAGGTGCCAAGCACCTCCCATCGGCGGGTGTAAATACTTTCGCCATATATTTCGCCACCTCCCCGAAACTCGGGTGTCCATTGCAGTTCCCCGCCCCATCGATCTTCATAAAAAAAACGACCGGCCAAGGAAAAAACACGATTTTCGGAGCGTTCAAAATTCCATTTTTGAAAAACGGAAATACGGTCTTGCAGGGTAAGGTCGGTAAAATTGTCCCCATTATTGTCGATTAACTCGTCATAGTTGAAATAGTTGACCCCAAGCAGCATGTTGGCTTTTTCGCCCACTTTGATTTTTGCCCCAACATCCAGGTTGTACTCTCCCCAACCGGTGAGGAAGGTGTCCGCAAAAAAATCCGGTGCTTCAAGGGCATTTTTGGTAATAATGTTGATCAATCCGCCTACGGCTTCACTACCGTATAAACTGGAAGCGGGACCTTTTACGATCTCGATCTGTTCGATAAGGGAATTGGGTATTCCCGATAGGCCATAAACGGTGCCCAATCCACTAACTATGGGCATACCGTCGATCAGCACCAGGGTATAGGGTCCCTCTAATCCGTTAATATGAATATCCCCAGTGTTGCAAACGTTACAATTGATCTGTGGTCGCACACCATTCACGTTCTGTAGGGCTTCAAAAATGCTGGCCGTCGGGTTCTGTTTTAAAAAGGTAGGACTGTACACTTCCACCGGAACAGGACTATCGGAACGGCGTACCGCCTTTAAGGTTCCGGTAACCACCGTTTCCTCCAAAAGTTCCGCAGCTGCCGAAAGCGAAATCGAAACGTTGAGCGATTCGTTTTCCAAAATGGAAACTGTTTTTGAAAATGGACGATATCCGATTACGGTTACCTTTAGTTCATATTGCCCTACCGGCACATTTGGGAGAAGAAAGGCTCCATCCTCTTCGGTGGCGGTACCCAAAGCGGTTCCTTTTAAGTGCACATTGGCAAAAGGTACCGGCCCCTGATCATCCACGACCAAACCGCGCAAGGCTCCTTTTTGTGCGCTCAACGAAAAAGATACAAGCAATAACAATAATAAAATGCCCAAGTTATGGCGGCATCTTCTTTTTTCGAACATTAAAAATAATTTTTAGGCAAATCTAAATATTTGTTTTTACATATAAAAATGTATTTTTGTCAAAAGTAAAATTACATGACCCTTTCGGAGGAGGATTATATTAAGGCCATTTATCATTTGGGCAAAGGCGAAAATACCGCGGTATCGACCAATGCGATAGCCGAACAAATGGCCACCAAACCGTCGTCGGTAACCGATATGATCAAAAAGTTATCGGAAAAGGGCGTGGCCAATTATCGGAAGTATAAGGGGGTAAGCCTAACGGAATACGGCCAGAAAATTGCACTTACCCTAGTGCGCAAACACCGGCTTTGGGAAGTGTTTTTAGTGAACGAACTCGATTTTTCTTGGGATGAGGTCCACGAAGTGGCCGAACAACTGGAGCATATTAAAAGTGAGAAACTGGTCGATCGTTTGGACAAGCTTCTCGGTTACCCGCAAGTAGATCCCCACGGCGATCCTATCCCTTCCAAGGAAGGGGAATTTAAAAAGGCGGTCAAAAAACTATTGAACGATATCCCCATAGGTACCAGTGGTATTTGTGTCGGGGTTAAAGATTCGTCCGCACCCTTTCTCAAATTTTTGGACAAGAACAATATTGCCTTGGGGGATACCATTTCCATAGTGGACAAAGAGGAATTCGACGGCTCTTTTATGATCCGCATCAAGGACCATGATTTGCACATATCACATCAAATTGCCAATAACCTTTACCTTAAAATAACCGAATGACCATGGAAGCGATCATTTCCTATTTTGAATCCATCGACCCTATTTTAGCGGCCTTTTATGCTACCTTGTTTACCTGGGGACTTACCGCGGCAGGTGCCGCATTGGTTTTTTTGTTCAAAGGCATGAACAGGGCCTTGTTGGACGGTATGCTCGGTTTTACCGGAGGTGTTATGGTCGCGGCCAGCTTTTGGAGCCTGCTCGCTCCCGGAATTGAAATGAGTTCCGGTGAGGGTTTTGTAAAAGTGATTCCCGCGGCAGTCGGTTTTTTGTTGGGTGCCGCTTTTATTTTCGGATTGGATAAGGTACTGCCCCACTTGCATATCAATTTTAAGGAAAGTGAAAGCGAGGGGATTAAAACCCCTTGGCACCGAACAACGCTATTAACGCTCGCGATCACGCTCCACAACATTCCGGAAGGCCTTGCGGTAGGGGTGCTTTTCGGTGGCGTTGCGGCCGGGTTCGAAGGCGCCAGTATCGGGGGTGCCGTAGCGCTGGCATTGGGTATCGGTCTTCAGAATTTTCCAGAGGGTTTTGCAGTGGCCATGCCCTTGCGCAGACAGGGATTGAGCCGGACGAAAAGTTTTCTATACGGGCAAGCCTCCGCTTTGGTGGAGCCGATCGCCGCCGTTTTAGGGGCGTGGGCCGTGCTTACCTTTGAACCCATACTTCCGTACGCCCTATCCTTTGCCGCTGGGGCAATGATTTTTGTGGTGGTGGAGGAGGTCATTCCCGAAACCCAACAAGACAAATACACCGATATTGCCACCATGGGCTTTATTGCCGGTTTTATTATTATGATGATGCTGGATGTAGGGCTGGGGTAGTTGACTTTACAAGTTCAAGGGACAAATTCAAATTCAAACACAAACACAAGAGTCAAATTCAAGCCTCTTGGTACTAACTACTTTGTACTAAATACTATTTATTTGAAAAAAGACCGCTGCGCTGAAAGAAGAAAGAGGAGTTCAAGTTTAAATTCATGAGCTTCCAGCCAATGGTTAACGGACTTTCCTGTCGAGCTTGGTCAGTACCGTTTTGGAAAGCGCTTCGACAAGCTCAGCGTGACAGTTGTGTTTCTTTTTGGCAGTTCGCTAAATGATGAACGTTTTGTCAGTCCGAGCTTGTCGAGGACCGTGCTGAAAGTTCAAGTTCAAGAGCCAAATTCAAGCCTCTTGGTACTAACTACTTTGTACTAAATACTACTTATTTGAAAAAAGACCGCTGCGCTGAAAGAACAAAGAACAAGGACAAAGGAACCTTTCCGCCAATCCAAAAAATGGATGTCCGGTCGAGCCTGTCGAGACACCTGTACCAAATTCAAACTCAAATATCACAAACACAAGCTCAAGCTCAAGAGTCAAGTTCAAGCCTCTTAATACTAACTACTTTGGACTAAATACTTATTTAAAAAAAGACCGCTGCGCTGAGAGATAAAAGAGCACAGAAAAAAGAGAATAGAAAAGAGAGGAAACACAAGTTCAAACGATACTTTTTACTAACCACTAACCACTAACCACTAACCACTAACCACTAACCACTAACCACTACCAGCAGCCAACTTCCAATTAAAACAACACTTAGTCCAATACAAACTGAATGCCCAAGGTGGCGATATACGATCCAAAGGCCGTATCGCGGTCATACATGAAGTAGTTGATGTCTATTGCTTTAAGTCCAAATTTCCACAGCTGCAGTTTGGTAAAGATATCGGTGTACGAAACCCCTAAACCATACTGATTGGCAATGTATTCCGAAAGGTCAAAATCGGAGGTATAAAATCGTTCGGTACTCAAATGTTCATCGTAGGGCGCAAAATAGTCGGCTGCCGTTTGTTGGTAAAAACGATAGGAGGGCCGAACGGTAAACGCATCGGAGAGCATTATCGGTAACTCCAATCTGGCCGTGTGCGATGTAATGCCCCAATCATCAAAATAGTAGCGGTAGTAGGTCCGTAGGGCGATCGTTTCCGAGGCGAACCAGTTCAGACGCCCACCAAGGGCCACTTTAAAACGGTTCTCGGGAAGTTTTTCAATGTCGTCCGCCAAATGAAAACCTTCTAAAAACGTATCGGCAACATCCGAAAAGTATACCCGCTGAAATGGGGTGGACAGTAGACCTTCCTGTCGTACCAGATCCACCGTTAGCCCTCCTTGAACCTTTTGGTGCAGGATTTGTGAAAAACCAAGTTCTAGCGCATAGGTATTTCGTTTTTCATTGTCGAATTGGGCAAATTGTGGCGCATAATCGGTATTTCCGGTAAGTTCACTTTGGCGAAACGATCCAAAACCTCCTGTTGCGAAAGGCCTCAGTTCAGAGGGATAAATAGCGTCCCAAGCATCCAAAAATACCCTGGCATTTACGCTAATACTGGTATTTTTTTGATGGAACTGTTGCACATATCCGCCCCCGAAACCAATGGAAAAATAGTCGTATTCCGAAGATACCGATGCCATACCCGACCATACCTTGTTCCGGTCTGCCGAAGTGTGGCTGTAACTACCCGTGAAATTCGCCCAGGTATCGGCCCTGGAAGCTCCCGAACTGGCCACGAACGCGTCGGCAGGTAGGCTTCCATCGAACGGATTTACGTTACTTGAAGAAGCAGAGGTATAGGCCGATACCCCGGCATCAATGGTCAATACATCATCGTCGTTCAAAGGAATGGAAACAACGATACTTCCCGCGGCGTCAGTCAGTTCTTCGGTGCCGATACCCCCGGTCACTGCCGCGTTTTCTCCCTCTTGGGCGTAGTAGCTCGATATCAGGTCGACCTCCGTACTTTCCAAAACCCGTTTGGTATAGGCCTGCTTGTCGGCATTGGTTCCCGTTTGGGCGAGGCACCCAAAACTTCCCGACCAAAACGATAGCGTCAGCACAATGGCCAGTTGGAACGGCGATACTATTTTTGGTTTAGTTGCACCCACAGCCGCCTCCTGTTTTACCTCCATTGGCACCTACCGCACCTTCACGGTACGATTGGGCGACCAAAACATGTCGGTTGCATTTTTTATCGGTCAGTTCCATCTCGGAATCGTTCAGGTAGGCTTTTTCATATTCCTTTACTACCAAGCAACTATTTAAAAAGGCCGCTGCGCAAACCGCCAAAAGGAGTCGTTTCATCATAGTTTTGCGATTTCTATTTCTTCGGATGCAAAAAGGGTTCCCTTGTCATCGATAATAATGCAGGATACCCCGGGAATTTGGGCGATTCGATTTAGCCCTACGGTTTTGCCCATTACAAAAATCGAAGTTGCCAAGGCATCCGCCAACTCCGCCTTTGGGGCGAACACCGTTACGCTCACCAGTCCGTTCGAAGGATATCCGGTGCGGGGATCGATAATATGGGAGTAGCGTTTTCCGTTAAAAACAACGTATTTCTCATAGTTTCCAGAGGTTACCACGGCACCTTCTGTTACCGGTAAGGTTCCGTACGCCTTTTGTTTGTCCATGGGGTTGGTAATGGCTACTTTCCAAGGCGCACCGTTAGGTTGCAGGCCCCAGGCGGTAATATCGCCCGAAGCGTTGATAATGCCCGAGGAAACGCCCATATCCCGCAATAATTTTTTGGCCCTGTCGGCGGCATATCCCTTTCCGATGGCGCCAAAACCGATCTTCATCCCGGACCGCTTTAAATATACCGCACTGTTTATTTTATCCAATTCCACGTTCTTGTAGCCTACCTTGGCTACGGAAGCCTTTACTTCTTCGCTGTTGGGCATCTTTTGCATACTTCCGTCGAACTGCCAAATGTGATCCATGGAGGCGTAGGTAATGTCAAAAGCACCATCGGTAAGTTGCGAAAGTCCCAAGGCCCGCTCGATGAGTTCGAACAGTTCTCGGTCCACCAGTACCGCTTTTTTTCCGGCATTTCTATTAATTTCCGAGGTTTGCGAATCGGGGTCCCATGAGGAAATCAATTTTTCGATCCGTTCCATTTCGTTAACCGCATTGGTAATATGTTTATCGGCAGCGGCGGAATCGGGAGCGACCACCGTAATCTCAAAATCGCTCCCCATCAACATAAGGGAGCGCTTAAACGTATTTTGCGACCAGCCGTAGGTGGTGATCAACATCGAAAAAATGACAACGAGGCGTTTCAATTGCGGTATTTATACGGTTCTGCCAAAAGCACTTTAGACTAATAACGAAGATTTCCATAAAGTAATATAAACCTAGGGATTTATCGCCACAAAAGATAGGGACACCGGCCAAAACGACCTGAAAACCTGCTAGCAAAGGTGTTCCGTAGACAAGAAATCGCGTTTGGCCATTATCGCAATTATAAGGGCACATGCTATTAGTTGTTCAAAAAAACCATACTTTTCACAAAATTTAGTTTCCCCCGAAGATACCTCCTACGATTATGATCAGAGTACCCATAGTCCATTTTTTAATGATGCTGGCCCTCATCGCTACCGGTTGCGGCCGCCATAAAGGCGAAATGGCCCAAACGGTTAATGAAGACGTTACCCCCGAACAAAGGAACTACCGCAATGATATGCGTGGTTTTATAAGGCAGATCAGCGCATACGCCAAGGCAAGGGATTCCAGTTTTTACGTGATACCCCAAAATGGGATCGAATTGGTCACCGATACCGGATATGCCGACGGAAGTCCCATGCTGCACTATCTCAATGCAATCGATGGAAACGGCCAGGAAAACCTGCATTACGGATATCATTCGGACAATAGCAAAACCCCAAAACGCAGTAAGGAATATATGAAGGGATTGCTTGCGGTTTCGCAGCGCGCGGGAAATACCATTTTGGTCATCGATTACTGTAGTTCGGAAAAAAAGATAGCGGATGCCTTCGACCAATCCTATAGTGAAGGCTATGTCCCTTTTGTGGCGACGGAACGAAATTTAACGGTCATTCCCAAGTTTGGCGAACGGCGTTATCGGGAAAATACAAGAAACATCCGTTCGTTGGCCGATGCGGAGAATTTTCTGTTTTTTTTGAACTACGAACGTTTCGAAAGCAAACCGGAGGTGCTTAACGCCATAGCAAGATCGAACTATGATATTGTTTTTATCGATCTTTTTTTTCACGATGGCACCACCTTTTCAGCAGAAGAAGTACAACGGTTGAAAACCAAGGCCAACGGCTCGGAGCGCTTGGTATGCTGCTATATGTCCATAGGCGAGGCGGAGGATTATCGCTATTATTGGAAAAAAGGATGGGCTACTAACAGGCCATCATGGTTGGAAAAAGAAAACAAAAGATGGGCGGGAAACTATAAGGTCCGGTATTGGGAGAAAGACTGGCAAGGCATCATAATGGGTAGCCAAAATGCCTACTTGGACAAAATAATCGATACCGGTTTTGACGGGGTCTACTTGGATATTGTCGATGCCTTTGAGTATTTTGAATCAAAATAAGGTTTTTTATAGTTCTTACGTTTATTATCCGAAAATTCGTATTAGGCATCTTGTAGATGAAACGAACACTTACACCTAAAAAACTTTAGCATTTTAGTGCTAATGGTTTTATTTACCATTGAATCAAAGAGAAATCAAGAGGTAAACAATTACACTGACCATTGAAACCTAAAATAAAAGTCCTTCTGATTGCAGAAGGTACGTATCCGTTCAATACTGGCGGTGTCTCCACATGGGCACACGATTTATGCAATAGGGTACGCAATAGCGAATACTACCTTTATTCGATCAACGCGGAGGTAGAGCTCGAACCGAAATATACGCTCAGCGATTCGGTCCGGAAGGTTATTCAGGTACCTATGTGGTCTCCCGAAGAGCCCTTCGATTGCGTGGATTACGATATTAAGTACTCCGAAATTTTAAGGGCCCGCGAATTCACTTCCGAAGCGGTCATTGCAGCATCTTTTGTTCCAAATTTCAAAACCTTTATTACCCATATCTATTCGGAAAAACATTCACCCGTTACATTGAACGAGTGCTTTTACAAAATGTGGCTGTTTTTTCAGACCCATGATTACAAAGTGGCCATGACCAGTGAAGCGGTCTGGAACGTTTTCTGTGAAACCTTGGAAACCGTGCTGCCAGAAGCGGAATTGCGCGATATGACTTTGGAGGACGTGACCACGGCAATGCGTTGGATCTATCGTTTTCTTATACCGATCGCGATCGATGTTCCCAAGGCCGACATTTCCCATGTGACCATTTCGGGTATTGCCGTACTTCCCGCGTTATCCTTAAAATACAAGTACGATACCCCCATTTTAGTAACGGAACACGGGGTGTTCATACGCGAACGACTTATCGCCATAAGCACTGCGGATTACTCGTACTTCCTTAAAAAAATGCTGATCCGTTTTTCGGAGTGCATCACCCGTTTGGTGTACTACCACGCCTCTAAAATTACTACGGTCAGTAAATTCAACATGGCTTGGGAGCGTTTTTATGGGGCCGATACCGCTAAAATAAGCGTTATCTATAACGGTGTGGACCATACCTTTTTTAAACCGGTGCCCAAACCGGAAGCGCTCAACGGAATTCCCACCGTAGTTGCCGCTGCACGGATTTTCGACCTCAAGGATATTTTTACGATGATCCGCACGTGCGCGGAAGTAAAAAAACAGCTCCCTACAGTACGTTTTTTAGTGTACGGAAACAAAGATGCCGTTCCGGAATATACGCTGGAATGCGAGGCGTTGATCGACGAATTGGGTCTTGAGGAACACTTTTTTCTCAAAGGATTTCACAGTAGTCCAGAAAAGTTATACGCCGAGGGCGACATATCGATACTTACGTCCATATCGGAAGGTTTTCCCTATACCGTAATCGAGTCGATGAGCTGTGGAATACCTGTGGTGGCCACCGATGTAGGGGGCGTTTCCGAAGCATTGGACGATACCTGCGGTTTTATTTGTAAACCGAAAGACGTAGCAGAAATCGCCGAAAAGGTGGTGCAACTCCTTAAAAACAAAAGCCTCCGTAATTGGATGGGGGAAAATGCAAGAAACAAGATCATAGCGAATTTTACGATCGAAAGTTTTACCAGCGCTTTCGAAAAAACATACCAAGACCTTCATACGGACCAAAACAAAATCCCTAAAAAATATGCCTAACACAGCACGCTGACCTCGGTCTAGCTCCCCCATGCGAGAAATTAAAGAAAATATAGCCCGTACTACCGATCAATTGATCTCAAAGATCGGAAACCCCGTAAGCCCAATGGTCGTTTTGGCCGCCTTGGAGTCATTTGGCATTCGCGAAAAAGATGTTTTTAAGGATTTTGGTTTTGTCACCCTAATGGATCTTTCCAAGCATCTTTATCAGGAACTAAAGAACAAAGATCCAAAAGCACTTCAAAACGATAACGAACGGGCCAAAAAACGGCGCAAAGAAAAACAATTGCCCGTTTCAAGTTACCTCTGGGTGAAGACACGTCTTTTTGCGCAGTTTTATCCCTTGGGCATATTTCACCTGTTGCCAATTTTTTTACAGGTGGCTGCCATCATTATTTTTGGGTATTCGTTGTGGACCTTTATCGGATTTAACATTGTGCAATCCACAGCAGTGGTAGCTGGCGTTATTTTAGGGTTGATCATTTCTGGGGGCTACGTGCAGGTTATGGGAAGGCAGGCCTCCTTTTATTGGCATCATCGGGAATATGTGAAAGCGAAAATGGTCATCGATAAAATTATTGGTTCAGGTATCAAGGGCATTTTATACACCTTTTTTGCACTGGCGTTGATCAATTTTTTTCTCTCTCTTTATCCCTCCTCTTTTGTGCTCATAACACTGTTTTATGCGCTTTTGATCGGGATGCTCTTACTCGTTATGGCGCCTTTTCATACCATAAAGAAACGGTGGGCCATATCGTTGGCCGTAATGCTGGCCACGGGTATTGCCTTGGCCCTCCATTTTTATACTAGCTTAAACGTTTACGTGACCCACTGGATCGGAATAGCATCGGCAATATTGCTGTCAAAGGCCCTTCTGGAGTATTTTTTCATGGGTAAAAAAGCCCGAACGGTATCCAATACCATAGCGCCCAAACAGCTCATGGTCATCTATCAAAACTACCCGTACTTTTTTTATGGAATGTTGATCTACATTTTTGTTTTTATCGATCGCATTTTGGCCTGGTCGGCCGACATGATGCTTACGCGACAATTTCTATTGCTATACGAGAAAGACTATGAAATTGGGATGGACTTGGCAATTCTCATGTTTTTTATGCTTGCCGGAGTTATGGAGTACGCCATTGCGGCCTTTAGCAAGTTTATGGACGTTTACCAGTCCAACACCCCGTTCTCGGAAAGAAACAATTTCAATCGTCGTTTTCGGTCGATGTATCGGGGCCATATTGCCATCCTTTTCATCACTGCCCTTGGTACCGCCGGACTGATCTATTTGGTAACAACACAACCTTGGGGATATGAAGCGCAATTCGGGGAAACCCTGAACCAGCTGAGTGTTAAGGTCTGTATTTTGGGCGGTATCGGATATTTTTTTCTGACTTGGGGGATGTTGAACAGCCTGTACCTCTTTACGCTTAACAGGCCAAAGAACGCCTTGAACGCCTTGGGTATCGCCTGTCTGGTAAATTTTGGAGTAGGTTTTTTGTTGAGCAGGTTCGTTTCCTATGAATATAGTGTATGGGGAATGTTGGTAGGCGCTCTTGTTTTTGCGGGCCTTACCGTAAAGGAAACGGCCCATTTTTTTAAACGTTTGGATTATCATTATTATGCGGCTTACTAGTCTTTTTTACATCCTCCTTCCCCTATTGGCCCCTGCCCGGTCAAGCGCCGATGTGCCCGAGGATAAAGGACTTTTTATCGCTTATGGAAAATTAGATTTGGAGGAAATAAAGGGATATGATCTTCTTATAGTGGAACCACAGCACTATACCGAGGCGGCCATTCGGGACTTTAAAAAGTACAACAAGCGCGTTCTGGGATATCTAAGCCTTACGGAAGTGCACCCGAGCTCGGAAAGCTTTCAAGCGCTCCGCCCATTTTTGATCGAAGAAAATGTACACTGGGGGAGTCGGTATATCAATATTTCGGATAGCAATGCACAACAAATACTGTTACAAAGGGCGGCTTCCATATTGGAGCAAGGTTTTGATGGGCTGTTCTTGGACAACCTCGACAACGTATCGGTCTGGGGGCGTTTAACGGATAAAAAAGGGGTACTACTGCAAATGGTACAAAGCCTGAACGAAAACCACCCGAATGCCTTTCTCGCGCAAAATTCCGGGTTGTTTTTGGCGGACGAGCTGCGGGAACGGACCGATGCAATCATTATGGAATCGGTAGTGACCGAATACCGCTTCGACACCAAAGCATACGGGTTTCGAAAAGCGGCCGAAAAAAAACGGTTGGTGGCCGCTATCAAAAAAGCGGTTTCCAAAGGAGATCGGCCGGTTTACCTTATAGAATATGCCGACACGGCCCAAATGCGGAACAAGGTCGAAAGGGAGTTGCAGCGGATAGGTTTTCCCTTTTTTATTGCCAATATAAGCCTACAAGATGTTCCCCAGTTTAAAAAAATAAAACGATAAATGTTGTTGTTCGATAAAATCCTTTTGGGACCCTTTAGAATTTTCCTGCTTTTTGCCGGAGTTCTTTTGGCACACCAGATTATTATAAGGCAACCCCTAACGCGTTACGGTCTCGACTATATCATGAAACGGACCATCTTTTTTGGAAGTCTTTTGATGTTGACCATTTTTAGCTTGGTACAGCTGAACATGTACGATATTTTCTCCATTCTGTCAGTATTCCTGATCGGCCTTATCGTTTGGTACTTCGGTTTTGGATCGATGAAACGGATCCCGGACGGCCTGCAAGCCAAAAAACGCCGTTTTTTATTGTCCTTCTTCCGGTTCATGGAGAAAAAAGTACGGCTCCGGACCCTGATACGGCGCAATAGAAACTTTTTCTTCACCAGGAAAGTGAGTTTTGTCCTCTTGGTCGCCACCATTACATCGCTATGTACCTTTGCATCGCGGTATCTGTTCCTAAAAAACGACCTGTATACGCTATCGAGCCTTTGGATAAAGAATTTGGAACTCGTCAAAAGTTTTAACTCCAACAGCTGGTTCGGTACTACAAACGGTCTCGTAGGCGAGCTGGCCTTGATCAATTTTTATGCGAAAATTACGGGTATCAGTGAAGAAATGGCCATGCATTCCTTTGGCCTTCTGGAAGGTTTCGGCCTGTCGATCGTACTGTATTGGATCATTTTGAAATTGACGAAAGACGCGTTCATCGCCCCTATGATCAGTGTACTTTTCTTTGCCCTATTTTACAGGTACATGCCCATAAACGTCAACCTTTTGTTAGAGCATAACTCGCTCTATCTGGCGCTGGGTTTCGCGTTGCCGGTTCTTTTGTTTTCCGCATTGCCCGAACAGGTAAAAAGCAAAAGAATGCCCTATATACTGCTTTTGACCATTGGGTATATTGCGGTGGCCTTTACCAATTTGTTCGTTGCGTTGATCTTGGTGCCGCTGTTTTTGGGCGTTGCTTTGGTGTTCAGTTCAAAAGTATTGTTGCCATACCGTTTTAAGAGCCTGATCGCATATGCCATCGGAACCGGCTTTGTGCTAGGGGTATACGGGATCGGCTGTTATGTAAACGAAAAGTCTTTTCTCGATTTTTTACGATCGTCGCTTATTTTGGTCAACTCCTATACCTATTTCCCGCAGTTGATCGTGGTACCGGAAAAACTGGTACTCTGCTATCTGGCGTTCTGTTTTGTGGTCCTCGCCATGGTCATTCCCCTATGGAACCGAAAGCGGGAACGTTGGGGGGCCGCGCAGGTGTTCCTGATTTTTACCATGCTGTTCCTTACGCTTCGGTATTTTCAGTTTACCTGGGTCGATATCGATATGTATTACGAATCGTTAAGTCCGCTGATGGTAATCGTTCTCGGAATTTTTTTGGGAGCGGGACAGCAATACTGGAATCTTAAAATACCGGAGGACAATTATCTGAAAGGGATAACCTTAGCTTTCATCTTTCTGGCGACCGTAGGCTTTGGTTATGCTACCAATGGTTTTTTTCAATACGATTATCGCGAAATAGATGAACTAAAGGCGGACATTCTTAAGGTGTACGATGATCTGTCCAGTAAAAACATGCCGTATTCCTATGCCATAGTCAACCAGCAATACGGACAGTTTTTGAGTACTAACGAGCACCATTTTATCAACTATAACGTGTTTTTGAACAATTATCCGGAACGCGACTCGGTGTATCAGATAAAAAAAGAGGACAAACGTTTTTTAGCGGAAAACCCCGATTACATTCTACCGCAGAGTGTTTTTGTTTTCATTACAAAAACAGATCCATCAGAAAGTAAATATCATTTGGCAACGCCCACAAAAACGGCTTTTAACGTGAAACGCCAATTGGACCTTTTGGAAGAAAAAGGGCGTGAGATAGCTATTTTTTATGAAGACGAATACTTGGCGGTATACGAAATCGTAAACAAAAAAAACGCCTCCAACTTAAACGACCTGATCTTTAACTTATGAGTTTAAAGCATGCCATATCGCTTCTGTTGCTCGTTCTCGGCCTGGTCGGATGCCAAAGGGATATCTATAATTTTACCCAGCAATTCAACACTCCGGAAGTGAGTCGGGAACCGGCCATTATCCAATTTATAGTTGACGAAACGTCCCCAGAAAACAGGGACGAAATGGCCAATGTGCGAAAATTGGCCGATTATACGAAACTTCCGTTCGGGACCGTTCCTCTGAAAACGTTTGCAAAGGAATTTCAGGTGGGCGGTACCACACGGGTGCTATGCGTATCGCAAACCTTGGGAATGGAGGACAAGGTGATCGACTCCCTCCAAAATTTTGTCGCAAAGGGCGGTACCCTGTTCTTTACCAAAACGATAAAGGACGAGCGCTTGGCCTTTTTGTTGGGGCTCGACCCGGCATCCAATTTTGAGACCGACAGTACCGCCTTCGGCTTCCGTTTCAACAGACCGATGCTTCCCGGCCTTCAAAATTTTAACTACGAGGGCGATAAAAGTCCACACCTCGGACTTTCACGCTACAATTTCACGGACGATACCACGGTGTTCGCCGGGGGAAGTGACAATGCTGAATACCCCTTGATCATCGAACGTCAACTGGGTAAGGGCAAAGTGGTCCAGTACAATTCCACATTGCGAATGGATAAGGCCATGCGCGGACTGTTGTTCGCCCAAGTATTGCTCGCCCTGGAAGGCGTGCCGTATCCGGTAGCCAATACCGCTACCATTTTTTTGGACGATTTTCCCTCTCCGCTGTACAATATTTATAAGGAGCCCATTGCATCGGAAATGAAAAAAACGGTGGCCCAATATGTTACCGACGTATGGTGGCCCGACATGAAACAGTACGCCAAGGAACAAAATATTACGTATACGGCCTATGTGACTTTTGATTACAATACCCTAGTGACCCCTCCCTTTACGTTTAAGGAGTGGGATAAAAACAGTTTTGAAAAACAAGGGATGCTTCAGGAGAAAAGCAGTTGGTTGGGGCGCGATGTGTATGCCAGCGGGCATGAACTGGGTTTTCACGGCTATAACCATGTATCGCTGTTGGCCTCGGATTGGGAGGAACCACAGTATATGGTAACGGGGCTCCATGCCGCGGCAAAAAAGTGGAAAACCTTGGACTTTAAGGAACTTCCCGTTTCTTATGTTCCACCGTCCAATTATATCGACAGCGTCGGCTTGGCCAAACTCAAAGCGGGCATGCCGAGCATTAAATATATCCAAAGCATATACTTTGGAGAAATCGAGGAAGGAGGGGGGCGCGAGTTCGATCCCGATCCCCTGAACGATCAATTTTTTGATTTCCCACGAATCACCAGCGGTTACGAAATAGACAAAAACGGCCTATGGGCCATGGAATCCCTTTATCTTTTTACCGGAATCTGGACACATTTCGTACACCCCGATGATGTTTTCCAGATACCGGACGAATCGAACGAAGCTACCAGTGGCCATTTTGCGTATAGAAATCCAAATAGCCTCAATTGGCGTTCGAGAAATGGAACTAAGGGACTTTTCGATCGTTTTAAGGAGCATATCACCGATTTTAAAGAACGGCATCCGCTGGTCCGCTTTCAAAACGCCACAACATCGTCGGACATGGTACGCAATTGGCGGTATGCCTATTTTACCCATACTCGGGAAAATGGGGAATACGTGGTTTCCGGGGAAAATCTTACCGGTCAAAAGGATGGCCATTATTGGTTCATGTATGGCGATCGGGAAAATGAAAACCTTATCGATAATAGCCTTGCCGAGGTATCCCATGTCGGTAAAACGCCCTTTTTGAACGGTTTTTTATATACCATAGAAACTCCGGAGGCCTTTTTAAAAGTACCCGATCTACAGGCCAAAAAGCGTAAGCCGGGTATTTCCGATGAAAACATCGTTTTGGAGACGTGGCGCGCCAAAAAGCAGTTCGACCTGGACCGGAGCATACTTGCGCCCTTTAACCAAGAACTAACGAACCTGATCGCGGAAAACAAATTGAAGGAGGCAACGGACCTGATAGCGGTAAAACTCAACAACGGAATCCGCCTGAACACCCGACAATGGCTGGACTATGTACAATACCTTAGTTGGCAGGAACAGGGAAATTTGATATGGGAAATGCTGGAAAAGGCCTACCAAAAAAACGGGTCGGAGCGTTTGGCCGATATCTCATGGAAAGTATCGAAAACCGTAGACTACCCCGACCCTGTTACGCGTGAAAAATGGCTTACCCGACAGGTCATGGCGGATACCGAAAACCAAGAGGTGCTCGATTCCTACGTTGCTTATTTCAATACACCGGAGCGCAAAAAGCTGGTGTTAAGAGCGTTGCGAAAATTAAAAAAGATCGCTCCGAACCAAAACAATACCAAAAACTATATCGAGCATTTGATGGGCAACGACTTTGAGCAGTTATTGCCGGAGCTGAATACCATTTCGCCCTGTGACCCTTTGTATTCGGAAATGGCCACCGCCATTGCTTGGGCCTATGCCGATAACTTTAGATATGACAAGGCATTGCAATGGGAGAAATGTAGCGGTGAAATCGACCCCGAAACCAAGAACGGCTGGTTGGTAAACACCAAAGATTTTGATCGACTCAAACGGACCGATTTTGATTTTTACCTGCAGTTATTATTGGCCAACGATACCGAACGGGCCATTCGGGAAATACGTAACGAAGCGGTTTGTGCCCCCGAACTCAAAAAACACGCTACCGGCATCGCTTATGCCTATGCCGATTACAAATTGTATAGGGAGGCCCTGGCCTGGGGCGCTTGTAGCAACGATGAGGTTCCGATTACCTCCAAACTCTCCTGGCGCTATGAGCTGAAGGAGTATGGGGAAGTGGAAAAGATGTATGCCGACCATATGGCCATTCATCCGGAGGACTATAGTGCCCAATTGCATATGGCGGCCCTACGTTTGTACCGTGGCGACGTTAACGGGGCGGCCGCTATTTCGGCCGCACTGCCGAAGCACATGGATCAGGGGAAACTCCGAAACATTATCAACGCAAAAGCGGAAGAGCTGAACAGCGCTCAAAAAAGGGGTCTGTTGCAGCACTCCGGGGAGGTATTGTATAGCGGTGTGCGCAAAAACCTATACAGTGCCCTCAGGATGGAAGAAGGAAATTCGGTCAGTACCAACAGTTACGCCATAAACGACCAATTGGACCCCAACACCATCTCCAATACGGTGAGCTACAACCTGTACGATTCCCATTTTAACGTGCACAGCATTTCGGGAACGCAAAGTTTTATGTATCCGATAAATTTTATTCCGGAAAGCGATACCAACGGTACACGAAACCTTTACGGTCTGGAATATCGGGTGCGGCAGCACACCACCGACGGCGCTGCGTGGTCGGGTCGTGCCCGTATCGAACGTGATGATCTGAACGAATTGTACTATCAATTAGGGGTAGCGGTCAATTTTAATGCAGAAAAACGTTTCAGTTCCTTAGGATTGGAACATTTTCCCGTACGGACCGGACCGGGGCATATTTTGAATATTTATAGGACCCAACTGACCAATTACAACGAACTGTTGATCGCACCAAAAACCAAACAGATCCTGTCTTTGGAGGCCAACCATTATACCGATAGCGAAGCGGACCTCACCGTTTTGGGCCGTTCCGAATACGAACTGTTTCAGAACGAGGTATTTCGGCTGTCACCATTGATAGAGCTTGCCTATACCGCAGGTACCGTCGACAGAAGGGACGGGTTCCCGTATTGGACGGCACGAAACCGAATGTATGGAGGCGGTGGGGTCGCTGTGGGCCTTGGATCGGAAAAAACGGCCTTTCAAATGAACGCCGACCTGTCCATTTTTGCGGAAAGTGGTGAACCGAATTTCGAACGCTATACCGGAACGATTTCATATAAGATAAAGGACTTTGCCCGAATTACCGGAGGATACGAATTTTACACCATCGATAATTTTAATAGCAACGTATTTCAATTGGGGCTATCCTACAACTTTCGTTGACCCTGATGCCGAACGTTTGAACGGGAGTACGTTCCGTGGTTCTTTTTCTGCTTGTCGAACTGCTTGCTTATGCGTAAGTTTAGGCCACCTATCCGAAGCTTTAAATCCTTTATACCCATGTGAAAGGGAAATCGGTATTAAAAGTTGAAGTGGTATCCTTTAAACCTTGCGTTCATGTATCCAAAGTATTTCCTTACCCTGTTCTGTCTCTTTTTTTTAAGCAATGCTACCGCTCAGAACCCGCATTTTTCGTACCTCGATGTTTTTGACCTGCAGTACGTGTCCGACCCGCAGATTTCTCCTGACGGAGCGCATATCGTGTATAGGCGTATGGGTTTTGATGTCATGAAAGATGCCGCTGTCGGTAATTTATGGATGGTCCGGACCGATGGTACCCAACATCAAAAAATGACCGATCGCGAAGTTTCGGAATTCAGCCCAAGATGGTCGCCCGACGGAAAACGGCTCGCATTTGTCAGCAGTACGGAAGAAGGTGCGGAAATTTATATGTATTGGACGGCTACGGGGAAAGTCGCTAAAATTACGCAACTGCCGTTCAGTCCCGGTTCCATTTGTTGGTCTCCCACGGGAGAGGAACTGGCGTTTACCATGAAAGTGGCGCAATCGGCCCCTGTTCTGGCCAAAATGCCAAAAAAACCAAAGGGCGCAAAATGGGCCGATGCCCCGAGAATAACCGATCGGCTGTATCATGAAGCGGATGGTCGGGGGTATTTGAAACCGGGTTTCCAGCATATTTTTACCATACCGGCCATCGGGGGAGCCCCGAGGCAGATAAGTTCGGGCGATTACAACCACAATGGTCCGTTGTCCTGGTCGGCGGATGCCAAAAAAATCTATTGTTCCGGAAATCGCGCTGCGGAATGGGAGTATGATTTTCGAAACAGCGAAATTTATGAGGTCACCGTAGGTACGGGCAGCATAAAGGCACTTACCGATCGCAACGGTCCCGATACCGCTCCATTGGTGTCGCCCAATGGAAAACACATAGCCTATATTGGTTTTGAAGACAAGGTGCAGGCCTACCAAACGCGCAAACTCCAAGTAATGAACGTTGATGGGAGTGATAAAAAAACAGTTTCCAATGCTTTGGATAGGAGCATCTCCAATGTGGTATGGGACGCCAAAAGTACCGGCATGTACTTCGTTTATGACGATAAGGGCAACAGTAAAATAGGGCATATTTCCCTTAACGGAAAGGTTAGGACGCTCGCCGGCGATCTGGGCGGTACATCCATAGGGCGCCCCTATGCGGGCGGTTCGTTCAGCGTTGCCAAAAACGGGCATATCGCCTATACCCGAACACGTCCGGACCATCCCTCCGAATTGGCCCTGCTCAAGGCAAAGGCCGAAAGGCCGCAAATGCTTACGGACCTGAATAAGGCGTTGCTGGACTACAGGACCATGGGGGAGGTAAAGGAAGTATGGTATACCTCCAGCGTAGATCAAAGGGACATACAGGCCTGGGTGGTGTTTCCGCCCAACTACGATGCCACAAAAAAATACCCTTTTTTAGTGGAAAACCATGGCGGTCCGATCTTGAACTACGGAGATCGGTTTTCCGCTGAAATGCAGTTGTACGCGGCTGCGGGATACATCGTTTTTTATCCGAACCCAAGGGGCAGTACCAGTTATGGAGAAGAGTTTGGAAACTTGTTGTACAACAACTACCCCGGCGAAGACTATAATGATGTAATGGACGGTGTCGATCATTGTATTGCAAAGGGTTGGGCACAAGAGGACCAGCTTTTTGTTACGGGAGGTAGTGCCGGGGGAATCATGACCGCTTGGATGATCGGAAAAAACGACCGTTTTGAAGCTGCCGTGGTCGCAAAACCGGTAATGAACTGGATCAGTAAAACTTTAGTGGCGGACAACTACTTCGGATATGCAAACAGCCGTTACCCCGGACAGCCCTGGGAGAACTTTGAAGGCTATTGGAAATTTTCGCCCCTATCCCTAGTGGGGAATATTGAAACACCGGCCATGGTACTGGTCGGCATGAACGACCTGCGTACCCCGCCCAGCGAGGCCAAACAGTTGTACCACGCCCTAAAACTGCGTAAAATACCAACGGTATTGGTTGAGATTCCCGGGGCAAGCCACGGTATCGCCAATCGCCCCAGCAATCTTATTACCAAAATCGCCCATACATTGGCCTGGTTCGAGACTTACGGAGGCGCTACTTTAGCACCATAACATCAATAAATGACGGTACTTTGCGTTATACTCCTATAGGCCATCAAAAATAGGCACATGAAAAAAAAGCGGCATTGGTTATGGAACTTGTTGATCATACTGACCCTTGTGGTCTGTTGTCTCGCGTTCGCCTCCCATTCCAAAAACTGGATGAAATTGGAAAACGATCGGATCACCGTCCTATCGGGCTTTTATTATAAAGAACTCCCGTTTGCCGATTTGGATAGTGTGCAACTGGTGGAACACCTCCCACCCATGGAACGCCTGAACGGGTTTTCGGCCTTTGGCTGGGGAAAGGGCGTTTACCGCGAGTTTAAGGATTCGCTTACCGATGAAAAAGTATATGTGTACCTTGATAATTTTCCCCAAAAGAAAATAAAACTGGTGTATCAAGACTCTTTATTGTTGTTCTTAAATTTGCGGGATTCCGTCGATACCCAGAACTTGCTGGAAACGCTTCAAGAAAAGCTGCCCAAAGAAACAATCGAGTAAATTTGGCAAGCTTGTTGTAATACCGTTACCATGAGAATATCCGTTTTTAGAATCCTTTTTTTTCTGATAGCCTTTCCGTTTTTTTCTATGGCGCAGCACCAATTGACCATTTCCGTTAATGGCGTACCTTCATCCAAGGGCTCCATCAATGTGGGGGTATACAATACTGCGGACGGTTTTTTAAAACCGGAAAGTATATTTAGCGGGAAAAAAGAAAAAGCCCAAAAAGGGACGACCACCATCGTTTTGGAGCAATTGCCGACAGGTACTTACGCTTTGGCCCTTTACCACGATGAAAACGACAATGACGAATTGGACACCAATCTGTTGGGAATACCAAAAGAAGCGCTGGGTTTTTCTAAGGGAAAATTGAAAACCTTCGGGC
This sequence comes from uncultured Flavobacteriaceae bacterium, assembly GCA_947500445.1. Lineage (GTDB taxonomy): Bacteria > Bacteroidota > Bacteroidia > Flavobacteriales > Flavobacteriaceae > Pelagihabitans. Next base: position 19,828 of record CANMSB010000034.1, on the reverse strand, counting down.
CTCCCGATTATGACGAATGTGTTTTTAAGGTCGATTCGGACACCTCCATTACCATACCCCTGAAATAGCAATGGTGTTGTTGCAGGAACTACTGTTGCTTGGCATTGTCCGATCTTGTAAATTGTATGTCCTAATCAATGAAGGGGGAGGGCCGTGCTAGCAATTCACAACAACACAATCTGTTAGCAATACCGTTTTTACCACTTCCTTAAAAATATCGAACATGAATACAAAAGAAGTTGCCGAAAAATTGGTGACATGGTGTAAAGCAGGCGATTTTGAATCGCCCTACCAAGAATTGTACAGCCCAAAAATTGTAAGTATCGAAAACGATGGCAAAGCGGAAGGTGCTTATGTCGAGGGTTTTGAGGGCATTCAGAAAAAAGGGGAATGGTGGCAAGAAAATTTCGAGGTCCACAATACCACCGTTTCGGAACCCATTGTTGCCGACAATTGGTTTTCGGTCAAATTTGAGATGGATACCACTCACAAGCCATCGGGGCAACGGTCCACGACTTCCGAAATCGCCGTATACGAAGTGAAGGAAGGGAAAATTGTAAAAGAACAGTTTTTTTACGACGAGCAGGGACAGTAGGCTGCGGCCGTATACAAAACACCACAGAAATCATGGCTGCTAGCGGTCATGGTTTTTTTAATGGCAGCTTGTTGGCAAACGTATCGTACGGATTCTCTAGTTTTTACATTCCACTTTTTTAAGCGTATTACCAACATCGTATGGTTGCCTTTTACAAAAAAATGTTAAATCATTTTCTGAAACGATCGTTTCATTATATATTTGTTCCGTATTCATAGCAAAATGGCACGTACCGCAGCATTTGAACGAAATAGTACCTTGCAACAGGCAATGGACGTCTTTTGGAAAAAGGGATTTAACGGTACCTCCATGCAGGACCTTGTCGATGCCACGGGACTTAACCGATCTAGTATTTACAATACGTTCGGTTCCAAATTGGAACTCTACCAGGAAACGTTGGAACACTATCAAAAAGAGTCTGGAGGTGTATTCCAAAAAGCGCTGGTAAAAGCCAAGGACCCTCTGGAGGCCATTCGGTTTATTTTTGAAGGTTTTTTGCCCGAAATCATGGACGATTCCGACGGAAAAGGCTGTTTTGGCATGAATTGCAAGTCCGAAATGGGCAATCAGGACGATGGCGTAAAACAATGGCTGCTGACAAGCCAGGACGGTTTGTTGCAGTTGTTCAAAAACCTGATTATCGATGGGCAACAACAAGGGGTGATCAATACCCATAAAGATGCCGAAGCGTACACGTACCATGTTTTCAATAGCTTTCAGGGGTTTCGGATGACCGGGATGCTGATTAGGGACCGCAAAGCCCTTAGGAGTATTATCGATAGCATGTTGGAGATTTTAGCATAAATTTTTTTAACTAATTTTGAAACGATTGTTTCAGAATATAACAATTATATCATGAGTAGATTTAATGACAAAGTAGTAGTGGTGTCCGGAGGAAATTCGGGAATAGGTTTGGAAACGGTCAAGCGTTTTCTTGAAGAAGGTGCCAAGGTGGTGCTCTCTGGGAGAAGACAGGAAGCCTTGGACGAGGTCTCAAAAGAACTCAGCGGAACCTTCGCGACCTTTTTGGCCGATCAGTCCAGCATTGCGGACAACCAATCGTTGATCGATTTTGCCGTGGAGACCTATGGAAAGATCGACGTGCTTTTTGTGAACGCGGGGGTGGCCTATTTTATGCCGGCCGACCAGATAGACGAAGACCACTTCGATTCGCAATTCAACATCAACATCAAAGGTCCGGCATTTTTGGTAAAAAGTGCCATCCCACAGCTGAACGATGGTGCCAACATTATTTTTAATACCTCTATCGTACACCAAAAAGGGTTCGATAACGCAGCGGTATACAGTGCCACCAAAGGAGCGTTAAGAGCTTACGCAAGGGTGTTGACCACTGAATTGGCCCCAAGGGGAATACGGGTAAACGCTATTGCGCCGGGCCCCATCGGAACCCCTATTTATGACAAAATGGGAATGAGTGAAGAGGCCATTAACGAAATGGGGCAAGGTTTTGCCGCTACGGTACCGCTAAAACGCTTCGGAACGCCAAAAGAAATTGCCGATACCGTTCTCTTTTTAGCCTCTACGGAAGCGAGTTACGTAAACGGAATCGAACTTTCCGTTGACGGTGGCTTGGCACAGATTTAAAAGCCATACTTCCCTATAAAAAGGCCCATCTATCGAAGAATAGATGGGCCTTTTTGTTATAGGAAAAATAACGAACTCATCTTGCAAATAGGGTTATCTTTATTCCCAAATAATTGGAATGATATTGTACGCCCAAGTATTTGGTTCATTGTTCGGCATGTTGGCCATCGCTTTTGGTGCCTTTGGCGCCCACGCCCTAAAAAAGACGTGTACTGCCGAACAGTTGAAGTCCTTTGAGACCGGGGTAAAGTATCAGATGTACCACGCCATTATTTTAACGGTGCTAGGGGTGAACCTTACTTTGGAGACCGCCTTGGAACGGACTATGGTATGGTCGTTCATCATAGGGACATTTTTATTTTCCTTCAGTATTTACGGATTGGTGCTGAGTGCTTCCAAAGGAAAAAAAATACGGTTCTTGGGTCCGATTACCCCATTGGGCGGGCTGTTCCTGCTTTTGGGATGGGCCTTGTTGGCGTATCGCTTTTTCACCCTATCCGGCCGCTAAGGTTACCGCACCTTATTTTTGGCCATTCCTTAAATACATATTCCCGTTTACTGTGTTCAAAACCAACCTATGGGTAGCGCCATCGACATTGGCCGATATTTTTTCGCCTACCCGACGGTCGCTCGACTCGAATTTTACGTTTTTCGGGAGATAGATCTCCCCATGCACCGTTTCGGCCACCATTTGTACGTCGGTCAAGGGCATGTCGATAATGCCATTGATGGTCGAGAGTTCCAGGTTTCCCGAATATTTGGCGATTTCGATATCACCGTTGATCAAATCGGCCGTAAAGGTGCCGGTAATGTTTTCCGATGACAGGCTGCCATTGATACTGCTTACTTCCAGTGCTGCATCCTTGGGTACGAATAGGGTATAAGTAAAAGTATACTGGTCGGAGGTGTTGTAGTAGTTCTTTCTCTTGTCCGGATCCTGTTCCCAAGCTTCCTTGAATTTTTCAAAAATGGCTTTTACGTCCGATTCGATGCGGATGGTATTGGCAGTCTCCGTAACATGCAGTTTGTAATCGTCCTGATACCGTTGCCCTTCCGTACGAATGGTCGCTTTAATGTACACTTGCGGTTTGTCCCATGTGCGTACCGTTATGCTGGATGCAAATTTCACTTCCAATGCAATGGCCCGATCGTTATGCGCGATGGTTTTTTCAATAATTTTTTGTGCATGTGCCGTTAGGCCGATGAGGACCAAAACGGCGGTTGCGATAGTTGTTTTCATGACTGTTCGTTTTTTGTGATTGTTTTGTCCCGTTTTATATAGTAGCTGTTCTAAGGTTTAAACCGGGTTTAAGGACTCCATGTTCGCTACAAACGCTGGCATCAAAATTGGTTGGTAACCATCGCATAGCTTGTTTAAAATGCTATTGCCTTACCATGGGTGATTTATAGCGGATGCTACTCTTTTTTTCTAAGATAAATATTGCCGTTAGTAGAGTTCAGCTTGATCTTGGACCCGCCCCCGTTCAAAAGCCCTTTTACCTTTTTGCTGGAAACCGATTTAAGCCCTTCTTTTTCCGGACGCTCCAAATCAAAATTGGTATAGACTTCGCCGTTCCAAGAACTCAATTCCAGATTGGCCTTGGTATTTTCGGGAAGACTTACATCTATTGCCCCGTTGGTAGTGGTGAGCACAATAGGGTTGTCTTTTGAAACGGCATCGAAGGTTACGGTTATTCCTTGATTAAGGGAATAGGCCGTTACCGGTCCCGATAGCCCCGACATTACCAGACCGCCGTTAAGGTTCGCGTTCGCTTCCACTTCACCGCTGAACCCTTCGATGTAGATGTTACCGTTCCAAGTGTTGGTAACCGACACATTCTGTGTTTTTGGAAGAAAAATTTCGGCCTTTTGCGATTTTCTTAAATTTCTAACGATCAGATCGCTACCGGATCGTACTACCTTAAAACCAATATCGGTATTGTCCATTCCGCCATCGCCCACCAGTTTCAATCCCTTTGCACGAGAGGGCAGGGGCTTCTTTTGGGCGACCTGGATGAGCAGGGTCGCTTTATCGTGCGTCTTCAATACAATCGCCGATTTTGTTTCGATCTTTACCCATGCTACCCCATCCAAGGACTGGGAAAAGTCGGACTGTGCCGTTGCCGCGAACATACTGCATATTCCGACGAGACATATCATAATTTTTTTCATGATTTTTGTTTTTTGATTATAATAATTGTGGCAACCCTTTCTTGATCTGTTCTTTTATAAAGGGCTGTGTTTCTTCTTTCTTTAATAGGGCCTTCATGGGCGCAATGGCCTTCTTCTCCTGTAGCTGTACCAAATGTTGGATCAGCGCAATTTGAATGGTCGGGTTTTTTTCCATGGCCAACGCATCAATATATGCGGTCTTTACCAAGGGCATTTTTCCAAAATGCGACAGAGCCTCAAGTGCGGTCAGCCGTACGTTCGTATTTTCATCCTGTTGCATCCGCAGGATCAACGCCCGAACAATATCGGCATCAGGTTTTTCAAAGGCCTCGATATACGCTACACCTTGTATTCTTTTGCTTGCAGAGGTGTTTTCCATCAAGGATAACATGGCCGACTGTTTTGCTTGTAACTCCTCCTGTTTCAACAGCGCAATTTCCCGTGCCGCGCTTGTTCGTTGTTGGTAACTTCCGATCCCGTACGCTCCCAAAAGCAAAAGGACACTTGCCGCTACTTTCCATATCCTATTTCCCCACGCTTTCGGTTTTTGCCGGGGCATCGGTAAAATTGAAACGGTTCCCTCGGTCTCTTTCTCGGCGGCCAATTGGGCAAAAAAGGTGTTTCGCAGTGTTGGGGTAGGTACCGGATCCGTGTCTTCGTCAATAGCATTAAAGAGCGAGCGATAGGCCTGTAACTCCTTCATACAGCTTTCACAAGTTTGAAGGTGCCGCTCCAGCCGTTCCGCTTCCTTTGGGGACAATTGCCCGTCCAAATAAGCGGGAATGGCATCCACAGTATGGTTTTCATCTGTCATAACGCTTCAAAATAAAATCCTTTTAATTTTTTTAAGGCCCGGCTCACTTTGGTTTTTACGGCCCCTTCCGTACTCCCGACGATCAGGGCCAGTTCCGCATATCGAATTTCCTGGAATCGGTTTAAAATGATGAGCTCCTTATCGGAGGGCGCCAAACGATCCAATGCCCGTTGCAAATGGCTATAGTCCTCCTCATGCGCCGCCGATGCCGCCAAACGGTAACCAACGGTATCGATATCTTCGGTAGGGGCACCGTTCTTTTTAAAATGGCTGTGCAAGCTGTTTCGGGCAATGGCGAACAACCAAGAAACAAAGTTGCCGTTGTTGTACGAACCGCGATACTTCATCACTTTATAAAACACCTCCTGCGCCAGATCTTCGCTCAGCATTTTGTCTCGGCACATCTTGTACAAAAACCGATACACATGGGCATGGTGTCTTTCGAACAGCACTTTTAGCTGATCGAGCGCGCCATTGGCCACTTGCCGCATGAGGTCTTCATTGGTAGGTTCTTTCAAGAGCTTTCCGTTGGTGTTCAAAAGTATATAGTGCAGAAATTACAAAAGGTTACATCAAGGACGAAAAAAATATAAGGAGCGGGAAGAGGGAAACGGTCGGCAACCGCTAATTGGAACTAAACGCCGGGCTGCCTTCGGTTACCGTAATCGCTTTAAAGATTGTCCTTGAATCTTGTGGTCCGGAATGGTATGTAATACCATTTTAACTTTGAAATAGCACTAATAAATCGTTTCTTTTTCAGCTGTTCTTCGTTAAAAAATATAACCGTAGCTAAGGCTATGCTTAGATTTTTTGCCTCGAACAACTAAAAAATAATTCAATTTCCATACGCACGATTTCAAAGTTGAAATGGTATAACACATGCCGCAACTATTTTAAAACCCGACAAATGGATGGGCGCCACGAAAGCAAACGTTTTTCTTGTTATTTTTAAGGTGTTACGAAACGTACGGTGGAGGCGTCGGGCGACCTTACCCTATGAACGGTTAATGAAAAGAACCGACCACATGGATTTTAAATGCAACGGCACACGATCGGCAGCACCCCCTGTCGCCTTTGCCAAAAATTACCGCCGGCCGTGGGGAATCAGCGAACTGTTGAACCGCTGTATCCCCGATCACTATAGGGAAGGGAAAGGATCGAACCGTATCGTTTCGGTTAAAAACCATGACCAATGAGCAACACACCAAAAAACAATGTATTGATACAATTGATATGCCTGGTGGTGCTCATATGGGCGCTATCGGCGGTGTTGATCATGGTTTTTTTATCGGACTGGTCGGACCGGGGCACCTTTGGGGACTTGTTCGGAGCCGTAAATGCGCTGTTTTCCGCATTGGCTTTTGCGGTATTGATCTATACCATTATCCTGCAAAGAGCCGAAATCAAGCAAAATAGGGAAGAAATTGTGCTGAACAGAAAAGAATTGGTAAAAAGCACCAAACTGCAGGAAAAAGCACAGTACGTATTGATGCAACAGGTTGAACAAACGCACTTAAGCGCGAAAATGAACGCGATGCGTACCCTTGTGGATTATTACAACAATCAAATTTCCAACGCAAACAGCACCACCGATACCATTGAAAGGGCAAAACAAAAACGGAAGCAGATCATTGTTCAGATCGACGAGTTGATCGATGGCCTGAACGACTCCGGGGTGGATTGAAACCAAGAACCATTTGTTTGGTGCCGGGCATAGGTACCCCTTTCGTAACATTATACCGAATTCCCATGAAAAATAAAACGTGCTTCTTGTTGATGCTTACCATCGCTAGCGTTGGCAACGCATTTGTTCAAGGAAAATTTGTTGCGCTTTTAAGCAAACGGGACGATCACTACCGCCCTGACATCACCTCAACATGCATTTTATGAGCGTTCAACCCATACAGTACGTTGAATTGCTGTTAGGTAGTATCGGCGTGATATTGGGTGTCTTTTTTGCCACGTTTCTACTGTTTAATTACAGAAAGCAAAATCGTGCCAACCTTTTTTTGGCCATTTATTTATGTGCGTTTAGCCTTCGGATCGGGAAATCCCTTTTTCACAATTCCTTTGAAATAGATGCAACACTGCGCACTTTTTTTCTCTCCACCCTTCTATGTGTGGGTCCTTCAATATGGTTGTACACCCGATACTTGCTGGACCCTGGTACAAAACCGAGAACGCCGACCCTTATCCACTATGTGGTTTTTTTCATTTTAGCTGGCAGTTGTTGGGCCATACCAAACGATGGTTCATGGGTTTTTGGCATTTTCTATAACATTCTAATTATCCATATGTTCGGGTATATTGTGTACTCGCTATTCTGGTTAAAGCAACAAAAGGATATCAACTCCCTTTATGAAGGGCACAAAATTAAGCGTTGGCTCTATTATTTTTTGGGTCTGAACCTATTGCTCGTGGTAATGTACTTCCTAATATCGGAATTGATCGTTACCCTATACATCGGAATATCTTTTTTGTTTTCAACAGTAATTATTTTACTCTCGTTTCGGGCCATGAAAAACCCGTTTCTTTTTAGGAGTGCCTTAAAAAAGTACAAAAACTCGATTCTCGATAGTTCCGATTCAGTGCGTTTGATGAAAAAATTAAAACTAATGATGGAGGAGGAAAAGCCCTATCTCGATCCTACGCTGAACTTATCCCAACTAAGTTCGAAATTGGGTGTTTCCACAAAAGTACTTTCACAGGCCATTAACCAGGTGACTACCCTTAACTATTCGCAATACATCGCACAATATCGTGTTGAAGAGGTGAAGCGTTTAATGATTATGGCCCCTTACACCAAAATGACCATTGCCGCTATCGCATATGATTGTGGTTTTAACAGCATTTCAACATTCAATACCGCATTCAAGACATTTGTTGGGGTAACCGCTACGGAGTACCGAAAGTCGTTATAGCGGATTTTTTTCGATTTTGTTTGCCAACATCATGATTTCGATAGTTTTTACGATAGCGGGCACCCATCTTTGCCTACGAATCCTTAAACAAATTGAAACATGAGAAAATGTATTATTATCCCGATTATCCTCGTATCCTTTTGGGCCTGTAGCCAAAATGTACATCAAGATCCCACCCATAATTTCACTGTTCAGCGTTTGCTTATCGTGAATGGGAACAATGAGCTGTTAATGTGCCGAGAGCAGTCGGTTTGGGCACCACCTTCCTTGATATACGACCAGCGACAGTTTTTAAAAGAAGGCCTTGACAGTTTATCCAATGCCTATGGAATCCGGATAGAGGAACTACAATTGCGCGGAAAGTTTAGCTACAAGTATGACTACCACCCCCACGCTACATCGCGTGACTATTTTGTGGCCCGTTATGTAAGTGGCGATTTAAAGGTCCCTAAAGGTATGGACGAGGCTAAATGGGTTCCCCTGCCCCAGGCGATAGAAAAAAACTCGGTAACCGCCATAATGGAAATTACACGTCAAATTATGATGTTTCCGCATACGATTTGGGGAGGGTCCTTCATGGTGAGTAGAACCGAAAGCGGTCACCCCACAAAAATCGTGGAGGATTTTTATCCTTTATTTGAAATGACCACCGATGGCAGATAGTGAACGCGTTTAAACTTTTTCTTTTACCTACGAAAATCATATTTTACACCCTTATTTTACCATTTTGGAAACCATACTCCCGGCTATGTTCGTTAAAAATGACTTCATAGCGGCGCGAAAGCGGTGCTCTCGGTTGCAAAAGTTTAAACGAGTTTAGTGCTATAAGATGCGTATTTTAGTATTGCGTAAAAACTCCCCCGAAGTTTTATCCATTAAGCGTTTTTGTAACTTTTTATATTGTATCAAATAAAGGAGCATTCCCGCGGGATACGTTCTTGCCGGAACCCTTGATTTGAAATGTGTGCCAAACCGTTACCGAACCGAAAGATCAAAAAAGATGCCTTTTTATCGACTTTAATAATGAAAACGTCTCTTTTCAAAGACATCATATGAAACCCTGATAAAGCCCATAACAAAATGAAAGCACTTACTATTTTATCCTTGCTCCTGATTTCTTTTCTATCGCTACCTGTGGTTCAAGCACAGATTGACAAAGGGGCGCTCGTAAAAGGGACCACGGTAACCTCAGAAATACGTCCCTCAGAGGTACATCGGTACGACCTTGCGCTGGAAAAAGATCAGTTTGTCTATTTAAAGTTAGTACAGCAAGGGGTCGATGTTAGGGTGATGACCTATGACCCCAAGGGAGCTAAAATGGAAGCGTTCGATAGTCCCAATGGGAAATATGGAAATGAACTGTTCAGCTTGACTTCCGATAAAAAGGGGACCTATACGGTAGCAGTTTTGCCCTTTGATGATAAAGAACCGGTAGGCACTTACGAGTTGGGGATAGAAATCATGAGGCCCCGGGCCACCTCCGTTATCGGACAAATAGATGAAACCTTTGCCTTTTGGGACGCCAAGGATAGTCCCGGTGCGGCGGTAGCGGTCGTCAAGGACGGGGAAATCGTATTAAAAAAGGGGTATGGTTCCGCCAATTTGGAATATGACATCCCCGTGCGTTCCAACACGGTTTTTCATATTGCCTCGGTCTCCAAACAGTTTACCGTTTTTTCCATTTTATTGTTGGAAAAGCAGGGAAAGTTGAGGTTGGACGATGATATACGAAACTATATTCCGGAGGTGCCCGATTTTGGAAAGACCATTACGTTACGCCACTTGGCGTCCCATACCAGTGGGCTTAGAGATCAATGGAACCTACTGTCCATGGCGGGCTGGCGAATGGATGACGTGATTACCAAGGAGCATGTACTAAAACTGGTAAGCAAGCAAAAGGAACTAAATTTTGGGCCCGGGGAAGAATATGCCTATAGCAATACGGGGTTTACACTCTTGGCAGAAGTAGTTTCCAGGGTATCGGGAATGTCTTTCGCGGCGTTCACAAAATCCTCCATTTTTGACCCCTTGGGAATGGAGAACACGCTGTTTTATGAAGATCATGAACAGGTGGTGCAGAATAGGGCATATTCCTATCATTCTGATGGTCCCGGCTATAAAAAAAGCGTTTTGAGTTATGCCGTTGCGGGAGCGACAAGCCTTTTTACCACCGTTGAGGATTTGGCCCTTTGGGCCATTAATTTTTCGGAACCCAAGGTAGGGGATGCCTCCATTTTTAAAAAAATGAATACCCCGGCCACCCTGAACAACGGAAAAACCTTTGGCGGCGGCCTTGGGCAATTTATAGGCACCTATAAGGGCTTGAACGAAATTCAACACGGAGGGGCCGATGCCGGGTATCGCTCCTATCTGACGCGTTTCCCCGATGAAAACCTTTCCGTAATGGTATTTAGTAATGCCGCGGAATTTAATCCCGAAAAAATGGCACATGAGGTGGTCGACATTTACTTGAAGGATACCATTGCCGCGGCAAAATCAAAAGAGGAAGAGAAAGAGAAAGGTACTTCGGAAACCGTTACGGTAGATGCGTCCATCTTACGCACCTATGTCGGCGATTTTGAAATACAGCCCGGCTTTAATGTTACCATAGGCTTGGCCGAAGGCAATTTATCGGCTACCGCAACGGCCCAGCCCAGCATGGCGTTAACGCCGCTATCCGAAACAGAATTTAAGATGGAAGGTGCACCGGCCAAAATTGAATTCATTCCCAATGGCGGAGAAAACGTAGCGCTTTTAAAACTATATCAAGGAGGCATCGTAATGGATGCCCCAAGGGTAATCCCGTTTGATGCGGACGCAGTGGAACTGTCCGACTTTTCCGGCGCATTTTTTAGTGAGGAACTATCCACTACCTACCATTTTGAGGTGGTGGAGGGAAAACTGATGGCAAAGCACAGCAGATTGAGCGATTTTGATTTAAGCCCGATTCAAGCAGATGTGTTTGCGGGAAATGCCTGGTTTTTCGGAAAAATCGAGTTTGTCCGGGATGCCAATGCAGCCATTACCGGTTTTAAAGTGTCCAATGGCAGGGTAAAAAATCTCCGATTCGAAAAAGTACTGTAATACCCTATTGGCGATAGCCGGAAACGAACAAAATTCCCTTTGGGAAATGGGAGAGGATACCAACGCTATTCCTCGATTTCCGTTTCGGAAACAAACGCTTTGATCGCTTGGTTGGGCTCTATAATATCGTATCCGCTCCAAAAGTTAGGGTCGTAATTCGGCATGTATTTGGGCAGAACGTCATTATTTTCCTTAAAGGAACCATATTCCGATGGTTTTAGCACCGTTTCGTCAAAAACCACCAGTTCATAACGGTTACGGTTGCCAAAAGCGGCATCCACTTTCATGGACAGTTCATTCTGTTTTCGCCTTCCCTTAACGTTCTTGTTCTTTTCGATGATTTTTAAGGGCCTTCGAAAACCTGCGCGGATACCTTTGTTGACATCGTAGTAGCTTAAATGGTATTTGGCGTCGTCGCCCTTTGAAAAAATGATGCGTCCCTTTGCCAAATATTCGTTTATGGTCACACCCAGCAAACTAAAATCCCGTAAGGGTTTTACATTCTCAAAATCCATTCGGATAAGTGCAAAATCATCGGAGTTGATGTACAATTTCCCTTTATAGTCCTCGCCCCTTTTTGGGGTAAAGTTGATGACGTATACCGCGGCATCGCCCAAATAGGTAAAATTTTCCAAAACCAGGTCGTACCGGCCCGGTTTAAACAATACATTGTAATCCGTATCATCGAATATGGGCAGGTTTTGGTATAAATTCCCCAGGGTTTCCCGTTTGTATTTGGCAAAGAACTTTTTGCGGTCCGCTTTGTTCTTCTTTTCCTCTTCCAACTTTTTGTTGAGGGCCGCAACATCGGTGGAATCTACCTCGGTATCGAACATTTCATCGGCATCTACCTTGGTGCCGAAAAGCCCCGATTTGATCTTAAAATAGGAATCCGTTTTTACGTTCTCCTGCATGATCGTATTGAATTTTTTTTCAAGAACTTCAAAATCGAGTTCCAGGCTTTTATCGTAAAGCTCGGAAGCTTTGATCAGGTCCAGTTTCTGTTCATCCGCATCGCTTCCCCCATACAGATCCCCGAGCGATTCGTTGTATACCGTGTTGGTTTTTGGCACTTGATCGATGAGGTTGTCTATAAAAGCCTTGTCCAGGTCCTTTATTGTCGATTTTTTAAGGGTATAGTCGCTCTTTAAAATCCGGTTTCCATAGGTTTCCCTTAGAAAGATCCGCTTTTTGGTCAAGCCGAGGTTGTAGTTTTTTGCAATCTGCGCTTCTACCAAGTCCACGATCTCATCGGGCGAATAGTTTTTATTGGTGACGATGACGGGATTCAGATCGATCGCCTTTGGCGCCATAAGGATCTGTTTGGTATCGAACTGTTCAATGGGCTTCCCGATGGAGGCATACCCGATACAGGAAATCAAAAGGGAATCCTGAGGTGTTATGGAACCGTTCAATTGAAAGGTAAAGCGGCCCTCCTCATTGGTAATCACCCCCTTGTTTTTCAATTGCACCGTAACATAGGGAATGGGTTTTTGTGTTGCCGAGTCTATAATTACTGCGGTAAGCGTTTGCGAACGCCCAAAAAATGAATACAACAGGAGTAAAAACAGGGGTAAAAGTCTCAACATAAAATGCCGTAATTGGTAGTTTGAAGACAAAAAAAGCGATAGCAAATGAACCTCACCGCTCTTTTTTGATTTTGTTAGGATGCATTTATCCTTTTTTTAACGAATAAGGGCGTGGTAGCAATCGGTTTTGCAAGAACGATACCGCATTAAATTATAGCGCGGTCCTCAAAAAAAGTGTGTTACGTTCAACTACAACCACATTGGTCGTGTCCACAACCTTTTGTGCCGGACTTCGCTTTTTTTGTGGAAAAAAGGGATTTTGGCAAAAAGAACTTTCTTACCAGATAACCGACGGCCACTGCTAAGGTGATGTACATGAGTAGGGGTTGTAACAGGCTCATAGTTCAGTTCGATTTCATTATTATGAAAGTAGTTGATACGCTGCCAAAGCTACAAGATACGCAAAAACGCTCATAAAGACGAGCTGTAACGCGGGCCACTTCCAGGAGTTGGTTTCCCTTTTCACCACTGCCAAGGTGCTCATACACTGCATGGCAAAGGCATAGAAGAGCAACAGGGAAATACCGGAAGCCAGGTTAAAGACCGGTTTTTTGGTTATGGGATCTATTTCGGCACCCATTCGTTGGGTTATGGTATCGGTATTTTCCTCATCACTGCCCACACTGTAAATGGTAGCCAGCGTACCTACAAAAACCTCCCTGGCGGCAAAAGAGGTCAATACCGCAATACCGATTTTCCAATCATAGCCCAAGGGACGTACCACGGGAGCGATCACTTTTCCCAAATGCCCCATATAGGAGTTCTCCAATCTGTAGCTGGCAATTTCCTGGTTCGTTGCCTGTCGGGTCAGCTCGTTCGTCCGGAGTTTTAGGGAGTCGCTTATTGCGGTATCGCCGATGCGATATACCTTCTTTTGAACGCTATCCTTTAACGCCTTTTTATAGACCGCCAAACTATCGGCCATTGCCAGGGCATTGAATTCGGAAAGACCGTTGGTTGCGATTCGTTTTCGTACGATGTTCTCCGCATTTTCAAAATCGTCCGAAAATCCGTTCGACCCCAAAAACCATAGGATTATGGCGATTGCGAGGATGATTTTGCCCGCTCCCACAACAAAGCTCTTTGTTTTTTCCCAAACGGTATAGGCCACGTTTTTTAACAGGGGTGCCTTGTACCCGGGCATTTCTATAACGAAAAAGGAACGGCTTTTTATCTTTAGCACCTTGTTCAGTAGCATTGCCGATACTATGGCGGCGCCAAAACCCAACAGGTATAGTAACATTAGCGTCAACGCCTGGTAGCTGAGGCCCAAAAAACGTCCTTCGGGAATTACCAAGGCCACGATGATCAAATACACCGGTAGCCGTGCGGAACAGGTGGTAAAAGGGGTCACCAAAATAGTGATCAAGCGCTCTTTCCAGTTTTCAATGGTCCGCGTGGCCATTACCGCCGGTATGGCGCAGGCGGTACCTGAGATCAGGGGGACCACACTTTTTCCGCTCAGACCAAAGGGGCGCATGAGCTTGTCCATTAAAAAGACTACCCGGCTCATGTACCCTGTTTCTTCCAACAGCGCGATAAAAAGAAATAGAAATGCGATTTGGGGCACAAACACTACAATTCCCCCGATACCGGATAAAATGCCCTCTGCCAACAATTCGGTGAACACCCCTGGCGGTAAGGTCGTTTTTACCCATTCGCTGGCCATTGCAAAAAAGTCTTCTATAATGCCCTGTGGGTACTTGCTCCAACCATAAATGGCCTGAAAAATGGCCAGTAAGATCAGGAAAAAAATAAGGTACCCGAATATTTTGTGGGTGAACACCTTGTCCAAACCGGCCCTGAACCCCTTGGCAGCATTACGGTCCACACGATAGGTTTCCTTGAGCAGTCCGTTAATGAACTGATAGCGTAAAATGGTCTCTTTTTGTTGGAGCCGTTTTAGTTCCGACTTACTTTTGGTAGCGAACGAAGACCGGTCTTTGATCAGCTGTTTTTCGATCGGCATAAAATTCACGTCCTGCGTGATCACCAACCACAACTTGTACCGTTCCTGTTCGGGAAAGGTTTCCTCCAATTTTTTAAAGTAGTCCGGGGCGATTACCGAGGGGTCGATATTGGGATTGGCCGATAAGGTTTGATAACCGATGATCAGTTCTTTCAAACGGTCGATACCCGTTGCGTTCCGTGTGCTGACCAATGCAATTTTTGTGTCGAGTTTCTCCTCCAGCAAGGGAATATCCAACGAAATACCGCTGCGCGACATCCTATCGGCCATGTTGATGACCAGTATGGTAGGAATGCGAAGGTCCTTTATTTGTGTAAATAGCAGCAGGTTCCTTTTTAGGTTCTCTACATCGCATACCACAACGGCAACATCGGGATGGTTTTTATCCTTTTTGTTCAGCAGGATTTCCACCGCAACACTCTCGTCCAAGGAAGTGGTGTTAAGGCTGTAGGTACCGGGAAGGTCGAGAATGTGGGCCTTAACGCCCCTATCAAGTTTACAGACCCCTTCTTTTTTTTCTACGGTAATGCCCGGGTAGTTGCCTACCTTTTGCTTGAGTCCGGTCAGTTGGTTGAACACGGAGGTCTTTCCGGTGTTCGGGTTTCCGATTAACGCTACATTGATCTGTTTGCTCATTGTTCGGTCTGCGCTTCTTCGGTAAGGGTTACCTGGATCAACGCTGCCATGGCACGCCGAATGGCGATATGGGAACCGTTAACGTTTATATAGATGGGGTCGTTAAGGGGGGCTACCTGTACCAACTCCACCGAATTGCCGGGAAGACACCCCAATTCCAATAACTTAATGGGAAGTGCCCCATCGGCTATCTCTTTGATGATTGCTTTTTGTCCCCTTTTTAAATGTGCGACCGTACCGTCCAATATCTTATTTAGATTGATTTTAAGTAAGGGCAAAAGTAAGGGAAAAAAGGCAAACTATTTCCTTTCTATTGCAAAAAGAGCGGTTGTTATACAAGGCGGGCTTCAACCGGTACATAGGGTATCATTTGAAAGCTAGGGCGCGGTGTTGCGCAACAGCTCCAGGTCTTCCATCAAGCGCTGGACCTCTTTTTCATCGGTACCGTCGTAAAAACCGCGTACCTGTCTTTGTTTGTCCACCAAAATAAAATTTTCGGTATGGATCATATCGAAGTGTCCGCCGTCGCCATCGGTCTTTACCGCCATGTACGATTTTCTTGCCAGCTCGTAGATCTGTTTTTTGTCGCCGGTGACCAAATTCCAAAGCGAATCGTCGACCCCTTTTTCCAGGGCATATTTTTTTAACTGTGCTACGGAATCGATCTCGGGGGTTACCGAATGCGAGAGCAACCGTACATCATCATATTGCCGAATGTGCTCCTGAATGTCGGCCATGTTCTTGGTCATGATCGGGCATATGCCCGGGCAGGTGGTAAAAAAGAAATCGGCAATGTAGAACTTGTTGCCATAGTCCTTTTCGGTTATGGTGGTCCCGTTTTGGTTGGTCAGGGTAAAATCGGCGATCCGATGGTATTTTCTTTTGTAATGCAAGGTAGTGTCCACCAATTCCGGGTTCACCATGCTCGGTTGGTATACCGGTAGTTTTTTGGGGGGCTGTAGCGCGTTATAAAACAGATACACGATTACCGTGGACAGCAAAAAAAGAACGATTCCAAAAAATTTGTATTTGCCAAAGAAAGACCGCATACGCTTTTTTACAAAGATACGTTAAGGCTTTAGCGTGTTCAAAAGATTAGCTTCCCTACGATGCTAAAAGTTTCTTAAATAGGATGGTAGGGTACTACTTTCTTTTTTAAGAGGGGGTAAAAGTGTACTTTTGTGCGTTTAAATTTAGAAATCATACATGGGATTACTTATACAGATACTCACTTTTGTGCTCATTATATCCATTCTCGTCATACTGCACGAGTTTGGGCACTATTTGCCCGCTAAATGGTTTAAGACACGGGTGGAGAAGTTTTACCTTTTCTTCGATTGGAAGTTTTCTCTTTACAAAAAGAAAATAGGGGAAACCGAATGGGGTATCGGATGGTTGCCCTTGGGCGGCTATGTGAAGATCGCGGGCATGATCGATGAGAGTATGGATACCGACCAGATGAAGCAGGAACCGCAACCCTGGGAGTTTCGCAGCAAGCCGGCCTGGCAACGTTTGATCATTATGCTGGGTGGTGTAACGGTAAACTTTTTATTGGCCTGGATCATTTATACCGGGCTGTTGATCTCGAACGGCGATACCTACATTCCCGCGGACAATTTAAAGTATGGGATCTTGGTCGACTCCGTAGGGCAAAAGTTGGGATTGCGCAATGGTGATAAAATCGTGTCTATCGACGGTAAAAAATCCACCAAGTTTAGCGAGGCTTCCCTCGATATTTTGTTAGGGGACGAGATTACGGTAAAGCGCGATGATAAAACGGTCAATATCCTTATTGCGGACGAGGGAAAGAAGGATTTATTGAGTAGGGGGAAAAACTTTTTATCGTACCGCATGCGCCCCATTGTGGACCGTACCCAAAAAGGCTCCGGTGCCGAGAAGGCCGGTATAACCACCGGCGACCTCATTACGGCGGTCAACGGAAAGCCGGTTACCTATTTTAGCGAATTTTTAGAGGAAATGACGGCCTTCGGGGCAAATGAGAACATTTCCATTTCAATTGACCGTAACGGAAGTCCAAAAACGTTCGAGGTTACCTTGTCGGACCAAAAAAAGGCGGGTATTTACCCAAGTATCGACGACCTTAGCGTAACCGATACCTATGGCTTTTTTGAAGCGATTCCCGCCGGTTTTAACCGCACCATAAAGGTGCTTACGGATCAGGTGCGGCAGTTCAAGATCATTTTCAACCGTAAAACGGAAGGGTACAAACAGGTAAAAGGGCCGATCGGTATCGTAGAGATGATGCCCGCCAGCTGGAACTGGGGTTTCTTTTGGGGCTTTTTGGCCATGTTTTCGGTTTGGTTGGCATTCGTAAACCTCTTGCCCATACCGGCATTGGACGGTGGCCATGTGATGTTCTTATTGTACGAGATCATTTCGGGAAGGCCGCCCAGTGAAAAGGTATTGGAACGCGGTCAGATTATCGGTTTTGTGATCGTTGTAGGCCTTATGGCGGTCATTTTCGGGAACGATATCTGGAATATCGTCAAACGCCTGATGGACTAGCGCAGGTTGTTTCCGTTTACGCATCCGAAAACAGATCGATATTTGTTTGGGATAATTGAAAAAACGATTATATTTGCACCCTCTTTTACGCACCTTTTGGTGAAAAAGAGTGGAATATTTTCCTCCTTAGCTCAGTTGGTTAGAGCATCTGACTGTTAATCAGAGGGTCCTTGGTTCGAGCCCAAGAGGGGGAGCTAATTAAAACGAAATCCTTGTTGGAAACAACTGGGATTTTTTTGTTTCGGGAACTACAGGGCGAGAAGTTTATCCTGAGCGAAGTCGAAGGGAGCCCAAGAGGGGGAGCTATCAATAACAAAATCCTTGTTGGAAACAACAGGGATTTTTTTGTTTGGGGAACTATGGGGCGAGCCCCGAAGCGTCGGGGTATCCTGCGCGAAGTCGAAGGGAGCCCGAGCATGTGCTCAGCGAAGACGAAGTAAGGGGGAGGGGCAACAGCAAGGCTTCAGTGCGTTTTACACCTGAAGCTTTTTTATTTGCTTAAACTTGTGGTGGCTGGAAATACTGGGCGTGAGTATGACATAGATAATGTTCCTTCTAATAAATTGGACGCCCAGGTAAGTCTTTCACTTTTTTAGTCGGTCTTCCCTTCATTTCTTTTGCTTGAATTCATCTGCTTCAGATGGTGCGATAAAGCTTTAACCCCGGTGCCGACCATGAATCTTTTGAACGCTGGTTGTTGGTGATGCCGTTTCGGCTACCCCTAGGCGTCGACGTATGGGATTTTACGACCTTATAAAAATACAAAGACCATTGGTTTTAGCCTTAGATCCGGGTTGCGTTCAGGTTTTGACGGCAAAACGTTTTTATGCGTTCCATTACCAACTCCCTTTCTCGAATAAATCTAAAAATGCGGGTGTCGATAAACTCAAAAAATCCACTAAAAAATGTGAAAATACAAGCCATCTTACGCTTTTCGTTTTCTTATAGATTATGGCCCAAACAAGGCCCATTATGAGCGTGGAAATCACCAATTCAAATCCACTATTGACTACGGAATTGATTCCAAATGCGGCATGGTTTGCCGCAAAAAGAACGCTGGTAAACAAAATGGAAGTCCAACTGGGCCAATTTTTTGTGTAGTCCAAAAGAAGTCCGCGCCAGTAGAACTCTTCAAACCAGGGATTGATAATTGCCAACAACAGCCATGGGATTACAATTTCCCAACCGGATAAGGTGCCATTATGAAGCAAAAATAAAGGCAACGGAATTAGCCCGACGGTCAATGCCAGAAAACCCCAACCGAATCCTCCTTTTGCTTTTTGCAACCATTTTTTAATGGATCCCGGTCCGCCATATTTTAAAATAAAAAATAGCCAAAGGGCCCAGCCAATTAATACCATTGGCATAAATGCCCACTTTCCGATAAGTGCTCCGAACAAAAATGCTACTCCAAAATTCGTGGCAATTATTAAAAATGGCGATGCTATTACAATGTTCCTTTTTGTCATTTCGGATGGGATTGGTCGGTCTTTTCACACATTTGCGAACCCTAAGATAATCAAACCTTTTTTTGAATAGGGAAAGAGGTGTCCCTATACTATCGGCAGGAAAACGGAAACTGGATAGGAGATATTTCTAAAAAACAGTATATTTACGTAACCAGTTACGTTTATGGAAAAGGAAGATTTTTTAGCAGCATTAGGGTTCAAGGGATTTACCGCCAGGATCAAGCGGTTGAGCGATACATTGATGTATGACGCGAAGCATGTTTATCGCTATTCCGGCATTGCCATAGCACCGAACTGGCATCTTGTCTTTCTTCTTTTACAGGATGAAAAGCGGATGACGGTAACCGAAATTTCAAAAAAACTTGACCTTTCCTGTAAGCTACCCCTAATCAGAACTGCCTGTTTTTCCAATTTCATCAAAGTTATTGCTTTTAATTCCCTGTGCGGT
>CANMSB010000033.1 GCA_947500445.1 uncultured Flavobacteriaceae bacterium | reverse complement strand
ACTGCTATACCAAGTGGGAGAGTAGGTCGCCGCCTTACTTCGAAAACCCCCTCCAGTAACGGAGGGGGTTTTTTTATACAACTCTTTTGAGCGAAATAAGGGAAGGCCAACAGCTACAAACTGACCGTTTATAAACCCGGTTATCCATTTCATGTTGGCAAAATCAAATCGTCGCCCGTAAGGTGGCGCTCGTTCCTATGGTTATTTCATGAAATAAAATCATAAGTAACTCTAAAAGTAGGAAGAAGAAGGTTTTTTGTGATATCCAAGGCATCCTAAATAAACAATCGTACTTGATTTAAACGGTTTTTATGACATCTATAAAAGAATCAACTTTGTTAAATCGATTTTCATAAAAGAACCATTATGATGTATAAACACGACATTATTTCATAAAAAAAAGCCGCCCAATACTGGACGGCTTTTCTCGACTAATTCAAATAAGGGAACTTTTAAAGTTAAAACGGGATTATACCCTAGGTAGATCTCCTTCACCTTTTAAGGGTAAATAGGATTTTCCCATAAGATAGGCATCTACATGATGTGCCGCTTGCCTACCTTCGGAAATGGCCCAAACGATAAGGGATTGTCCTCTTCGCTGGTCTCCCGCCACAAATACTCCGGGAACATTGGTAGCATAATTTTTTTCCGTTGCTTTAATGTTGGTACGGTTATCCGCCTCAAGCCCGAGCTGTTCCGCAACGGTCATTTCAGAACCGGTAAAGCCAAGGGCTAAAAGGGCCAATTCACATTTCCATTCCTTTTCCGTTCCGGGAACTTCCTGTAACAGGGGACGTTTTCCGGGTTGTTTGATCCATTCTACCTCGGAGGTCACCAGTCCTTTGAGATTGCCATCGGCATCTCCGACAAATTTCTTGGTAGAGATGCTGAAAAAGCGTTCGGCACCTTCTTTGTGTGATGAGCTGGTGCGCAATCGCATCGGCCAATACGGCCAAGGTTGTCCTTCCGGCCGTTCCGTAGTGGCCATGGGCATGATTTCAAAATTGGAAACCGAGTTGGCCCCATGGCGAATGGAAGTACCGATACAGTCAGATCCCGTATCTCCACCACCGATGACCACAACATCCTTATCCTTGGCGATCAGTTCTATTTCAAAATCGGTTACACCGGCGACCCGACGGTTATTTTGGGGGAGAAAGTCCATCGCCTGTACCACACCCTTAAGGTCGGCACCTTCAATGGGCAAATTTCTGCGCACCGTGGCGCCACCACAAAGCACTACAGCGTCAAAATCGGCCTTTAGCGCATCCGCTTTGATATCGACCCCTACATGTACCCCGCATTTGAATACGATACCTTCTTCTTCCAAAACGGCGAGCCGACGGTCGATAACATTTTTTTCCATCTTAAAATCGGGAATACCATAACGCAATAGTCCACCAGGTTTCTCGTCCCTTTCAAACACCGTTACGGAATGTCCGGCACGGTTGAGCTGTTGGGCGGTGGCCAAACCTGCGGGCCCCGATCCGATAACGGCCACTTTTTTGGTAGTCCTATTGGTCGGCGGTACCGCTTTTACCCATCCTTTGTCAAAAGCTTTCTCTACAATGTTCTTTTCAATATTTTCAATGGTTACCGGGTCTTCGTTAATTCCCAGTACACAGGCTTCCTCACATGGAGCAGGGCACAAGCGTCCCGTAAACTCGGGAAAATTGTTGGTGGAGTGTAATATTTCGGCAGCTTTTTCCCACTTTCCACGATACACGGCATCGTTAAAATCGGGAATAAGGTTCCCTAACGGACAACCGCTATGGCAAAAAGGAATACCACAATCCATACATCGCGCCCCTTGATCCTTAAGCTCCGGTTCCTTTAAGGGTACCGTAAACTCTTTATAATGTTTTACCCGCTCCTCTGCAGGGTCGTATGCCTCTATTTTTCGTTCGAATTCTAAAAATCCCGTTGTCTTGCCCATATTCTCGCGCTATATTGTTTCTAATTTTTCATTTTCCAAGCGAATCAATGCTTGGCGGTACTCCTCTGGAAAGACTTTTACAAAGTCCTTTAAACAACTTTCCCAATTTTCCAAAATACGTTGTGCCAAAGGACTCATGGTATAGTTGTAGTGGCTTTCAATGAGGTCCTTCAATTGTTTGATATCGGCTTCCTCTTCAACCTTCAGTAGGTTCAACGCTTCCTTGTTACAGTTCTTTTCAAAGGTTTTGTTTTTGTCGTAAACAAAAGCGATACCACCGCTCATTCCCGCACCGAAGTTTCTTCCTACTTCTCCTAAAATTACGGCTACGCCACCGGTCATGTACTCACATCCATGATCACCGATACCTTCTACCACGGTCTTGGCACCGGAGTTCCGTACGCAAAAACGTTCTCCTGCCTTTCCGTTAATATAGGCACGGCCCGCTGTGGCACCGTATAAGGTTACGTTTCCGGTAATAACATTGTCCTCCGGAACGATGGTGGACCCGTCGGGGACCTTGATGACCAATTTTGCCCCGGAAAGCCCTTTTCCAAGGTAGTCATTGGTATTCCCGTTTACGGTCAGGGTTAGCCCTCTGGTGGCAAATGCCCCAAAACTCTGGCCCGCCGAACCGGTGAAATTGATTTTTAACGTGTTGATCGGGAGTCCTTGTGCGCCATACACTTTGGAAATTTCGTTACTGACGATGGCACCTACGGCCCTGTCCGTATTTTTTATAGCGAAGTCCAACGTTAGCTTTTCTTTTCGAAAGAGGGAAGGGTTCGCTTTTTCGATAATATCGAATTCAATGGAATTCTCGATGTTGTGCTGTTGTTTCTGGGTGTTGTAAAACTTGGTACCAGCGGGAACATCTACTTCGTGCAAGATCGGGGTTAAATCGATACCTGCCGACTTGTAGTGGTCTATCGCTTTTTTACGATCTAGTTTTTGTACTTGCCCGACCATCTCATTAACGGTACGGAACCCTAACTGGGCCATAATCTCCCGTAGTTCCTGGGCAACGAAATACATGTAGTTTACCACATGTTCGGGTTTTCCCTTGAACTTTTTTCGCAAATCGGGGTTTTGTGTGGCGATGCCTACCGGACAGGTATTCAAATGGCATACGCGCATCATTATACAGCCCGAAGCGACCAAGGGTGCTGTGGCAAAGCCAAACTCTTCGGCACCCAATAAACAGGCAACGGCAACATCGCGTCCCGTTTTTAACTGTCCATCACATTCCAGAACGATACGGTTTCGAAGGTCGTTCATCACCAAGGTCTGTTGTGCTTCCGCAATTCCGAGTTCCCATGGGAGTCCGGCATGTTTGAGAGAGGTGAGCGGCGATGCTCCTGTACCTCCGTCAAAACCGGAAACGAGGATAACATCGGCCTTGGCTTTGGATACTCCTGCCGCTACGGTGCCGACACCTACCTCCGAAACCAGCTTTACGTTGATCCGTGCTTTACGGTTGGCCGATTTTAAATCGAAAATAAGTTGGGACAGATCCTCAATGGAATAAATATCATGATGCGGCGGTGGCGAAATCAGCCCTACATAAGGTGTAGAATTTCTGGTTTTTGCTATCGCAGGGTTTACTTTTGGTCCGGGAAGTTGTCCCCCTTCACCGGGTTTTGCGCCCTGGGCCATTTTAATTTGAATTTCCTGGGCGTTGGTCAGGTAATCCGAAGTTACTCCAAAACGTCCCGAAGCTACTTGTTTGATCGCGCTGTTACGCCAGTTACCCGATGCGTTTTTGTAAAAACGTTCGGAATCTTCACCACCTTCACCGGAATTACTTTTTCCTCCGATACGGTTCATGGCTATGGCAAGGTTTTCATGTGCCTCCTTGCTTATGGAGCCGTATGACATGGCCCCGGTTTTAAAACGTTTCACGATTTCGGTCCATGGCTCTACCTCTTCCAAGGGAATAGGGTCGTAATTCGAAAATTCGAACAGCCCCCTAATGGTCATCAAGCTTTTCGACTGTTCGTTTACCATTTGGGAAAACTCCTTATAGGTGTTGGATTCGTTGTTTCTTACCGCTTTTTGCAAGGTGGCTACGGATAGGGGGTTGAACATGTGTTTTTCCCCGTCTCTTCGCCATCGGTATTCCCCGCCCATTTCAAGGTCGAGGTTTGCCGCCACTTCTTTTTCGGCAAATGCTTTCGCGTGCCTTTTTGAAATTTCTTTTTCGATCTGGTAGAGTCCGATGCCCTGTATACGCGTAGGCGTGTTCGGGAAATACGTGTCCACCACGGTGGAATTGATTCCGATACACTCAAAAAGTTGCGACCCTCGGTAGGAATTTAAGGTGGAGATACCAATTTTGTTCATCACCTTTAAAATGCCTTTTCCTATGGCCTTGTTGTAGTTCTTTATGGCTTCCTCAAAAGTGACCTCGATATCGTTATCTTCGATCTGTTCCGCGATAATCTCGTTCACCAGGTAAGGGTTGATGGCACTTGCCCCAAAGCCGAACAATAGTGCAAAATGATGTACTTCCCTAGGCTCTGCCGACTCGATGATGATGCTTACCTTGGAGCGTTTTCCCAAACGTTGCAGACCGCTATTGATAAAAGAGCAGGCCAACAAGGCGGGTATCGGTGCCATGGTATCGCTTACGTTCCTATCGGAAAGGATAACGATATTGGTCCCTTGGTCGATTTCCTTTTCTGTTTTCTCAAGGATCGCTTCCAATGCATTCTCAAGTCCGTTGTATCCATGTTGTATTTCATACAGCATGGGAATGGAGGTCACCCTATAATCGGGGCTGGCATCGTAATTTTTTATTTTGTCAAGGTCTTCCTTAGAGATGACCGGATTCTGGATCTTTAGTTTTCTACAGTGCAGTTCGCTAAAATCAAAAATGTTCTGGTCGCTTCCAAGGGTAAGGCTGATGTCCGTAATCAGTTCTTCCCGAATACCATCCAAGGGTGGATTGGTTACCTGTGCGAACAATTGTTTGAAATAATTGTAGATTAATTGTGGGCGTTCCGATAACACGGCAATTGGCGTGTCCGAACCCATAGAACCGATGGGTTCCTTGGCATTCTTGCCCATGGGCAAAATAATGGTGTTGATATCCTCAAGGGTATATCCAAAGGCCGATTTGCGTTTTTCAAGGGAAGCCTCTCCTAAAAATAAGGGGCAATCATTATAAGGAATGTCCTTTAGGTGTACCAGGTTGGCGTCGAGCCATTTTTGATAGGGTCGGCTTTTGGCAATTTCTTCCTTAATTTCCTCATCGTTCACGATCCTGCCCTCTTCCATGTTTACCAAAAACATTTTTCCAGGCTCCAAACGACCGTGGAACGACACGTTTTCAGGGGCGATATCCACAACGCCAGTTTCGGACGACATAATAACATAACCGTCTTTGGTTACCGAGTAGCGCGAGGGGCGTAATCCGTTTCGGTCCAAAACCGCTCCAATAAAATTTCCATCGGTAAAAGGAATGGATGCAGGGCCGTCCCAAGGCTCCATCATACAGGAGTGGTACTCATAAAAGGCCCGCTTTGCTTCCGACATTTCCGAATTCTTTTCCCATGCCTCGGGTACCAAGATCATCATGACCTCTGGTAGCGAACGACCGGTCATCAAAAAGAGCTCTACCACCATATCCATGGTAGCGGAATCTGATTTTCCGGGTAATATAATGGGAAGGATATTTTTTATTTCATCTCCGAACCAATCGCTCTTAAGAAGTTCTTCTCGGGAGCGCATTCGGGAAACGTTGCCACGTAGGGTATTGATCTCGCCATTGTGGCACATATATCGGAACGGTTGTGCCAGGTCCCAGGTAGGGAAGGTATTGGTCGAAAACCGCTGGTGTACCAATGACAAACGGGTCACTACCCTGGGGTCCATTAAATCCTTGTAGTATAGGCTAATGTCCTTGGGCATCAAAAGCCCCTTGAAAATGATAATTTTTGTGGAAAGGCTGGGCACATAAAAAAACTTGCGCTCCGATAGTTTGGAGTTCAGTATGGCGTGTTCAGTAACTTTACGTACGATGAAC
Source organism: uncultured Flavobacteriaceae bacterium (assembly GCA_947500445.1). Lineage (GTDB taxonomy): Bacteria > Bacteroidota > Bacteroidia > Flavobacteriales > Flavobacteriaceae > Pelagihabitans. The sequence continues at coordinate 49,671 of CANMSB010000033.1, read as the reverse complement.
AGTTTCAAATGAAAATCGAACGCTTCCTGTTCTTCGGAATGCTTCGCAATGAAAACCTGCTTCACATAAGGTTCGGTCTCCATTGCGATTCTACCAGGTACCGATCGGTTTACCGGCACATCGCGCCAACCGAGCAAGCGCAATCCCTGTTTTTTGATATTTTCCTCAAAAACAGAGATGCAAAAATTACGTTGGTTCTCTTTTTGCGGTAAAAAAACATTGCTCACGGCGTAGGTGCCGTATTCGGGAAGTTCGAAATCGCATTCGTCCTGAAAAAAATCATGTGGAATGTCGATCAAGATCCCTGCGCCATCACCCGTCTTTCCATCGGCACTTACCGCGCCTCGATGTTCCAGCTTATCCAATATCTCCAAAGCCTTATGGATGATATCGTTCGATTTTTTTCCTTTAAGGCTACAAATAAAACCTGCGCCACAGTTGTCATGCTCAAATTCCGGTAGGTATAACCCTTGCTTCTTCAACGTCATAAATTATGGTATTTCCTCAAAAATATACTTTTGTCTGAATAATGTTCAACCTTTTTTTTAAATCACCAAAAAAAAACCAAGGTTTCAAATAAAACCTTGAAAAATGCTCAGATGTGAATTTTTCGAGGGTAAATTTTAGAATTCCATTAAAATTAAGGTTAAAAACCAATCCGCTCAAGTATTTAGGGGGTGTGGTGGCGCAGAAGTGGTCTTTTGTAACACATTCCCCTTAATTTTTTATCGCGGTAACAGAATATCAGGCTAAATACAACGTTACCCCCTCAAGTCTAGGGGGTGTTTTGAAGGGTGTGTATTTTAATATCCGATCGTGATACCCTATCCTCCGTATCGGTGGTCCGGGCAAAACAAAGAAATAGTAGGAACTAGTCCTTCAGGACACTTCTTGAAATAACGATTTTTTGTATTTCCGAGGTGCCTTCGTAAATCTGGGTAATTTTGGCATCGCGCATCAACCGTTCTACATGATAGTCCTTTACAAAACCGTTGCCACCATGTATTTGAACGGCTTCCACGGTGGTTTCCATGGCTACCTGTGAAGCATACAATTTGGCCATTGCCCCGGAGAGGTCGTAATTGTTGCCATTGTCCTTGTCCCAAGCGGCCTTGTAGACCATATGGCGCGCCGCCTCGATTTGCGTGTGCATATCGGCCAGCTTAAAGGCAATGGCCTGGTGGTTGCTTATTTCGGTTCCAAAAGCCTTGCGCTCCTTGGAGTATTTTAAGGCCAATTCGTAAGCACCGGCGGCAATACCCAATGCTTGGGCAGCAATACCGATACGCCCTCCCGCAAGGGTTTTCATCGCGAATTTGAACCCGAAACCATCTTCTCCGATACGGTTTTCTTTGGGGACCTTTACATCATTAAAATTCAAGGAATGGGTGTCGCTCCCGCGGATGCCCAGTTTGTTTTCTTTGGGTCCTATTTCAAAGCCCGGCATTCCTTTTTCTACGATCAGGGCGTTAATGCCCCGATGGCCTTTTTCCCGATCGGTCTGTGCAATAACAAGGTAGACCTCCGCACTGCTGCCGTTGGTGATCCAGTTTTTGGTGCCGTTCAATATGTAGTGGTCGCCCTTATCGATGGCCGTGGTCTTTTGGGAAGTGGCATCACTTCCCGCTTCCGGCTCCGACAGGCAAAAAGCACCTATTATTTCACCGGAGGCCAAACGGGTCAGGTATTTTTGTTTTTGTGCTTCGGTACCATAGGTTTCCAGGCCATAACAGACCAAAGAGTTATTTACCGATACGACTACGGAAGCCGAGGCGTCTATTTTGGATAGTTCTTCCATGGCGATAACGTAGGACAGGGTGTCCATACCACTACCGTTGTATTCCGTTCCTACCATCATGCCCATAAAACCGAGTTCCCCCAGTTTTTTGATCTGTTCCGTGGGGAAACGTTGTGCATCGTCCCGTTCGATAACTTCGGGCAACAAATCATTTTGGGCAAAATCCCTTGCCGCCTGTTGTATCATTTGATGCTCTTCCGAAAGTGAAAAATCCATAGCGTTATCATTTTTAAAAGTCGTCCCACAAAGATACGAGAAGCTTCGAAAAAACATATGGTATACCGTCTTGTTTTGTGTTTTCATATAAAGCCGTACCAAGTGATTTTGAACCACATCAAATCTTTATATTTGTTTTTGGGAGAATTGAAATAGGTTTTAAACGAACGATTATGGATCAGCAGTGACCCCTTTGGGGCTAATGAAATTTTTTGGTACCGAAACAAAGGAGTAAAGGATTGCATAATTAAATGTTTACAGAAATGAAGAAGTTGCTTAAAACGTATGAGGAAAAACAACCGGAAATCGTTTTCAATTGGAAAGATTCCGAAACGGAAGCGGAGGGTTGGACGGTGATCAACTCCCTACGTGGCGGCGCCGCCGGCGGTGGTACGCGAATGCGCGAGGGTTTGGATATGAACGAGGTGCTCTCCCTGGCCAAAACCATGGAAGTGAAATTTACGGTGTCCGGTCCCCCGATCGGCGGGGCAAAATCGGGAATCAACTTTAATCCCAACGACCCAAGAAAAGCCGGCGTATTGGAACGTTGGTACCGGGCCGTTTCCCCATTGTTGAAAAGCTATTATGGAACCGGTGGAGACCTCAATGTCGACGAAATTCACGAGGTGATACCGATAACCGAGGATGCCGGGGTGTGGCACCCTCAGGAAGGGGTTTTTAACGGACACTTCAAACCTACGGAAGCCGATAAGATCAATAGGATCGGACAATTGCGATTGGGGGTGATCAAAGCCTTGGAAGATGGGAAATATACGCCCGATGCCCGTCGCAAGTACACCGTTGCGGATATGATTACCGGTTATGGCGTCGCGGAAGCGGTTCGCCACTACTACGCCATTTATGGTGGCAATGTTATGGGCAAAAAAGCCGTGATACAAGGTTTTGGAAACGTAGGCTCGGCCGCGGCCTATTACTTGGCGCAAATGGGGGCCAAGGTCGTGGGCATTATCGACCGTGCCGGGGGAGTGATCAACGAGGACGGCTTTTCTTTTGAGGAAATAAAGGACTTTTTTCTGAACAAAAAAGGAAATAGCCTGATTGCCGATACGGATAGCATGATTCCTTTTGAAGAAATGAACGAGCGTATTTGGACGCTGCGAACGGAAATATTTATGCCTTGTGCCGCTTCCCGTTTGGTGACCAAGGAGCAGATCACCAAAATGATCGATACCGGTCTGGAAGTAATTTCACCGGGAGCGAACGTTCCCTTTGCCGATCAGGAAATCTTCTTCGGACCCATCATGGAGTATACCGATGGTAGGGTGAGTTTGCTGCCCGACTTTATAAGCAACTGCGGTATGGCCCGTGTTTTTGCCTATTTCATGGAAAAAAGGGTGGCCATCGATGACGAATTGATATTTAAAGATACTTCCGATACCATTCGGAAAGCAATTTTGAATATCTTTAAGCAAAATCCATCGAAAACGAATATCTGCGAAACCGGATTTGAATTAGCATTAAAACAACTTATATAAAACCGACTGAATATGGAGACCATTATCATTATCGTCTTTTTGGCGGGCTATCTTGCGATTACCCTTGAACACAATCTTAAAATCGATAAGCTGATTCCGGCTTTGGCCATGATGGCCATTTTATGGGCCATTATCGCCCTATCGCATATGGATGTTTTTGAGGTGAACGCGCAATTGAGAGAGCTGGAGCCCACCCATATCGATGAAATTTTACTGCATCATTTGGGCAAAACGGCAGAGATACTGGTGTTCTTGTTAGGAGCGATGACCATAGTGGAAATCATCGATTATTTTGATGGTTTTGCCACTATTAAAGGGTTTATACGTACTAAGAGCAAGCGAAAATTACTATGGTTGTTTTCCATTTTGGCCTTTATTCTATCGGCCATTATCGATAACCTAACCGCTACCATTGTACTGATTACCATTCTACAAAAGGTAATAAAGGATAGGGAAACGCGCCTTTGGTTTGCGGGAATCATCATCATTGCGGCAAATGCCGGTGGTGCCTGGTCGCCGATCGGTGACGTGACCACCACAATGTTGTGGATTGCCGATAAGGTATCGGCCTTACAACTGATCGAACATGTTTTGATCCCTTCTATAGTATGTATGTTGGTGCCGGTGTTTTTGGCAAGTCGGTTCAAGGCTTTTCAAGGGAATATCGATAGTGATATCGAAGAGTTGGAGGCGCCCAAATCCAAATATGGGGCGCTCATGCTTTATTTAGGACTGGGAGCAATCGTTTTTGTGCCTTTTTTCAAAACGGTAACCCATTTGCCCCCTTATGTGGGAATGATGTTGTCCTTGGCCATAGTGGCCACTTTTGCCGAAATATACAGTAGCTCAAAATTTAGTATTTCCTCGGTAGAGGGCGAAGGGCATGATACCGAAGGGCACCATAGTCCGGTACACCATTCCCTTTCCAAGATAGAGCTTCCCAGTATCCTATTTTTCCTGGGTATTTTACTTGCGGTAGCGGCACTGGAATCGTTGGGAATGTTGTTCCATTATGCGGAAAGTTTGAACGAGGCGATACCCAATACCGATATTGTGGTCATGCTTTTTGGAGTCGGCTCCGCCGTAATCGACAATGTACCTTTGGTAGCGGCAAGTATGGGTATGTTCGCTCAGGCCTTGGATGATCCTTTATGGCATTTTATCGCGTACTCCGCGGGAACCGGCGGTAGTATGTTGATTATTGGTTCCGCTGCGGGTGTGGTCGCCATGGGTATGGAAAAGATCGATTTCTTTTGGTATCTCAAAAAAATCAGCTGGTTGGCCTTGGTCGGTTTTGTAGCCGGAGCGGGTGTTTTTGTATTGATGAGAGATTTTGTGCTACACGCATAATTTAATCGACAAAATACCGTTATTAAGGCAACCTTAAAGAAGAGAATACCTATGTTATTGTTTCAAGATATTGCCCAAGATCCAGAAATGGGCGAAGCAGTTTCCACAGAAAAGACCTTGTCGGTCATCGACCTTATATTTAATGGCGGTACGGGAAGTATCCTTATTATTTCGGTCTTGTTCATTATGTTGGGCGTTGCGCTATACATCTACTTTGAAAGAATACTGGCCATTAAGGCGGCATCCAAGATCGATAAGAATTTTATGAACCAGATCCGTGACTATGTGTCCAGCGGAAAACTGGATGCGGCAAAAATGTTATGTACCCAAACCGATTCTCCGGTAGCAAGACTTACCGAAAAGGGCGTTTCCCGAATCGGAAAGCCCTTGGACGACATCAATACCGCTATTGAAAATGCCGGTACTTTGGAAGTGTACAAATTGGAAAAAAACGTAAGTGTGTTGGCCACCGTTGCCGGCGCGGCACCGATGATCGGCTTTTTAGGAACCGTAATCGGTATGATTTTGGCATTCCACCAAATGGCGACGAGCGGAGGACAGGCCGAGATGGGCTCATTGGCCTCTGGTATCTATACGGCCATGACCACTACCGTAGCCGGTTTGATCGTGGGTATTATCGCTTATATGGGATACAACCATTTGGTGAATAGAACGGACAAGGTGGTGCACAAAATGGAAGCCAATGCGGTAGAGTTTCTCGATCTGTTGAACGAACCACTTTAGGTCGGTTTCGCATCGAAAAATTTCAGCCAACATCTAGCATATCAAAAAATACACACCCGGCCCCTTAGGGCATTATCAAAAGAAAAGTGAAATTAAAAGGAAGAAATAAGGTAAGTCCCGACTTTAGCATGTCATCGATGACGGATATCGTTTTCCTGTTGTTGATATTCTTCATGCTTACGGCCAATTCGCCCAACGCACTAGATCTATTGTTGCCCAAGGCAAAGGGGAAATCGACCAACACCCAAAACGTTTCGGTGAGCATCGATAAAAACTTGCAGTATTTTGTAAACGACGAACGCATCAACGGAGAATACATAGAAATTGAATTAAAAAAAGCACTGGAAGGTCAAGACAAACCCACGATTATTTTAAGAGCTGAAGAAAACGTTGCCATAAAAGAAGCGGTAAACGTTATGGATATTGCCAATAGGAATAATTATAAAGTTATTTTGGCCGTGCGACCCAACTAATGTCGTTCTTAGACACGAGACACAAAAAACAATCTTTCACACTTACTACGCTACTGCTAAGTGTGCTGTTGCTTATACTTTTCTATATAGGCCTAGGCTATCTTGACCCTCCCGAAGAGAATGGAATCTCCGTAAACTTTGGAACTACCGATTTTGGAAGTGGCCAAGTACAACCCAAGGAAAAAATACGTTCCGAACCTTTGGATACCCCACCCGTGGAGCCTACCAAACAGGAAGAGGCCGTTGAAGAAATGGTCGAGGAAGAACCTGAGGAAGCGGCCGCCGAAGCGGCACCGGCCGAAAATGTCCTTACCAGTGAAGAGGAGGAGGCCATACGCATCAAAAAGGCAAAGGATGCCAAGCGTAGGGCCGAGGATGCCGCAAAAAAGAAAGCGGCCGATAAGATAAAAAGGGAAAAAGCAAAAGCGGCCAAAATTGCCCAGCAAAAGAAGGCCGCGGAAGAAAAAGCCCGTAGGGAACAGGAAGCAAAACGGCGCAACCTGGACGAAATGATGGGCGGTCTCAACAAATCCGATGGCACGGCATCCGGCTCCGAAGGTGATGATAACAGGGCTGGGGACAAAGGACAGCCCGGAGGCGACCCCTACGCCACAAGCTATTACGGTAGCCCTGGCTCGGGAAGCGGTACTGGTGGCTATGGCCTAAATGGACGGTCCTTGGTCAACAAAGGCAAAGTACAACAAGAATGTAATGAGGAAGGTCGCGTAGTCGTAAAGATCATTGTGGACCGAAACGGCAAGGTAATCAGCGCAACGCCAGGGGTGAAAGGAACTACCAATAACGCCGCCTGCCTTTTGGAACCAGCGAAAAAAACGGCCTTCATGCACAAATGGAACCTGGATTCCAAGGCACCCAGCCAACAGGTCGGTTTTGTGGTGGTCAACTTTAAATTAGGTGAGTAAGTGACCTACCAAGAAACTCTGGAATGGATGTTTCGCCAACTGCCCATGTACCAGCAAAAGGGAAAAGCGGCCTTTAATGCGAAACTGGACAAAACCTTATCCTTAGCCTCCCATCTAGGGCATCCCGAAAGAGAATTTAAGAGCATTCACGTCGGTGGTACCAACGGAAAAGGTTCCAGTAGCCATATGCTCGCTTCCATATTACAGGAAGCGGGATATTCGGTCGGACTCTACACTTCCCCCCATTTAAAGGATTTTCGCGAGCGCATAAAAATTAATGGTACGCCAGTGCGCGAAGAATACGTGACGGACTTTATTGCAAAGCACTATTCTTTTTTAACGGAGAACGGGCTTTCTTTTTTTGAAATGACCGTTGGTATGGCGTTCGCATACTTCGCGGATGAAAAGGTAGACATTGCCGTGATAGAAGTCGGTTTGGGAGGCCGTTTGGATTCGACCAATATTATCCTTCCCGAGCTCTCGTTGATCACAAATATCGGTTTGGACCATACCGATATGTTGGGGGACACTTTAGAAGCCATTGCCTATGAGAAAGCCGGTATTATAAAAGCGGGAATACCCGTTGTGATCAGTGAGCACCAAGCGGAAACGGCGAAAGTATTTGAAGCGGTGGCCGCGGAACGCGGCGCCGCCCTTACCTTCGCCGATCAAGATGCCCCGCCTTCTTACCATACCGCATTGTTGGGCGCCTATCAGCAAAAAAATAGTAACGGAGCGGTTATCGCTATAAAGAAATTACGTGGCTTTGAAGTCACCGCAAAACATATCGAAAACGGATTACAAAATGTTGTTGCGAATACCGGATTGTTGGGCAGGTGGCAGCATTTGCAAAAAGAGCCCGTTATCGTTTGTGATACGGCCCATAACGTAGAAGGGTTGACCGTGGTATTGCAACAGCTGCAGCAACAACCGTTCGATACCTTACATATCGTATTGGGTTTTGTAAAGGGGAAGGACTTGAACAACATATTGCCCCTTTTTCCGACTACTGCCCAATATTATTTCTGTTGCCCTGGTATCGCCCGTGGGTTGCAAGCGGACGTTTTAAGGGAGCGGGCCGCTGATTACGGGCTCTTCGGTAAAAGTTATACTAGTGTTCAAGAGGCATTAAAAGCATCAAAATCAGCGGCTAAGAAAAGCGACCTTATTTTTATAGGGGGCAGTACTTTTGTAGTGGCCGAAGTACTGTAATATTTTAAGCTTTTTTCTTTTGACGTTTCTAAAAACATTCTATATTTGCACACCTTTACGGGCAATTAGCTCAGTTGGTTCAGAGCACCTCGTTTACACCGAGGGGGTCGGGGGTTCGAATCCCTCATTGCCCACATCAAGCAGGATTCCGATAAACGTAGTTTATCGGAATTTTTTTATGCCCAAACCCGAATAGTATATTCAGGGATTTGGGCATAAAAAAATTACGCAAGCCGCTAGGCTTCGGAACCCTATTTGCAGTAGTGGCCGCAACCGGGGATATGCAATCCCTTGTCTCCAAACAAACCCGAATAGTATATTCAGGGATTTGGGCATAAAAAAATGACGTAAGCCGATAGGCTTCGGAACCGGATTTCGCAGTGGTGGCCGCAACCGGGGATATGCAATCCCTTGTCTCCAAACAAACCCGAATAGTATATTCAGGGATTTGGGATAAAAAAATTATGAAGGCCGCCAGGCCTCGGAATGCGATTTCGCGGTAGTGGTTTCGATCAGGGATATGCAATCCCTCTCCTGTTTCGACCCGAAAAGCATTTTCGAGATTTTGGGATAAAAAAATTACGAAGGCCGCTAGGCCTCGGAATGCGATTTCGCGGTAGTGGTTTCGACCAGGGATATGGAATCTCGGGCACGTTTGCCCCGAAGCACTTATCCATAAAAATACTTTTTCTGAAGCCTTTTTTACATTTTTTGGATAAGCAGGTGCTTTCGGTATACGGTCCGTCCACTTTATTCGACAATTCGGGAGATTCAAATCGCCGCCCTCACGAAATATACAGAACTTGTGATCGATAACCTTATCGATATACTATGGAGCCAATAGCTAAAATCCTTATTTATATTCATGCGGCAACCGGTGGCTTGGCGCTATTGGCAGGACTCATATCCTTGATTGCAACAAAGGGGTTTACGCTACATAGAAGGTCTGGGCTGGTGTTTTACTTTAGTATGCTTGTCTCCGCATTGACTGCATTGGTAGTGGCAACCATTCCGAACCATCAAAGTCCATTTTTGTTCGCCGTAGGTGTTTTTAGTCTTTACTTTATTTTGACAGGCAAAAGGGCATTACGATTTAAAAAGAAAAAATATGACCTACATTGGGATAAACGGATTTCATGGATGATGATTGTCACGGGAATTTTGATGGTTATTTTGCCGATGTTGGTTTCCAAAACCTTAAATATCGTTTTATGCGTGTTTGCCGGTCTAGGAATCGTGTTCTCCGTCCGTGACCTGTTGCTGTTCAAAAATCGCGATAAGCTACAAAAGGTCTGGCTGAAACTGCATTTGGGGAAAATGATGGGAGCCTATATTTCCGCCACTACAGCTTTTGTAGTCGTCAACGAATTGTTACCGGGTCTTTATGCATGGTTTCTACCCGGTTTGGCAGGTGGTGTTCTTATCGTGTTTTGGATAAGAAAGTTAAACCGATGACATCATATTTTATCTACGGTTGAGAGTCGCGTAATCCAGCAAACGAATGAGGGCACCATAGAAAAAGTGAGGGAATCGCATATTGATTTTCTATTCATCAGGGCAAACAGAAAACAGCTAAAGGTATCTTTGGATGATATCCTGTACATACGAAGTGTAAAGGACTACATCAAAATTTATCTTTCAGGGAGGACCTACATGATCAAACCTAGTAGCGCAGCTTTCCAAGAACGGTTGAACGGACGTTTTCTTCGAGTGCACCGTTCGTACATTGTAAACGCAACCAAAACTTCGGCCTACACCAAACTGGATGCTGAAATTGGGGAAATCGAGACTCCCATTGGGAAAACTACCGAACGGTGATTACTACGTATTTCGCAGCGAAGTAGGCAATTTTTATTGTGGTCATTTTATTTCAAACCTATTTTTCCAAGTTTTATCCGCTTTTTTCCAGTGCTATCCGAAAATGGATTTTTTTAAAGATGACTGGTTTTAGTTTCGTCCTGTAAACTAAAATTAAAATCCAATGAATCAATTTAAGATTGCCGTTTGTTTCGGGTGTTTGCTTTTCTGCGGCACGCTGTTCGCCCAGCAAGAATTTGCCCTGAGCGGTTACGTACAGGAAGCGTCATCAAGTGAGAAGTTGTTCGGAGTAACCCTAGTATTCAATGGCGAGATTGGGACCACCACCAACGCGTATGGTTTTTATTCGGTTACCCTTCCCGAAGGCGAGTATTCCCTGGAAGTCGGTTACCTAGGTTTTCGAACCATTTTACAGGACATCACCGTTTCTGAAAATGAAAAGCGAAATTTTGAACTTGTCGAGGAAACGAACCAGCTTGATGAAGTGGTGGTGAAGTCCAATCGGGTCACCAAAGCGATAACCTCCACCGAAATGAGCGTAGCGACCCTAAAGACCGAAACGATAAAAAAAATACCATCGGTTTTAGGGGAGCCCGATCTTGTGAAGTCCATTCAGTTGCTTCCGGGAGTATCCAGTGTTAATGAGGCCGCTTCGGGTTTTAATGTGCGCGGGGGATCCGCAGATCAAAACCTGGTGCTGCTGGATGAGGCAACCCTGTACAACGCTTCCCATTTGTTCGGTTTTTTCTCGGTATTTAATTCCGATGCCATTAAGGATGTCAAACTCTATAAAGGGGGAATCCCTTCCGTATATGGTGGGCGACTGTCCTCCGTACTCGATGTAAAACAGAAGGAGGGAAATGCCAAGCAGTTCAATGGCTTGGCCTCGGTGGGGCTTATTTCCGCAAAAGCACTGGTGGAGGGTCCTATTGCCAAGGGTGAGGGTGCAGCGGGCAAAGGAAGCTACATGGTTGCCGGAAGGCGATCGTATGCGGATGTGTTTACCTTTTTATCCTCAGAATTCAAGGATGTAAAAGCCTATTTCTACGATTTGAACATGAAAGCCAATTACGAGCTCAATGAAAATAATAGACTATACCTATCCGGGTATTTCGGAAGGGATAAATTCGGGATAAAAGGACTGGTGAATACCTTTTGGGGAAATGGTAGTGGAACCTTACGCTGGACCAGCGTGTTGAGCGATAAAGTGTTTTTGCAAACATCCGGAATTTACAGTAATTACGATTATAACCTGGACAATCTTCGTTCCGGGGCGGAGTTTCGATGGAAATCGGTTATCAACAATTACAACATCAAGCCAAGGATTTCTTGGTTCATCAATGGGAACAATACCATAAAGGCCGGCACTGATTTTACCTACTATAATTTTAAACCGGGTCAAATTTCGCCATTGGAGGGGTCTTCGGTAGTGCCCGAAACCTTTCAGGAGAACTTTGCCTTGGAAACCGGCACCTATATCGATTATCAACAAAAACTTTCGGATAAGCTCAGCTTGCAATATGGACTGCGGTATTCAACCTTCGATCGACTTGGAAAGGCCGAGGTAAACGAATACGAAACCGGGAATCCGTTGACGTACAATGCGGAACAAGATAGTTATATCGTCAATCCCGTAACGGGAACGACCTCGTACAAATCCGGGGAAACTATCAAAAGCTACAATGCTTTCGAACCCCGCTTTTCCATGCGCTACCTGCTTACCGACAATAGTTCCATAAAAGGAAGTTACAATCGAATGAACCAATACCTACATCTCATTTCGAACACGACCTCCGCAACACCCTTGGATGTTTGGGCACCCAGTGGGCGTTATTTAAAACCACAATCTTTAGATCAATATGCATTGGGCTATTTTAAGAACTTTAAAGAAGGTGCGTATGATCTTTCCTTGGAGGGGTACTATAAAGATATCCGGGATGTTACCGATTTCAAAAATGGGGCGGACCTTCTTTTTACCGAAAGTGTGGAAACGGAGTTCGTGCAGGGTAAAGGAAGGGCCTACGGTATGGAACTGCAAGTAAATAAGAACGACGGTAAACTTACCGGATGGCTGAGCTACACCTTGGCAAGGTCGGAATCCAAGGTTTTGGGCATCAACAATAACAAGTATTATCCCACCAATAGCGATCAATTGCACGAGCTGAATGCAGTTGGTATTTACAAACTGAACGATCGATGGGATTTCGGTGCAAACTTTGTTTACGGTTCGGGGAGGCCAGTTACCTATCCTACGGGAAGGTATTCCCAAAATGGATTGGTTTTGGCGGATTATTCGGATAGGAACGGCAACCGCCTTCCGGCCTACCATCGGTTGGATATTTCCGCTACGCTAAATCCAAAATCCGGTAAAAACGGAAAATGGACATTCGGTCTGGTGAACGCATACGGACGCCAAAACGCTTCCTCGATCTACTTTTCAGAAGTGGGCGAAGTAAATGATCAAGAAGTGGCCACCGGCCAAACACAGGCAACCAAGCTGTCCATTTTTGGATTTCCGCTGCCGAGCATCTCCTATGAATTTAAATTTTAAAACAATCACATGAAAGCACTTATCACGACCGTCATATTTATAGTTACCATTATTTTATTTTGTACCTCTTGCGAAGTCGATGTAACCAACGACCTGAGCATCGCCAATAGTGCACCACGATTGGTAGTAGAAGGAGGTTTGGAACGTAACTTGAACACTCCGGTAACGCGCCAGCGTATTCGACTTACTACAACTCGAGACTTTTTAAACAATGACGAAACGGTACCGCTGGTCGAAGATGCGGTGGTAACCGTTACGGATGGAAACATGGCCTACGACTTTAGCTACTCCGGAAACGGGGTGTACACGAACACGGAATTGATACCGGAGTTGAACACTACCTATACGCTCACCGTTCTTTGGAACGATGAGGAGTATGAGGCTCGCGAAACCTTGACGGAAGTGCCCGCTTTTGATCGCGTATATTCCGAGTTTGAAGAGGAAACCTTGATAACGGACGAGGGCTATTTTGCCAAGTTCGATACCACCGACCCTGCGGGAGTTGCTAACTTTTATTACCATCGGGTGGCAAGAAATGGAGCGTTCATTATTGTGCCCGACCCGGGCAATAGCGATGTGCTGGTGTTATCGGATGAATTTTTTGATGGCCAGAAAAGGGTCGGGGTAAATCCGAACGACGAGATTTTGTTCGCGCTTGGCGATGAGGCCACTGTACAGCAACTGGGCATTTCGGAACGCTATTATAATTATCTTTATGAAGTGTTCGTACAAAGCAGTTCGGGCGGATTTAGTTTTGTGGGCAACCCACCACCGGAATCGGTACGGGGCAATGTGCGGAACATGACCAATAGCGACAACCGACCGTTGGGTTTCTTTTATACCGCCGATGTAGCGGAGGCTACCTTTGAAATAACCGAATGATGATTAATGCAAAATCAGGATTTTGACTAGAAATCGATTCTACCTATACCCGATAATCTGCTTTTTTGCCACGGCCCTTATCTTTTTGGTAAAGCTCATTTTGGAAGAGCCCCTGATGGAGGTGATACAGGAATCGGTTATCGGTTATCTGGTCATTTTGGCCTATTTGATATTGATTTTTAAAATGCGAAAAAGTACCATGGAAAGTGTGCTCCTTAAAAAAATCGGTGAGGGGAACGGCCATCGAAAAAGACTATTTTGGGTAATCTTCATCTTGTTGAAAATCATAGTCACGGCCCTTGTTTTAAGAGTAACGACCCTTTATTTTTTCGATGATGACAACAGTCCGATTATCGGGTTGCCGTTGTTGGCGATAGGTATAGGAAGTTCGTTGGCGGTTTTGTTAGTGTATCTATTGGAAGGGTTTATGGAATCCGAAGAAAAGCGGGTGGCCAGCATGTTGAACCTTAAGGAATATGAAAGTGAAAAGGCTATAGCGAACTACAACGCGCTAAAAAAACAATTGAATCCCCATTTTTTGTTCAATAGTTTTAACAGTTTGGCCGGATTGGTTTCCCAACACCCCAAAAAGTCGGAGCAATTTATACAGGAACTCTCCAACATTTATCGCTATACCCTCAGTAAGAGCGATGAGGTAGTGGTTACCTTAAAAGACGAGCTACAGCTTATCGATTCCTATATTTTATTGCAACAGATCCGATTTAAGGACAAATTGCATCTAAAGACGAAGGTCGATTCCGAAGCGTTAAAACGGTTTGTTCCTCCTATGAGCTTGGAATTATTGGTGGAGAATGCCATTAAACACAACGTAATAGGCAAAACAAATCCGTTGATCATCCAAATCTACACCGAAGGGGATTATCTGGTGGTCGGTAATACCTATAACCCAAAGAGCAGTACGTCCAAAGCATATTCCCATGGTATCGGACTTAAAAATTTGACCAATCAATACGCCTTGATCAGTACTAAAATTCCTTTTTTTGGGATACTGGACGGCCAGTATATTGCCAAAATTCCATTAATTTCCACCGAAGTATGATCCGTACGTTGATAATAGAGGACGAAGAAATCGCTGCAATCCGTTTGCAACGGATGGCACAAGAAGCATTGCCCGAAATTAGTGTGGTGAAACTGATCGAATCTGTTTCCGAAGCGGTTTCTTTTCTGCAACATTCACAGGTCGATCTGATTTTTATGGACATCAACTTGGTAGATGGCCACTCTTTTGAGATTTTTGAACAGGTTACCGTAACATCGCCCATTATTTTTACCACCGCCTATTCCGAATACGCCATCAAGGCATTCGAGCAGAACAGTATCGACTATCTGCTAAAACCCATTGCCGTCGAAGCGCTGCAAAAAAGTTTGGATAAGTATCAACGTTTGCAAAAGGGAACTGTTCCCGACTACAAAAAAGTGTTCGAAGCTGGAAGCGATGCTTACAAGCAGCGTTTTTTGATCAAAAAAAATAATAGGCTTAAAAGTATTTCCGTTTCCGAAACAGCTTATTTTTACGCAGAAGAACGGGTCAGTTTTTTAATTACCGCCAACGGGGAAAGAGTGGTCGTGAACGAGACCCTAAAGACATTGGAAAATACATTGAATCCAGCGGACTTTTTTAGGATCAATCGTCAATTCATTGTGCATAGGAGCGCTATTGCCGATATGTACTATACTTCAAAGTCCAGAATACGGCTCATGCTGAACCCGTCCTATGATGACAAACCGGTCGTCGTTGCCATAGAAAAGATTGGGAGTTTTAAAAAGTGGCTTTCCTGAGCACTGGGCATCATCGTTATAAGTGACAGATGACCTGCGTTAAAGAATTGTTATTTTGTTTAACATATTTAAATAATAATTAAACATTTTAATACCTTTACGTAGTTAGTCCAAAAGAAATTTATAATCAAAGTATATCGGATGTTCGGTTTGTTCAAAAAAAAGTCAGAGTTAGAAGTATTGAACGACAAATACAAAAAGCTGATGCAACAGGCACATCAACTTTCTACGTCAAATAGAAAGTTGAGCGACGAAAAAGTATATGAGGCCGAGGAAATCATGAAACAAATTGTAAAGCTTGAGAAATAGTCATATACTTGACACATAAATTTTAAAGGAATAGCATGGATTTAATGGAAAGGGTTCAAGAATTTGAATCTAGAAAAAAATCTGGAATGAGTACTAGCGATCG
The DNA here is from genome assembly GCA_947500445.1 of uncultured Flavobacteriaceae bacterium. Taxonomy (GTDB): domain Bacteria; phylum Bacteroidota; class Bacteroidia; order Flavobacteriales; family Flavobacteriaceae; genus Pelagihabitans. The sequence continues at coordinate 33,996 of CANMSB010000033.1, read as the reverse complement.
GGTTTCAGCTTCACGTGAGGCAAAAGCGTTGATATTGGAGCTTAATGAGATCTACAAGGAAAATAAGGACAGCGAGATTATGGATATCATGAAACGACTCACCGTAATCAAACAAAAAATAGACAAGCGTTTAAAAGGAAATTTAAACGTGTAAAGCATGGGTCGGGCAATATCGTATGGATAAAAAAAGTGATAATACCAAAGTGCTCGACCCTGTAAACCCTTCTGAACTTACGGCGCGTCAAATCGATAGGATCATAGAAATGGCCTGGGAGGATAGAACTCCTTTCGAAGCCATTTACTATCAGTTTGAACTGATGGAAAAGGATGTCATACGTTTGATGCGTACCCATTTAAAGAACAGTAGTTTTAAACGGTGGCGTAAAAGAGTAAATTCAGGTGTAAGCCAAAAGCACCTAAAAAAGAGAAATCCCGATATTGACCGCTTCAAATGCTCGCGCCAAAAAGCGATTTCAGGTAATAAAATAAGCAAGCGCTAATGCCGTCTGCAGGTATAGCACACACATTTCCCACAGCGTATCAGGATATTTTGGAACGGGTAGCTGCGGTGGACCCCATTGCATATGGCCGTACGCGGAATTATATCGATGGTGCCGTTACCTATCTTTCCCCCTATATTTCTAGAGGGGTAATCAGTACCAAGTTCGTTTTTGAACAGTTGCTAGAACGCGGTTTTCACCCTTCTCCCATAGAGAAAATGATTCAAGAACTGGCGTGGCGGGATTATTGGCAACAGGTTTGGGCGGTAAAGGGCAATGCCATTGATACCGATTTGAAACACCCTCAGCCGGGTGTTTTGCACCAACAACTGCCCAAGGCACTTTTGGAGGCCCGTACGGGTATCGAAGCTATTGATGCTGCCATACTACAATGGTATGATACCGGTTATCTCCATAATCACCTTCGCATGTACGTAGCCGCTATAGCCTGCAACATTGGGGGTAGCCATTGGAATATCCCAGCAAAATGGATGTATTACCACTTATTGGACGGGGACTGGGCCAGTAATGCGTTAAGTTGGCAGTGGGTGGCCGGATCCAACAGTGGTAAAAAGTATTACGCCAATCAAGAGAATATTAATAGATTTTGCCATACCCAACAAAGCGAAACTTTTTTAGGGGTGTCGTATGAAGTATTGCCCGATATGGAAACCCCTCAGGTTTTAAAGGAAACCGAAATGCCGGAACTGCATACGCCCTTACCCGAAAGGACGCGCATACGGTTGGATGAAGGCCTACCGGTACTTCTTTATAATTACTATAATCTAGACCCTTTGTGGAAGGAGCATATCGAGGCAAATCGGATCCTACTTTTGGAGCCTTCCCATTTTAAAAAATTTCCGGTATCCCAAAAATGTATCGACTTTGTAATGGCGTTGGCCGCTAATCTTAAAAATGTTCAAGTATATGTTGGGGAGTTTTCGGAACTATTGGCCGAACACGCGGTCGGTACGGTTTATTATAAGGAACACCCGACCAATCGCCATTACCAGGGCATCGAGGAGCCACGGGATTGGATGTTCGATGTACAGGGGTATTTTTCCTCTTTTTTTGGTTTTTGGAAAAAATGTAAAAAACAATTGAAGCGATGAGGTGGCTCAACACGACGTCAACTTTTCCCGGTTGCGGAAAATGAGGTTTTGCGCCTACTTTTTGTCTTTTCCAGCGCCCATAGCTTTGATATGGTGCCCAAAAGATCGCCGGTAGATGCTAGGATGAAGCGTTGTTCCGAACACAACAAAATGACGTTACCGAAGTAAACAAATAGCAAATGCACTATACAAAAGAGGAAATAGCGGAATTGGATAAAGTGGCCCGGTTGAAGTTGATCAATGCCGTTTCGGGCATTAAAGCCGCCAATTTGATCGGAACCATATCCAAGGAAGGAGTTTCCAACTTGGGTGTCTTTAATTCCGTGTTTCATTTAGGAAGTAATCCACCATTACAGGGCTTTATTTTAAGGCCCGTGGATGAGGTGCCTCGTCATACCTACGAGAACTTTATAGAGAACGGTCAGTATACCATCAATCATATCCACAGCGGCATGATCGAACGCGCCCACTACACCTCCGCCAAGTTTGAGGCAGATGTTTCCGAATTTTCGGAGTGTGGCCTTACCGAGGAGTACGTAGCGGGTTTTGAAGCCCCTTTTGTAAAGGAAAGCCGTTTGAAAATGGGCATGCGTTTTATAAAGGCCATTCCGATTCCTATGAACGACACCCTGATGATTGTTGGCGAAATCCAACATTTGATGCTACCCGAGAACGCTTATGGCGAAGCCGAGGATGTCGATTTGGAACGTATGGATGCGGTCGGTATTTCCGGGTTGAACACCTATTATGAAGTAAAAAAACTAAAACGCTTCCCGTATGCTAGACGTTCGGAAGTGCCCAATTTTAAAGACCGATGATTTTTTGGTGAATCGAAAAGACCAAGAATGATTGAAACAAATGAAAAAACAACACCTGCCCCAAAAAATGTGTCCCGTATGCAACAGGCCGTTCGCTTGGAGAAAGAAATGGGAAAAGAACTGGGAAACGGTTCGGTATTGTAGCGAAAAATGTAGAAGAAACAAATGACAGATGCTCCCGTAAATATTATATTTCCGCACCAGTTATTCAAAGAACATCCGCTTATTGGTAATGGTTACCCCATATACCTTGTTGAGGAATACCTCTATTTCAAACAGTATCCCTTTCACAAGCAAAAAATAGCATATCATAGAGCAACCATGAAATGTTTTGAAGCGGTGCTGCGGCAAAAAAAGCAAAACCCGGTATATGTTGAGGCCGTAGATGCCATTTCTGATATTCGCAAACTGGTTCCACATTTAAAGGACCAAGGGTTTACCGAAATACATTATGCCGACCCTATGGACTATTGGCTGGAAAAGCGGCTCACTGAAGGTTGTGGTCAAACCGGGATAAAAGCGGAGCGCCATAATGCCCCGATGTGGCTGAATACCCGAGAGGAGCTGTCCGGGTTTTTTAAAAAGGATAAAAAGAAGTTTTTCCAGACCAGTTTTTACAAGAACGAACGGTTGAAAAGAAACCTTTTGATCGACAGTGAGGGAATACCGGAGGGCGGCAAATGGACCTTTGATACCGAAAACCGAAAAAAGTATCCCGCAAAAAAAGTGCCGCCACACATTCAGTATCCCGATACCAACGGCTATTATGAAGAAGCAAAACAATATGTTGGGGAACATTTTGGGGAACATTATGGAACGTTGACCGAACAGCAACTGTACCCGAACGACTATGAAGGCGCCCAAACGTGGTTCAATAATTTTTTGGAAACACGGTTTATGGAGTTCGGAACCTACGAGGATGCCATAGTGGCCTCCGAAACCATATTGAACCATAGTGTTCTAACGCCAATGTTGAACGTTGGTCTGCTCACCCCTTCCGAAGTCATTTCCAAGAGTGTTGCCTACGCCGAAAAGAACGGAGTGCCTATTAACGCTACGGAGGGTTTTGTGCGCCAGATCATCGGATGGCGAGAGTTTATACGGGGCGTGTACCTGGTAAAAGGTAGGGAAGAGCGGTTAAGGCACTTTTGGGGATTCACCAAGAAAATACCAAGATCGTTTTACGATGGAACCACCGGTATTTTTCCCATTGACGATACCATAAAAAAAGTACTGAAAACGGGCTATTGCCATCATATCGAGCGTCTAATGGTACTGGGCAATTTTATGGTGCTCTGCGAGTTCGATCCCGATGCAGTGTACCAATGGTTCATGGAACTTTTTATAGATGCCTACGATTGGGTAATGGTACCCAATGTATACGGAATGAGCCAATATGCCGATGGGGGCCTTATGTCCACCAAACCCTATATCAGCGGAAGCAACTATTTGATGAAAATGAGCAACTATCCAAAAGGGGAATGGCAGGAAATTTGGGACGGGCTATTTTGGCGCTTTATGCATACCCACCGCGATTTCTTTCTGAAAAATCCGCGTTTGGGCATGTTGGTACGGACGTATGATAAAATGTCGGACGAGAAAAAACAAGGGCATTTGCAACGCGCCGAAACCTATTTGAAAACCCTGAAAGCGTAAGGTGGCGGAACTGGCAACACATATCCAGCAAATAGGGCTGCTCTTCGATTTTGGGTTGGTGGTATTGATTTTTATGGTACAGCTCATCGTTTATCCTTCGTTTTTACATTATTCGTCCCAAGCTTTGCTGCAGTGGCACGAAAAATATACCAAAAGTATTTCGAGACTGGTAGTCCCGCTCATGTTCGGGCAACTGGCGATCCTGCTCTTTCGGTCGATCGGCACGCCCAGTTATCCGGCGTTCGCCAGTCTGGTCCTGGTCATTGCCGTATGGTGGTTGACCTTTGCCCGTTTTGTTCCCATGCACCATGCTATTTCTAAAGGAAAAGGTGATACTGCGGTATTGCAACGTTTGGTACAGTTGAACTGGTGGCGTACCTTTTTGTGGAGCGCTATCTTTTTGGTCGATTTCACCGTTTACCTTTAAGCACGCGAAATACGTTCCGGAAGTCGATCGAAGTGTTGTTAACATGCAAAATCCTAATTATGAGGCCACCCTTATTGGTATTTAATGAAAAAGGCATCTACTGTGCCGAGGCCGACGTGTATTTGGATCCTTGGAAACCGGTGCAAAAGGCGATCATTACCCATGGCCATGCCGATCATTCCCGATGGGGCCATCAACGGTACATTACCCATCATACGAACGTCCCCATCATCAAACACCGTTTGGGCGATATAACCGTTAGCGGAAAGGAATGGGGGGAGTCCTTTATGATAAACGGGGTAAAATTTTCGTTGCATCCGGCAGGACACATTATAGGATCCTCACAAGTGCGCGTCGAACACCAGGGCGAAGTATGGGTCTTTACGGGCGATTACAAAACAGAAGATGACGGGCTGGCCGTACCCTACGAGCCTGTTGCATGCCATACGTTCATTACCGAATGCACCTTCGGGCTGCCCGCCTTTAAATGGACGCCCCAACAGGAGGTAATGCACAACATCAATACCTGGTGGTCCGAAAATCGGTCGGAGGGCAGCTGTTCCATTTTGTTCGGATATTCTTTGGGCAAGGCACAACGGCTCTTAAAATATCTAGACCCCGAAATTGGGCCCATTCTCACCCATGGGGCAATCGAAAATACGACACAGGTCATCCGCTCCCTTGCCACCTTCCCCAAAACCCAACTGATCACCAAGGACACCCCAAAAGAACTTTTTAAGGGCGCCTTGGTATTGGCTCCGCCTTCTGCCCATGGTAGTAGTTGGATCCGCAAAATGGTGCCTTATGTTACCGCCTCCGCAAGTGGTTGGATGACCTTTAGGGGAGCACGCCGCCGTCGCGCCATCGATAAGGGCTTTGTGCTTTCGGACCATTGCGATTGGCAGGGACTACTGGCCAGTGTGAAGGCCACCGGAGCGGAAAAAGTAATCAGTACGCATGGCTATACCGATATTTTTTCGCGTTACTTAAGGGAATTGGGGTACGATGCCCGTACCGAAAAAACCCAGTTCGAAGGGGAATTGGCGGAAATGGAAACGACCAAGGAAAACACGGCGAGCACATGAAACAGTTCGCTGCACTTATAAAGACGTTGGATAGTACCAACAAAACGAACGCCAAAGTAGGGGCGTTGGCCGATTACTTTAAAACGGCCGATGATTCCGACAAACTATGGACAATAGCCATTCTGTCGCATAGACGACCACCGCGTCCCGTCAATACCACCTTGCTTCGGGAATGGGCGACAGAGCTGGCACAAATTCCCTTATGGCTGTTCGAGGAGTCCTATCATATTGTTGGCGATCTGGCCGAGACCATTGCCCTTATTCTGCCGGAGGGAGAAGAGCCCTCCGATAAATCACTTTCCGATTTTTTAGAGGAGATGCTACAGCTGAAGGCAAAAGAGGATACGGAAAAAAAAGCTTACCTCCACGAAAACTGGCGAAGGCTCAACTACTACGAACGCTTTGTATTCAACAAATTAATGACCGGCGGGTTCCGGATAGGGCTGAGTCAAAAACTAATGACCCGTGCCCTCTCCATGGCTACCGGAATCGATAAGGATGTGTTGGCCTATCGGCTGATGGGCGACTGGACACCCAAGAAAACGACCTTTCAGGAATTGATTTTGGAAGAACGCCCTTCGGACTATATTTCCAAACCCTTTCCATTCTATTTGGCCTATGCTTTGGAAGCTGAGTTGGCAGAACTAGGGCCTGTTTCCGAATGGTATGCCGAACACAAATGGGACGGCATTCGTTCGCAGGTGATCGTTCGGTCCGATGAATTGTTCGTGTGGAGCAGGGGAGAGGAGTTGGTGACGGATAAGTATCCCGAGTTTCAAGCGTTGGTAGGTACGGTGCCCAATGGTACGGTACTTGACGGGGAAATACTTCCCTTTCCAAAGGGCGAAATCGGGACCTTTAACGATTTGCAGACCCGTATCGGAAGAAAAACGGTCTCCAAAAGCCTTTTGGAAAAAACACCGGTCATTCTTAAAGCTTACGATTTATTGGAATGGGAAGGCAACGATCTGCGGCAACGGCCTTTTTCGGAAAGGAGGGCCATATTGGACGGGTTGTTCACAAAGGTACATGCGCAGTTGGACGTCTTGCAGCTTTCGGAAACGATGGTGTTCGACAATTGGTCGGCGGTCGCCAAGGAACGGGAGCGATCAAGGGCCGTTCGCAGTGAAGGGTTAATGTTGAAACGAAAGGATTCCCCTTATCTGGTCGGAAGAAAGAAAGGGGACTGGTGGAAATGGAAGGTAGCGCCACTGACAATCGATGCCGTGCTCACCTATGCGATGCGTGGCCATGGCCGCCGTAGCAATCTTTTTACGGATTACACTTTTGCCCTTTGGCAAACGACGGAGTCGGGCGAGCAGGAACTCGTTACCTTCGCAAAGGCGTACTCGGGACTCACCGATGCCGAGTTTCGGGAAGTGGACAAGTTTATCAAAGCGAATACCTTGGAACGTTTTGGTCCGGTCCGTTCCGTAACGCCCCAACTGGTTTTTGAAATCGCCTTTGAAGGTATTGCCCTTTCCAAAAGGCATAAAAGTGGGGTGGCCACACGTTTTCCGCGAATATTGAGATGGCGGAAGGATAAAAAAATTGAAGAAGCGAATTCCCTCGAAGATCTGAAACAGTTGTTGCCTATTTCGGAAATGTCTTAGCGAAATAAAACGTGCCAGTAGGCTGTGTATACTATTTTCTGAAAGAACGGATGCTAGAGTGCATCTCCGATAATTACACTTAATCCATCCACATTCTCCTGTAGCCCTTGTGCCCCTTGCCTTGTAACCTGGGTGTCCCACAGGTATACCCGTTGCAGTCCCGGTAGTGTTTGAATAATGGGCAAACAGCCGTCCGTTACTTGGGTGCCGTAGAGGTTCAAGGACTCCAGATGCCGTAATCCTTTCAGCCGTTCCACCCCTTTGTCGGAAACAGGGGTCTTTTCCAATTGAAGCCGCGTTAGGTTGGTAAAGGTGGCTACGGTCGAAAGCCATTCGTCCGCAATATCGTTACGGGCCAAAGAGAGCCAGGTGATGTGGTCTTTAACGCTGGCCAAAGCTTGTAGTTTGGATTCGGTAAGCGCATTTCCAACATATTTGATATCGAGCAACGGATTATCGGCCCCTAAAGATTTTACCTGAAATCCTTCCTTTTCCAGTTCCCTTATTTTCTCGTTATCCAACACTGGTAAGCGAACCGTTTCGTACCAGGGTTTGGGCGTGGTGTCGATACCATAGCGGCGTAAAAGTACCGGTCGAATGTTTTCTCCGATGGTCATGCTCGAAATGGAATCTTCAAAAGAAGCCCCCTGCTCGATCCACCACTCCACGGTCTTGATTTCGTCATAGGTGAGCGCGTTGCCGGTCGGTGGCATGAACTTGATGTTTTTCTGCGGTAATGTTATCCTACGGAAAAGCTCGCTTTCCGCACTGTTGGCGGTCAAAAGGATAGCGCCATTGTCCCCTCCTGCAAGAAAAGCCTCCGATTCCGCCATATTAAGCCCTCCCCGTTGCACTTCGTTGTTGTGACAGGCGAAACATTTTTCCTCGAAAATTGGGACGATCAGGTCGCGGTAAACGATCAGCGAATCGGTATTGCCAAAAGTGGGAAGGGAATCATTCCGGTAATCGGTGCCCAGCAGCCCCTGTATCGGTTTCGGTGCATATTCCGTCAGGTAGGTGTCCCCATGGGTCATGTTTCCCCCTTTGTGCCCTTCAACGAATAGCGATACCAAAAGGATCACATTGAACCCGTTTTGTAGCATCTTCGGATACTTGGTTCTGTTTTTTTTCAAATACCAACCTACAAAGGCTATGACGACTATTGCAATACCCAACCAACGATGCAGAAAAAGGTCTTTTTCCTCATATAACCCCGTTTCGCCCAGGTACCATCCGCATAATGCCGCCGCCGCGGCGCTTATTCCCCCCAAGAGCCATGCATTGGCAATCAGATTACCGTTGGTGGCGGTTTTTTTAAAACCTTGCCACCACTCCAATAAAATTGCCAATACCAAAAAGCCTATGGGCAAATGTACGAGCAGGGGATGAAAACGACCGATAAAGGTAGAAAACTCCAATGGGATCATGTTGGTAACGGTTTGTGGTTATACTCGGGTCAGTTTGATCGGGTAGGTTTTTCCGGAAGCCCATTGTGGTACGTAAAGACTTCCCTCGTCATCGACCAATACATCATGCGGATTTCGAAACGTTTTACCATCAAAGATCGGCGCCGTAAGGGTGCCGTTCACATATTCGGGCGCACTGCCCCCGGGAAAGGATACTACCTTGTTGTCTTTGTCCAAAACGGCCAACATGCCGTCCCAGCTGTCCCAGGTTTTGGTCACGATTACCGCGAAATAGAGGTTTTCCCCATGAATGACCGGGCGACATACGGAACATCCCGGAAGCAAAATGGTCTCCAAATGTTTTCCGTCCAACGTAAACCGCTTAAAACGTTGATTTCCGCGCGACGTAATGAGCAGTGTAGGGTTTTCGGCATCGCGATGGTCCACTGTAATACCATGGCTGCAATTAAAAAGGGCGTCGGCCTCTCCAGTGCCACCAAAATGCCCTTGGTATTCTCCCTTTGCGTTGTAATGAATAATGAAATTTTCACCGTACCCATCGGCAACATAAAAATCACCATTGGGCAAAATGGCCGTTTCTGTCGGTTTAAATTGATCATTACTGGTGTATCCGGAAACTTCTTTGGGACGTTCCAAGGTCATGATGATCTTTCCGTCCAAAGTGGTTTTCCATACTTTGTGGGTGTCAGGGTCCGTAATGAGTAAAAATTGATCTTTTCCCTCACCGCCTATGGAAAGGCCGTGTGCTCCGGGAAAATCGGTTCCCCAGGAATCCAATACCTTACCCGATCGATCATAAACGATCAGGTTGTTGTTGTTTTCCCCGGTGGTGGTCATTAGAATACGCCCTTGGTGGTCCAGTACCATTTCATGGCAATCGTTCACCGGTATTTTTGAAGGGTCCTGTATGCCCCATTCTTGATCTACTTGATATTGGAAGTTTCCGTGTCCTACGAGTTCTTTCATTGGTTTTTTTGAATGTGTTATGCCAAAGGAAACAGCGGGTGCAATAAGCCCGGCCGCCGAAGCCATGGTTGTTTTTTTAATAAAGTTTCTTCTGTTGTTATTGCTGTTTTTCATGTTTTTTCGGATTATTTACAAATAGATCAGGCCAAAATCTCTTTTACGACCTCGCCGTGCACATCGGTCAAACGGTAACGTCTTCCTTGAAATTTAAAGGTAAGGCGTTCATGGTCCACTCCTAATAAGTGCATGAGGGTCGCTTGAAAATCGTGCACGTGTACGGGGTTTTGAACCACGTTGTACCCAAAATCGTCCGTTGCGCCAAAAGTGAACCCTTTTTTAATGCCGGCCCCGGCCATAAAAATGGTAAAGCACTTGGGGTGGTGGTCGCGACCAAAGCTTTCAGGGGTCAATTGTCCTTGAGAGTAGTTGGTTCGCCCAAACTCCCCGCCCCAGATCACAAGCGTATCCTCCAACATACCACGTTGTTTTAGATCGGTGATCAATGCTGCGGTCGCCTGATCGGTCTCCTTGCACTGCACTTTTATGGCCTTGGGAAGGTTGCCGTGCTGGTCCCATCCCTGGTGGTACAGTTGAATGAACTTTACGTCGCGTTCGGCAAGTCTGCGGGCCAAAATACAATTGGCGGCAAAGGTTCCGGGTTTTTTACTGTCCGGTCCGTACATCTCGTAAATGTGATCGGACTCGTCTTTGGTATCCATAATTTCAGGAACGGAGGTCTGCATACGGAACGCCATCTCGTATTGTGCCATTCGGGCCAAGATTTCTGGATCGCCCAGATCATCATGGTTTAATTTTTCCAACCGTTGCAAATGGTCCAGCTGCTCCCTTCTGGAAGTGCCATCGATTCCGGGAGGATTGGTCAGGTAGAGTACCGGGTCTTTGCCGGATCGAAATTGTACGCCCTGGTGTTGTGAAGGCAAAAAACCGTTACCCCAAGATCGGGAATACAAGGGTTGTCCAAACTTGTCCTTGGTGACCAAAACGACGAACTCTGGTAAATTTTTATTATCGGTACCCAACCCATAGCTCACCCAGGAACCTATGGAGGGGCGTCCTGGTAATTGGGAGCCCGTTTGGAAAAAGGTTACCGCCGGATCATGATTGATCGCCTCGGTATACATCGATTTTATAAAACAGAGTTCATCTACGATTTTGGAGGTATGCGGCATCAGATCGCTCATCCATGCACCGCTGTCCCCATGTTGTTTAAAATCAAAAACGCTGCCGGCAATGGGCAAACTCGCCTGTCCTGCCGACATTCCGGTCAGCCGCTGCCCTTGCTGTACGCTCTCGGGCAAGTCTTGACCGTTCATTCTGTTCAACAACGGCTTGTAATCGAAAAGATCCAGTTGGGAAGGTGCACCACTTTGAAAGAGATAAATAACCCGTTTTACTTTGGCCGGGAAATGCGTTTGCCCCAGGGCGCCACCGTTCAGCAAAGGTGCCGCTGTATTCTTGCCATTGCCAAAAAGTCCCATCGGGTCGAGCATCGAAGCCATGGAAAGGGCACCCATGCCCAAGGAGGTTTTTGTGAGGAAATCCCTTCTGGTATAATTTTTTTTATGGTCGTGTGTACACATAGTTTCAATTCAGGAGGTAAAGCGTGTTGCCGTCTTTACTATCGTTTCATATACGTCTCGTCATGGTTGAGTATGGTATTGGCCACTATGGTCAATGCCGCGGTCCCGGACTTGTCCCATGTGGGGTCCAATGGTCTTTCCCCAACATCCAATAGGGCAAGGGCCTCTTTTGGATTGGCCTGGAACCGTTCCGATTGTTTTTGGTAGAGTTCCCTTAAAATTTCGGTCTCCTCGTTTTTTGGATCGCGACTGATCGCCAAGCGAAAACCGTAGGCAATCTGATGGTCCAATTGTTCACCCCCTTCGCGCTGCATGCGTTCCGCCAAAACCCTGGATGCCTCTACAAATTGGGTGTCGTTTAGCAACACTAGGGCCTGTAACGGCGTGTTGGTGTTTTCGCGCTTTACGGTACAAACTTCCCGTGATGGGGTATCGAAGGCCGTCATCGCCGGGTGTGGCGAGGTCCGTCGGATAAAGGTGTAAAGTCCTCTCCGATAAAGGCTATCCCCCTTTGATTCTTTATAGTTGAGCAGTTTGTGCGAGAAACTGTTTTTTTCGATCCACAAGTTCGCGGGCTGATAGGGCTTTACGCTTTTTCCACCGACCTGTTGTACCAAAAGCCCACTGGCGGCCAACGCATTGTCGCGTATCATTTCGGCGGGCAGTCGGTAACTGCTACTACGGGCTAGATAGCGATTGGTAGGATCTTTTTGTTTTTGAATCTTAGAAACTTCCGATGATTGCCGATAGGTGTGCGACATTACCATTTTTTTGAGCAAGCCCTTTACGTTCCAGTCATTTTCAACGAAATATACCGACAGCCAGTCCATTAATTCGGGATGTGAAGGTAGCGTACCCTGTACCCCAAAGTCTTGCGGGGTGGTCACCAAACCTTTTCCAAAAAGCATTTGCCAATAGCGGTTTACGGTAACCCGGGCGGTCAAGGGGTTTTCTTTGGAGAAGATCCATTGTGCAAGACCCAATCTGTTTTTGGGGTAATTTTCTTTGAACTCGGGCAGGATTTCCGGTGTGCCGGCCTTTACCTCATAAATAGGTTGCGTGTAATCCCCTCGGTCAAAGGCGAAGGCCGGACGATTCTCGGGCATTTCTTCCATGACCATGACTTCCATAATGGGACCCATTTGTTCGAGCCATTGTTGGCGAAGGGCTTTGAGTTCTTTTTCTAACAGTTTTACCGGCGGCGCCCGATCTACCCAATAGTCCGCCGCCAATTGGTCATCAGGAATTTCCGGATAATCGTCCTGTTTGGCCAAATACAATATTTCCAAAGGGGTCAGTGCCCGGGAGTAGAGATGAATGTCATCCAACATCCCTAGGAAAATACCATTTTCCCCGGTAAAGGACCGATAACTTTTTGCTACCCGTACCGGTGTGTCCACTACCTCATGGGTGCCGCTGGCAATGGTCTTTATCGATTTGTATAGGCGGTCGAAAACGATATCGGTCTCGGCAGGTTTACCATCGATATAGAGTTCGAGTCCGGTTGCAGATCCATTTCCGTTGTAGGTAAAGGCGACATGGCGCCAGGCATTTGTCCGTATCGAATCTTTGGAGCGAAGATGGATATAGTTGTGCGGAAGCGAATGGATCAGTCGGGCGTTCAAGTGGTTCAAGCTATCCAAATAGAAATCCCAACCGCGCCAAAAATTGTTTTTTTCACCCGAAGTACCCAAAAGGGTCTGTGTTTTTGCCGCTTGTCGTTTGGTTGTGTTCATCCAAAGTCCTGTAGAAAACGAATCGGTCCACTCAAAATTCGGGATACCGCTCAAATAGAGTTCGTCATATTCCCCAGTGAACATGAAAGCGTTGCCCTTTTTTCCTTTTTTTACTTTTGGAGGCTGTTGCGTTGTAGCGGTGGCCTTATCGTCTATGGAGAAACCTCCCTTGCTTCTTGGTGTGGAACGCTCCAAAGGAAAATGGCCCAGCAATTCGTTGTCCTTAAAGTCAAGGGGAAGTTTTTTGATATAGGTTTCCAGACCTTTGAGTTCTTTTTTGGTAAGGGCAAGGGTGGCGGTCTTTTGCGCGATGTTGCGCTGCAGGGTGTCCAGCTTTTGTTCGGTTTCCGCGTCGGGCAGGGGAAGCAGTGGGCCATAGTTGCCGTCGTCACCCGTCATCCCCAGTTCTTTGACATTGTTAAAGAAAGCGGTCATTTTATAGTAATCCTTTTGGGATATGGGGTCGAATTTATGATCATGGCAACGGGCACAGGCAACGGTAAGCCCCAGGAGTGCGGTGCCTACGGTTTCAGTGCGGTCCCAAACATAGTTTAACCGGAACTCCTCCTCAATGGCTCCCCCTTCGGCGGTCATGGGATGGTTTCGATTGAATGCGGTCGCCAACTTTTGGTCCTTAGTCGCGTTTGGGAGCAGATCTCCCGCCAGTTGCCAAGTAACAAATTGGTCGTATGGCATGTTATTTTGAAAAGCCTGTATCACCCAATCCCGCCAGGGCCACATCAAACGCCAACCATCGGCATGCAACCCATGGGAGTCCGCGTAACGGGACAGGTCCATCCAATCCAAGGTAAGTCGTTCGGCACAGGCATCGGACGCCAATAGGGCATCTACTATTTTTTCATAGGCATCGGGACCATCGTCCGCTACGAACGAATCAAGTTGTTCCATGGTAGGGGGCAACCCCGTAAGGTCTATGGAAACACGCCGTAACAAACGCTCTTTTTCCGCCTGGGCATTGGGTTCCAGACCGGCCGCTTTCAAGGTCTGTTGTACATAGCGGTCGATTTCGTTACCTACGGGCCATTTTTCGTTGGCTTTTTGGGGAAGAACCGGTTTGTCGGGTTTGGCAAATGCCCAATGGGGTTTCCAGGCGGCACCTTGTTCGATCCATTTGATTATGGTGGCTTTCTCCAAAGGTGTTAAGAAAAGGTTCGATTCCGGAGGCGGCATAAGCAAATCGGGATCTTCGGTCAATATACGATGTACACTTTCGCTTTTTCCCGGTTTTCCCGACACAAAGGCATAATTGCCACTGGAAAGTTTCTTGAATGCTTCTTCTTCGATGTCCAGTCGCAGGTCGGCCTTTCTGGTATTGGCGTCCGGCCCATGACAATTGTAACAGCGGTCGGAAAGTATGGGCTTTACATGGAAATTAAAATCGACTTGATCCGGCAGTTCCTCATAGGCCACCATTATCGCTTCCGGCGCTTGAAAGACACAGGAGGTAAAGAGTGTGAGCAATCCTACAAAAAGTAGCTGTTTCAATGCCATAGGAAGATGATGTATTAACCTCTTAAAGATACATTAATTTTAGCCTTGGACTCGTTGCAGAACCCAGGTTTGGCTATTTATGTGCTACATTTGAAAAAATAGGTCAAGTGGATACTTTTGAATCAAAGCAGGATGGCAAACGGATGCCGGTTTACGCACCATGTCAGGATACGTCGGGAATAGGAAGGGTTTGGGTCGTTGTGCTGTTATTCTTTTTGGGCGGTGCGGTTACAAATGCACAAAACGATACCCTTCCGCGAACGACTTTTACAAAAATGTATCTTCCCATATGGAAAGAAGCTACCGCGCACTGTTTGGATGTTGCCATGGCAATGCCCGATTCGCTTTATACGTATAGACCTGCACCGGAAAGCAAGAGTTTTGCGGAACAGATGATCCATATCGCCAGTGCTTCCGCGCTTTTGACCAAACGCTACGTCCAAGGTTTTGAGGTAAGGCCCCATACGCCAAATGCGGACGATTTGGACAAGCAGGCCATTATAGCCCTATTGAAAACGAGCTTTGCATATACTGAAACCGTGGTGCGTACCATTGATCAAGAAACATTGGACCAAAAATGCACCATGTTCCATAGCGGAAATACCGTGAGCAGGGCCTTTGCCTTGTTTTATGTACAAGATCACCTCACCAATCATCGCGCCAAGGCAAACCTTTATCTTCGCATGAATGGTATTGCCCCTCCGGAATATACTTGGTAAACTGTTACGGCCATTCTATTTTTTTGTCTTTCGGCTGCAATAATCTCGATCTTTTAGCTATTTTTGCCCTCCTTAAATGGGTCATTAGCTCAGTTGGTTTAGAGCGCTGCCTTGACAGGGCAGAGGTCATTGGTTCGAATCCAATATGACCCACGATAAAAGCTTCCAATCGTTATTGGAAGCTTTTTTTATGTTTATTTTCCTTCAAAAGGCCTTATTTTATTAGGGTGAAAATTAAAAATGATTTTTTTTGGTTTAAAAAGTGACTTTTCAATTTTAATGGTGTCTTACTATATAGAGAGCACTAACCGACCCGAGTTTTATAATGGAAACATACATATTGGAACATCCGCTTTTTTTGTTTAGCACTATTATTTTTTTAATTTCCCTTGTGCACATCCTTCCTTATTTTTTTGGAAAATTGAAGCAAAAAAAATCAGAACAATTGCTATTGATAGAAAAAGATGGCAGTACTAAAAACTTAAACCAGAAGTAAACACTACCATATTAACTATTTTTTTTGGTTTTAAAAGGGGCACGGAACGGTGTCCCTTTATTTTTTTTTAAAAACGTAGCGATAAAAGTGACTTTTTTTTAAATATTGGGTCTCAATAAATTAACCGATACACTAAATTGATATCTTGGAGACGGACAACGCCGCCATAACAATGACTGACGAAGAACTGGTAGAACAGATCGTAAAGGACAACAATACCATGTTGTTCGGTTTGCTATATGATCGTTATGCCAAAAGAATATATCATAAATGTTCTATTTTTTCGAAGTCCGATCAGGAGGCGGAGGATCTTACCCAGGATGTTTTTTTAATGTTGTTCGTAAAATTGGGAGGTTTTAAGGGGCGCTCCAAATTTTCGACCTGGGTATATGCCTTTACCTATAATTTTTGCGTGAACCACGTGAACAGGAACAAGGAGCGTAAGATCAGTGATAAATCGGATGTACTATCCGAAGAGGTGACCAAGGCGGCAGAAGTAGATGATGAAAGCCTGTATAGCATCCCCTTGGATAAATTGAAGATCGCTTTGACACGTATCGACCCGGAGGACAAAAAACTATTATTGCTAAAGTATCAGGACGGTATTCCCATCAAAGAATTATGTAACGTTCTGGGCATTGGGGAAAGTGCCGTAAAAATGAGACTTAAAAGGGCAAAAGCAAAGTTGATAGAAGTGTATCATAAAATACCATAAATGGCAGAACAAAAAAGAAACGTATTTCAAGATATGGAACGCTCTTTAAAAGATGTTCCCGAAGAAATGAGAGGAAAAGTCATGAACGATGTGGCCATGGCCAAATTGGCTATGGAAATGGCATCTCTTTTTACCTGCAACTATAAATCGGTTGTCGGCGGAATGTTCAAGACAAATCCGAATATTGAATAATAACACACTTTAAACCTCTAGAATATTATGGAACAAATTACGGAATGGAAAGACATCGTTACGGAGACCCTTGGATCTGTGATCCGGGATATCGCCTCCATACTGCCCAATGTCATCGGGGCTTTGGTCATTCTCTTTTTTGGATGGCTCATTCATAAGGTGATCCGGTTCATGCTCAAGAAACTGCTGAAATTGGCCAATATCGACGGACTGTCCAAAAAAATAGAGGAGGCACAACTTTTTGGTGATAGCCAAGTAAAGATCGATGTTTCCAAAATATTGCTCGGGTTTGTAAAAGGCCTGCTGTTATTGGTATTTATCATAGCCGCAGCGGACACCTTAAAGCTCCATATCATCTCCTCGGAAATTGCTAATTTATTGCGCTACCTCCCTATTCTTTTGAGTGCGTTGGTCATTTTTATGGTAGGCATGTTTGCTGCACAAATGATTAAAAAAGCATTGTCCGGTGTTTTCAAATCGATGGGGTTTTCCGGTGGGAAATTGGTAAGTAGTATCATTTTTTACCTGCTGGTGATCTTTGTGACCATTACCGCTTTAAACCAGGCGGGAATCGATACAGCGATCATTACGAATAATTTCACGTTGGTCTTGGGCGCATTTTTGCTCGCATTCAGTATTGCCTTCGGTTTGGGGTCCAAGGAAATGTTGTCCAATCTT
This sequence comes from uncultured Flavobacteriaceae bacterium, assembly GCA_947500445.1. Lineage (GTDB taxonomy): Bacteria > Bacteroidota > Bacteroidia > Flavobacteriales > Flavobacteriaceae > Pelagihabitans. The sequence continues at coordinate 16,743 of CANMSB010000033.1, read as the reverse complement.
TTGGCGACCTTCTATGCCCGAAAGAATTTTGCGATAGGCGATACCATTGAGTTGAACGGTACCAAGGGTACCATAACGGCCATCGATACGATTTTTGTCGTGCTTGCCACCGAAAATGGAAAATTGGTTGTTCCGATCAAGGAAATTGTGGAAAATAGGGTTAAGGTCGGATAGTTGAGTTGTTGGAAAGGGTAGGGTTCCCACAATTTCCCCTGCCCTTTTATACCATTTTAACTTTTTATTTGGGTAGTTTCAAGGTAGAAATGGTATTAACTAATAATTCGTATTACTGGGTCTTACCGCTTCCTAAAACTTGCCGTTACATTATTTTCAATGGTGACAACCGCCAAGCGGTCACACTTCTTTTCACCCGTTTTGCGGATATTCTGGGCCTGTAGCACCAACTTCGTTTCAATATAAGGGGCATCAACTTCATATCTTTTTATTTCTGCCACCGATGGCTCGGTATTTGCATTAGCGCTTCTTTGTAAAATGCCCTTGTTCTTCGCAATCATTTAGTACTTTTGAACGTTAAGGTTTACGGGGGTTTTTCGACGAACGGATCTCTTTTGCACTGTGCGAATGCTAAACAGAAGCATCAAATTTTTAATCGATCATAAAGTAGTGGCATTACTGCTACTGATCCTCGTGGTAGGGTGGGGGTATTTGCACCTACCTTTTGATCTGGGTAACGGCTTGTTTCCCAAGGACCCCGTGGCCGTCGATGCCATTCCCGATATTGGTGAAAATCAGCAGATCGTATATACGGAATGGGAAGGAAAGTCGCCCCAGGATATCGAAGATCAGATTACCTACCCGCTCAGTTCTAATCTGCTGGGTGTGCCCGGTGTAAAAACGGTCCGCAGCACCTCAATGTTCGGTTTTTCCAGCATCTATGTCATTTTTGACGACGATATCGATTTCTATTGGTCGCGAAGCCGGCTTTTGGAAAAACTGAATGCCCTGCCCAACAATTTATTGCCCGAAGAGGTCCGGCCACGTTTGGGCCCTGATGCGACAGCCTTGGGCCAGTTGTTCTGGTATACCCTGGAGGGAAGGGATGCCGATGGAAAGGTCACCGGTGGTTGGGATTTGCACGAGATCCGTAGCGTTCAGGATTTTTATGTAAAAAATACGCTGGCGTCGGCAAACGGAGTATCCGAAGTAGCTTCCATAGGCGGCTATGTGCAGGAATATCAAATTGATATCGCCCCGGAGCTCATGCGCCAATACGGAATAGCACTTTCCGAGGTGGTTGCCGCGGTAAAAGAAAGCAATAAGGATGTGGGTGCAAAAACTCTCGAAATAAACAAGGCCGAGTACTATGTACGGGGCCTTGGATATATCAAGAGTATCGAGGACATCGAAAACACCGAAGTTGCGGTCCAGAACTTTACCCCGGTCCGTATCAAGGATATTGCCAATGTATCACTTGGGCCGGCCGAGCGAAGGGGCATTTTGGATAAGAACGGTGCCGAAGTGGCCGGTGGGGTGGTGGTGTCGCGTTTTGGGGCGAACCCCATGCGGACCATCGCCGCGATAAAAGAAAAAATAGCCGAACTCGCACCGGGCCTACCATCAAAAAAGCTGAAGGACGGTCGCATTTCAAAACTTACGGTAGTTCCGTTTTACGACCGTTCAAAGCTCATTAACGAAACCTTGGATACCTTGGGGAACGCCCTGTTGTTCGAGGCGTTGATCGTTGTTTTGGTTATTCTAGTGTTGCTCTACAACCTCCGGATTGCCGTTCTGGTGTCCAGTTTAATGCCCATTGCGGTGCTGATGGTGTTTATCGCGATGAAATTATTTCAGGTAGACGCCAACATCGTGGCCCTGTCCGGTATTGCCATAGCCATTGGTACCATGGTCGATATGGGAATCATTCTTGGGGAAAACATTGTTCGGCATCTTCAGTTAAATAAAGGAGGACGGGCCATCAATACGGTCGTTTTTGAAGCTACAAAAGAGGTTTCCGGTGCTATTATCACCGCTGGCCTGACCACTATCGTTAGTTTTGTTCCCGTATTTACCCTCACAGGTGCCGAAGGGAAATTGTTCACACCCTTGGCCTTTACCAAAACCGCTGCATTGACCGCGGCCATGATCGTTACGTTTTTCGTAATTCCGCCATTTGCCGCACGGTTGTTCAAAAAGAAGCGGAAAGCCGTAAAAAAGGAAAGAACGATCGATGTACTCTGTATCCTAATCGGAATCGCAATTATGGTCATAGGGTATGCCTCCGGACTGTTTCTGATCGGGTTGGGCGCGATAGGTTTTTTGGCGACTTTTAAAAGAACCGAAGCTACCCAAAAGAACAAAATACAACGCTATTGGAGTGTGTTCGCCATGCTCTGTCTATTGGGGTATTATTGGCGACCATTGGGCTTTGGGGCGAACGTATTTTGGAACGTTCTTTTTGTTGCGGTGATATGCCTACTGGTTCTTGGGGGAATACGATTTTTTGGGAGGTATTACGAACGCATACTGCTTTGGGCCATGGGCAATCGATGGTCCTTTTTAAGTATTCCCTTGGTGCTTATCGTCCTAGGACTATCCATCATGCTCGGTTCGGGGAAAGAGTTCATGCCAGCTCTGGATGAAGGTGCCTATTTGCTCATGCCGAGTGCGATGCCCCATGCCGGTATCGAAGAAAACAAACGGGTTTTGGCCCAGTTGGATATGGCCGTTGCCAACATGCCGGAAATTGAAACGGTAGTGGGTAAAGCAGGTAGGACCGCTTCCGCATTGGACCCCGCCCCTTTGTCGATGTTCGAGAATGTAATACGCTACAAACCCGAATATATTTTGGACGGAAAGGGCAAACCTATACCCTTTGCCACCGATGAAAATGGACGTTTCAAAACGATACGGGGCGATGTCGTTTCCTCGGGAAGCGGCGCCGAAGCCAAGGAATTGGTACCCGATAGAGGAGGGGAATTTTACCGCAATTGGCGGGAGCACATCAGGAACAAAGAAGACATTTGGAACGCCATTCAAACCGCTACGGCCTTGCCCGGAATAACTTCGGCGCCAAAGCTACAACCGATCGAAACACGTTTGGTAATGTTGCAAACCGGCATGCGCGCTCCCATGGGAATCAAGATCAAAGGACAGGACCTGGAGCAGATAGCCGCTTTTGGACTACAGTTGGAAAGCTTGTTAAAGGATGTTCCCGGGGTAAATAGCGAGGCGGTTTTTGCGGACCGTATTATCGGTAAACCTTATTTGTTGCTGGATATCGACCGCAACCTTATTGCACGATATGGAATTTCCATTGCCAAGGTGCAGGAAGTACTTGAAGTAGCGGTGGGTGGCAAGGTGCTTACCGAAACTGTGGAAGGTCGCGAGCGCTATGGTGTTCGGGTTCGGTATCCCAGAGAATATCGGAACAGCCCTGAAGCGTTGAAGGACGTTTATGTACGGGCACATGATGGAACCGATGTTCCAATGTCAGACTTGGTGCAGGTACGATATGAGCGGGGACCACAGACCATAAAAAGCGAGGATGGTTTTTTGGTCGGGTATGTGCTTTTTGATGGTTCGGGCGACGAGGCTCCAGTAACCGTGGTAGAAAATGCCAAGGCGCAAACTACGCTGGCATTGAAGAACGGCAGTTTAAAACTACCATCGGGTATCCAATATTCCTTTACGGGAACATATGAAAACCAGCAAAGAGCTGCCAAAACACTACTTTTTGTAATCCCCTTGGTATTGTTGGTTATCTTGCTGATCTTGTATGTGCAGTTTCGATCTTTGGCCATTTCCTTTATGGTATTTACGGGGGTGGCGGTCGCGTTTTCGGGCGGTTTCCTGTTGATCTGGTTGTATGGTCAGGATTGGTTTATGAATTTTGGGGCCGGTTCCCTTAACTTTAAGGAACTGTTCGGTGTACGTACGGTACATTTGAGCGTTGCCGTGTGGGTAGGGTTCATTGCCCTTTTTGGTATTGCCACGGACGATGGGGTGGTCATGGCCACCTATTTGAAACAACGTTTTGGCGTAAATCGACCCAAAACGGTACAGGGCATTCGGGATGCCGTGTTGGAGGCGGGAAAAAGACGTATCCGACCTTGCTTGATGACCACTGCGACCACCATATTGGCACTTTTGCCGATTTTAACGGCTACTGGAAGGGGGAGCGATGTTATGGTACCTATGGCGATTCCCGTTTTTGGGGGAATGCTGGTGGCCCTGATAACCCTTTTTGTTGTGCCGGTGCTCTTTGCTTGGCTGCAGGAGTCGAAATTGAGAACCGAAAAGTTGGATTAAGGAATTTATGGAAGTTATCAAGAAATATGGCGGATATATAGGAGTGCTGCTCTTGGGGCTGCTCATCGGTTACTTCTTTTTTGGCGAAAAGGGGCATGCCGATCACGCAAACGGTACCACGGTCGAGAAGGGTGCGGTATACACCTGTGCAATGCACCCCGAGGTACGAAAAGGGGACATGGGCACTTGCCCGTTGTGTGGTATGGATTTGACAAAAGGCGCAACCGAAACAATGGTATCGTCGAACCGGTTTCAGATGAGCGAGGATGCCCTGGCGTTAGCAAATGTAGAAACTACGACTATAGGGCTAGGTTCCTTTGATGAAAACACCTTGCAGCTTTCCGGTAAAATAACCACTAACGAACGTACCGATGCCGTGCAGACCAGTATTTTCGACGGACGTATCGAGGCACTGAACATCAATTATGTAGGGCAGTACATCAAGAAAGGGAAAAAACTGGGCACCATTTATGCTCCCGATATGTATCTGGCACAGGACAAGTTGCTCACCTCGGCCTCGTACCGGGAAACGCATGAGAAGCTCTTCGCTTCGTCCCGGAACACCTTGGGGCTATGGAAGCTTACCGATGCACAGATCGATGAGGTGTTAAAAACGGGTAAACCCATACTGAACTTCCCGATTTTCGCCGATGTTTCCGGAACGGTGACCGAAGTGCTCGCCTCCGAGGGCAATTTTTATGAACAGGGCGATGCGCTCTTCCGGGTGTCCAACCTTTACACCGTATGGGCCGTTTTTGACGCCTACGAAAGTCAATTGCCGATGTTGCGAAACGGACAGGAAATTACCATTACCTCAAAAGCGTTTCAAGGAGAAGCGTATACCGCAAAAATCGATTTTATAGAGCCCGTTCTGAACACTGAAAAGCGTACCGTTTCCGTGCGGGCCACAATGGTGAATAAAAGCGGGGCATTGAAACCGGGGATGTTCGTTGAGGGTCGTGTAGCGGTCGCTATGGAGGAGCAAGTGCTCACCGTACCCAAATCGGCAGTGCTATGGACGGGAAAACGTTCGCTGGTCTACGTAAAGCCCGATAGCACAAAGCCTTCTTTTGAAATGGTGGAAGTCGACTTGGGAAATGTTTTGGGGGACAGCTACATTGTGATCAATGGTTTGTCGTCCGGTGATGAAGTGGTAACCAATGGCACGTTTACCATAGATGCGGCAGCGCAATTGTCTGGGAAAAAGTCGATGATGTCACAAAAAGGGGCGGATACGGATATTGAAGGCAGTACCGTTCCGTTACACTTGAAAGGGGTCGGCGCGGCAACGTTCGAAACGGTTTTTCAGCGGTACGTTCAAGTCAAGGAAGCTTTGGTAGCATCAAAACCCAGCGAAGCATCCTTGGCGGCGAAGGAACTGTTAGCGGAACTGTCGGCAATCGATAGCGGGCCACTGCCCAAGGAAATCGTGGCTTACATGGACCAACTTAAGAAATGGACGGTCTCCCTATCGGAATCGAACCAATTGGCTGAACAACGCAAGGCTTTTAAGCCATTATCGGAACAAGTGATACTCCTGGCGACTTCGGTGACCGACTTGGAAAAACCCCTACATGTACAGTTTTGTCCGATGGCGGATGGGAACAAAGGCGCTACTTGGCTCAGTTTGGAAGAAAAAATCCGTAACCCCTATTTTGGCGATGCCATGCTGCAGTGCGGAACCTTGAAAAAAACGTTGGAGTAGGGGGAATAGCATCTTATTATGTTTCGCTAGTACCGTAGGAAAATTGTCGTAATCATAGGATGCGGTACCCGTCCTACAGGGAGGCCCATCGGCACCCAAAGAAATCCTAGGAAAGAAAACATATAAAATACTTCAAACGAGGTCCAAAACCCTTTCCAAGGCCATCCCTCTCGACCCCTTGATCAGTAGGGTGCTTTTTGCCGCTATAGGATGTGTAAGCAGGTGCTCCTTCAAGGCATCGAAGGAGGCAAAGGTGGGCAGGTCGGTATTGGTATCCTTAAAGTGTTCCCCGACCAAATAAACGGCATCGAACTGCATTTTGGCTACCTGGTCGGCAAGCGATCGGTGTTCCTTTTGGGCGACATCACCCAGCTCGAACATATCCCCCAAGAAAATGGTTTTCGTGTTACCCGAGAGCGTTCTGAAGTGCTCCAATGCCGCCCTCATGCTCGTGGGGTTGGCATTGTAGGCATCCAAAATAATGTGATGGCCGTTTTTCTCCAAAACTTGGGAACGGTTGTTGTCCGGTACGTAGGTTTCCAATGCTTGTTTGATGTGTTCCGGGGTCACATTAAAATACTTTCCCATGAGCACCGCTGCGGCGCAGTTGGTAAAGTTATATGCCCCGATCAGGTGGGTGGCTATCGTTGTTCCCTCAAACCTAAGGTTGACGTATGGGTCAGCCCCCAGAAAATCAATACGGTAAAATTGTTCGTTCGCCGTACTGAAACCGAACTTATGAATATAGGCACCCAATTTTTCATACTGGATGGGGTCATCGGCATTCATGAAAACCGACTTTTTGTGTTCCAATAAATGGGTGTACAGTTCGCTCTTTCCTTTGATCACTCCTTCCACACCGCCAAAACCCTCTAAATGGGCCTTTCCAAAATTGGTGATGTATCCAAAATCCGGTTGCGCGATATCGGCCAAAAAAGCGATTTCCCGTTGGTGGTTGGCACCCATTTCCACTATGGCCATTTCGGTATCCTCCGCGATCGATAACAAGGTGAGCGGCACCCCAATATGGTTGTTCAGGTTGCCCTTGGTGGCAATGGTCGCGTATTTTTTGGAAAGTACCTCCCGTATCAATTCCTTGGTGGTCGTTTTCCCGTTGCTACCGGTCAGTGCGATGACCTTTGCATTGCTATGACGACGGTGGAAGGTGGCAAGTTGCTGAAGTGTTTTTAGCACATCGTCCACCAGAACGATCCTATCGTCCGTTCGGTATTCCGCTTCGTCCACAACAGCATAGGCTGCCCCTTTTTCCAAGGCTTCCGAGGCAAATCGGTTCCCGTTAAAATGTTCCCCTTTCAAGGCGAAAAAGATACTGTCGGGAATTATGTTACGGGTATCGGTAACCGCCGTGGGGTACTTTAAAAACAGGGAGTGTAATTCAGGAATCATCATAAAACAAAAGTATAAAAAAAGTCCCGACGGTGAGGTCGGGACTTTAACTTATGCTATGCTTACGGGGCTTATTTTGCTTTCTTGCCGCGTGGTGTTTTGTTCTTTGTTTTGGACTTGGAACCAACTCTGGACATGGCACATCGGAAACCGATATAATCGGTAGCCATATATTGTGGCAAGTACCTTCGTTGTGCAGGATCCAACCAATAGGCACGGTCTCTCCAAGAGCCTCCTTTGAATACCCTTACTTCATCATTGATCAGGGTAGTTCTGTTGTTCGACTTATCGTACTGACGGATCAGGTTGCCCGAAGAATCGCGTTCCACCTTGTGTTTTGGCGAATCGTACATTTTTCTTTGGTCCTCTTCATCCTCTTCGTCACTGAACTGATCAAAGAATCTCGATGAACCTGCATCACCATCACGATATCCTCGGTTATCACTGGAATCGAAATTGGTTCTTAAATAGGTTTCGTTTTCGTCCACCGGAACCATTTTTATTTCTCCCGGAAGGTTTACCGCTACAATTTTACCGTTAGGTAGGGTATCGTACATGATGCTGTCCCTAAGGATATTTACTTTTCCATCTTCGCCGATGGCCGTTTTCATGTAAATGTTACCCCTGTAGTAGTTGAAATCACTTATCTCATCGTCAACGATAGGTCGGTATACATCGGCTACCCATTCGGCGACGTTACCCGCCATATCATACAATCCCAAGTCGTTTGGTTTGTAGGACATTACCTGTGCGGTAATATCGGCACCATCATCGGACCATCCGGCAATTCCACCGTAATCTCCTTTTCCTTGCTTGAAGTTGGCCAATTGGTCACCACGTCCTACGCGTTGTCCATTTCTGGTATAATCACCTTCCCATGGATATTTTTTACGTCCTCTGTAGTTGTTGTATTCCCTTGAGCCTTGGTTTGCCTGAGCGGCATATTCCCATTCCGTTTCCGTTGGTAAACGATATTCCGGAATAATAACACCACTGCTGCGCTTGGCATAGGTATTTACACTGTCTTTTTTCTGTTTTCCCTGTAACGAATCGATTTGACCGTTATAAACCGATTCAGGTCGGTTCAAATACGCTTCCGTACTGAACGTTCCGCCTACTTCGCCGGTAGCTGCCTTGTACTTGGCGTCCTTGGCCAAATAGCCCTCACGCTCCAACAATACTTCGTTCACACGGTCCGTACGCCACTCGGCAAACTGGGTCGCTTGAATCCAATTGACACCTACAACAGGATACTCCGCATAAGCAGGGTGCCTTAGGTAGTTGTTGGTCATGGTTTCGTTAAAGCCCAAACGGTTTCTCCATACCAAGGTATCGGGCAATGCACCTTTATAAATATTGGCGTACATCGGGTTTTCTGGAGGATATACACTTTTTAGATAGTCCAAATATTCCAAATACATTACATTCGTCACTTCCGTTTCATCCATGTAAAACGACTGTACGTGCTGTGATGTAGGTGTATTGTCCCAATCGTGCATTACGTCATCCTGTACCTTACCTTTGGTAAACGTACCACCTTCTACAAATACCAGACCGGGAGCAGTTTCTTGCTCCTTGAAATCGGTATTGTATTGGAAACCTCCTTCTTTTGCGTTGATTTTCCAGCCGGTCGCTCTAGAAACATCTTTTCCGCCAGAGGATTTTTTACAGCTGGTAACCGTAAAGCCGCCTGCGACAACTGCGCAAGAAAGTACAACTTTGATAAACTGTTTTTTCATAATTAGGACTTGAGTTCAAATGTTCGAAATGCCTGTTCAGAGCAATTCAGGTTTGTATTTTGATTAATTTTAATGTCACTTTCGGCATGTAAAACGTTGATTTGGGCCATATATTTTATTCCATCGGAATTTTTTACATATTATTCAAATCGACAACAATAAACTGCCAAAACGGTAGGTTACCATGATAACGACATAAAAACCGATATAGTATCCAATATCCTCTTTTCTTTGCCGACCAATTCTATAGAAAGCCATTTGCCCGCTTTAAGTCGGACTTCATCGATGATGGTTGTCGTTAATAAACTGTTTTTTATCAAAAAAGACCATTATATCGAAAAAAAACACTCCTTATATAAGAATATCATAAATTGGTCGTTTAACCATGTGAAACAACCATACGATGGGAGCATTTTCTATGGACAAATAACTAACAAATTTAAATGGAAAAAATGAAAAAATTAGTGCTTTTGACGCTACTTACCGTGATGTGTAAAGTGTCTGCACAGGACAACGACAGGGTCATTACGACCGCGGTGCCTTTTTTAACGATCGCGGCAGATGCAAGGTCGGCGGGTATGGCCGATATGGGAGTGGCTACTTCTACCGATGCCTATTCCCAGCAATGGAACCCGGCCAAATTTGCCTTTGCGGAGCGCAAAATGGGTATTAGCGTAGGATATACCCCTTATTTGGAAAGTGTTATTCGGGATATCGGATTGCTTTCCGGTAGTTACTACAATAAAATTGATGATCAAAGTGCCTTTGCCGTTGGCTTGCGCTATTTTACGCTTGGCGAAATTGAATTGCGACAAACCATTTTGGAGGAAGCTACCGTGGTGAAACCGAACGAATTGGCTTTGGACGGTTCATATACCCGCAAATTGAGCCCCACATTTTCTATGGCGGTCGGTGGAAGGTTTATCAGTTCTAACCTTCGTTTGCCTCAAACGGTTTCTGGAACGGATACCCAAGCGGCCAATGCCTTCGCCGTTGATGTGGCCGGATACTATCGTTCAAGAGAAATTGGTTACAGCAGTTTCGATGGTCGTTGGAGAGCTGGTTTCAATATTTCCAACCTTGGTGGTAAGATACAATATGATGAAGGCGGACAAGAGAACTTTTTACCGACCAATTTAGGTCTTGGTGTCGGGTTCGATATGATTTTGGATCAAGATAACGTTATCTCTTTTACTACGGAGTTAAATAAGCTGTTGGTACCGACCCCTAGGGATTTTGACGGTGATGGCGATATTGATGCCGCCGATAACGACGAGTATCAGCAAATCGGATTTTTTAACGGTGTTTTTGAGTCGTTCGGTGATGCACCTGACGGTTTTGGCGAAGAATTGAAGGAATTTACTTGGGCCCTTGGGGCAGAGTATACCTATCAGGACTCCTTCATGATCCGTACTGGATATTTTAACGAGAGCGAGGAAAAAGGAGCCAGAAAGTTTTTTACTTTGGGTGCCGGCTTCAAGTTTAATGTGGTCCAGGTAGATCTATCGTATCTGTTCTCGACTTCGCAGATTAAAAATCCTTTGGAAAATTCATTACGTTTCTCGCTGGCCTTCAATTTGGGCGAGGAAATGTTCAACGACTAACGATAACGGTCAACGAAATAGCATAGTAAAAAACCCGCCCAAAAGCGGGTTTTTTTGTCGGAGGTTATAAGCCGTCCCCGATACCGGTAAAATAGGGTATCTTTAATCCGGTTTATGTATTGGAACTTTCTCTTGAGGTCGAAAATCCAATAAAACCAGATGTTTTCCGGGTTTGGGCCTAACCCTGATGTTTTGAGGTTACGCTCAGGATCAAGGTTTTTTTGGCCTTTCCTCGCGAGAAGCAGCCTTGGGCATCGTCAACCAAGCACAATAACATGCAAAAACACAACATCTCATTTGAACTTTCCGAAGTGGAATCGATTGCGGCGCTTGCGCCCGACGAAAGGAATTTAATGCAAAAAGCGATTGCCGCACGCGAGGGTGCCTATGCCCCGTACTCCAACTTTCATGTAGGTGCCGCGGTATTGATGGAAAATGGTGCTATAGTGATCGGAAGCAATCAGGAAAATGCAAGTTACCCGAGCGGGCTATGTGCCGAGCGGGTAGCAATTTTTCATGCCGGGGCGTTGTACCCTGGCGAAACGATAACCGCCATTGCCATCACCGCGTCCGCCAAGGCCTATACCGTTGACCGCCCTGCGGCTCCTTGCGGAAACTGTCGGCAGTCCATCTCGGAATACGAAACCAAACAAAAAGCGCCCATTCGCCTTCTTTTTATGGGTGCCATCGGTCCGGTATTCATCGCCGAGGCCATGGCCGATCTATTGCCCTTGGCTTTCAATAGTACATTTTTAAAGTAATACCGTTTCTACCTTAAAATTTCCCATCAAAATTTCCCTTTTCCGTTTATACTTCAAGGACTCATCTTGAGTTGTTCGTTTACCTAGCCCCGATGCGTAGGGGGCGTATTTTGCACCGTAATTTCTCCATTTTCAGCTTCCGTAGTCCCGAATCCTTGGGAGCTAAGCAACCATAAAATGACCTCATTGCATCACAAAAGCCTTCGTTCTCGGTTGCAAACGACAACTCAAGACGAGTTTCAAAATAAAAAGCAACCGTAGTTACTGCTATGCCTGATTTTTATTTTTCGTCCAAGCAAAAAATGACGGCTTTTTTTTGGATGATTTTAAAGCAAAAATGGCATAAGGCTAGTAGCCCTTATCCACTTCAAAAAGCCGTCGCTATAGGCGGTGGTTTTAATATGATTTTTTGTGCAAAGCTTTTGACTTTAATTGCTTTTCCACTATTGATTTAATATGTATTTTTGTTTTCCGCAAAACGGAATGGGCGTGCCTTTCGGCCAAAACAAAGTATAGAATACAATAAGAAACGATCAATGGAAAAAATTACCAAGGAAGTTTATCTAAAATGGTATGAGGATATGTTGTTCTGGCGCAAGTTCGAAGACAAGCTTGCCGCTGTGTACATTCAGCAGAAAGTAAGAGGGTTTTTACACCTATATAATGGTCAAGAAGCGGTTTTGGCAGGTGCTCTGCACGCGATGGATTTGACAAAAGATCGGATGATAACGGCCTACAGAAACCACGTTCAACCGATCGGTATGGGGGTCGACCCCAAAAAGGTAATGGCGGAACTTTTTGGAAAGGTCACCGGAACATCCATGGGAATGGGCGGATCCATGCATATTTTTTCAAAAGAACACCGCTTTCATGGCGGACATGGTATCGTAGGGGGGCAGATACCCTTGGGGGCGGGAATGGCCTTCGGCGATAAGTATGCCGGAAGGGATAACGTAACCTTATGTTATATGGGCGACGGGGCCGTTCGGCAGGGTTCGTTGCACGAAACCTTTAACCTGGCGATGTTATGGCAACTGCCCGTAGTGTTCGTATGTGAGAACAATGGGTATGCCATGGGAACCTCAGTGGCCCGAACCTCGTACTCGACCGATATTTGGAAGTTGGGATTGGGATACGAAATGCCATGCGGCCCTGTCGATGGTATGGATCCCGTTACGGTCGCGCAAGAGATGAGCAAGGCCATAGAACGGGCTAGAACCGGTGGCGGACCAACTTTCTTGGAAATGAAAACATACCGATACAGAGGGCACTCCATGTCGGATGCACAACACTACCGAACCAAGGAAGAAGTAGAGGAATACAAAAAAATAGACCCGATCACCAAAGTGCTGGACGTTATCAAGGAAAACGACTACGCTACCGAAGAAGAGATCAAGACAATCGATAAGCGGGTGAAGGAAATGGTATCCGAATGCGAGAAATTCGCGGAGGAATCGGACTACCCACCAACACAGCAATTGTATGACATGGTATACGAACAGGAAGACTTTCCATTTGTACCACATAAACTTTAAGTAGATGGCAGAAGTAATCAATATGCCCCGCCTAAGCGATACCATGGAAGAAGGTACCGTTGCAAAATGGCTCAAGCAAGTAGGGGACAAGATCGAAGAGGGAGATATTTTGGCCGAAATCGAAACCGACAAGGCTACCATGGAATTCGAATCCTTTCATGAGGGTACCCTTTTGCATATCGGAATCGAGGAAGGCGATGGAGCCCCTGTAGATTCGCTTTTGGCCATTATCGGTGAAAAAGGTGAAGATATTTCTGGATTGCTTAACGGCAGTGCTACCACAGAAGATACCGATAGCGGTTCAGAAGCTGCGGATAGTGCCCCGGAACAGGCAGCAACTGCCGATGCAGGTGCAACCGAAACGACCTCTGAAATTCCGGAAGGTGTGGAAGTAGTGAAAATGCCACGTTTGAGCGATACCATGGAAGAAGGTACCGTAGCCGCATGGTTAAAAAGTGTGGGCGATACAATAGAAGAAGGCGATATTTTAGCGGAAATAGAGACCGATAAGGCAACGATGGAGTTTGAATCGTTCTATTCGGGAACATTGTTATATATCGGTATCAAGGAAGGGGAGTCTTCTCCGGTTGATGCCGTTTTGGCGGTTATCGGTCCGGAAGGCACCGATGTCGATGCCGTTTTGAACGCAAAACCTGCCGCCGAGAAAGCGGAAGCGGCCCCGGTAGCAAAGGACGAAGTTGCGCAAGAACAGCCTGCTGCTGCGGAGACAACAGTGAACAATACCGCCAATGGGCAGCGTATATTCGCATCGCCCTTGGCCAAACGCATCGCTTCGGACAAGGGTATCGATTTGTCCCAGGTTACCGGAACGGGAGACCATGGACGCATCGTTAAAAAAGATGTTGAAAATTACAAGCCCAGTGCCCAAACGGCTCCGGTTGCAGAAACGGCCACTACCGCTCCCGCAACAGCTGCTGCGGCTTTGGCACCGATCAACCTGCCTGTTGGCGAAGAGGGAAGCGAAGAGGTCAAGAATTCGCAAATGCGGAAAACGATTGCCAAGCGATTGGCGGAATCCAAATTTACCGCACCGCATTATTATTTGATGATCGAGGTCGATATGGATAATGCCATGGCTTCGCGCGTACAGATCAATAGCTTGCCCGAGACCAAAGTGTCCTTTAACGATATGGTGGTCAAAGCGGCGGCCATGGCCTTAAAAAAGCATCCACAGGTAAATACTACTTGGAACGGTGATACTACACGTTATAACCATCATATTCACGTAGGAGTAGCCGTTGCTGTTGAAGACGGTCTAATGGTACCCGTATTGAAATTTACCGATCAGATGAGCCTTACCCAAATTGGGGCCTCGGTAAAAGATTTGGCGGGAAAGGCCAGAAACAAAAAACTGGCCCCAGCAGAAATGGAGGGCAGTACGTTTACGGTATCCAATTTGGGAATGTTCGGTATCGTTGAATTTACCTCCATTATCAACCAACCGAATTCCGCCATCTTATCGGTAGGGGCGATCGTTCAAAAACCTGTTGTGAAAAACGGTGAGATCGTTGTAGGAAATACGATGACGGTTTCGTTGGCCTGCGATCATAGAACTGTCGATGGTGCAACCGGAGCGTCCTTTTTACAGACCTTGCGAGCCTACCTGGAGAATCCGGTCACCATGTTGGCATAGATCGGATCAGATCGAGAAAACGAATTTGGGCATCCCGGAATATCCGGGATGCTTTTTTATCTTTAGAACTAAATAGCAACACAGATGAAAATACCTGCAATCCAATATATGGCCTTACTAACGGTATTGGCGTCCCTAGGGTGTAATTTCACCAAGGTGAACCAAACGGTTACCTTGAACGAGACTACTCCCGTAAATGCCGGAGCGGCGACTTCCGGATCCACTGCGAACGAAGCGACCAAAATGGAAGCGCTCGGTTCCATGCCTCCTAAAGAATTTAACGGAGCCTTTACCGATGCTACAAAAATTAGGTCGATCATGGAGTTTTTGGCCTCGGATGCCCTAGAAGGAAGGGATACGGGTAGTGCAGGAATCGAACAGGCCGCCAATTTTATCGAAAACGGTTTTAAGGAGAATGGACTACGCCCGTATTTCTCCGGTTATAAGGACACGCTCACCAATATGGCCGATGTAACGGCCTTTAATGTGGTAGGTTATTTGGAGGGACAGGATGAGAACCTGAAAAAGGAGTTCGTCATCATCGGGGCCCATTACGACCATATCGGGCTTATTGCCGAAGAGGCAGGTGATGCCATAGCCAACGGAGCGAACGACAATGCGACGGGAACCACTACCGTGATGGAATTGGCGCGTTATTTTGGTAGCAAAAACAACAACAAGAGAAGTATTCTTTTTACCCTCTTCACCGCAGAAGAAAAGGGACTGTTGGGTTCCCAACACCTAGCGCAGCGTTTGCAGGAAAAAGGGTTGGATCTCTATGTTATGCTAAATTTCGAAATGGTAGGGGTACCCATGCAAGACAGGGATTATTTGCTGTACCTGACCGGTTATGAAAACTCCAACCTGGCCGAGGTGAGCAATGCATATGCGAAATCGAAGTTTGCAGGTTTCCTACCAAAGGCCAAGGAATTCAATCTCTTTAAAAGGTCGGACAATTATCCGTTTCACGAACAGTTCAATGTGCCGTCCCAGACCTATAGTACCTTCGATTTTACCAATTACGACTATTACCACAAAGTAGATGATGAGGTGTCCGAAATGGATTTTGAGCACATGGCGAATGTTGTAAACCGGGCCATTCCGGTAATGGAAGGCATTATCAATGCGCCGGTACGCGAAGTAAACTATAACTAATGGCACACATTATCGTTACCGGGTCGAGCCGGGGAATCGGATACGAGCTCTGCCGTATGTTTGCCGATGCGGGGCATCAGGTATTGGCACTTTCCAGAAATGACGGTCCCATTGCGGCGCTAGCACATAAAAACATTAAAACATTTCCTTTTGACCTTTCCGAAAAAGCCGATTTGGCAACACTCGATGCATTTTTGAAAACGGAGTTCCAAACGGTGGATATCTTGATAAACAATGCCGGAAAGTTGCTCAACCGTCCTTTTTTGGAGACCGATATGGAGGTTTTTGAGGAAGTGTACCGCGTCAATGTATTCGGGGTCGCAGCAATGACCCAAATGGTACTCCCGAGAATGCCCAAAACCGGGCATGTGGTCACCGTAAGTTCCATGGGGGGTGTTCAGGGCAGTATGAAATTTCCGGGACTGTCGGCCTATAGCTCGAGCAAGGGAGCGGTAATCACCCTTACCGAATTATGGGCGGAGGAATTTAAGGAGACCGGACCATCGTTCAACGTATTGGCCCTGGGCGCGGTACAGACCGAAATGTTGGAAGAAGCCTTTCCCGGTTACCAAGCGCCGATCAGTGCTAAGGAGATGGCCGCTTATATCAAGGATTTCGCCTTAACGGGAAACAAACTGTACAATGGCAAACTGTTACAGGTGTCGAGCAGTACCCCTTAAAGGTATACCATTTCTACCTTAAAATTCTCCATTAAAAATCCCTGGTTTTTATTTGCGTAATTTCACACCGGAAATGGTATTATGCTTGGATTTTTTTTCGTCCAAACAAAAAATGACTGCTTTTTATTTGGGTGATTTTAAAGCAAAAATGGTATTAAACGTGAGTTCGATATAACTATATGTTCAAATACAGTTGTTAGGTATCCACGAAGTTATTTTTCAGGGAGGGTTTTT
>CANMSB010000032.1 GCA_947500445.1 uncultured Flavobacteriaceae bacterium | reverse complement strand
AAACTCGACGTCATGTTCACGGCCTTTATCTATATCGCCCTGATTTTCGATGCAATTAGTGTTAACACGCCCTAGTTTATTGGTATCACAAAAATTATGGTTTCGTGAAATTAGAATATATCAATTACGGAAATCAAAGACTGGAAATCGAAATAATAGAAATCCAAAAAAACGGCTAGTAACAACGGTAACCGTTGCACCAGGCCATAATTTATGGAATGTAAGTCATAAATAAGCTCCACGAGACTATTGTGAGTGTTTTTGGAGCAATTTTTGTTGTTTCAACAGATATGAAAAAATCAGCCTTTCTTCTAGTGATTTTTCTTGTGAATGGACTCTCTACATATGGGCAAGAAAATGGAATTACCGAATTTGATTTATATGGTTGTTGGACTTTCCAACGTTCAAAAGATGGAGCGCGGCTCGAAAAAGAGGTAAATCGACCTTGTCTTAAAACTGATGAAACACTTTTCCGTCAGAATTCAAAAATCAGGTTTATGGCCCACAATAAATGTGAGTTTCAGGCCGTAATACAAGATGCGGTTTGTCCGATAATATATAAAACTGTTGAGGGGACTTGGACTTATAGCGATACATCTGGAATAATAGAAATGTACTACCCTAAGAACTTTAAAGCAGAATTTTGGGAAAAAGTAAAAGAAGACTATCCTGAGTTAGAAATTCCTAACCCAAGACCATACATGAGGTTCGAGATTATTAGCTTAGACTTAAAAGGAATGGAAATAAAAAAACTACGTACCAAAATGGCTATGGCAAATAGGGGAAAAAGTGAGTAAATTTTTGGCTTGGGCTTACTTATCAAGTTGGCCAAAGCTTATTGATTTAACTATATGATTTCTATTTTCGTTATGGAATTCGTGATAACGCTGCGTTAAGTTCGCAATGAAAAAAATAACTACGAAACAAAAGGCTATAGCCAACTGACCGGACGGAAACGAAAAGTTTCCTTGTCTCTGCTCGTACAACCATTGTAAGCAATTTAAGAATACATGAAAAAGTTCACCAATAAAGTAATTGTTATGACTATTTCTTTTATGGTCTTAACCATTGTCGTTGGATTTGTTATTTACAAAAATAATGTGCCGCAAACCGTGGTTTGTGTAACTCCCGACCCTGTTTTATTCTGCGGAACAGAATCAAACTTCACGGAAACTGCTCTTAACGGAAGAAAAATTTTCAGAACCCATTGCGCCGCTTGCCATTCGATGCGCAGAAAAATGACTGGACCCGCTTTTGCAGAAATGGATTCAATAAAAATACGGGAATGGTTGACGAAGATGGAGGAAAAAATAGATAGCACCAAGTATTCAGAAATGGGAATTGATTTTCATAAAAATATGTGGGGTGATATTCTGAATGAAGAAGAAATCGGACAATTAATTGAGTACAACTGGACGAAATAAAACTGCGCCAAATAAAAATTAAGGCTCATACAGCCGCCGTGAAGGTCGGTAGCAAGATTTTGGTTTGTAATTTAGTCTAACACCTTGTCTGTCATAGCAAATGAAAAGTAAGATTGTATTGGAGTTTAAAAGGTATAATTGGACTGTCGACTATTCGATAATTGAGGTTTCCGATAATTTTTATCGTATCATGTTTCCAAATTGTTTCATTGAATACTATAAGAATCAGATGTACCATAGTATTGAATGTTGTATTGATATTGATGGAAAAAAGTACGACTTAGAAACTGCTCTGAGATTTAATAAAAGGAAGACAGGGTATTTGTATAACAACCATTCGGACTTAGAAATTGCAAGATTTATTGAGCAGTATACTGAAACGCTTTACTTTGAATTATTACATTTTATCATCCATGATTTCTCTTGGGCCGATAGAGCAAACAAATCTTTAGGATTGTAAAAATAGATCCTTTAACCAGTAAAATACTGCACATTATGGCACTATATTTTATTTAGGTAGATCTGCCTCCTCGGAAGTTTTCCCCTTGAATAATAGCCTGGTTCCTTTGGAATGTACAAAAGGACAATTTCGCAGCGAAACCAGTATCCAAGTGTTGGCAATAATTACTAATTTCAATTAGGATATTCGCAGGATATTTCCGTAACGAATCTTAGTCAGGTTTTTACGGTATTTTTAGATTTCGTAGTCTCGAAGTACCGGGTGCTATGCATCCGAAAGATGACTTTTTTTATCCCGAAAAAACAACTCTAGACGAATCCATTAAGCAAAAAAAATCATGAGATATCAACAACACATACTGCTAATTTTAGGTTTTCTAGGGTCTTACCTTGTTCATTCACAGGATGGAAAAATCGTAGAAAAAGAGAAACTGATCTTAAGCGATTCCGTAATCGCTAAAATTCACAAGGCCGATTCTACAATGATCGCAGCTCTTGAAAAAATCGAATTTTATCGCATTACATACCTGTCCGATTCGCTTAAGATCAAAGGCTTTATCGCCAAGCCGATCGGGAAGGGAAGCTTTCCGTGTATCATTTCCAATCGAGGGGGAACAGGCGAATTCGGACAATGGACCGAAACCGGGATAGGCTTCTTTTTGGGCAAACTTGCCAGTTGGGGATATGTTGTTGTTGCAAGCCAATATCGCGGAAATGATGGCAGTGAAGGTCAGGAAGAAGCTGGCGGAAAAGATATTAATGATGTATTGAACCTGGTAACGACCTTAAATGAAATTGATAATGCCGATACCTCAAGAATAGGGGTAGAAGGGGCCAGCAGAGGTGGTATGATGACGTACCTCGCACTTAAGAACACATGTGCGTTCAAGGCTGCCGTGGTTCTTGCCGGTGCAGCAAATGCATTCAAACAGCTTACCAACCGACCGGATTTTGAGGAGCATGTATATTCCAAATACATTCCGGATTATTATGAAAATAAAGAAGAAGCACTCAGGGCAAGGTCAGCGGTGTTTTGGGCAGATCAAATGTGCAAAACCACGCCGATACTTTTAATGCACGGGAGTTCCGACTGGCGGGTCACCGCTTCGGAATCACTGGAGTTGGTAAACAAATTGTATGAATACAAACACCCTATACGTTTTATGCTATTCGAAGGGGCCGATCACGGCATACGGGAATATCGTGACCAGTATTTTGCGCAGACCAAAAGTTTTTTGGACCATTATGTAAGGGACCTTAACGACTTGCCCAATATGGAATTGCATGGTAGGTAAAGTAATCCAGGGCGATGTGTATTAGGTTGCTTTTATGAGCGTTGAAAGTGGTTCGGTATCCCATATTTTTCCCTAAAAGTGAAAACTAAAGAGATGCTGAAGGCGATTAAACCATCGGTCTCACCCGCTTTTCGAAGGTTTTTGTCCGAATTTCAGGTATTTCTTCAGGTGGTTATGTAGAAACAAAAAACTATTCCAAATGCAGAACAAAGCTGTTTATAAACGGAATGACAATCAATTTCACGGATGGTATCACCGAACAAAAAGGAAAATTGTTTAGTTTAATAGGATTTTAAAAACCATCTTAAAAACCGAAACCATAACAATAATGAACAATGAAGCGCAACATTCAACTGATGTAGGTCCTGATAAATTCATTTCAAAAGCAGAACACAATCCAGGGCAAGACATGTATGACACTAAAAAAGAACCAAGAAAATCAATGGGGGTCTATTTGAAAAATCAAAATAGGCTCATCATGAATTCGATAGCGATCGCGGATAAAAAAGCGGCAATTTTAATTAGAATAAACACTGCAATAATATCTGCTTTGATTGTATTTGAGAGTTATTTTAAAGGAAATACATCTTTTAACGAGCAAATTATACCTGTTCTGATCATTGGGCTTTCCATTTCATTGATTTTTGCCATTCTCGCAGCAAAACCTTTTAGCTATATTATGTATAAGGTCTTTAATAAAATTGTCAAAAAGAAATATCCGAATTTAGAAGAAAACAACTTCATGATTTTTGAAGTACCGGAATTTGAGAAGTATGAATTGTCAATGCAGAAGGTTTTAAAGAGTCAAAACCTACAAATAGGGAACCTTACCAGATTTAACTATTTTATGAGCAAAAGCATCTCTAGGAACTACCTACAGCTAGAAATTGCGTACACTATTTTTTTAATTACGGTCATCGTCG
Organism: uncultured Flavobacteriaceae bacterium; assembly: GCA_947500445.1. Lineage (GTDB taxonomy): Bacteria > Bacteroidota > Bacteroidia > Flavobacteriales > Flavobacteriaceae > Pelagihabitans. Next base: position 53,202 of record CANMSB010000032.1, on the reverse strand, counting down.
TTGCCGGCCTATATATCGGTTCAAACTACTTTTGGTAGAATGAACATCAGCATCGACTTCAATTCAATTTAAATATTCTGAGGGTTTCCCTGTTGAAGTTTGAAAGATTATACTAGTGGGAATTTAATATAAACTTGAAAAAAATTATTTTTACAATAACGGCGGTAGCGTTGCTCTTGTTTTTAGGAATCGGGTTTTACAATGCAAGTAAGCTACAACATATCAATATTCAAAAAACCGTAAATATTCAATCGGACATGCAGACCACTTTTGATAACGTGCTTTATCTGAAAAACTTCACAAAGTGGTCGCCATTCTATGAAGCCGACCCAAACCAAAAAACAAATATAAAAGGAACTGACGGGCAAGTCGGTGCACAGTTTTATTGGGAGGGCAACCAGGGAAAAGACCTGGGGTATCAGGAAATTACTGAAATTCGACCGTTAAACTATATAAAGATGGAATGTGATATTCAAAAACCATTTAAAGCAAATCCTACTTTTGAATACTCTTTTTCAAAAACGGGCAATGGGATTAAGGTAACGCAAGAATTCAATTTAAAATCTGGATTGGTGGATTCCTTTTTTATGTGGCTTTCCGGAGCAAAAAATGATATGGAAAAAATGAATGCCAGAGGGATGGAACTCTTGAAGATAGCTTGTGAAAAATAGCAGGGTATTGCGATAGTATCCGTTGTGCAAGCCTATAATATTCGAAGTTCAGATTCTTTTTAAGCTTCTTTAAAGGTGCTCTTTTCTTTTGGACCATATTGGCACGGCCTTCTCAAAAAGAAAGCACAAAAGCATTATTAACCATACCGCTATTCGTCTAAAATATTTCACCTAATCAGCAAAAAATGGAAATAGACCATATATTTATTTTTTCAAATACTGGTGGAAAAGAAGCGGAGAGATTGGTCGAGTTTGGTTTGACCGAAGGGAGTGGTCGCATTCATCCGGGACAGGGAACAAGGAACCGAAAATTCAATTTTGAAAACTTTTTCCTTGAAATTTTATGGGTAATCAACGCAAGTGAAATTCAAAACGAAACTACCGCTAAAACCAAGCTTTGGGAACGTTCTCGATTTATGGAGAATGGGTACTCCCCTTTTGGTCTGTGTTTGGTCAACTCAAAATCAACCGACAAACTTTTTGAGCAGAGCGAAAAGTATCAGCCGAACTATTTTCCTGAAGGAATGGCAATAGATATCCTTACGAACGAAAAAGACAGAAGTTTGCCTTGGACATTTAGACTTCCATATCGTAATGAAAAAAAAACGCATAGCGAGCCAACAAAACATCCTAACGGAATACGAAAACTTACCCGAACGGAATTCGGTATGCCATTGGGGCATAACGGAAAAGCCTTTGAAAATCATTTTCAAAGTAGTGCAAACATTGCGTTCAAGAATGGCCTTCCAAATCATGTAACCCTTGAATTCGATGCTTTTGAGCAACAGAAAACAGTGCATTTGGAAGGGCTAAGTTTGACGATAAACTACTAGAAAAAGGCCAGCTTAATAATAGCCTCCCGTTAAAGGCCCTGGTTCAACGCGGTAATGTTTACCCAGCTCCGCTAAGCCATCTTTTTTAAGGGTTTAGTGTCACTTGGTATAAATCTTCGTTATTTTTGTGTAATTAGTACGCATAAAATGAAAAAATCCATTCAACTTACCGTAGATGCCGTCGTATTTGGTTATGAGGCCGGTACGATCTTTGTATTGTTGGTCAAGCGTAAATACGAACCCTATAAAAACGCTTGGGCGCTACCGGGAGGTTTTGTACTGGAAAATGAAAGCCTGGAACAGGCCGTCGAACGGGAACTTTCGGAGGAGACGGGCGTAAAGATCAACTATCTGGAACAGCTATATACCTTTGGCGATCTGGGAAGGGATCCTAGGGGCAGGGTAGTGTCTGTCGCCTATTTCGGTTTGGTGAAGCCCAATGCGTTTCAACTTAGGGCATCTACCGACGCGGCGCTGGCCGAGTGGTTTCACATCGATAAACTTCCAAAACTGGCCTTTGATCACAAAAAAATCTTCAAAATGGCGCTCGAACGACTTCAAGCTAAGATAACCTACGAACCTATCGGCTTTGAACTGCTCGATAAAAAGTTCCCTTTTTCCGATTTGGAGAAATTGTACACCACTTTGTTGGGCAGGGAAATCGATCGGCGAAATTTCAAAAAGAAAATCACCAGTTTGAAGGTTTTGGACGAATTGGATGAAAAGGTATCCAAAGGCAGGGGCAGGCCCGGCAGTCTTTTTAGCTTTAATCAAAAGCGTTATTTCCAACTTAAAAAAGAGGGCATCATCTTCGAGATATAAGGCGATGTAGCTTCGTCAAATTTTTATTTGCGTAAAAAAAACGCAAAATATCTTGCAGAGCCGAAAGCTGTAATCTATATTTGCGTCATAATTACACAAATTAAAATCGATACGGGAAATAAAATAGGGGAATCGAATTTTAAATATTACCAAGGAAACCACGTTATGTTTCTGCAACCGATACCCCTATTCCCACCAACATAAAAACCGAAAATTATGAATGGATTATTATTGACCGACGGATATAAGACAGGACATCACCAACAATACCCAAGAGGAACAGAAGAAGTCTATTCCAATTGGACCCCCCGAAGTAATAAATACGCCCCAAAAGGGTGCGATAAGGTGCTCTCTTTTGGCCAACAATACGTAATGCAGTGGTTGCATGATTATTTTGAGGTCAATTTCTTTTCCAAACCTAAAGAAACTGTTTGTGCCGAAATAAAAACAGAGCTGTCCCTGTATCTCAATGCGGATTACGATGTGTCGCATTTTGAACAGCTACACGACCTTGGTTATTTGCCCATTCGCGTGAAATCGCTCGATGAAGGTGTTGAAGTACCGATACGGGTACCCATGCTCACCGTTGTGAATACTTCACCGGATTTTTATTGGGTCACCAATTTCCTTGAGACCATTCTGTCGACCATGCTGTGGTTGCCCATGACATCTGCCTCCATCGCCTTGACCTATAAGCGCATTTTTAAGAAATGGGCCTTAAAAACGGATGCCGATAACCTTGCTTTCATTGATTTTCAAGGGCATGACTTTTCCATGAGGGGAATGGGAGGGCTACAAAGTGCCGTTGCTTCGGGCATGGGGCATGCCGCGGTATTTTTAGGTTCCGATACGCTGCCGGTAATTCACGGACTTCGAAAGTACTACAAGGCCGAAGGGTTTGTGGTCGGTTCGGTAAACGCTACGGAGCATTCCGTGATGTGTGCGGGTACCAAGGACGATGAAATCGGTACGTTTCGGCAACTAATGAAAACCTACCCGACCGGAATATTATCGGTAGTAAGCGATACCTGGGATTTATGGAAAGTACTTACGGAATACCTTCCCGTTTTAAACCAAGAAGTATTGGCGCGTGATGGGAAACTGGTCATACGCCCCGACAGTGGCGATCCAGTGGATATCATTTGTGGTACGAATACAACAATGGGACAAGGTACGCCTGTTGAAAAAGGGGTGGTTGAACTGCTTTGGGATGTTTTTGGCGGTACGGTAAATAAAGAAAGCTTTAAAGTATTAGATCCTCATATTGGTGCTATTTACGGGGACAGTATCACCACGGCCCGCGCCGAGGATATTTGCCAACGATTACATGATAAGGGATTTGCGACCACCAACGTTGTGTTGGGTATTGGCTCATTTACTTATCAGTTCAATACTAGGGATACTTTTGGTTTTGCAATGAAAGCTACCTCTGTTGTGGTAAACGGGGAGCGAAGGGAAATTTTTAAAGATCCTATTACCGACGATGGTGTTAAAAAATCCGCTAAAGGATTGATTCGAGTCGATAAAGTAGATGGTAATTATGTATTGGTCGATGAGGTGACTGAAGCCGAAGAGCAAAAAGGGGAACTGAAAGTGATTTTCGAAGACGGGAAGTTCTCTAATGCAACGGCTATAGAAGAGATTAGAGCGCGAATAAACGAACGGGTATAGAGTTATGTAAGTGTATACGTTGAAGGAATCATAATAAACCGATAGCATGAAGTACGAAATCAAAAAATTTAGGGACGGACAAGTGGCCGCCAGCATATTGGAGGAGGGGAACCTAGAAATCCAAATTCGGGGCAACAGCTACGAAGACCTGTTCGCCATTGCTGCGGTGAAGGAGGCCTGGGATGCCGAAAATACCATGAACAAAACGGCCACGGCAAGGCTAACGATCTATTGTCTTATCGGACAGCGGTCGGATAGGCGCTTTAATGCTGGTGAATCCTTTGACTTAAAAGTCATAGCGAATTTTATCAATACCATGGCTTTTGATGTAGTTGAAATTTTGCATCCCCATAGTCCAATCTCCATGGCCTTGATCAAAAACGCCGTCAAACGTTCTCATTTTCCATATGTGCAAAAAACGTTTAACGCGATCGGGAACCCTGTTTTGGTGAGCCCGGATGCCGGAGCCTATAAAACGACCCACGAGATCGCGGAAAAATTGGGGGCCGACCTGGTACCCTCCAACAAAGTAAGGGTGAACGGGGCACCTCAAATTAGTATTCAAGGTGATGTAAGGGGGAAAGATTGTTTGATAGTCGACGATCTAGCCGATGGTGGTCGAACGTTTAAGTATTTGGCGGCGGCCCTCAAAGAACAGGGTGCGGCCAACGTATACCTCTACGTGACCCATGCACAGTTCAATTATGGTTTTGATGAATTAAAGGAAACGATCGATCATGTGTATTGTACCAATAGCTATAGGGAGATCGATGATGAATTTGTAACCCAATTTAAGGTGCTATGAAGGTTATTACAGCACCGGAAGCACTCGATTTGAAAGGCAGTTACAGCGTTTTTTTGGCGGGTAGTATCGAAGGTGATACGGTGCAAAGATGGCAAGATATTGTTATTGAAAAATTAAAAAATAAGGAAGGAATGCTGTTGAATCCCAGAAGAGATGCCTGGGATGCAAGTTGGAAACAGGATATTGAAAACCCTGTATTTAAAGCACAGGTATGTTGGGAATTGGAAGCATTGGAAAAGGCCGATTTGATTGTCATGTATTTCGATAAGAGTACCAAATCGCCCATATCGTTATTGGAACTTGGCCTGTTTGCCAAGAGTGGAAAGCTGGTGGTTTGTTGCCCGGACGGTTTTTGGAGAAAGGGAAACGTAGCTATCGTCTGTGAGCGATATAACGTATCGGAGGTTCAAAGTTTGGAAGCATTGATCGATGAGGTGAAAATGAAAATGGGATGAAGTATTCAATTAAAACAATTCAACAACAATTTGATGCGACCGAAAACAGCAAATTTCTATTTTTTTGGGGACATACCCCTAGTCAGGATGGTTCGATAACCAAAAGTTGTCTCAGCCAATGGTGGCAGGCCCCGTTCAGAAAAGAAAACGAAACGTACCGAACAGCGGAACATTTTATGATGGCCGAAAAGGCGCGTTTGTTTCGGGCCACAAACATTAGAAAGGAGATTCTAGCTAGCACACATCCTGCGGAAGCAAAGAAAATGGGACGTAAGGTAAAGGGTTTTGATGCTAAGGTATGGGACGAACATAAGTATGGTATCGTAAAAGAAGCGAATCTTCTAAAATTCTCTCAGCATACACCGCTAAGGGATTTTTTAGCAAATACTGGGAGTAGCATACTAGTAGAGGCTAGCCCGGTAGATAACATCTGGGGGATCGGCTTGGCAAAAGACGACCCAAAGGCCCAAAACCCACATTTATGGGAAGGCGAAAACCTGCTTGGATTTGCTTTGATGGAGGTGCGCGATCAACTAATATGACGACTATGAAAAAATATGCAGCCCTCTTTGGAGGTTCCGGAAATAATACAAACTCCAAGGAGTACCTTGAAACCATTGAAATTGGATCTTTTTTAGCCAGTCAAGGGTACACTGTGAAGAATGGCGGATACGAAGGCATGATGGAAGCTGTTTCGAAAGGAACGACCGAATCCGGTGGCAAAGCCATTGGAATCACCTGCAGGCAAGTGGGGCCTACCGAGGGAAACCGGTATTTATCAGAGACTATCGCTACGGAAAAATTGTATGACAGGCTCAAATTATTGATTGAGAACACCTCTATTTTTATTGTACAACGAGGTGGTATCGGAACACTTTCAGAAGTTTTTTTGGCATTGGATATCATTCGCAAAGAACCTCAAGGGCAAAGGCCTAAAATGTATTTTGTTGGCGCCATTTGGGATAATTGTATTGATTCGCTAAAATCAACTTTAATACCCGCGAAAGAGCATTGTTTGTTTCAAGTAGTAAAAGATGTGCCGGCGTTACGGAAAAGGATTTTGAACGATTAAACTGCTATTGAAAATGACGGAGCAACATAAAAAACAGATAAGTAAATTTTTAAGCTTGATATTAAGACATCAACCTGAAAAAATTGGTCTCACCCTAGATGAAAACGGATGGGCCAAGGTGAATGATATTCTTGAAAAATCAACATTATCATTCACCAATGAAGAGTTGGTCGAGGTAGTCAAAACAAATGATAAGCAACGATTTGCATTGAATGATGATCGGACCAAGATACGGGCTAATCAAGGACATTCCCTAAAAACCGTTGATTTGGACTTAAAACCAGAAATACCGCCCAATTTTCTATACCACGGTACAGTGGCTAAGTTCATGTCCGAAATACGATTGCAGGGACTAAAAAAAATGAGGAGGCAACACGTTCATTTAAGTGTGGATAGAGATACCGCTGCTAAAGTAGGGTCAAGAAGGGGCAAGCCCGTTATACTTGCTGTCAGGGCTTTGGATATGCATAACAAAGGACAACGGTTCTATAAATCGGAAAACGGTGTTTGGTTGACCGAACAGGTGGCACCGGAATTCATACATTTTAAAGAGCAAGTTTGAAAAGAACACTGGTAATAGGGGATATGCACGGAGGCTTAAGGGCCTTAATGCAAGTATTGGATAAAGCCGAAGTTACTTCCGATGATAAGCTCATATTTCTTGGTGACTATGTAGACGGTTGGAGTGAATCGGCACAGACTATTCAATATTTAATTGAATTATCTGAAAAACAAGAATGTATTTTCATTTTGGGGAATCATGATCTATGGTGTAAGCTCTGGTTGGAAAAGGGGGCTTCCAACCCTATTTGGTTGGCCCATGGAGGTCAAGGAACTATAGAAAGCTATATAAAAACCGGTTATCTGACCAGTGAGGTACATAGAGCCTTTTTTGATCAATTGAAGAATTACTATCTAGATGATGCTAACCGCCTTTTTGTTCATGCAGGCTTTACCTCCATGCACGGTGTTGAGAAAGAATATAATGAAAACGATTTCTATTGGGATAGAACACTTTGGGAATCAGCTAGAATATTGAAGCATGTAAGCGAAGAAAAACGCTCGGAAATAGAAACGCGATTAAGCCTTTATAATGAAATCTATATTGGGCATACCCCGACTATGAATTATAACGTACCCACACCGATCAATGTGGCAAACCTATGGAATGTAGATACCGGAGCGGCCTTTACCGGTAAGTTGACCGTGTTGGATATAAACACAAAGGACTATTGGCAAAGTGATAGGGTAATGGAATTATATCCTAATGAAAAAGGGAGGAATTGATGGAATAACAAGGTTTGATCGGACTAGGGGAGCAATTTGAAACAGTAGTAAAAGAAATGGAAAAAGCAACGTTGTACCGCCCGGTGGGCTTAAAAGAACTTGAATTGATAGTAGAAAGTAGTTTTAGCGAATTTCAGCCTAGATTGGAATGGCAGCCTATTTTTTACCCTGTAATGAACGAAGAATATGCCATTGAAATTGCATTGAAATGGAACACCATAGACGAATTTTCGGGATACTGCGGCTTCGTAACGGCTTTTGATGTACCCCGTTATTACGTCAATAAGTATGAGGTGCAAAATGTTGGGAGCAAAAATCATAATGAATTATGGGTTCCATCCGAAGAATTGGCAGCATTTAATGACAACATAATGGGTGGGATTTACATCACCAAAACGTTTTAGGCGAGCAATTTTCGGGCGAGCTGAGCGAACCGATTATGAGAATCATTGAAAGAACAAAAGTAGTATGATTTTAGAAGTAATACCCTATTTGGAACAAGCCAATACCTGGCCACAAAGCGGATATCATATTATGGCGCAGTATGATGACGAAAAGGTAGTCGTGTACCAATCTTACAGGGCCAGTATTGGAAATTTTGCAGTTACAAATCAATATTTTGGAGGGGATTTTAGTTTCACTAGAATGACTTGGATAAAACCGAATTTCTTATGGATGATGTATCGTAATGGATGGGGAACCAAGGAAGGTCAGGAAGTTGTGCTGGCGGTACATTTAAAAATCGAGGCTTTTGAACGATATCTTAGATTGGCCGTTTATTCTAGCTATCAGGAAGAAATCTATGGTAACCGCGAACAATGGGCCGAGGCTGTCAAGAGCTCAAATATTAGGTTGCAATGGGATCCTGACCATGATCCATATGGAACAAAATTGGAAAGAAGAGCAATTCAGATAGGAATACGAAACGAGGAGATACGAAAATTCTCAAATGAAGATATTTTGCTAATTGAAGATGTTTCTGAATTTGTGGCAGAACAGCGTGTTTTGGTAAATTTAAAACGCCTGGATGAATTAAGGACGCCGAGAGAAATTCCTTTTAAACCCAGTGAAAAGGTGGTGCGAAAACGACTTAAACTAAACTAAAAAATGGAACTGGAGCTAGTTTTAGGCGACATCACAAAAATTGAGGTAGATGCAATAGTAAATGCGGCGAATACTTCATTGCTTGGCGGAGGGGGTGTTGACGGTGCCATCCATAGGGCCGGGGGAAAAGAAGTGTTGGACGATTGTATCAGGATTAGAAACAGACAAGGGGGATGTAAGGTGGGAGAAGCTGTTATTACTACAGCGGGGAAACTAAGGGCAAAACATGTGATCCATACCGTCGGCCCGCGATGGAACAACGGACAATCGAACGAAGATGAAAAGCTCCGGAATTGTTATATCAACTGTCTGGCTATCGCCCAAGAACACGGTTTAAAAACAATGGCGATTCCGAATATCAGTACGGGAATCTATAAATTTCCCAAGGAACGGGCAGCGGCCATCGCTATCGAAACGGTACAAAAGCATCCTGCCGACCTCCACCGAATCGTTTTCGTATGCTTTGATGCCGAGAACTACGCTATTTACAACAATTTGTTAGGTAATTAAACACCCTAAAAATGCGACAACACCTTCTCTGTAGGGGAGCTGCCTACACCATATCCTTTTCGGGAGGGCCCCTAAACTGAAAATCAGTTATATTTAAGAATCCTTATTTAATTCGGCCCAAGTGAGATTCTGTTTGACAATGTTATTATTGGTTCCTTTTGGGCTACTGGCCCAAGAACTGCCTCCTATCCAAACATTTTCGCCATCGGACTATCAGGGCGAAAACCAAAATTGGGCCATTTCGCAATCGCTGGACAAGTTCATTTATGTGGCCAACGATCATAGCCTCATGGAGTTTGATGGTGTTCGATGGAACAAATACGCCTCGCCGAACGGTTCCTCTATCAGAAATGTAAAGGTGGTCGGGAACAAGATCTACACGGGATGCTACATGGAATTCGGGTATTGGACAAAGGATTCCACAGGTAAACTTAACTACACCTCGTTGGTGGATAAACTAAGCCGGCCCCTTTTGGAGGATGAGGAATTTTGGAACATCGTTGCCGTAGAAGATCGCATATTGTTCCAGTCGCTCCACCGGATCTATATCTGCCCGCTTTCCAGAAAGGAGTTTCGAATTGTTGAGGCGGAAACCGATAAAGCGCAGCTGTTCAATTTAGAAAGTGGGGTGTATTTTCAAAGAAAAAACCAAGGGATATTCAAGATCGCCGAAAATACTGCTCGCGCGATTACCCAAGATGAACGCATTAAAAACAAAACGGTAATCGGGCTTTTCGAGGATACTAAAGGGTTGATTTATCTTACTTCGGACGCCGAGTGGTACCGTGAGGAAAAGGATGGCAAACTTGTCGGGTGGGACATTCCCGCGAATACCGGTCTTTCATCGCTCAATATTTACAGCAGTTTACAACTTGGGGACGGTAGTTTTATATTGGGCACCATCTCCAACGGAATGTACCAAATATCAAAAGAGGGCAGGCTGATCAGAAAGATAGACCAGCAACAGGGTTTGAACAACAATACCATACTGGCCATCTTCGAGGATAAAGATTCCAATGTATGGTTGGGGCACGATAACGGCTTGAGCGTAATCAACCTCGATTCCCATTTTAACGAATATATCGACAATGTGGGCAAATTGGGCGTGGTGTATGCATCAAAAGTTTTTGAGGATAAATTATACTTGGGTACCAATCAAGGGTTGTTTTGGACCGAAAAAGAGGGCGCTCCCAAATTTAAACTGGTTCCCGGTACCGAAGGCCAGGTGTGGTGTCTTCCTCAAATCGGGGAAGCGCTTTTCTGCGGGCATCATAAAGGTACCTTTGTTATTGAAGGGGATACGGCAAAAATGATTTCCAAGTTTCCCGGTACATGGAATATTAAGCCGATAGCGGGCAAACCAAACTATTTGCTACAGGGCAACTATGGAGGGTTAAGCGTTTTGGAAAAATCGGATGGGCTATGGACGTTCCGAAACAAACTGAAAGGGTTCGATAATTCCAGCCGCTTTTTTGAATTTTCCGGTAAGGATACCATCTATGTCAACCATGAGTTTAAAGGGGTATTTGGATTAAAGATCGATGACGACCTCAGAAATGCAAAACTGCTATCCAAAGAAGAGGGAAAGGGAAAAGCATCCAGCTTGGTACGCTTCAACGGTGCACTTGTGTACGCTACCGTTCATGCCGTTTTCGATATCGATACACAACGGAACCAATTTGTGGTAGATACCACCCTCACCAATATTTTTCACGAGGATCAAGGGGATGAACCGAGTATCTTAATAACCGATGGATCGGATAAAAAGTTGTGGCGGTTTGGAAAACAGGACATCATGTTCGCAGAACCCTCCAAGTTCGATGATGGCTATAACCGAACCGTTATAGCGGTACCGAGGGGCCTGCGCAATAATTTGGGTGTCTCGGGTTTTGAGAACATCGGCACTCTTGGCGACGAAAAATACCTTATCGGCGCTTCTAACGGGTATGTTACCTTGAACAGGTCCAAACTCAAACCGAGTACATACACCGTTCTTTTGAATGAGGTAAAAAAGTACCGTTACGGCGATTCTCCCGAAAACATCCCTTTGGACACGGTTGCTTCATTGAAAAACCAAGAAAACAGCCTGCTATTTTCCTATAGCGTTCCCGAATTTGACAAATACAAAGCGGTAGCGTACCAATACAGACTGATCGGAATGCACGAAGATTGGAGCGAATGGACCACCGTTCCCGAAGTTTCCTTTGAAAACCTACCCTTTGGGGAGTACACGTTCGTGGCAAGGGCAAAAGTGGGAAATACGATGACCGACAATGAAATTTCGTATACTTTTTCAATTGAAAGACCTTGGTATTGGTCCATAGTGGCCATAGCGTTTTATATTTTGGCTATTTTAGGATTTTCGGTGATGGTACACAAGCTGTACAAAAGGTATTATAAAAAGCAGCAGGCGAAAATAATGCGCGAGAACGAGCGAAAACTGAAACGCAAAAGAAACAAGGCCAAACGTAAAATAGTACAGATAAAAAATGAAAAGTTAAGAAATGAGATAGAGGCCAAAAATAGGGAGTTGGCCGTGGCGACCATGAGCATGATCAAAAAGAACGAATTTTTGAATTCCATAAAATCACAATTGACCAAGACCGAGAACAGTGCCGCCGTGGGGTCGGTCATTAAAATGATCGATCGTAACATTGACAATGAGGACGACTGGAAGTTTTTTGAAAAAGCCTTTAATAATGCGGATACCGGTTTTCTTAAGAAAATAAAGGAACTGCACCCCGACCTTACGTCGAATGATCTAAAACTTTGTGCGTATTTGAGATTGAACCTTTCTTCCAAAGAAATTGCCCCATTGCTTAACATTTCAGTGAAAAGCGTTGAGGTAAAACGTTACCGATTGCGAAAAAAAATGCAATTGGAGCACGAAAATAGCCTTACCGAGTACTTGCTCAATATCTAAGGCACTTAACAAACTTCTTTTTTACCACTACATTACCTATACAAACATGAAAATAGCGTGGTAATCTCATCTTTTTTCATTTGGCTTTTGATTCGTTAAACCTGCGTTAAATACAGGCTTTCATTATGATTTTATCAAAAATTACCCAAAAAAATAGCGTTGTATGTTTTTTATATAGGTGAATAGTAAGGATTTGTGATTTGGTGACGATAGTTTTGATTTTCGTAAAGAACGCACCAAATGAAACAATTCTTATTTTTTATTTCATTCCTGTTTTTATGCACCACTACCATAGCGCAGAGCGTGAAGGTTTCCGGTACGGTGTACGACCAAACTACTTCCCAGCCTTTACCAGGGGCAAATGTGTTCGTTAAGAATACGAATACGGGCACCACGGCGGACTTTGATGGAAACTTTGAACTATCGGACGTAGCTATCGGAGATGTGCTGGTGTTCTCCTATATTAGTTTTAAAAATCAAGAATACCCGATCGATGGTCCACAAAGCGGCCTGGAAATTTTTTTAGAGGAGGATGTTGCGGCTCTGGATGAGGTGGTGGTCATTGGCTATGGGACACAGACCAAAAAGGAAATCACGGGAGCGGTGGCCGTTATAGGTGCCCAAACCATAGAAGAGCTCAACCCGACAAGAGTGGAGCAGGCCCTACAAGGCCAAGTTGCCGGGGTGAACATTACGGCAGAGTCTGGTTCTCCAGGTAGTGGCTCCAGTATCCGTATTCGGGGAATATCCACAAACGGCGACAATAGGCCCTTGATTCTCGTGGACGGGAACGTTATTGAAGATCTGAGCGTATTAAATCCCGGGGATATTGAAAGTATAAATGTGCTCAAAGATGCAACGGCAGGTATATATGGCGTACGGGCGGCAAATGGGGTGATTTTGATTACTACCAAGACGGGTAAAAGAAATTCGGAACTACGCTTCAGATATGATGCTTTCGGAGGTTTTCAGGAAACTTCGCGCACCATTCCGGTGCTCAACGCTACGGAGTACGCTTTGCTGGTAAACGAAGCCTTTGCCGCAAATGGCAGCCCCAATCCATTTCCGAACCTATCCCAATTGGGCGCAGGTACCAATTGGCAGGAGGAAGTTTTTGGTTCCGCACCAATATTTAACCATAACCTTACCGTGGATGGCGGTAGCGAAAAATCAACATATTCCTTGGGAACTTCACTGCTAACTCAAGATGGTATCGTGGGCGGTAACAAGGCAAACTTTAAACGGTACACCACCAGGTTCAACTTCAACACCGATATTCTTGAAAATCTAAAATTGACTACAAACCTTTTATATACGGGTACGGAAAGAAAAACACTATCGGAGAACGCGATCGGGTCGGTATTGTTCAATGCGTTGAACAACGCCCCTACCTTTGCGGTAAAGGACGTGACAGGGAATTTTACGCTGGCCGAAGGACTGGGAAACGAAGTGATCAATCCCTTGGCGCAAATAGCCAATACCTTCAATAGCAACCGTGTAGATCGGCTAAGCGGTAAAATTGCGTTGAACTATCGCTTTTTAAAGAATTTTAAGGTCGAGAGTAGTCTTCAGTTCAACTATGCAGAAGTGCAGGGACGCGGGTTTTCACCTACGGTTTTCTTTGGTTCCGGAAAAGTGTTCAACAACCTAGGACGAAACTCCCTGACCACAAACAAGGATATTTTTAGGGACTACACCTTTGATACGTTTATCAACTACAATAAACAGTTGGGGGAGGTGCACAACGTACAGGCCACTTTGGGTACTTCGGTATTCAAAACAACGGGCTTGTTCTCCGGCAGTACCACTGGTTTCTTTGAAAACGAAGTCCCATTTGCCGAAGCCGATATCGCCAATACCGTGGATAGAAGAAATGGTTTAATAGACAGCGGTCTCAGCGGCAAATTTGATGAACGACTCTTATCCTATTTTACCAGGGTCCAATATGACTATAAGGGCAAATACCTATTATCCGGTATTATTAGGCGCGATGGTTCTACGAAGTTCGGGCCTGAAAATAGGTTTGGATATTTCCCTTCCGGTTCCGTGGGATGGATCGTTTCCGATGAGAATTTTTTAAGTAAGAGCAACATCATCGACTTTCTTAAACTTAGGGGCAGCTATGGAATTTTGGGTAACGATCGTATCCCTTCAAACGGCTTTAGGGGAGTGTTGAACGGTGAGGCGGCTTATGTGGTGAACGGGGAGTTGGTGTTCGGCCAGGCAGTAGGCGTCTTGCCCAATCCGTCGATCCAATGGGAAGAACAAAAAACCTTTGATGTCGGGGTGGACATCAAACTATTCGATAATACGGTTGACCTTACGGCGGATTATTTCAATAAAACAACGGAAGGACTCCTACTACAACCACAGGTATCGGGAATTTTAGGGGCCTCCGCCCCAGGTGCTCAAGCGCCGGTAGTAAACGGCGGTACCGTCGTAAATTCAGGTGTGGAGTTCGCCATAGGCTACCAAAGCGACCGTGCCAAGGCGTTTAACTATGGCATCAATTACAACGTTACCTTTTTAGAAAATGAGGTCACGCAGGTCAATAATGAGGCAGGATTTTTACAGGGCGGCTCTTTTGGTGTCGGCCAAGACCCACCGTCCAGAATGGAGGCAGGGAAACCTATAGGATATTTCTTTGGATTGGAGACCGAGGGAATTTTCCAAAATCAGGCCGAGGTAGATGCGCATGCTACCCAGGCGAACGCCGGACCGGGAGACCTTCGCTTTAGGGACCAAAATGGCGATGGGCAGATCGATGCCGATGACCGCGTGGATATTGGAAACCCGATTCCGGATGCTACCATGGGGCTGAACCTATCCATTAATTATAAAAACTTCGATTTTGGGGCCTATACTTTTGCATCCGTCGGAAACGAAATCGTACGAAACTATGAACGGAACCAACCGCTGGTCAACAGATCGGTGTTCACCATCGATCGCTGGACAGGGGAAGGAAGCACCAACACCTATCCCAGGGTAACTACCGGGGCGACTTCCAACACCCTTTTTTCGGACTTTTTTGTGGAAGACGGTTCCTTTGTCAGAATTCAAAACGCCCAATTGGGCTATACCCTTCCCCAAAAGACCATGGAACGTTTTGGAGCGGACCAACTACGAATTTATGTGTCCGCCAACAACATATACACCTTTACCGAATACCGGGGATACGATCCCAGTGGTGCCTCGGGGCCTTCCGGAGGTACAAACGGAAACGGTTCGCCCATAGGGGCCGGTATAGACCAGGGTTTTTATCCCGTTCCAAGAACCTATTTGTTGGGTGTAAATCTAAAATTCTAAAAGGATGAAAACGAGCAATAAAAACGTAAGACGTATGAAAAGAATTCTTTTTATCCTGCTTTCCAGCCTTGCAGTTTATGCCTGTACGGACGATTTTGTAGCGGTAGAATCCTTTAATGAGGATACCGAGAACTTTTTTAATTCGGAAGAGGATTATGAAAGTGCGCTCATTGCCGCATACGACCTGTTACAGTCGACCTATTTGAATGTGCTGTTGGGGGAAATTGCTTCGGACAATACCTTGGCCGGAGGTGAAAGCGCCACGGACGTACAAGGCATTCAAGAGATAGACGATATGGTACACACTCCGGTCAACCAACAATTAAGGGATGTTTGGAACTGGATGTTCGCGGGAGTGAACCGCGCCAACTATATTTTAGAATTTAAGGACAAAACCGATTTTTCCAACAAAGGGGTGGTATTGGCGGAAGCAACTTTTTTACGGGCCTATTACTATTTTGAATTGGTAAAATGGTTTGGCGACGTGCCTTTGGCCGTAGATCAACGGTTACTGTTCGGCGACCAGAACACCATAGAACGTACAGCGGCTTCCGAAGTATATGCCCAAATAGAACAAGACTTGATTTTTGCCGCCGCGAACCTGCCCAATACCCAGGATGAGCTCGGTAGGGCCACAAAGGGTGCGGCCCAAGCACTTTTAGGAAAAGCCTATTTGTATCAAGGCAAATTTCAAGAAGCGGCTACCGTATTGGATGAAGTGATCGCTTCCGGAGGTTACGATCTTGTAGCCGACTACACCACCATATTTGAAAATGACAATGAGAACAACATAGAATCGGTTTTTGAGGTGCAGTATACCGATGTTGAGGGTGCCGGATTTGGTTGTTTGCAATGTAGCGAGGGCAACGTGGCCGTAGGATTTAATGGCATCCGCAATTACTCCGGACCGCTTTTCGAATCCGGTTTTAGCTTTAACGTGCCCACCCAAGAAGTTTTTGATGCCTTTGAGGCTGGCGATGTGAGAAGAGGGATAGCGATACTGGATATTGAGGCTTGGGCGTCCGCCAACACCGATGTTTCCTTTGTGGAAGGTTTTGAACATACCGGTTACTATAACAGAAAGTATATTGCCCGCCAAGGGGATTTGAATACCGGTGATGCAAACCTGACCAACCCCAACAATTATAGGGCGATCCGGTTTGCCGATGTCCTTCTTATGGCCGCCGAGGCCTATAGTCGCGGTAGTCTTGGTGACGCTACCGCACAGCAATACCTAAATCGCGTAAGAAATCGGGCAGGGTTGGGAAATGTGACGCTAACGGGAGGTGACCTTACCGCAGCTATTTATCAAGAGCGAAGGGTGGAACTGGTCGGCGAGGGCCATCATTTCTTTGATCTGGTACGAACAGATCGTGCCGCATTAGAGATAGACGGATTTACGTCTGGAAAAAACGAAATTTTTCCGATTCCCAGTATAGAAATAGAATTGGCCGGAAACCGATGGAACCAAAATCCGGGCTACTAACAAACCACCTCGGGGCAAGCCCGCGCGGTATTCGTAAAGAACAAGTTTTTAAATACGGGGCAAGCCTCGGGATCGTAAACCCCTTGGCGGTGCCAATAAAATTAAATGTTGAAAAATGAGAAATGCTAAAAATTTTCTGATAACGCTATTCGTAGTGCTCTTCGCGGCCTGTGATGAAGATGAAACGACCTCTTTTGCACTACAGGACATCTCCGCACCCACAAACGTAAACGCCGTTTTTGATATTTCCGATGACGATACTGGAACGGTCACCGTAACCCCAACGGGCACCGGGGCATCGTCGTTTGAAATATTCTTTGGCGATGTTGAAAATGAAACGGCGACCACCGCATCGCCGGGCGAAACCATAAGCAAGATCTATGGAGAAGGTACCTTTACCCTTCGTATTGTAGCAATAGGGGCTACGGGCCTGAAAAGTGAACTGGTCAGAATCGTCACCATATCCTTTACACCACCAACCAATTTAGCGGCAACTATTTCCGTATCGGAAACAGATCCCTTTGAGGTGACCGTAACTCCTTCCGCCGATGATGCCACGGTGTTCGATGTTTTCTTTGGCGATGTAGAAGAGGAGTCGCCCACTACGATCATGGCCGGTGAAACCGCTACCAAAATATATGCGGAAACCGGGGAATATACCGTTCGGGTCGTGGCACGTGGAGCCGGATCGGCTACCATCGAACTTTCGGAAACGGTAACCATTACCGGATCGGATAACCCCATTGTATTGCCGATAACATTTGACGATGCTACCGTGAACTACGCGTTCGGAACCTTCAATGGTGCAAGCTATGAGGTGGTGGACAATCCGGACCTATCCGGTGCCAATACGGAGGCATCAAAGGTTGGGGCCATCACCAATTCGGGCAATGCCTTTGAGGGCGGGGCCTTTAATTTGGGTACTCCCGTCGATTTTAGCGGTACGGACAAAACCATCGCTATGAAGCTTTGGTCAACTTCCGCTGTGCCCGTTTTACTAAAATTCGAAGGTGGTGTCAATGGCGAAAGAGAAAATGAAGTTACCGTAAACCACGGAGGTACCGGGTGGGAGATCTTAACGTTCGATTTTGCCAACGATGCGGTCAAAAGTTTTATTGACGGCAGCCAGGGAGTGGGCGAAGCTTTCGTGCCGGATGGACAGTATGCCACCATTGTTATTTTCGTGGACGGGCCGGGTACTACAGCGGGTACGTTCTACTTGGACGACCTGGAACAATCCTCGGAGGCAATGGCAGCTTTGGAACTCCCTATGGATTTTGACGATCCCGACGTGGACTATGCCTTTGGAACCTTTAACGGTGCAAGCTATGAGGTAGTGGACAACCCGGACCTATCAGGTGCCAATACGGAGGCATCAAAGGTTGGAGCGATCACCAACAGTGGGAATGCATTTGAAGGAGGTGCCTTTGATCTGGGTACACCGGTGAATTTTATGACCGACAAGACCATTAGCATGAAATTTTGGGCCACTACTTCGGTACCCGTGCTATTAAAATTTGAAAATGGGGTCAATGGCGAACGTGAAAATGAGGTCGTTGTTACCCATGGCGGTACCGGTTGGGAAGATCTTACGTTCGACTTCGCCAATGATGCTACCAAGAGTTTTATTGACGGTTCCCAAGGGGTGGGCGAATCCTTTGTGCCGGAAGGACAGTATGCCACCATGGTACTCTTTGTAGATGGTCCCGGAAATACGTCGGGTACGTTCTATGTGGATGCGATTGCGCAATCGGCACCGGACATGGACGCGGCCGTTGTGCGCCTTCCCTTGGATTTTGAATCGACGACGCTGACATACAATTTTGTCGGTTTTGAGGGGGCTGATTCGGCCATTGAAGCGAATTCCGTTTCCGGCGGTATCAACACCAGTACACAGGTTATGAGGACCACCAAAACCAATGGCGCCCAGTTTTTTGCGGGTACTTTTGTTGACCTGGAGGAGGCCATTGATTTTTCGGCCTCGCAAACCCTTCGGATGAAGACATACTCGCCAAAGGCCAATATTCCTATAAGAATGGCCTTGGAAAACTCCGAGGGTGGGGTCACTCAAATAACGGTGGACGTCAATACCACGGTCACCGACCAGTGGGAAGAACTCACTTTTGATTTCAGCGGCGCTTTTGATGCTGGTGCCTCGTACAATCGGGTAGTCATTTTCTTTGAATTTATCGATGGGCTTGCCGGTGACGGTAGCACCTATTATTTTGACGATATCGCGTTGAGCAACTAAAACCTATGACCATGAAAAGAGCAATCAGCTATTGTATGGGCCTCTTTACGGCACTGGCCCTATTAATTTCGTGTCAGGAAGACGAACCCACATTGGATGCCGTTATAGTACCTTCCAACCTTACGGTAAACACCTTGGTGGCCGATGACCAATCCGGTAACGTAACCGTTACGCCATCAGCCGAAAATGCGCTTAATTTTCATATCATTTTCAATCAAGGGGAAGACCCCGTCGTAATTTCAAATGGAGAGTCGGCCAGTTTTAGATATACCCGGTCCGGGCAGTTCTCCACGCCCATTACGGTCATAGCTTTTGGTAAAGGAGGCGTAAGTTCAAGTACCACGGTCAACGTGGATATGGATGTGCGTTTGTTTATCGATGAGGAAACCCTAAGGCTGATCGGTGGCGATGGTACCAAAAGATGGGTCTGGGACCGGACCGTAGGCGGTCATTTTGGAGTAGGTCCCTTGACAAATAGTTTTCCCGAATTCTTCAGTGCAGGCCCAAACCAGTTAAATTCCTGTCTGTATGATGATGTATTAGTGTTCAGTTATGATGAAAACGATAATTACGGGTACACCTTGGAACCTGGGGAAGGGAATGAAATATTTATGAACTGGACCGAGGTAAACCGATTTTTTCCGGACGCTACCCCCCAACAATTTGCGGATGAATGCCGCGATATCACGGATCAAGCGGTTTTTGATACGAGTTTTGTAATCATCGAAAACGAAGATGGAACCCGTACGTTGGATGTCGGCAGTAGCTTTTTAAGCTATTGGTCGGTGATACCGGGGCAGTACGAAATATTGGAGCTTTCTGAGAACAGATTGGCCTTGCGTGGAATCAGCCAACCTTTCAATGGTGACGACCCACTTGCCTGGTACAGCGTTTTTGTACCGGAAGACCAAGGGGATACCGGAAGCGGAGAAGCGTTGGAAACCGTTTTTAATACCCTCGTATGGTCGGATGAGTTCGACGTTGACGGGGCTCCCGATCCTGCAAATTGGACCTACGATTTAGGAACGGGCGATAACGGTTGGGGCAATGAAGAGGCCCAAAGCTATACCAGTAATGCCGACAACGTTGTTGTTGAAAACGATCTTTTGAAGATAACCGCTAGGGCGACCGGAGGAGGCAGTGCGGCCGATGTTTATTATTACGATAGTTTCCGACAGGCCGATGCTGGTGCAAATCCTATTCAGGAAGTACAGGATTTTGAGGGAACAGCTCCAGAATTCAATGGGTTCGAAGGGGCAAGCTCCGCGGTGGTCGGTAATCCCGATATTTCTGGCATCAATACTTCCGCGAACGTGGCATCGTTCACGAAGAATGCGGGTGCAGCCACCTTTGCGGGAACATTTTTTGATTTGGATGCGCCTTTGGATTTTTCTGTAAACAACCGATTGCTTTTAAAGACCTGGTCCCCTAAATCGGGGGCCGTTGTTCGACTTAAGCTTGAAGATTCATCGGACGGTTCAAAATTTGTAGAGGTAGATGCGACCACAACGGTCGAAAACCAATGGGAAGAATTGACCTATGATCTAAGTGCCGCTCCGGGGTTCGATTACGATAGGATCGTAATTTTCTTTGACTTCGGGCTTGCAGGTCCAATGGGTTCCGCCTATACCTCGGCACGGATAAAAAGTGAGGGACTTCAGGAGTTTACCTACGGTAGGGTAGCGGCAAGGGCCAAGCTGCCCACGGGCGGAGGTACCTGGCCCGCAATTTGGATGTTGGGAGGGGATTACTTGACCAACCCATGGCCAGCCGCGGGTGAAATGGATATTATGGAACATGTGGGCAACCAACAGGACATTGTTTTTGCCAGTACCCACGATCCCAATAATTTTGCGGGCAATGCCAGAACGGGATCGACGTTGGTCTCGGGCGTATCCGAGGAATTTCATATTTATGAAATGGAATGGACGCAGACCGAAATTAAATTTGCGGTAGACGGTACCGTATACCATACCGTTTCCAATGACGGTACCTTGCCCTTTAACAAGGACTTCTTTTTCATTTTAAATGTGGCCATGGGAGGCACCTTTGGTGGCGATATCGATTCGAATTTTACCCAGTCGACCATGGAAGTTGACTACATCAGAATGTACCAATAAAGCGCTGTTCGTCAAATTAGTTGTAACTATGAAATACATTATGCGTTTCGTGCGCTTTCCTTTGATTTTACTTCTCATTATTTCATGCAATGCGCAAGAGGTATTGCTTTGGGAGGAAGACTTTTCAGGTACTGGCCTGAACAAGGAATATTGGAATTTTGAATTGGGTGACGGTTGCCCCGATCTGTGTGGCTGGGGGAATAACGAACCACAGGTATACACAAAATCCAACCACAGATTGGAAAATGGGTATCTGTACATTACCGTGGATAAAAAAGACTCGGTATATACTTCTACAAAAATCACTACCGAGAAGAAGTTCGAGTTCAAGTATGGTAGGGTGGAGGCACGGGCCAAACTACCGATAGGAAAAGGGATATGGCCGGCCTTTTGGATGCTTGGATCCAACCACAGAGAGGTCGGTTGGCCGTTATGTGGGGAAATCGATGTCCTGGAATACGTAGGGCGCGAACCAGATGTGATCTTTAATTCCCTGCACACTGCCGATAGCCATGGTAAAACGGTAAATACGAAAAAAAGTACTATTGAGAATATCGAGGAAGGCTTTCATGTCTATGCAGCCAACTGGACACCCGATAAGATCGAATTTTTTGTGGATGGAGTGCTGTTGTACACATTTCAACCCGATAAAAAAGATGAAAAAATTTGGCCCTTCGACCAACCTTTTTATCTCATTCTAAACGCGGCGATTGGCGGCGATTTTGGCGGGCATGATATCGATAATGACATACTGCCCCAAGAATTCGTTATTGACTATATTAAGGTATTCAAAAATTAAATTGCGACAAGCGAATTTTACGATAGCGTCCAAGCCCGAATAGTTAAAAAAATGGTACTAGAATAGGCCTGATGACCTAGTGGTTTCCAGGTGTTCCCCCCGAGTACCATTTTTCATTTTGTTTTGATCCAATTTCAAAGTTAAAACGGTATTCTTTCCATCCGAAATAGATTTTTAGCGCTGAAGCGGGTTCAAAGGTTCTTTCCTTTTTGCAATAAAAAATGCGCTAACAGATTCCCTTTCTGGGAACTACCGGCGCATTCACTACTTGTTTACAGCGAAAATCTCTTTCAACTGTTTTACCATACCCCCGTTGCCAGAGACGGTAATTTCGCCGATTTTTCTCTCCTTCAACTTGAAGCGTAGTTCGTTTTCCCAATTTAGGTTCGCTATGAGGCTCTTCCCCATTCCATGGCTATGCGAAAAAATCCGCAATTGCCAAGACCAAATCAATCAATACGAATGTAACCATAGCATGGTTTCCATGCGATTACTTAAGAATTAGCTTGCCCGTATGTCGCTTAGATGTGGTGATTGCCTCAATAATGTACATTCCGGATGGGATTGAACTTAAATCTATTTCTAATAGCCTTTTTACGGACGTATTGGCCATTTCATAAATTAGTCTGCCATTCATATCAAGAATGCGTGCCGCTAAAATAGTGGTTTCTTCCTTGGGTATTTCCAACTTCAAAATCCTGTTTTTATTTGGATTGGGATAGAATGTTAGTTTTTCAACACTACTTATATCCAATAGGGATTTACTAGCATCATGATCACAAGTATTACCAATTCCGTCATCATCTTTATCCGCTTGATCGGCGTTGGGAGTCGTGGGACAGTTGTCATTTACATCAAATACGCCATCGCCATCGCTATCTTCACTTAGAAATTCAATAAAACCTTGACATAGCAATCTTTCAGAAAGCGCCCCTCCACAGCTATTGGTCTCATTATTATAACTTCCGGTGTTTACTGCTTGTTGTTCTGCTTGTAAAATGGTGTCACCTATTGAGATAAAATCTATTTGTAGGTTTTTGTCTTCACCATTTTCTTCAAGGGATCCATCTAGGAATTCGATTCGTATGGGTGCATTTGGCGTAGGGAGAATGAACTCAAATTGCTGGTAGCTTTTGGTCACTTGTTGTGTAGCTCCTATTTGAGTACCCTCGACCAGTACCCGAAACGCTTCTTTACCGCTGTCGCCTTTTGCCTTTACGACCAGTCTGTCACCGCCGGGCGTTCCAGAATCTTGGGTATCCTGCAAAAAATATCCGGAAAAGGCGATTAGGTAACCCATAACTTCGATATCCGGTTCATTTACCCAGTGTTTATTGTACGCATCTATATACGCCTTAGCAGGTGGGGGTACGTTGTCATTGTAATTGCTGTTGAGATAACTTCTGTCGTGCGAAGGGCCTTTGACCGGAAGCCCGCTAGGTGCAGCATCACTAATACTAAAAGGCCTAAAATGCGGGGTTGTCACAGGAGAACTGCCTACACCGGTAATGAACACCTTGCCTAGCGCGTTTCTACCCAATAGGATATGAAATTGATCTAACGCTACATTCTTATATTTGATATCTCCTGTAATGTGATAAGCACCCATCAAAGTCCATGCTTTGTGAAGCATGTTTCCAATGGTATGCCGGTGCTCCCAATACTTCTCTGGCAATATATTGCCATAACCGTCCGAAGTATTTTGAGCCATGTAAGAACCAAGTTGCGCCTTCATCGCATTGATGATATCATTTTTAATGGTAGCATTAACGGCCCTATTCTCAATAAGGCAATAGCGCTGCAGTACCTGTAAAAGATTCTCGATACGCATAGAATGTGTATTTGGGTTTTCTTCCGGGAAGGGATAATTTAGTTTGCTGTAGCTGTTATAGATAGCAACAAATTTGTCATGATATTTTTGTTCCCCTGTGTTGATGTATAATTCCATGGAGAGCCAAAGGAAATCTTCCTCGTAGGTAAAGTCAAAACGATATGCCTCGACCGTATCCGCAGATCCTGTCCTTCCATTCGCGTTTAAAAAATTCCATGCTGCTATTGCCTTTTGCTGACAGCGATTCGCAAATGGTGTGTCGTAGTCTTTAAATACACGATTTGCTCTGGCCAATACGGCCCCTACTTTACCCGTGTTTGTGGAGTATACATCCCCGATCAGGTATTCCGTATGATCGTTCTGAGGAGGTACCCGGCTTGGATGACTGTCTTGAACCGGGCCGAGACCAATGGAAACACCGCCGTCATCGTTCATCATCTTTATCATCCAATCCAGCCCCCATTTTGCCTCTATCAACAAATCGGGCATACCGGAAATACGCTCATTTGAAGCTAAAGAAGAGGGGATTTCATCAAATTCACGGGGAAACAACTCTGCTATTTCCAACATTCTATTGACCGCCTGGGCATGGCTCATCGTCGATCTTCTGTAATCGCCTCCATTATGCCAGCCACCTTCAACATTTCTATTGTCCGCAATGTAGTTACCATCTACATATCGCTGTTTGCCGGCATGCAAGTGGCATTTAGGATGCCCTACAACCTCATGTTGAACAGCATAACTACAACGGCTGGAATAGATCCCCCTTAACGAAGTACGGAACAACTCCTGGTACACTCGATCACCAATAACAAAAGCAGGAGAGGTTTGTTCATTTACCTTGACCCTGTACCTACCAGGGGCGGTAAAATCTGAAAAATCACCTTTGAAGACGTTTTCATTGGCGTATTTATCGTATTTGGAATCAGACATGTTTCCCGTAAACACTACATTGTTATCAGTATCCAATAACTGGAAAGAAGCCGCTGAAAAATTGGTTCTAAAGTCTTTGGGATGTAAGGTTTCGTAACCTACTTGATTTACATGTATTTTGTCCGTCGCATTTCCTGTGGCATTGGAATCGCTTGATCTTGGGTCGTAATCGGTTTGTATGTTCAAAGGCGTATTACCGGCGTTTGCTATGGCATCCCATTTTACAAATTTGTAACGTGAAATTTGATTTGCCACTCCATCGTGGGCCAAAAACATGCCATTCGCGAAATCGTCTCCTAAATTCACGTTGGTGACATCAATACCATCTGTATTTTGAACATCGGTGAGAGCAAAGCTTTTGAGGTATTTGTTTTTGGCCTGGCTATCTGCAAAGCTTCTTTCGAAAACCGCGTACTGATTTTTTCCCTGGACCGATGCTATTAAATATCCATTTCCCGAGTTTCCGTAATACAACGTTAACCCCTCCACATCTGCAGCAAGGTTGGCATTACCGGATACGGTAGCGACGGTCACTCTTTCATTCATAAGTACACCGTCGCCGTTGGTAGGGTATCGATAAATACCTTTGTCCTCAGCGGCGATGTAGATGACGTTTTTCTCGTCATCCGCCACAATTCCTTCAACTTCAGTTCCGTTGCCACTAACATCTATTACCGCTGTTACCCGTACCCCTTTGATACGGTCCTCTTCCGCACCGGACAGGTTGGGCTCCAATCGATATTGCGCTACTTTTCCCGCCTTATCACTAACAATAACGTAATGGATGTCTTTGGCTTTGTTATGGAACATGGCCAGGCCATAGGGGGCATCGCCTCCGGATAAGAAGCCATTTCCCAGCGCTATTTCACCCACTTTTTCCAGGGAAATAAAATCGCCACTGGTATTCTTGTTGACCTTAAAAACATCTATTTCCTCATCTGATCGGTTTGAAACGCATACAATATCCCAAAGTTGTTGACCGGTATCAAAGTTGTATTTGATATCAATGTTGTTATAGCGTTCGCCTTTTTCAAATAGATTGATTGCTTCTTGCCAAGTGCTTTGCCTTACAGATTTTCCATCCAATTTAAAGGCGTAGATGCCGCCCACGTCCGTTTTACTTTTATTCACTCCTAAGACCACACTTTTGCTTGGTGTATTGGGGTGAATCCAGATACTGGGGTCATCTGCCTTATCCCCATTTCCCAACATGGGTTCCGAGGTTATGGTTGGACGTATCACTGGAATGTTTTGCGCAAGTGCATTGCGGGATGCAAATAGCACTAGAAACAGTAAAATGGGGAGTGTATTTTTCGTATTCATCATTTTATAAGATTAAAGGGAAGCGTATTTTATAGTTATTAGGTAGCCCTGGCACGTCATATCTAGTAGACCTTGTTTAAGCATGTTCACAATGAAATGGCTGCAGAAACTATTGTGAAACCGTCTTGGTTTGATATTTCAACAACTATTTATGGGACCCTTTACCGATCAAAACAAAATAGGGGTAGGGAAATAATAGTTCACCGCCCCGATGGTCTTGTTTAATGCCGTATGACGAGTTTGCCACTTTCCTTATGGCCATTTACGTCGACAACGGACAGTATGTATGTGCTATCTTTCAACTCGGACACATCGATACTCCTGCCTTCGAAGGTGGTAATCTGTTTCAGCAATGCTCCCGAAAGCGTATAAACATTCACATAAAGAATGTCTTCTTGACTGTCCAAGGTAACGGTGCTTTGGGCCGGATTTGGATATAGCAGCAATTGCTTGGCCGCCACATTATCTGCTTGCAGCCTCGTACTACCATTGCCATTGCAACCCATAAATTGTATTTCGCTTAACTTGAGGTCTTTTTTGGTCCAGTTCTTCAGGTCGGTTAATTCCTGGCCACCAATGGAAACACAATCAAAGGTGATGTTCTGGGGGAAAATGGTATTGCTATACCCTAAGAACCTGCTTTTAAGTCCTCCATCGGCCGCCACGGTCCAGTTCCTAAAAGTGATATTCCTGAATTTTGCACTTACCAAGCGCTCACCCGAATTTTTGCCTGGTTGCATCTTCAGGTCAAAAAGTCGTTTATTTAGGTCTTTGTCTTCTACCCGTATATTTTCCAACAGAATATTTTCGATAACAGCGTCGGATTTCAGGCCTTGCAAATCAATGACATTTCCGCCCGATGTATTGTTTACGTTGCCACGATGGTAAAGGATATCGGCATCACGAACAACACAATTTTTTCCGCCTGCATAAGCGGTAAAGATAAAGGCGGAACCATTCCCGTCATTCCATGATGAAATGCGCCGTATCGTAACGTCGTCCATGGCGCTGGCAACATAGTAGCCATCATCTTGTGTTCGGGTGAAACAGTCTTCAACTAGTGCATAACCCGATACATGTATCCCATCTCCATTGGGGCGCCAACTCATGATCTTAACCCGGCGAATTTTATTAGGTGCGGCAGCTGTACCGTCACCAATGGTCAAGGAATGGTGCGAGGGGTCTTCGATGGTAATATCCTCGATCTTTAGATTGCTACTGCCTCTTAACCATTTAATTGCAGCTTGCGATTGTTTTGTTCCGTTGATAAACCTGGGTAAATGTGCACCTGAAAGGATCCCCAAGCCAAAAACTCTTATGTTGTTGTATTCCACCTCTTTTTCAAACGTACCTTTTACAAAAGCACCATTGGCAAAGTAGTAGTTTACCCCATTTTTTACCTTGTAATTGAGTCCCATATTATGTGTCCCAGGTTTAAAAACTACCGTTTGTCCCGCAGTGAGATTGGACGCTCTGGGCATGCTTGTGCCCGGTTGTACTACAACGAGATTGTTCGTGGGGGCGTCGATGAACGGATTGGCAAAAATACCAAGGGTATTTTCTAATTGTGCCTTTGCTCCGGACAGGGGCACTACGGAAAGATAAGCTGTTTTCAGATATGCAGTGGTAGGCGCTTTCACGCGTATCTTGGCGACACGCTTGTCGTTTTCGGTTACATACTTGACTGCCGCTCCTTTTTTACTGGGACGGACCTCCAGGTTTGAAATATTGCCATTTTTCTTCACAACTTTCACCCATGCTCCCTGATTACCAAACTCAAAATTCACATAACCCATCTTATACCCCCGTAAGAAGTGGTCACCCGTATTTGAATATCCAGGCATGATGGTGTTGTTCTTCGCAAAGGTATGATGTACATGCGCCTCTTTGTAAGGGCCATTTTCATTGACCGAAACAAATACCTGATATTCATTTGATCTGGGTATATCGTTGCGAGGTGGCAATACCCTTATACCGCCTGTTTCGGTGTCATCTTCATCTTGTGAAGGGATGGTGATCGTTACCTTGTTAGAATAAGCCACGGCCTCATCATTTAACATGGGTCTTACAACATACGTATACTCCGCACCAGGTTCGGGATTTGTGTCGGTAAATGTAAGCGTGTTTGCTGCAACGTCGCCAATATTGTCCACATCATCCCCTCTAAACCGACGAACACGATAGCCTGTTTCACCTGCAACATCGCTCCAGTTTAAGGTTACACCACTTTCGGTATAGGTGGCCCTCAAATCGGTGATATTGGGCAGTGTTCCATCTCCCGTTCCTGAATCGCATGAGATCATTGCATTGAACAGTCTATTGCCCGCTGTCCTAATGGCAACGGCATCCCAATGAATGGGTTCATTGTCAACTCTGGTAGTAAGATCAATGGTACTGACATAGGAAGTGGTAGCAGCATTGTTCGAGGCATATTCCTGCATCGCATGGGCAACATCTAGGTCTAATTGCCCGGCAAATGTATAGGCCGGTTCCATCAAAACTACTTTCATCGAATTTGCCTGGCCGGGAAGTAAATTTTCAATATCGGCCTTTAGGTCGCTAAGCATAGTTCTCAGTAGCGCACGATATTGATTTTTGGACATTGCTTTATCCGCTTCGCCCTGTTGCCAACCAAAACCGACCAGATTAATGGTTTTGTTGGCTTGTTTTAGTGCCCTTACTTCCCGCGTAATTCGTGCAAGAAAGTCGTTGTACATGCGTTCGCCTTTTTGCCAAATTTTGATAGAAGTTCCGCCAGAAGACCCATTGATAATGGCCAACTTGGTTTGTCCACAATCATATAGTTTGCGGGCCAGCGGTACGTACATTCCATAATTTCTTACTTCAACCCCTGTTTTTTTTAATTTGTGCAGGTGGGGCGATAAAGCCTTAAAATCACCAATATTTCTCGAAACCCCGATTACATTGGAATTGTTGCTCAAAAGTACGCCCACATCCGTTTCGGCCGGGTGATTTCTGGGGACTCGTTCAGACCAAAGTGCCCTACCTCGCATATTTGACTGCCCTGCCAATAGTACAAGGTCATAAACCTCTGACGCTTTCTCCGTTTTATCCTGACTATAGTTTATGTTCGAGTCGGATAGGTTGATCATGGTTCCACCGTATGAGGCCGTATGCAGTTGGTTTTTCAATTCTGGTGTCGCATCAACCGGATTCCCTTTCGCGGTGGTCGTTTTTTTAGAAAAGGCGGTAGTGATACAAAATGCGCAGAGCACTAACAAAATGTTGGTTTTCAATTTTATAAAGTAAGTGTCATTTTTTTTCATGGGGAATATTTTGAATTCATGTTAAATTTTTGGGGTTTCTATCAACTTTTCAAACGGCTCTTTTACGCTATGATCCAGATGTACACCTGCCCTCCACTGGTGCGTTTTACCAAGGCTTGCCTTGAGTTTTACGCGTACGCTTGTATGCATGGGATTGTACCAAGGATGTTAGCGAAAATTTGGTTTTGGAAAGTGAATGCTACCTGTGAATGCCATGGTATCGCACCAGCTATTACAAAGCTGACATGAACACCAATAAGCATATCGGGGCATTTCTAAGCTATGGCGGCGGATCGGAGAAACGGCGCAGTAGCATCGATTGGAATACAAGAAAGATTTTTAAAAAAATCTGAAGTAAGTAGGTTCTACCACTAAGGCAAAGTTCAATCATAACATGTATGTAATTTTGGGTTACTTAAAAAAATACATGTTGGTTTGGCCATATATTGATACGGTCATTGCTTGGGGCATTTTAAAAACAATGTACCCGTACCAAATATAAGAAGTGGTAAAAGTACTTGTAATTAGCTAGTTATAACTGCTAATTTGCAAATTTGGATAACAAATATGAAGACCGTTTGCATTAAAAACCAGGGTTTGGAAAACTGGTTTTTAAGGATATTCCCTTATTCCATAAGCGATAGCAGATGAATTTGAAACAGCGGTAGTTACGTGTAGATCATGATTTTTTTGACCTTAAGGAAAGTACTAAAGAGACCAACAAAAGAAGGGTCTTGTTCTCAAAAACCACGATTTCTTGCGATAATTAACCTATTTCAGTCATAATAACGGGCAAGTTTTGGTTCAAAATGCCAAGGTCGGCAGTAGTAAAGTCGGCTTACCCGAGATGGCACAAACTCAAAAAACCGAGACTATCCATTTTAATTAAGCGATACCCCTAATAATTTAAAAATTGTTTTTTGTACTGATTCGGTGTCATTCCCGTAGCTTCCTTAAAATTGGCGTAGAAGCTCGACTCTGATTTGAAACCACTGTCTATGGCAATGGAAAAAATTGTTAGATTTTGATTTTCAGATTTTTGTAATAATTTCTTGGCTTCTTCGATTCTTTTTTCTTTTATAAACTGGCTAAAGCTTTTCCCCAGTTCATCGTTCAAAAACTTTGATAGTAGGTAGGGTCGAATATCGAGTTTTTGGGCCAGTTTATGTTCGTTAAGTTCTGTATCCAAATAAAGCTTTTTTTTATTTATCTTCTCCAACACAAGGGACATTTCTTCGGAGAGGGGAGCATTTTCAGCATTTAAACCAGTTTGAAAATTAGGAAACCCGGCAAGTATACGTGGATATCTTATGAAGAGATAGATGCTAATAAAAAGTATAAAACAAGTAAATATGATGTAATTGAGATGCGTTATCGGCCTTATAAGCATTAACGAGCTCTTGGCAGATATTAGTACCTCACTTAGGATAGAGAATAGTAGATTAAAAAAACTGATATAGGTAATCACCGCCAAAAAAATAATCAAGGTTTTGGGCCACGTCAAGAGTTTCCTGTGTTTATTCTTAAAAGATGTTTTAGCCAAACGAAAATCCGGTAGCATCTTCAATAGCAAAATTAATTTCCATCCAAAAACTACGATTAAACTTCCCTTATGCAGCCATGTTCCGATGTAATCATGAAAATCAAGGTTGTTTTTAAAACAAACAAAACCCAACAGCAATAAGGACCAAATAAGACATGGCGCAAAAAGTATTCGATAATCTATGGTGAGATTTTTGTTGAATATCTTTTTTAAGTAAATATAAAGTAGGGTAGGAAGCAGTAAATCTAAAATATCGGGCACCACCAATAATTGTGGGGTATTAAACTTAACTTCTGTAAACCGCAAAACATATTGAAACGTGATATTAGTAGATATCACAAAAAAGATAAATGACAAAAGGTAATTGACATACCCTTTTTTTACTAGGGGGATTACAATACCGACCAATAAACTTTGAATTATTCCCCAAATAAATAAGGCAATAGTCATGCTCAAATATAGTAATCAAATATTAAAGGGTTCAGATGAGGTTTTACTATCATACTTTCAACAAAAAATGCGCTAGTCGATTCCTTTGTTGGAACCTACCGGCGCATTCACTATTTGTTTACAGCAAAAATCTCTTTTAGCTGTTTTACCATACCCCCGTTGCCAGAGACCGTGATCTCGCCGATTTTCTCGGCTATTTTCTCCACATATTCCATCTCCTTCAACTTGAAGAGCATTTCGTTTTCTTCCATCAACTTTGCAGTGTTCAGCAAACTTCTGGTAGAAGCGGTCTCTTCACGTCGGGTAATGGTATTGGCCTGTGCCTGTTTTTGTGCCACAAGCACTTGGTTCATGATAGACTTCATCTCACCTGTTAAGATGACATCTCGGATACCACAATTCAATACTTCAACACCCAATTTGGCCGCTGTGGTTTTGATTTCTGAAAGTACCACCTCAGCGATACGTTCTTTTCGTTCCAACAGCTCATCCAAGGTATAACTGCCCATATAGGCACGCAATACCAACTGAATGGCAACATACAATTGCTTCTCGTATTCTTTGTTTTCCAATAAGGCTTTTTCAATGTCAACTACTCTGTATTGGGTATAGCAGTTGATTCGAATAGCGGCCTTGTCTTTGGTCAACAGTTCTTGACCCGCGATTTCGAGTTGCAATTGTCGCATATCGGCACGTGCGATCTTTACCGAGGTATCGTTTTTCCAGAAGTGGTATACCCCACTGTCCAGAACTTTCACGAAGGTATCCTCGACCAGCAACACCGCTTTTTCGTATGCCAATACCTCCAATACGCGAATGTAAGGGCGTAGCAAAGGATGTCCTAGCAGCATTTTGCCGATGGGTTCGGTGATGTAGATTTTGCTCAAATCGGCCATCACGAACTCATAATTGATCAATCCTTTCCAGAAAGCGTATTTACCCGCTGTAAGCACTTTTTTCAAAGTCCCGTTTTCAGATACCAATGCCAACTCCGCATCTTTTACCTCGATAACGTGTAACATTGCCTCCAAACCTTGGTCCTGTAGCAAAATCTCCAATGCTATCGGGGCCACAAAGGCTTTGGCAAGGTCGTACACCATAACCACGTTCCGTAGGCCTACCCAGTGTGTGCCCTTGGTAATAACGTTTTGGTAATCTCCGTTTTTGAAGACCAAACCTACTTTTCCTGCATTGATTCGTACTCGTTTCATCATCATTTTAAATTTGTGTCCGCCTCGCCGGTGACGGACGAACTGGTTAAACTATCATCATATACTTTAATTATTTCGTTTGTTTAAAAAACCGCAGCTGTGGTTCATCCATCGACTACGGAAATATTGGTTTTTGAAGTGTCGGATGATTTGTTTTTTAGTATGCTTCCATCGGCGTTGCCAACGGTGTTCATTGGTTTTTTCCAAGGGAGGGATATTCAAAAAGAAATGACCTTCCACATCAAATAGTCAACATTTCAAGGTAGTATTAGGACTGTTTGCTTTTCCGAAGAAAAGCCGACCGATCCATAACCACGGTTTTTTGTCATTTTAAGTCTAACAGGACTTGGAGACCAGTTTTAAAAGATGGTCGGCTTTAGAAAATGGATTTTCAGTCCATATCCCACGTTATGAGCGTGGTGCTCTACCAACTGAGCTATCCCGCTGCTGGCGGGAGCAGGAGTCGAACCTGCGCATCCTTCTGTTGTTCTAACCTAACTGAACTACGGTTCCAAATAGAACCGACGGGATTCGAACCCGTGACCGACAGATCTGAGACCATTTTTTGGAAAACAGCCAAACCTTCAAGTCAAGTTGTATATGAAAGCCTAATACCCTTCGGCAACTATTCACACAATGGTGCCATACAGAAACACCCAACAAGACCCGCTTGATACTTTATTCCCGCGAAGGCGGGAATCTTTTACGATTTCCCTATGCGAAGCGTAGGCCTCGCCAGGGAGTCTTATTTTCAATGAACTTTAATAAAATCTCGCAACACGCCTTGTTGCTGCGAGGCACCACCACAAACCACGATAAGCTGCGGTTTACACTATATTTTAAAAAAACGTGCTGGGAATACCCACGCTTGTGGACAAGCTTTCGTAGGAGTATGGCAAACGCTTTCCCTACTTTTCCACGCGCGTTCCGTTGCTTTGGAAGTTGCGTACCTGTCCGATGCCAAATACATTGTAGCCGTTCGGCAACTTAGACCCGGCCTGCATAGCGGTTTTTGGCCGCGCTTTGCAATTACGGGGGTTGGCTCCCCCACCGTTCATAGGTGTCCCCTTGCGGGGCGACCTATTGGAATGTTCACCGCATGGTATCGGCTTGCGACCGCTACCACCCCATATGTTACAATGGGTTTAGGCAACTACTAGCTGCTACAATGCCCGAAGTCTTTTGCGTATTCTGATGCTCCCATTGAGCTAAGAGACGAAAATGGTTTTCTCTTGGGAATCGAACCCAAACAAAAGTTTGACCTGGAAGAAGGGCTTCGAGAATGGCTCCGTAGATTTTGGCCTACAAAATACCAACCTTCTTCCTGTAAGCTTCCCAGCTTACGGCAGTTCAAGCCACCGAACAGTTTACCTGTCGGGTCACTTTCATGCTGTAATCGGCACCGTTAAATCGGATGGTTTAAGCGTTACCGAGAACTACAACTTTTCCTGTTGGTGTCTCCACCGCAAGCCTACTTTTGGTCGGCTATATTTTTCTAAGGCCTCTCAGCGGTCGCCCCTGAGGCCTCGTAAAAATATGTTGGTTGCTTGCTTACCTGTACTCTCCCCGAAGGGGATAGTCTCCATTTGCGAGGCCCGCAAATAGATTTATCCTTGTTACCAAGTTTATCTAAGGACGATAAGCCGCCCCGTCATTTACAAGAAATGACGATTTTTTTCGTAGAAGCCCATGATATGGACTCCTTTTTATTTCAATGAACTTTAGTTGAGCCTCACAACACTCCTTGTTGCTGCGAGGCACGCTCACAAACCTCTTTTTAAAAGGCTTGTTTTTAAATACTGGCCAAAATTGAATCATAACTACGCAATTATTATGCGTAGATATTTTTTTTCATCGCATTACTTCTGCGTCGTCACGCTGAGTCTGTCGAAGCGCGTTTCATTTTTGCTCGGCCCTCGACAAGCTCGGACTGACAATGCGTTGTTCATTTGACCATCTTTATTGCGGTCTTTTCTTTGGGTGTACTCCGGTCCCGACGCTTCGGGAGAACCCTGTTCTTCCCATTCACAGTGGGACGCTTTACCAGATAAGCTAGAGACACCATTTGAAGATCCGAAAGGAGTTGAACCTTTACGCCAAGGATCAAAACCTTGTATGCTAACCGTTACATCACGGATCTATTTGTACTCCATAAGGGAATCGAACCCTTGTCTTCCGATAGAAAGTCGGATGCACTAGCCACTATGCTAATGGAGCATTTCTTCTGAGAAGCAACCCCGATGCTTCGGGGGAACTTGCGACCTCCCGCGTCCAAAGCGGGTAAACATCTCCCGAAGCTTCGGGATTATCTTCCCAGTTTGCAGTACCGATGGCCCCGAAACTTCGGGGGAACCCGTATCTCCTGAGAGACAGTCGGGAAGGATCGCCATTACCCCAATGAACCCTATTTCGTGCACCTACTAGGATTCGAACCCGGACTGAAAGAGTGGAAATCTTTAGTGCTATCCCTTTCATCATAGATGCTTCTTGTGGGAATGATAGGATTCGAACCTATTAAGCCAAAGCACCAGTTTTACAGACTGGCTCAACCCTCCATCGTTGACGCATTCCCTTTTTTGAGACAAGGACAGGATTCGAACCTGTAAAAACAGATTTGCAGTCTGCCACCTTAACCATTCAGCCACCTTGTCTATTTGGCGGAGAGTGGAGGAATCGAACCTCCACCGCCTCTGGTGCGGTCTTGTTTAGCAGACAAGTGTAACAAACCAGTATTTACCTACTCTCCATTTTTTGTCTGAGAGACAGGATTCGAACCTGCAACCTCCTGCATCCAAGGCAGGTAACCAAACCATCGTTATCCTCTCAGTGTTGCGGAAGGAGTGGGGGTCGAACCCACACGAGTCGTTAACTCCTAACTGTTTTCAAAACAGCGACCACCACCAAATTGGTTTGCCCTTCCATCTTGTTGACCCGATGGGAATCGAACCCATGACCTCGACCTTAAAAGGGCCTTGCTCTAACCTGGCTGAGCTACGAATCAATATTTAAATTTTACCCAATCCCTCTCTGAGGGTTTCAATGAACATCATAAAAAAAGCGCCTCCTGTTCTGGGAGACGCTTTTGTATTGCTAGGCTTTATTTGAGTTAAACCCATATATACTTCTCCCGTTTATTGTCGTACAGTCTTTCTCCATAAAAATATAAACTCGATTTCGGTGAGTTTATCGGTGTGAGTGTATGTACCATTTCTTTTCTCATTTTTTCAAATTCGTAAGAACCCCAACAACGTTGATTTTTTTTTCTATGTGTATGTCGTTGTGTTTTCATTTGTCTTTTTTTCGACAGGGCAAACCTAAAAATGATTTTTAGATTACACAAGAAAAAATCAATTTAATTTATTGATAATCAGTTAGTTATAATTAAAATATGGGTAATAAGGTTCCTGTCCGTCATATTGCGGATTTTGAACATTTTACACAATCGCCTGTCTACCAATTGTTTCGTGTTTCAACTAGCTATTCTTGTATTTTTCTACTTCTCATTCAATGGTTAAAATTATTCCATAAAAAAAGCGTCCAATTTGAATTGGACGCTTTCTTTTTATCGCTTAATTAAGTCATTTCATAGAATCAACTACTGGATAAAGTCACAAAACGCCCGTTTCGTTCACTATATTCCGAACGAAAATGGTCAAGGCTGAGCCCTATATGTGGGGTGATATGTAACTTTCTCTGTTTCATTTGTACTACAAAGATGTAATTTTTAAACGTTTCGATATTAATTTTTATGCTTTTTCTTTCTCTTTTTTGAAGAGGACCGCCTCTTTTTTACTTTGGATTTATCCCATTTCAACTTCTTCTTGAGCCTGTTCTCCTCTTCTTCGATAAAGGAAAAGTAATCATCATTAAAAGCATGTTTTTTGGCCTTCTTCAGTTGTTTTATAGCAGCCTTATAATCTTGTTTGGTTTCCGCCGCATACGCGGAAAGCCAAAATAGACTTCCTTTTGCTATTCCCTTTATACTGAGAGCAAAGGCGATAAGTTTTGCTGCTCTATCGATTTCATCGGCCCAAATAAGGTATTTTGTATAAACGGGATAAACAGCTGTATAATTGCTGTTTATTGCGATTACTCTATCAAAACAGGCAAAAGCTTCGGCAAACCGATTCAAGTTACCTGCGTACACTTCCCCCAAAAGGCAAAGTGCCGCACAATGGTTTTCATCGTAAGACAGGGCATAATTTAATGATTCGCACACTTCGTCCCAGTCATAACCCGATGCTGCCTTTGCCTTTAAATAATAGGTGTCGGCTATCGTTAGTCCCATTTTTGTTGTTTTAAATCATTCTTTAGCTTCTGCCGTTTTGGTTTGAAGCTTTTGTTTTTTTTCTGATGTTTGAAATCGGTGCCCTTGAATACCCGAACCGGTTTTCCCCGTTGTAGCTTCAAATGATTTTCCCATTGGTCCGATATACTGTTTTTCAACTGCCGAAGGTTGGCCTCGTTCACCTTTTCCTGTAACCGGGTTTTTGCCAGTTTTTTATTTTGGTGTTGCGACCTGTTATCCATGGCAACGACCTGAATTCCTGTCGGATGATGAGTGGCCCTGACCGCAGAGTTGACCTTATTTACATGCTGCCCACCAGGTCCCGTGCTTCTCATAGTTTGAAAAGAGATATCGTTATCCTTAATTTCTGTAGGTTTCAACAGTTTCAGTTCAAAAACGCCGATGAACCAGTTTTTTCGTTTATGGTACTTTCGAAAATTTGAGGTGCCGATCCATTGAATGGTTCCTAACCACGTTGCTAAAAAAGTATTTAGGTTCTTCCCTTTCACCCCAATGGTGACCGATTGTACCGTTCCGTTTTGAGTGCCTTTTTCCTGGTGAAGTATGGTATATTCCAATCCTTCTGCCTTCACCTCTTGCAAGAATAGCTTAAGCACTTGGGAAACCACCCAGCAGCATTCTGCCGGGCCTCTTCCTGCTGTAATTTGTAATATCTTTTCCATTGTTTTTAGTTTTATTAGGTATTAAGTACTGAGTACAAAGTATTTTGAATACCTTCTCAATACTCAATACTCAATACTCAATACTCAATACTCAATACTCAATACTCAATACTCAATACTCACTACTCACTACTATTTCATTTATCCATTCGTACTATTTTAGGGGTAAAGGTTCCAAGTACTTCGACCAATTCTTGTTGATTCGCCATGACTTTTTCTATGTTTTTATAGGCCATCGGCGCTTCGTCTATTCCCCCGCCAATGAGGGTTACTTCATTGGCGTTCAATTGTTTTTTAATCTCGTTTTGGGTAAAGGTCTCCTTACATTTTCGTCTTGAAAAAAGACGCCCCGCACCGTGGGAGGCGGATTGTAAGCTTGCTGCATTTCCCAAGCCTTTTACGATATAACCAGGTGCCGTCATAGATCCGGGAATGATTCCCAGTTCGCCTTTTGCAGCCGGGGTCGCTCCTTTTCTGTGTACGATACACTCCTCACCGTTTACCTCTTGTTTCCAGGCAAAATTGTGATGGTTCCGTATCTTGACTATTGGTTTTGCTCCCAAAAGCTTGGCCAGCCTAGTATGGATATCATCGTGGCATGCGGTAGCATAATCGCCCGCCAAACGCATCGCCAACCAATATTCCTGTCCGTCATGGGTATTTAAATCCAACCATGCCAAATGCTGTACGTGTTTGGGCAAGGGACATTGCTTAGTGGCCAAATAGGTGTACTGTTTTGCAATGTTCGCACCAAGGCCACGCGACCCGCTATGGGAAAGTAGACCGAGATATTCCCCCGATTTAAGTCCCCATTCGTTATCGTCGTCCGTAAGGGTTACCGTACCGAATTCAACAAAGTGGTTTCCTCCACCTGAGGTTCCCAACTGCTTGTACGCCTTGTCCTTTAGTCTTTTTACGAGCGGTATATTTTTAAATTCTTCTCGCTCAAAGATTTCATGGTCATGCTTTATCCGATGTGTTTCCCGCATTCCGAATTTGGTATGTTCGGAAAGCATGTTCGCCAATTGATGCTTCTTTCCTTTAAGGTAGGAAACCGCAATAGGATAAACCGTCAAACACATACTACAGCCAATATCGACTCCCACACCATAGGGGATTACCGCATTATGGGTCGCCAAAACACCTCCGATCGGCAGGCCATACCCGCTATGGGCATCCGGCATTAGAGCACCAGCTACGGAAATCGGTAATTTTAGGGCATCGTACAATTGATACTTGGCTTGTTGCTCAATTTCATTTTCACCGTATATCCAAAAAGGAGCGCGTACCGTTTTGAGTTCCTGTTTTTTAACGATGACCGGGTCCAATAAACTTTCGGCTATCTTTCCCCACACGGCATCTCCGCTATAGTCTTCGGGGTGCAACAACACTTTTTTGGCTTCCGTCAATACCTGCGCTTTCTTTTTTCGCTTATGGTATCTGTTGATTTGGCCCAAAGTGATGTTTATGCTATTGTTCTTTGGAAAACCTAATTTGATCAGGTCCTTCCCGCTTAATTTTTTTCCCATGATATTTCGTCTTTTAGTAATTGGTGAATGGAATATTTTCTAAGGTTTTGGACATCTTTTTTAATTTTTCTGTTCCGTTTTTTCACTTCTTCTACCTTCCACCAATCGTTCCATTTGTCTAATTTTTCATTCGCTTCGTAATAGCCATGCTTTTTCATTTGCTGTCCCAATAGCGCACTTTCACTTTCCAGTTTTGGGTCAATGCGTTTGCTATGGGTGATAAAGGCTCTGGTAAATCGGATCCGATATGCCCCTCTCGGGATTTTTACATAGTACCGGAGTCTCAATTTTTTACTTTCCACCATATAGTGGAAAGGCACGCACAGTAATTTTGCTTTATCGCTCAATCTATTGTACTGTTTTCTGCTAATGGTCGGAATTTCCTTGTTGATCAAATATTTTGAAGTTTGATGACACCACTTTTTTTCCGCTTCTTCTTTGGTGCGTCCCCAAAATAGTTTTTCCACCTTATCGTACACCTCTCTTATAGCGGCACCATTTTTATAGTGCTCCACGCCATGGGTGATGATAATTTCTTTAAACCAACCATGTCGAATAGGCTTCTTTAACTCGATAAACCCCAGTGCATTTTTTTCTGCCCATAGTTGACCTATTCTCTTTCGAATACGACGAATTTCTTTCGCTCTTTTACATTTGATATGTGGGGGTTTCACGACACATCCGTTTTTAGGGTTGCATTTTTTTAAAATCATGTTGCTGCATCGTTCGATGCCAAAATCGTTTGCGCAATGGCATTGATTTTGTTTCAAAACCCGGTTTTATCGCATTTTCGACCCTTAGGGCGAAAATTTTGTATGTAAACTGGGTTAAATGATCCTAGTATAAATCCCGGAAAGTCCTGCCTTTAAAAATCAGGCATAAAAAAAGTCCGAAACGTTTGGGCTTCGGACTTTCGATCATAGGCTAGGGTAGCATTATGTAATGTAGAAGTCCTGAAGCGACACCAATAAAGCACCTGGTGCTTTTAGTGTTTTTCGATATGTATTTATAAAAGTCATACTACTTCAGTTAAAAATGGGAGTGATTAATTTTGATGCAAATCTAAAACGCTTTTTTGGATTTACCAAATTAAAATCGATTTAAATTACTGATAATCAATTAGTTGTATTTAAGTCAAGACATAGCTGTCCCTATCCGTTTTGGAACGGATAGCAGCATATTTCATGAATTTGCTGTTTATCAAACGATTAGCTTTCAAATGGCATCCTTTTGAAATTTGGAGAATTCCCAAAAAAAATTACATAAAAAAAGCGCCCAATTTCTTGGACGCTCCAGTTATGTATCAGTTTTCAATAGTACCTACCCATCAATTTGATGCAATCCCAGCTTTTCGGCGTCCGATATGTGATGAAAACAATTTGGCATGTACTATATTTTTATAATTAACTTTTAAAATTCAACGATTAAAATGTGGCATGGCACCTATAATATCGCTATTACTTTACCATACACATTTTTGGTCCATCCATTAATTCTACCGTGATTGTTGCCAATAAGCAGACCACGTTTGTTGTTTTTCCCTTTAACAAGATGTGTAAAGACGTTTCCACGTACTTTACAATACACAATGTCACCTACCTCACAATCTTCCCAACCAATGGGCGCAATGCGCACCGCTTGTTTCGATTTTAAAAGGGGCAACATAGAATTGCCGGGTTCTTTTGAAATGATGGTCTCACCATCCTGTAATTTTTGAATTTTCCAATTCATTGTATCGATTTTAAAAGTTATGCACCTCCTTATGGAAGTACATATCCCTTAAATCGTCAAAAGAACATTTTCAATGAACTGCCGCAAAGATGCGGATTATATGCCAACGGTCAAAAAAAATCCGGTCGTTACGAGGGTTTTCATAGTTAAAGTTACCGATTGCCATTGGGCTCCTTTCCGATCGCAACGAATTCTAGTTTACCCCCGACGAATTCTAAAAGCACCGGATACGCCGTACGGACCACCATTACATTTGATCAAAATAAAACCTTCTAAAACTAAAATTATGAAATACGTATACACACTGCTTCTTTACTGTACCATTGCTTTTGGCTACGCCCAAGAACACAATAGTCCCTATTTATCGGTAACTACGGAAGATGCCGAGGTTCCTTTAATGGCTTCCAAGACCGACGTGCAAATTTCCGGTGCTATTGCACATGTACGGGTTTCCCAAGTATATCAAAATAACGGTAATCAAGCTATCGAGGCCAAATATGTATTTCCGCTCTCCACCCGAGCGGCGGTACATAAAATGCAGATGACAGTGGGCGACCGAATCGTAAATGCGAAGATCTTTGAAAAACAAGAAGCCCAAAAAGTATATGAGACCGCGTTGCGCGAAGGCAAGCGGGCGGCAAAACTGGATCAAGATCGCCCCAATGTATTTCAAATGAATGTCGGTAACATTATGCCGAACGATGAAGTAACAATAGCCATTTATTATACCGAAATGTTGGTGCCCGTAAATGGGGAGTATCAGTTTGTAGCTCCGGCAGTTGCCGGGCCGCGGTTTACGGGAGAAAGCTCGGAAGGTTCAGCTAGTTTTCATATGCCGTATACGGCAGAGGGAATTTCGGATACGTTCGCTTTTGATATGACGGTGTCCATCAATGCCGGAATGATCATTCAACGTGTTGCCAGTAATAGTCACAATGTAAAGGTTACCTACCCGGACGCCATGACCGCTGAGGTTTTTTTGTCGCAAAACAACGAGAACCCCTCCAATAGGGACTTTATCCTGAACTATAACCTTCGTGGGAACACCATACAATCGGGAATGCTTTTGTACGAAGGAGAAGATGAGAACTTTTTCACCTTTCAAATGGAACCGACAAAAAGCGTGGCCTTGGAAGATATTCCCGCTCGGGAGTACCTTTTTATTGTGGATGTTTCCGGTTCCATGAACGGCTACCCCTTAGCGGTTTCCAAAGAACTGATGCGCAACCTGCTCTGCGGCCTAAGGTCGACCGACACCTTTAATGTACAACTGTTCGCTTCCAGTTCCACCGTATTCAGTGCCACACCGGTAGAAACGAACGAGCAGAATATTGAAGCGGCCATTCGGTTTCTTTCCGAAGGACAAGGGGGCGGGGGTACACAATTGCTGAACGCTTTACAAGAGGCCTATAAACTTCCTAGAAAAAACCCTGCCAATGCCCGTTCTATGGTCGTCATTACCGATGGTTATGTAAGCGTGGAAAAAGAGGCGTTCGAATTGATCAAAAACAATTTGGACCAAGCCAATGTATTCACTTTCGGAATCGGTTCCAGCGTCAATCGGTATTTGGTAGAGGGCATGGCCAAGGTAGCCAAAAGCGAATCTTTTATAGCCACGTCTAAAAAAGAAGCTTTTGAAGTGGCCAAAAAATTTGAAGCGTATATCGCCACACCCTTGTTGACCCAGGTGAAAATAGAAGCAAAAGGTTTTGATATGTATGCTACTGCCCCAAGCAGTATTCCCGATGTTTTTGCGGCAAGACCGGTAACCGTATATGGCAAATATCATGGTAAGCCGGAAGGCAAAATTATCGTAACCGGCTATCAGGGCGGTAAACGGTTCAGGCAAACGTTCAATGTTTCGGAAGGCCGTTTGAGCAAGGCCAACAAAGCCTTACCGTATTTATGGGCACGAAAACGAATAGCGGAACTCGACGATTACAATACCCTGTTCAATGAGGATGTAAAAGATAGCGTCATCGCCTTGGGACTCCGATATCATTTGGCCACCAAGTATACCTCTTTCGTTGCCGTGGATCAAGCGGTGGTGAATAGGGATGGTGCCATGCGTACGGTAAAACAGCCGCTGCCCATGCCCCAAAATGTCAATAATTCCGCGGTAGGGGCCGAGGCCGAAGTAAAGGAACGGACAACATACAAGCCTTCCTACAGTATCGTGTTCAATGAAAGCATGGATAAAACCACAAAAAGAAAAATAACAATGGAATTTAAGATGATCTATACAAAACTGGTCGATACGTATTTGGAAAAGTATGAAGGACTCCGAATAAAATTCAATGCGAAGGGCCAGGTAATGAGCATTGAAAAAATGGAAAACGGAAAATGGGTCTCGGATTCTGGTCTGATCCATGAGTTTGAGGCGTTTTCCACAAGAAAAATGAGGTTGGACCAAGAGATGATCTTGACATTGAAAAAATAGGTTGTAGTTATACCATTTTAACTTTGAAATGGTATTAACAGGGTATTCTTTAGTGTTTGGTTGGTTTCCCTTTTCGGGGGAAGAGGGCCTGTAAGTGTCGAAAGCGCTTGCGGGCATTTCTTTTTTAACCCGACCGTCTTAAGAAAAGTGCCCAGAGCTACGGATTCTAGTTTAACCGCTACGGATACTAGAACCGCCCCAAAAAGCGGCCATAGGCACATTACTTTTAGGGTATAGAAACAAAACAACAACAAAAACTAACATTATGAAAAGTAGCATTCTTTTATTCCTATTCCTGTTATTGGCCTTCTTTTTCGGCAACGCCCAAGAATTTACACTTACGGAAAAGTATACGTTCGTCAATCAACGGACCTGGGGCCCGGAAGAGGAAGATCGGTCACTGGTAGACCTAGTGGGTTCCGAAGATTCCTCCACAATTGTTGCCACCCTGGGAATCACCTCCATGGAATTGTTGGAAGATGTACGTATTGCGGTACTTCCAAATCCTGGACTCGAAGCGGTCAAGGAAGTTGTAAAAGTTACGTTTGAATACATTGCCTGCTGTGCCAATACCGAAACCTATTACTTTTTGGTCGACCATGACAATCAGTATACGGCCTTACCGAAAATTGACAACCTGTATTGCGATACCGCCGAATCCGATGAGCACTATGTTTTTCCGAGTCAGGCCTTCGGTAAGGAAGGTATCATCGTAAGGGCCGAACTGCGGTATTCGGCAACCAACGGCTCCATTAAAAATATTCATGTACTTCAAAGCCATGTCTGGAACGACGATGACTTCGAATACCAAGACGCTATAACAGCGATCGAACCGTAATAGGTTCATTTATTAATAACCCTTTAAAACATAAGATTATGAAAAATTTGAAAAAAAGTGCTTTGATGATTTGCTTGTTCGCCTTCGCGCAACTGTTTGCCCAAAATACTCCAGAAGTACAGTTTGAAACGATGCACACCGAAACACCGGAAGCAGAACTTCAGTATGAATACCTGATGGCACACAAGGTTTTTCTTCGCGCAAAACCGTCCGTCAAAGGAAAAAAAATTGGGATTCTGAATATAGGAACACCAATGGTATTGTGGGAAAAAAGTAAAAATACCGAACAGCTAAACGGTATCAAGAGCAATTGGTACCGTGTAACGGCAGGTACGCAGACCGGATGGGTGTGGGGCGGTATGATCGCTCAAAAAGCATTCGGTAGCGAGGCCGATTACCGGGTAAAGTTCGTTTATGGCTTAGAGGCCAGTAGTATAAATGAGCATGGTATTGCAGAAAACAGGTATCAGTTGCGCGCCTTCAAAAATGGGCATCAGTTGGATAAGATCGTACTCGATAGTTTGGTATCGACTCCATGCGCTGTGGAAAACATCGGAAACAAAGGAC
This sequence comes from uncultured Flavobacteriaceae bacterium, assembly GCA_947500445.1. Lineage (GTDB taxonomy): Bacteria > Bacteroidota > Bacteroidia > Flavobacteriales > Flavobacteriaceae > Pelagihabitans. The sequence goes on along the minus strand of CANMSB010000032.1, from coordinate 8,433 downwards.
TGTTCAATGTAGAGGACATTATAAAATTGGATGTTGCGGATAAGCATACCGGTGCCAATATTGGAAAAAGCTATGTGTTTTGGAACAATGGTAAGTTTACGAACATCGCGAATTTAATGGACTATTCCGATGCCTTTTACACCAAAACGGAATCCTTCGTTTTTCCTTCCGATATGGAGGGAACCAGAAGTACAGTTGCCTTAAAAACGGTTATTGTGGATAACAATATGGTTCCTGAAAGTGGTTTGCTCGCCTCGCAGAAACGGCATATTACCACGGCATACGGCTGGAACGGTTACAAGTTGAGCAAAAAAGGCGACGATCATGGGGTGTCCAACACTTCGGTCGCAAGCACCAATTAATACCATTTCAAAGTAATACCATTTCTACCTTGAAATTACCCATTAAAAATTGCCCTTTTCCGCTTATACTTCAAAAATAAAAAACAACCGTAGCTACTGCTATGCTTGATTTTTCTTTTTCGTCCAAGCAAAAAATGACGGCTTTTTATTTGGGCAATTTCAAAGCAAAAATGGTATAAATGGTAAGAATAATAGGATTAGCATCATACAAAAGGGTAGGGCAATACCATTCTTGGGCCGTACCCTTTTTGGTGATTGGTCAAGGCAATTGAAAAGTGTAATCCACTTCAATATCGCGTCGCCTGTAGAAGCACCTTTTTGACGTTATTTCAAGACCAGATATTTATAAAAACTCACGGGGCGAGGGTACCCGTCCAAAAAAATCAAAAATGAAAAAGCTCCATACGTTAGTATTCGTTTTGGTATTGTTGTTAGGTTACGGCAAACCATTGTCACAAACTTTAGGGACGATTGCCCCTATGCCTGTGTTAGCGAATGAAACAAAGAGATCGGTGGTGTTCATAACCGGTTTTGATGAAGGTGACAATACGTATTATACCAATGCGGAAAACTACTTTTTGGAGCAAGGGCTGCCCGTAGTAAAAGGGCTCTTTTCCCTGGAGGAGGTCATCACTTGGTTGAACCGATCGGCCCAAATAAATTTTGATGAGGTACATATTGTTAGCCATAGCAATGCATGGATGGGAATGTCCCTAAAAACCACAAAGAACGGGCAACGTATAACGGTAAAAACCTTACTGCACGCCAAAGGGGAACATAAAATACCGGAACTGAAAAGGGGAATACACCCAGAAACTAAAGTAATGTTCCATTCCTGTGGATTGGGCGAGAATACAGAACTTTTACAGGAGTTAAAAAGAAGCTTTAGTGGTACGGTTTCGCCAAAGGTCTATGCTTCTGCCTACTTTAACGTATTTGGCGGAAAGTTTGCAGGGCATTATTTTGCCAAACCCTATTATGGGTATTACCCCACTGCGGAATCTCCCGGACCGTTGGCGCTTACCAAAGCGTTCCGATCGGCTTACCCGGAAACAAAAATCGATTGGCGCAAAGCCATGAAAACCCGTCGTGAAGCTACCCTTGGGGAAGCATACAGTTTTAAGTTCAACATTCCCGTTACCTGGGAGTTTAGTTTCGATACGGTTTCGGATGTGCCCGTACTGGACGGCCGCGAAGCCATTATGGATTGGGTGGCGGAATCCCCGGAAATGGCCGAAGTCCTTTTGGAATTGAATATTCCTCTGGAAAAGTTCCGTTGGAAGAGCGAAGTTCAAGGAAAAAAAATGACGATCAAAGCAAAAACTACCGTGCTTTGTGTACTGGAGCCGGTTTTGAGTCATTGTAACGAAGAGTACCGTATGCCAGTAGCCGAAGAGACAACGCTATATCAAATATTATAGCCTTATTTTCGTTTAATCTACGGTCCAACTAATGGAAATTCTAGTCTTTTGAACCAGACCCTAACATACCTTTTTTTGTGTTTATGTTTCGTATACGCGGAACAGTTAGTCGCACAAAATAGCCAGTTGCGCCCGTATACGATAGCCCAGGGCTTGCCCCAGTCGCAGGTGTACGATGTGGCACAGGACGAAAAAGGGTTTTTATGGTCGGGAACCCAAGGGGGCGGCCTCGCAAATTTCGATGGCGAAACCTTTTCGGTATGGAACGAGAATGATGGACTGCTTTCCAACTATATCCATGCCCTGCACAGCGCCAACGATTCGGTGTTCGTTGGAACCAAAAGAGGACTTTCCATAAAAACAAAGCGTGGTTTTACCAATTATGAAATTCCTTTAATACAGCAGTTCTATCGGTATAAAAACAACCTATATCTCGCAACACGAAAAGGCATTTATGCCTTTTCCCAAAAATCGGGACCCAAAAAAATACCGATACATCCTGAAATAGATGCCAGTAGCATCAACACCATTTATTTTGATGGGGACCATTTTTGGTTGGCCACCGATAACGGACTCTGGAAATGCAATGCGTTGAACGCTACCGCCGGAGAAATCAGCAAATTGGAGTCCAATAATTTTACCGCGGTACTACAGCATAACAACAAGATCATTGCGGCTACTTTTGATGATGGGGTGTTCGTTATGGATCAAGAAAACCCCAAGAATACGTTTCTGATGCCCGAGCCGCTCGGTGTCAACAGCATGTCCGTTTACAAAAACGAGTTATGGATGGCTACCCATAATGGAGTTTCGGTTATCGAAACCAAAAATTTTGATGTGGTAAAACAATTGCACACCGGTAACGGTTTGGCGGCACCCCACGTTCGAAAAGTGTTTTGCGATTCCCGAAACAATCTTTGGATCGCTACCTCCGGAGGGGGACTGTACAAGTACTTCCAAAACAATTTTGTGCATTATGACAAACGCAACGGTTTAAAGGGAAACCGTATTTATGCGGTACACCGCGCAAAGGATGAGATCTGGTTGTCCAGCTCGGAGGCCGGACTTACAAAAATAGACTCCTCGGGCATACATCCGTTACCCAATAAAAACCCTTTTTACAAGGTAAAGATCAAGACCATTGCCAGTGACGCAAATGGGAACATCTGGGCCGGATCCGACGATAGGGGCATCCTTTTCCGCGAAACAAAAACCACGGATAGTTTGGTGCTCCGATCCCGAAATTCCTTTCAAATTCAAATAGACACCATACCGGTAACCCGGACCACCGAACATAGTATTGACGAACGCAAGGGTTTTCCTTCCGACTGGATCCGAAAACTGGTCGTTGACGATGAATACGTATGGGCGGCTACCTATGCCAACGGAATTGTAAAGTTCAATTACTTTTCGGGCAATGACAGTCTGGTAATCCGCAAAACCTTCGGAAAACGGGAGGGAATGACCGATCTGCTGCTCAAGGATATGGTAAAAGATGAAAGTGGTCGGTTATGGTTCTCCTCTCAGAACGGACATTTGGGCTATATTGAAGCGGGTAAGTTGACCATGCTCGATACGCCGCTGGAAGGGCTTACGGCCATAGGAACGGTGCGCTTCCATAACAACAGGTTGTTCCTCGGAACTTCAGGGAAAGGTATTTGGTATTCCAATAGCGGCACACCCGATAATTTTCAGCAACTCAAGGGTGCAAAAAACAGCGCTTCCAATAACATTTACCAACTTATTTTTGATGATGAAGGAAATTTATGGGCAGGCACCGAAAAGGGTGTGGATAAGATAGTGTTGAACGCCTCCAACGAAATTATGGAGGTATACCACTTTGGTAGGAACGATGGTTTTTTAGGGATAGAAACCTGTTTGAACGCCGTGGACAAGGACGGGAAGGGCAACCTTTGGTTCGGTGCGATTTACGGATTGACCAAACACACGCCTAGTCAAAACACCAGAACATCCTTACCCCCGAGGGTTTATTTTACAGGGGTAGAAGAAGCGTATAAGGCCATTGACTCCATTGATCTGAGGCAATGGACCAACAACAGTAACAAGGTACTACAGCTGAACCCCGATCAAACGCAATTGGGCTTTTCCTTCAGGACCGTAGACTTGGACCATCCGAACGCCATTGCATATCGTTTCAAGTTGGACGATAACGAATGGAGCCCTTGGAGCGCGTCGCGACAGCAAAATTTTGCCGGTCTGGCCTATGGGCCACATACCTTTTCCGTACAGTCCCGAAACCACAGCTGGGAAGAGAGCGACCCCATAGCGTTCCGCTTTTTTATCGATAGTCCGCTGTACAGGAAAAATTGGTTTCAATGGACCGTACTGGCATCGGTGCTTATGGTGCTGTTAAGTTTGGTATGGTGGTACGTTCAAAAATTAAAATCCAAAAACAGGGCGGCACAGGCACGTTTGAAAACGCAAAATTACCTGCTCACCTTGGAGCAAAAAGCATTGCGACTGCAAATGAACCCACATTTTATTTTTAACGTGCTCAACGGGATCAAAGCGATGGCGACCGATAAACCGGAAAAAATGAATACCACCATAAACAGTTTTGCGGTGTTGCTTCGGGATACGCTAAACAATTCCCGAAAGGAAACGATCGCCCTGGACCAAGAAGTAAAAACGCTGGAACATTATATCGCTGTAGAAAAGTTAATGGCCCCTAAGCCGTTTACCCATTCCATAGACGTAAAAACAACGCCCGGTGCCGAGGAAATTTTGATTCCGCCAATGCTGATACAGCCTTTTGTGGAAAATGCCATCAGGCATGGCATACTAAAAGGAACTAGGGAAGGGGTATTGCAAGTAACCTTCCATACCACCGATACCCATTTGCATTGCACGGTTTCGGATAACGGTATGGGTATTTTTTCGTCCCAACAAAAAAAGGCGAAAACCGACCACCAGTCCATGGCATTGGTAGTTACAAAAGAACGTTTGGAGTCCATATCCGGAAAGGAAAGCTTGCAGATCGATGAAGTAAAAAATGAAGATGGGACGGTCGGAGGAACGCGCATTACCTTTGCCATTCCCTTGGTGACCGACTTTTAAAATGGTGTTATTTCAAAGTTAAAGTGGTATAATGTAATTTTCAATATAGACCGATATAACAACTAGAAGCCCTATGCTAACCGCCATTATTGTAGAAGACATGTCCGATGCCCTTGCCCTTTTGAAAAAGGACATTGAAACCCGACATCCCGAAATCGAAATTATCGCAACGGCCCAAAGCGTGGTAGAAGCGGCGAAAGTACTACGGAAAAATCAACCGGATATTTTGTTTTTGGACATTATGCTCGGCGATGGTACCGGTTTTGATGTGTTGGAAATTTTCCCGGAACTTACATCAAAGATCATTTTCGTCACGGCCAGTGATGAGTACGCCATACGGGCCTTTAAGTTTGCGGCTATCGATTATGTATTGAAACCCTATGATCAAAACGACCTTGGATTGGCCATCGCGCGGGCAAAGGAACAGTTACGGCCCAACGGGGAACGTTTGCAAATACTAAAGGATACCATTTCGGCCCCGGAACAAAAACCGGATAAAATATCGTTGCACACGCTGGATCAGATCATTATTGTAAGTCTTGACGATATTGTGCGCTGTGCATCGGACAGCAACAATACCATTTTTCACCTGCGGGACAAACGCAAGATATTTGTCACCAAAACCTTAAAGTACTTCTCCGAAATGTTGAAGGCCTACGATTTTGTGCGCATTCACCAAAGTCATTTGGTAAACCTACAATACATTAGTGCCTATATAAAAACGGACGGGGGGTACCTCATGCTCAAAAATGGGGAGAACGTTCCGGTTTCCGTTCGAAAAAAAGCCGAGATCATCGATATTTTAGACCGTATGCACCGGTAGTTCTTGTAGAGCACACTAATGCCCTGTATCACCGTTTACAGATTACCTGTATTGTTCGTTTGGCGCCGACACCTGTATGAAAGCGAAGTCCTTTAATTACTAAAATGGAGCATCGCGCTTAGCATGGTATTTACTTTAGTAAACTCCTTTTGTGAGGCGCTACTATGTTAAACCCGCATTATGCATTAAAAAATCTATTATAGCTTGAAGATGCTTCAAATCCTAAGCTTCGCAACATTTTCAAATTTAACCAGAGCGATGCTCTGCAAAAACTTGTAAAATGTTAGGCTTTATTGCATTTTCAACCTTCATAACGAAGTTTTAATACATAATCCGGGTTAAAATATCAGTTAAGGCGTTTTTAATCTCATTTTTGATCAACTACCTCTAACTATAGTCAACTTGTATTGCTTTGGATTGGCCAACTTGCGCTCTAATACGAATGGTCCGGCATTGAGGTCGACTATAAACCCTAAAACTTTTAAAATGAAAACAAAGAATTTACTTGTAATCGGTATGGCATTGTTCCTGGTAACGGCCTGCCAAAAAGAAGAAGAAACCCCAAGCGTGGAAACCGCTCAAGAAACGGAGCTGACCGTAAAATATATTGCGGAGAATTATTATAACCCAGATTTAACGGAAGAAGAAAAGACAAAAGTGGCAAACGCATACCTTGAGCTAGATGTAGAGGAGATGAAAGCGTATTTTCAAATGAGGGCCGAAATCATGAAGGCTGAAGGTTCGGACACTAAAGATGTTGACGCAAAATTGGAGCTTTTACTTGAAGTGAACGATGGAATATTTCAGGAAACAGGTAAGTCATATAGCCAAGCAGATGTCGCTAAGGTCAGTGCGCGCTACTATGAAAAGCTAGTAGAAGCAAATCTGGACGAAAAAGGGCAAGAGGTTGCTCGTAATTCATCTTGCAGTAATTGGTATAAAACGACAAACTGGCGCTTTTATAGGTACCAAGGTCCTGCAACGGCCGCACAATATCATGCTATGTACTTCGTAGGATTTCGGAATTTTGGTGGAAATTCTCCTGATTGCGATATGATGTTTCGATCGACGCGATATGTAGAGAGTCGCAGGATAAATTATTTGGTGGCCAGTACCGCGGCGGCAATGAATGCCATGACGGGAACTTTTCTAGGTATTTATAGCAAGAATGCCACGGAAGTTCTGGGAAGGGAAGTATGGTACAGTTCATCTAGAAGAAGCCTGTACGCAGAAGTAGGCATAGGAGCCGATAGAATTAACGTTAACTACCCCCTTGGAGGTGCGAATACCTTTGCAAGACAGATTTGGGTAACTTCTTTTGCATACTAACATTTACCAAACGAAAGAGGTCCGTTAGAAAGATTGTTGAAATATAGAAGTAGGGTTTTTATCAACTTGGTTTAAGCTGATAATAGCCCTATTTCGTTTGTTCTCCCGTGAGCATATTATTTTTCTGCATATGTTGCCTATGCATGTCCAAGGATTTTTCAATAGCGCTTTCTGGTTGTATGATAACTCAAACTCATAACGCTAAAGTGGCAACCCCTTTTCATACGTTTTAAGAACGTATCCGATTCATAAATCGGTGTTCCAATTTGAAGGAAATCCTATTGGCATGCAATTTTTTGGAGGGTGTTGGATGTTCGTTTCATCTTAAATTAATGGAACCCTCATTTAATCGCAATTTTCAGAAAGGACCGTACATTTTTGTGAATGGTTGTTGCCGAATATTGAGAACCTTGCACCATAATCTAACTGGAACTGTACAGATTCCAAAATTGTAACCCCTAAACTTTTAAAAATGAAAACAAAAAATCTATTAATTATCGGCATGACAGTGTTCATAGCGAGCTCATGCCAAAAAGAGGAGGAAACGGTAAATATGGAAGCCGTGAACGACACGGAATACACGGTGAAGTACATTGCGGAAAACTACGACAATCCCGACCTGGACCAGGGCGAAATGAATGAAATTGCGGATGCATATCTGACCCTGGATAGTGAACAAATGAAAGAATTTTTTCAGTTGCGAGGTGAAATTATGAAGGACCGTGGCATGAATGCTGCCGAAGTTGATACCCGGGTGGCCATGCTATTGGAGGTCAACAATAATCTGCAGGAAGAAACTGGAAAATCGTACGCGCAAGCGCAATCTGAAAAATTAGGCACTGCATTCGATGGTGTCGCTGCAGAGGAAAAGTACAAATCGGAAAACTTTGAAATGGGAAGAGGTGCCTATTGCCCTAGTGGAACATGGGATAATCGTGGGACGTATCCATTTTATAGATATAGACGCTCTTCTGTAGATAGATATACCAGTTATTATAGCATTGGATATGTAGGACGCGTCAATTTTGGGGGAAATTCTCCAGATTGCGACTTTTTATTCCGTTCAAATAGTTACCCTGCTTCCAAAAGAGGGCAGTACTTGGTGGCCTCTACTTCAAGAGCAATTAATGCCATGCGCGGCTATGTACGAGGAATCTCCAATGGAAATGAAACTAAGGTGCCAGCAAAACAATATTATACAAGCTCTTCCAGAAGATTCATAAAATCTGAAGTAGGAGTAGGTTTTGGTAGAGTTGTTGGAAATTATCCATTCGGGGGCGCACCTGGTTTTGCAAGTGAAATTTGGGTCGCTACCAGGGATCAATAAGAACCATTCCGTATCTTGAAGGCTTCCCTGTTTTTCGTACAGTTTAAAAATCAACTATTTTTAGATTATGAAGAAAAGCAGATTTACCGAAGC
>CANMSB010000031.1 GCA_947500445.1 uncultured Flavobacteriaceae bacterium | reverse complement strand
TTTAAAGTTAAAAAAAATAGCGGGGGCATGCCCCCGCTATTTTGCTACTTACACACTTTATGAGATAGTCCTTTTTTAAATCCGAGACTTTCGCCGAAAGTTCTCCGCACTCATCTGCATTTTCTTTTGAAAGGTCTTGCAAAAATTAGAATGGCTCTGAAAACCCAAATCGTATGCGATAACGGCAATGGGCAAATCGGTTTCCTTAAGAAGGATGATCGACTTACTTACCTTTTGTTCCAAAATATACTGATATGGGGTTACCCCTAAATAGGTTTTGAATACCCGTATAAAATGATGGAACTTCCAATCGGTCATATCGGCCAACTCGCCCACTTCCAGCTTCTTGTCCAGGTTATTGGCAATATAATCGGTGATCTTCCTTATCTTAAAGGGGACGTCGCTCTTGGGTACGGTAGAATTTCGGACCGGGTCAATATTTCTGTGTTTATGGTTACAAAAAGCAATTTCAATAGTAGCTTTAATGATTTCAGGTTTAAAAGGCTTTAAAATGTATCCCATGGGCCTACTTTTTTTAACCTCATCTACCGTCATTGGATCCGAATGGGAGGTAATATAGATATAGGGTATCTTGTCCTCGGCCAAAAGGTAGTTGGCCACATAAATACCACTGTGTTCGCCGATCAAATGAATATCGATCAACACCATATCGGGGGCGTTTGTTTTGATGCTTTCAATGGCATCTTCAGCGGTGTCGCAACAGGGAAGACAACTCCAACCATTTTTTGTCAAAATCACTTCTAAATCGGCGGCAATGATAGCCTCGTCCTCAACAATAAGTATTTTTTTCATAGGTTTTCTTTTTTAGAACTAAATGCCAATGCATATTTGGTTCCATTAGTTGATGTCTTTTCCAAAGTACCCCTAAGCTGCTTTACTACTACATTTACGAGCGTAAGCCCATAAGAGGTTTTTTTCTCGGTTTGATCTTCTTTTATCCCTACGCCGTCATCCTCGACCACCACTACGTCCTGGCCATTTCGTTTAAAGAGTTTTATTGTTAAGGAACCCTTGCTCCGTCCTTTAAATCCATGTTTAAAAGCATTGTTTACCAATTCGTTAATTACAATGGCCAACGGCACTGCCGTATCGATATTATAACGAAAACCCTTGGCATCTATTTGATAGGAGATATCCTTTTTAGTGAAGCCAAAGGTATAGTGTACGGCATCCAACAGTTCGGTCAAATAACGCTGAAAATCAATTTCCTCCATATTGTCACTGCTGTACAATAACTCATGGATAAGGCTCATGGCCTGAATTCGGTTTTGGCTTCTCATCACAAAAAAGTCAATTTTTTCATCCTCTAACCGATTGGCCTGTAACCGCAGCAAACTGATGACCAACTGAAAATTGTTCTTCACCCGATGGTGGATCTCCTTTATAAGCACATCCTTATCCTGCAAAGCGAGATGTAGCTCCTTCCCCTTATCGACCAAACTTTTGTTGGCAAGGCCTATTGCCATATTTTTTAAGGATAATAAACGATTGTTTTCTTTCTTGGTCTTGAACATCCAATAGAATCCTGCTGCACAAACAACAAAAAGAACCAATGCGCCCCAAAGCAAATAATTTTGATACCTCTGCGCTTTTAACAGTAAAAGTTGTTCCCTGTTTTCGGAGTTCAAAGCAAGAATTTCCTTCTCTTTTTCCAAGGTATTATGCAGTACTTCTAGCTCGCCCAGTTTTTGAAAATCGACTTCTTTTTTTACCGAATCCTTAATTGCGGTATAGCGTTGGTAGTTTTTTAAAGCCGGCAAATAATTCCCTTCAAGGGAATCCAATTGTGAACGCAGCTTAAAAATTTCCATTCTAAAAGCAAAATCTTCTTCCTTTCTACCAATGTTAAGCGCTTTCTCGTTCGTTTCCTTCGCCTTTTCCAAATCACCGAGCTCTTTGTAATTATAGGCCAAGTTCCATAAAACCCGTATTTGATTGCTATAATCTTCAAGAGTTCTATACAATCGAAGTGCCTTAAAAAAATAGGCCTGTGAGTTTTTTCTATTTTGCTCTTTTGAAAACACTAAACCCAGTATTTTGTACGTCTCTGCCAGCACCGAAGGGGTTTTTATAACACGGGCCACTTTTTCGGTCTCCTTGCCCATTTGCATGGCTTTTTCATAATTCCCTAGCCTGAAATACGTATTGGTAAGGTTGTACATGGCCAGTTGTACCGTAATCAATTTCCCTGTTTTCTGGCCATACGCTATGGCTTTTTCAAAACTCACAATGGCCTCCTTATATTTTTCGGTTTCGAACAGTACTCCTCCAATTTGGCCATACATATCTCCGATACCCACTAAATCACCACTTTCCTCAAAATAAGAAAGGGCCTTTAATTTGTTTTCCATAGAAAGTCGAAGTTTCCCCTCCTCCATATAGAACCACCCAAGGCTTTTGTAAAATTCTCCCAGTAACAAGGGGTCTTCGACCCTAACGCTCCGTTTTTTTGCCAACTTATAAAAGTGTTCCGCCGAATCAGCTTTTCGCAAATTCATATAACAGGAGGCAAGATTAGCATATCCTATAAAAAGTTGTGGCCGGTTCTGCACTAATCGGGCCAAGCGTATGCGTCTTATATTTGTATTTTTGGCTTCCACATACTTCCCAAAATTCCTTAAGTAACGTTGTTCTGCCGCAAGAAGATCCAGTTTTAGCCTTGGGTCGGTTTCTTCCCTAAGCACCTGCTTCACCTTATGGATATACATCACAGCAGAATCATTCGCAATTCGGTTATAGTGGACGGCCAAAGAAATGTAGAGCGAAACGCTATCCGAAGGCCGCATTGGCAACAATTGTCGAAGGCTATCGATTTTCAGGGCTTGCCAACTTTTCGATTGGGAACGGCCGCTTACGGCCAATACACCTAAAAAACCAAGTAAAACCGCTTTTTTTAAACTGTTTCTCTTCACGACCAAGGGGAATAAAATGGTATAGTGAACGCTTTATCGGGCCAAAAACCGCTCCTAACCTTATGACTCCATGCTTCCTAAAAAAAAATCTTGCCATGGAATAGCGTAATCGCCTCTACAATAGTACCTTTCTTCCGTTAAACCCATTTCATCATTATTGCACCGAGTTGTCCAAAAGCGATAAAAATCACTTTTGGACAACTCGGTGCGTTTCTGTAATTCGGCCCTATTTTCTGGTGTATCTTGTTTTGAAATACGAAAATTTATTGAGGTGGCCATTGAAAAATGCGCGGCCGAAAAACACCTTTAAAGCTACTTCTCCACACTTCAACACGATCTTATGATATTTTAGATTTTATGAAAACACGATATCCGCTCCATCATTGGAAATAGTTTTGTTTCAATGATACAATTTCAAGAAGAACGACCGTAACGATGCCATTGACCAAAAATTACGGGCTCTTATCTTGGAATTGCCATACAACTATAGATAATTAAATATCTTTGCAGCTCATAACATTTAATATAAAGACATGAGATACGTATTATTTTTCACCCTAATGCTCGCTATGATAAGCTGTAAGCAAAACCCCGCTGAAACCCAAGAGCATAAAGAGCTTGTAGCATCGCGCGCCGCAATGGAAACCGCCCATGAAGCGATGACCATGGACCATAATAAAATGACCGACAATCATGAACAGATGATCGCCGCCCATACCGCAGTAGAAAACGATAGTTTGCATATCGAAATGGAAAAGCAGCACAACCAACTGCTTTCAAAGCATCAAAAACTTATTGATGCCCACACCGCACTTTTGGAGAAGCACGAAGCCCTGGAAACGAAGCACGCTGCGGGTGAAATGACCCTTGAAGAAATGAAAAAAGAACACGAAATGATGGCCACCGAGCATGAAAGCATGGAAAAGGAACATCAAATACTAAAAACCGAGCACGAGAAGATTGCCGAGGAAGACAAGAAAATGATGATGGAGGATAAAGAGAAGACCATCGAATCCTGATGTTTTTTTGACATACCGTATTAAAAAGCCCTTCTTGGGCTTTTTTTTTAATGCTTGTAATACTACAAAGTCAATGCCGAGGCCTACTTTCATATCATAAGGTTAGAATAATCTGTAATACAATCCACTTACCGTCTTTGAATCCTTTTCGCTTTTACAGTTTGTGATCACGATAGGCGTTACACCAAAAGAACTACGATGCGTTGTACAAAAAACATAGACACTATTTTTTGGAAAACGAAAAGAGAATTATTTTGAAGTGGGTTATTCGGAAACGTTCAATAGTCGTAGCGCCGTAAATTTTCAAATAAACTTCAAACAATTGACGGCTTAATCACTTTAGGAGCTACATTTGAAACAATTGTAGCGGAGCTATGGGAAATCTTACATCCCCTTGCGTAATTCAAATACCTTTTAGTCATTAAAATAGTACACAGTTTTTGGTCCAAACCGCTGGCCCTTTCCCAAGAAGAGGTAGGACAATCACTAGCGGGTTGGCGTCAACGGAAATACCATTATATGAGCTGGGCGCTAAGCTGCCTGACCTTTAAAAAGGTATATGGTGCCATTGAACTGGTGACCGATAAAAAGGGAAAAGCGATACTCATCGATGCACTACAACTTCCCTATACCGAAGTAAAAGTAGTACTAGATCAGCTGAACCATTATCCCAAAAAACTGTGGGCAATCGGTAAGCTCTACACCTATTCCATACAAAATGATCCTTTTATACATGTCGATGGCGACGTATACATTTGGGAACGCTTTGATGCTCATTTGGAAAAGGCACAACTTGTAGGGCAGCATGTAGATGGGGAAGAGGGACACTATGACTTTGCGCTCGGGCATTTAAAAAATAATGGCATCGGCATACCGGGCGAAATTACCGCCGACCTTAGCCTTCAAGGCCGGATAAGGGCCACCAACGCGGGTATTATCGGGGGAAGGAACACCGCCTTTTTCAAAGAATACGCCGATAGTGCATTTTCCTTTATCGACAGCAACAGATCCAAAATAACCCCTTCTTTGGTCGGCTCTAGTTATGCCCTCATTTACGAGCAATTATTGTTCAGTGTTATGGCCAGGGCAAAAGGCATTGAGGTCGCGCACTATATTGATGAAGGTACGCCACAACTCCAGCAACTGACCGACTTTATGAGGAAGTACGGTACACGTAAATATGTGCATCTATTTGGGAGCGCAAAAACAAGGTTTGATCGCTGTAGGGAATTGGAGTTGCAATTGCGTACGGAGTACCCGGAATACTACGAAAACGTCATCCGTTTTATAAATAACACAAATGCCTGACACGGCCATTACATATAGAAGAACGATACAGCTACTGTCCTTCTTGGGATTGGAGCCGGAAAAGGCAATTCCGATACTGCGGGCGCAAAATCCATCACGTTCCGTAGACGGCCTCCACACCTCGGCGTTGGAACAGCTTGTCCCGGTCGAAAACCAAAGAAAGGCACTTTTGGAAATCTACGCCATCGAAAAGCAAAAAGATATCCTTAAGGGAGACCAACAGCAAGTTTCGGCACTGTTCGCTCTTGAAACCACACTTCTTCAAAAAAGGGAACAATGGCTGAGCCGACCGATCAGAACACTAATGGACCAAACATTTGTGGTCAACCCCAATATAAAAACGTACGAATCCGACAGGAATTGGGATATCGACCCAAAGGGAAACGCCGCAGTACATTTTCAAGCTATTTTAGAATCAGGGGAAGGCGACTATTATTTTGCCCTTATAAAAACGGGGAGTTATGATTCGATCTTACAGAGCAACGTTTTGGAGATACCCCTAAGTGAATATCAAAATTTTCTGTTATATCATTTTGAACGGCCAATAACCATCGGTTCGGCCATGCATTTCTTTAAGGAGCAATTTTCTCCTGAAACTACTGACGAAGCACAGCAACTAGACACCCTTACCGATCTGCTGCTTCAAGCACTGCTATTTCATATGCTGATCGTGGGTACCTAGCAGAGGTTCTCTTTTAACCCGGATTATGCATTAGAACTTCGTAATGAAGCTTTTAGCTGCGATAAAATATGACATTTTATGAATGTACCGCAGCACCATATTTTGAAGTAGCTGGAAGCTGTAATAGATTTTCTAATGCATAAAGCGGGTTTAAAACATATTGCTTAGATTTTCACATCAACTTAACATAATCTGTAAGAATTTAATAAAAAAGTAAGATTTACTTTACTTTATTCGCGTATGTAATTCGTAATTTCAAGAGGTAAAATGAATGTTAACCTTTTAAATCTTGAAGTCATGAAAAAAAAGAAAAAAGTAGGTTTGAGTTTGAAGAAAAAGACGGTAAGCGAATTAAGTAGCGCCGCACAACAAAAAATATTGGGAGGCAGTTACCCTACGGCTTGCGGATGCAATGGCGGTGGAACAGCTTCATTGAGTTGTGGTAGTAGGATCGGAAATGCCGGTTGCTGCTATTGAACGGCATCTTTTAAAGATGAATTCAATTGAAAAAGGCTATGGACATCCATGGCCTTTTTCTGTTGGTATCGCTATTTTATTTTTGATTACAACAATCCTAAACAAATTGGAAGCTCCTTAATCCCCCTAAACGCTTCCATACCAATCAAATCCCGAAAAAAAGCTTAGCGTAGCATCAGACATTCATCCCACGTATTGTTTTCCTCGGACAGGTAATCGATCATGCAGAGTCCGATACCTGCAACTCCTTCGAGCACATCAATATCGAATGCCCAACTATCGCGCATATGATTATACTGCCGGTACGGCTCTAGAGCATCTCCGGTATGTTTATCGATGCCGTCCGTTAACCAAAACTCCGCAATTTCCTTAAAGCGATCGTTTTTAAAACGGGCTGCGAAACTTTCGAACATATGGGCATTTCCGTAAGAACCGTGGCAAAAACCGGCATCTACAACAATAGTTTCCTCCACGCGTACCCGTTTGGCGGAATGTAGTAGAATTTCTTCGGATTTCGTTTCTAAATCCGGTTTTCCAAACGTTCTACCGACCGTACCCAAGGCTATTGCAATTCCGATATCACCATAGCACCAAGCCAATCGGCTGTGATGCTCCGGCGGACTCCCCGGCACGATCCAATTTGGAAACAAGGAAAATCCCGTTTCTCCTTTGTTCTCAAAACGCAATATATACCCTATGGCCCCGTTGATCAACGGTGTTAGTTTGTCCCGTAAAATACTTGCATCGTACAAGCGACAAAAAAAGTACACAATACTGCTCATACCATGCGACAGTCCCAAATTAAAGACCTTATCTCCTTTTTCCTCGTCCAATACCGATTCCCATTTGAAATCCGGGCCGTCCGGTATCGCCATTTCCTCCATGCGGAGAACAAAGCTTTCCAAAAAGGTTTCATACTTCTCGCGACTTTCATTATCGGAACTGCCGAGGTATCGGCTTAGAAAGTAAAACGCATACCCCATCGCCCCATGTAGAAAATCGTAGTTTCCATTGTTCAGTTCAAACTCTTGTTGGAAAAACAAGAACGAATCGAAAGGGTCCAACAGCTCCTTTACGTCCAAATCGATAAAATCATGCTCGACCAAATGCTGCACTGTCCAACAAAACCCTGCTATACCATTACAATAGGTAGCATAGGAATATCCGTTGTCGATACTTTCGGTAATGGACGACAGTATTTCAACACCGACCTCGGCATAGGAATCGTCATCAAAATACTTTGCGCAATAAAATTGGAACAGCGCCAGGCCAGAACGGCCCGAAAGCAGACCGATGTGCTCCGATTTGGAATAATCGTCCTTAATGATTTCCGCTATCCGTACAAGTTGGGGTTCCAGTGTTTCCTTCATCAATTTTATTTAAGCACCCAAATCGAATGTGCGTTAGGGCTTACAAAAGATAGCGAAAACTGATGGATTCGATGTTTTTATTTGAAGGCTTTCCTGTATAAGGCTTCACTATGAGAACTTTAAAGCTACGCCTATTGATTACATTCTTGCCGGTAACCGTCAAATTTCCTGGGAATCCATCCGATCCGTTTACCTGATACCGGTAAGAACCCCGTTCAAAAAGTTATAGTGCATTCCATAAAAAAACCCTGACACAATCCGTATCAGGGTTTTAAAAGTACTCGAGGTGGGAATCGAACCCACACTCCAAAGGAACTGGATTTTGAATCCAGCGCGTCTACCAGTTCCGCCACTCGAGCATTATGGTGTTTCAATTATATTTGACCGAGCCTCTACCTCCCGATGCTTCGGGGCCGCCACTCGAGCATAATGATACTTCACTATTTTTAACCGAGCATTTAACTCACGAGCGTTCGGGATTGCTACTCGACGATTTTTATTTCGGACTGCAAAGCTAAAAAATATTTTTGTTTAAAGAATAAAAATAACAACAATTATCCTTTAGCAACAGAAATTAATTTTTAAATTTGCACCTCCTTAGAAAACAGGTAGTTCCTAAACGAATGGGCCCGTTTTTGGACCAATAACAATTGTACTATGCCATATCAAGTACCGGAACCCAAGATTTTTGCCTGTACCGACAGTAGGGCCTTGGCCGAAAAGATTGCCAAATCTTACGGAACCGACTTGGGCAATGTGCATATTTCAAGGTACAGTGATGGGGAATTTCAACCTTCCTTTGAGGAGTCCGTACGCGGTGCCCGAATCTTTATTATTGGTTCCACGCATCCAAGTTCGGAGAACTTAATGGAAATGTTGCTCATGTTGGATGCAGCAAAAAGGGCATCTGCCCGGCACATAACTGCCGTAATCCCATATTTTGGATGGGCCAGACAAGATCGAAAGGACAAACCCCGTGTACCCATAGCGGCGAAATTAATTGCCAAAATGCTAGAGGCGGCGGGAGCAACGCGTATTATTACCATGGACCTGCATGCAGACCAAATTCAAGGGTTTTTCGAAAAACCGGTCGACCATCTGTTCGCATCCACCCTATTTCTTCCCTATTTGAAGTCGCTAAATATGGATAATTTAACCATAGCTTCTCCGGATATGGGAGGTTCCAAAAGGGCCTATGCCTACTCCAAAGCCTTGGAAAGCGATGTGGTGATCTGCTACAAGCAGCGCGCCAAAGCCAATGTGATTTCGCATATGGAGCTGATAGGGGACGTTCAGGGCAAAAACGTTGTCTTGGTCGACGATATGGTAGATACCGCCGGAACGCTTGCCAAGGCCGCCGATCTGATGATGGAGCGCGGAGCTTTGAGCGTAAGGGCCATTACAACCCACGGGTTGCTTTCGGGCAATGCCTATGAAAAAATCAGACAGTCACAGTTGTCGGAATTGATCGTAACCGATAGTATCCCGATACATACGGAAAATGACAAGGTAAAGGTGCTTAGTTGTGCCGACCTTTTTGCCGATGTTATGCAACGCGTACATCACAATACATC
Organism: uncultured Flavobacteriaceae bacterium; assembly: GCA_947500445.1. Lineage (GTDB taxonomy): Bacteria > Bacteroidota > Bacteroidia > Flavobacteriales > Flavobacteriaceae > Pelagihabitans. Next base: position 51,030 of record CANMSB010000031.1, on the reverse strand, counting down.
GATCGCATCAAAATTTTTAATGTAGCTTCCCATTGCGCGAAGTACCAAATTCAAGAATATTAATACTTAATAGCTATAATGAAGTCAATTACAATTAAAGGATCAGAAAGAGAAAGCGTAGGCAAAAAAGCAGCGAAAGCACTACGTAATGCTGGACAGGTTCCTTGCGTGGTATACGGAGGGGATAAACCAATACACTTTTCAGCGAACGAACTAAGTTTTAGGGATTTGGTGTATACCCCCAACGCACACACTGTTGTGGTTGAACTCGAAAACGGGACCAAAGTGAATGCTGTAATGCAGGACATTCAGTTTCACCCCGTTACCGACAAGATTTTACACATCGATTTCTATCAATTGTTCCCGGACAAAGCGGTAACCATGAACATTCCGGTAGTTTTGGCCGGAAACTCCCCCGGAGTACGAAACGGTGGGCGATTGTTGTTCAGAAAACGAAAACTGGCCATTAAGGCCCTTCCGGACAAGTTACCGGATTTCTTTGACGTTGATATCTCCAAATTGAAAATTGGACAAAATATTTCCGTTGCCAGTTTGATCAATGACGATTTTACTATTTTACATCCGGATACCACGGTAGTTGTACAAGTTAAAACTGCACGTACTGCGATCGCCACCGACGATGAAGAAGAAGAAGGAGAAGAAGGTGCAGAGGGAGCGGAAGCTCCGGCTGCGGAAAGCGAAGCCCAAGAATAGCCTCGCGACCAAAACCTTTTACAAAATTGCATCCCTGCCCGAACCTTTTCGGGTTTCGGGATGCTTTTGTATTTTTAACCCGTTCATCCTTACCCTATGTGGCCCACCCTTAGAACACTTTTTAAAACGAAAGCAACGCTTCTTAACCAAACCGACCCCATGAAAAAGTTTTTGATCGTAGGCCTTGGCAACATCGGTTCCGAATATGTCGATACACGCCATAACATCGGCTTTACCATTCTGGATGCGCTACAACAGACGAACGAATTTACTTTTACCACCGCCAAACTTGGCGATGTCGGGCAATTCAAGATCAAAGGAAGAAGCGTACTATGCCTTAAGCCATCCACATACATGAACCGGAGCGGTAAGGCGTTGAAATATTGGATGGAAAAAGAAAAGATTCCCTTTGAAAATGTGTTGGTGGTAACGGACGACATTCACCTCCCTTTTGGCACCTTGCGAATGAAGACCAAAGGCAGTGACGGTGGCCACAACGGTTTAAAAGATATTCAACAACTGCTACAAAGTTCAAAATACAACAGATTACGTTTTGGTGTCGGTGCCGATTTTGGAAAGGGACGCCAAGTAGACTACGTACTGGGCAAATGGAGCGACCAAGAGCAAGTAGATTTAAAGGAACGGTTGGAAAAAAGCATTCAAATGGTACATTCCTTTGTATTGTCGGGAACGGCGATTACCATGAACCAATTCAACGGCACATAGCCCAAAGATCATTTCGGGAACCAAACTACTACTAACGATAAGGCACATTTGAAACACTATCGCAAATTTTAGGAAGACGGTTTTCGTTTTTCGATAGTACACCAATTGCCCCTTAAAATGGACCATTGACATTAAAGAAGCTATTTAGAGCGCTTTAAAGCTCAACACTCCGGTATCGGAAGTATTCCCTTCCCTATCCTTGGTAACGATGCGCCAATAATAAAAAATATCTTCTTCTACGGCAACGCTAAAACTGCTAGTACCTGCCGTTGGAGAAGTGATGAGTTCCTGTTCGGAATCAGAGGTCGAAAAATACACCTCATATCCTTCGATATCGTCGTCCAAATCGCGTCCGGACCATTGTAGGCTTACTTCTCCAACACCGTTGCGGATAACCTGTCCGCCGGGCGGAGGGGCGATTATCTCTGCAGGGAACGGGGCATAACTGGTTAGGGCCCCGGGGCTGTAAAAAAACCATGTATCACTTTTTGCCGTTTCAGAAACCGCTCCGTTACGAGAGGTTACCGACCAGGAAAAAGGCGCAGCTTGTGCTATGGTGACCGTAGCACTATTTTCAGGTATGGTACGGGTCTCCACGGCATTGGTTTCCAAATTGGTCACCCTTAGTTGGTAGGTATCGGTGTTCGCACTGGCCTCCCAAACGAATCGCACCACGTTTTCACCATTACTTTCAGAGGTTATCGGCGTACATTCCTGATTCCTGGCAGGGGCGACCAAAAGGGCCGCTACAGGAGGTTCAGGATCCTTTTTGCACCCGATGATAAACATCCCCAACACTAGTATCGCACCTAAAAACCTCATTGCTTGATCAGTTTAACCGTTTCGTTCTGGGACTCCCCAAAAACCTTTAAAAAATACGTTCCCGAAGCCAGCCCCGAAACATCCAGTACCGCTTCCGTACCGGGAATCGTTTTGGAATCGCTGAGTACCAGCTTACCGTTCAAGGAATACACTTCCATGGTGTACGTTCCCGCCTCTTCTACCTTTACGGTCACCCTATCTACGAACGGATTGGGATAGACCGCCAAATCGTCGAACAAGTAAAACCGCTCTTCATAACTACCTTGGCACGACAAGCCAGTGTTTACCTTTACCGTATTAACGCCTTTTTGCAAATCCAAACGTATGGTTTCTTCAGTTACTACCCTTACCACACCGTTCAATGACACTTCATAACTATCCGCCCCTTCAAAATTTAAGATGACCGCGCTGTTGTCCATAGCCAATGTTGCCGATACGCTCAGTGCCTCCGGTTCGGTCACCACTACTTCGGAACAGGCCTCTTCGTACTTAATATCGCCATCGGTAGCAAGAACACAAACGGTATAGGTGCCGGCATCCAAACTTCCGGCACGAAAGACCGTAGTAAAAGTATCCGCTATTGAAACGCCGTTTCCTTCAACACTTACGGAATAGTCCAGTTCGGTATCCGGTACTATTATGATCTCTCCGTCATTGTTGGTACGACATGTTTCGCTGATAACCGAGATCTGTAATGCGTCGTTATCGAGCCTAAAAACAGGACAACCGGTGACATCGACCTCCTGACCGTCCGGGGTATCGGGGCAAAGATCGTCGTCATCAAAAATACCGTCGTTATCGGCATCGGGACTAAACTCCCCTTCCACGCACACATCCATGGAAAACGACCTTAAAAAACCACCGTCGGCCGGGGCGGTATCGGTTACGGTCAGTACCCAATCCCCAAAAATAGATTCCCCGTTAAAACTGCTCAACCCCCCCAGCGGTCTCACCCGTCCGGAAATCGCAGGAGTGCCATCACATTGAAAAGGCTCCGCATCATTATCAAAAATGGCATCGATATTCTTAAGATCTCCACAGGAATTGGATACCATGGTAACCGAAGTTCCCGCAGGGGAAGTCAACGTAATGACCAAATCGGACAAGAAAGTATGGTCCACATCCAAAATAACGTCGATATCGGCCACCGGAAGGTTTTCAAAAAAGGATATGGTAGAAGTAATCGTCGGCGTGCCCGTACTCGAAATTTGCAATTCACCGTCTCTACTCTCTTTTGTGATACAATTGAACGGTATGGTCCGAAAACCAAAAGCAGTTCCAAAAGTACCCTCCCCGCACACATTTTTTGGCCGTACACGCCAAAAATACTGTTGGTCGTTCTCCAAAGCCAAGGGCAGATATACATTATCTGTTACCGTAGCGCTTTCCGTAATATTGGCAAAGGCCACATCCGTCGCTATTTCTATATCATAGGCGGTATAGCCGCTATTCTCTTCCCATTGTAACTCCTGTACGGAAGTCACCTCCTCCGCGCCATCTGCTGGCGATTGCAAGGTAACGGCCTCAAAACCATCATCGAAAACGCCGAGCGCAAAAGGAACCTCTTTAACATTTCCCGTTGCGGTACTCGAAACAACGATTTCGTAGGCACCTACGGCTACGCCGTTTGTATTGGATACCGTTACGGTGACCTCGGTATTGTTCGCCGTGGCCGTGGCCGGAGAAAAAACGACGTTGGCTCCCGCTGGTGCGGTAGCACTAAAGGTCGATTCCTCCGAAAAACCGTCGAAGGTCTGATACTCGAATACGAAACTAAGGTCGTCACCTTGGCACACTTCATAGGAAAGTGTTTCAAAAGCAAGAACGACCGGGGCGGTTACAATTTCAAAATCGACCGCATTTACCGCATAAAAAATATTCCCTTGGGCCTTTACCATAATCCGAGCTGCCGTAGTCGGTAAACCGGGCACCACTACCTCATGGCTACCATCGTTCGGCACACCTTCGGCGAGCGGTAAAAAAGTAGTTCCACCATCCGTGGAAAGCAAAAGGTCTACGCTACTGACGTTTACGGGTGCGGTATCGGTATTGGCCACATCCCAAGTAACCGTCATTACATCACCGGCGGTAACCGCATCGGAGCTTTCTTGTGAGGTAACCACAAAAGGCCCTGCCCCGTTTACGACTTGGATAGCGCTGAGCGCCGCACCTACCTGTCCTCCTCCGGTAGCATTGTCGCGCACGGTAAGGGCAAAATTCATTTCGCGTTCCACTTCCGAAACCGTTTCCCAATCATCGTTAAAGTTTGGTGTCGTCTCGGTCAATTGTCCGGCCAGCACCCGAGAAAGGTTGGGAAAATAACGTGTAGGGTCGGTGCTCGGTGGCAACGACCTAAAGTTTGCACCGCTGGGATTCAAAGGACCGAACGTTCCCTGGGTGACCACTCCATCGTCTATTTGTTCCCAAGTATACGTAAGCACATCACCGGCATCGGCATCCGTTGCCTCCCCGGTCAGCACAAATGCGGTCCCTTTTGGTATGGTATAATCCGATAGTGGGGCAATTACCGGAGGCGTGTTGGTTAAAGGAATCGATTGTCCACAACTTTTCGTTTCCAAGTTTTCAATAATTTGGACGATACTATTATAATGGAAATAATCGTCGCTGTTTAGGGCGACATTGTCATTCCCCGTTATTCCCGCATAGCCCATAATCGTAGTACCGCTTCCCGGTTCTGCCTGCACCTGTGTGCCCTCCGACTCAAAGGACCAGGTGTGGTTGGCCCCCAATTGGTGTCCAATTTCATGGGCGACAAAATCCAGATCAAAAATATCCCCTTCGGGCGTAGTTCCCGAGGAGAAGGCACTTCCCTTGGAACCATCTTCGCATATGGCTCCTATGAAACCGGCGTTTCCATTGTTTTGATCATTATTGAACAAATGGCCGATATCATAATTGGCCTCCCCGATTTCACGGGTAAGGGTACTTTGGGCCTGATTGTTCAAATTTCCGGTATAAGGGTCGGTATCCGGATCGGTATAGATAACGGAATCGGTATTGCCCACCAAAACCAAACGTACCGCCAGATCGGTTTCAAAAAGCGCATTGATCCGCGTTACTGTGGCATTTATAGCGGCTAAGGCATCCGAAACGCTTCCTCCATGATACTCGGTATATTCCCCGGTAGCCGATACGGCCAATCGATATTCCCGCAAGACCTGCCCATCGACCGGGCGTAAGGCCGAGGCCCTTTCATTGCGATGTACCTTTGCTTTAGTGTCACAAACAAAATCGATATCCGCACGGGAATAGGAATCCCGGGCATACGCCAAATAGCGGTCATCACCGCTTTTTTGGATAAAGGTTGGTGCGCGTTCGTCCGCGTAGGTCGTCATTCCCTGCAATCCCTTGTGTGAAATACTGAATCGAATACGGTCCGCTTTGTTGGTTAAGGAATAGCCCCGATAAGAACGGATCTCAGGATATTTTTGTGCAAGTTCTGGAGCCATTACAGAATGCTCCGAAACACGGAACGCAACTAATTTTCCCGCCTCGTCGGGAAAATAAAGAATGGTGGAACCAGACGTATTTTTTGTAAGAATATCCAATTCGGACCGAAATGCTTGGCGGTCCAAGGAGAAATAACGGCCTCCCTTTACCTGCAGCCTGCTGACAAGCTTCTTCGCCTGTCTACCGTTCGCAGATGTGGGCGTCCAGTAATTCTGCTGTGCGAATCCGTAAAAGGATAAAAATAATATGGAAAATGAAAAAACAAGACGTAATTTAGCGGCCATCTACGGGGTTTTACCAAATACCGAAGATACGTTTTTTTCTGATCAACCGCTACGTGAAAACAGTCCAAGGCATTACAAAATACGACGAAAAGCACCCCACGGCCATTACGATCGGTACCTTTGACGGCGTACACATCGGGCACCGCACCATTTTGGAGCGATTGATTGCGGAAGCAAAGGAAAAAGGACTTCGATCGACCGTACTGACGTTCTTTCCACACCCAAGAATGGTGTTGCAGAAAGATAGCGATATCAAACTACTGAACACCATTTCAGAGAAATCCAGGATTTTGGAGGAAATGGGGTTAGATCAATTGGTCATCCATCCGTTTACAAAGGATTTTTCCCGATTATCGGCTACAAGTTTTGTAAGGGATGTTCTCGTAAACCAATTGCGCACTAAAAAAATAATTATCGGCTACGACCATCGTTTCGGAAGAAACCGCACCGCGAACATCGATGACCTCAAAACCTTTGGCGCGACACTGGATTTTGAGGTAGCCGAAATTCCCGCCCAAGAAATCGATGCCGTTTCGGTAAGTTCCACCAAAATTCGCAAAGCCCTTTTGGATGGTGACATCGTTACGGCAAATACCTTTCTGGGATATGATTATATGCTCAGCGGCAGTATAAAAAAAGGAAAGGGATTGGGGCGACAATTGGCGTTTCCCACAGCGAACCTACATTTGGATGAAACCTATAAACTGGTTCCCAAAAATGGCGTTTACCTTGTACACAGCAGCATTAATGGCATTACGGTAAATGGTATGATGAACATTGGGCACAATCCTACCGTATCGGGGGAAGATGAAAATCGGCCGCTCCAAAAACGGATCGAGATCCACTTTTTTGATTTTGATCGCGATCTATATGGCCAACAATTGCAAATACAAGTGGTAAAACGCCTACGGGACGAACACAAGTTCGAATCGGTGGAAGCGCTCCAAAAACAATTGCAGCAGGACCGACTGATTTCCCTTAAGATACTCTCCGAAAAATGATACGCCATTTGCTCTTTGGAAGGATCGATAATTCCCCACTCATCATTTTTAGGGTATTTTTCGGCATCCTTTGCGCCTTGGAGTGCTACGGCGCCATCGTAACGGGGTGGGTACGCCGTACCCTTGTTGAGCCCGAGTTCACCTTTAATTTCATTGGCTTTGAATGGTTACAGCCCTTGCCAGGAGTTGGAATGTACGTCTATTTTGCGATCATGGGCACCTTGGGCGTGGGCATTGCCCTAGGGTACCGGTACCGCTTTTGTGCCATCGCCTTTACCTTGCTTTGGACCGGGGCGTACCTGATGCAAAAGACCTCGTACAACAACCATTACTACCTTTTGGTCCTAATTTCGGGATGCATGGCCGTTTTTCCGGCAAACCGTTATTTCTCCCTTGATGTCAAACGAAATCCCAACATCCGTACCATCAGCATGCCCGGTTGGATAAAATGGTCCATAGTACTACAGCTATTTATCGTTTACACCTATGCAGCTATCGCAAAAATGTACGGTGATTGGGTCGATTTTGGAATTATAAAGATCCTTATGCAGGGAAAGGCAGGGTATCCCATTATCGGATCGGTATTGCAACTTCCCTGGATCCATAAGATCATCGGTGTTTTTGGAATCCTCTTCGACCTTTTGATCATTCCGGCACTGTTATGGAAACCCACCCGTAAACCGGCGTTCATTGCCTCTATTTTTTTCCATCTTTTTAATTCTATTGTTTTTCAGATCGGAATTTTCCCCTATTTGTCGCTAGCTTTCACCGTTTTCTTTTTCGACACCAAAACCATCAACGACCTCTTTTTTAAAAAGAAACCCCATTACAGCAACGCACCGGAGCCATCCCCGGCATACAACAGACCTTTGCTCTTGGTTTTGGGCATCTATTTTCTGGTTCAGATCGCCCTTCCGCTACGCCACCATCTGATACCGGACGACGTGCTATGGACGGAAGAAGGGCATCGTTTGAGTTGGCGTATGATGCTCCGCAGTAGGGCGGGACGCATCCAGTTTCAAATTGTGCACCAGGACACCCAGAAGAAAGAGTATATCGACGCTTCAAAATACCTTACCGCAAAACAACGCCGACGGCTTGGGTCCTATCCGGATTTCATTTGGCAGTTCGCCCAGAAATTAAAGGCCATCTACGCCGAAAAAGGCATCGCCGTTTCCGTATATGCTATCGGTTCCAAAGTAAGCGTTAACGGAAAACCGTACAGACCGTTTATTGACCCGACCGTAGATCTTGCCGCGGTTCCCTGGTCGCATCTCCACCACAATGCTTTTATTTTACCCTCGCCCGAAGCGGATACGACCGAAAATTGATTCGACTCTGGATTGGTAGCCTGTATAATTAAGATTAAATTTGCATCCTAAAATAAAAGAGATGCTACAATTACAGGCGATTCGGGAGAACAAAGAAGCGTTGATCGCTGCGTTGAACAAAAGGGGTATCGATGCCACAGCATTGTTGGACACCGTTGCCCAACTTGATGAGCAACGAAGGGCTACACAGACCCAACTTGACGCCACCTTGGCAAACGCGAACAAGCTCTCCAAAGAAATAGGACAACTGTTCAAGACCGGCAAGGCACAGGAAGCGAACGTTTTAAAGGAACGGACCACCGCGCTAAAAGAGGAGTCCAAAACCTTGACGGACACCTTGAACACCTCTGCCGAAGCATTACAGAAAGCACTCTATCAAATACCCAACGTTCCCCATAGCTCCGTACCTGCCGGAGTTACCGAAGCGGACAATGAAGAAATCTTCCAAGAAGGGGCCATACCGACCTTGAACGCGGATGCCCTCCCCCATTGGGAGCTGGCAAAAAAATACGATATCATCGATTTTGAGCTCGGTGTAAAAATTACCGGAGCGGGATTTCCCGTGTACAAAGGAAAGGGAGCCCGGTTACAACGAGCATTGATCTCTTACTTTCTCGATAAAAATAGTGCTGCCGGCTATACCGAAATGCAGGTGCCCCATTTGGTAAACGAGGCTTCGGGCCTTGGCACCGGGCAATTACCGGACAAGGAGGGGCAAATGTACCATGTTGGGGAAGACGACCTGTACCTCATCCCAACGGCCGAAGTACCCGTTACCAACCTGATGCGGAACGAACTAGTTGCCGAAAACGACTTTCCCATATGTTATACCGCATATACCCCTTGTTTTAGAAGGGAAGCGGGCAGCTACGGGGCACATGTACGCGGTTTGAACCGCCTACACCAATTTGATAAGGTAGAAATCGTTCGTGTGGAGCACCCGAGCGAATCCTATAACGCTTTGGACGGTATGGTCGAACATATTAAAACCATTTTAAGGGAACTGCAACTTCCCTTTAGGATATTGCGCCTCTGCGGGGGAGACCTCGGTTTTACCGCGGCACTTACCTATGATTTTGAGGTGTTTTCCACGGCACAGGACCGTTGGTTGGAAATCAGTTCCGTTTCCAATTTTGAAACCTACCAGGCCAACCGTTTGAAATTGCGATATAAAGATTCCGATGGAAAAAGCCGTCTGGCACATACGCTCAACGGAAGCGCACTGGCCCTGCCAAGAGTATTGGCCGGCATCCTGGAAAACTACCAAACTGCCGACGGCATCAATATTCCGGAGGTATTGGTCCCCTACTGTGGTTTCGATACAATTGGGTAGTATTTATGGAACGTCCTCCATTTGAAGACATCCGCACAGGGGCCGAATTCAACCGATGGTACTGGCTCAAGGAAGAGTTGGTCGCCATTTGCAAACAGGCGAACATTCCCGGTAATGGACGAAAATTTGAACTGCGCGACCGTATTATTTTTGCGCTGGACCACCCGAACGAGCCCTTGCCCAAAGCCCCTAAAAAGGTAAAAAAATCGACCTTTAACTGGGCCCGCGCCTCTCTTTCCCTGGATACCAAAATTACCGACTCGGTCAGTTTTGGCCCCAACTTCAGGAATTTTATGAAATCGCATGTCGGAAAACGATTTTCGTGCCATTCCGATTTTATGGATTGGGTAAAGGCAAATACGGGCAAAACATTGGAAGATGCCGTAATGATCTGGCACGAATTGGAGGACCGTAAAAAGAATCCCGATTTTAAAAGGGCCATTGCGGCAAACAATATGCTGGCACAATACGTACGCGACTTTTTGGCCGACAACCCCGAAAAACGCTTTAAGGATGCGCTACACCATTGGAAAATAAAAAAAACGCTCCCCACGGAAACCGGATTTGTAGTGTATGAAATCTCAGATCTGGAGCTTGTTGGGGAAACCTAGCCGTTCAAGGTAGGTGTTCTCTATTTTATTGGTTACCTGCTTAGATGACATCATAGGGTTCATGGTTAACCAAGGCTTAAATAACCTCATACTAGCAAAGTACTGAAGTGATTCATACCTTAGGAAAGGAGAACTTTTGGCTTGGATTATTCATCAATCCCGACAAATCGCGTTCGAAAAACAAAAACACATGGATTTACAACGCTAGTTATCCCATAAAAGCCAAAAATTCAAAATCATGAGTTGCACCTTTTTATTGGATAGAAAAACAACCTCTTGCAACAAAATCCACCACATAAAACCACTGACCAAAACGCTAAAAGCTATTCCCAATTTTCCTTTCGTCCTACCCGGGTTACGTCTTTTCGTCCCATAGCCCCAATTCCCCCGATTTATCAAATAAATTTCAGGTTTAAGAGTTTATTGATAACGATTGTATGCCAACTTAATTACCTTTGGTAACGCACATGAAACATTTCCTTCTTTCCCTTTGCTGTTTTGTTTCGGTCGGCGCGCTTAGCGCGCAAGACGACTTTCTTGCCAAACAATACTTTAACGACGGAAGTTTTGAAAAAGCGGTGGTCTTTTACGAAAAATTGGTGCGCCAAAACCCTAGACGTACCGATTATGGGGAAGGGTTGATCGCTTGCTACCAGCAATTGGAACGCTATGGGGATGCCGAGGGGTATTTGCTGCAACAACTGGGAAAACCATATGCCAACCCCACTTTTTACGTAGAGCTGGGATACAACCACACGCTACAGGACCAACAAGAAGAAGCCTTAAAAAACTACCGTAAGGCCCTAGCACAAATTGAAAAAAAACCGAGTTACGGCTATGCCATAGGGCTCCGTTTTCAGAAATATGCCCTTTTGGACCAAGCGTTGTCGGCCTATTCCAAAGCCATGGAATTGAACCCCAACCTCGACTACAATTACCAACTGGCGAAACTATACGGTGAAAAGGGCGACGTGGAAAAAATGTACGGCGCCTACCTAAAATTGATCAGCGAGGGCAAAACCTCCAAATCCAATGTATTGCGCAGTATTGACGACTTTATATCGGAAGACCCCGAAAACGGGAACAATCTTAAACTGAAAAAGATATTACTTGAGAATGCCCAACGCAATCCGGATGTGTTGTGGAACGAGTTGCTCAGTTGGCTTTTTGTACAACAAAAGCAGTTCGGCAGTGCTTTCCGCCAAGAAAAGGCCATTTACCGCCGATCCGAATCGAGTTCCGTACAACGTTTGGAAAACCTTGGAAAACTTGCGCTGGAGGAAAATGAAAACGATTTGGCCCGCGAGGTTTTTGAATATATAATCAAAAACAACAACAATCCCAACAACCTTTTGAACGCTCAATTGCAATTGATTACATTGCAATTACGGACAGCGGATGCCAAAACGCTGGACACGGTAGAAGCACGTTTCGAGGAGTTGATGGAACAATACGGTTACGACAACGGCACCTTGCAATTACAGGTGGCCTATGCCAACTTTCTTACTTTTGAGAAGAACGACCCCGATCCCGCTGTCCGCATCCTAAAAAACAGTTTGGAACTGCCTTTGAACCCCAGGGGAAAAGCATACATCAAACTTGCCCTTGGCGACATATTGGTATACGACCAACGGTTCAACGAGGCCCTGATCTATTTTTCACAGACGCAAAAAGGGTTAAAAAACGATATGCTGGGCCAAGAAGCCCGGTACAAAGTGGCCCAGACCAGCTTTTACAAGGGCGATTTCGATTGGGCACTTACCCAACTTAAAGTATTACGAGGGTCCACCTCCCAATTGATCGCCAATGATGCCATGCAGTTGAGCCTTCTTATCTCCGACAACTCCTTGGAAGATTCCACACAGACCGCCCTTAAAAAATATGCGCGTGCCGACTTGCTAGGTTATCAAAACAGAACCCGGGCGGCGATAGATACGTTGGATATTATTTTAAAAGAACACAAGGGCGAAAAAATAGAGGACGATGCCCTGTTCCAACAGGGGCAGTTGTTGGAGCAATTGAAGGACTATACAGCGGCCGAATTCAACTACCTTAAAATTATCGAATTCTATCCCAACGGCATATTGGCCGATGACGCCCACTTTGCCCTAGGGGAACTTTATCGAACCAAACTGAACGCCCCGGAAAAAGCAAAGGCGCAATACGAAAAGATCATCTATAGGTATCAAGATAGTTATTACTTTCCGCAGGCACGGAAAAACTTCAGAAAACTAAGGGGCGACCCCGTTAACTGATCCAAGATCCCGGCACAAAAATCCATAAAAACGATGGTGCTACGCACCGCTTTTCCCATACACCGATAAACAATGCTCATTTATAACGTAACCACCAATATTGAACAGATCGTTCACGAGCAATGGCTCCAATGGATGAAAGAGACCCACATTCCCGACGTACTGGCAACGGGGAAATTCCTAAATGCAAAACTGGCAAAGGTGCTGGTCACCGAGGAAATGGGCGGCCATACCTATTCGGTACAATTTACCGTTCAGGACCGGGAAACCTTGGAGCGCTACTATAAAGAAGACGCACCGAAGCTTCGCGACGAGGCCCACCAGCTTTTCCCTGGAAAATTTGTATCGTTCCGAACAGAACTGGAAGTCATCAGCGAGAAAGATGTCGCAAAAGAGACATCCACACAACTGTTGTTCGCCTACGGCACCTTGAGGGACAAAACGATACAACAAGCGGTTTTTTCAAAAACCCTGATGCATACCTCCGACACCCTTTTTTCCTATGCCCTTAAGGCCGAACAGGTTGCCGATACCTACCCCAACATTGTTCCGTCAAAAAACAGGGAAGACCATGTTGTTGGCGAGGTGTATCCGTTGACCGAAAACGAATTACGGCTTGCGGACTCCTATGAAGGCAATCTGTATGAACGTATTACCGTAACACTGGCCTCTGGAAGAAAGGCATGGGTGTATGTAAGCAAGGATCACTGATTCCCAATTTTAAACCGATACATGTCCAAAAAGAAAAAATATCCGTCCCGTTTTGAGAAGAAAAACGCTAGAAACGGAGGTGAGCAACGTCCCGTAAAGGCAAAAAAGCACTTGGGACAGCACTTTTTAAAGGACGAGGCCATTGCGCAACAAATAGCCGAAACGCTTTCACTTGATCGCTATCGCAACGTTATCGAAATAGGTCCGGGAACCGGGGTGCTTACCAAATACCTGTTACTGCGCGACCTGGAGTTGGTAGCCATGGACCTCGATGCGGAATCGATCATTTACCTGAACCATAGCTTTCCCTTGGAACACCCAAAGGTATTGGCCAAGCAAGGTTCGTTCACCGTATTGGAGGCCGATTTTTTAAAGTACGACCTCGGTACCCTATTCAATGGGGAACCGTTTGCCATCACCGGCAACTTTCCCTACAACATATCTACCCAAATTGTTTTCAAACTCTTGGAAGTACGCGATCGTGTTCCCGAGTTTTCGGGAATGTTCCAAAAAGAGGTCGCCAAACGAATATGTGAAAAAGAGGGCAGTAAAACCTATGGCATCCTTTCGGTACTGGTACAGGCCTTTTACGATGCCGAGTATCTTTTTACGGTACACCCGCAGGTTTTTGATCCCCCGCCCAAGGTACAGTCCGGTGTAATCCGGTTAAAAAGAAAAGAAGGGCAGTCCTTGGGCTGTAACGAAAAACTGTTCTTTAGGGTGGTCAAGGCCGCTTTTAACCAACGTAGAAAAACGATGCGCAATAGTTTAAAGGCGTTCGACCTTTCCGAAACCTTGCGGGCCGACCCCATTTTCGACAAACGCCCCGAACAACTTAAGGTCTCCGATTTTTTGGCGTTGACCCAAAAAATAGAAACCGACATGAAGGATTGATACCGGTTCCTCAAAAATAAAATAGCCTTGACGGCACTTGCGTTTTTCCGAAGTGGAAACGCAAACGGCCCCTCCATTCTAAACCTTTTTCTTTAGCTTTGCGGCAGATGTTAAAATTCATCGTAACGGCCGTATGACACCCTTTAAACTTACCGAAGCGCTAATTACGGAAATCGAAGCGCTCATCGAAAACCAAAAAGATCAGGAGCTTCAGGTTCTTTTGGAGGACTTGCACTTTGCCGATGTAGCGGAGATCATTAACGAGCTCAACGAAGATGAGGCTACCTATTTGATCAAGCTGCTCGATAGCGATAAAACTTCCGATATCCTTACGGAGTTGGACGAGGATGTACGGGAAGCCATTTTAAGCAACCTGTCCACCAAGGAAATTGCGGAGGAACTGGAGGAACTCGATACGGACGACGCCGCCGATATTATCGCCGAACTCCCCAAGGAAATCATCCAAGAGGTCATCTCCGAAATTGGGGACCGTGAACATGCCAAGGATATTGTAGAGCTGTTGCGATACGATGAGAATTCGGCAGGGGGCCTTATGGCAAAAGAATTGGTAAAGGTCAAAGAAGACTGGGACGTACTCAAATGCGTTAAAGAAATGCGGCTACAGGCCGAAAACGTGACCCGGGTACACTCGATATATGTGGTGGACAAAGAAGAAAAGCTAAAGGGACGCCTTTCCTTAAAAGATTTGTTGACCACCGCGACCAAGACCCAAATTGCCGACATCTATATTCCTAAAGTAGATTCGGTAAGCGTTCATGAAAAACCAGAGGAGGTGGCCAAAATAATGAGCAAATACGACTTGGAGGCCATTCCGGTAATCGATGAGATCGGGCGCCTTGTGGGCCGTATTACCATTGATGATATCGTAGATGTCATTAAGGAAGAAGCCGACAAGGATTACCAATTGGCAGCGGGTATCTCTCAGGATGTAGAGGCCGATGACAGCATTTGGGACCTTACCCGTGCGCGTTTGCCTTGGCTGATTTTGGGGCTTTTTGGAGGTGCGGGCGCCGCAATGATCATGGGCGGCTTTGAAGAAATGTTTCGGGAATACACCGTGTTGTTCCTGTTCACCCCTTTGATCGCCGCAATGGCGGGCAACGTAGGGGTACAATCGAGCGCAATCATCGTACAAGGGCTGGCCAATGACGATATCAAGGGAAGTATCGGCAATCGGCTGGTAAAGGAAATGCTGCTGGCCCTGCTCAATGGGCTTATACTCGCGCTTATACTGTTACTGTTCACCTGGGTGTGGAAAGGCAATTTTTTAACCGCGATGGCCATATCCATTTCGTTGATCGCGGTAATTGTTGTAGCAGGTTTTATCGGTACGTTCGTACCACTGTTCCTCGATAAAAGGGGAATAGACCCTGCCATCGCCACCGGGCCGTTCATTACCACCAGCAATGATATTTTTGGTATTTTGATTTACTTTTTTATCGCTAAAATGGTGCTGGGAATTTAACCTAGCGCTTGAAAATAATACCATCAAACGATATAATATTACTAACCCAAAAGACTACTTATTCTTACATTGGAAACATGAATGCCGACGAAATAAAACTCTTTTTTGAAGAACACGGATACTACCACGCCAAACGGGTTTTTACGGGAGATCCCTTGAACAACTTGGCGGAAGACTACGACCGCATCGTCAATCAGCTGGTACGCTCCGGTGACGAGCTCAATGCCCGGTGGACCAACCCCGAGGCCATGAAAAAAATGAAATCGGAAGATTCCGTTATCCTGCACACCAATAATGTGCAACAATATTCCGGACAGTGGATGTCGGCGCTGTTCCATCCAAACTTTTTATTTTATGCCAATGCCCTCCTCGGAGAGGACGTGGTATTGCACCATACCAAGCTATTTCAAAAACCACCTTCTGTGGGCGCCCCTTTTCCGATGCATCAGGACTGGAGCTATTTCCCCACTTTAAAGGACAGTATGCTCGCGGGCATTATGCACCTTACCGAGGCCACCAATGAAATGGGATGCCTACGCGTGTATCCGGGCAGCCATCGTTTGGGCCGTATACCGAACAGTAACGGACAGGTGAAATCCGAATTTCTTGAAAAATATCCTATGGAGAACGCTACCATACTGGAAGCGGAGCCCGGAGATATCGTATTTTTTCATTATTTCACCTTACATGGCTCCATGCCCAATGTCTCCGAAAAAACGAGAAAAACGGTATTGATCCAGCTATACGCCGGTGATGACGTTACCGAACCGGGTATCGACCATCCCGATGAAAAGTTGGTGCTAAGCGGCTGGAACTATCACGCTTCCCGCTCCAATACCGCTCAATAGTACACGTACTACGGTTTCATCTCCTTGGTCAAAGTTCGCCAATGCTCCACTGCGGTTTAAATTGAGGTTATCGTATCTTTGGCCCATTAAAATCGTATGGCCATGAAACCCATCAACCTTAAAGAAAAACATGCCGCGTTCGACAAACAGTGGCATCCCCATCAGATAGCCGTAGTTGACGACATGCAGGTAATCCTGGCAAAGATTCAGGGAAGCTTTGTATGGCATGCCCATGAAAACGAAGACGAACTTTTTCAGGTACTGAAAGGAACGCTATACATGCAGTTTCGCGACCGTACCGAAATTGTGAAAGAAGGAGAAATCATTGTGGTGCCCAAAGGGGTAGAACACAACCCCATGACCAAAAACGGGGAAGAAGTACACCTTTTGCTGTTCGAAAAGCTACATACCGCCCATACCGGTGGTGTACAACATGCCCTTACACAAACCCATTACCCAAAAATATAGGCCCGCCCATGAAAGTCCTCCATCTCGACAGCAACCATTCGTTACTTTCGGCCCAATTCAGCGTATTGGGCTTTCAAAACGACGAAGACTACACTAGTTCAAAAGCAGAAATAGAAAAAGTGATCCATAACTATGATGGGGTGATCATTCGAAGTCGATTTCGAATCGATGCCGATTTTTTGGACAAGGCCGTCAATTTAAAGTTTATCGGTCGTGTCGGTGCGGGTCTGGAGAACATCGACGTCAAATACGCAAAAGCAAAAGGAGTGTTTTTGGCCGCCGCGCCGGAAGGCAACCGAAATGCCGTTGGGGAGCACACCCTGGGCATGTTGTTGTCCTTGTTCAACAAACTCAACAAGGCCGATCGGGAAGTACGATCGGGAACCTGGGATCGCGAAGGGAATCGCGGTATAGAGCTCGACGGGAAAACCGTGGGCATTATCGGGTATGGAAATATGGGAAAGGCCTTTGCCAAAAAACTTCAAGGTTTCGATGTAGAAATACTTTGCTATGATATTTTAGGGGGCGTAGGCGATGAAAATGCCCGACAGGTCGGTGTTTTGGAACTACAGCAAAAAACGGATGTGCTAAGCCTTCATGTACCACAAACGAAACAGACCATAGGAATGATCGACACGAACTTCATAGAAAGCTTTCAAAAACCCTTTTGGATCCTCAATACCGCCCGTGGAAAATGCATCGATACCGCTACTTTGGTCGAAGCGCTCCGGTCGGGAAAAATTCTAGGGGCCGGATTGGACGTATTGGAATATGAAAAAACCTCCTTTGAAAATATGTTCGCCTCGGATACAAAGGGCGAAAACAATCTTCCGGAGGCCTTCCAATACCTCACTGAAGCCAAAAACGTTCTTTTGAGTCCACACGTTGCGGGGTGGACCGTAGAAAGCAAGCAAAAGTTGGCGCAGACCATTGTAGACAAGATCAAAGCAAAATTTTGTTAACTTTAGTACATGAAGAATGCGATCGTATGGTTCGGAACCTTGTCCTTTGCCCTTGCTCTGCTGCTCCGTTTTGGAAAGCATAGTGTTTCGGATGGCTCCCTTTCCCTTGAAGTGGTCTTGGGCCCTGTAGCGCTTATTTTTTTTATAATGGGCATGCTGCTAACGGAAAGATCAAAAGACGGGCAACCATCTTTGCACATCGTACCCGAACGACCAACAGCATCGCTCGATTTAAGCGCTCGAGAATATGAGATATTGAAAGAAATAGCCTTGGGCCTATCGAACCGGGAAATTGCCGAGAAGCTTTTTGTATCGGAAAGTACCGTTAAAACCCATGTGTCGAATATATTGATCAAATTGAACGCAAAACGAAGAACGCAGGCAGTACATATTGCCAAACGCCAAAACATCATCTAGCCGTTCCCCTATTCTCCCCCAAAAAAGATGATTTGGTACTTTAGTACTACCGTATTTCTTGCTGTGAAGGGTACTTTTGACCGAACCATAACAACTTGAAATATGAAATGAGCATAAACTTTTTTAAGCATACCTTACCGAGATGATTAAAATAAGTTTATGCGAATTACTGAATGTGCAGTAATTTTTAGTTTCTTCATTTTCAGCAAACTACAAAATTTTAAACAGATGAAAAACACCATTTTAAAATTCGGCACGTACAGCGGGGGAATCGCTTTACTTTGCTTTTTGGCGGCACTCTATTTTGGCAAGGGGGCCAGCTTTACCGTTCAGGAAATTATCGGATATACCACTATAGTGGTAGCGTTGTCCTTTATTTACTTTGGCATCAAATACTACAGGGACCAAAAAAACAACGGGCATATTTCCATAGGCAAAGGAATCGCCATAGGACTTGGCATCGCCGCCTTTGCAGCAGCCGGCATTGCCATTGCCGACTTTATCTATACCGCATATATAAATCCCGATTTTTTTAAGGAATACGCAGAAACCATGAAAGCGCAGGGCTCACAAGAGCCCATTCCCGATTACGGAAGCGGCTTTATGGCAATGATCATGTTTATAACGGTCATGCTGATCGGTTTGGTGATTTCCCTAATTTCAGCACTGTTGTTACAACGAAAAAACTAACCCATGCAATACAAAGCGAACACACCCGAAGCGTATATTGCGCAAACCCCGCCGGACAGGCAAGAGGCCCTTCAAAAGCTACGCGCACTGTTCCAAAAAAACCTCCCCAAAGGTTTTGAAGAGCAAATGAGCTACGGCATGCTAGGTTTTGTGGTACCCCATTCCCTTTACCCAGACGGGTACCACTGCAAACCCGAACAGCCCTTGCCCTTTATAAATATTGCTTCCCAAAAAAAGTTTGTGGCGCTTTACCATTCGGGAATATATGCGAATCCGGACCTACACGATTGGTTCGTAACGGAATACCCAAAGCATAGCAAAAGAAAGCTCGATATGGGAAAAAGCTGTATCCGCTTCAAGTACATGGACGATATTCCATATCAGCTACTGGAAGTATTGGCCAAGAAAATTACGGTAAAGCAGTGGATCTCGACCTACGAAAAAAACGTAAAAAACAAATAGACCAGACGGTACTAGAACAGATAAAACGACTGCGATGAAAAAAAGAGTAACGGGCCTAGGCGGATTTTTCTTTAAAACGGAAAACCCGGATAAAATAAAGGAATGGTACAGTACACACTTGGGACTTCCCGTAGATCGGTATGGCTGTACCTTTTGGTGGAAAGACGCGGAAGGGAACGATTGCATTACCCAATGGAGCCCCATGGACCGGGAAACCGACTACTTTTCACCCAGCAAATCATCTTTTATGATGAATTTTAGGGTAGCGAATTTAGAACTGTTGTTAAAGACCCTGGAAAAAGAAGGAGTGACCGTCGTAGGGGAAATCGAAACTTTCGAATACGGCAAGTTTGGATGGATACTGGACCCCGACGGGAACAAATTGGAACTTTGGGAACCGATCGATTCGGCCTTTAAGTAAACTAGCTCGGTGCAGGCCCACAATCTTTTAAAAGGAATTGTCCTTTACCAGTTGGAAGAAAGCATGGGGGTAGGAGACCCAGTAGTGGAAGAAAAACGAACCGTCGCAAAAATAGTAGCGCTCGGAAAAGTGCGGGTTGCATCAAACAAGGATAGAATGTAGCATAATACCGAACGGTTTTCCAGCTATTTCCCCTAAAAAGCAGGCTTAAAGACCGAACAAAAATCGACGGTGGTCCATCTCTTAAAAATATTCCCTACATTTAATTCCGTTTAACAACCAAAACAAACAACGATGTCAGAAGAAAAAAAAGACTTTGGCGATCAGGCAGAAGACGCCTTTGACAAAGCAAAAGAAACCGCAAGCGATTTGGGGGAAAAGGCGAGCGAAACGTTTGAGGATGCCAAAGAGGCCACTAAAGAATTTGCTGAAGAAGCAAAGGAAAAAGCCAGTGATTTTGCCGATGAGGCCAAAAAGACGGCGAACGAGTTTACGGAGAGCGCCAAAGAAGCATTTAGCGGGGGCGAGGGAGAAAATAAAAAGTTACTTGCAGGACTCCTTGCCATTTTTTTAGGCTCTTTTGGTGTGCACAAGTTTATATTGGGATATCAAAAAGAAGGTTTTATGTTGTTGGGGGCGACCATTGTGGGCTATATCACCTTATGTTTCGTTATTGGAGGCTTCATTTTAACAGCGACCGCGGTCGTCGGATTTATAGAAGGTATCATTTATTTGACCAAGTCCGATGAGGAATTTTACAATACCTATCAAGTAGGAAACAAATCCTGGTTCTAAATCACCGGCACACACAAACAGCATTAAAAAGTCGGTTTTTTTATCCACCGGCTTTTTTATTCGATTTTATAATCGTAATATTGCAATATAACAATATGGGTTTAACGAAAACGCAAATATTCAACGAACGGCAAAATAGCCTGGCAAGCCTTTTTAAGGTACTCGCCCATCCGGCCCGCATCGCCATTTTGCAGTATATAAGCAACCAACGGGGTTGTATCTGTAATGATATTGTCGCCGAAATCGGCTTGGCACAGCCAACGATCTCACAGCACCTGAAAGAACTGAAAAGTGCAGGACTGATCACGGGAGAGATCGAAGGTAAAAAAGTGTGTTATTGCATTGACCTCGAACGGTGGAAAGAAATTCAAACACTGCTCAACACCTTTTTTGAAAAAACGCAGTTCAATTGCTGTTGACCCAAAAACCTTTACTATGAAATGAGCCATAACCATTGTTGATACCAACCGAAATGATTATTGGCAAATTACATCTGACCATTAAAAAACAATAAATATAAACAGATGAAAACAAAAGAATTTTTATCATTATTAGAGACCTCACCTCAAAAGAGTCTTGTATTTTCCTATGCCAACAACCGATCGGTGGGTAAAAACTACCATATAACGGAGGTAAAAAACGTTACCGTAGACACGGTCGATTGCGGAGGGAAAAGTGATTTCTGGAAAGAAACGGTCGTTCAACTATGGGAGAGCCCCACCGAAAAAGATGCGCTCACCTATATGAGTACCCGAAAGGCGTTACAGATTTTAAAACGGGTAGATGCCGCAAAACCGATGGAGCGCGACGTCGAAATAAAATTCGAATACGGGAACGATCACTTTCATACCGCACAACTGTATGTACACGACGTTACCGTTACCGCCGATCGATTGACCGTGCAATTGGGCAGCAGACCCACAGATTGTAAAGCAAAGGAAAGCTGTGGAATACCAGTCGAAAAAACGACCGTGTCCGCTGGGCAATGCGCGCCTGGTAGCGGTTGCTGCTAGGCCTGTCACGAAACACCGTATACCATTTTTACATTGAAATCGCACGTATAGAAATTGAATTATTTTTTAGTTGTTGGAGGCAAAAAATCTAAGCATAGCCTTAGCTACGGTTATATTTTTTAACGAAGAACAGCTGAAAAAGAAACGATTTATTAGTGCTATTTCAAAGTTAAAACGGTATTACACCAATTTTAGCTTTGAAACGGTATTAAATACTACTACGCATGGAAATCCTTTTTTATTTATCCTCCGGTTTTTTAGTATTGTTCATAATACTCGCCACCTTTGATGGGGTGTACCTACACCTCTGGAAATATGAGCTTTTTCGTAGAAAAGAAAGCAGGTTCGAACATCTGACCCATACCGCTCGCGCCCTTTTGTTCCCATTGATTGTTTGGACGGTCTTTTTGAACGAAACCAGTACGGTAGGTTTTCTGGTCGGTATCGCATTGATTCTTGTCGACACCTTGATCTTGGGGATAGACGCCTATTCGGAAGCGGAGAGCAGAAGCTTTATGGGAGGGCTTCCCAAATGGGAATATATCGTTCATCTGTTTTCCAATGCCTTTCATTTTACGGTCATCGTTCTGGTGCTTACGGCCAAATTGCAGGTTTTGGACGGGGCGCTATATATGGTTACCGGACCCATATCGGGTAACGCGTACGGTCTTTTTATAACAATAGCCCAACAACTACTGCCCGGAGCCATACTCATGGCGCTTTTACATCTGTTTTTAGCACATAAAAGCGGCCATAGGTTTTGGAATACGTATCGCATAAAACTCCAGTGTTGCTAGTTCCTATGAAGAAAACATCCTCTTTTTTGGTCCGCAACATGGTTCCCGACGATTGGGAAGCGGTCGCCCGTATTTACGCCGAAGGCATTGCTACCGGAATGGCGACCTTTGAACAAAACGTCCCTTCGTACACCGAGTGGCATAAGGCCCATTTGGAATGGTGTCGTCTGGTGGCCACCCATAAGACACTAGCTATTGGTTGGGCCGCCCTATCGCCTGTTTCCAGCAGATGCGTGTATGGCGGTGTTGCAGAAGTAAGTGTTTATACCGCCAAAGATTATCGGGGAAAAGGGATTGGAAGGCTACTGTTACGAACACTGATAGCGGAAAGTGAGGCGAAAGGCATTTGGACCTTGCAATCGGGTGTTTTTCCCGAAAACGAAGGGAGCATTGCGCTGCATAAAAAATCGGGATTTCGCTACATCGGCAAACGGGAACGTATTGGAAAACTGCATGGCGAATGGAAGGACAACCTGCTATTCGAACGCCGCAGCAATTCCATAGGAGTCGACTAAAGCGCTTGCCAAAACGGTATTTATTTGAAAAACGGGCTATAATAAAAATAGAAGAAGTGGTTTCCTTATTTTTGAAACTTTTACGGTAAAACCTAAAATACAATGAAAAACGTTCTAGTCCTCTGTACAGGAAACTCTTGCAGAAGCCAAATGGCACATGGCTATCTCAATACCTTGCAAAACGGCCTGGCCACCATTTATAGTGCCGGTATCGAAACCCACGGTCTAAATCCTGGGGCGGTCGCCATCATGGGTGAAGACGGCATCGACATCACGGGACACACCAGTAATCATGTAGATGAATATCAGGGAATTTCGTGGGACTACATTATTACCGTTTGCGACCACGCCAAAGAAAACTGTCCTTTTATTCCGGCAGATCAAGCGCAACGCATACACCATAATTTTTTCGACCCATCAAAAGTATCCGGTTCGGAAGATGAAAAACATGCTGCATTTTTAAAGGCCCGAAATGAGATTCGGGAGTTTTGTAGCAATTTTGTTCAGAATGAACTCCAATAAGCGGTACGAATTTAATGGTTCGGTCGAACCGGAACAGGACAGCATCCATCGGCGGTAAACACTGTTCTTATACCATTTTAACTTTGAAATCGAGCGTATAGAAATTGAATTATTTTTTAGTTGTTCCAGGCAAAAAGCCTGTCCCCGGCTTGACCGGGGATCTAAGCATAGCCTTAGCTACGGTTCTATTTTTTAACGAAGAACAGCTGAAAAAGAAACGATTTATTAGTGCTATTTTAAAGTTAAGATGGTATTATTCCATTTTAATAGTCTAGGACGCCTCTTCTCCCGTACTATTGTTCTCTACTAGTTTGCGTTCCAATTCGGCCTGAAATTCCTCCATTACCGGTTTTACCGTACCCTCTGGCAGGTCGGAAATTTTGATATACATTAAGCCGTCCACCGAATTATTGAATAGCGGATCTACATTAAAGGCGACCACCTTAGCATTCTGTTTGATGTATTTTTTAATGAGCACCGGTAACCGAAGGCTTCCCGGCTCTACCTCATCGATCATGCGGTCGAATTTGTTCAGATCGGCCTGTGTTTCATCGAACACAAATTCTTTATCGGCATCTTTTAGCTTCACTTTAAATTCTTTTTTGGGCCTTACGTATTGCGCAACATAGGGGTCCCAATAGTTACTCTTCATAAATTCGATCATCAACGATTTTGAAAAGTTGGAAAACTGGTTGCTGATACTTACTCCACCGATCAAATACTTATGCTCCGGATGGCGGAGCGTAGTATGCACGATACCTTTCCACAACAAAAACAAGGGCATGGGTTTTTGTTGGTACTCCTTTATGATGTAGGCCCTTCCCATTTCAATGGACTGCCGCATCATTCCAAAGAGTTCCGGTTCAAAACGGAATAGGTCCTGTAAATAAAAACCATCGATACCGTGGGCCTTAAAAATATCGGAACCCAGTCCCATACGGTAGGCGCCAGCGATCAGCTTTGCACTTTTGTCCCATAAAAACATGTGATGGTAATACGCATCGAACTTGTCGATGTCTATGGATTTATTCGTCCCTTCGCCAATGGCACGGAACGTTACCTCGCGCTGCCTTCCGATTTCCTGCAAGGTAAACGGCATTTCATTGGCCGGGGCCAAAAACACCTCATAGTTCTTGCTTTGGAGCAAACGGCGGTCTTTCTCGATCAACTTTTCAATCTCTCCCTCGATGACTTCCGTTCGTACCGCATTGGCAATTTTTCGAGGCTGTTTGGGTAGTTTTAAGGTAGTCGGCAGCTGATCGATCAAGCGTTCCTTTTCGTACGCATTGGAAAGGATATAGGTTTTTTTACGGAGCAGCTCGGTAAACTCTTCCAACGAACCTTGCTCCGCCTGCGTCGCCACCGAAATGGGCTGGCCGATACGTACCTTTATGGGTCGGTACCGTTGGGTATATACTTCCGAAGGCAGTTTCGCCGTCCGGAATACGCCACTGATCCTCGCCAAGCGATAGAACAATTTACTGTTGCGTGCATGAAAGTAAATGGGTACTACCGGTACTTTGGCATTCCGTATGAGCTTAATAGCCGCTTCTTCCCACATTTTATCCACTACCAGTTTACCCTCTTTTTTTGTGGAAACCTCTCCCGCGGGAAAGATACCGATGGGATTGCCATCGCGTAAGTGCAACATGGCCTGTTTAAATCCGGCAAGACTACTTTTGACCTCTTTGCGATCTTCAAAAGGGTTGACCGGAAAAATATAGGGTGCCAAAGGCTCAAAGCGTTGCAGCAAAAAATTCGCCATTACCTTATAATTGGAGCGCTGGGTAAGCATCAACTTCAGCAGTACAATACCGTCCATACCACCCAAAGGATGGTTGCTTATGGTAATATAGGGGCCTTCTTTGGGGAGTCTTTTCAGGTCGTTTTCCGGTATTTCATAGTCGATTTCGTATTCCTCCAATATCCGATCGACAAAATGCAAGCCTTTCAAATGCTTCATTTTGTCGTAGGTACGGTTCATTTGGGAAATTCTGGTCACTTTTAGAATCAACCAGGCCAAAAAGGTACCCACAAAACCGAACTTGTCGATTTTGGTGGCCATTGCTACTTCTTTAGCGGTCACTAGACCCATAGAAAACGATAGATTAGGAATGCCGCTAAGATAGGAAAAAGGTTACAGGTCGCGCCTATTTTGTACTTTCTAAAAAACACATCTTTATCATACCGCCGCCAACAACATAGAGTGCTCGGAAATAGTTTCTCACTCGAAGGTACCGTTCGGTAACAGCGATAGCGCTTCCACCCTGCTTATTATAGCTCACACCTGTGCGAACAGCTTATACTATTTTAACTTTGAAATCGAGCGTATAGAAATTGAATTATTTTTTCGTTGTTCGAGGCAAAAAGCCTGTCCCCAGTTTGACTGGGGATCTAGCATAGCCTTAGCTACGGTTATATTTTTTTAACGAAGGACAGCTGAAAAAGAAACGATTTATTAGTGCTATTTCAAAGCTAAAATGGTATTACTTCACCACGAGTTGTAGCGTTTCCTTTCCGCGTTGTTCAAGCAAAACTTCGTGCCCGTTTTGCAAACTGGCAACGGCCGCTTCGTTAAAATGACGTATGGTATACAATGAAACCCCCTCATGATGTATGAGCTTAAACCTCCCCTTTAAAAGCTGTAACAGCTCTTGTAGCCTACCGAACTTATTGTCCACACATACCGAAAAACTAATAGCGGAATTTTGAATCAGATCGACCTTCATTTTGTATTCATGGAACAATTTGAACAGTTCGCTGATACTATCCTCCACGATAAAGGAAAAATCCAAAGAAGATAGCTTTAGCAGCACTTGGTCCTTTTTAACGATGAAGCAGGGCACCTGTGGCGAAATGCCTTTGCCTTTACCCACTGTGGTACCGGCGCCTTTCGGATCGATGAAGGATTTTACGTGTAGCGGAATCTCCTTGCCCTGCAAAGGTTGGAGTGTTTTCGGATGGATTACCGACGCGCCGTAAAATGCCAATTCTATCGCTTCTCGGTACGATATGTTGTGCAACAGCTGCGTCTCCTCAAAATAGCGGGGGTCGGCATTCAGCACACCGGGCACATCCTTCCATATGGTGACGGCGGATGCGTTAAGGCAATAGGCCAAAATTCCGGCCGTATAATCCGAGCCTTCCCTGCCGAGAGTGGTCGTAAAATTGTTGTCGTCGCTACCCAAAAAGCCCTGGGTAATGTATAGGGTGCCCTTGTCAATACCTTTGGATACGTTTTCTTGGGTCTTTTCCCAATTCACCTTTACATCACGATAACTGGCATCGGTCTTTATAAAGTCCCGCACGTCGAGCCAGTCGTTCGCAATGCCCACATCGTTCAAATAAGCACTAATGATCGTTGTGGAAAGCAACTCGCCATAGCCCACCACCTGATCATATACAAAGTTGTAATTCGGGGATTTGTTCCAGGCCAAAAAACCGCGTATCTCTTCGATCAGTCCCTTTACTTTTTTAAAGATTGGATGTTGGGGGCTACTGAACAGATCGTTCAAAATAGCCTCGTGAAAGGTCACGATTTCCTGAATTTCATCGGTCAATCGTTCCCGATCATTGAAATAGGTATCTACCACGGCTTCCATGGCATTGGTCATTTTACCCATTGCCGAAACTACCAGCAACGTGCCATCATGCCCGGTTTGCCGCAATACGTTTACCACATTTTTAACTCCTTCGGCATCCTTTACCGAAGCACCACCAAACTTAAATACACGCATTTCTTTATTTTCTGTTTTTTGCTGTTTCCATTCATATCGATAACCACGGCCCTTGGGGCTATACCTCTTTTAGAAAGGCCGCCATACCATTGGCATCCATCTGCACCACGTCCCAATCCCGCATCACCCGTGCGCCTTGCTTCTCATAAAACTTTATTGCCGGTTCGTTCCAATCCAATACCTCCCAACAGATGCGTTTTACCCCCAACACTTTTCCATAGGATACCACTTTATGCAACAACGCATTACCCAAGCCCTTGCCCCGCATTTCCTCGGCAACGATCAGGTCCTCCAGATGGATGACCGGGCCTTTCCAGGTAGAGTAACGTGGATATACCAGGGCAATGCCCACAATAGCGCCGGCGACCTCTGCTACAAAACAATGGAAGAGCCGTTTCTCAAAACCGTCCCGTTGAAGATCGGCAACCGTCACTTCCACCGCATCGCCCTCTTTTTCAAAGGCGGCCAATTGCTTTATTAGCCCTAACACCTGTTCCATATCGCCCACTTGGGCATCCCGAATGCTATATTCCATAATTGTTACAAATAAAACACAAAGTTATAAATTTAAAAATCGAAATAAAATGGAATCCTACTTTGTTTCACAAAATACCCGATATTTGTGGCAAACAAATCGCATTGTCCGTGCTTGGAAACAGAAATACCACATTAGGGGAGTTCATCATAGAAAATCAAGGATCGTTCCAGTATTCTTCCGGGGAACTTTCGAAACTGATCAACGCCATTCGTTTGGCCGCCAAGGTCGTCAACCACGAGGTAAACAAGGCCGGCTTGGTGGACATTATCGGAAGGGCGGGCGACACCAATATTCAAGGGGAAGACCAACAAAAGCTGGATGTTCTGGCCAATGAAAAGTTTATTCAGACCCTTAGAAACCGGGAAATTGTATGTGGTATCGCCTCGGAAGAGGAAGACGATTTTATAAGCATCAACAGTAACGATGAGCAGCACCGCAATAAGTATGTTGTATTGATCGACCCCTTGGACGGTTCTTCCAACATAGACGTCAACGTTTCGGTAGGTACCATTTTTTCCATTTACCGTAGGGTTACCCCGGTCGGGACCCCGGTAACCTTGGAAGATTTTTTGCAGCCGGGTAGAAACCAGGTGGCCGCCGGCTATGTAGTGTATGGTACTTCTACCATGTTGGTATATACCACCGGCGATGGGGTAAACGGTTTTACGCTGAATCCCGCCATAGGCACTTTCTATCTTTCCCATCCCAATATGGAATTCCCCGAAACCGGCAGTATTTACTCCGTAAACGAGGGCAATTACGTCCATTTTTTGCAAGGGGTAAAAGACTATATCAAATATTGCCAACAGGAAGATGGGGACCGCCCATATACCTCAAGATATATCGGCTCCTTGGTTTCCGACTTTCACAGGAACATGATCAAAGGCGGTATATATATGTATCCGAAAAGTAGCGTTTCCACCAATGGCAAACTTCGGCTGTTATACGAATGTAACCCCATGGCCTTTATCGCCGAACAGGCAAAAGGACTTGCGACCGATGGCAACATTCGTATTTTGGATGTGCAACCTACCGAACTCCACCAACGGGTCCCTTTCTTTTGTGGAAGTCCAAAAATGGTACAAAAACTACAGGAGTTTCTGGAAAACTAATCTGTAATAGACGGAACTTATTTTGTAAAGTACGGACATAAAAAAAGCGGTTTTTAAAACCGCTTTTTAAAACATATTTCCAGTACCGTTCTCTAACGGTTCATATTTTTGATCTCTTCCACAAAGTTGTCCTTATCTACCCCTGCCCTTACCAATTTTAGGGCCTTATCCACCACATAGGAAATGTTTCCGGTAGAAAAACCGAGTCCGATTCCCAATCGCTCGAGCATTCCCGTTTGTTTCTCGCCCAATACGTTATCGGCATACACCATGCGCGCCAAATCGTAAAGCCGCTCCAAACGTTGATCGTAGCTTGTAGGCGGGTTGATCGGGTGTGTCTTATACTCTTTAAGGATTGTATGATATGCTTCTTCGCTGATATCCAAACGGGTCGCCAAACGCTGTAAAAAGGCACGCTCGTCCTCGGTAATCACATCATCGCTCATCGCAACCCTAACGATGGCCGCAAAATGGTCTTGATTGCGTTGTTTAAAACCACTATCGAACAAATCTAAAAACGACATATCTCAAATTTTATTCGGCAAATATAATTTTTTTGAAGTTTATAACTGCTGTTCCCAACCGATTATTTTAAGCCATGGAGGGCTGCTATTTACAACCCCTACATTTGATAAAAAAATCCCAAGGCCACTGCCGCCATCAAGTTTTTGAATAGTGGGGCAACGGGCTAAAAGTTAATCAGTACCTTTCCGTATCATTTTAGCAGACACATGACCAGAACAGCCTTGTACGACATTGCGAACGGTTGGTTCCAACAGCAAAACTGGAAACCCTTTGCGTTTCAAAAGGATACTTGGAAGGCGTTTCTACAAGGAAAAAACGGACTTTTGAACGCGCCCACCGGCAGTGGCAAAACTTATGCCCTTTGGTTCCCCATTGTTTTGGCGTATATCAAAAAAAATCCGGAATACCGCACCAAACACCAAAAGGGACTCAAGGCCATTTGGATTACGCCCCTTCGCGCACTTTCGCAAGAAATAAAGCAATCGGCGGAACGGGTGACCGCCGATCTCGGAACACAAATGACGGTGGGTATCCGCACCGGGGATACCACTACAAAAGATCGTGCCCGGCAAAAGCGCCAAATGCCCGATCTGTTGATCACCACTCCGGAGAGCTTACAACTTTTATTGTCCAGCAAGGGCTACGAAAACGTTTTTAAGGATTGTATGGCCGTAGTGGTGGACGAATGGCACGAGCTATTGGGCACAAAAAGAGGGGTTCAAATGGAGCTCAGCCTTTCCCGGCTCAAGACCATTTCGAAAGACTTGCGCATTTGGGGTATTTCGGCAACTATCGGAAACTTGGAACAGGCCAAGGAAGTTTTGTTGGGCCCTACGGGACCGGCTTTGGAAAACGCCGTACTCATCCGTGCCAAACTGCGAAAAAAAATAACCGTCAAGAGCATCATCCCAAAGGAGATGGAAACTTTTCCTTGGCGCGGTCATTTGGGCATTCGGCTTTTGGAGGATGTGGTCCCCATCATCAACAACAGCAAAACGACCTTGTTGTTTACCAATACCCGGAGCCAATGTGAAATCTGGTTTCAACAAATTTTGGAAAAACATCCCGAATATGCAGGGGTGCTGGCCATGCACCACGGTAGCATCAACAAAGAGACCCGGCTATGGGTGGAACAGGCCATCCGAAATGAAAGCCTTACCGCAGTAGTCTGCACTTCAAGCCTTGATCTTGGCGTCGACTTTGCACCGGTGGAGACCGTGGTACAGATCGGAGGCCCCAAAGGAATCGCCCGTTTTCTACAAAGGGCGGGCCGTAGCGGACATCGCCCGGGAAAGGAAAGCGTCATCTATTTTCTTCCCACGCATGCCATTGAGCTGATCGAAGCCTCGGCCTTGCAAAAAGCGGTAAAGCAGCAGGCCGTAGAAGATCGTATTCCCTACCTCAACAGTTTTGATGTATTGTTGCAGTACCTGACGACCTTGGCCATATCCGACGGTTTTTATCCCGATCAGATTTTTACCGAAATCCGACAGACGTTCTGCTTTCAGGCCATCACCGAGGAGCAATGGCAGTGGTTGCTCAATTTTTTGGTCATGGGAAGCCAAAGCCTACAATCGTATGACGAATACAAAAAGGTGACCATAACGGAAGATGGGCGTTTTAAGGTAGATAATCGCGGTATTGCCATGCGACATCGCTTCCAGATCGGCACTATTGTAGGGGATGCGAACCTTACCGTTCGGTATCAGAAAGGCGGTTATATCGGGTCGATAGAAGAGTATTTTATTTCCAAACTATCTCCCGGCGATGTGTTCACCTTTGCCGGCCGTAACCTGGAATTCATTCGCATCAAGGAAATGCAGGTACATGTGCGCAATTCCAACAAAAAAACCAACAAGGTACCGAGCTGGATGGGCGGTCGGCTCACCTTGTCCGCCCAAATGTCCGAACTGCTTCGCAATGAACTGTATACCGCCGGTTTGGAAGGTCGGCAACAATCGCCCGAAATAAAATCACTGGCCCATATTTTTGAACGGCAACGGTTGGAAAGTATCGTGCCCAAACCCGACGAATTTTTAATCGAAAGTTTTAAAACGCGCGACGGTTATCATTACATTTTCTATCCTTTTGAAGGGCGTTTTGTACATGAGGCCATGGGCAGTCTTTTGGGCTATCGCATCAGTTTATTGTCGCCCATTACGTTTTCATTGGCCTTTAACGACTACGGGTTCGAACTCTTATCGGACAAAGCTTTGGACGTGCAAGAGGTTATCGACAACAACCTCTTTTCTACGGAGTATATTTCCGATGATCTTGGAAAAAGCCTAAACGCCACCGAAATGGCGAGACGCAAGTTTCGGGACATTGCGGTCATTAGCGGGCTGGTATTTACGGGCTATCCGAACAAGGGCATAAAAATGAAGCATCTTCAAAGCAGTTCGCAACTCTTGTTCAATGTATTTCGCGACTTTGAGGACGACAACCTGCTTTTTCAGCAAGCGTTTCGCGAAACCTTCGAGCACCAATTGGAGGAAGGGCGTTTGCGGTTATCCCTGGAACGGATCGCCACCCAAAAAATCATTTGGAAACAATGCAAACAACCGACCCCTTTTTCCTTTCCGTTGATTACCGATCGTTTGCGGGAAAAATTATCGAGCGAAAAGCTAAAAGATCGCATCAAACGGATGTCGGCACTGCTGGCGAAGAAGTAATTTCTTCTAATAAACCATTCAAAAATCTTGTGTCTTTACTATTCGTAACTAAAGGTATTGCGCTGTTGTAATCTATTAATGGAATCAAAACGCTCCATTAGTATTGGGTATCCTTGCGAGTTATATTCATAGGAGATGGTTTCTAACAAGTTCCGCTCCTCACCGTCGTAAACGGTTGTGCTCAATACATTATTTTTACTTATTGCCAACTCCTCCGGGGTTAAGTTAAGTAACCGATATTCCAAATCGAAATTTTCGTAAAATACATTCTTATTGTCATAGGTATGGGTAAACACCTTTTTAATAGTCTGAGAACCGAAGGTATCTATCACAATCAAAGAATCTACATTATCGTTTCGATTGTACATTAACTCCATGGTGAAAACTAATTCCAAATTGTCCTTATAGCCCTTTACTTTAACAGGCTTATTGTCTTGCAAATAAAACTCTGATAGCACTGCTCTGGTATTACTACTAATATTTATCTGATTTTCACTAGGGTACTCATACGTAAAAATAATTTTACGGGACGCCCCATTGATATAACTTAAACTGTCTATTCTTTCATCCTCGTAAGTTATATTCGTTTCGATTGGTTCATCTTCATTATTTCTTAAAAGAACTGTTCGAAGCTTTCCATCAGAATAAAAATACTTGCAATTATTAATAATATCCTCTTCTCCATTAGACGCTTTAATTCTAACGATATTTCTCTCCCTTAGCACCAAATCAGCATCATTTCCTTCCGAACTTTCATTTTCTCCTTCTTCTTCATTTTTTTCCTCAACTTCTTCATCATTGTTGTTTTCTTGCACGTTCTCTGTTATCGTAGTCGTTCGTGAACAAGAACAAAACGTTGTTAGAAGAAAGTATACTAAAATTATTAGAAATGATTTTTTCATAACTCCGAACTTAATCCTTCATTTATCGCTAAACTACCGCGCCGCAATAATCAATCCCAATCCGACAACGTACAACAGCAACATCAGATTCAACATGCCCGAAACGCCTTTTGGCGCTCCCTTAAACTCTTTCCAAACAAAAATCCCCCATAATGCGGCAACGACCGTGGCACCTTGGCCAAGCCCATAGGAAATTGCGGGACCGGCCTTATCCGAAGCCAAAATACTGAAGGACATGCCCACACACCAAACGATACCTCCCAAAACACCCATGGCATGGCTTTTACCGCTTCCCGCAAAATAATCTTTGAAACTTACGGGCGCCCCTTCGAACGGCTTTCGCATTAAAACGGTATTGAAGATAAAGTTACTGGCCAAAATGCCGACCGCGAATAAAAATACCGCGGTATACGGACTCAACTTCCCTGCGATGGGATTGGCAAAATCGGGAAACATAGCGTTGGCCACATATTTATAGAACAGGCCCATAAGCAAGCCGGCTACGACCGCCAACACCAACCCCTTGGTGGGCACCTTCTGTTGTTGGGCCGAAAGCTTTCGGTAGGCATTGGCATTTAACAATATGGCAAACACGATTAAAAGAACACCGCCAAAAAGCAAGGTAGCATTCCCTACCGGGGCGTCCAAATAGTTAACGATCACCCCTACCACCAGAGCCAGACCTATCCCTACGGGAAAGGCGACCGACATGCCCGCCAAGGTAATGGCCGCTACCAATAAAATATTGGCCGCGTTGAACAATACCCCGCCCAAAAAAGCGGAACCGATATTGGCGTTGTCCGCCTGAGCCATATCGACAAGAAAGGAGCGTCCGCCCTCTCCCATACTGCCCGCCGTTAAGGCGAACAAACCTGAAAACAGTAGGATCCCCAAAACGTAGTCCCAATAAAAAAGTTCAAAGCGCCAAGAGGCCGCCGCCAGTTTTTGGGTATTGGCCCATGAGCCCCATGCCAGCATGGTAATAACACAAAACACCACCGCAATGGTGTAATTTTCGATAATGAACATAATTTATTGGAATTGGTTGATTTCTGTTAATGTCGGGGCCGTATCCTGGGCACCCATTCGTGTTACCGACAAGGCCGCGGCCTTACTGGCATAGGCCATGCTTTCGCGCCACCCCATCCGCTTTGCCAAGCATACCGATAATACCCCATTATACACATCGCCAGCGGCAGTGGTATCCACCGCTTTCACCTTGGGGCTTTCCACTGTAAAAGCGGTTTCGGAGTTTTTAAAGTAAGATCCCTTGCTGCCCAAGGTGATGATTACGTTTTGGACACCTTTGCCCAAAAGCGACTCGGCCGCTTGGTCCCGGCTCGCGTCGTCTTCGACCGTTATACCCGTCAATATCTTGGTCTCCGTCTCGTTCGGGGTAATCAAAAACAGACCATCCAAAATAGCATCGGACAGCGGTTGCGCCGGAGCGGGATTGATGATCAGGCGACGCCCTTCCCCTTTACAGCGTTCAGCCAAAAAACCGACCGTGGCCAGGGGTGTCTCCAATTGGGTCAAAAAAATATCGGATTCCAAAAAAGAACCCCACGAAGCTTCCAAATGTTCCGGTGAAAGCGCGGCGTTAGTGCCGGACGCGACCACAATTTCATTTTCTCCCTGCCCGTTTACCGTAATAAGGGCCACTCCCGAAGCCTCGCCCGGAATCACCAAGGCCGTGTCGATGGCTATGCCTTCCTTTTGGTATCCCGCCAGCGCATTTTTACCAAAAAAATCGTCCCCTAGCGCACATACAAACTGTACCGCGCCACCGGCCCTGACAGCGGCAACCGCCTGATTGGCGCCCTTACCGCCCGGAAACATATAAAAGTCGCCCCCGATTATCGTTTCTCCAGGTTCCGGAAAACGATCGGTCTTAACCACCATATCGGTATTTGCAC
This sequence comes from uncultured Flavobacteriaceae bacterium, assembly GCA_947500445.1. Classification (GTDB taxonomy): domain Bacteria; phylum Bacteroidota; class Bacteroidia; order Flavobacteriales; family Flavobacteriaceae; genus Pelagihabitans. The sequence continues at coordinate 16,079 of CANMSB010000031.1, read as the reverse complement.
TTCCTACTATGGTAATGTTCTTCATTTGTATTTACTTAAAGGATTAAACGCCCAAAGTAGGAATTACTGTTCATATAAACAAGAATCCATTTAGTACCTTTATCGCTTGGAAACGCATGGGATTGAAATACAGGGCCAGCAGTTTGTCATGCACCCCTCGGGAGCGTTGTTTTGGGAAGATAAGCGCATGCTGTTGATCAGTGACGTACACCTGGGAAAGGTATCCCATTTTCGCAAATTTGGTGCAGCGGTACCGCAAGCCGCGATAGCACAAAATTTTGAACTTTTGGACGAAGTGGTCTCTTTTTTTGCCCCGGACCTCATCTGCTTTTTGGGGGACCTGTTTCATTCCGCGCTAAACAAGGAGTGGCTGTTGTTCGAAACCTGGACCAAAGGAACGGTAGCCGAAATTGTTCTGGTGGTCGGCAACCACGATATTATTTCACCTTTAAAGTACAAAGCATTGGGGATCCGTACGGTTTCCGAAATCCGTTCGGACGGTTTTTTGCTGACCCACCATCCCGAAGAACGGGAGGGTTTTTTCAACTTTTCGGGCCACATACACCCTGCGGTAAAGCTCCGGGGCACGGGAAAGCAATCCCTACGCCTCCCCTGTTTCTTTAAATCGCCCCACCAGCTCATCCTACCCGCCTTTGGAGCGTTTACCGGCAGCTACGTACTCCAACCGAAACCGGACGACCAAGTATTTCCACTCGTGGAAAACAGCGTTATAAAAATCTGATCTTCTTTTGCGTCGCCCCGACCTAGGGCATATCTTTGCACAAATTTTAGGGAATTGCCGAATGCCACCGTTCAACACCTATTTGCACAGTCTCCCAAACTTGGGAAACTGCAGGAGCTTATTGCCCAAAACCAAACTTCCACACCCCAAAAAATAACGTTACAAGGACTGACGGGCTCTTCGCTCTCCTTTGTATTGTCCGCTATTTTTGAACAAAGTGGGCGACCGCTTTTATTGGTCTATAACGACAAGGAAGAAGCCGCCTATTACCTGAACGACCTGGAGCGGTTGTTGGGTGAAAAAAACGTACTGTTCTATCCGGGAAGTTACCGAAGGCCCTACGAAATCGAGGAAACCGATAATGCCAACGTGCTATTACGGGCCGAGGTATTGAACCGCATCAACTCCCAAAAGAAAGCGGTGGTCATCGTTACCTATCCCGATGCCCTTTTTGAAAAAGTGGTCACGCGAAAGGAACTGGACAAGAACACCTTAAAAATACAGCTTGGCGATACCTTATCGCTCGATTTTTTAAACGAGGTCCTTTTCGAATACAAGTTCAAGAGAGTCGATTTTGTAACAGAACCAGGCGAATTTTCGGTCCGAGGAGGTATTGTGGACGTGTTTTCCTTTTCCCATGACCAACCCTATCGGATCGAATTTTTTGGAGATGAGATCGATAGCATGCGGACATTCGATATCGCTACGCAACTTTCCACCGATACGGTCAATAAAATAACGATAATTCCCAATGTCGCCAACAAACTGTTGCACGAGACCCGAGAGAGTTTTTTGCGTTACATTTCCCGCCAAACCCTTATTTACACCAAAAACACCGCGGTTCTTGTAAACCGGTTGGACGATTTTTTTGAAAAAGCCGAAAAAGCCTTTGCCGAGCTATCGGGAACCGTTCGGCAAGCGGGACCGGCCAAGCTTTTTACCAATGGGGACGAATTTTCCAAGAAGCTCGATACGTTCCAATGCCTGACGAGCGAAAATACCGATACGGCCGAAAAGGGCGCTCCGATCCTCGCATTCACAACACGGCCACAACCCGCTTTCAATAAAAAGTTCGATTTTCTGATCCAGACCCTGAACGATTTCAGGGCCGAAGGATATAAAACGTACATTTTCTGCGCCAGTGAGCAACAGGCGAAACGTTTTCATTCCATATTCGAAGAGGTAAACGAACAGGTGCAGTACCAAACGGTCGTACTGCCATTGTATCAAGGTTTTATTGAGGACGACCTTAAAATCGTTTGTTTTACGGACCACCAAATTTTCGAACGCTACCACAAATTCCACCTTAAAAATGGCTACGCCAAAAAACAGGCCATAACCCTAAAAGAGCTGAACAAACTTGAAATCGGGGATTACGTTACCCATATCGACCATGGTATCGGCAAGTTTGGGGGACTTCAAAAGATAGACGTAGAGGGCAAAAAACAGGAAGCCATTAAATTGATGTACGGGGAAAGGGACATTTTATATGTCAGCATCCATTCCCTTCATAAAATTTCCAAGTTCAACGGCAAGGATGGCGCCGTTCCCAAAATTTATAAGCTTGGATCTACGGCATGGAAAAAATTAAAGCAAAAAACCAAGACACGGGTCAAGAAAATCGCTTTCAACCTGATCAAGGTCTATGCCAAACGTCGTTTGGAAAAAGGGTTCCGGTACCAACCGGACAGTTACCTTCAAAATGAACTGGAGGCCTCTTTTATTTATGAGGATACCCCGGACCAGAGCAAAGCTACGGAAGACATCAAAAGGGACATGGAAAGCGAACGGCCCATGGACCGGTTGGTCTGTGGCGATGTAGGTTTTGGAAAGACCGAAGTTGCCATCCGGGCCGCTTTTAAGGCCGTGGACAATGGCAAACAGGTAGCGGTATTGGTGCCTACTACCATATTGGCCTTTCAGCACCACCGCACCTTTAGCGAACGTTTAAAGGAAATGCCCGTAACAGTGGCCTATCTTAACCGTTTTAGAACCGCGAAACAACGTAGGGAAACGTTACTGCAATTGGAAGAGGGCAAGGTGGACATTATCATCGGAACACACCAATTGGTGAATAAAAATGTCGTTTTTAAGGATTTGGGACTACTGATCGTGGATGAAGAACAAAAGTTCGGTGTTTCCGTTAAGGACAAGCTAAAATCGATCAAGGAAAATGTAGACGTATTGACCCTTACGGCAACGCCCATTCCCCGAACCCTGCAATTCAGTTTAATGGCCGCAAGGGACCTTTCGGTGATCAATACCCCACCTCCCAACCGCTACCCCATTGAAAGTAGGGTGGTACGGTTTACGGAAGAAACCATCCGCGATGCGGTGAGTTATGAAATGCAACGCGGGGGACAGGTTTTTTTCATTCACAACCGAATCGAAAACATCAAGGAGGTAGCCGGAATGATCCAGCGCCTCGTCCCGGATGTCAAGGTCGCCGTAGGCCACGGGCAAATGGACGGTAAAAAATTAGAGACCCTTATGTTGGCCTTTATGAACGGTGAGTTTGACGTTCTGGTGTCCACCACTATCGTAGAAAGCGGGCTTGATGTGACCAACGCCAATACCATTTTTATAAACAATGCCAATAATTTTGGCCTTAGCGACCTGCACCAGATGAGGGGAAGGGTCGGCCGCAGCAACAAAAAGGCCTTTTGTTATTTCATTACCCCTCCTTATGAGGCCATGACTGCCGATGCCCGAAAACGAATAGAGGCATTGGCACAGTTTACGGCTTTGGGCAGCGGCTTTAACATTGCCATGAAAGATTTGGAAATCCGCGGTGCCGGGGATCTCTTGGGCGGGGAGCAAAGTGGCTTTATTAACGAGATCGGTTTTGAAACCTATCAAAAAATACTGGCCGAAGCGATAGACGAACTCAAAGAGAACGAGTTTAAAGAACTCTATGACGAAGTTGAGGGCCAAAAGGAAAAAGTATATGTAAAAGAGACCCAGATCGATTCCGATTTTGAACTTTTGTTCCCGGACGATTACATCAATAACATTACGGAACGGCTGACCTTATATACGCAACTGAACCAGATCAAGGAAGAGACCGCATTGCTTTCTTTTGAAGCCGAACTGAAAGACCGTTTTGGCGAATTGCCCACCCAAGCGTTGGATCTATTGGATTCCGTACGCATCAAATGGATTGCAAATGGCATTGGGTTGGAAAAGGTGGTGATGAAAAAAGGAAAGCTCATCGGTTACTTTATTGCCGATCAACAATCGGAATTTTATCAAAGTGCCGGTTTCACCAAGGTGCTTCAATACGCGCAAAAAAACCCTGCAAAATGTCGCCTAAAAGAAAAAAAGACCCGAAATGGGCTGCGATTGCTGCTGGTATTCGAACAGATCAATTCGGTAAAAAAGGGGTTGTCGGTTTTGAAGCCTTTTGAATCCAAAGAAAAAGAGGCTATCTTACCCAATCCTTAAATCATGGACATGAAGTTTGAATTATCCGAAAAATTGGCCATCGTACACGTTATCGATTCCGTTATCCAAGCCGATGGCGTCATCCATAAAGGGGAAATCGATGCCCTTGGCAAACTGATGAAGGTTATCGATTTCGATACCAATTTCATTATTTCGGCCCGGAACGTCATCCCCGAACAGGGCAACATCATTTTACGGGGAATGGACTCGCCCAAAAAGGCGGCCTTGGCAACCATGTTAAAAGAAATGGCCAAAGCGGATGGTTTTGTGCACCAAAAGGAAATCACCTTGATTACGGAATTGTTTTCCCAAATCGGTATTTTCGAAAAGATGGAGCCGTATTAGGAATTTCAAGGGAGCTGCCCTAAACTATTTGGCACCGCGGTTCGATTAGCTTTAACTTTAGATTTCCCCGTGGATACTGCTAACCGGACAAAGTTGTCCTGGTCTGTCGTTGCAAAACCAAATAGCGAATCTTTAGAATACAATTGGTAAGGTTTTTGAACTGTTAAGGATATGAAAGCAAAATGGACCATAGTGATGTTGTTTGCAATGCTCGGCTTGGAGGCGCAACATACCATTTCGGGAACCTTTTCGCCCGCCGAAGAATTCAGTTGGCTGATCGCATACCGCCTTACCCCTACCGCACAAAGCTATATCGCCGATACTGGTATCAAGGATGGAAAATTCGAAATGAAAGTTCCCGAAAATGCGAAGCCCGGAATATACCGTATGGTATATGCCATACCCCAAGAGGAGTTTTATTTTGATATCGTGTTCGGCAATACCGAGGATGTTGTTTTGGAATTCGATCTGGACCAAGGCGTACACTTCACCACTTCTGAAGAAAACAAACTTTTTCTGTCCTACTTTAAGGAAATGGACACCCTGGAGCGCGACCTTATTTCGTTTTACGAAAATGACACGGACGGCAAGTCTGTTTTTAAACAGCGGACCGCAACCTGGAAAGAACGACAGGACTACTATGAAGAACTAACAAAAAACACCTTTATCCATACCTTTATTACCGCCAACAGAGGCTATTTTCCAGAGCGCATGGAAACAAAACAGCAATACATTCAACACAAAAAAGACCATTATTTTGACTATCTCGATTTTTCCGACCCCGACCTTCAGGCATCGGACCTGTTGAGCGAAAAGGCCATCAACTATGTATTCATGGGACAAGCCACGGACAGCCTTACCGATAGGGAAGTGTTCCATACTACGATCAAGGAAAACCTAGCAGTGCTCGACACGCAACTGAACGGAAGTTCAAAGGCCTATCGCTTCTCCCTCTTTCACAAAATATGGAAGCGATCAGCGGCGCAAAACCTAACTCGCGTATCGGACCATGTTTTGAATACCTACCTTACACCCAACGCCGAAGGCAAGGACGACAAAGAGACCCTTAACACCATTATTGCCGACAACCGGCTCCGTATCGGAAAAAAAGCGCCGGAAATCGAATGGATCTCGGGAGGGGAAACCAAACGGTTGACCACGACTACGACCGACAACTACGTGGTACTGATTTTTTGGAGCAGTACCTGTGGCCACTGCCTTAAAGAAATACCGCCCCTGCACGAAAAATTGAAAACCAATACAGCTGCTACGGTAATAGCTGTCGGTCTTGAAGAAGGAGAGGATACTTGGAAAAATCAATCGGCCATCTTGCCCGATTTTGAACATGCCATCGCGTTGGGAAAATGGGAAAGTACCTATGCCAAGGTATACGACATACAAAAAACACCGACCTATTTTATTTTGGACAAAGAGAAACGTATTGTTGCAAAACCGGAGAATGCAAAGGCCGTATTGACGTTTCTTGAAGATTAATGTACGGCAATCATTTAGGTTTGGTATGACGTTTGAACCTTTTTAGTCATAATAGTATCGGCAACCTAAAAAAACGGAAATGAAAAAGTCAGTACTTGGATTTATTTTGGTCATCGCTTGTTCGGGTCTAACCTACTCACAGGAGGTTACCGAAGATGAAATTAAAACCCTTTCAAAGAACAAGTGGACATGGATGGCGGACAAAAATATAGAGGAGCTAGCCAGACTTTTTGATGACCGATCAAAGTTCGTGCACATGAGCGGGACTTGGAACAAAGACCGAGAACTCGAAATCATTAAAACGGGCAGTATTTGGTACAAGCAAGCCGATGTTCATGATGTTGCCGTAGAAATTTTTGATACTACCGCCGTACTATGGAACCGAATAACCTTGGTCGCACATGTAAGAGGGAACGACGTATCCAATGAATTTACGGTTACCGAAATCTATAAAAAGGGAGAAACCGGTTGGAAGTTGTTGGACTTGACGTTCAGCAAGGTCAGGGACACCCATGAAATTGAACAGTAGCCGACCGATTAATGAAATGCCAAAAAACCGGCAGCCAACAAAACCAAAGGAATTTCGCTTTGGACACGAAAAATAATACCATTTTTGCTTTGAAATTACCCAAATAAAAAGCCGTCATTTTTTGCTTGGACGAAAAAGAAAAATCAAGCATAGCAGTAGCTACGGTTGTTTTTTATTTTGAAGTATTAAGCGGAAAAGGGCAATTTTTAGTGGGTGATTTCAAGGTAGAAATGGTATAAAACCACGCAATAAACGTTAGCTATGAGCAAGGTGGAAACAGCGCTTTTTCTTGTCTCCGCAAGATGCTAAGTCAAATTTATAAACCTTTTTTTATGAAAGTATCCGCTTTTTTATTGACTACCATGCTGGCCTCCTGCGCCGTTACCATGGCACAAGATTCCGTTGCGATCAAAACAGGCGATACTTTGGCCGGAAAAAAGATTCCAAAGAAAAAAGGTGTCGTTATGGATTCCATTGCCCACCAAAAAAAGGATAGCCTTCACCAGAAAAACACCAAAAGGCCCAATACTTTAAAAGGTGACAAAAAGCCGTCGGAAATTGATTTCTATTTCAACTGCCCCGGGTGTGGAAGGGGGTAACGATGGCATACTACCGAAAGTAGGCATTGCACTGTCCACAGAACCCGCTTTTGTTCAAGCGACACTGCCCCTTTTCCAAAATGCCGACATCGATGTGATCGAGTGGTCTTTTGACACCCTTACCGATGCCGCCCACACCCCCCTATGGCTCGATCAAATGCTCGAAGAATATGGTGCGGCCGATAGGCTATTGGGCCATGAGGTCTTTTTTTCGCTATTGGACGGTCGCTGGAGCCCCGAACACGACCAATGGATCACCGCATTAAAAAAAGAGGGCAATACCCATCGTTACCAACAGCTAACAGCACACTTCGGATATATGACCCATGGTGATTTTCACATGGGATGCCCACTTCCCGTACCTTTGACGACAAATGTGCTGAACTTGGGCATAGACCGATTGATGCGCATACAGGAGGTCGCCAAAGTTCCCGTTGGGGTAGAAAATTTGGCATTGGCCTTTACCGAGGACGATGTAAAACGGCAGGGGGCATTCCTGGCAAAAATGGTGGCACCGGTTAACGGCTTTCTGATCCTGGACCTTCATAACTGCTATTGCCAGGCCCATAATTTCAATATCGATATCATGCAGTTGATCGGGTCCTACCCGTTGGATCTGGTGAGGGAAATACATGTTTCAGGTGGAAGTTGGGACCATATTGGTGCGGACAATAAACGGATACGTAGGGATACGCACGATGGCGGCGTACCTGAGGTGATTTTCGAGGTGCTACCGGAAGTCCTTAAAAAATGTCCCTATCTAGAATATGTACTATTGGAACAGTTGGGAAGCGCTTTTAAAGAAAAAAAAGACCAGCTTCATTTTCAAAAGGATTTTTATCGATTAAAACAGGTCGTTGGCAACGCATCAAAAGACCATCAAAAAAAAGCTTGGGGAAATACCGCGGTTCCACCAAAGACCCAATTGAACGACGAGGTACTTTATCGGCAACAGCGGAACCTGGAAACGGTGCTCTCCAAGGCGCGTAAGGTCGAGGATGTTCGAGAAGGTTTTACCGATTGGCAAACGGAAGCATGGAAGACCGAAATGATAGCGACGGCCATTAAAGTATATCAAAAATGGAATTGACCCTTTCTTTCTGCCAATACCATGTACGGACCCTACTTATGGCGCCGGCCTTAAAGGGTCTTTAAATCCTTAATGGTCTTGAAAGCAATGTCTACCTGATCGTCGTTTACCAATATCGTAAATTCGTTGGTGGTAGAAATAACTTCATACAATACAATACCCTCCCAGGCCAGTCGTTGAAAAATGAAATAATAAATTCCGGGAACGGATACGTTCTCCGCAGGAAGTTTTACGGTAATGGAAGAAAGGTTCTCGGCTTTTTGAGTACACTTTTCGGCCTTGAACAGTTTTTCTACCTCACCGCTCATGGTATCGCTGAGTACAATGTTCATTTCGTTGACCCCACGGGAAGAAGTGTAAAAAACGTCTTGATTGGCGTTCACCACTTCAATAAGTTTCGCCTGTTGCGCCAAAATGGTATCCGAAACCAAAAAAGTAAAATCGGTAAGGGACGACCGCACCGTAATCTCCCCAATATTCTTCAGCACCTTTACGATTTTATGGGTGGCACGAAATTCCAAATCGTCCGAAAGTCGTTTCAAGGCCATGACAATGGCCCCGTTTCGCACATCCTTGCCCAGTTCATCTTGAATCTCCGGCTTTACGATTCTGGACAAAGAGGTTAAATTGATGATGCCCTGTGCCAAGGCACTCTGCAAAAATGGTTTTTTCTTGATGTAATCCTCAACGACGGACGAAATAGTTTTCATTCTTTACGATTTGAAGCAAATATAACAATATGTTACAAATAAAACAAATATTTAAAAATGAAAGAAAGCTGACTCCAAATGTTCGACCTTAAATTGATAGCGGTTCTTTAAAATCGCAATAATGTCGAAGCGTACCTCCACCGCTAAGGATTTTTCGGTAACATAATGATCGGCCGCGGCCACCAAAAGTTGTATTTTCTTTTTGGTAATCGTTTCGGCGATCGATATCACACGGTCCGTACTTCGGGCGCGTACCTCAACGATGGCCAGAATACCATTCTTTTCGGCAATAATATCTATTTCGGCCTTCAGGTATCGGTAATTCCGCTCCCGTATGTGATACCCTTTTTTTACCAGAAGCGCAGTTGCAATGGCTTCGCCTTCTTTTCCAAACTCGTTATGCTTACCCAAACGGACCTATTAAAATGTTAAAAAAATGCATTTCATCGAAAAAAAACGCATTTAAACGTCTCTATTGCGTTTCTCTACGTAAATTCCCAAACCGTACGTCGAAAATAATAGGATTGAAACACTATCCAATAGGTTTAAGCGTTAAGAATTTATCCCTACACACATGAACGTTCTTAAAGCCTACAAACTATGGAATATTTCGTTAACTGTAATGTTGCGACGCTGGTGCCGTACACCACTCCCTTGGATACTACCAAGGCGGCACACCTTTATAGGAGATTGGGATTTAGCGCTTCGGCACAAACGATAAGCACTGCCGTTAACAGCAATGCCGGTGCCTTGGTGGACAATTTGGTCGATCAGGCGGTTGCCGCCCCACCCATGGCCGCCCCCCCTTGGGCAGCTTGGACCAACGCCAACTATCCGGAAGATGATGATCAGGCCAGGGCCATTCGCCGGGGACAGGTCAACGATTGGCGCAACGGCTACATCAATGCCTTGCTCAATAATGGTTTAAAGGACCGAATGAGTTTCTTTTGGCTCAACCATTTCGTAACGGAATACCGCGTGTACGAGTGTGCCGCCTTTTTAGCGGAGTATACCGACTGCCTGCAGCGTAACGCTCTCGGTAACTTTCGGACTTTCGTTAGCGAGATAGGATTGACCAATGCCATGCTCTATTATTTGGATGGTGCCTTCAATAATGGGAACGAACCAAATGAAAACTATGCAAGGGAACTTTACGAGCTCTTTACCTTGGGCGAGGGAAACCAATACGACCAAAGCGATATAGAAGAGACCGCCAAAGCCTTGACCGGTTACGTGGAACGTGGAGAGGTCGGCTGTACACCGGTCGCCTTTAATCGGGAACGATTTAATACCGACACCAAGACCATTTTCGGACAAACTGGAGATTGGGGCTATGACAATGTAATCGATATCCTTTTCGAACAACGGGGCGATTCCATTGCCCGGTTCATCTGTAACAAACTATACGAGTTTTTCGTGCACCCCGATAGCAAACGGGAAGAATATAACCCCGGAGGCACGTACGCCGTAGGACACCCGCAGGGCATTGTGGAAGAACTGGCGAATACCATGCTGGCCAACAATTTTGAAATTGCGCCGGTATTGCGACAATTGTTTAAAAGTCAACACTTCTTTGACGACACTACTGTAGGGGTCATTATCAAAAGCCCTTATGATCTGTACCTGAATTTAATTAAGGAAACCGGCTTCACTTTCAATAACGACATTCTAGAAAGCATCTACGACCATTGTGAGCTTTTGGGCCAAGAACTCTTTTCACCGGTAGATGTTGCCGGATGGCAACGGAACCGTACTTGGATCAATACCAATTTTATTATTGGGCGTTGGCTTACCTGTGAAATGCTCATTGAGGAATTTTATGCGAACAATACTGACCAATTTCGGGACTTTGGAATTGCTGCGACCGGACCCAATGGAGCAACTACGACCAATCCGGATGAGGTGGCGCGTGCCATCATCGATAAACTCACGCCTAAAGGGCTGCTCACCGAAGTAGATTATAGTGTGGCCATAACGAAGTTTCGTGCACCCCTGGAAGATACGATGATATATGAATCAAATTCATGGAGCATGACCCATCTCGGTGCACCAGGCCAAGTAAGGGACCTTTTAGTACATATGGTAAGCGAACCCGAATTTCAACTAAAATAAACCTACGATTATGTGTGATATAAACGACAACAGTCCCCATATGGGGAAAGAACACGAAGGTCACGATGACGAACACAAAGCGTGGAGCCGTCGATCATTTTTACAGGCTTTGGGAATCGCCGGAAGTGGTTCAATGCTTTTGGGCAGTAACTATCTTTCCGCTTCGGCCCCCTCTAGGTTTACCCAGGCCATTGCATCGGCCGAAACCGATAATATTTTGATACTGATACGTTTATCCGGGGGTAATGACGGGCTCAGCACCGTAATGCCGATAGCGCAGTTCGATGCCTACGCCAATGCACGGCCGAACATCTATATTCCGGAAAGTAAAATTTTAAAGCTCACCGACGAGTTCGGTGTTCCCTCCTATATGAAGTCGCTACAGTCCATGTGGGACGAAGGGCAGTTCAAGGCCGTCCACGGAGTAGGATATGAAGGGCAAAGCCTTTCCCACTTTACCGGTTCGGATATTTTTGCCAACACTGATTTGGAGACCAACGGTTTTTCAGGGCTCAATACCGGCTGGATGGGGCGTCATTTTGAAAACCTATATCCCAACTATCTGATGCGTGGAGGTCGACCGGATGCACCGGCGGCGGTACAGATCGGAAGTTTCGGAAATCTTGTTTTTCAAGGAGAGGAAACCAACTATGCATTCACCGCTTCCAATGTGGAGCAATTGACCGAAATTGCCCAAAGGGGCTTACAATACGATGTGGAACAGGCCCTTTTTGACGAATGCATGTATGGCGACCAATTGCGTTTTTTAAGAGGTGTTGCCAATGTAACCTACGATTACGCCGAAACCATTCAGAGAGCCTACGAAGCCAATAGAAATGATGTGGAGTATCAAGACAATGGTTTTGCGAGGCAGCTTGCACTGCTTGCCAGATTGATAAAAGGAAACTTGGGCACCAAGGTATATATGATATCCATGGGCGGTTTTGACACCCATGGCAATCAGCCGTTGGCCCACGAACGATTGATGACCAATCTATCGGTGGCTATCGATAATTTTTACGATGATCTGGCATTTACCCAGCATGACGAAAAAGTATTGAGCATGACGTTCTCCGAATTCGGGAGGCGTATCTTCGAAAATGGATCTAACGGTACCGATCACGGTAAAGCCGCTCCAACCCTGTTCTTTGGAAACGGGCTTAATGGTAGTGCCTTTGTAGGAGATCATCCCGATATTTCAGATGGTGATCGTACTGGAAACCTAAACATGACTACAGATTTCAGAGACCTTTATGCTACCGTTATGGCAGAATGGCTCTGTATCGACGTTCCCTTGGTGGAAGAATTCGTATACCTCAATGAAAAGACCTACGCACCCATCAACCTAGGGTTCAATTGTAGTGGTGTGGACTTTGCGGATATCGCTTATAGCGATGGCGAACCCACCGTACCGACCCAACCAGAATCGGTAGACCCAACAAATCCGAATCCGGCACTGTTGGATGCCGTGGTGCACAAACCGTTCTACCCGACCGACAGTACGCCCCATATTTATCTGGAAATGCCCTTTAGCGCCCATGTGGATATTCAACTTTTTAATATCCTCGGACAAAAAGTAGGCACCGTTTTCAATGAAATGATGATGGAAGGATCTACGGAAATCAATATTCGGGAGCGTATTCCATCGCATTTGGCGAACGGAAAATACATTTACCGTATTGAAGTTCAAGATCAAAAAATGAGCAAATCGGTGATGGTCGCGTAAATTAAGGAAAACACCCATTTCGTCCTCGAATCGAAGTTATGCCCTTTTTACTTTTTATTTGGGTAATTTTAAAGTAAAAATGGTATTGCCCCCGAAGTAAAAAAAGCCTTCGAACCGCATCCTATTATGGAGCATTCGAAGGCTTTTTCATTTTAGGGGAACGGTATATCCCGTTTTATCAGCCGAGTTTTGATTTGTTTTTACCGGTTTCAAAATTCAACGCTTTTTTAACCCGACTGTTCTTTTTCCGATATACCCTGGTCTGTCCATTATCCTCGGGTAGCGTAGCTTCGGTCAAAAGTGTTGTTTCCAACAAGTCCTTTGCAAGTTTTAATTTTTTGGGATTACCATTGCTCATAGTTATTAATTTTTAAGTTTTTTCCTACAAATAAAACTATGTTATAGCAACTTTCGTATACTTCTTCGACGAGTGACCCCCTCAAAAACTAAAAATTCGATGAACCGCATTTGCCGTTGTCTTTCAAAACTGCAGTTATGAGGTCCGTTATTTTAATTCCATTTCAAAATGGTATCGGACCAAATCAGTACTTTTGTGCCTTCAACAAACGAAGCAATGTCGGAACACAGATCAAAACCTGCACGCTATACCATCACGGCCGCCTTACCTTACACCAACGGGCCCATCCATATCGGTCATTTGGCCGGTGTATATGTGCCAGCGGATATTTACGCCCGTTACCTGCGGGGAACGGGGAACGATGTACTCTTCGTTTGCGGTAGTGACGAACATGGTGTTGCCATTTCCATGAAGGCCAAAAAAGAGGGCGTAACGCCCAAGGCCATTATCGACCGGTACCACGCCATCATCAAAAAATCGTTTTCGGACTTCGGGATTACCTTTGACAACTATTCCCGTACCTCCGCCGAAATACACCATAAAACCGCATCGGAATTTTTTACGACCCTGAACGAAAAAGGGGACTTTATAGAGGAGACCACCGCACAGTTGTATGACGAGGAAGCCAAACAGTTTCTTGCGGACCGTTTTGTCACCGGAACCTGTCCCAAGTGCGGAAACGAAGAAGCTTATGGCGATCAATGTGAAAACTGTGGTTCGTCCCTGAACGCTACCGATCTTATACAACCAAAATCGACCATAACGGGCAATGTGCCCAGTTTAAAAGAAACCAAACATTGGTTTTTACCGCTCGATCGCTACGAGGATTTTTTACGGAAGTGGATTTTAGAAGGGCACAAAAACGACTGGAAAGCCAATGTTTATGGCCAATGTAAATCGTGGATCGATGGTGGTTTGGAACCACGAGCGGTTACCCGTGATCTCGACTGGGGTATTCCCGTACCGGCACCGGGCGGTGAGGGAAAGGTACTTTATGTATGGTTCGATGCGCCCATAGGGTATATCTCCGCTACCAAGGAATGGGCCGAAAGGGAAGGAAAGGCCTGGGAACCCTATTGGAAAGATAAGGACACCAAACTGGTCCACTTTATTGGAAAGGACAATATCGTTTTTCACTGCATCATTTTTCCGGCCATATTAAAGGCCGAAGGCAACTATATTTTACCCGAAAACGTACCGGCGAACGAATTTTTGAATTTAGAGGGCAACAAACTTTCCACCTCCAAAAACTGGGCCGTTTGGTTGCACGAATACCTCGAGGCGTTTCCCGAAATGCAAGATGTTTTGCGCTATACCCTAACTGCCAATGCCCCGGAAACAAAGGACAACGACTTTACCTGGAAAGACTTTCAAGCGCGAAACAATAACGAACTGGTCGCCATTTTTGGCAATTTCATCAATCGGGTGGTCGTTTTGACCAATAAGTATTATGAGGGAGCGGTACCGAATCCGGAGGAATTCACTCAAGTCGATAGGGATACCTTGGCCCAAATGAAGACCTTTCCTGAAAAAATTACACGTTCCATTGAACGCTATCGCTTTAGGGAAGCCGGTCAGGAATTAATGAACCTGGCCCGTTTGGGAAATAAATACTTGGCCGATGAGGAGCCCTGGAAGGTAATCAAGAATGACGAAGGTCGCGTACGGACCATCATGTACATTGCCTTGCAGATTGCAACGGGACTCGCCGTGTTGAGCGAACCCTTTTTGCCATTTACGTCCAAAAAATTAAAAGCAATGCTGAATATGGACCTGGGCCCTTCAGGTATGGTCTGGGACGCTGTTGCTTCCCAAGAAACCTTGCTTCCGGCGGCACATCGCATTCACAAAAGTGAACTCTTGTTCCGCAAGGTAGAAGATTCCGAAATCCAAGCACAGCTCGAAAAATTGGAAGCGACCAAAAAAGCGAACGAAAACGCCCAAAAAGAACCTATGCCGCAAAAAGACACCATTGCCTTCGACGATTTTTCAAAACTCGATCTACGGGTCGGGACCATTGTGTCGGCCGAAAAAATGGCAAAGACCAAAAAATTACTGGTGTTGCAGGTCGATACTGGTTTGGACACCCGCACCATAGTCTCCGGTATTGCGGAAAGCTTTGCCCCCGAAGCCATAATAGGCAAAAAGGTAACCGTATTGGTAAACCTCGCCCCAAGGGCACTCCGCGGCGTGGAAAGCGAAGGAATGATCTTGATGACGGAAAACGCCGATGGAAAACTAGTTTTTGTCAATCCCGACGAAGATGGTGTTGGCAATGGGGCGGGGATTAGTTAGTGATTTAGGTTGTTTGTTAAAGTGCTTCGACAAGCTCAGCATGACAGGGGTGTCCCGTTTTGGCACCTTGCCAAATGACCAACGCTTTGTCAGTCCGAGCCTGTCGAGGACCCGCTCTTTAGCTTATTCAACTATACTTTCATTGCAATTTGAACTGCTAAACTCGAAACAACAACGGCGTTCCGATTTGACCCATTGCCAAATGATCAACGCTTTGTCAATCCGAGCCTGTCGAGGACCTATTCTTTAGTTTATTCAACTATACTTCGATTCCAATTTGAACTGCTAAACTCGAAACAACAACGATGTTCCCATTTCACCTTACGATAAAGTGCTTCGACAAGCTCAGCATGACAGGGGTGTCCCGTTTTGGCACCTTGCCAAATGACCAACGCTTTGTCAGTCCGAGCCTGTCGAGGACCCGCTCTTTAGCTTATTCAACTATACTTTCATTGCAATTTGAACTGCTAAACTCGAAACAACAACGGCGTTCCGATTTGACCCATTGCCAAATGATCAACGCTTTGTCAATCCGAGCCTGTCGAGGAATTTGTTTTATTTTGGGTATAGTTTTTAGAAAAAGTGACTAAATCCTCCCAATTTCCCTGAATAAGAGCGTTCTTTTTTCTATGGGA
>CANMSB010000030.1 GCA_947500445.1 uncultured Flavobacteriaceae bacterium | reverse complement strand
TCTTTCTCATAATGACTGTTTAAAATTAAGGTTATTATTCTACTTTTAAACAGTTCGGTTTCAAGGGTAGCTTACACTTGCTGGCATAACTATTCTTTTTTTTTAGAATTAGGATTAAAAAATCTATTTAAACCCCATTCGTATTGTTTGACATTCTTTGTACAAACTTGAATAGTTTTAGTGGAAAAAAATCACCAGTTCAACCCGAGTCGGGTTAAATTTTAACACAATGGAAAGGAAATTTTAAGGGGATATGAAAATTTGACAATTAGCTAATCCTCATAGTAATTTGGGTCTGTCAAAGTAATAATAGAAATAAAAAACCGCTATAGTGCTTTAAGCGCACATATAGCGGTTTTCCGTGATTTAACTTTCAATGGTAAAATAATTTAGGTATTTGACCTCAATTTCATACTGTATCGCTTTAACACAGTTATACAGGAGTTTTTAAATTATTCTCAAAAAATCAAGCATTTCTATGCACTTACTTGATTACGGTTTAAAATGTCCTGTAAATTATTCATATCGTCAAGTAACTTTCTTTCAACAACATTCGCATAAATCTGAGTGGTGGAAAGTTTAGCGTGTCCCAATAATTTGGAAACAGTAGCAATAGGAACGCCATTAGAAAGCGTTACTGTAGTCGCAAAGGTATGACGGGCAATATGGCACGTAACTTTAATATCAATATCACATTTGGCAGCTATTACTTTTAAGTATTCATTCAGTTTTTGATTTGAACATACAGGTAACAATCTATTAGAATCCTCGAAATTTTCATATTTTTCAAGAATTGCTTTTGCCTTATTTAATAAAGGTATTTTAACGGGTTCATCACTTTTCTCTCGGTAAAGTGATAGCCATAAATTACCATCAATTCCCATAACAATATTATCCCTAGTGAGTAGCTTTACATCTATATAGGACAAACCCGTGTAGCAGCAAAAAACAAATACGTCACGTACACGGTCTAATTTTAAGTTCTCTAATTCCACGGTTTCAAAGTCATTCAGCTGCTGCTCCGTTAAAAAACCATTTTTGAATTTAGTATATGACAATTCGTATTTCTCAAATGGATTTTTTGAAACCCATTCCAATTTTTCTGCAAAGTTCATAAGCTTATTGAGCCTTTCGAAATGTTTCATTAACCCATTATTCTTAAGAGGTCTAGCCTTACTTAAATGATTTTTGGAATCCCTAAGAAAAACTTCAAAATCAATAATAAAACTATATTGGATTTGTTGTAATGGTATATCAGATGCCTTGTATTGCTTCTTTATAAAGGCAAGTAAATACGTTTCTGTGGTCTTATAATTCTTTAAAGTACCCTTACCAAGTTTCCTCTTATTTTTTTCATAGTGATACCTTGATAGTCCCAACAAGGTTTCATTATTATGGTCCGTTCCTTGATACCGAGCTTTAACGGTGTGAGCTGTCACAAACCGACCTTCTCTAGTCAATTCCCTATAAGACTCCTTTAAATCCACTCTAATAACTTCGAGTTCATCATTTAAAATTCTGGCATTTGAAGTTCTGCCAATAGCCTTGCCCATTTTACTATCCCATTCTTCAATAGGATAAAATAAATCTGTGCTAAATTCTGCGCGTTTTCCGTTTACGGTTATTCTGACGTAAATAGGAGCTTCATCATTTTTAGCCCTAGCTTTTAATAGTCGAAATAAAATTTTGAAAGTTTTCATTTGTTCCCGTTTTAGGTTTAAACATTATCCTAACACGAAAGTCAAATCACATCGAAAGCCTTGCTCTCACTAAAGAAGTTACGAAAAAAAAGATAAATGAACTGTTCCCTTTTTGTTCCCGAATTGTTCCCGATTTAATTGATTTTAAAGCTAACTAAATGAAATCAAAAAAAATTAAAATTCTGAAAATCATTTAGTTAGCATTTTTATAAAACCAAAAAAAATGGTTTTGTCGGGATGACAGGATTTGAACCTGCGACCACTCGGCCCCCAGCCGAGTGCGCTACCGGACTGCGCCACATCCCGAAAATGTATTTTGAAACCACTGTTACGTTGGCTTCCCATGGTTTTTGCCTTGCCCTGATACCGCTGTGGAGCAGTTTATTCTGAGCGGAGCCGAAGGACCACATCCCGTGTTAGGGAGCATTAAAAATCACCCCCAAATTAAAACGGCAAAAATAAACAGTTCGGAACGTATTTGACAACTTTTTGATAAAAACTTTTAACAAAAGAAACATGGTTGATCCCCGTTTGTAGATCAATCGGTCAAAAGCTCCTTAACAGTGACCAACTCCGCTTCTAAAATACCGGCATAGTCCTCCCCCATGTACTTTTTAAAATTCTTTGGGGAAATGCCGGTATACCAAACGTTTGCAGTAAGTAGCGCTCCAGAATCGGTTTCCGAAATGGACCGTTTGATAAAAAGGGTACCCGAGGATAATTTGTGCCGTAGCGTGTACCCGACCCCTTCTTGAGACTCCTGAATACCGAAATCGATTACTTTGGCATTTTTGGTGACCAATTTTCCCTGGGCCTTTGGCGCAAACCCGTCTATAAGTTTTGCATCGATTACATGCGTGTCCCATTCCTTCCACCGGGCCACATCGGTCAACAAGGTCCAGACATCCGCAGCCCCCACATTAAGGTCGATCGTTGCCTCGAACCGTTTATCGGTATCCTTTGATTGCGAAAAAGTAAAAATGGAAAAAAACAGTGCCGTACTAAAAAAAAGCGTTTTCATAATGTTGGTTTTAACGAATACCTATTGTCTATAATCTAGGATATTCTAGTTATAGCTTAAAGTTCATTCATCCATAACCAAACCACTGTGTCAAATGACACACTAACAAAAAATTAAGAAACTAGGGCACGCTAACGTTAAGCAAAAAGATGTTTCTTTCGAATACGGTGCAAGGTTTCCCTTGACGTGCCCAAATAGGAAGCTAATATTCCAACGGAAGTGTTTTGTACGATATCCGGTTTGGTTTTCACCAGCTCTAAATATCGTTCCTCGATCGTTTTGTTCGCGATGGTTTTCAATTGCTCAAGAATGTTGACCAAGGTTTTTTCGATGACCCGTTTTACAAAATTGCTCCATTTTACATTGGTATTCACCAAAGCATCGTATTTCTCCTTCGTCAAAACGTAAATGGTAGCATCCGTTAGGGCGACACAACTATCCTTGGACAATTTTCCTTCGGTAAAACTTTCGAGGTCCGTACAAAAGCAAGGCGCATCGTGCAGGTCGATGGTTTTTTTCTCTCCTTTTTCCGTATAGTTAAAATGGTGGAGTATTCCGGTACTTACAAAAAAAATAGTGGTGACCACTGCCCCTTGCTCAAAGAGTACGGTTCCCTTTTTAATGCGCCGTTCCTCCAAATGATCGATCAAAAAAACCATATCATTTTTTGACAGCCCTTCGGAATGATTTAAAAATGTGCGTAGTGCTTCCATAACCGTGTACCGAAAGTACAAAAAAGCTATTCCCAAATGGAATGTAAGACGTTAAAACGGCAAATGGCGTCCTGAAACAGCAAATATCATTCTAGGCTGCTGATCCATTCGACCATGCGCTCGGTCCATCCCCGTAAATGACGGTCGTCCCGCGCCAAGGAAAATCCATGTCCCCCTTTTGGATATACGTGTAAGGTCGCGGAGCATCCTTTGGCCTCCAACGCTTCCAAAAACAGCAGACTGTTCGCTACCGGTACAGAAACATCGTCCAGGGCGTGTACCAAAAAAGTAGGAGGCGTTTCTGTAGTAACCTGTTTTTCAGCGGAAAACCGCTTTATCAAATCTGCTGCCGCATCTTTTCCCAACAAATTGTTTTGTGAACCTTTATGGGTCACCGTTTCCCCGAACGCAATGACGGGATAGCACAAGGCCATAAAGTCCGGACGTGCACTTTCCGTATCGATCGCATCGATCGGAGCATACACGTTCTCATTAAATTGTGTCCCGAGCGTAGCCGCAAGGTGCCCCCCTGCCGAAAAACCGATAATGCCGATCTTATCGGCATCCAAGTTAAAATCGCTCGCCATACTCCTCACCGAACGTAGCGCCCGTTGCGCGTCTATTAACGGCACATGGTGTTTTTCCTTTTGGGAACGATCGGAAGGCAGTCTGTATTTGACCACAATACCGGCAATTCCCTTTCCGTTCAAAAACTTTGCAATATCGGTCCCTTCCCAATCGTAGGCCAAAATGCCATAACCGCCTCCGGGAAAAATCAATAGCCCCTCGCCCGTTGCGTTTCCTTTTGCGGGAAGGTATACCTCGATTGTTGGTTCCTGTACCTTTCTGAGCTTCAACATGCCGTTCGCCCGCTCCTGTGTTTCCCGTTCATCGGAGGCAATATAGTTGGGCATAAGCCCCTTGGGCCATAGCGGAATTATAGTATCCTGTGCACTACCCGAAAATGCCATTGCGCTAAAGAAGGTTAAAAGGACAGTTTTTTTCATCTGTTTACATTTATTGTTTTTTAATGGTCAGATGTAATTCGCCAATAATCATTTCGGTTGGTATCAAGAGTTGTTATAGCTCATTTCATATTCGACTTTTCTTTAAACTATTCCAACCCGGGAATGGGATCAGAAGCATCGATCGGCTTTCCCTGCCATATAATGGAATCGTTTTTATACTCCAATACCCGCTGGTAATCTCCCGTATACGGAAGGTGATTTTCTTTGGGAAGCCAGGAGGCCAAACTATCCACCAGGGGTTTGAGCTGTTTGTCATCAATACGGTTTTCCCATTCGTTGGGATCGTTCTTCATATCGTACAATTCCTCTTCGCCGTCTGCATAGCGGATATAGCGCCAATCGGTGGTACGGACCGCATGGTTGTTCCAGTTGTTGGTGGTAATGGCCGGCCATGGGCGCGGAGTTTCGCTATCGGTCAATTGGGGCACCAAACTATGTCCCTCCAAATCCTTTTTTGGGGGCAGTCCGCAAAGTTCGTTAAGGGTAGGATAGATATCCAATAGCTCTACCGGTTCGGCATACCGTTTGCCCACGCCAACACCTCTTCCCGCAAAAATAAGCGGAACCCGGGTAGCGCGTTCCCATAGCGTGTTTTTTCCCGATATTTCTTTTTCGCCCAAATGAAATCCGTGATCGGACCATAACACAATGATCGTATTATCCTGCTGTCCGCTCGCCTCCAAAGCGTCCAATACCCTTCCCACCTGATCGTCGACAAACGAAATGGAAGCAAGGTAAGCCTGAACAAAAAGGGTATCCTGCTTTTTTTCCTGGAACCATTTCCAACGCGGTTCGGGAACGTCCCAATGATTGTACCAGGACGAGCGTGGCGTATCGGTCCGATCATTGGCCAACATCGGCGGCATGACCACCGAATCTTTGGGATATTTTTTAAAATGTTCCGTGGGAGCGAAAAGGGGAACGTGGGGCAGAAAAAACCCGACTCCCAGGAAATAGGGTTCCTCCGGTGTATTTTTTAACACATCTACCGCCCAAGAGGCGATATCATAATCCTGGGTATCCTCTTTCTTTAGTCCAAAATCGCCCCAATCCACCCATGGATTGTTACCACCGGGCGTTTCACCGGCCAACTTTTTTGGAGGAGCGGTCTTTACCCCGGAAGCAGGTCCCAAACTATCGAACTCCACAGGGTCTTTTCCCTTGCCATATCCTCCATGAAATATTTTGCCCGTGGCATAGGTGGCATAGCCGTTCGCAGAAAAATATTGCGGTAGGGTCACCATGTCCTTAAGATCGGGCACTTGGCGTATCCAAGGGGAAAGTCCGTAAATGCCGGTAGTAGAGGGGCGGTACCCTGTCAACAAACTGGTTCGGGAAGGATTACAGATCGGGGATTGGGTATGGGCATTGGTGAACAAGGTACCCATGGCCGCCAAACGGTCCATATTGGGCGTCTTTATCTGTGGATGCCCTTGCAAACAGCCAATCCAATCGTTAAGATCATCAACGGCAATGAACAATACGTTCGGTTTAGACGCTGTTTTCTCAGGGGCCTTTACGTCCTCCTTACACGATAGAAGGAGGCTAAAGCCCAACAACAACACTAGAGCCATCGGTGATATACGGGTGATTTTTTTTATTAAAGTTCTTTTTAAAGCTACCTCGTAGTACATGTTCTTTTCCATAGTAATTATTACTTACAGTCCCATTTAAAATTGGCAATCTCGTTTTTGTGGGCACCGTTCAAATTGTAGTGCCACCATTCCGTCCGGGTAGACCAAAACCCATGGGCCTCCATCGTTGTTTTTAGTAACTTTCTGTTCTCCAATATTTCCTGTGGCAAATCTTTCATATCATGATAGGCCCGCTTTCCAAAAAAATCAAAATCGGTTCCCATATCAAGCACCTTGCCGTCCAAGGTTTCCAAAGTGATGTCCACAGCGCCTCCTTTGTTATGGATCGACCCTTTTTTAGGATTCGCCACATATTGCGGGTTGGGTACTATGGCCCACATTTTGTACTGTACGGAATTGGGCCGGTAACAATCGAAAAAACGGATCCGCACCTTTTTTTCCCGAAAGGCTTTATTGGCCGCCAATAAGGCCTTTGCCGTTTTTACCCTGGTATAACATTCGGCACAATCATACACTTTTTCCTTTAAAAAATTGTTCTCGGTAGCATAACGCAGATCATAGGAGAAACCATCGCTAAAATCGGCCAAACGCACAAAAGTAGTATCGGCCAGTTTTTCGAACGACCGAAAGGTTTTTGTTTCGGTGGTTTTCTGTTCTAGCTCTTTTTTCGCTTGTATGGTATCCATGGGCAAAGGGTGCTCCACCACATCCTTGTTTTCTGTTTTTTCCTTACAAGAAACTAGCAGTAAAAAAACAAAGAGGTAACCAAGTTGTTTGGTCATGGCGTTTTTGTTTGATGCTTAAGAACCCGTCTTGGGTTCGTTTACAAGATGATTATTGCGTACCGAAAGTACTAAAAAAGTAGGTGTTGTTACTTCACCGCCAATGCCATCCGTTTAAAAAACTCGTTGTACACAAATGGCTTTCCTTTTTCGGGATTGCCATCCTCTCCCCTTCTCACGAACACCATGTTCCATTCCGGTATTACAAAACACATATTATTGTGCAGTCCACTAGCGTAATACAGGGATTTGGGCGCGTCGGGCATGTGCCATTTCCCTGTTGGCATTTTATCGTTTACCCACCAGTTATAGCCGTAACAGCCCCTACCGTCAACTTTTTTTCGGTCGGTATCGGCCACCTCTTTTGCGAACACCTGGTTTTGGGTCGCTTTTTTTACCCATTCTTTTGACAATAATTGTTGTCCGTTCCAGTTACCCTCGTTCAGGTAAAAATGTCCAAAACGGGCCAGTTGCTCCGCATTTATGGTAACGCCCGTGCAACCATTGTTCAACACTTTTTCCGGTATGTCGGGATCGTTTTCCGTACCCCAATCATAGCTGCCCATACCGATGGCGTTTCCGATCTGTTCATCAAAAATGGCCTTTAAACTTTTGTTTGCACTTAAGGTCAGCAAGCGGCCGAACATCATTTGCGCCTCGTCCCAATAGGCATATCGGGTACCCGGGGCGAACAATGCCGAATCAATGGCATAGGGCGTCCAGGACCAATCTTCACTAGGTTCGTTCCATCGGCTAACGCCTTTACCGCTATAGCCTGAGGTCATACTGGAAAAGTGTTTCAATCGTACTTCGGGGTACTGTTCCGAAAGGGCGGTATCAATAGTTTTTGCATACGTATTTTCATCTACGATCTTCTTATCCGACAAAATACCGAGCACCGTGCTGGTAAATGATTTGCTAGATGAATAAATGTTATGCTTTTTATGAATACTGTCCCCTTTATAAATGAGATACCCGTTACGGACGATAAGCACCTCATCCAGACCGTCCTCACCGGATTCGGAGGCCAAATAATCTAGGGCTTCTTGCATTTTAACGGCATCTACCCCCAAATTTTCCGGGGTTTTCTCGATCCAGCTGTCCGTTGGAAAAACCATCGGTAACGCTTCTTTCTCGGTTTTGCAGGACGTCCATAGACATAAGGACATTATAACGGCTAAAATTCTTTTCATGTTCAAAATGTTTAACAAGGTTTCCCTATACTTCTTATACTGTTTCTGTTTTCCCGTAATAGGTGATATCGCTAGGAATAAAATTTGTTTTCGGAATGCATCTGAAACCGAAGAGCAATAGGCTACTTTCTTTTGATCACAATAACCCAATCCATGTCGCTTTTCCCGTTCAACGCTGACAAGGTGACGCTATTGGGTTTGGTAATTTCCCACCCCCCGTTCTGCATATCGTATAGCTTGCCTCCGGCCAAGGGGTCAAAAAAAGCAATGGTAAAGGCCCCATCACCGATTTCCAGTTCGGTACGTTCGTTTTTGGGGAGGTACACCACATATATTTCGTCTTTCTTGGCAAAACAAAAGGCTTTCGGGTTGCTCAACAGCTCGTCATGCCCCTGCATTTCCCAAAAGGGAAGATGATCGTTAAAAAACTTTTTGGCATTTCCGCTGATCTGCCACCATTGTTCCCGTGTTCGAAAGTCTTCGGCCGCCATATCGTTGTTGGGCGTATCCAGCCCCCCAAAATACCAGGAGGTTCCCGCACCACCGCTCAAAAGGCTCCCCCAGAGGCTTGAACGCATGACCATTTGATGGTTGTTTTTTGCGGCAGTGTCCGTAGTGACACCGATATCCCAATGTCCGATCTCATCCAAATATACCACCCAAGGCTTTTTGTGTTTTACCGAAAGGTCGCGCCATTTACGTACTTCACGATGTACCTCGGTAGTGTCGAACATTTGGAGGGAAGGCACCTCAAAATCGGCATATCCGAGCATTGGGGTAAGCGTCTCCTTTATAGGGTCGAGCGGTCTGCCCTCCATCCGTTTTCCGGTTACCCGAACATGGTTGTGCACGGCGATAGGATGGCGATAGGGGTCTAGTTGCCGAATATAACTGGCATAACTTTTTAGTTGGTCGGCATTTCGGTTGGTTTCTTCACCTAAATTCCAGACCACGCCCAAATGATGCCCAAACCGCGCCACCAATTCCTTATAATACAATTTACGGGTGGCGCCCAAGTCGCCCTTGTCCAGAATGGTATCGTTTTCCGTCTCTTGTGTAAATAGGTTCATGGCTATTCCCAAGCGATCCATATGGGAAAATACCATTTCCCATTGTTGCAATTTGCTCACATCGTAACGCGTCTGTATTTCGGGTTTAATCCAAGGCCATACATCGTCGCCATCACCATGCTCGTTCATGGTTAGAAAATACAGACTGTTCATTTCCTTGGAGGCCATGTAGTTCAGCGCACCGATAATGCCCTTTCCTTTTCCATTGCCCCAACTCGGGTCTCCCGACTTCCAGTCGCGGGTATGCGGCTCATATCGGTGTAATCCATCTGTTAACGTGGGCGTATCCGCCCCGCCATTGTCAAACGTACCGTCGAACTCCCAATAGCCTAAAAAGTTCTCCGGACTGCCCACCCCATTTTTTAAAAATGGCGTCCCGCTTTCCGATCGCTCCAAATAATGCTTACCGACATAGGCCAGTTTTCCAGTGCGATAAAAACCTGTTTCGGTGGTATCGGTTTCCGTAATTTCGAAAGTACCTTTGGTTTTCCAAAGTAAATCGACCTTCTCGGGGGCAGTATCGGGAACGATACCGCTACCCGCTCCCTTGCGGAAAAAGGATTCAAAAGTCCATGAGCCGGTTTTGGGCGGAGAAAATTTGGTTTCCCATTTGTTTCCCGAGCCAGCGCCGGAGTTGGCCGCATCCCCATCAGCCGCAAAATAGCCGTGTACACGTAAAGTATCTTCGCCATTGGTGAAAATAGTGAGCAAACTGTATTCCGTAAAGGGATTGATACTATCGGTTTCGGAGACCTTGGGACCGTCAAAAATCAGTGTCACCGGTTGCCATTTTTTCAGACTCCCATCGATCAAGTAGTTAGAATTCCGTTGTTTTTCGGAACACGCCATAAGGCAAAATAGAAACATGCACACAAAAGCCAGGGTTTTGCGCCTTTTCCATATTTTCATTGGTAGTAGTTTGATTGGAAGTTTTATACCATTTTAACTTTGAAATAGTGGGTATAGAAATTGAATTATTTTTTGGGTATTCAAGGCCAAAAAATGGAAGCATAGCCTTAGCTACGGTTCTATCCCCAGTCAAGCTGGGGACGGGCTTTTTAACGAAGAATACCTGAAAAAGAAACCATTTATTAGTGCTATTTCAAATTTAAAATGGTATTACACCAATTGCCCATTAAAATGAGCCCTTGGTAGTATTCCGTTGCGCAGGTAAGATAGGAATATTTTTCCGTCGTAAAAATCCGTATCCTTTCAAATTGGTATTCGAATTTGTCAGTATCCGCGTTGCAGTTTTCTAAAATTTTAAAGATTTTTATATCCGTATCTTACGGTAATCAATTGCGCCTTATGAATGAAAAACAGCTATTGACATTTCCTTCGGATTTTATCTGGGGCTCCGCTACCTCAAGCTATCAAATAGAAGGAGCCGCTACCACCGATGGTCGTGCCTGGAGCATATGGGACGCCCATGCCCATACCCCTGGCAGAACCCATAACAACGAACATGCCGATGTTGGTTGTGACCACTATCATCGGTATAGGGAAGATGTTGCCCTGATGGCCGACATGGGCGTGAAGGCCTATCGGTTTTCAATTTCTTGGAGCCGGATCCAACCCGATGGTCGGGGCGAAATCAATGCAAAGGGAATCGCTTTTTACAACAACTTGATCGATGAACTTATCGCCAATGGAATAACCCCTTGGGCGACCCTTTACCATTGGGATCTTCCGCTTGCGCTCCAAACCGAAAAAGACGGATGGCTCAATCCGGAAATCGCTGATTTTTTCGCCCGATATGCCAGCATCTGTTTTGAACATTTTGGGGACCGTGTAACGCATTGGATTACCTTGAACGAACCTTGGGTGGTGGCTATTTTAGGATATGGGGAAGGGGTGTTCGCCCCCGGAAGAACATCTAAAAACGAGCCCTACTTGGTGGCACACCAGCTTTTAAGGGCCCATGCGAAGGCCGTACAATGCTATCGTCAAAAATTTCAGAAAGCGCAAGGAGGAACGATCGGCATTACCAACAATTGCGATTGGCGGGAACCGCTGACCACATCACGGGCCGATAAGGACGCCGCCGAACGCTCCTTGGAATTTTTTCTGGGGTGGTTTGCCGACCCAATATATTTGGGGGATTACCCGCAGACCATGAAAGATCGTGTCGGGGACCGTTTGCCCCGCTTTTCCGAAGAGGATAAGGCCCTGCTAAAGGACTCCTCCGATTTTTTCGGGCTCAACCACTATACTACCCTTTACGCCTCCGATGTAAACCCAAATGGTGAGGTGCAAAACGAGGTATATGGAAACGGAGGTATTTTTGAGGACCAGTATGTGCAGTTGACCGCCGACCCGAAATGGAAAATGACCAGTATGAATTGGGGCATCGTCCCCTGGGGATGCCGAAAGCTATTGGAATGGATTCGAAATCGTTATGGAAACCCGCCCATTTATATCACCGAGAACGGTTGTGCCCTTGACGATCGAATAGAAGACGGCGAAATACGCGACCCCTTACGACAGGAATTTTTAGAAGGATATTTGACCGCCTGCCATGAGGCCATTGCCAACGGAGTAGACCTAAGGGGTTATTTCGTATGGTCCTTTATGGATAATTTTGAATGGGCCTTGGGGTATTCCAAACGATTCGGCATGCATTATGTTGACTATGAAACATTGGAGCGTACTCCAAAAAATTCGGCGATCTGGTATCGAGGGGTTACCCAGAACAACGGATTTCGGGCCACGGACGATAAAGAACGCTTATAAATGTTGCTGAACAAAGGTAGTCGGGGTTGCAGTTCGACTTTAACCCATCACCTCATCATAAAACACTAGAACAAATGAATATCAGAGTTTCCATTGCAATTTTATGTCTATTGTGGGCCGCCAGCGCCTGCAAGACCGATAGCAGAAAAACCGGCACGGAACCTTTTCTGGAAAGACTGCCCAACATCGTAATCATTTTGGCCGATGACCAGGGCTGGGGAGATTTGAGCCTACACGGCAATACTAATTTAAAAACACCCAACATCGACGCGCTTGCCCAAAACGGGGTTTCTTTCGACCATTTTTTTGTACAGCCCGTATGCTCCCCTACCCGCGCCGAACTGCTCACGGGAAAGTACTACCCCAGAACCGGCGTACATTGGGTATCGGAGGGAGGGGAACGAATGAACCCGGAAGAGCTCACCCTAGCGGAATTGCTAAGGGAGCAGGGCTATGCTACCGGTGCTTTTGGCAAATGGCACAACGGTATGCAACCGCCCTATCACCCCAACTCCCAGGGCTTCGATACCTACTATGGGTTTACCTCCGGGCATTGGGGAAATTATTTTGACCCTATGCTGGAATATAACGGAAAATTGGTCCGTGGGAAGGGATACCTGACCGACGACCTGACCACTAGGGGACTCGAATTTATGGAGGAAAACAAAAACGGTCCCTTTTTGCTCTATCTGCCCTACAATACCCCGCATAGCCCCATGCAGGTCCCCGACAGTTACTGGGACCGTTTTAAAGATCGGGAAATGGAACAAAAATACCATGGAACGGAAACCGAGGACATCCCATTTACCAAAGCGGCATTGGCCATGGTAGAAAATATAGATGATAATGTAGGGCGGGTCAGTGCCAAATTAAAGGAGCTCGACCTCGAAGAGCAGACCATCGTCATTTACCTATCGGACAATGGACCCAACGGATGGCGTTACAACGGGGGAATGCGCGGCAAAAAAGGAAGTACCGACGACGGCGGCGTTCGAAGTCCCTTGTTCATACAATGGAAAAATGTGCTGCCGGCCGGTAAAAAAGTTGCACACATCGCCAGTGCTGTGGATCTTCTACCGACCTTGCTCAATTTGTCCGATGTAACGCGCCCGACAAATTTATCCATCGATGGAAAAGACCTTTCGCCGATCTTAAAAGGAGATAAGGACACCCCTTGGGAGGATCGCTTGATCTACAACCATTGGAACGGCCATACCAGCGTACGTACCCAAGGCTATCGTTTGGACCATGAAGACCGCCTCTATGATATGAAAAAAGATCCCGGCCAAACTACTGACATCGGTCTACAAAACCAAAAACTAAGGGATTCCCTAAAGCAGGCGAAAGCCGATTGGCTTATAGCAACGGCCCCACTTACCCGGGAAACCGATGATCGGCCGTTTACTTTGGGGCATCCTGGGGCCATATACACCCAAATGCCGGCGAGGGACGGCATTCCACACGGAAACATAAAAAGAAGCAACCAGTACCCGAACAATACGTTTTTCACCAATTGGAAAAGCCAAAACGATTCCATCACCTGGGATGTGGAAGTATTGGAAGATGGTAATTTTGAAGTAGAACTGCTCTATACCTCAAAGGCCGACAACAACGGGGTTGGGCTTATGTTGAGCCATGGCGAGAGCAAATTGGTCACCCGTTTAAGGGAAAATTTTGACGCTCCCATCACCGGAATGGAACATGATCGTGTTCCCAGAAAGGAGTCCTATATAAAGGAATTCAAGCCGCATAACATGGGCGTGATCCCCCTGAGAAAAGGAAGGCATCTTTTAACGCTAAAAGCACTGGCCTTTGATGGTAAGGAGGCGATCGACCTGCGCTTGTTACAATTTAAAAAAATAGCGCTCCCTCTTAGGAACTAATTGACAGCAAACAGGAGAAACCCGAAGGATTACCGGCCTGCCCAAAACGACCGATAACGGGGTTCGGTGGCTTTTCAGTTCATTGGTCGAATTTCATTTGTACCTTCAGCGATATGACAGATGCTAAAAAAATCGCCACCACCACAATACGCAAAAAAATGACTCGTCGTACGGCCGAACTGTTGCGACGCCTTTCCGAAATTCCAAAAAAAGGCTATGCTTTCGGGCACCAAGATGCCCTTTCTTATGGCATCACTTGGAAAAACAACGGCAAAAAAATGAAAAGCGATGTGGCCCTGGTATGCGGAAAACACCCAGCGGTATTCGGTTTTGAACTGGGAAATTTGGAAAAGGCCCTACCGAACAGCATCGATTCGGTCAATTTCGACATCATGCGCAAGCTCATTCGCAAGGCCTACAAAAAAGGCGGTGTCGTTACCTTGAGCTGGCACCCGGACAACCCAGTGTCCAATGGCAATGCATGGGACGTTACCAAAGCCGTACCGAGCTTACTTCCCGAAGGCGATCGATACGATACACTTTATGAGTGGACCAAAAACCTGGCGCATTTTTTTAGGAGTCTGAAAGACAAAAAGGGCAAACGTATTCCTGTAATCTTCCGGCCCTATCATGAAATGAACGGCGGATGGTTCTGGTGGGGAAAAGGCCATTGTAACGCGCAGGAATACCAACGTCTTTGGCGAGAAACGCACAGGCTTTTGGTACGGGAATTCAAAGTACGTAACCTGCTGTATTGCTATTCGCCCAACCTCCTGTTCCGAAAAAAGGACTACCTGACCTATTACCCCGGGGACGCTTACGTAGATATGTTAGGGATAGATGTATACCAACACCTTACCACCGGCTTGTTCAAAAGACATTTAAAAAAAGATCTAAGGACACTACAAACCGTGGCCAAAGCAAAAAACAAACCCTATGCGCTTACGGAAACCGGATTGGAAAAAGTGAATACCGCCAATTGGTTTACCAAGGTACTGCACCCGTTATTGAAAGATAGCGGAATATGCTATGCGTTGGTTTGGCGCAACGATAGCGAAAGACACCACTACGCCCCTTTTCCCGGCCATACCTCTTGTGACGATTTTATACGGTTTTCCAGACTTGAGGAAGTGCTTTTTTTAAACGATTTGAAAAGGTAGCAATGAAATTGATCGCTGTTACAACATGTGCGGTACAATAGCACTTATATACCCGCTGTATCTTTTCTAAAAAACGCCTTAATACGATGAAAAAACGCTCTTTTCGATATCGAAAGAGCGTTTTTTCGGTCTGGTCAAGTCGATTTGAAACGGATTATTCTTCGGCTCCCTTACTTTTCAAAAAGGTGCTGATTTCCGTATGTCCTTTCAACCGGGCCATCTTTAATGGCGAACGGTAACGGCCCGAGCTATCCGTAGAAGATAGGTTTACATCGGCGCCCTGTTCGACCAAATAACGTACGACAGCAAGATGTCCCTGTTCACTGGCGTTAATGAGTGGAGTTTCGTCGTCCTTGACCGCTGCATTTACATCGGCGCCTTCCCCTATAAGGTATTTCACCACATGCAGCTGTCCATTTTTAGACGCCATGATCAGTGGGTTTCCGTCTCCCTTGACTCCCATATCGAGATTGGCACCTTCCTTTACCAGCATTTTTACAATTCCCAGGTATCCCAATTTTGATGCTACGATCAGTGCACTCCCGTCCCCCGGCAACAACTTGTTCACATCGGCTCCTTTTTCGATCATCCGCCTTACCATATCCTCATCGCCACTGGCAATGGCGACCAACAACGGAAAACCGTCCATCCGATTTCCAAGGTTCGGGTCCGCACCATGCGCTAGAAGCACATTGGCAATACCGACATGGGAATGCTGTAAGGCCAAGTATAGTGCGGTTCCTTCGCCCCGTATCATTTGATTGGCATCTGCCCCTTCCGAAATTAAACGGCGTACCGTTTGCAACTCCCCATCCGCAGCGGCACGCATCAACGGGGTTTGTTCCCCCGTATCCCCATCATAATATTCGCTTGGCCCCGTACTTTCTTGGGCATATAACATCGATGGTCGGTTCATAAATAAAATGGTAAAGCATAGCATGGGTGCGATCAATGCATACTTAAAATAGTTTGTGCGTTTCGATTGTTTTGTGTTCATCATGATGATTCGTTTTTTGATTAATGATTTATTATAATTGGATACGATGGATAAGGATTTTTGACCCGTAGCGGTCCTAAGCAAATTCATTTGGTAGTCTTCCGGATCTACCAATTCGGTGCGAAGCATGAAATGGTCGGTCTGAAATTCAATGTTCTTTTCGATATCCTTTCGGAACATCCATGTAAAGGGGCTGAACCAAAGCAGCATACAAACAACCTCCGCCATTAACAGGTCGAAGGAATGGTAGTTGCGGGCATGTACCTTTTCATGGGCCAAAATGTGTGCATAGGCTACATCGTCATATTTTTCGGCATCTATAAAAATGTAATGGAAAAAGGAACAGGGACCACTGGGCATTTCGTTATTGATAATGACGTACCTTCCATCGTGAAACTTATCAGCGCCATCGCCGATACTCTTGAAAACGCACCATAATTGATAACAAAATTTAATGCACAACAGTCCCATTCCAAAAAGATAAACGAGCCCTATCCAAAATAGCGGTCTTTGGAATTTAGTACCCGTAGCGGTTGCTTCGGGTATTGGTATGGTTGCCAAGGCAGCATCGACAGCTTCCGATTTTGGCCCATCACCAATATCACCTTGAATTACATAAGGCTCGGCCGCCCCTACTTCCGAAAGTGCAACGCTCAGTATGCCTTGATCGGAAAACAATGCCGGTAACACCATAAAAGGCAAGCAGAAAGTAAAGAGTAGGCCTCCCAAAAGATACGCCCTGTTACTGCTAAAAAAACGTTCTTCTTTTAACAAAAGCCGGTAGAACCCCAAAATAATGGCCATGCCTAAAGCCGCTTTGATAACATACAACACCATTACCCGCTTTTTTTTGATTTGATGATCCTTATCAATTCCGCAATCTCCGCATCCGAAAGTTGCTCCTCTTTAGCGAAGTGCGCCATCATTTTTGGAAGGGAATTGTTAAAGTACTTTTTCTTGATATCCAGAATATCGGTTTTGCGATAACGCTCCAAACTGACCAAAGCCCTATAACGGTCGCTATTCCCTAATTTTTCAGAAGTTAAAAATGCCTTCTTCACCAGAATCTTTACTATAGTGGCTATGGTATTGTAATGGGGTTTTGGATCGGGCAAATGCCCCAAAATATCCCGTATGAACATCCCCTCTTCGGACTGCCATATAACTTGCATGATCTGGTCTTCCCTTGTCGTCAATTTCTGCATTCGAACAACTGCTTTGGATTAAAACTACTAATTTTTTAGTACTACTACTAACTTTTTAGTAGAATTATTTTATTTTTCTCCAACGGCCCTGATATAGGGGCGTCATTAATTATACCATTTTAATTTGCAATTGGGATTTGGTTCCGCAAATGGTTAAGACAGCAGCAACTGTTTCACTAGATCACTTTCTTTGTTCCGTTAACACAAAGGGAAGGTTATTGCTCGTACCGTAAGGTGTCACTATCGATAAATCCGATGCGTTCCGCTTTTGCCTCAAAAGATACCTTATTGGGCAAGGGTGTACTGTATACCGACCAAATGGAATCTTGGGGTCGTTTCCAAACAATGGTAGCATCGCTTTTTTTGGAAAGGAGTACAATGCTAACCCCTTTCTCTTCCATTTCCAAGGGTGGCAATGCAGGCTGCACTCCCTTAGGGAGCCATTTGGCAAGGAGTTCTTTTTCCGCAAAACCGCCCAAATCGTTAGTTTTTGTCATCCAATCGGACAATAGTTTTCGATAGAACAGTAAGGTGTCCGCCAGCGCTGGTACCGCTGCCAAATTGTGTAGTTCGTACGGGTCCTTTTTCAGATCGTACAACTCCTCTTCCGGCTTTGGGCTGTTCAGCCAAGCGGCCTGTTCGTCGTTCAGATTGCCACTTGCGTGCAATGCCCTCAAATTACGCATGGTGGGCATTTGCTCCCTGTAGGTCACCGGAAGCGCATGGGGCAAATCGGTATTAAAACTTTTAATGTACTTATAACGTGCTCCCCTTACCGCCCGCAACCGATCATAAACGGCATCAAAACGGTCGGAGGCATGAAAGGTATACCGTGGTTTTTTTGCTGCTTCGAAAGTTCCGAACTGCGCCTTTCCCTGCATTACTTTTGGCGGCTCGATACCCGCTAGGGAAAGCACTGTCGGTGCCAGGTCTATAAAGCTGAGAAAGCGATCGTCCCTGCTACCGGCGTCCATGTTGGCAGCAAATTTTATGACCATCGGAACCTTCGTTCCGGTTTCGTACAATGCCCTTTTATGTCTTGGGAAAGGTCCCCCATGATCACCATAAAAGAAAATGATGCTGTTTTCGTATAATCCGTCCTCCTTTAATTGCGCCAATACCTCACCGATTTGGTCGTCCAACCGCTTTAGGTTACTGTAATTAACGGCCAGGTCGTGACGAATGGTATCATTGTCGGGAAAATATGGTGGAACGGGAACATCTTTTGGGTTTACGAACAAGCTATCCTTACCTCTTTTCCATATCTGGGATTCATGGCACACCTTAAAATTGAAGACCGTAAAAAAGGGTTGGCCGTCCTTTCGTTTCCTCCAATGTCGTTGGTCACTGCTTTCGTCCCAAGCGGCATCGGTTTTTTCAAAGTTATAGTCTTCTTTGGGTCCATTTGCACAATAATAGCCTTTTGCGCGCAAATATTCGGTAAACATTCTGGTACCATCCGGCACTACCGGGGAATAGCTTGGAATACCTATGGTCGGTTCGTTGTTTACCCCTCGCCATGAGGCATGGGCGCGCATGTTATGGGTACCCAAAGTAGTCGGGTACATTCCCGTTATAATGGCGCTCCGGGCCGGGGCGCATACCGGTGCAGGGGAATAGGCATTTTCGTAGGTAACCCCATCATTGGCCAGCATTTGCAAATTTGGCAGCGCAATGGTCGTATCGCCATACATGGGAAACCATTCCGGAGACTGGTCCTCGGCCACCAACCAAACAATGTTGGGCAAAACCGTTTTTTCGATAGGGGACGTTTCTTTGTTCTCTTCGGAACAGCCCATAATGAAGGTAATCCCTACCAATGCTAAAACTATATTCCTCATTACCAACTTTTTAGTATACCATTTTAACGTTATAAT
This sequence comes from uncultured Flavobacteriaceae bacterium, assembly GCA_947500445.1. GTDB lineage: Bacteria > Bacteroidota > Bacteroidia > Flavobacteriales > Flavobacteriaceae > Pelagihabitans. The sequence continues at coordinate 44,945 of CANMSB010000030.1, read as the reverse complement.
GGTATTATTAACGGGTCGCTACTATAAAAAATTAGAAGCGTTGCCTCTTTTCGAAGACAACACTTTTAAAATTATGGCAGGTTACGGACCGCTATTCCAAGTTTTTTAAGTACTCCACACTTTTAGGGACTTGATCGACCACGCGGGACGATTCATCCTCTATGAACAAATACTCCAGTCCCAATTTTTTAGCTTCCGCTACGACCCCTGAAATATTTACTTGACCGGAACCTAAGACCACATTATTTTCAACATCGGACTCTCCGGTATGGCTAACACCGACACCCTTTTCGCAGTCTTTAAGGTGCATCAGCTTAAATTCGTTCGGGTACCGTTGGAGCCACGCCACGGGATCTTCACCGGGAAGTGCAAACCAATATACATCCATTTCAAAGTCGAAATGTTCGGACTGTTTTACCATGTGGTCCATTAGGGTAGCCCCTTCATACGGCCTAAACTCATAGCCATGGGGGTGGTACATCAACTGGACTCCTTCCTTGGCCAAAAATGCTCCGGCGGTATTGAACACTTTTATGGCCTTTTCGGTATCCTCCAAGGTAAAATCGGTACCATTATGTGGAATCCAAAAACAGACCACGTATTTGGAACCATAATTCTTTGCCCTTGCCAATACGGTCTCGGGACTGTCCTTTAACTCCTCAAAGGGCGCACTTACGCTGACCATCTTCAAATCGTTTTCGGCGATCATGGCCTTGTACTCCTCCATCGGATACCCATAAGTGCCGTCATTACCATCTTCCAGATAATGGATACCCCATTCCTTGATTTTGGCAAAGGTACCTGGTACGTCCTTGGGGAATTCGTTGCGCAAGCTGTATAGCTGTATCCCTATTTTGGTTTCGTTCAGCGTTTTCAAATACGCCAAACTCTGCGGCACCTGTTCTACCACGCGAGACGATTCGTCTTCGATAAAGAGGTATTCGATACCCAATTTTTTGGCCTCTGCTACCGTTCCGGCGATATCGATCTGCCCTTGTCCCAAAACCACATTGGTCTCAACATCTTCATGACCGGAATGGTTACCCTCAACTCCTTTTTCCATATCCTTTAAGTGCATCAGGGTAAATTTTGAAGGGTATTTTTTCATGAGCGCCAATGGATCGGCACCTCCGTGCTGTGCCCAAAAAACATCAAGCTCAAAGGTGAAGTGGGTCGCATGCTGCGCCATATAATCGAACAAGGTGCCGTCTTCCCAAGCACTGAATTCATAACCGTGCGGGTGGTATACAAAAGTAATCCCATTTTCCTGCATCAATTTCCCGGCCCTGTTGAACACTTCGGTGGCTTCCTTGGTTTCGGCAAAGGCCCACTTGTTTTCTTCATGCGGCACCCATGCGCACATGACATATTTCACTCCAAAACGTTTTGCTCTTTCCATTACTTTTTCAGGATGCTCCTTCAAGGCGTCAAAATCGGCGCCCATGCTGACCATATCGAGTTCGTTTTGCGCCAACAAGGCCTTAAAATCGGCTTCGGACATTCCATAAGTGTCTTTTGCCTCAATTTTGGTAATGCCCCAATCGCTGACCATCTTTAGGGTTCCCGGAACATCGGTCTTAAATTGGTTCCTTAGACTATACAATTGCAACCCGATTTCCTGCGCATTTGCCCCGAGGGTAAAAAGTAGCGTTAGCGGGATGAATAAGAATTTTTTCATGTTATCGTTAATTTCGTGTATTGTTTATTTTAAAATGTATGGTGTCGGCCTTGTTTCGTTCAGGTAAGCAAATTCCCTTCATCGTCCCATTCCGCAATAACGCCCCGTTTGCTGTGGTCTATACATTTTGCCACCCATTCCGGGTCATAGGCAATACCGTGCTTGTCCAAAACTTCCTGCGGTACCCCGTCCCAAACATTGGGCTGGTTGCCTTTATAGCCGAGGTCGGCAATACCCACTTTTGAACTGTAGTATCCTGATACCGTAAGCCCCCGCATCAAATGAAAAAACTGGATTTCCAGGGCCTGTTCCTCTAAGGGAACTTCCACATCGTGATAGGCAATGGTATCCAAAATGGATTTTTGTTGTTCGATGGTAGCGCTCTTAAATTCGGTACCAAAGTCCGTATTGGTTTTATGATCGAGCCACATAAGCCCTCCCAAAAGGGTAGTCTGCATAACGGGAAGATCTTTGCCCATAAATTCTACGAATTCCGGAACACCTGCCTCTATTGGCCCCCCATGGGGTTCCTTTGGTGGCAGAATGATCGTACTCAGTACCGCAATGGTCTCCATTTCGTGTGCGTTGAAGAGTTGTTCGGCATTTAGCTTTTCAATTCGCTCCAACTCCTTTGGGGTACGCCCGAAATACTTTTCCGCACCTTCGGTGATCTTTTCTTCGGTCGGGACATTTTCCCCTTCGGTTTTACAGCCGTGCATGGCCAAGCCAGCGGCACCTGCACCAAGAATAAGGGTCTGTATACTTTTTCTTCTATCCATTGTCGTTAGATGTTTTGTTGTTTCAACTGCTCGATAATATAATCCGATGCCCTCCAGGACAGCGCCATAATGGTCCAGGTACAGTTTTTATCGGCCTGGGATACGAATGGTCCGGCATCAACGATAAAAACGTTATCCACATCGTGCAGTTGGTTGAATTTGTTGGTCACCGATGTTTTGGGGTCGTCGCCCATACGGGTGGTTCCCACTTCGTGAATGATCTTTCCCGGTGCCTCAAGACCATAGCTTTCCTCTTTACCGGGTTTTTCGCCCAGTGGGTGCCCGCCCATATTATGAATTACCTCTTCAAAAGTGTCTTGCATATGTTTCGCCTGCTTGACCTCAAAATCGGACCATTGGTAATTGAATTTTAATACGGGAATACCAAACTCGTCAACAGTGGTCGGGTCGATTTCGCAATAGTTTTCTTTTCTGGCGATACCCTCTCCCCTACCGGCCAGTCCGATGACCGACCCATAGTACTTTTTCACATCGGTACGTATCGATTCCCCGTAACCACCTACTTTCAGTCCAAAGAACTTATTGAACTCACTGGGGTTCCATGAGAAACCATAACTGGGCATGCCCATTCCTCCCCACATTTCAATATGGTACCCCCTGGGGAAGTCCAACTTACTGTTATCGCCCCACCAAGGAGAATATACGTGCAGTCCACCGACCCCATCTTCGTTATAGGACACATCGCGGTTCATCAATGCCGGAATAAATCCCATGGCGCTCGATCCGGTAGAATCATGCAGGTATTTCCCCACCAGGTTGCTACTGTTTCCTAAACCGTTGGGATGTTGTTTGCTTTTTGAATTGAGCAAAATTCGCGCCGAACTACAGGCGGATGCCGCCAAAACAACGACTTTACCCCTTAATTTATATTCTTTTCGATCGTCCTTGCTGATATAAGAGACTCCTGTAGCCTTGCCTTCCTCGTTGGTGAGCACTTCACGGACCATGGAATTGACAAAGAGTTTGACCTGTCCCCCGCTTTTTTGGGCCGGGAATATAAGACAGCTCCCCGAAGAGAAATCCGCGTATACCTGACAAGACCTGCTGCACTGTCCGCAATAAAAACAAACGCCCCGGTCCTCGTTGATTTTTTTGGTCAACATGGACATTCTACCCGGAATTACGGGAATACCGGACTTTTTTGCCCCTTCGATATAAAACAGTTCGTGTAACCGTGGTTTTGGCGGTGGCAAGAAAAAGCCATCGGGATCGTTCTCCAAACCTTCATTGGTTCCGAAAACACCAATGAGCTTATCCACCTTATCATAATAGGGTTTGATATCGTCGTAACCGATCGGCCAATCGTCACCATGGCCATCCCTGGTCTTCCCTTTAAAATCCTTTGGTCCGAAACGAAGGGAAATGCGTCCCCAGTGGTTCGTACGGCCTCCCAACATTCGGGAACGGTACCACCAAAAATCGGTGCCTTCTTCTTGGGTATAAGGCTCCCCTTCTACTTCCCATCCGCCATAGGCCATGTCCCATTCCCCGAACACGCGATCGGTATTCGCACCGCGCCTAGGCGATTCATATGACCATTTCAGCTGCGTCATGGTCTTAGGGTCCGCCGGATCGAAAAAGGGTCCCGCTTCCACCACCGCAACCTTCAAGCCTGCGTCCGCCAACTGTTTTGTGGCCATTCCACCGCCCGCACCCGAACCTACGATAATCACGTCGAATACTTCGGAAGATTCTTTTATCTGCATAATCTGTTTTTACACTGGTTTTTAATGGCAATAAGTTACTGCTTTTAACGGAAAAGGAATGTACAATTTTATCATATCGGAACCCAATAAATAAAAAAAGGCCGATTAAAAATCGGCCTTGGGGGATTTTACAAAAAAAAAGTGAAAAAAGACCACAATTTTGCCTTCATAAGCATGGGTCGGTCTTAAAGATTTGGGAATTCTTTTACGCCTTTTTCAAAAAGGGATAACATCGTTTCCGACAATTTAGGGAATAGCGAGGTCGGTCCATTTCGATTTTGCGGCTACCTGTCACTTTAATTGCAACGGCAACGGCGCTGTTTGGATTTTTTTTAAAAAAAGTCGCTGTAAGTTATAGGTAAATCAACGGGTTGTTGCCCTTGTTTTCCCCGCAGCAGTGGTATATTTTATGGGTTTTATTACCGGGGTGTTCCCTATTTAAAATGAGGTCGGTGCTAAAATAACGCATCGTGTAGCCGGTTCTTCTATGGGAACTTTTGTTGGCATTGGCACCGTGTATGATCCGAGAGTCATGCAGGGAATAATGCCCTTGTTCCAGTTCGAACCATACCACATCGGCATCGTTTACAGTCATTTTGATCTCGGTATCGAAGGTAGCGGTACTACCATCGATTTCCTTGTACTCCGAAAATCCATTTTTATGGGTTCCGGGCACTACTCCCATACAACCGTTTTCCTTAAAGGAAGGGTCGATTGCCAGCCATACCGTAACCACCTTGTCAAAACTATCAAAACGTCCTTCCCAATAAGCACTGTCCTCATGCCATGGGGTACGCTTACCGACCATAGGCTCCTTACAGATAAAATGACTGCTCCAAAGCCCAATATTGGGTCCGATGAGCGAACCTACTACCTCCAATACGGAATCGGCCATTAAAAAATCGAACAGGCGGGCATCCTTAAAATGGGGAACATCCAATTCATCTGCGCCCAATGCCCCTTTATTGGACAGGTGTTCTTCAAAAATAGCATGCAATCGTTCAAATTCGGAGTTTCCGAACAAGGGCCGTTCCGTTAATAGGTATCCCTGGTCCCGATAAAATTGTCGTTCCTTTTCCGATAGTCCCTTTTGTGTTGTAGTAGCCATGTGTTGTTGTTTACGATTGCGGGTACAAAGATAAGGGGGTATTTTCAGCCAAAAATGGAGACTTTCTGGCGTGCATCGCACATTTATAGTACTGTACGCGTATTGGTCAGAAAACGATGGTCTTTTTGTTACGGTAAGCATTGGGGCTCAACCCATTGGCCGCCTTGAACAGTTTGTGAAAATAGTTGACATCGTTAAACCCGAGGTCAAAAGCGATCTCTTTGATCCCTTTGTTCGTTGCCGTCAGCGCTTGCTTTGCCCTTCGAAGCCGTAGTCCGTTCACAAAATTCGTAACGTTCTGCCCATAAAAAGCACCCAATGACCGGTTGACATGTGCATTCGAACGACCGCACAACGCTAAAAATGCAGCTACCCCCTCTTGATATGCTTTTCCCGTCGGTTCGGCGTTAAATGCACCGATTGCCTGCTTTAACCAAAATGGGGCCAGGTTGTCGGGGCTATTCGAAAACACCATAAGGTCGAACAGATACAACAACAAGTTATCCAAATAGAACAGTGATCGGGGAGCTCCCAACAACTCATCGGCACGATTTGAAAGCGTTTTTAATTGGACTTCGTCGGCCTTAAGTTGCTGCGGCCGCGCTTCGGTCGTCCAAAAATACTCCACCTTGTTTTGAAGGTAACGTTCCTGAAAGCAGGAGACATCCTTTGGAAAAAAAGCAAGGTTGTAGATCAACACAAAATCCGATGGCGCATCAAAAGAAAAGGTATGCGAATCCCCAGGCCTCATGAACAGGAGGTCCCCCTTTGCCAACCGATAGGTTTTTCCGTTCAAAAGGTGGTGCCCCTTCCCCTCGGAGACCCAAAAAAGTTCAAAGTAGTCATGCCTGTGGTACGCCAGGTCCGTTTCGGCCGATAAGCGGTTCTTGGAAAAATGAAACCGATCGGAACCCTCCAAAAAATGTTCAAGTTCAAAAAGGGTTCCGACGCGTTCCATGGGCAAAAGCATTTATAATACCCTTTGAATGCCCGAAAAATCTTCACGATACCGGGTGGGGGTTCTTCCCTTGCTTTTTCGGAATACCCGGTTAAAATTTGCAATGCTGTTAAAACCGCACATAAAGGCGATTTCCGAGATACTGAGGTCTTTCTCGATCAGCCAACGAGAGGCATAACCGATACGTACATCGTTCAAATATTCGACAAAAGTTTTACCCGTCCTTTTTTTGATGAAACGATTAAACGACACATTACTCATGTTCAATAATTCCGAAACTTGCCCTAAAGTGATCTTGGAGGCATAGTTTTCCTGAACAAAATCGTACAGCGTCTTTATCTTCTCGCTGTTCTCAAAATTTTCCAGATGTATGGTGGAAGTGGACAACAAACGCTGGTTCCTGGAATTCGCCAAATCGAACAAAATGGACAATAGCTCCATAAAATAGTCGATACCGTCCAATTTGGAAACTTTGAACAAACGAGGCTGTAACTGCAGTGCGACCTCTTCTGAAAATAGGATGCCGTGCACCGACCGGTCGAACAGATCTCTTAGCGGTTTCATAATACTTCGTCTCAGAAAGGCGTTATCAAAAAGGTCGTTATGAAATTGGATGGTCACTTCCCTGATGTTTTTGTTATCACAACGGTTTTGTTCCCAACCGTGATACAGGCTTGGTCCAACCAATACCAACTCTACGTTCGTAATCTCTTCTATACTGTCCCCAACAATACGCTGTACCCCTTCCCCATTGGAAATAAAGTTGAGTTCCATTTCGGGGTGAAAATGGATGGGAAAATCAAAAAAGTCCTTGGTCCTATCAAAGACCAAAAAACTATCCTCATTGGACAATGGCGTAATTTCCCGATGGATTTTTTTTAGAATGTCCATTTTTTCGTGTTAAATATGCTGTTTTTTGTATTTTTTTTGACAAAATATAGTCGGCACAATATTAACAAATATTTTACATTTGAACAATTAATGAAGGACATAAGAAGCCAAATACGGAGTTTTGTCACAATTCTGTTTCACTTTTTTATATATCAATCTTTCTTATAAGACAAAATCGTATGCTTAAAACTGTAGACATCTTAATTATTTTGGCATATCTGGCAGCTACAGTTATCATTGGGCTGGTACTTAGAAAACGGGCACAACGGAGTAAGGACGACTACCTTTTAGGGGGCAAATCCATCCCTTGGTATATGTTGGGCCTTAGTAATGCTTCCGGAATGTTCGACATTTCGGGCACCATGTGGCTCGTTACGATAACCTTTGTATACGGATTAAAAAGTATTTGGATCCCTTGGTTATGGCCCGTATTCAATCAAGTATTCCTAATGGTCTACCTATCGGCCTGGCTACGGCGCAGTAATGTCACCACCGGGGCTGAATGGATTTTCTTTCGTTTTGGTGAGGGCAAGGGCGGTCGCCGGTCGCATACCGTAGTGGTCATTTTTGCCATCGTCAGTTGCCTTGGTTTTTTGGCCTACGGTTTTATTGGATTGGGCAAGTTCGTTGAAATATTTTTGCCGTGGGAAGTAATCGGCGCCTATATTCCTTTTGATATTGCACCACAGTACGTACCGCATTTCTATGGTACGGTTTTTACCTGCTTCGCCGTTTTCTACTCCGTTTTGGGAGGCATGTCGGGCATTGTATGGACCGATCTATTGCAATTTACCATTATGACGGTATCGGCTTTTGCCATTGCCTTTATCGCCTGGAGCGCCATGGGAGAGCATAGCATGACCTTGCCAGAGGGCTGGATGGATCCCTTTTTCGGTTGGCAGCTCGATATCGATTGGACGGGCATTATCAGTGAAGTAAACGAAAAGATCGCTTCGGACGGATTCTCCCTGTTTGGAATATTTTTTATGCTCTGCGTGTTCAAAGGGTTGCTTTCCAGTATCGCAGGTCCCGCACCGAACTATGATATGCAAAAGATATTATCGACAAAATCGCCCAAGGAAGCGGCGAAAATGAGCGGTTTTGTGTCCTTGGCCTTAATGCCCGCACGGTACCTGATGATCGGAGGGTTTGCCGTATTGGGGCTGCTGTTCTATGACCAACTGGATCTTCAACGCGCCGGAGCGATCGATTTTGAACAGATCCTACCTTCGGCCATCAGTCAATTTGTACCGGTAGGCCTTATGGGACTGTTGCTTGCAGGACTATTGGCCGCGTTCATGTCCACTTTTGCGGGCACCCTTAACGCTGCACAGGCATATCTGGTCAATGATATTTACCTCCGCAACAAGAAGGATGCCAGTCCCAAACAGATCAGCGCCATGAACTACACCAGTGGTATCGTTGTGGTGGTGGTGAGCATCGTACTCGGTTTTTTTGTAAAGGACGTCAACTCCATTACCCAATGGATCGTATCCGCACTATGGGGCGGCTATATCGTTTCCAACATCCTAAAATGGCACTGGTGGCGTTTTAACGGCGAAGGCTATTTCTGGGGAATGCTATCCGGACTGGTGCCTGCCGTTCTCTTTCCGTTAGTGTTCAAGGAAACCTTGGAACTACACCTCTTTCCCTTGCTGCTTTTGATTACCACATTAGGGTGTATCATAGGCACCTATACCGCAGGGCCGACCGACGAAAAAAAATTAATGGAGTTTTATAAACGAACACGTCCATGGGGCTTTTGGAAGCCGATACACGATAAGGTAGTAGCGGAAGACCCCACTTTCGTAGAAAACAAAAAATTCAAAAAAGACATGTTCAACATTTTTGTAGGGACCGCGGCACAGACCTTGTTGGTAATCATTCCGCTTTACCTGGTCCTAAGGGAATACACCCCGCTGCTGATCTGTTTGGGCATTTTTGCCGTTTGCGCCATACTACTTAAAAAATTCTGGTGGGACACCCTCGATGAACAACTATAAAATACCTTACCATGACTATGACCTCCACAAAAATTAAAAATCAGGACAACATTTTTGCTGAACACAAAAAGTTGGTCCAACGCCCCAATCCCGCTGCCCAACACACCAATGGTATCTTTCAACGTTATGAACATCCGATCATCACCGCTGGACACATCCCTATCCATTGGCGGTACGATCTAAATCCGGAAACCAATCCCTTTGGCCTCGAACGTATCGGCGTTAATGCGGCCTTCAATGCGGGAGCGATCAAATGGAAAGATAAATACGTATTGGCCGTACGGGTAGAAGGATGGGACCGAAAGTCATTTTTCGCTTTTGCCGAAAGTGATAATGGCATCGACAATTTTCATTTTTGGGACACCCCTTTATGCCTTCCCCAAACCAGTGAACCCGATGTCAACGCCTATGACATGCGATTGACCTTGCACGAGGACGGATACGTATACGGTATTTTTTGTACGGAACGAAAAGATCCGAACTCTCCCGATGGCGATACCTCCGCGGCAATTGCCAATGCGGGAATCATTCGGTCAAAGGACATGCTGAATTGGGAACGTCTCCCAGACCTGATATCGAACTCACAACAACAACGGAACGTTACCATTCACCCGGAATTCGTAAATGGCAAATATGCCATTTATACCCGACCGCAGGACGGTTTTATCGAAACGGGATCTGGTGGCGGAATCGGCTTGGGCTTCGTTAGCGATATGGCACATCCCGAAGTAAAGGACGAAGTTATCCTAAACCCGAAAGCCTATCATACGGTTTATGAACTTAAAAACGGACAGGGTCCATCACCGATCAAAACGGAAGAAGGATGGTTGCACCTTGCCCATGGGGTTCGTAATACCGCTGCCGGTTATCGCTACGTACTCTACATGTTCATGACAGCGCTTGACGATGTTACCCGGGTAATCCATCAACCTGGGGGGTATTTAATGGCCCCGATCGACGAGGAAATGGTGGGTGACGTTGGCAACGTACTTTTTAGCAACGGCTGGATCGCCGACGAGGATGGAAAAGTGTTCATTTACTACGCCTCCTCCGATACCCGTATGCACGTGGCAACCTCCACATTGCCCGTCCTTATCGATTACTGCAAAAACACTCCAAAAGATAAATTGCATACCAACGGATCGGTAGAGAACATACTAGGGCTTATCGAAAAGAACAAGGGGCTTTATTGAGCGCTACCTCCAAACGGATTTTGATTTGAGTTCTACCATTTTACATCTCCTTTTGACCATATGTCAAAGGGAGTTTTTTTATGGAACACCAACAGCCGAATCAACTTGTCATACCATTTCTGGTGTTAAATTACCCATTAAAAATTCTTTAGTTGCTCCAATGCCGCTGATGTCGTTTTTACCGGGAGTTTACAAGCCGAGTTTTTACAGACGAAGACATAGGTGCCATCATCAAAAAACCGACTTTTAAAAAGGGGCAGATCACTGTCTTTGACGGTCCCTACCACTATGGTATTCGGTACCTGGTACGCATGCATCTCCATGGTCATTTTCTTGGCATCGGGCCCCACTACGGCCACTTCAAAAAATGGGTATGCCTCATGGAGCAACAACTTTGCCCAATGCCCGTAACTTGCAGGACGTTCCATAAGCGCGGGCATCAGGGATGCAAGCATTTTTTTTGCCTCATCTTGTTTTTTGGGAAGGTAGCGCAAATGCCCTAGGCGAAACAAATTGTGCGCCATAACACTGTTGGCCGAAGGTATTACACCATCGTCGGTCTTTATTATTTTGGCAATAAGTGCGTCATTATCGGTATACCGGAACATTCCGGAAGCGTCCGCGTATCGGTCCGCCACTTTTTCCGTCAAGGTTTCCGCAAAATTTAGATAACGTTCGTTCAAGGATACCCCATATAGGTCCAAACTCGCACGGATCAAAAAAGCATAATCCTCTAAAAAGCCTTCTTTTCGGGTACTGCCCTCCTTGTAGGTATGCACCAAGTTCCCCTCTTGATAGCATGTCGTTTCAAGAAATTTGAAAACCGCTTCCGCTTTCTCCAAATAGGCGGCATTGCCAAAAACCATATGGGCCTTTACCAGACCACTGATCAGCATGGCGTTCCATGATGTGATGATCTTATCGTCGATTCTTGGGAAAGTCCTTTCATTACGAGCGGCCATTAATATGCTTTTCCAGCGCGATTTCTTTTGAGAGAAATCGGAGACGGCAATACCATGTTTTTTCAAAAAAGCGCTATCCGTCCCATTTTTTCGCAACACATAGTTTCCATGTTCCCACTCCCCATTTTCGGTAATGGAATAATAATCGGCGAACAACTCAAAATCGGCACCCAAGAGCGTTTGTAGGCGCTCCCTTTTCCAAACGTAGAATTTCCCCTCCTCCCCCTCGCTATCCGCATCCATAGCGGCATAAAAACCACCCTTGTCGTCCCGCATTTCCCGGACCAAAAAGTCGAAGGTCTCCGCCACCAAGGCTTTATAGGCCGGATTTTGAAATCGGACATAGGCCTTGGAGTAAAGGGCTATCGCCTGGGCATTGTCATATAACATTTTCTCGAAATGCGGTATTTTCCATTCCGAATCGACACTATACCGATACAGCCCGCCCCCCAAATGGTCGTATACACCGCCATTCGCGATGGCGTCCAAGGTGTTCGTTATATGGGTGTCGACGGTCTTGTCTTCGGACAGCGTGGCATAATCCATTAAAAAATCGAGGTTCGTCGGGACCATAAACTTTTGGGAACCTTTGTCCCCCCCATTTTGAAGGTCCCATTCCGCCCTCCATTGGGCCACTGCCGTTTTTAGGTTTTCCGTATTCAATGTTTCAAAATCCTCGCTGGGTACGATAAGGTTGGTTTCCGCAACGCCCGCCGCCACCATGCTGGCATATTTCTCTGCCTCCGAGGGATCGTTCTTGTACAATGCGCTGATTTTGGACAATACCTCGATCCATTGTTTTTTGGTGTGGTAGGTACCTCCGTACAAGGGCTTTCCATTGGGAAGTACGATAACGTTCAACGGCCATCCACCATTTCCCGTCATTAGTTGTACCGCGGTCATGTATACTTGGTCAACGTCGGGCCTTTCCTCCCTGTCTACCTTTACGTTCACAAAATTGGCATTCATCATTTTCGCCACTTCCTCATCCTCAAAAGTCTCTTCCTCCATCACATGGCACCAGTGACAGGAAGAATAACCGATGCTGACCAAGAGCAGTTTCCCATCCTCCTTGGCCTCTTCCAGCACCTCGGGACCCCACGGTTTCCAATTTACCGGGTTATGGGCATGCTGTAACAAATACGGGCTGGTTTCGTTCGCCAGGGCATTGGTGTAGGCATGTTCGACGGTATTGGCCTTGGTCGATTTTTTGTCGCCCTTGCAACGGCACAATAGCAAAAGCATCGCCAATAAAAGCGAAACATGATATAAACGGGAAACAAAAAAAGATACAGTCATAAGGATAACGCTACAAACCAACTCAACGGATTTTTTTTAAAAGGCCTAATCGCTTGTAAAGCTGGAGGCGGGCAATCCCACACCATTGAAAAGCTGTGCCATATCGGTATTGTTCCAAGCGAAACGGACCCGCACCGGATCCCTTACCTTTTTCGAGGAGGCGATGATCACATCACCTTTAATTTTTGCCTTTGCGGGATAAAATACCCCATCAGGTCCGGCAAGCTCGAATTGATCTATTTTTTTCCCTTTTGCGGTGAGGCCCTCCGCATGATCGAAAACAATGCGCAACTTGGAGCCGTTTCGCTCAAATTCCTTGAACAAGGGTCCGTTTACTTCTTCGGAAATTGCCCCATAGTGTTTCTTTAGCGCCATATTTGCCAACCGCAGGCCTACATCCTTCTTATTTTTGGGGTGAATATCATCGACCGTACAAATATCGCTGGTGAGCACCATTCCCGTATTCGTCAGCGACAAGGCCCTGCGTTGTTGATCTCTTACCTGTACGCCTTCTTCGGGACTGCCATAGGCATACGGGGCGATCTGTACAAAATAGAACGGAAAATCGGCATTCCAAGCGGTTCTCCACGAACGGATCATCGTTGTAAAAAGATCGGAATACTTTTCCGCATTAGCGGTGTTCGATTCTCCTTGGTACCATAAGGTGCCGGCTATCTTAAAACGGTGCAGCGGAGCGATCATAGCATTATACAAACTTGAAGGCTGAACACTGACCCATTTATTGGAGCGTATTTTTTTTGCGGATTCCGCCAGATCGGAACGTTGCTCAAAAACGGTCTGTGGCGTCCATACCTCCGCCGAGGAAGCGCCCCACGCGGCATCTATGAGTCCTATGGGCACATCCAATGCCCCTTGCAACCGTTTTCCGAAATAATAGGCCACCGCACTGAAATCAGCCATTTCTTTTGGATCGCATTTGGACCAGGTCCCGCTTACATTTTCTTGTGGTGCACCGGCAGTTCGCTTGATTACCGTAAAAAAACGAATGTTCGGATAATCGGCCGCTTTGATCTCGGTATCCGCATTATCGATACCGCTGTTGGCGCTCCATTCCATATTGGACTGGCCCGAACACAACCACACTTCTCCGATGAGCACGTCGGCCAGGGTAATCGTATTGGTCTGCCCCTCGAACCGCACTTGGTAGGGCCCACCGGCATCGGGTGTTGGCACAAGTAGCGACCACTTGGCATCCACTCCCGCCGAAACCGAATAGGATTTACCGTCCCATTCCGTAAAAACCTTTATGGACTCGTTCGGTGAACCCCAACCCCAAAGCGTGACATCAGTGTTTCGTTGGAGCACCATATGATCGGAAAAGATGTTGGGCAACTCAATTTTGGCATGCCCAAAAAACATTCCGAACAACAGCGAACAAACGAACAAAAAGTGACGACACCCCATTTCAACAATTTAAATATCCGACTAAATATAGTGATTTGGACCGAAAGGCAAACCGCACTTTTTTTTAATATCTTTAGAAACCGTTCCGGTGGTTTAGCATGGACAAAACAAATTTTCATATCGGTAGAAGGCATTTTATCAAGGGGGCTACCGCTGCCATGGCGCTGTCTTCCCTGGGTTCTTATGGTATGGACCTCACCCCCAATGGCCGCGCCCTTAAAGTAGGTTTGATCGGAACCGGATGGTATGGAAAAAGCGATCTTTTTCGGTTGATGCAAGTTGCCAATGTAAGCGTTTTAGGCCTTTGTGATGTGGATGCACGTCAGCTTTCCGCTGCCGCTAAATTGGTAGCGCAACGACAACCGAAACACACACCTCCCAAACAATATACCGATTATCGAAAAATGCTTGCCGAACAGCGGCTCGATATCGTACTGATCGGCACTCCCGATCATTGGCATGCCATGCAGGCCATTGATGCCATAAAATCAGGCGCCCATATATACCTGCAAAAACCCATTAGTGTGGATGTTCTGGAAGGGGAAGCGCTTATGGCCGTCGCCAAGAAATATGGCAAAACCGTACAGGTGGGCATGCAACGAAGAAGTACGCCACATCTGATCGAAGCAAAACAAAAAATTGTGGACACGGGAATGTTAGGGAACATTGCCCATGTAGAAATGTGGTGCTATTACCATATGCGGGACACGAAAAACCGCCCCACCGTACCGGTCCCGGACTATTTTGATTACGACATGTGGACAGGCCCTGCGCCCCTGAGGTCTTTTGATGGTATTCCGCACCGCCGTTGGCGCTCCTTTATGGAATATGGAAACGGTATTGTTGGCGATATGTGCATTCATATGTTGGATGCCGTTCGTTGGATGCTCGGCCTGGGCTGGCCGAAACGCATCAGCTCTACCGGGGGCATCTATGTGCAAAAAGACGCCAAGGCCAATACCACCGATACCCAAAATGCCATTTTTGAGTTCGACGAACTGGATTGTGTTTGGCAACACCGAAGTTGGGGAACGCCCGACGACCCGGAATACCCGTGGGCGTTCAAAATTTACGGGGACAAAGGAACGCTTACGGGCAGTGTTTTTAAGTATGAGTTTGTTCCTGTAAAAAAAGGAAAGATCCTTACGGGAAAGGTGCGCTATGAAAGGGAAGAGTATCCGGAAGACCTTAGCGAAGCGGATATTGAACTGCATACCGCTCCCGCCACCCGCAACCATATGCTGGATTTTTTATCAGCGATAGACCAAAATAGCGAGCCCGTGGCCGACCTAAGGGAAGGCCACATTTCAACAGCTTCCTGTATTTTGGCCAATATGGCCCTGGCCTTAAAGCGCCCGCTGTCCTACGATGCTATCAATAAAGTGATCGTTAACGACCCCGAGGCTACAAAACTATTACAACGGGCTTACAGGGAGGGATGGCAACACCCCTCAAAAGAATTGTTTTAAAACTATGCGCTTGCCATGGATGCAACAGCGTAAACGGCCCTAAAGCATACACCATACTATAAAAAATTTGTCTTCGGAACGTCCCGGTCAACCTATCAATAATATAACATTACCCAATGAAAATACTGTTGTTCATATGCCCCATATTTCTTTTTCTCTCCTGTAAAAAAACGGTAGATCCACCACAGCCCCGCCCCAACATCGTCTTTATTTTTGCGGATGATATGACGTACACTGCCATTCGCGCCCTGGGCAACGATATAGTGCACACCCCCAACTTGGATCGCTTGGTCCTAAACGGCTCCACTTTCACCAATGCATATAACATGGGCGCCTGGAACGGAGCGGTTTGTGTGGCATCAAGGGCAATGCTGATTTCGGGCAGAAGTGTTTGGGATGCACGGGACATGTCGGAAAAATGGAAAACGGGAAAACAACTGGAAAATACCTGGGGAAAACTAATGGAAAAGGCCGGCTATGACACTTATATGACCGGTAAATGGCATGTGGACGCCCCTGCCGATAGCGTTTTTCAACAAACCGCCCATGTTAGGCCGGGAATGCCTGGAGATGCATGGATCAATAGCGGAAAGGGAGGTTACTTTAACTGGAAAAATTCCGATGAGCTCCCGATAGGCTACAACCGTCCCAAAAATGAACGGGACACTGCATGGTCTCCATCCGATCCAAAGTTTGGGGGGTTCTGGAAAGGTGGACAGCATTGGAGCGAAGTATTACGGGACGACGCCATATCCTTTATTCAAAAAGCCGAAAAAAGTGAAAATCCTTTTTTTATGTACCTGGCGTTTAATGCGCCTCATGACCCCAGACAGGCCCCAAAGGAATTTCTTGAAAAATATGACCTGAAAGATATAGGAGTTCCCAAAAGTTTTCTTCCGGAATACCCATTTAAGGACAGTATCGGTACCGGAAGTAATTTGAGGGACGAAGCCTTGGCCCCGTATCCCAGAACGGAATATGCGGTAAAGGTACACCTGAAAGAGTATTATGCCGCAATTTCACATGTTGACGCTCAAATCGGAGCAATTGTGGATATGTTGAAAAGCGCAGGAAAAATGAACAATACCTACCTTATTTTTACCGCAGATCACGGACTTTCCGTGGGGCGTCATGGATTACTGGGTAAACAGTCCCAATACGACCACAGCATCAGGGCCCCTTTCATTTTTAGCGGTCCCGGAATTCCAAAAAATAAAAAAATACCCGCCGACATCTATTTACAGGATGCCATGGCCACTTCACTACAACTGGCCGGGATGGATGCCCCGGATTTTCTTTTTTTCAATAGCGTTTTAGATTTGGCCAAAGGGATCCGGACAGAAAGCGCATATGATGGAATTTATGGGGCATATATGACCACACAGCGTATGATCCGGAAAAATGGTTTTAAACTTATCGCTTATCCGAAATTAAATAAAATACTACTCTTCGACTTGAAGAAGGACCCGGAAGAGCAATATAACCTTGCGAAAGATGCACAGTACTCGGAACACATAAAAACCCTTTTTCGGGCGCTATTGGACAAGCAACAAGAATTGAACGACCCATTGGACCTTACCCACCTGATGTAAGACGTTATTCGCATTATGTACGCCAA
This sequence comes from uncultured Flavobacteriaceae bacterium, assembly GCA_947500445.1. Classification (GTDB taxonomy): domain Bacteria; phylum Bacteroidota; class Bacteroidia; order Flavobacteriales; family Flavobacteriaceae; genus Pelagihabitans. The sequence goes on along the minus strand of CANMSB010000030.1, from coordinate 27,835 downwards.
CCTGACAATGCAGGTTTAATTACAATTACCCGTTAAAATAAACCATAAACAACGAAGTTACTTTTTCATTTACCGAGGCCATAAAGGTTTTGCATAGCCATAGCTACGCCAAACGCTTACAAGAAAAATAAATGAACAAGTTAGATTGGCTCATTTTAACGGGTAATTGGTATAGCAGCGGCCATAGACCCAATACAATCTTAACGCTGGGATAATGTTCGGCCATCACATAATCGGTACTTTTATAGGCTTATGGAAAACGTGACCAATACTAAAAAAAACAAGGATCTTTATAAAAACCGGGACCTGGACTGGATCAATTTCAACGGCAGGGTATTACAGGAAGCTGCCGACAACAGCAATCCCCTGTACGAACGATTAAAGTTCTTGGCTATTTTTTCTTCCAATCTTGATGAATTTTTTAAGGTGCGTGTATCCAAATTACGACAAATACGAAAGGTGAAAAAAGCCATTCGAAAACCCTTGGCCCTTAAACCGAACAAACTACTGAAAGAGATTTTAAAGAACGTTCAGGAACAACAAGAATTTTTTGGCCGATTGTTCTACACGGAACTGCTGCCGGAAATGCATCGTGAGGGCATCACCCTTTTGCTTCCGGAAACGTTCGATGCCGCTGCCGACGCCAAAAGTTTTGCATTTTTTGAAGAACATTTGGCCGCGCAACTATCGGTAACCTATGACACCGACATTGAAACGGACACTTTTGAAGATGGACAACTGTATCTTACGCTCTCTTTTTCGGAAAGCGATACGTTGGGATTTTTAAAAATACCGACTGCCGATTTTCCGCGTTTTATCACCCTCTCGCATACCGAAACCCAAGTGACCTATGCATTTTTGGAGGATGTTATCAAGCGTCATGTGCATACCCTTTTTCCCGATAAAAAAATTGTAGGCAAACATATAATCAAAATTTCTCGTGACGCGGCGCTCTATTTGGATGATGATTACGATGGGGAATGGGTACAGCAGATTTATGAATCGTTGGCGCAGCGCAATGACGGTCAACCTACCCGTTTATTGTTTGAAACGGGAATGCCAAAAAAAACTCAAAAACGACTACGACAACTTTTAGCGTTGGGCAAAATAGATATGGTGCCGGGGGGCAAGCATCATAATTTCAGTGCATTTTTTTCGTTTCCCAGGGATGGTTCCAAAATGGACCTATCGGATGCACCTATGCCTCCACTCCTACATCCGGATTTTGAAAACGGTGATCCCTTTTTTGATTTGATATCCGATAAAGATCGTATTGTACATTTTCCTTATCAACGTTTCGATTATCTGGAAAGCTGGCTGACCCAAGCGGCAACGGATAAAAATGTACGCACCATAACTATTTCGTTGTACCGGGTAGCAAACGACTCCCAATTGACGTCCGCCCTGCTGACCGCCCTGACCAATAAAAAAGAGGTCAATGTTTTTGTAGAGGCCCAGGCCCGTTTCGATGAGCGGAACAATCTGAAATGGGGCAAGATTTTCGAAGAAAACGGGGGACATGTCCACTACAGTTTTCGCAACGTAAAAGTACACTCCAAAATTTTATTGATCGAACGCGAAGAAGCTGGAATCGAAAAACGTTATGCCTATATCGGTACCGGGAACTTTAATGCCAAAACGGCAAAGCTGTACTGTGACCACGGTATTTTTACCGCCGACGAAAAGGTAACTTCCGATTTGCAGCAGGTGTTCGCGGTATTGAAACGGGAAATCGAAGCACCACAACTGGATACTTTGATCGTTTCACCGTTTACCACCAGAACCCGTTTTGAAGCTTTGTTGCAAAATGAAATTACCAATGCACGCCAGGGGAAGCCAGCAGGGGTATCGATTAAAATGAACAGTTTAGAAGACAAGCGAATGATCGACCTGCTCTATAAAGCCGGCAAGGCGGGAGTTCGGATACGCCTTTTGGTTAGGGGGTTTTGTTGTTTGATTCCCGGTGTTCCGGGTCTTAGCGATAACATAACGGCTAGCAGTATCGTAGACCGCTATTTGGAACATGCGCGCGTTTTTCTTTTTCACGATAACGGAAACGAAAAAATGTTCATCGGTAGTGCGGACTGGATGACCCGTAACCTCGACAAACGTATTGAGGTGTTGACCGCTATTTTGGACGATTCGGTTTTCCGGGAACTTAAGGATATTCTGGAACTACAATTCAAGGACAACGTTAAAGCCCGTAAAATAGATGCAAAGGGGACCAATACCCTCAAAAAGCCGTCCCCGAACAGTACAGCCGTTCGCTCTCAACTAGCCATTTACCGGTATCTAAAAAATCGTTTGACCCCATAAAGTAAATAACCTCGGGGCAAACCCATGAGGCATTAGAACGAAAATTAATATTGATTTCGACGCAAGCGTCGGAGCATTTTAAATCTCGATTATCGAGTAAATGTTCATCGGCCTTTTCGAAAAAACCGATACGATCATTGAACCTCAAACTTATAGAAACAAAAAAAGCCCGAAAGGGCTCTTTTTTTGTTTTCAAGAAGCAAGGCTTTTTACTTCGCCACATTGACCGCTCGGGTCTCTCGGATAACGGTGACCTTTACCTGTCCGGGATAGGTCATATCCGTTTGTATCTTTTGGGAAATTTCAAAGGAAAGTGCAGCCGCCTTATCGTCGCTTACCTTTTCGCTCTCCACAATTACCCGCAGTTCCCTACCGGCCTGAATGGCATAAGCCTTCTGAACGCCGTTAAAGCCAAAAGCAATGTCCTCCAAGTCCTTAAGACGTTGGATATAGGAATCGAGTACCTGTCGTCGCGCGCCCGGTCTGGCTCCGCTAATGGCATCACACACCTGAACGATCGGCGATATCAAGGTCTTCATTTCAATTTCGTCGTGGTGGGCCCCAATGGCGTTGCATACGTCAGGCTTCTCCCCATATTTTTCGGCCCACTGCATTCCTAAAATAGCGTGCGGCGTCTCCACCTCCGCTTCCGTATTCGGTACCTTACCAATGTCGTGCAAAAGCCCGGCACGTTTGGCCAGTTTAGGATTGAGACCCAATTCGGCGGCCATCACGCCACATAATTTGGCCACTTCCCTAGAGTGTTGTAGTAAATTTTGACCATAGGAAGATCGGTACTTCATTCGCCCTACCGCACGGATCAGTTCGGGGTGCAAGCCGTGTATACCGAGGTCGATGACCGTACGTTTACCTACCTCAACGATTTCTTGTTCGATCTGTCTCTCGGTCTTTTTTACAATTTCTTCGATACGGGCCGGATGAATTCTACCATCGGTCACCAACTTATGTAACGACAATCGGGCCACTTCACGGCGAACCGAATCGAAACAGGAAAGAATGATGGCCTCCGGGGTATCGTCAACAATAATTTCTACGCCGGTAGCCGATTCCAACGCCCGGATGTTCCGGCCTTCCCGCCCTATGATACGTCCTTTGACATCGTCGGACTCCAAATTAAACACCGACACACAGTTTTCAACGGCTTCCTCGGTACCGATACGCTGTATGGTATTAATGACGATTTTTTGGGCTTCTTGCGCTGCCGTTAACTTCGCCTCTTCCACCGTACTCTGTATAAAGCCCATGGCATCGGTACGGGCCGTCTCCTTTAAGGATTCCATCAATTGGCTTTTGGCATCATCGGCCGAAAGTCCTGAAATTACCTCTAACTGTTGTACCTGATGTTTATGCAATTTGTCCAGCTCGCTCTTCTTTTTCTCGAGAATGTCGCTGCGGTGTTCCATGTCCTTGATTTTCGACTCGAGCTGTTGGTTGAGTTTTTTGCCCTTTGCCAGCTCGTTGCTCACTTGCGACTCTTTGTCCCGCGTGCGTTTTTCGGCTTCGTTTATTTTTTTGTCCTTGCCAATGATCACTTTTTCATGTTCGGCCTTTAATTCCAAAAAACGTTCCTTCGCTTGAAAGATCTTATCTTTTTTAATGCCCTCGGCCTCCGTTTTTGCCGTTTTTAAAATACTATCGGCATCCCTTTTGGCATTGGCCACCGTTTTGGAAGCTTTTCCTTTTTCCAAAAATTTGGCGATAACAAAGCCGATGAGCAGCCCCGCTGCCGCACCTATTATAATTGATGTAACATCCATGTTTTTAGTTTTAACTATTGGAAAGGTAGCTGTACCGTTCCGTTTTTGTTCGTTGGTTTGTTGTAAGCGCCCCGCTTATCGCAAAAGCACTCGAAAAATCTCATAAAAAAACCCACATTGGAGAAGTTTTGTACAAACTCCTATGAACAGGTTTAGGGCTAACAGACCGATCAAGGATCCTTGTACATGCAAGGCTTGCTTTTACGACCTAAACTCACCCTTTTTAAACTTAATTAACGTTGAGTTTGTCAAAAGATAGTACCAATGTGGGCAGTAACTTTGATATATTTTAAAGAACGTATACTTTACTTGATGCTAAGCTTGGTATTCACCAAACGATCCAATGCCTTTAACCGTTCCAATGCTTCAGAAGTATCTTCCGATTTTTCGATACCCTTTTGCTCGATCTTCGATGCGAACTGCAGGGCACACATGGCCAGAACGTCCTGTTTGTCCCGAACAGCATAACTCTGTTCGAATTTTTTTGCCAATTGTTCGATGTTTTTTGCAGCCTTTCGCAACCCCTCTTCTTGACTGGGGTCTATCGTAAGGGGATAAACCCTATCTGCAATTGAAAGCTTGATCTTTAGCTTTTCCGACATCTTGATATGTGTTCCAATTATTCGGAGAGCTGGGCGATACAATGGTCCAACTCCCTGATTAATGTATTTATTTTAAGCTTAGCTTCTGTTTTATTGGTATTACTGCCCAACATCGAACTGGCCAACTTGAGTGAATTATACTTTTCCTCCCATTCCAAAACCGAATTTCGTATGCCTTCCTTTTCGTTTTTAACGGAAACCAACTCTTTTTCCAATTTCAGATTGGTCTGATGCAATACTTCCATTCGGTGCAACAATTTACTGATCTTGTTTTCGAAGGAATCCACGATTTGCACCAATTCACTCATACATCCAATTCAATGCTGTTTACACAAAGTTAACATACCTGCCTCTACTGGGCAATACTTTTTTAAATATTCTTAAAGGGACGCCTTTGCGGCCTTTTTGCGGTTTGGTATCTGTACTATTTTTCTCAATTTATTGAGCGATTTTCCGGTTTGACGATGGAAAATCGTAATGGTCTGATTAAATTTACCTTGATTTTTTTACTCGATACCCCAATACCTTGTTAAAAAACCCGTTTCTAAATCATTAAACGCATTTGAGTTGTTATGGTGCATCTTCTTCCTTCCCCTTCTTTTCGCAAACAGCTATGCATGCTGTTATTGGCATCCTTTCCGTTTTGGGGCAACGGCCAAACGACCTATCCCCAGGAGGCGTTTCGATCACCTATGGACATCCCCCTAATCCTAGCGGGGACTTTCGGGGAACTGCGTTCCAATCATTTTCATTCCGGAATCGATATTAAGACCCAACAGCGACAGGGACTTCCCATTTATGCCATTGGCGATGGCAGTGTGACCCGTATTAAAATTTCACATTGGGGCTATGGCAAGGCCATATATATCGCACACCCGAACGGATATACCTCGGTCTATGGGCATTTACAGAAGTTTTCGCCAGAAATAGAGGCGTACATCAAGGCCGTTCAGTACCAAAAAAAATCATATCAGGTAGAGGTATTTCCCGATTTGGGCGAGGTATCCGTAAAAAAAGGGGACGTTATCGCCTATGGTGGTAACACGGGAGGCTCTTCCGGCCCACACCTGCATTTCGAAATACGGAGCAGCGTTTCGGAAAAACCCACAAATCCGCTTTTGTATGGCCTTGAGGTCAGGGATGCCACCAATCCGGTGTTGGAAAAGGTTTATGCGTATCCCCTTTCCGAAGACGCCCAAGTAAACCAGAGCGAATCGAAAGTGGAAGTCCAGTTTACAAGACAAACGGATGGTAGCTATCTTGCGGAAACCGTTTTTGCGGCCGGGGAAATCGGTTTTGGGTTCAAAGGGTTCGACCGTCAGGATATGGCCGCCAATAAAAACGGGGTATACTCGGTAACGCTCAAGGTAAACGGCAAAGTGTATACCGATTACGACTTTGAGACCTTTTCGTTCGGGGAAACCCGTTACATCAATACCCTGATCGACTACGAGCATTTTGGACGCTATCGCCAACGGGTGCAGAAATGCTTTAAATCCGCCGGAAACAAATTGAACATCTACAATACGCTTTATAACGAAGGTAGGATTGCGATACAAGAAGGCTTGAGCTATAGTGCCACCTTGGTCTTAAAAGATTTGGCCGGTAACGAAACCAAAGTGATCATCCCGGTTAAAGGAAAAAAACAGCCCGTACAAACTGCCAAGGGGCGCATAAAAACGGAACATTATCTTATTGCCGGAAAAAACAATAATTACGACCTGGGTGCTGCAAAGGTGTACTTTCCTGCCAATACCTTTTACGAAAATTTCTACCTCGACCTTAAAAAAGGGAACGATACGGTTACCATTCACAACAATAAGGTACCCGCCCACCGAAAGTTTACCTTGACCTTTGATGTGAAAAAGTACAGCGCTTCGGAAAGAAAACAGCTTTTTATCGCCCGTTTGGACAGTAAGGGCAGGCCCAGCCATGCCACCACCTATAAAAGGGGGAATTCCTTTACCACCAAAACCCGAAGTTTGGGCGCTTATACCTTGGTAAAAGATAGTATTGCCCCAAAAATACGCCCAAAGAATTTCAAACAAGGGCAATGGTTAAACAACTATAGTTATCTTAGCCTCCATATTTCGGACGACCTCAGCGGTGTAAAACGGTATTCGGCGACCTTGAACGGGGAGTGGATCCTAATGGAATATGAACCTAAAACCAATACGCTTACCTATAACTTTGACGATTTGATCTTGAACAAGACCCAATGTGAACTTAAGGTGACCGTAACCGATAATGTGGGAAACGCGACTACGGAGGAATACGCGTTTTCTAGAAAATAAAAAAATTGAGGGGCTACCTATTTCTTTTTTATGTTTTCCTTTTTGGGGCCTTGGGTTCGGTACTGGCGCAAACGGCGACCATAACCGGAGTGGTACTGGACGAAAACGATATGCCGCTGACGGGTGTAAATGTTACCACTGCGGAAAGTGGTAGTGCCTCGAACGCGGACGGATTTTATATTTTGGAACTGATCGCCGACCGACCGACCGACATTACCTTCTCCCATGTGGGCCACAAAAATGTGGTGTTGAACGCACTAATCCTGACCACCAACGAAACCTATCAATTCAACCCTGTTTTAAAAACCGATGCCATCCAGATTGCAGAGGTTACGGTCAGTGCCTCCGGCGAACGACGGGCCGAAGGCGTGGTTGCCCTGTCCCCCGAAACGGTTCGCAAAATTCCCGGTGCTAACGCCGGAGTGGAAAATATTTTAAAGCTGTTACCAGGGGTTTCCTCCAACAACGAACTCAGTACACAATATGCGGTAAGAGGTGGTAATTATGACGAAAACTTGGTATATGTCAACGAAATTGAGGTATACCGCCCTTTTTTGTTGCGCTCCGCACAACAGGAAGGTCTGAGTTTTGTAAACAGTGATCTGGTACAGGGCGTAAAATTCTCATCGGGCGGTTTTCAGGCAAAATATGGCGACAAGCTTTCTTCGGTACTCGACATCACCTATAAAAATCCCGTGGCGTTCGGGGCCACACTGGACCTCAGTTTTCTAGGGGCCGCCGCCTCCGTAGAAACCGTATCAAAGGATAAAAACTTTAGCGGTATTATGGGGCTTCGCTATCGAAACAACAATTTGTTATTGAACACCTTGGAAACCCAGACCAACTTGACCCCTACCTTTGTGGACATGCAAGGGTATTTTACCTATCGTTTTTCCAAAAAATTCTATCTTAACTTTTTAGGTACCTTATCGGTAAACGATTATCAAAACGAACCGATCAACAGGGAAACCACTTTTGGCACTTTGGATGATCCTCGCAGACTTACCGTTTTCTATCAGGGCCAAGAGAACAATCGGTTCAATACCGCGTTGGGCGCCTTCAAGGGAAACTATATTGTGAACGAGCAGCTAACGCTCAAGCTCATTTCCTCACTTTACCATACCACAGAACAGGAATATTCCGATGTTATCGCGCAATATGAACTGGGCGATGTGGACACCAACCTCGGAAGCGATAATTTGGGAAATGTCGTCGATTCCAAGGGAGTGGGTTCGGAACTGAATAGGGCCCGTAACGATCTGGATGCCCTGATCTTTAACTTACAGCACAAGGGACGGTTCGCGAAAAATAAAAAGGTAGTGGAATGGGGCGTTAAGTATTCGTATGAAGACATTCGTGACCGCATCAAAGAATCGGAGTTCATCGATTCGGTCGGGTTTTTCGTCCGTCCCCTTGGCGGGGAATTTGTAAATGACCAACCGGAAACCCCTTTTGAGGCGCCTATTGCGGCCTTTGAAGCCTTGGATGAAACCAACTTTGTTCAAACCGATCGTTTTAGCGGTTTTGTACAGTATAGTGATCAGACCGATTGGAACGGCCACGATATCTACTACAACCTCGGGGTCCGGGGCCAGCACTGGAGTGTTCGGGGCCAGGGAATCGAAACGGTATCGCAGACCGTGTGGAGTCCGCGAGGGCAGTTCGCCATCAAACCCGATTGGAAACGCGACATCCTATTCCGGTTCTCCACGGGATTGTACCAACAGCCTCCTTTCTACAGGGAACTTAGGGACCAAAACGGAATTATCAATCCAAACGTCGATGCACAACGATCGCTACATGCCGTATTGGGCAGTGAATATAGTTTTACGATGGGCGACAAACCCTTTACGCTTACCGCGGAAACCTATTATAAAAAACTATCGAACGTAAACCCATATACCTTGGAAGATGTTCGGATCCGCTATGCCGCCGATAACAATGCGGAAGCATACGCCTACGGCGCGGAACTACGGATGAACGGCGCCTTTGTACCCGGAACCGAATCGTGGTTCAGTCTCGGCTATTTAAAGACCGAAGAGAATATCGACGATCGCGGGTATATTTCAAGACCGTCAGATCAGCGTTTAAAGGTGGGTATCCTGTTCCAGGACTATATACCGGCCATTCCCAATCTTAAAATGTATTTGAACCTGGTGTACAATACTGGGGTTCCGGGGGGATCCCCGAACAATGCCGACCCTTATCTTTTCCAAAGCAGATTACGGGACTATCGTAGAGCGGATTTGGGAATTTCCTATATTTTTGTGGACAATACCAAAAAATACCTGAAAAACCATTGGCTAAATCGATTTAAGGAACTCAGTGGTGGCTTTGAGATCTTCAATTTGTTCAACACCCAGAACTCGATTACCAATACTTGGGTGAGGGACGTAGATACCCGACAGCAGTTTGCCGTACCGAACTTTTTAACCAGCCGGGTATTGAACGTGAAATTGAGAATGCGCTTCTAAAAGAATCAAATGCAAAGAAAAATAGCTGCAATACTGATATGGTCCGTCGTTCTATTGATCGGAACCAGCGGGCTTCGGGCACAGAAGAATATTTATGAAGCCTATAAATTCGATGTCCTGAGCAAGGACCATCGCCTACTGGCCATTTTACCCTTTCTTACCCGGTTGGACCTCAAGGACGACAGGACGCAGAAGTCCCTGAAAGCATTGGAAAAAAAAGAGGGTCTGGCCGTACAAAATGCCCTGGAAACGTATTTCTCGAAAAGAAAAAAGAAAAAAAAGTTTTCTGTCGATTTTCAAAATACCGAAGACACCAATGCCATGCTCGCCCAAAACAACATTAGCTATGAGAACATCGACATTTACACTACGGAGCAATTGAGCGAACTATTGGGAGTGGACGGGATCATTAGCGGTACCTTAAGCCTAAACGTATTGCTTTCCAAAGGAGTGCCGACCGAATTCAGTATCATCGATTATTTTTTGGGGGAAGCAAATTACGGTCGTATCGGTATAAAGATAAGTGACGGTGATAGCGGAAAATTGTTATGGAAATACGAGAAAAAAATCACCAAAAAATCAGGTAAAAATACGGATGACCTCATCGATCGGATGATGAAACTCGCAGCCCGTAAATTTCCCTATGACCGAGAAAAACGAAAAGAACGGAAAAAGCAAAAAAAATAGCCACAGGTTAAACAAATCCCTTAGTGCTTTATACCATTTTTGCTTTGAAATTACCCAAATAAAAAGCAGTCATTTTTTGCTTGGACGAAAAAGAAAAAGCAAGCATAGCAGTAGCTACGGTTGTTTTTTATTTTGAAGTATAAGCGGAAAAGGGCAATTTTTAATGGGTAATTTCAAGGTAGAAATAGTATTAGCGGTTTGTAATTTTAATTATCGCTCATTTTCCTTAGTACCTTCATGGCCGCTTCACTTTCGTTTTCGGGAACAAAAATATGATCGTGATAATATCCGGCAATGACATTGCAGCTAATGCCGTTCTTTGATAGGGCGCTGGAAAACGCAGCGGTCAACCCGATAGCATGCAAGGAGGAATGAACGCTAAGCGTAATCCATGCGGCAACATAATCATAGGACAAGCCTAGAGCGTCGGCCCTTTCCTTTTTCATGACAACGGTAATTCCCTCTTCTTCCTTAAATTGACAAATGGTATCGTTGCTATCGATATTTTCGCTTGTTGCCGCTACGGTAGTAAATACGTAGGAGCCTTTGTTTAGTTTGGGAGACATCCCCTGAAGCAATTTGGATACATCGTTCTCTCCAGCCATTCTTCCGTTTTTCGCAACTATTTTTTGGGACTATATATGGTCAGTACACTCGGTCTATAACTACCGTAACAAGCACGGGGTATCGGTTCCGATACCATTATAAGGTTAGCCACTTCCCGCACGCCCCTCAATTCGCTATAAAATCCTTCAAAACGGCCACTACATAATCCAACTCTTCCTTGGTATTGTATTTTGAAAAGGAAAATCGTATCGAAGGGCGTTGTCGTGCCTCCGCTGTCTGCAGTTCCGCCAATACATGGGAGCCCGCATCACTTCCGGATTGGCATGCACTCCCTTTGGAACAGGCGATTCCCTTAATATCGAGATGAAAAAGTAACAGCAACGCTTTTTGGGCCGCTATCGGCAGACAAACATTCACCAAGGTGTAGGTACTCTTTTCCATATCCCCCGAGTGTCCGTTAAAAAATACACCGGGAACGGCGTTCCCAAGTTCATGGATAAAATAGCGTTTTAGTTCGGAAACATAGTCCCGTTCTGCCGTCAGGTACTCGTAGGCTTCTATAAAAGCGGTTTCCAGCCCCACGATATTGTGCATCGCCTCGGTACCCCCGCGGATACCTCTTTCCTGCGACCCTCCCGAAATAAAGGGTTTTATTCCGGAATTCTTTCTTATGAACGCAAAGCCTACTCCTTTAGGGCCGTGAAATTTATGCGCCGCGGCGGCCATAAAATCGATGGGCACCTGTTGAACGTCCCATTCAAAATGTCCTATGGACTGCACCGTATCGGAATGGAACAGCGCACCGTGCGCCTGACAGCTATTTGCAATTTGGGCGATGGGCGCAATGTTGCCCACCTCATTGTTTACGTGCATCAGACTAACGAGCGTTTTAGCATCGTTCCCTTGCAAAAGGGTTTCCAAATGGTCCATTTCGGGATTGCCGTGCGCATCCAAATCTACGTAAGATACCGAAATGCCGTATTGTGCTTCCAAATCGGTCACGGTATGCAAAACGGCATGGTGCTCTATTTTGCTGGTAATAATGTGGCGCACCTCCAAATCGCGAACAGCGCTTCTTAAGATCATGTTATCGGCTTCTGTACCGCCCGAGGTAAAAACGATTTCGGAAGGATGCGCACCAATGTATCGGGCTATGGTCTTTCGTGCCGTCTCTATGGCCGTTTTTGCTGTTCTACCAAACCCGTGTGACGAAGAAGGATTACCGTAGGCATGGGTGAGCGCTTCTTGCATTTTTGCGATTACGGTCTCCCTTACCCTTGTGGTAGCCGCATTATCCAAATAAACTTTTTTTTCTGGCACCGACATGCGTATTCTTTTCCCAAAAATAACCCAAATAAAGTTAATTTCTATCCAATACACCTAGGCGTAAAAGGGAATTTGGTTTAAATTTGATTTCATGAGACAATTGTTAACATTTAGCCTTCTAATCCTCTTTTTTTCCTGCGATGATGGCGACATTCAAATAGAGGAAATCAATTTTGACGAGACCGACGCCCAGTTTTGCGGATCGACCTCGGATGAAAAACTGGCCACGACCTTTCTATTTAAAATTTTGGAAGACGAGGCATTGTTGTTGACCTTGGCCGCCGGACAGTTCGCCAACGCCACTACGGCGGAGGGAAGCACCAATGGTACTTTTTCGCCAACCGCGACTACCCCTGCTCTTACCTATCGTTTTTTTTCTGGCACGGTAAACAAAGATTATTTCTGTAATGAGGTACCCGCCCTGGAACCTACCGTGGTAAAGGAGAATGCTGCCACCGGGGGAACGGTATCCATCGCATCCAATGTAACGCAAACGACGGAGACGACCAAGACCTATATCCATTCCATCTCCATCACCGATCTATCCTTATTGAACGATCAAAACGAGCGCCTGACGGACCTGTCGACCCTTGAATACGGGAATTTCACTACGGAAACCCTAAATAGTGCCAGTTTGGAGGTCCCCTTCTCCAATTATGAGGCGGCTACCGTTGCCGGTTGCGATGCCAGCTCGGGCCAGATACCGCTGTACAAAACCGCAAACGATGAATTTATCCGTTTAACGTTATCCACGGCACTACTTGCCAATGCGGCAACGGGTGACAACCCCAGAACGGCCGAAATCGGTACCGAAGCCTCCTTTACAAACATCGTTCTGTCGGAACTGGTTACTGAAGAACTGGTCTGTAGCACTGCTATGGACGCCGATATCGTAATCGGCGATTATACCGCTACCGCGGGCACCATATCGGTCAGTACCATTGAAAACGCACCGGATTCGGAAGGAGTGATTACCTTTACCCACACCATTACTTTGACCGATGTAACACTCGTTTTACAAAGCAATACGGAAGGGGGCAGCGATGTTACCTTGGATGTTGTACCGAGCATTGCTTTTGGAACGGTCACTACAATAAGCGGATAGGTAAGTCCGATAATATTTTAAGGAAGGCCCCGAAAGGACATACCATTTTTTGATTTCCCTACTAGCAACTCAGGCATTTTGATAACAGTACACTTCTGTGGCACCCAATCCATATTGCGCGTAGTCCGCATCATAAAAACGAATGTTGTCGTACCTGCGGAACAAGGTGTACAGTTCCTGTTTTAAAACGCCCTCCCCTACACCGTGAATAAACACTACTTTTTGAATTCGCTTTCCAATCGCAAAATCCAATTGACGTTTCGCGGTGGCCACCTGTAGGTCCAAAATATCAAAATTCGACATTCCTTTTGAGGAAGGCAGTAGTTTGTTTATATGAAGATCGATAACCATAGCAGGGGCGTTCCGCTGTTTTGCGGGTACTTTTGGTCGGTGCTTTTTACCGCTAGGTTCTTTTTCCCGTTTTATGCGTGCTACTTCCCAATTGGTTACTTTTAAGGTATTACCGTCCGCTATCTTAAGTAACTCGTCGGCCGCATACCGCAAGGGGAAACCTTCGTCGCTCTCAATGGTAATTTCCGGTCCCTCGACCGCAACAACGGTACCTTTGATCGTATCGTCTATGGTCTCTACCCGGTCACCAATATGAAAATCACCCATCGTTTTGTTTTTATTCCATAAAATTAATGGTATTTTTCACGAAAATCTGCGTACGGCATGACGAAGTTGTTATTCCTAGTTTGGGCCCTTGAAGATTTTATGCTTCCGTGCATGACAAAGAAACTCTTTGGTTTTGATTGTCCCGGTTGCGGTCTGCAACGTTCGGCCGCCTTTTTGTTGCGGGGAGACTTTATTGCTTCGGCCCAGATGTACCCTGGCATGGTTACCCTGATACCGCTCGCATTGGTCCTTTTTTTAAACCTTTTCGTTAAAATAAAACACGCCAATAGTATCATAAACACCCTTATGATCAGCTCGGTAGCGCTGATTTTGGGAAATTTTTTTTTAAAAATATTCAACTAAACCCTTTTTATTATGGAACAACAAAAACTACCTAATGTAACCATTGCACTGGTTCTCGGTATTATCTCATTCCTATGCTGTTTTTGCAGTTCGGGAATCGGTGGTATCGTTTTATCTGGCATTGCACTTTTACTGACCACACAAGACGGCAAAAAATACAACCAAAGTCCAGAGCTATATTCTAATTATAGTCAACTCAAAACTGCTAAAACCGTTGCGTTGATCGGACTTGTACTTGGGGTACTCACCCTTGTATATACGGTATATCAAATTCAACAGATGGGCGGTATCGAAGGATATATGGAGCAGGTAAACGAGATTTTGGAACAATACGGTATAGAACAGTAAAACCAAATATCTTATGAATCAAGAAACACTACCCGGTGCCAGCAATGCCCTTATCTTTGGTATATTGTCGGTAGTATTGGTATTCGTCTGCTGTGGTCCCTTTGCGGCCATCTTCAGCTTTATCGGTCTTTCCAAGGCAAGAAAAGCAGAACGGATCTATCAGCTCGAACCCCATCGGTATATGGGCTATAGCGATGTAAAAACAGGGCGTGTGCTTTCCTATATCGGACTGGCGCTTTCCCTGATAGGCGTCATTTTTATCATCCTTTACTTTGGTGTAATCGTGGCCCTTGTCGCTGCGGAAGGCGGATTCTAATCCCTTCGGGCAGCAATAAAAAAACCTCCGAAAAATTTCGGAGGTTTTTTTATAGAGGCTAATTACCGGCCGATATCCCAAGGCTTATCTCGTTTTCTCGAACGTTTCCAGGGTTTTGGCAATGATGGCAACACATTCCCTTAGCTCCGTTTCGGTCATGACCAAGGGCGGTGCAAAGCGAATGATATTCCCATGGGTCGGTTTCGCCAACAGACCATTTTGCTTCAAGGCCATGCAGATGTCCCAGGCCGTGGAACTGTCTTCAGTATCGTTGATCACGATGGCGTTCAAAAGTCCTTTTCCACGCACCAGTTTTACCAAATCCGTTTTATCCACCAAGGCTTGCATTTCATTTCTGAAAATAATGCCCAACCGCTCCGCATTACCGGCCAGATCTTCGGACCTGACGACTTCCAACGCAGCTATGGCGACCGCACAGGCCAAAGGGTTCCCGCCAAAAGTGGAGCCATGCGTACCGGGTGTAATGACTTCCATTACGGCATCATTGGCAAGTACCGCGGAAACTGGAAAAACGCCACCGGAAATGGCCTTGCCCAATATCAGTACATCGGGCTTTACCTCTGGCGTACCGCTGCAGTTTTTATCGGTGCAATTGCAGTTTCCACAAGTGGCCAACAACCTTCCCGTACGGGCGATTCCCGTTTGTACCTCATCGGCAATGAACAGTACGTTGTTCGACCGGCAGAGTTCGGCGGCATTTTTTAGATAATCCAGATCAGGCGTATAGACCCCTGCTTCTCCCTGAATCGGTTCTACCAAAAATGCCGCAACGTTGGCATCTTTCAATTCCGACCGCAAGGCCGTTATATCATCATAAGGTATCGAAACGATCCCTGGTGTAAACGGTCCAAAATTGTTCGTGGCCACAGGGTCATTGGAGGCAGAAATGATGGTGACCGTACGACCGTGAAAATTATTATGGCATACTATTATTTTAGCCTGACCTTCAGGTATCCCCTTTTTTTCATACCCCCACTTTCGGGCAAGTTTAATAGCGGTTTCCACCGCTTCTGCGCCCGTGTTCATGGGCAACACCTTGTCAAAACCGAAATACTCGGTCACGTACTTTTCATATTTCCCGAGAAGATCATTGTAAAATGCCCTCGAGGTAAGGGTCAATTTTTGGGCCTGTTCCGTTAAGGCCCCAATAATTTGTGGATGACAATGCCCTTGGTTTACCGCAGAATAGGCCGAAAGAAAATCGTAGTATTTGTTTCCTTCTACGTCCCATAAGTAAACGCCTTTACCTTTGCTTAATACGACCGGTAACGGATGGTAGTTGTGTGCTCCGTATTTTTCTTCCAATGCGATGGCTTCGCTAGAAGAAATGCTTTCTAAAACAGACATGATAAAATTACTTTAAAGTAAGACTTCAGCAATTCCTTCTGCACCTTTTTCCCTTCGAAGTATCGAAAATTCAGCGTGGGAGAGAAATCATCCCTACTCAAGAACACAAAAATAAAAATATTATTGAACATAGTCCGCCTAAAAGGGCCTGGGAAGATTTATATCGTAAAAAAGTGACTTTTCATCAACGAGCTGTGTCTTAACCCATAACCAACGAGAAAAACACTACTATGGAACATTTAGAAGGCATACTACAAAAACTTACGGAAGCGACGGGAGATTTTTTACCCAACACCCTGGCGGCGCTGGCCATTTTAGTAATTGGGTGGCTTATCGCCCGTTTTATAAAGCGATTGATCACCAAACTCATTAAGCGTACCAAGGTAGATGAAAAACTGGGTACCGATAAAATTACACTTTCCAAATTTATAGGAAAACTGGTCTATTTCTTGCTCATGATCTTTGTGTTCATGTTAGTTTTGGAAAAGCTCGGTATGACCAATGTTTTGGAGCCGGTAAAAAACCTGCTCGATAGCTTTTTAACATATATCCCCAACATCATCGGTGCGGGACTGGTCACTTATGTTGGCTATATGCTTGCTACGATTGTCTCTGAATTGGTAGGGCTTTCTGGGGAAACACTACAAAAGTTCGTACCAAAACTACGGTTACCGGAAAACTTGGATCTGGTAAGCATTTTAAAGAAAGTAGTTTTCATCTTCATTTTTATTCCATTACTCATCGCGGCATTGAATATACTGAATATGGAGGCCATTTCAGAACCGGCCACAAAAATGCTCGAACAATTTTTTGCGGCCATACCAAAAATACTGGTCGCCGTATTGATCATGATGTTCTTTGTGATCGGCGGCCGGTTTGTAACACAGCTTTTACGGGAGTTGTTACAGAGTTTACAGTTGAACAAGCTGTTCAAAAACATGAATTTGGGCAATTTGTCAAGTACGGTCGACATTTCAAACATTGTGGCCAATATCGCCTATTTCTTCATCATTATTTTTGGGCTTATGACCGCTATAGAAAAACTGGAATTCGTTCGCTTGACCGAAGTTTTAAACACGGTGACCGGTATTGCTGGAAATGTACTTTTCGGACTGGTCATCCTGTTGCTGGGAAATTGGATCGCTACGTTGGCCCATCAAGCTATGGCCAAACACAATAGCGGTTTTATAGCCTCGATCGTTCGGGTATGCATCCTAGCACTGTTTTTGGCCATGGGGCTAAAGACCATGGGAATTGGCGACAACATTATCAACCTTGCGTTTGGCATTACTTTAGGAACGGTAGCGGTTACCATAGCCCTTTCTTTTGGGTTAGGGGGAAGAGCTGCGGCCGGCAAACAAATGGAACGCATTTTAGCAAAATTCAATAGTACCGACAATTAGTAGTTGTTTGTTTTCAGTAGGGAGTGCAATCCCCAAAAGGAAGTTTCTTAAATAGAGCTTCCTTTTTTTGTGCTCAAAACTGGCCCTTTTTTTCATTTGTTTTCCGATTTGTGGATACCGATTACCATCATTTTTATTCTTATCCAATGAACGGAGCGATCCATTAAAATTTCAAAAAGTAGTGTCATCATTCCAAAGAAATCATTGAAAACCCTACCTTTTTAAGGTAATGACAGTAACATGACATCTAAATGTCGGGTATAATGCAAGCGGCGTTGCGTAGTTTTGTTTCATCAATAAAAACGAAAAGAATGGACAATGCATCACTCGCAGAACGATTACGCTACTATAGAAAGGTAAAGGGGCTTTCCCAAGAAGAACTCTCAAAGCGGACCAATATTACTGTACGTACTATTCAACGCATTGAAAAGGCAGCGGTACAGCCCCACTTGAATACGGTAAAGACTTTAGCGACAGCCTTGGAACTGGAGGTAACCGACCTTCTCCCATTGAACGACCCCAAAGAGGAAACCATCAAGAAAAAATGGCTCCTACTAATGCATGCCACTCCGTTATTGGGCTTTTTTATTCCGTTATGCAACGTTTTGATTCCGCTTTTTTTATGGATACACAAACGGGAAGACAACCCCGTTTATGATCAACATGGGGTAAAGATCATTAACTTTCAGATTACGGCACTGCTCTTGGCCATACTTTCCTTTGTAAGTCTGGTCACCATAGAAAAATGGGGATTCTTCATCTTCATCGGAACGGTTCCGGTCTGTATCGGAATCGTAATCGCGAACATTGTATATGTCCTTCGAACGGAAAAGTGTTATTATCCTTTTTCGATCCCTTTCCTAAGATTCAAAAAAACGCCTATGGCAATGACCATCACCTTATTTTTAACGCTTTTCACTTTAGGCACTATGGCAGCACAATCCCAGGAGCATGTGGTCCGGTTGGACGGTAGTACCGTCGCAAAGGACTCCATAACCCATAAAATAGAACACTTGGCAAAAGAAGCGGACATTCAGGGTATGGCCATTGCCATATTCAATAACAACAAAGCGGTATATCGACATATGACGGGTTACAAGGATTACCCCAACAAAATGGTACTTACCGATAGCACCAACATTTACGGCGCCTCATTTAGCAAGGCGGTGTTTAGTGTGTTGGTCATGAAATTGGTCGAGGAAGGCCTCATCGATCTGGACACTCCTTTGGAGTCCTATCTTCCAAAAAAGCTATCGGAATATACACCACTTACGCGGTGGCACGACGATTATTCCGATTTGCGTGCGGATAGTCGATATCATAAAATTACGGCCCGAATGTGTTTGGCGCACACCACTGGGTTTCCAAACTGGAGGTTTGACGAACCGGACCGAAAGCTACGCGTCAAGAACCCACCGGGGGCGGCCTACGGGTACAGCGGGGAAGGTTTTGTTTACCTCCAGGTAATTTTGGAAAAATTGACCGGAAAAGGATTGGAACAATTGGCCCAGGACGTTATTTTCGGTCCCTTGGAAATGCATAATTCTTCCTACCAATGGCAGGCCGCCTTCGAAAAAGATTTTGCCTATGGGCATATGGCCGATGGTAGGCGATATCAAAAAGATACCGACAACGAACCGCGATCGGGAAGTACCCTGGAAACCACCGCAGGCGATTATATTCGTTTTATGGAGGCGGTACTTCAACAAAAAGTACTTTCGAAAGCATCGTATCAAGAACTGTTCAAACCACAAATACGTATTCGTTCCCTTACGCATTTTGGTTCCGGAAGATTGGTTGAAACCGACCGATATGATGATATTAATCTCAGTTGTGCCCTGGGATGGATTTATTTTGAAACACCTTTCGGGCCGGCCCTTACCAAAGCAGGTCACGGAAACGGGTTTCAGCATTATTCGATCCTATTTCCGGAAACGGGAGACGGAATGATGATCATGACCAATTCCGATAACGGTGAAAGTGGATATAAAGAGCTCCTGAACTATTGTATTGGGGATACCTTTACGCCAATGGAATGGGCCAACTATATTCCCTACAAGTAATCGGGCACACTATAGGGGTTGCAATTCCATTTCAACAGCATACCGGGTTTTCCAAAAACGACCACGTACCGGACCCATTTGGAGTAAAAATGTCACAAAAGAAGGGCATTACCCTTTTCGGACTAATACCCTTTCTGGTGTTAAGTCCCGCTATCGAAAGATTCTAAAAGATAGGATTACACAAGCGGAGCATTCCCTACCGCTTCTTTTTATATACTAGCGAAACAAAACAAGGCCAAAGCCCTATGTTTTAACTTTTTTTTGATAGCAAAGGGCATCCGATAGGCGCCATAAATGCATTGTGATGCTTACTTTTGCCCCATGCGAAAAAAGAAGAAAAAGCCGTTTTTCGAAAAGGTCATGGTAGTAGATGCGGGAGCAAAGGGAAAAACGATCGGGAAGGCGCCCGATGGTAGGGTCATCTTTCTTTCCAATACCGTTCCCGGCGATGTTGTGGATGTGCAGACCCTAAAAAAGCGAAAAGCATATTATGAAGGGGTCGCCACGGTTTTTCATGAACTGTCACCAAAACGTACCGAACCGGTCTGTGCCCATTTTGGTGTATGCGGGGGCTGTAAATGGCAAAACATAGGCTACGAACACCAACTGTTCTATAAGCAACGGGAAGTAGAGAACAACCTAAGGAGAATAGGGCATTTGGACCTTCCGGAAACCACTCCTATTTTAGGGGCTGCGGAACCCTATTTTTATCGCAACAAAATGGAATTCTCTTTTTCGAACAGCCGATGGATGACTTTGGAAGAGATCCGTTCCGATGTCGCAATTACCGACAAAGACGCGCTTGGTTTTCATATTCCGGGCATGTGGGACAAAATACTGGACATTAAAAAATGTCACTTGCAACAAAATCCCTCCAACGCCATCCGTTTGGAAACAAAAGAGTTTTCCATTCGCAACGGGCTTAGCTTCTTTAATCCCCGTAAACAAGAAGGACTGCTAAGAACTTTAATGCTGCGCACTGCTTCTACTGGAGAAATTATGGTGTTGATCCAGTTTTTTGAAGACGATACGGCAAAACGGGAACTGCTATTGAACCACTTGCAACAAACCTTTCCCGAAATTACGGCCTTGCTCTATGTCATCAACCAAAAAAAGAATGACACCATATACGATCAAGAGGTCCATTGCCATAGCGGTAGGGAATACATTATGGAAGAAATGGAAGGACTTCAGTTTAAAATCAATGCAAAATCCTTTTACCAGACCAACTCGCGACAAGCATACGAACTGTATAAGATCACTAGGGATTTCGCCGGGCTTACCGGTGAGGAATTGGTATATGATCTGTACACCGGTACCGGTACCATTGCTCAGTTTGTGGCAAAGAAGGCAAAAAAGGTGGTGGGCATCGAATCCGTACCCGACGCAATTATTGCGGCAAAAGAAAATGCGGTACATAACAAGATCGAGAATGTCGATTTCTTTACCGGGGACATGAAAACCGTTTTTAACGATGCCTTTATTGCGGCGAACGGAACGCCCGATGTAATCATTACCGACCCACCAAGGGACGGTATGCATAAGGATGTTGTGCAACAACTATTGCAGATCGCTCCCCAAAAAATCGTTTATGTGAGCTGTAATAGCGCTACACAAGCGCGTGACCTGGCATTGCTGAAGGAGAAATACCAAGTAACCAAAGTACAACCGGTAGATCTCTTCCCTCAGACCCATCACGTTGAAAATGTTGTACTTTTGGAAAAGTTATAGGCCCATGTATAAAAGCATCACCATTGTCTTATTGTTCTTAGGAATCATAACTGTCGCTTCTTGCGAGAAAGACGACATTTGTGTGGATAACGACACTCCCCTATTGGTAATCCGATTTTATGATCAAGAAGATACCGCCATTGTAAAAGCGGTTCCTTCCCTAGAAGTTAGAGGCATTAATGCGGATACGCTTTTGGGAATTTGGGAAGATGACGAAGACACCTTCGATTCCATAGCCATACCGTTACGGGTAGATCAAGGAAATTCCACTTTTATTTTTTCTACCAATGCCACCGATGATGCCACTGCAGCGAATATCGATACCGTTACCATTTCCTATGTTGCGGAAGAAATATTCTTTTCCAGGGGATGTGGCTACATCGTGAACTACAATGATCTGTCGGCAAACACCATTGCAGATGACAGTCTTTGGATCAACGAAATAAGACTGGTTACTCCCTTAATAGAAAATTCAACCTCGGCCCATGTTAAGATACTGCACTAGCCTTTTTCTATTATTGGTCGCCGTGGTTGCCTACGCCCAAGAGGACAAAACCATCGATCTGAACCCAAAGGATACATTGGTATACAAGCAACCATACGGACTTCGTGTGGGTATCGATCTGAGCAGACCGATCACTTCTTTTTTTGATGATAACTACACGGGCTTGGAATTCGTCGGGGATTACCGTTTGTCACAAAAGCTCTATTTGGCGGGAGAATTGGGAAACGAAAAGAAAACACGTACCGAAACCGTTGGTGAAAACCAAATTGACACGGGCGACGGCGAACTGTATACCTTTACGGCTTCCGGCAGTTATATTAAGCTGGGTGTCGACTACAATACGTATGGCAATTGGTACGGCGAACAGAATATGATTACGGTAGGTGGAAGATA
Organism: uncultured Flavobacteriaceae bacterium; assembly: GCA_947500445.1. Lineage (GTDB taxonomy): Bacteria > Bacteroidota > Bacteroidia > Flavobacteriales > Flavobacteriaceae > Pelagihabitans. Next base: position 5,578 of record CANMSB010000030.1, on the reverse strand, counting down.
TGCGTTTTCCTCTTTTAGCCAAACCGTGAACAACTATAACATATACGAGTCCAATCGGTATTGGAATCCCACGGGCTTTACTCCCGGTGCTTTACCGGAACGCGAGTTTAAAGGGCGTACCGCATCGTGGATCGAAGGGGTAGTAGGAATGAAAATGGAACTTTTTCACAATCTATATTTGGGCGGTAGCATCCGCTTGGGCATTTTGATTACCAATCCGGATAAGGAGTCTACGGCATTTCGGAATTTATTCATCCCTGGTTTTAACAAAGTCACCGACGGCAGCCGATTTGGTGTAGGCTACAACTACTCGATTACCTATTTGGTTCCGCTCTACAAGAAACGGAAAAAACAAGAAGAGGCCACGGAAACGGATACCGAAGAACGACCATAAACGTGCTACATCCACTATTGGAAAAGTAGCTTCCGATTCCGTCGGATTCTATAAAAGGTGAGCCCAAGCCTATTTTTGATCTTGATACTTTGCCTTTTTACTTCCCTCGTACATGACGTATTTGACCAAACGGGACTCCAAATGGCTATTGAACACCTTAATTTTTCGTGACGGTCGCAGCCCCACATATTTTAAAGCCTCTAAATTCGACGTAATGAACCATGCCTCGGTACCAGGGTACGCTTGCTTTAGGATATCCCCAATGGAGGCATAAAAATCCTCCATATCCAAATTCAACCGTTCTCCATAGGGCGGGTTAAAAACCATATGTAATGGGCCGTCCACCTCCTTTTCCGTTTTAAAAAAGTTTTTTCGAGATACGGTAATATAATCTGTGAGGTTGGCATTTTCAATATTATCCTGCGCTTTTCTCACTGCGGAAGGTGCCTTATCGTAGCCGATAATCGTATGTGAAAACTCACGTGTTTTTTTCAAGCTGACCGCTATAATTTTCTCGAACAGTTCCTGATCAAAATCTTCCCATTTTTCAAAAGCAAATTCCTTTCGGTTGATGTTGGCGGGAATATTACAGGCGATCATGGCGGCTTCGGTCAAAAAAGTACCGCTCCCGCACATGGGATCTAAAAAATCGCACTGCCCATCCCAGCCGCTTAGCAATAACAGTCCTGCGGCAAGTACTTCATTGATCGGGGCAATATTGGTGGCGGTACGGTAGCCCCGCTGATGCAACGAACGTCCGGAACTATCCAAAGACACATTGCAATGTTCTTTATAGATGTGAATGTTGATCCTGAGATCGGGGAACTTCACATCCACATCGGGCCGTGCACCATCGGTTTTCCGAAATTTGTCCACTATGGCGTCCTTTACCTTTTGCGATACATATAACGAATGGGAAAAATGATCCGAATTTACCGTTGTATCAATGGCAAAAGAAGTATCCAAGGAAAGGTATTCCGCCCAAGGCATGTTATAAATTTCACGATACAGCTGATTTTCATTGCGAACGGGGAACGAATGGATCGGTTTTATAATTTTTATGGCCGTTCGCAAACAAAGGTTGGCCTTGTACATAAAACCGGTATCCCCTTCAAAGGAGACACTTCGGGTACCCTCTTGAACATTACCGGCTCCCAACTTGCGTAATTCCTGTGCCAATAGCGGCTCAAAACCAAAAAGTGTTTTGGCCACCATCTTAAAATTATTGTTCATAAACTTGCTCCTTTCAATCGCAAAAATAGGTTAATTTTACCCCTTACGATAAAACCAACGAAGTAATCGGCACGCCAATAAGTGAAAAACCATTTTTGGGTTGTCCCGCTTCACCTGAGTTACGTTAATGACATACATTTTACCTGTATTGGCCGTTCTTCTGAGTTTTGTGCCCGTGTATATTACACGGCCAAAAAAGAAAGGCCATTTTAAACTGTTGCTTGCCTTTAGTGGGGCCTTTTTGCTCGCATTGACCGTTTTCGAACTTTTACCGGAAGTATACGAAGCCGGCAATGCAAAAAAAGTGGGCCTGTTCATTATGCTGGGCATTTTGTTGCAAATATTCCTTGAATTTTTTTCCAAAGGGGCGGAACATGGCCATGTACATTTACAGACGGACGCTTCCGCGTTTCCCTGGTCGCTTTTCATCAGCCTGTCGGTCCATTCTTTTCTGGAAGGGTTTCCCATTGAAGAGCATCAGCTGATGCTGTATGGTATCCTTATCCATAAAATTCCTATTGCCATTATCTTAAGTATATTCCTGGTGAATTCGAAAATGGGTATTCAAAAAGCCGTTTTCTTTATCGTACTGTTTTCGCTAATGACCCCCTTGGGTAGTTTTGTTTCGCATAACATACCCTGGGTGGCGACCTACAGTACGGTGATCAAAGCGTTGGTTATTGGGGTGTTCTTGCATATCTCTACCGTAATTCTTTTTGAAAGTTCGGAAGGCCATAAGTTCAACCTCAGAAAACTTGTCGTAATCGCGATGGGAATCGGTATCGCATATTTTCTCTAATGTTCAGTAAAGAAGCTTCCAAACGGCTGCGGCAGGACTTTTGGATTTCCTTCGGGAAATCATATCCCAAAAAATGGATCCGGTATAAAACGGGCATCAAGGACTTGGCCTTTAAATTTCATTTCGACCGGAACATGGCCCTGGTTTCGTTGGAAATAAATACGAACGACCTAGAACACCGAATTACCCTATGGGAACGCTTTACTTCATTGAAAACCATATTATTACAGGACTACCTTCACGATGCGATATTTGAAGAAACGGGTATACTCGAAGATGGGAAAGAAGTGTCCCGAATTATCGTAATCAAAGAAAACGTATCCATTCACGACAAGAACACCTGGCAAGAAACGATGCTGTTCCTGAATGAAAAAATGCTATCGTTCGAAGACTTTTTCGATACCTATAAAACCGTCCTGGACTATCCCGCTTAACCAGAAGGCCGTAAAGAAATCCCGAAATACTATTTGATTCTTTACCAAAGACCAAGAAGACCCGTAGCCACAGCACCTGCGTCCGATATCGTTTGAGCGAGATATAGTATCTTTCGGCATTGATCTTAACGAAATTTCCATTTACGACATGAAGGGAACGAACGTATACTTCTGGATGCTAATCGTTTTTTACGGTTCTTTTTGCTCTGCCCAGGAACTGGGGCCTTTTGAACTCACGGATGCGTGGACCGCTAAAATTACCGCCATGGCCCCATCCAAAACTACCGTTCCGGCCACACAGAATAGAAATATTTTAATTTTTTCATTGCATACGGGATATGAGCACTGGACCATTCCACATACTGAAGCGATAATACGCACGGTAGCAGAAAAATCAGGCGCTTTTAAGGTGTTCTCATCTAAGAAAATTACGGCTTTTAAAGCAGAAAATCTTGCGAAATTTGACGCGGTAATCCTAAACAATAACTGTTCGGAAAGGGATAAACGCGACCTGTTTTGGGACATCATCAAGAAGGATAGCTCCCTGACCGAAACGCAGCAGTTAAAAAAGACCCAGCAGTTTCAACAAAACCTTTTGGATTATGTTACGACCGGAGGGGGACTCTTTGTTTTACATGGTGGTATTACGATGCTGAACAAGTCCGAAGCTTTCGGGAAAATGGTAGGGGGAAGTTTTGATTATCATCCCGTGCAACAAAAGGTTACCGTAAAGACCGTGGATGCGGAGCATCCCTTGACCAAGGCTTTCAAGGGAATTGACTTCGAACATGTTGATGAACCTTATTTTTTCAACAATGCCTATTTTAATACCGACTTCCATCCACTACTCTATATGGAAGCTGATGCCATAACAGAAAAAAAGGAAGGCACTAGTACCGACAACATCTGTTATGTTTCCTGGGTAAAGCGGTACGGCCAAGGGCGTGTTTTTTATGCATCGCCTTCGCACAATCCGCAAAGCTACGAACACGAAGGAATGCTCCAATTTCTTTTGGATGGGTTACAGTACGTTTGCGGAGACCTTGTTTGTGATGATACGCCTTTAAAAAACTAATGTGGCGCCATATTCAAATAATATCATTGCAAATAAAAAACCAATGGGATACGGCCCCGGCCAACACGAACAGGTGCCATATAAAATGGTTATAAGGAATTTTATGTATGGCATAAAATACAATGCCGACCGTATAGAACATCCCTCCCAAAAAGAGCAACAGCAATCCTAAATCCGATATCGCGGCATACAAGCTGGTGAAATCAACAATAATCAACCATCCCATGAGCAGATACAACAAAAGGGAGAGCCACTCGTACTTCCCGGTAAAAAAAAGTTTAAAAAATGTGCCAATGGCGGTAAGGCCCCAAACGGAATAAAAAAGCGGCCACCCTTTACTATCTTCCAAAGCGATAAGGGCAACGGGGGTATACGTACCTGCAATGAGCATGTATATGCTAATATGGTCGAATACCCGAAGTTTTCTCTTTAAATCCACATCGGTTACCAAATGATACGCGGTAGAAGCCATAAACAAGATGACAAAACAACCACTATATACCCATATGGAAAGTGTTGCGTAAGGGGTTGCAACACTATTTTCTTGAAGCAGGTAAAACAGACCGATACTACCAAACAATACGCCCATTGCATGGGAAAGCGTATTCAACTTTTCTTCTAAGGATAACATGGCCAACATAAAGCAATTTAAATAAAGTAAGAAAAAAGAAAACTGTTCGCCCCTCAAACCAGTCCATATATTCTGGTAATACTATTGCGCCAATAGCTCTTTAACAGCGGTACCCGTTATTTTTATTTTACCACCAAAAGGGAGGGCCTCGGCCTGGTATATTGTTCTGGCGGGTCTCTTGTTCTCGGGAAATAATCTTTTATACAATGCATCTATTTCCGCTAAATCGTCAAGATTATCAAATGCAATGTCAATAAAAACGATATCGTCTTTCCTAAAATTGGCATGATGCAGTACTGCAAAAAAATTGGAAAATGCCAATTTTCCCTCCTCCAAAATTGTTCCGGTACGATACGATCCATCCGGGTCTACCGATAATTGACCACTTATAAAACACATGTTATTGACCACCACGGCATGACTAATTGGATTGGACCATTGTGGGATACCTTCTCCCTTTGTAATATATTTCATAGTATTTGTATTTTAAACAGATTACAGTTGGTATAAGGACGTTTTTCAGTAAAAACGTTATGTATTTTCAGGATTATTTCTTCATATGCCTATTAGCTATGGACAACCTTATAAAGGTTGTTAAAAATAATAAGGAGTAGCGGTTCGTTCGTTCTTTTTCCGGTATTATTTTTCAGATTTCATGTCGGGCGATAAAAAAACCCCCTCCGTTACTGGAGGGGGTTTTCGAAGTAAGGCGGCGACCTACTCTCCCACTTGGTATAGCAGTACCATCGGCGCTAACGGGCTTAACTTCCCTGTTCGGAATGGTAAGGGGTGGGCCCCGTTGCCATGGCCACCTAAATTGTCGTCCCCCGCACGGGGGCGCTGATATTTTAAAGAATTCCCTTGGGAATCCTTGACATAATAATGGGACAGTGCAAAAATCGTATTACAGGTATTCCATGGGAAGGTACGTACTTAAAAAAAGGATTCGTGCCCCCCTTCCCTTGCGGGAAGGGGAGCCTTGCGCAAGCTCGACGGGCAATTAGTACCACTC
>CANMSB010000029.1 GCA_947500445.1 uncultured Flavobacteriaceae bacterium | reverse complement strand
GAGCTGATCGTTTCAAATTGGGTATCCGTCAATTCCATTTAACAAAGATACCTATTTTGTGTTAACACGCCCTAATTAATTAGTCTACCTTTTAGCCTTTAATTAAACTTTTAAGGCTATGGTTTTTGGTTATGCACGCGTTAGTACATCAGATCAGAATTTAAATCTTCAAATTGATGCTTTTCTGAGAGAAAGTATCAAAGAGCTAAACATTTATACCGATAAAGTTTCGAGCACCAAAGAGGAACGAAAAAACCTCAGTAAACTGTTAAGTTTTGTTCGGGAAGGTGATACCATTGTTGTATGGAAATTGGACCGCTTGGCCCGAAGCCTGATACACTTCACTAATTTTATAAATGACTTAAATGAAAAAGGCGTACAATTCAAAAGTATTACCGAGTCCTTTTTAGATACCAAGGACACTTCTTCACATTCTAAGTTTATAGTCAACATGTTTGCTGCCCTGGCACAATTGGAAAGGGATATCATTATTGAGCGAACCAAAGCAGGTTTGGTATCTGCAAGAGGACGTGGAAAAGTTTTAGGGGCACCAAGAGGAGTCAGTAAGAAAAATCAACAAAAAGCTGTACCTTGTGAGGAGTCTTTAAGGAAGGAAAATTGACCGTATCAGAAATTTGTGAACGATTGACTATTTCCAGAGCCACTTATTATAAGTATTTAAGGTACACAGGGCTTTCGGGATAAGTCAGACCTTACAATAAAGACTAATATTATAAATACAGATCAGTTCGGATTAATGGGTATCTTACATATCTTTGTTTAAAACCAACTTATTAGAATGTTAAATAATCTCAGATTAAATTTCAGGAAGGAAAAAGAAGGCCCAGAAAATGACTTGGTCAATATCTTCCTTGATGGTTATTTGCAAAAATTTGACGATAACGATCTTAATGTCACAGTCTTAAAAGAGCTCTATGCGGAAGTAGGTATTCCTGATATTTTAATAGTTGTATGGGAAGACATAGGTAAGTCTGGTTGGCCTCCAAAAAGAAATAAGCTCGATAGGACCGACATAAAAATTTTACATCATATTTCCCTTAAAGGAAAAAAAGGAATCCGATTGGGAAGAATGCTAAAGCAACTTGGCTACTCCGATAAAGTAGCTTTAAGATGTCTCAAGAGATTAAATGATGCTGAGCTCATTTCTTTTAATGGGGAAACTGCTCGAATTAAAAATTTCGAGCGCTCTTTTTTTGTGCGTGAGATTATTTCTATTGAAGCGAAATTAAATGATTGGAAAAACGCTTTAAGACAGGCCGAGCTTAATCAAAATTTTTCATCTCATTCATACATTTTACTTCCTGACAATACGGTAAATCAGAACGTACTTTCTGCAAAACCAAGTAACCTAGGTATTCTTACTCAAAGCAAATCTGGAACTAAACTTAAGGTTAGAGCAAAAAAAGCGAAATTACCTGGTTCATATTTCTCATGGCTTATAAATGAATACATAGGTCGAGAAATAGCTGCATCTATATAGCCCAGCCATGATTGATGAATTGGAAAACATTACTGCTATAAAGGTAGGTGGCCAAAAAGAGGTTTTTTCCGCTAATCACGTAGACTACGGGTCTGTTATTTTCAAAAAAATATTTCCTAAATCAGATAGTTTTGAAAGAGCAAAAAGGGAAATCCGTGCCGTTTCCCTTTTCAATCAAGATTTAAAGGTTCCGAGAATTTTAGCCCATAATTGCGAAGAGGACAAGCCAGATTTTCTTTGGTTTATTGAAGAACACATAGGGGGATTAAATCTTCGTGACACCATTAAATCTGGACGTACTTTCGACATCAATCAGGTAGTCAGATTTCTAGACTCGATGTTGACTCTTACCATCCATTCAGAGAATCATCAATTAGTGCATAGGGATATTAAGCCTGAAAACATCATGGTTGACCCAGATGATGAATTTTGGCTTTTAGATTTTGGAATAGCCCGGCATCTAGATCTAGATTCTCTTACCAAATCGGACGACCCGTTTGGCTTATTCACAGTCGGTTATGCTTCTTCGGAACAGTTTAGAAATTATAAGAAGGAGATTGATATTCGTGCTGATTTGTTTTCGATTGGTGTTGTTTGTTATGAAATGCTTCTTGGTCAGAATTTCTATTTGGTGGATGTAAATAATGACATCTTTCGGGTACTAAAAAAACTAGAGAATAGCTCGCTGCCCCCATTAAGAATTGATGGGGACAGACAGTTTCAACTCTCTACATTCATAAGTCTTTTGGGAGATCATAGGAGGAACCGCCGTCCCAAAACAGCCCAAGAAGCTAAAATAATTTTTGACACGCTAAAAGAAACCCTTACTTTAGGTTAAATGGAACTCTATCTGCAATTTGGCTATGGGATGATGGGTCACTGCAAGCATCTTATTGGAAGCTGGCAGTCAGGCAGGGTAATTTTAAGCCCCAGAGATCAAGAATACGATCAAATGAGTAGCTTTGTCACTGATATCCACAAAGCTGGAGGGCAAGTTGTTTTAGACCCTCAGTTCTATGTTCCTCAAGCTGACCACAGCCGACTAATTCGTCACTCTTTCTGGCCGGATGACTATACAACTGCGCTTTTCAATTCTGGTGAAGTTAGGAGAATGCTTGGAATTTTGAGGGATGACTATAACACTCCATTTCAAACGCCTTTTTTTATTCTTCCAGGCCATCAAAGCACAGAAATCAATGATGATTGGTATAAATATCATTCTTTAATTGTTAACGAGGCCAGGGACATCGGCGTTCACAACAGTATTTATTTCACACTTTGCCTTTCCAAAGAGGCCATGAATTCTGAAGATGCGATCCATAGTGCATTAGAATATCTCGATACATGGGATGTTGAGGGGTGTTATGTGGTTGCAGAGCCTGCAGACAATCGTTATCTTGTTGATAATCCCAATTGGCTTGTTAACCTTATGGATTTAACAGCCGGGTTAAAATTGCAGGGGAAAGAAGTTCTAGTTGGTTATGCCAATCACCAAATGTTGAATTTGGCTATTTCAAAGACCGATGCAATAGCTGCAGGCAATTGGCTTAATGTCCGGAGTTTTAACGCAAATCGTTTCAATAACCCTGAGGACCGTATGAGCCGAAAATCAACTTGGTATTATTGTCCGCAGAGTCTATCAGAATATCAAATTCCTTTCTTAGATGTGGCCAACCGCCTAGGTATTTTATCGGATTTAAGAACTGATACGGAACACTTATCAAATGAAGCAGATATTTTATTCTCAGGAGCCCAGCCTACAACCGTTAATTTTGGCGAAAGGGAATCTTTCAGGCATTATTTGCAAGCTCTTAGAATGCAGTGCATTGGAGCTTCCAAAAGCACCTATTTGGAGACTAGGAAGGCGGCTAGATTGAGACTTGAAACTGCAGAAAGACTTACCGGTTATTTTAATGAGAATGGAATACGTGGGAAAGACCGCGATTTTGCAAATGTCGTCGACTCTAACTTTTCGGCTATAGCCGTTTTCCACCGTCTGCGTGGTATGGTAATGCAGCATCGATGGGACTCTCTATAGAATGTCTTACAACATTTTTATTGACGGCAAAACTGAATCGGCAAGCAATAAATCTTTTATTATTAAGTCCATGTTGATATACCTTTCTTTACTTGTCAACCGATGATTCATAAATTGTAACTTTAAGCGAAAGTTCAAATAAAGCATGGATTTCATTATAAATGATATGATCCCAAACACTTGACTTATGCCATAAGGTAAGCTTATGTTAAAAGGCGATCCTTGCGGTGCGCCCAAAAAACGACCCTTTGTCAGCCTTTGTATAGAGGGTATTTTCAAGAAAAGTTCGAATCCCGTCCGAACTGCCAATAAATAGAACGTATTACTTTGGCGAAGGTTCACCCAAAAGTCGGGTCTCCTTATCTTCATAGACCACATTTCCCTCGAGCAAGGTCAGCATTACTTTTGTTTTGTGGATTGTGGAAGACGGTATTTCAAAAATATTCTGGTTCACCACAATAAGATCGGCAAATTTTTTGACCGTTATGGTACCTGTATGGGCTTCGTGGTGCATGGCAAAAGCCGCATTTTTGGTATATGCCGCTAAAATAGCGGGTAGGGACAATGACTCGGTGGCGATCCATGGGTCGCTTTCTTCTTCAATAAGGCTTCGGGTGACGCCAACTTGAATGCCATGCCAAGGGTTCAAGGTCGATACGGGCCAATCGCTACCCGCCACGACCATTCCTCCAGAGTGTTTTATACTGGCCATCGGATACATTTGCCGCGACCGCTCTTCTCCTACAAGTGGAATGATGGTCTGTACGTTCAAAGGATCTGCCTTTGCCCAAAAAGGTTGAAAATTTGCAATAACGTTCAGCGCACCAAAACGCGGAATATCCTCTGGTGCAACAATTTGCAAATGGGCCATTTGGTGACGGTTGGCAGAATCAAGACCTTCCAGTGCGTTAAGCGATACATGTGCCGCTTTATCCCCAAGCGCATGGATATGGATTTGAAAACCTTCTTGATCAAGGCTGTCAAGAATGGTCTTGAGTTCAAGAGGTTCGTAGTTGAGAATACCATAATCCTCCTTGCCGTCATGGGTATGGTACGGTGCTAACAGTGCGGCCGTTTTTGCTTCGGGCACACCATCGGCGAACACTTTTATGGCGTTGGTATTTATTTTTTCGCCACGGTAGGCATCCCGCAAGGCCATTAGTTTCTTCACCGATTTGTTTTTTTCGGTGCCCAGTCGAATAGCGGTAACGACCCTTGCGGTAAGCTCGCCACTATCGTCGAGCGTTTTGTAGGCCTTTAGATAGGCCTCTGATACAGACGCATCGGTCATTGCGGTTATGCCAAAAGCGTTGGCGATTTTCAGTGCCTTACGCAGGTAATCTACTTCAACACTTTCCGGTTTCTTTGGTATTATGGCATATACAAGTTTCGAGGCCGTTTCCCTAAGCGTACCGCTTGGTGCTCCCGTAGCGGGGTCTCTTTCTATCCGTCCGTTTTTGGGATCTGGAGTGTCTTTGGTAATGCCCGCCATTTCCAGTGCTTTGGAGTTTACCCATGTGCTGTGATGGTCCCACGAAGCTAAAATCACGGGTCTATCGGGTACAATACTGTCCAAAAGTTCTTTTTTTGGATTTCCATTGGGAAAGGCGGGAAGCTCCCAACCCCTGCCGCGAATGACTGTGGCATCTGGATTTTCCTTAGCGTATTCCGAGATGGCCGATACTATTTCTTTTTGCTCCAACAAACCGTTTAATTGACAATAATCCAGTTCTTCCCCACCCATTATCGGGTGTGTATGGGCGTCATGTAGCCCCGGTAATACCAGTTTTCCCTGGAGGTCCACAACTTTAGTGGTATTTCCAATAAACTTTTCCGCACCTTCATCCGGTCCTACATAGGTTATAAGACCATTTTTGATGGCAACGGATGTTGCCCACGAGTTAACACTATCAAGCGTGTAGACCTTACCGTGCATCAGAATCATGTCGGCCTTGTTTGGGTCATCGGTAGAACAGGCATAAAACATGAAAATTAGAAGGATTGATAACAAATAAAGTTCCGGATGTAGCAGGCGGTTGTTTTTCATGTGATGGTCTTTGCTTTACGAACAATTTTTCCGGTCAGCGCATGCGGGGCTATCACGCTACCAAGGCAAATCGGGTATTTCTAAACAATTTTTGAGATATTATAACAGCCCTTCTTGGCCCATTTTACAAGATTTTATTCCTTAAAAGATACCACTCGGGAGCAGTGATTTCTTTTTTGGGTGTTTTGCGGTATCCGGTAATTTGCTTGTAATATCAAGGTCCGTACTATTGGAAAGGTACGAAAAAAGAGGAAAGGTTTTTTGTGGTGTCATACCGGATTCGGTGATAAGGATAGTATCAAGAGTCGGTATCTCCATGTTTTGGTAGATGTATTGCCCAACCTAAGAAAGGAAGTGTACAGTACTAGTGAATGGGGGCTTGTAATGCTTCCAATCGGTCTAGATCGTTAAAAACGTGCAGCACAGGTTGGGAGTCCTTTTTATTTTTAGATGGGGAATTTTGCTGTAGTGTAGGCAAGAGGATTTTCCCAAGGTATTTGGAAATTGCCCATTCACGTATACCGGAAGTAGTTTTCAATTGACCCCACAAAGCGATGTTTAGAAGAATAGGTGCTTAATGGATGAGGACCTTACGGAACAAATTTCCCTTTTTCCGAATCGGGGGCGGTATCCGGTTTTTTTGTGCCGGTCGGACTTTGTTCCAGACCTGCGGAATCTTGACCGAAAAATGACATGATATCGGCCTGCGAGGTCAACATTTTGGCCGTATTTCCTCTTATGGCAATAGCGTTTTGTAGCAGTGCCGGATTCTTGTTCAATATCTTTAACCAGCCCGTAACGTCATATGCTCCACTGTCGAATCCAGCAGGTGCATCAGGGTGTTCGGGAGATAGGATTTCGCTGAGTTCCAACTGTAGCAGTTCCGAAAGTTCCGTCCACAGGGTATCCCCCAGATTTTCCTTGTCGATATCCTTGGTGATGACCTCCATGGGGAGACTTTCGGCATATGCCAGGAGTTGTTTTCCCAAGTTGGATTTGGAACTGTAAATAAAAGTGAGTTGGCGGTCGTCCTTTGCTATAATTCCCATCGGTATCGTTATAATGTTGCGTTAGGATATAAGGGCCGAGATTTTCCGGCTGTTTTTTGTACCCTCGATATCGCTGTATAAAAGTAGCGACATGCGCTCAAGGGCATTGATGCGATTCCAAAAATTACGTGTTCTTTTAAAGTATTTTGGACCGCAAAAACACGGTCGTTAGGACCGATTGCGATACGGTCCGTGTGAATTTTGGTGAAAATAGCCTGGCGAACGGTCCATTTCACTTGCGTATGATGGAAGTAAGGTACGGACCAAAAAAAACCCTTCACATTGGCGTGAAGGGATTTCCTTATGTTACAGGGTCAAGACGTAATCAATCGTGGTTAAAGCTTACTTTTCCGCTTTCCATATCGTACACTGCGGAAACGATTTTTATTTCTCCCTTATCCTCCATTTCGGCCATGGTAGGGGAAGCTTCCCTTATGTTTTTTACGGTGCGTATGGCGTTATTGGTAATGACGGCATTGGTGAAAACGGTGTTTTTAGAACTGACTTCGCCATCTGTTTTCGTTTCCGTTACCGCGGGCCGTATTTCATCGATGAGATTTGCTAATGAATTCATGTTCAATGCGCGGGCGTCAACATTGTCAATGGTCGATTTGACGGCACCACATTCCGTATGCCCCATTACAATGACCACCTTTGATCCCGCGACCGCCGTAGCGAATTCCATAGATCCCACAATGTCCTCGTTTTCGATGTTACCGGCAACCCGGGCCACAAAAATATCGCCGATACCCAGATCAAAAACATCTTCTACGGGAACCCGGCTATCCACACACGAGAGTACGATCGCCTTGGGAAATTGGCCTATCATGGCTTTTCTACGTTGTTCGGAATGGTCGCGACGCGTAAGGTTGTTGTTCATAAAATTTTCATTTCCCTTTTTTAGTCTTCCCACAATTTCATCAGGGGACATCCCTGCCTGTTCCTCAGCGGTCAAAATACTGACTACGGGCTTTTCCATGGATGCTGTTTTGGTTGCTACAACCTTTGTTTCGGTCGGTTCGGAATTCTTGTACGTGTCTTTGCACCCGATCATAACCGCCATTAGTGTAATTCCGGTAAGAAGTGATTTTACGTTTTTCATTTGTATGATGTTTAAAGTTAAAATGTATGGTGTAAACTAAATTGTAATTGTCCTTTTTGCCAATTGGAAGTGGTCTGCTGCATCCAGCCCAACTGAATCCTAAGTTTGCTGCTAAGAGCGTAGCCCAGGCCCAAATAGGTTCGGTTCCGATCAAAAAATGGTACCGTGCCACCGTTACCGATGTTGCGCTCCCCGTTTATGAAAAGCTCATTATAAAAAGCGGTATAATAGGTGTTCTTCACTATGGTTGAATTGTTCAAGGGTACATTGATGAAGAGGTTGTAGCGATAACGTGTTCTAAAATCCTGCTCGGCCACCCAACGTTGTTCATACCGAAATCGGTGGGTCAACAGCAGCCTTTTTAATATGGTGTTCGAAAAAAGAGCTTCTTGATAGATACGGTTTTCCACAACGGGGTCGTCAATTTCGGTGCCGAACCGGCCAGACGAAATGTTTGCATATCCCATGGTGAACTTGACATTGGAGCCGGTCGGACTATAGGTTAGTCCGGAACGCAGTAAAAGCTGTTCCCGATCTCCCAGGCCACGCCAGTCGCGATATTGAAAATCGCCCTGTATTCCCCAGTTGGAGTTCTCGAACGTGGTGTTATAGAAATACATGTACCAGGCACCCAGTTGCCCCTCGTCCGGCCCTTGCGCCATAACCCCGATGGTTGTCAGTGAAAAGAGAAATGAAGTAAGGAGGTATCGCCACATATTGTTTAATTTTTATTTGTAAATCCTGAACAAAAATAGGGGTATGGTCTTGTTCTTTCACTACGATTAACAAATATTTAATAGTATTACTATTCATATCGATAGTAATACTACTGAATTGATGCTTTAGTGCTGAAAACCAGTGATATCCGACTATAATATCATTTGATTTCCATGTTCCAAGGGGGACAGGACTGCTTGGTAAGCCATAGGAAAACCCTATTTAGGATCCGTTTTCTGAAGGGTGTTATGCAGGGGTATCTGCAATTTGGTACCGTAGTACCATCGCTTTAGGGCAATCGGTTGGCGCCCCTTAGGTATACTTTAGAATTTCCGGTAAGGTAGCATGTTTCAGATTACCTAAAAGGCATCTGTTATGGAAGCCGAAAACAGTGTTTCGCTCTAAGTCATCACCTTATTCCGTACCGGAACCTATAATGACCTTATGGTATTCCGCCTCCCCGTTTGCATAGCGCAGCTGTAAAAGGTAATAGCCACTGGAAAGACCCGAAATACCGATTTCTGCCTTACTTTCTTTATCGATATCCTTTGTTACCGCTACTTTGCCCGTTGTACCTACGAACAGCACCGCTTTTACCATTTCTCTTGAACTGGAAACATTCAGTGCGTCGTAGGCCGGGTTAGGGAAAAATCTGGTATCGGTGTTTTCGGTTGTTTCCGCTACAAAAGCAGTATCCTGGTTCGTTTCGGAATTATTTTCTGGCGATTTAAATGTGATATGCAAAACCGCCGCCTTGTCGCGATCCCCGTCATACGACTCCGCGGTACGTTCTCCGCTGCCCCGAATGATAAAGGCCATGGCATTGGCAGGCGCCCAATCCGTTCCGTTGATGATTTCTTGAACGATGGTTTTTAGGTTGGGTGTGCGTTGCGCGGCCCGTGCTTCCCCGACCGACTCCCATGCTTCGGGATTCCAAGATACACTCGCATCAGTAGTTGCCCGTTCGGAAATATCGGTGTCGATAGTCCTGAATATTGGGGCATCGCCTATTTGCTGCCCTTTGATCTGCAAACTGGTCGTACCGGATTTTTCTTCATCCGTAGTAAATTGGATATAGGCTTTTGTAACGGTCGCACCTTTGGGAATAGTGATGTTCCGGAACCGCAGACCAATGGTTTGTGCATCCTGATCTTCCACTAGCTCTATGTCGGAACTGTTGAGGTCAACAGTTCCATTAGGACCTTCTTCCGCATCATCTTTTTTAGTAACAATGGGGATACGCAGCGTGTTTTCTTCGGAACCCTCATTGTTCGGGTCCACCACCTCAATACTACAGCTTGCAGTAAAACGATCATCGTCGGTCGTGGCCGTTATTATCGTGCTGCCCGGGGAAATGGTTGTAACGGTTCCATCGGAGGCTACACTAGCAACCGCCGTGGCGGAGGAGCTCCAATTAACGCTGGGATCCGTAGTATTATCGGGAAGTATTGTGGGCAATAGGGTATAGGTAGTGCCCACTTCCAAAGCCGAAGCCGGACAATTCTCAAAAACGATTTCTTCGATCGGGATGCATGCATCGTTACCCGTATTGCCACCAACGCAATTTTCGCAATCGTCTACATAGGCCGATCCGTCCACATCGCCATTGCAATCGGTAGTTGGTGCCGATGGTGTTTCGGTCAAACTATTTAAATACTCTTCAATATTGGTGTAGCCATCACTGTTACGGTCTTTAGGCCCGTCGGTAATATCGTTGGCATTTAGTCCCTTTGCCCTTTCCCATGCATCGGGCATTCCATCGGAATCGCTGTCCAACGGGGCGACCCCTTCTTCTAGAACGGGATATCCGCCCACCGCCGAGGGATTATCGATAATGCGTCCGGTCCTGTTCCGTACACCATCTATAGTACCCTTATCGGCCGTATCACGCGCCGGCAGGTTGGCGCCAACATCGGTCAGTACCTCCTCATAGGCTTGGCTTGCCGAGGTAGTGGTTATGGAGGGAAACGGATACCTGGTATCGACTACGGTGCCGGGTTCCCTAAAGTTGACGATCGCATCTTCGGGAAAGCTATTGTCCGGTCTCACATGTTCCGCAATGTTTTCCTTTAAAAACAAGTGTATTCCAGGCGTTTTTACCTGAATTCCATTTTCGGTCATGTCGCTATCCGCTCCCGGAATCAAATAGTTTTTTACGTAATTCATAAACACGTCTCCATAGCGATTCTCTATTTTGACCACAGATCCTCCCCAATTGTACGTCACATTGTTTACCAGATCGTGTTCCCCGGAAAGGATCATGGGGTTACGTGCACCATTGTTGGCAAAAAGGTTGTGGTGCATGGATACCTGCTCTGCATTTTGGAGTAATAGCCCTTTGCTATGACAACCTTCCGGATGGGAATTACAGTCCAACGCATCTGCGATAATGTTCCATTGAAAAGTGAGGTTGGTCACATTTTTATCCGGATCTCCGGTGTAGGTCGCAACGGTTTCATCGACCCCCCAAGTAATGGAACAGTGGTCGATGATAATGTCGTGGGCTTCTTCTGTTTTGATGCTCAAGGCGTCCTTGTTTTCGGATCCTTCCGCAGTCACTCCCGAGCCGGGCCGTATTCTGATGTAGCGCATAACAATGTCATGGGTTTTCATGACAAGCGGAATTTCATCGTTTTTGGTCCTAAGACAGATTCCTCCCCCGGGAGCGGACTGTCCGGCAATGGTAATATAAGGATCTAAGATTTTAACACTGGTTTCCAAAGTGATGGTCCCTCCCAATTTGAACATTACGATCCTTGGACCGGAAGCTTCACAAGCGGCCCTAAAACTGCCCTCGCCGGAATCCCTCAGGTTGGTTACATAGAGTACCTCACCGCCACGACCGCCCTTGGCGGAGGCCCCAAAGCCCTCAGCTCCGGGAAAGGCCGGAATCTGGGCGGATGTCGAAAATGTAAAAAAGAAAATACCGATAACCAGTGCAAAACGCACGTATCCATTGCTCATGATCGTCATTATTTGGGGGTGACACTATGATATACGGGTAATTCACGCCCATTGGACCATGTAGCACTTTTCCGAACGGGTCTTCTTACAAAGTACATCGAATAGGAGCAATCATGGATACTGGAATCGGTAATTTTTAATACCGATCTGTAAGATAATGGTGGGTCGTTGCCCCGCCGCTCCGAACGTACCGCGGCGTAGCTTTGCTTATGTTGGCCAAAAGCAATTTTTTTATTCTTCCCGCGAAAAAGGCCTTGCTGGGTTTCCGACTCAGTTGATGTAAACGAAACCGGTCAATTCTCCCTTCGTACCATCGTCTCTTTCATAGGTTAAAATGTAGTAATAGGTGCCTACCGGGAGCTTTTCTTCCTCGGATACCGTTGCCCTTCCCTGGGAAATACCTCTGAATGCGACCGTATCGGAGTCATAGCCATTGGCATTGTAAACCAAAACGCCCCAACGGTTATAAATGGAAACGGTATTGGTAGGGAAATTTTCAAGCCCCGCTATAAAGAGAACATCATTTAGTCCGTCGTCGTTCGGTGATATCAAATTGAACACTTCCAGACCATCGTTCGGTGGTCGTTGGTCATCATTCAGTATGGTGCCCGTGGCTGTATCCTGTATAATATTGAGTTGCTCCGCCGTGGTTTCGGTGATGGCTATCGTAAAGGTCTCGTCCGGTTCGAGTATGCTATCCGGAAAAGTCGGTACCAGGATGGTCATATTGGTCTCACCGGCCGGAATGGTAAATTGGATTTCGGTATTTTGATAGTCTTCCGCATCGGCAGTTCCGTTTTGCAGACCTAGCGTTATCGAAATGTCTATGTTTTCACAAACACTGTTGCTAAGGGTGATCGGAAAAGCAATGGTGTCTCCTTCCAACGCACTTGCGCTTTCAATTTCCATACGTGGTACCTCTTGTACGTTTAGCACCACTTCATCGCTAATTACCGATTGGCAGACGTATGTGGCATTACGTGCCAAAACGCGGTACCGTGTTCCGTTTTCGGTGTTGGTCGCCCCGTTTACGGAAAGCGTTTCGGTGTCGACCCCATCGTATAGGGCATTGTTGGAAAGGTCTGTCCATACCGTTCCGTCAAAAGTTTGCCATTGATAGGTATCCGAATTTTCCGTACTTACCGTAAAGACCGCTGCGCTCTCGGGGCAAATTTGAATGTCCGTTGGTTGCATGGCAATGGTAGGAGGGTTTTGTAGTTCCAAAAATTCCGGTATGTCGTTCCTATCCACATCTGCCGGGTTTTGGTAGGATGCCGCTATAACGGTTCCATCGGCGTTGGTTGCAGGCGATCCGCTTCCATACCTTCCATTGTTGTCGACATCGGCCTGTGCGTCCGCGTAACCTTCGTCGGCATCGCCGCAACCGTCCCCATCACTATCCCCGTCCAAATGGTTGGGAAGGGTATCGCCGTCAACATTTTCAATACTACTCGCCCGTATATCAAAAAACAGGTCATCCAGTCTGGAAAAGTTATCCGGGCTATCGTCCGTACTTCCATATACATATATCCTAAAGGTGTAGTTGGTGTTGCTTGCCAACGGCAGCGGATCAGTGTCCATCAACTCGTAAGAGGCAGATGCGGTTCCGGTATCGGTATGGGATACATCTGAAGCGAGTTGTACCATTGCCGCCGTTTCCCTTGCATAAAAAGTAGTGCTAAGAAAAGAATCTCCTTGGGCCGGATTTTCCAAGACCGAGGTCACGTTCACCAATTCCATGAAGGAAACGGTGTTTTCGGTCCGAAAGGTAATTTCGAGAAAATGGTCGTTTGCTATGGCATCGGCAAGGGTAGGGGAGCTGATGTTGCTGATGTTGAGTCCATTTGCCGTGCCGGTCGCGGTCAACCCATTGAGGGTGATGTCCTCCGCTGCGCTCAGTACCCAATCGGATATTTGAATACCGGTACCAGTGTTGTCCGTATCGGTAACATCATCGTCTTCATGATCCATTCCTAGGGTTCCGGACGGGTTGGAGAACGTCCATCCAAAACGCCCGTTCAGGTTTCGCTCCGATTCATCAAAGTCTAAAATACCGTCGTTGTCATCATCATAGTCGAGATCGTTTACCACCGTATCGCCATCGTTATCGGGCCGATCATCACTGGCGTCCCTAAAATCGACATCGCCGGTGGTAAGGGCATCGTTATCGAGGTCGGGTAGTAAACGTGTTCCGGATACCGGGCTTTGGATGTTTCCTCCCGGAACATCATAGTTTACCGTAGCGTCCGTTTCATTGTCTAGGCCGTCATTGTCGGCGTCAGTGCCCCTTAAGAGCAATCCCGCTTCAAAGGTATCGTTGCTTCCATCGTTGTCGGAATCGCTGTCCAAATAATCGGGCAGATCGGCTGCATCCGTGTTTTCTGGAAGTAGACCGCTGAGGTACGCACTGTTTACACCGTCATTGGCGCTATAGTTCGCCGGGGTGTCGGGATTGGGGGCATTGTACCCTAAGGTACTTTGTGCCTCAACGTTATCGGGTATGCCATCACCGTCGCTATCCAGGTCAAGGAAATTGGGAAGCGCATCTGCGTCATTCGCCAGTTCATTGGGCAGGTAGTTTATCCTTCGGTCGTCTGGATCGTTCTGGACAACGTCCGGTATACCATCCGAACCGACGCTTGTGGTGACGATTCCATTGTTCGCTACTGCCCCATGTCCTGCTTCTTCGGCGTCAAAAATACCATCGTTGTCCGAGTCCAGATCTAAATGGTTGAATACGCCATCACCGTCCGTATCCGTATTTAGGGAGGTGCGTACAAAAAATCGGAGATCGTCGATGGTCGAGAAGTCATCGGCATCGTCGTCCAGCTGTCCATACATATAGATCCTGAAGGTATAGGTCGTGTTAGGGTATAAGGTAATGAACGGAATGTCCATTAGGTCAAATTTGGCATAGGAACTGCCGTCATCGGTATGAAAAACGTCCGAGGAAATTTGGGTCATCGGACCGCTATCTACAGCAAAAAACGTACTACTGGAAAATGAATCGCCACGGGAAGGGGTTAACCAGCCCGATTCAATATCCCACAGTTCCGCATAGGAAATGTCAGGTCCCAAGGTAAAGGACATCTCCACAAAATCATTGTTGGCCATCGCATCTGCCAAGGTATTGGAAGTCATGCTGCCAATAGCAATATTTCCGTTGGTAGTGGTTGCCGAAATACCGCTGATAAAAACGTTCCCAGTAGTGGAAAAAACGGCATCCCTAACGCTAAAATCGGTCCCGGAATAGTCGGTGTCCGCAACATTGGCGTCCACATAGTCCATGGATAGGGTCCCTTGAGGGGTATTAAAGAACCACCCGAACAGGGCATTGTAGTTTTGCGATTCGTAGTAATCCGATATACCGTCATTATCATCATCTAGGTCATCACGGTCGATAATACCGTCACCATCGGTGTTGCGTTGACCAAATAGTACACTGGAGCTTAAGCAGAGTAAAATTAGGGGGAATGGAATTCTCACAAAATCGTGTTTAAGTTAAAAAGGGTTAATCGATTAACGAAATTTAAGAGGACTTCGTATCTAAAATGCGGAAAGATGCTGATTTACACGTTGATTGGGCATGTTGTACCATTGCTGATGTTAATTTACCCTTTAAAAAATGGGTCTTTCCCGTGTATACTTCAAAATAAAATATAACCGTAGCCAATGCTATGCTTAAATTTTCTTTTCCGCCTAAGCAAAAATGGTATTAAACCTACGGGTTACCCTTATTATTCATCGGTAGAAAAACAACAGTTTTTACTTGGTATGGGAGTTGTCGGCGAAAAAGAGGAGCCTTGGGGCGATTGCCCTATTGTTCAATGTCCCGTGCCCCAAAACCGATCAATTCGTTCGCTTCGAATTCCGGGGTGAGTTCAATGGGATTACAGCAGACCTCGCAGTCTTCAACATAGGTTTGCCTGCCCACCGAGGGGTCCAATAACATGGAAATTTCTTCCCAACAGTACGGGCATTGGAAGAAGTGTTCGAACATTATCGCAAAAATGGATTAGGTGTCAAAGTGAAATCGTTGTTCATATGAATTGGTCAAAGGGTAACGTTCAATAGTTGCCCGGTAAGCTGTAGTAGCTGTATTTCGGCCAGTTTCGCATCGTATTTGGCCAAATTTTTATTGGTCTGCGCGTTCAATAGGTTGATCTGTGCCTGTCTAAATTCGATGGAAGTGATCCTTCCCAATTGAAACTGTTCCTTTGAACGAATAAAATTGTTCTGATTGGTCCGTACGTTTTGTTCCTGTATTTCAAAGATGGTCAATCTGTTCTCGTATATGGCCATGGCGTTTTGGATATCGCGTTCCACTTCCAAAAGCACCTGTTGTTTTAACAGTTCTTGATTCTCATAGGCAATTTTTGCATTCTTGACCCGCACCATGGTGCCCCCACCGTCGAAAAGGTTCCAGGTTAAACTGGCACCGAGGCCAAAATTCCAGGTTTCATTATTGGTACCGGGAAAAAAGGCTGAAGCGGCACTTTGGTTCAAGTTCCACCCGTAAGAGCCGTTGAGGCCGATGGTCGGTAAATAACCCGACTGGTTCACCTTAATGTCATAGGCGGTGATATTTAGGTTTTTTTCGGTCTGCAATACGGCCACATTGTTCAGGACCGCTTGGGATACAAACGTCTCCAACTGTAATTTTGGGGTGAACTGCACCAAGGTATCCACGGCGAACGTTTCATTTAAATTTTGACTGAGCACCACATTAAGATCCCGTTTTACATTGGCCAATTGTTGACGTGTATTTAGGAGGTTGATGCTATCGTTGGTAACGTCCACCTGTGCATTGAGGATGTCCAATTTCGTATTCTGACCATATTCGAACGCATATTCCGCCCGTGTAATACGTTGGGTGGATATTTCCAATGCTTGTTGCAACACATTCTCGTTCTCGGTAAGTCGGGCCACTTCAAAATAGATGCTGAACAATTGGAGCATGGTATTTTCAATGGTTTCGCGGGCCTGTAACTCGCTAAGTTGGTACTGCTCCTTTAGTCGTTTATAGTTGTATAGGCGCCCGAGGCCGTCGAATAGCGTGTAGTTGGCGGTAAGGCCACCGTTATAGCGTTGCGCTTCGGCCTTATCAAGTTCAATATCGGGGCGTGAAACGGGATTTCCCGATGTAGGGTCTAACAAGGGTAGCCCAAGACTGTCCTGAAGAAACTGTCCCGGAAATTCGATGGTCGAATCGTCGCGATTGTAGTCGGCGCCCGCGTTCGCGGTCAGTATCGGTAGGTAGCCCGAGTTCAATATTCCCGAATTATTGTCAGCGATCGCTACCTGGTTTTTGGCCACTTTAATGCCAAAATTATTTTCCAGGGCCAACGATACCGCCTCCTGCTTGGTAAGCAAGGGTTCTTGGGAACGTACCAAGTTTGTGGCCAGTAAGGTCAGAAAAACAGTAGTCGTAAAAAATTTGTTCATGTTCTTAGGAATTGGCTGTAGGAGTTTCCGAGGGGATCGAACGGTACTTTTTGTTGGTTTCTTCAAGGTCCGATTCCAAAAGTTTTGTTGTTATCGGTTCGTCAATGTCGGGCTGCATTAGCATGGAGGCTTCCTCTTTTTGTTCCTTTATGGCGCGCTCTACCTCTTCCTTTGAAATCGATTTCCCGGTCTTCAACCACTTTACGTTTACTTTTAGATAGTTGCTAAAGGATAGGAACAGCGGAAGCATGATAAGGGTCAACAAGGTAGCGAAACCGATACCGTACGCTATGGAAATGGCCATAGGAATCAGAAACTGTGCCTGTCTGCTGGTCTCTAGCATAAGGGGAGCCAACCCGGCAATAGTGGTAATGGAGGTAAGGAAAATAGCCCTGAACCGGGAGCGGCCCGCCTCAAAAATAGCATCGTCGAAGGTCATTCCCTCCCTTAGGTTGCCGTTGAACTTACCGATCAACACCAGCCCATCGTTTACCATAATTCCGATCAAGGCGATAATACCCAACATGGATAGAATATTTATAGGGAAATCATGTATCCAATGGCCCCAGGCCACAGCGGTAAGGCTAAAGGGTACCAGTAATAAAAGTAAAAAAGGTTGGCTAAAACTTCTAAAGGTAAAGGCAATCGTGATATAGATCAAGGCCAAAACGGAGAGCCCCACGAAATTTAAAGAATCGAAGAGTTTGTTGCGTTCACGGTTTTGCCCTTCGTACGAGGCGGTTACGGTAGGATATCGTGACTGTATTTCCGGCATGATCTCCGTTTTTATTTCGTTCATGACATCTACCGGGCTGGTAGCCTTTATATCCTTTAGGTCCGCCGAAATCTGTATCTCCCGTTGCCCCTCCAAACGGTTGATGGCCACATCGCCCCGTTCTATCGAATATTCGGCAATTTCCTTTAAGGGGACTCGGCTCCCGGTCGGGGTAACGATACGCATCTCGTCCAAATCGGTAATGGAAGAACGGTTTTCCCTGTCGTAACGGACCCACACCCTGATTTCGTCCTGGCCCCGTTGAAACCGCTGGGCCTGTGCCCCAAAAAAGCCTGCCCTTACCTGGCTCATAATGGTTCGCAGATCCAGCCCCAATAGGTATGCGTTCTCTTTTAGGACTAGGCGTATTTCCTTGATGCCGGCAGGGTCGTTATCGGCAATATCCTTTAAAGCGGCATTGTTCAGCAGCGCATCCTTTAATTCCTTTTTTGCGGCTTTTAGCTCATTAATGTTGTTTCCCAGCAGGGATACCGATACCGGATCGCCACCGAAATTACCGCCAGAACCATAAATCAAGCTCTCTACGCCCACTACAGGCCCCATAAGTTCTCGCAATCTATTGGTTACCAGATCGGAACGTATGGCATCAGGCCGTTCTTCCCCGGGCAACAGGTTAATGGTCAGTGTGGCCGCGGAAGATCCCGGACCTACCGTACGGATAACATTTTCAAAAAGCACCTTGCCGGTACCTTTAAGGTACTTTTTGGTAAGCTCTTGGTTAACGATCTCCGATTTTTCCTCGATCAGGCTAATGATGGAATCGGTCACTTTTTCGTTTGTGCCGTTTGGCATTAAAAGCTCAACTTGAACGCGATCACTGGCGATTCTCGGAAAAAAAGCGGTACGGATGATCCCGCCACCGATGGAGCCGAAAGTCAACATCAGGGCCGCAGCGAACAGGGCGAACATCAGCAGTTTGTACTGTAGGGCAAACTTGAGTACGGGGCTGTATATACGGTCGCGCATCCAACCCATAAAACGATCGCCGGAGCGGTTGATGACGCGTAGTTTGGCAAAGGCCCTAGCAATTCTGGATTTGGGTTCCTCTTGCGTTTTCAATGCTTTGGAATGGGCTAGGTGTGCCGGTAAAATGATCAAGGCCTCCACCAGGGAGACTACTAGGGTCAAAATAACGATGACCGATACCTCTCCAAAAAAATCACCGATCCTACCGTCGAGGAACAAAAAAATGGAAAACGCCAAAAGCGTCGTTATGATCGCCGAAACGATAGGCGGTATAACTTCCATGGTACCGTCAATAGCGGCCCGTATCGGAGATTTTCCCATTTCGGAATGTTGGTAAATATTTTCTGCGATCACAATACCGTCATCTACCAAAATACCGATAACGATGATCATCCCGAAGAGGGAAAGCACATTTATGGTGACGTTGAAAAATCCGGCAAAAACGAACATTCCCAAAAAGGCTATTGGAAGACCAAAAGCGACCCAAAAAGCCAATCTGATGTTCAGGAACAGCGATAGAAAAATAAGGACCAACAACATTCCCACAAGCGCATTTTCCGTGAGTAAGGCCGTTCGCTGGGTGAGCGTGGTCGATAGGTCGCGCACAACGTTCAGTTGTACATTGTCGTATTTTTGGTTGAACTCGTCAACATAGGCCTTTACCTTTTCGGCAGAGTCGATAAGATCTTCGGTATTGGTGCTGGTTATGGTGGCGTTTACCGAAAGGTTCCCGTTAAAATAAGTGGCGTTCGGCGTTTCCGAAAAACGGTCCCGAATGCGGGCGACATCCTTTAAACGGACCGTTCTTCCCGAGGGATCGGCCCGTACTACGATGTTGGAAAGTTCATCCCCATAATAAGATCGGTTATTGGCGCGGATAAGGTATTCCTCCGCATCGGTCTTTATATTACCGCCGGTAACAAGTATATTGGCGTTTCCGACCGCCGTGGCCACTTCGTTAAAGGAAATATTGTAGGCCAACAGATCGTTTTCGTCCACCGCAATTTCAATTTCCTCTTCTGGATATCCACTGATCGCTATTTGCGAAATACCGTCGATGGCCCGAATGTCGTTCTCTATTTGCCGTCCAATTTGTTTTAGGGTGGCCAAGGGAATGTTCTCACCGCTTACGGCAAAACTGATGGTAGGCCGTACGGCTTCCAGTTTTGAAACGATCAAGGGTTCCATGCCGCCGGGAAAGGTCGGTACCCGATCCACCGCGTTCTTTACTTCGAGCAACATGAAATCGATATCGCGCCCTTTTTCGATCTCAACATTAATACTTCCGCTATTTTCACGGGAGGTGGCCGTAACCCGATCTACGCCTTCCAATCCTTTTAAATTGTCCTCTATTTTAAGAACGATACCTTCTTCGATTTCCAAGGGAGATGCCCCGGGATAGGTGACCGTAATCAAAATATTCTTCGATTCGGTAAGCGGAAAAAAAGAGGATTTGAGCGATAACGCCCCTACAGTACCAAAAATAAGAAAGGAGATAACGATCACATCGACCGCTACATGGTATTTTATAAAATAGGAAATTAGTTTTCTCATGATCCTTGGCTATCGGTGACGGCTTTTTCTTTAAAGACTTTTACGGCCATACCGGTATATGCACCGATAAGCGGTTTTGCCATGATGGTGGTGCCGTCGGGAACGTTTTTGACCACTACTTTCTTATCGCTAAAATACACGGGTCGCACATCGATGAGGTCCAAGATGGAATCGCGCACCACAAAAATCTGATTGCTCTCCAATAATAGGTTGCGGTTTATTTCAATGGCATTTGTCTCTTCCTTGGCGTCCAAACGGGCCTCTAGATACATGCCCTCTTTGAGGTTTTTGTCCTTTACCTCTATAAAGGCCTTTATGGTTTGGGTAGCCTGATCGACGTTTCCATTGATGCGCACCACTTTGCCCTCATAGGTTTTGGAATCGTCCAAACTGCTGAGCGCCACACGTTTTCCAATAGTGAGCAGGTCGCTATAGGTTTTGCTAATGGCCACTTCCAGTTCATAGGCGTCCGTGTTGATGAACTCGCCCAATTTTTGGCCCGAACGTACCAAGGTGCCCTCGGTAACCAGTGCCTCGGTAAGCACACCTTTAAAAGGCGCGGAAATACGGTACTTGGAAAGCCGTTGTTCCAGGTTTTTTACGTTATAATAACTGGTAAGTATTCCGCGGCCCGTAATAAAGAACTTTTCTTTTTCGGTCACCAATTCCGGAAGTTCGGGAGTGCTTTTGTTCAGATCGAAGCTATTGAGATAGGTCTCCCACTTTGGGAAAATATCGGGATAATCCAAACGCAGGTCCGGCATAATGGAAGTCAATTGATTGTACAGGTTGCTTTTTGCCGATTGCACGTTGGCGGTATACTCGGCGGCGTCAATGCGAATGATGGTCTCTCCCCTGTTGTAGGCCGTTCCCGTTTTAAAAAGCTTGTTGCTTCCCCGGAATACGCCCTGCACCTCGGAAAAAAGGGCTACCCTTCGCTTTGCTTGTAAATTACCGTTGGCGGGAACCACAATTTTGACCGTCTCGTTTTTTACCACTGATGCAAAGACGGTCTTTACTACTTTTTCCGCCCTGGGCTTGAAACTTTTTTTACTTGCTATTATTTTTTTAGCGCCGAAATAGCCGCCAACAAGGACCAAAATGGCTATCACCGATAGGATTATTTTTCTCATGCTCTGGTTTAAGGGGTTTTGGTTTGATGGGTGAAATTCTGTTGTACTTTTTGGAGCAGTTGAATGATCTTTTGTTTTTCCTCTTTCGACATGTCCTGCTCCATAATGGTAAGCAATTCCCGTATCACAGGACGGGATTTCTTAAAGATGTCACGTCCCTTTGGGGTTAAAAAAACGCTGTTGCTCCTTCGGTCTTTTTCGGATTGTTTCCTCTTGATATAACCTTTGTCCTCCATTTTGGTAAGCAGTCTGGCAAGGGAAGACTTGTCGCGGTACGTAAGGGATGCCAATTCATTTTGGGTAATGCCATTGTTATCATGCAGCTTTTTTAGCACGATCATCTGTTCTTTGGTAAGGTCGAGCTTATGGCGTACCATTGCCTCTTGGAGATAGTAATCCATAATCTTGGATGTTTTTCCGATCCAAGGGCCAATGGATTGTTCAAAATGGATTTCATCACTTTTCACGGTACGAAGCTAGCTAAAATCGGAAAAGGTTGCAGGTGCAACTATAGTTAAATGTTTATTAAAAATGACAAAATGCTAAACAGTATCGTCCAAATGGTGAACTATGTTGAACACCATTCTTTGTTCTGTGCTGATAAATAACTGATATTTAGATTTTTAGCTTGTAAGTGTGAAGGGGGTTAAAATAATAAGTGAATTGGATCCAAGACGCTATTTATGTCTTTGAAACTATAATTTGAAAGTATTTCACCCCGGTAGATTTCTATATTTAGAAGGTGCTACACGTTTTAAGGAGAAAGAGGTGTCGTCGAACGTTCGCAAAACTGTTATAAATGAAGCTGATTTTTTTATGCCTGTATTCGTGGGTGGCCATTCAGTGTTTTCTGGTGGCGGTCGGTTATGCAATGGGAAAACGAAACGTTTTAAAACGTTTGCTATGCTTCTTTTTTTTCCTTGCCGGAGGTTTGGCGGTAGTACACTATACCTATCGTTTTACCGGCTTTTTTATCACTGCTCCGCAATTTGCTTTTTTTCATGATGTGATCGAGCTTTGTTTCGGCCCGTTGATATACCTATTGAGCTCCTATTGCTATAAGGAACGTATCCTTACCTCCTTGTTCGCCCATTTTGCCCCACCCTTGGCCTATTTGCTCTACTTCGTGGGCGTGAAGTTACAAGTGGCACCTTCTTTTGATCTCGCGGCCTATGTCGCTAGTAACGAACATACGACCTTGGTCTATTTTATATTGTTTTCTTTTTTGTTTTACACCTTTGCCACTTATCGAAAAATAAAACAGATACGGCAGCGGGGAATGCCCATTTCCTTTCTTTCCGGGGCATGGCTGAATATTTTTTTCATTTTCTTATTGCTCAAGTCCGTCCATTTGTTGGTACTCTTTTTTTTCAAGGTGTATTACAACGAATTGTGGTTTAGCAATACGGTGCTTAGAACGGCGGTAGATCTATTGTTCTTTTTGTCGTTGGCCATGGTTTTGATGGCTCAAGAAAACACGTCGTTTTTCAGGCGTTTTTTACGGTTTAAAACGTCGGATACCGGTCAGTTCGAAAGGTTGGGGCAATTGTCGGAACACAATTTTCTGACCATTTCTTCTACGATAGACGAAAAGCATATTCGACAATGTTCGGAAGCCTTATACCCCCTTATTTATAAGGAAAAAGTATATGTACGTCCCGATTTGGACCAAAAGGCCTTGGCGGCCGCCATTAAAATGCCCTCTCGGCACATTACACGGCTGCTCAATTTTTATTTTCAAACGAATTTCAACGAGTTTATCAATTATTTTAAGGTGAACGAGGCCAAACGTTTGTTACAACGGCAAAATAGCGCCCCCATAAAAATGCTGAGCATATCCATGGATTGTGGCTTCAAATCCGAATCGGCCTTTTACGCCAACTTTCGTCGGTTTACCGGAACGACCCCTAAAAAATATCGGGAAAAAAGCTAAAGTCCACTTTGCCTCCATTGTTAGTTTAAGGGATGTGCTCAAGTACAACGGTCTGCCCCAAGTAAACAGGGCCAATGATTTTCAACAAGTCGTGGAATGCATTTGACCTTTTTATGGACATGGGTCCGTTTACCGCTCACCTTTTTTGGCAACCTTGGCGAAACATTGAAAAAAGATTTCATTTTTTTTCGTTACATCCAAGCACTTCAAATGCCCAGTATATCGGTTAAGGCGCTGTAAACTGTAAGGTCGTATTCCATTGGCTTTGATGCGGATGCTTTTCCAAGTGATCCTTTAAGCCGATTTCCACATCGAAGGTATCGGTAGCAAAGTCCAATCGTATCAGAATGCCGTTTTTACCTTTTTTCAGGGACAGTTCCGTAAAATGGGTTCCGGGCCATTTGCGTTTTTGGTCTTCCGAGGTATATACCAACTCATCTTCATGCCATATTTTGGTGTATGCCGTAGTTCCCAGGCAGAGCCATTGCTTTTCATTTTTTTCGCATGTAATTTCCGTGTAGAGGTATACGGTGCGCTCCCCTTTTCCGTAAAAATGGTTGCCTAGTGGGATGTTCATTTCGTTGGGTCGGACTTTGGTAGCCATAAAAGCTTGGTGAAAAAGACTTTTTTCGCTTAGATAGTCCCTTATTTTGGATGGTGTAAGATATTCGGTATCCAAGGCCACCTTATCATGGTTCATATAGCGTGCCGAGGGCAATGCCGATAGTCCATGATCGGGATAGATGGGGTGATGCGGCTCCAAACCGGGGTCGTCCGCTATAAATGGGCCTAATAGCAGCCAACTTCCGTATTGTGGAATTCCGTTTTCTTGTTCGTCAATTTCGGATCCGTTGATACTTACGCTAAGCGTGTAGGGCAAGGTGGTCGCATGTTTTGGTAAGGTTTGTTGGTTTCCGACAAGGGGCAATGTGAGCTGTTTTGTTTGTCCGGCCGGTATACGGAACGCCTCTGAGGCCTCGTTGAGGTATGGCGAAGTGCATGCCAGGGAAACCTCATGTTCCGCATCGGTAACGTTGGTGTATGCGATAGCGAGTTTTCCGGGTATATTTTGCCGTAGATCGGGCGTCTCCAGTACTTCATTGGCAATCAAAAATTGCCGTGCGGGCACGGTGAAGCTATTGTCGGCGGGCCCATCGCCCAAAGCCAAATGCGTGCCAACTTCATTAAAGTGCATACCCGCCTTGCAGGTAAGTTTGGTGAGTTCGGTGATGGTATCGGGGCACGAAATGCCTACGATTTCCGGGCTTACCATAAGCTCATTGCCGACCCGTTCTTTCCATGCCTCCGGAAGCTTTTCATAGCCGACCATAATACCCAATAGCGCTCCCGCGGTCGCTACGATGCAATCGCTATCATGCCCTAAACGTAAGGCATCGATCAGCGAGTCGAATGATTTTCCGCTATGCAATAGGGACAGCACGGTAAAGGCAATGTTCATCGGCGCGGAAGTAAAATCGGCGTCACCGTAGGCACTTTTTATCTTTCCGGCCACAACCTCATAGGAATATTTTGTATTCCAATCCATTACCCTCGCTATCATGTGATAGCAACTGCTATCCGCATCGATAAACGCTAAACCTTGTTTTAAAAGAGTAGGAATATCGGTTTCAAAAAAGGCCAGTGCGGCACAGGCACTAAGGTATTCCTCCGCGGCCACGGAAAAACCGGTATGGTCGACCGTGGAATCCATTTTTGCGTAGGCGGCGGCACGTTCCGGTTGTCCGGGGCATAGCATGCCCCAAAGTTCGCTGCGTATGGGCGACCCCATGCTTTCGTTCCAATACCGATTGTTGTGTTTTCCCGAATCGGGATTGTGAAGGCCCAACATAATGTTTCTTGTTGCGACGCCATATTCGTTCCATGGAAAATCAACATGATTTTTCCAATGTTCGGAAAAATCTCGGGGCATTAAAAGGCTTCCCTTTTTTAACACCATGTCCAACCACAAGATCTGTAGGTCCAGATCATCGTTGGGAAAATTGTTTTCGAACAGGCTATCGGTGAGCGCGATCGTATTAAAGCGTTTGAATCCTTCGATCGGTGCTCCAAGAATGCCCCCGGCGCATTTACCGACCCATCCGCCCAAAACTTTATCGTAATATGTATTGTATTCCATTTTTTGCATCGAACATGGCTTTTTATTGGGTTACAATATCTCCTATTTTAGGATTAAGGTACTCTTAAATTGTAAATATGAAGTTTTTAATCGCACCGTTTACCGGTAAAAACGACCCCTGAGGTCTTTTTGCAGGAATCCACGACCAAAATTGTTGTTGTCTCAGTGTTTGTAACCCGCGCCGAGCCTTTGGTTTTCGGTAGCCTTAAAATATTAGGCTGTTGCAAGGTGCGCCATATGTATTTTGAAAAATGGGAAACACCTTTATTTATTTCGCCATAACGACCGTTAAGGGCTATGTTTTTATAAATTGGGAGAATTTACAGGGGTATTTTCATCAAATTACCACCTTTTAGACAAATACGAACCAAACAAAATAGCTGATGGCGAAAAGCAAAAGATCTCTTGCCGAACAGATGGAAGCGGTAAACGAGTATGAAAGGGAGCCGGTTCCAAAAAAAGCGGTAAAAGGATTCAAGAGTTTTGTGGGCATGGTCGCCGGAGAACATATAGCGGGTACGGAATTTGTTATCGGTCCATTGTTTGTATTGCACGGCGCAGCTGCCGCCGACGTTTTTTGGGGACTGCTGTTCGGAAATATTTTGGCCACCTTGAGCTGGGCACTCGTTTGTGCCCCAGCGGCCGTAAAAACACGATTGACCATTTTTTATCAACTCGAAAAGATAAGTGGGGCAGTGCCCGTCGCTATCTACAACTTCGTCAATGGCCTGTTGTATTGCGTTGCCGCCGCAGCCATGATCGGGGTTTCGGCCTCTTCTATCGGTCTGCTGATGAATATTGATGCTCCGGGCCTAACGGATCTCTACACTTCGGATCCACTGTGGATCATGATCATTTTTGGTATCGGTATCGTTATTACCGTAGTGGCCACCTTTGGCTTTGATCGGGTATCGCGCTTTGCCAATATTTTTGCCCCTTGGATGCCCTTGATTTTTTTGGCTGCCGGAATCGCCATGTTGCCGACCTTGGGAGTCACCCACATTTCGGAATTTTGGTCGGTGGCCGAAACCAAAATATGGACAGGAACGCCCGTGGCCGGAGCTACCCAATATTCTTTTTGGCATATTTTGATTTTTGCTTGGCTTTGCAACAGCGCCATGCATATTGGTTTGGGCGATATGTCCATCTATCGGTATGCCAAGAAAGCCAGCTATGGCTTGGCCTCGGCTTTTGGAATGTTCATCGGCCATTTTATGGCGTGGTTGGCCTCCGGTATCCTTTGTGCGGTGGCCTTGCAAAATGGTGTGGACAACCCTTCCCCGGGGCAGATCGCTTTTATGGGTGCGGGTATTGCCGGGGCAATTTGTGTGGTAATCGCCGGGTGGACCACTGCTAACCCGACCATTTACCGTGCAGGACTGGCGGTACAGGCGCTTATGCCCCGATTTAAAAGATGGAAGGTTACCGTGGTCGTCGGTACCACGGCGACACTTTTGGCGTGTTTTCCGGCAATCGTAAGCAAGCTAGACCAGTTTTTAGGTATTTATGCGCTCTGCGCCTCTCCCGTGGGAGCTATTGTACTTGCGGATATTTACCTGTTCCCAAAAATGGGCCTTCAAGCGAATGTTGCCTTTACGACCGGTAGCCGTTTTAACGGAATTTTTATACTGGCCTGGGCACTCTCGATAGCGACGAGCTATATGCTTTATGAAATGACCCATGCGGATTTCTATTTCTTCATGGCCATTCCTGGATTTTTGGCCGGGGGTGTTTTTTATCTGTTGCTTTCCTTGGCCTTTCAAAAAAGGCTGTTTCAAAAACAAGGGGCGTCCACCAATTGATCGTTTTATGAAAAAAGTAATACAAATTGTTTCGTTTTTAGGTCTTGGTTTGACCGTGATACCCAGTTTTTTCGTTTTCGCCGAAATGTTGTCCATCTCGCACTACAAGACCATGATGTTGGTGGGTACGCTCTTATGGCTTTTTTCGGCCCCATTTTGGATCAACGGTACCAAGGATGCCGCTAGCTAAAGGTTTCTGTTAAGTACTGATTTTTCAGATTTCGGAAAGGTATTTGGCACATTGGTCCCCTACTGACCATGTAATTGGGCGACCATATTGGAAGCTAAAGGTTTTAAAGATGTCGAAGAACGGGCATTCCCTATCGAACGCCATCATTTTTTTTAAAATAGTCTTTTAGAAGTTTCCAGCGAGGGGCATTTGTTGTTCTAAGGCTATCGTTTCTATCGGTTATCGACATCTCGGCATCCCATACGCTGGCTTCTCGATAGGAATGATATGCCCACGACCAACCGTACTTCTCAGCGATATCGATGACATCTTTAAGGTATTCCAGTCCGTCTTCACCCGTCCATCTGGGACAGCTGAACTCTCCTACCAAAATGGGGGTGTTCGGATGGTCTTTACTGAAGTCGATTAGCTGTTGCTGTTCTTTTTCCAATTGTATTTTGTTCCATTCTACGTTGTTCAGGGTCGAGGGGTAGGGAATACGATCACCGGGTTCCCATATGTTCTGATGTGTAAATTCCTTTGGAAAATAGGTATGGGTTTCGATACAACGATTGTCGTCTTGCGGAATTTCGATCAAGTTTATCCCTTTATGGTAGCCCATCATTTTTTTGGTAACGGAATCATAAACTCGGGGCAGGGCATAAACGATGGTGTGTACCGAATCTTTTTCGCGAATGGCCTTGGTCAGTTTTGCATAGAGCAGTCCTACATCCTGAGGGCTCCCTTTTTTAAGATCGATAGGTATTTCCGGTTCGTTCAATAGGTCATACCCGGCAATGACGTTTCCGCGATCGGCATATCTTTCAGCAAGCTCGCTCCAAAAACGGATCAAGATATTGTGCCATTTGAAATCCTGCCAGAAAGGGTCGTTTCCGAGCATTGTCCATTGGTGTTTTGTGCCGGGATAACGGTGTGGGTCGATCAACACGGAAAGCTGGTGTTTTTCGGCCCAATACAATACGGAGTCGAGTTTTTGAAAGGCATTTTGTTGCAGGGCATACGGCGGTTCCAGATCCATTAGGGTGCACATGGGCATGCTCAATCGCATCAGATTGGCACCGCTAATGGCCAGATCGGCAACGTCGTCCTCTTCAATGTTACATCCAATGTTCACACCTCTATAGGTTTTCCATGCTACCGGATCGGAAGCTTTCTTCTCTGTAGGCCTTTCAATGGGTTCGTTGCAGGAAACAAGCAAAGTCAGAAGCAACAAAAAAATGAAAGCAGCACTTTTAGAAAGGATCGTCATATCATGTTATGTTTATGCCGAAAAGATAACGGAGACCTGAATACGGTTCGGCGATATGCAATAATACGGTTTAACGTCTTTGAAGGACTGTTATTTTTAAAAATAGAAGGCCGCTATTATGGTTATGGATTAGCTTTGGCTTTCATCCATTGCACCATGCCAAAAACAACTCATAACGATACCCTTCTTCTTTTTCTTTTAGCCATTCTGGTCTTGGGTTCCTGCGGTCCGGACAGGAATGTCGGGAAAGAAAAAACGCTATCGGAAAAACGGCAATTAACCCCTTTGGTCAATGTTTTTATCGGAACGGAGCGCGGCGCTGACGAGCATCCGGGCGCTAGGGGAAATACCCATCCGGGGGCTACCGTTCCATGGGGTATGGTGGCGACCGTTCCACAAACGTTCGACTTTACCAAAACGCAATTGGCAACGGGCTATCGCGATGGAATGGACAGTATTTATGGTTTCAGCTGTGTAAATTTTTCGGGTATCGGATGTCCCGCCGGGGGAAGCGTACCGCTCAAATTTTCTTCAGGGCCGTTCGCAGGCGGTAGTATCGGTTCTACCTTCTCCGAACAGCGTGCGCATCCCGGGTACTATAGTGTTCGACTGACCGATGCGGCCATTTCTGTTGAAACGACCACAACCACCCGTTCTGCAATTTTTCGATTGCAATTGCCAAAAGGACAGAGCAATGTGTTTTTGGACCTGACCGCGCAACAAGGTCATGTTAAGGGAGGGGAGGTACTCGATTATACCGCCAATGCCGTACAAGGGTATCAGCTGGAAGGCTTTTTCTGCGGGGCCGATACCATGGGTAAAACCTTCTTTTACACCGAAATGGAACAGGAAGCGGATACGGTTTATGTAGTATACAACAATAAACGAGATGATAAGTTCGGGCACGACCTGAGCGAGAAACCCAGCGGAATCGTTTTTGAATATCAAAACAAGGGTCCCACCACGTTACAGCTGAAAGTAGGGGTTTCCTTTGTGTCGGAAACCAAGGCCAAAAAAAACTTGAATACGGAACAAAGTGGTTTTGCTTTTGATTCGGTTCGTGAAAAGGCAGGGATCCTTTGGGAAAACGAACTGGGAAAAATTCGGGTTTCGGGAGGTAGGGCCGCCGATGAAACTGTTTTTTATACGGCATTATATCATAGCTTGTTAATGCCGATGACCTTTAGCGATGCCGACGGCGAATTTGTAAAACAAGGTTCTCGAAACGAGATCGGAAAGGCGGAAGGTTATGTACGCTATACCGGTTTCTCGTTATGGGACACCTACCGTACCGTACATCCGTTATTGTCATTGGCCTATCCCAAAAGACAGTCGGACATGGTGCGCTCCATGCTCGGGATGTACCAAGAAGCCGGCCGACTTCCCAAATGGGAAGTTTTTGCACAAGAACCCAATATTATGGTCGGTGATCCCGCGGCAATCGTAATTGCAGATACCCATGCAAAGGGAATTACCGATTTTGATGTAGCGTTGGCCTACCGGGCGATGACGGACCAGGCCGATAGAACGGAGCATAATATGATGCGTAGGGGACTACGGGAGTATTTGGACCTTGGGTATATTGCCATGGACGGTGATTTTGGCAATGTGGCCGATTTTCAATGGAAAAATGGTGTGGTATGGGGCGCGGTATCGACAACCATGGAGTTTAACCTAGCGGATTATGGAATAGCCCAAATGGCAAAACGTTTGCAAAAAAAGGATGATTACCAACGGTATTGGAAAAGGGCGCATTCTTTTCTGAAACTTTATGATGCCGATACCGGTTTTATACGGCCCAAAAATAGGGATGGCAGTTGGTACGAACCTTTTGATCCGGAGCGGGCGCTTTGGGACAAAATGAACTTTGGATTGCGTGGTGGCCCCGGTTACGTTGAAGGCGCCGCATGGAATTATCTATTTTCCATCCCCCATGCGATCGATACCCTGCAAAAAACGATGGGTAACGACCGGTTTTTAAAACAATTGAATGCCATTTTTGACGAAGGTCATTTTGATATGACCAATGAACCTGGACTGGGATTCCCGTTTATGTATAATCATACGCCTTTAAAACATACCAAAACCGCTTCTTTGTTGCACCAATGCCTACGGACCTATTTCCGCAATGCGCATAACGGGCTTCCCGGAAACGATGATGCAGGTACCATGTCGGCCTGGGTGGTCTTCGCCATGTTGGGCATATACCCGCATACCCCGGGGAGCCCGGAATACACGCTTACCGTTCCTACTTTTGAGAAGGCCGTTTTGCAGTTAGATCCGGAATATTATCAAGGGGAGTCCATTCAGTTTTACAGGAAGGGCCCCAAATTCGGGCGTATTTCCAAAATGACCCGGAACGGAATACCTTTTGACTTTTGGCAGGACCATAATGTTCTTACTTCGGAAAAAAGCACGGTCATTATTTATACCGATACATTGGAACGTGAAAACTAACGGGCGTCAATAGTAGATCTGTAATCGCCCCTGATCGGGTTCCGCCTTCAGAACTTCGTCCCAAGGGCGCACACCGGTACGATTGGCCCATTCTTGCCACTGTTGTTTTATAAGGCTTAGCTGTTCTAGATTGTCGGCGGCAAGGTTATGGTTTTCTACCGCATCGGTCGCTAGGTCGTAAAGTTCATCTATATAATCCGGATAGGTGCTTACCCATTTCCAATCGCCGATACGGGCGGCATGGTTGCCCTCATGTTCCCAAAAGAGTCCGGCATGCGGCTTCCGTTGCGCTCCCCTGAACACCGGAAGCAGACTTTTTCCCTCCATGGGGGTGATGGTGTTGGCGTTATAGGTTTCGGGATAATCCGCTTGGGCAAGTTCCGAAATGGTGGTCATCACATCAATGATATGGGCGGGCTGATCATCAACGCTGCCCTTTGAAATCATTTGGGGATAGTGTACGATAAACGGGGTTTTTATACCACCTTCATAGCCCCAATGTTTGAACATGCGATAGGGGGTGTTGCTTACGTTCGCCCAAGGCAGTTTGTAACACCCAAAAGAACCTACTTCGCCAATGGGTGCGCTGAGGTCGGGATTGGAATAATCTTCTCGGGTGCCCCCATTGTCCGACAGGAAAATAATCATGGTATTGTCCAATTCCCCATGTTTCTTCAAGGTAGCTACAAGCCTACCGATCCCTTGGTCCATGGCATCGATCTGTGCTGCATATACCGCCATTCGCAGGTCAAAATCATCCTTTTCCCCTTCCGATAGGGCATCCCATTCGGGCACTTTTGGGTCAATTGGTGAAATAGGGTGGTTTTTGGAAAGGATTCCCAGCTTTTTTTGTTTTTCGAATCGCCGGTTTCGAACCGCTTCGAATCCCTGTCGGTACTTTCCACGGTATTTCTTTATGTCCTCTTCCTTGGCCTGTAATGGAAAATGTGGGGCCACATGCGCCAAATACAGAAAAAAGGGGGCTTCTTCCTGTACCATTTCGGTAACAAACGCGCTGGCATGGTCGTTTATGGCATCCGTAGAATAAAAATCGTCCGGCGGTGTTATGATGCTATCGCCCACGGCGATGACCTGGTCTCCCGGAAAAGGGTAAAAATAAGCACCGCCATGGTGCGGAAAGCCAAAAAAACGGTCAAATCCTTTTTTGGTAGGCCAGTTTTCAGGGGCATTGCCAACATGCCATTTTCCCGACATGGCGGTCGAATACCCGTTTGCCCTTAACAGTTCCGCTATGGTAATGGCATTCTTGGGAATGAATCCGCCGTATCCCGGAAGCTTGCAATCTTCTTGCATAAAACCCATGTTCGCTTGGTGCGGATACAATCCGGTAAGTAATGATGCGCGGGTAGGGCAACAGCGCGATGCGTTGTAAAATTGCGTCATCCGCAGTCCATTTGCCGCTAAATTGTCCAAGGCCGGTGTTGCTATTTCGCTACCATAGGCGCCCAGGTCCGAAAATCCCATATCATCCGCTAGGATGAGAACGATGTTCGGTCGTTCTATTTTGGTTTCCTTGGGCTGTGGTTGTGGCCCACATCCCAAAACGCCCATGAGGAGCAAAGTTGATATTGGTGCGGTAAGGCGGTTGTTTTTTCTTCTAAAATGGTGGGCAATGGTTATCATAGAGCGTTTACTTCAAAATGTGTCCTTTACTTTAAAAGTATTGGTTTCCACGCGATTTGTGTTCTTGCTTTATAATTTCAAAGTGAAAAAGTGAAAAATGTCCTCAAATTCCATATGGATTTTATAGTATTGCCCGCTGCCTTCTTCGGAAATTGATTATCTTTTTGGCATGCTGATCCGTTTAAGGTCTGTTATTTTTATGAGATGGAAGTAGGCTTGTTTACTTGGGGCTTTATTCAATGTTTTGTGGTCGGGGTGCTTATTCCGGTGGTAAAGCGCAACAGGAACAATTATTGGTTGTCCTCCATTTTTATAGCAACGGCATTCAATATTTTGTTTCAGTATTTGCTGAGGTTTACCGATTTAAAGTACCGAAACCCCGAACTTCTTGCCTTGCCCGATGCCTTGGATTGGTTGTTGCCACCCTTGGTACTCATTTATTTGCAGAACATTCTTGGGGATTTTTTTGAACCTAAAAAACTGCGATACTTTATACCGCCACTATTGTGGATGGCGTGCATGTTACTTTATATGCTTACAAATCCCGCCTATAGTTTTGACTCCTATATCGGTAGTGCGTTCCACGCGTTTAATTTATCGCTGCTTTTTTTCTGGAAGTGTTCTATTGGCTACACAGGGTACATGTTTTTTAAAAAGCGGGTGATGTACCTAACCAAAAAACAGCGCGTACTCATCGCATGGCCAAAAATTCTGTTGTTCTTTCTTTTTATCCTTTGTTATATTGCATTGGCAAATACCCTGAATGTGTTGTTGGTAGACCCCGCTTATTTGAACGATGTCGTCCGCGAAAAAATCCGAATACTCGTAGGTCTTAACTACGTGGTGTTTACATGCTCCATTATTTTGATCACAATCTATTTTGCGTTCAAGTATCCTAAGATCCTTACGGGAAACCCAATTGTAAAACAGGTGGAGGAGGCAGATATTATGGAAGTGGAGGCACATCGTAAAACCTTGGTTTCGTTGATCGAAGATCAAAAAATATACTTGAACACCGAGTTGAACGAGAAAAAACTGGCCGAAGCGATAGGTATCCCTACCCATTCCCTCTCGCGACTTTTAAACGAGCATATGGGGAAATCGTTCAGTGAATACATCAACCATTATCGGATCGAAGAAGCGAAGCGCCTGCTATTGGATAAGGGAAAAGATGATCTGACCGCATACGCCGTCGCGGTCGATAGCGGTTTTCGGTCAGAATCGGTTTTTTATGTCAACTTCAAAAAAAATACCGGGTATACCCCCATGCAATTCAAAAAGAACATGTCTTCAAAAGCGGTGTAGTGTTCATATTGTTTATTCGTTTTCGCCTTACTATCGGTTCAAGACTATTTTTTGGTCTCCGCTTTTAAATCGCTCTTCCCTTGATCGAATAGGTTTTCTACGGGAATGACGGGTACGTTACAAAACATCCCATAAAAAAGTGTAACGGTATCAATTCCCAGCAATAGTCACCACCTCCGATAAACTGCTATGGTAATGTATGTTTTAAGGAAGCATCAGAGGTGGTAACTAAGCCTTGAAATTCGGATAAAATTTAATTAATAATTTGATATACAATATTTTAAAGGTTTGTCCTGAGTTTTAATTTTGATTCCTGAGTTTTATTTCATCGCTCCGATAGTGTTTGCATTGCAGATTATTTAGTTTTCGACCAGTTTTAGGGCTAAAAATCGATAATACGATAATTAAACAATCTAAATAATGCGGATATGAAAAAATTACTACTTTTTTGGGTATGTCTGGGTGTAGCCACCTTTTCCTTTGCACAAAATCCTTTCTGGCAATCCTTAAATCCGGGGGCCGGTGGCAGGGTACAGGCGTTGAGCGCCGATGATTCGGATCCCGGTCGTTTGTTCTTCGCTTCCGATGTGGAAGGGTTTTATGTAAGCGACGATTATGGCGAGAATTGGGTGTACGGTGATAAAAATCGCGAACTTCCATCCAGCTTTATTCAAAAAGCTATTGGCAGGGGCAATACCATTTACGTCGGACACGGATTGGGTCTTAGTTATAGTACGAACGGCGGCAGTAACTACCAGTTGGTTCCCCAGACCAAGAACCTTATTATTTCCGCTATCGAAATCGATCCTAACGACGCAAACAATGTTTATGCAGGATTCGGGAACCAAGACAACAACGGTACCACAAGGCTCTATCCTTGGGCCGATTTTAAAACTTGGAACGGTGGTGGGGAGGCCTATGTAAAGGCCAATACCCCTCGTGCGGTCTATTATACTACTAACGGGGGTTCCAGCTGGCAGGTGAGCAATTGGGCCTCCACACCAGGGGACGGTAGGGTGTATTCCATAGAAGTAGACCCCACCAATTCAAACGATGTGCTTATGGCGAATGCCGACGGTCTGTACCGTTCCGCGAACAAGGCCTCTAGTTGGTCAAAGATCAATGGTCCGTCGGGAGTGGATCTTGAAACGTGTTGGGGGGCCGATTTTACTCCTGATGGCAACTTTATCTATGCTATTTTTCGAAAGAACAACTTTTCAAGGGTTTTTGTAAAAGCGTATCCCAATGGGGCATGGCAAGATGTGGGAAAAGGGCCTTGGAGCGACTTTAACAACGGCAATACCGCGCAACCGGTTTATATGTGGCGTCCACAGGTATATCAGGGGAGCAGTGTCGGCGAACATTTTGTGATGTTTTCGCAGCTTACCCAAAATCCTGCGAACAAGCTGATCGAAGCACGTTTTACGGTTTCTGGAGACACGGTGTCGCAAGGGGAATATAATATTGTTTTCGGTTATGACGACGGCCGTGATATCGCAAATGGCGGAGTGTCCTATGATATTGGCTGGAACCCATACCGAAGTGGGGTAAGGCATACTGCCTATTTTCCGAACAACTGGCCTTCCAACGCGGACAATCCTTTTGTTAGAGGTGTTTTTGCAATGTCGCAACAAAGCTTTTTTAAAGGTGACGCCGCAAATGGAAACACCGATTGGAAAGTGATCAATACCGGATATACGAAAAATATTGGGGGTCAAAATTTTCACAGGGACCGGGGAGCGGCTTCCACGTTTACCTATGACGTGGCCGCATACCAGAATTACATGATACAGGGACAGGCCGATAATGGTGTGGTCGAAAGCTGGGACGGTGGAATGTCGTGGCGGCAAACGATTATGTTTCAAGACCCCGCCGGGCTCACCGATGCGCATGGGGTAGAGGTTATTGAGCGGCCCAATGGTGGTCGCGTCGTTTTGGTAAGCGCCTCCAAAGGTTTTGG
This sequence comes from uncultured Flavobacteriaceae bacterium, assembly GCA_947500445.1. Lineage (GTDB taxonomy): Bacteria > Bacteroidota > Bacteroidia > Flavobacteriales > Flavobacteriaceae > Pelagihabitans. The sequence continues at coordinate 30,217 of CANMSB010000029.1, read as the reverse complement.
TGGTGGCAATCGGGCCGAAGGGGCCTATTTTCTATACAAGGATCTAGACCTTGGCGGTCCCGATGGAACCAATGATGGGTTTGAGGTCATTAAAACGGCCGCAACAAGTTCTGCAAGTGCGGTAGGCCTGCCCAATAGTAGAATTTGGCAATTCCATCAAGACCCGAATAACCTAAACCGATTATACGTCGGTACGGAAAAAGGAATTTATGTCTGTGACGATTTTTTTGATTTGATCGTTGGTGGAAATGCTACATTTCGCGATATCAATGGTTCGAACGGTGCGGCAGACACCCGTAGTTTTGTAGAAGGGTTTACGTTTCAGGCCAATAATAGCAATATCCTGTATTATCAATGTGGTACCGGGGTATGGCGTGGGGTGCGGTCCGGTACCGATTATTCCTGGACACAGATGACCCGCGGAGGGGATATTGGCAATGGTAGCCAAACCAATTTGTTGCAGCGTGGTGGAGTCGCTTCGGTTAGTAAGGGTGGTACCACCTATACCTATACGGTTACTAGGGATGATGGTCTTGTTAGGACCAACGGCAATGCCAACGTATTTGAGAAAGTAGCCTTGAGCCAAGCGGATGCCGTGGCCGTGACGGGGCAGCCCGCCTGGTGGGCCGATTTTACCGCTACCGATGAGAGACAGGTGCAGATCGGGGATTTTGTAGCGGTAGGCGACCGGTTGTACGTGCCCTTGCAAAAATGGGAACAGTTTAAAGTAGGATATGGGGTGGTACGGGGTACCGTTCAAAACAATGGTGATGTAGTATGGGAAGATTGGTCCGCCGATGTGGAATATCCCGTAGTTCGGCAGGTAAAGTATTATGAAAATAGCAATGGGACGCCAAAAATTCTAATGGCCACGCGCGGGAACGGCGTAGCGGCACGAAAAACAAATGGCCAGCGTGGCGACACCAAACCCGCCATCCGCGATGATATCCAGCTGGTGCTCCCCCCGTTGGAATTTCCGATTTTTACCGATAATTTTCCAGCCCGGAACCTTTTGTGGGAAGGAGTGGATAGTGCTACTAGTGATGTTCAAACATCGGCCAGCAACGCTCAAGCTTCCGAAGGCAACACTTCACAGTTTGTGTTGGGCCTCAATAAGAGTCGGCCGGGAGATCGTCCGGCTTTAGTGGTCGGCTTCGACCCGATAAAGGCTTCCGGTGGAACGGTCTTGATCGACCTCCAGGGAATAGGTTCGGCCATGAACCTGATCAACATTAAGTTGTTGGACAAGTTTAACGGGTCGGTCGATCTAAACGCTTTGATTACCGCACCGGCCAACCGATTCGAAACGTTTAGGGTTCCTATCGGCGGGGGTACATTAAACCCCGATGAATTTAATAGGATACAGATCGAAACTTTTGGAAACGAAGCTACCGATCGTTTGTATATCGATAACATTCTTATCGAAGGTGAAGGCATCACCTATAGCACTACGGGATCGATCCAAGTTGAAAGCGTTGCCGTAAATCCGAATACGCTAACGTTGGTGGAAGGGGAAACGTTTACCATTACCGATATTACCGTGTTACCAAATAATGCGCCCAATAGAAATACCTCGGTGGCTACAAATAGTTCATTGAATGTTTCGGTAAACGGAAAGGTATTGACCGCAAATGCTTCCGGAACGGCTACCATAACGGTTGCAAGCCAGTCAAATCCAAATGTTTTTGACACGATCGAAGTGGTCGTTCAAGAACCTGCCGGAGCGGTGGTGAACATTCCCAACGGCATATATACCATTCAAAACAAGGCCACCGGGAAATTCATACGGTCGACCAATGCGAATGCGAATTCAAATTTAAGGGCAGACCGCAACAACGGAAATGGGGATGCATTAAAATGGTCCAAGACCGACGCCGCAGACGGGTACTTGTTTTTGGGTAGTGTGTTGGCCGAGGGGAGGCGTATTCGGGGCAGAAGTGGTCTCAATTCCAACGTGCGGCAGTTTACGGCAACCAATAGTGCCAACAGATCTCAGTGGATCGCAACGGATACGGGAGACGGCGATGGCTCTGTTTTTCTGACCAACAAAGCTACCGATTACCAGATGAGGCCCGCTTCCAATTCCGGGACCAACCTGATTTCCGGAGCTGCCGATAATGGAAACCTGAACAAATGGGTTTTCGTCCTAGAAGATGGGAATTCCAATATCGCGGTATCCGGGGTGAGCCTTTCCCCGGGAAGTACCAGTTTGAATATCGGGAATTCCATCGACCTTGTTGCTGCGATAAGTCCTACCAACGCCAGTAACCAAAACCTATCCTATAGTTCCTCCAATACGGCGGTTGCAACGGTAAATGCCTCTGGTAGGGTAACCGCCGTTTCTGAGGGAAATGCTACAATATCGGTAACCACCGATGAAGGTGGCTTCACCGATACGGCCACTGTTATAGTTTTGGAAGGGAACGGTTTGGGCAATGGTGATTGTAATGCCACGAGTTCGGCAGGGAAACCCGACCCGCCTTGTCAAGTCCGGGCAGAAGTGCTATCGTCCTCAAGTGTGCGGTTGTTGTGGAAGGATAATGCCAATAACGAGACCGGCTTCGACATTCAGGCATTTCGGGCCGGAGATCAGTATCGCGGAGGCGGTTTGCCCGATGCAGGAGTAAACGATGAGGCCATTGCATTAGCAGGGTTGAGCGGCACTACATATACCTTTAGGATCAAGGCCGTAAATTCTCAGGGTGGCTCTGTTTGGGTGGAGACCGACCCGGTCAATTTGGGTATTGCCAGTTTTACCGCCCTATTACCGGAGCAACGGTCATCGGAAATACAACTTTTTCCAAACCCGGTCAAAAATTCCTTTTCTATTGTTGGTCCTTCGAATGCAGCTTTCTATAGTATTTTCGATATGGCAGGTCGTAAGGTGAAATCCGGTAGGTTGAACGGGGATGGAAAGGAAACAAAGGTGAACGTGGTATCCCTTAAGACAGGAATATATGCTTTAAAGGTCGGGGGGCAACGTTTTAAAATGGTCGTTCAAAAGTAGTTTCCGAAAAAGCACTGTAAAAAACCTTTTGTTTGTTTGGGTCCTGCTTCCTCACCGGTAGGGCCCTTCTTTTCATGATAAACGCTAGTAAAAAGTATGGAATGAAGTAGGTACTGCTCCCAAGGATGGCATCGGTAGACCACCCCGTCTATCGCATGGTCCGGTTTGGTCATGCCACTTTAATTTTCAGGGTATCCCTTTTTAAGTTCCATCAATGGCTTTTCGTTTATAGGAAACCGGTAGTCGTAAAGGGGTGCTCGGGAAAAACGTTGAAGCGAACATATAGTTTATAGGTCGGTAGTACATTCTAACGCCCTAAGCTTGTAATTATGATGGGTGTTAAACAATATGAAATATGTTTTGATGAATCTTAACATTAATTGAGAAGAAATAGTATCAGTTGGAAGATTATCATAAAAATTAACGGTAAACAAAATGAAAAGCCGTATTTGCTTAGTAAATTGCTAAAAATGAGTGCTATTTTTAAAAATAATATAAATTTTAGTAGTTTTGTTTGGGTGTATTTTGATGAAATCTTTTAAAATTGCGAATAAAATAGAAGATTCGTGATAGATAAATGAAAAAATTTGATCACCGTAGCATGGTGTTTTAACATAAATTTACCAACTGTGTATTATTTTGTTTAAGGAATACATGAAATCAATCACAATTACTAACTAATTCAATTCATTATGATTAAGAACCACTATTATCAGTGGACTACGCGATTTAAGAAAGGAATGCTGTTCCGTTCTGTGGCGTTAGCATCCATGTGTGTTTGTTTTGGGGTTTATGGCGCCAATGCGAATGCTCTAGAAAATGAGGGGCATTTCGAGAAGGAAATCGAATTGCAAAGCACGATCACCGGTACGGTCGTCGATGAAACGGGAACGCCTTTGCCTGGTGCAAGTATCGTTGTTAAGGGCACTACTAACGGTACCCAAACCGATTTTGATGGAAATTTTACCATCGATGCCGATAGCAATGCCACCTTGGTGGTCAGCTATATCGGATATGCAACACAAGAGGTTGCCGTAAACGGACAGACCACCGTCAACATTAGTTTGGCGGAAGACGCCAACGTGTTGGAAGAAGTGGTTCTGGTAGGGTACGGAACACAAAGCAGGGCTTCGGTAACCAATGCCATTTCATCAGTAAGTAGTGAAGACCTTGTGCAAACGCCGGCCGTCGGTGTCCAGCAAGCGTTACAAGGACGCGCCGCAGGGGTACAGGTAACCAATAGTGGTGCGCCGGGTTCCAATCCATTGGTCACCATCAGGGGATTGGGGACGTTTGGGAACAACCAGCCACTTTTTGTGGTAGACGGAGTTCCAACGAATAGTTTGAACAGTATCCCTCCCAGTTCCATAGAATCCGTGGAAATTTTAAAGGATGCCTCGAGTGCCGCGATTTATGGTTCCCGAGCCTCCAACGGGGTAGTATTGATCAAAACAAAGGCCGGTAGGTCCGGTAAGCCTCGTTTATCGTTTACGACTTTTTCAGGACTTTCTACCAATACCAAAACATTGGACGTTTTGAATGCCAGGGAGTATATCGAATATGCCAGGACTTCATACGATGCCGATGCCGGTACCCCGGGAAGGCAGTTGCCGCAAACCTTGCAGCCCGATGTTGTTAATCCGGCGGTCGATACCGATTGGCAAGATGCCGTATTACGAACCGGATTATGGCAAAATTATGACCTTGAGGCCTCCGGTGGTAACGAAAATGCGAAATACAGTGTTCGTACAGGTTACTTGAAGCAAGAAGGAACCACACTTCAAACCGATTTTGAACGATATACCGTTGGTGTGAACTCCACCTTGAACCTTAGTGATAAGATCAGTGTGGGCCAAACGATGAACCTTGGGCTTTCCACTCAGAACCAACAGGGAAGCGCGGGAGCCAGTTCCGTATTGGTCAACGCATTGCGTTTTGATCCTACCAAACCGGTATTTGATAACGAAACGAATTTCTTTTCCGAGATCACGACTTCCGTAGATGGGCAGGATGCAGAAAACCCGGTCCGTATTTTAAGCAACGGTAGTTCTGTTTTTGCGACTACCCAAATTGTTGGATCTATTTTCGGTTCTTATGAAATTTTACCCGGACTTACCTATAAACTTACAGTAGGTTTGGACCTGTCGCATAATGAGCAAGACCAATTTTTCAAATCGATTCCAACGGGATCGCGTCAACGATTGGAATCGGAAACACGTAAAAGAAGACAAAAGTCTTTGACTACGGTGATTACCAATACCTTGAACTATAATAGAACGATCAGCGAAAAACACAATATTGGCATTTTGGCCGGTTACGAGCGCAACAAGTCCAACTTTAACCAAGTATTTGGCTTTACCGCAAACAGTCTTACCGATGTTGTAGAGAACTTTAATCCGGGAGATGTTCGGGATTTATCGAGTTTCGAGAGTGAAAATAATCTTCACTCCGTGTTCGGACGGGTCGATTATGATTTTGACAAAACCTTTTTACTGTCCGGTTCCATCAGGGCCGATGGTTCCTCTAGGTTCCCTACCGATCGGCAATGGGGTTATTTTCCTTCCGCTTCGGCAGGTGTGAACTTCGCCAATCTTCCTTTTTTAGAGGGTAACGAATTGATATCGGCCTTAAAGTTACGTGGTAGCTGGGGTATTACCGGAAACAATAACATTGGTGATTACAGGTTCCAGACCGGATTGTTAACGGATTTCAACTATGTGATCGACGGGGCGTTGGTCAGTGGTACGCGACCTGCACGTATCCCTAACGAACTGTTGCAATGGGAAGAGTCCACATCATTAAACCTCGGTATCGATCTTGGTTTTTGGAACAATGCCTTGACCGCTTCCGTAGACTACTTTAACAACGAAAGTGACGGGTTGTTGCTTTCCGTTCCATTGCGTTCCTCATTGGGGGCAACCGATGCAAATCAGATACAAAACGTTGGGGGAACCGAGTTTTCCGGTATGGAATTTAACCTAGGCTACCGCGGTAGTAGCGGAGATTTCAACTGGGGCGCCAATGCCAATGCTACGGTAAACCTTTCACAAGAAGTTACTTCCTTGGGTCCGGTCGAAGCCGTGCTTCAGGGGAACGTACTACAGCAAAATGTGAACAGATTGTTTGTGGGCGAGGCACCGCTACACTTTTTTGGGTACCGGACGGACGGTATCTTCCAAACCAATACGGAAGTAGCGGCCCATGCCACACAGAACGGTGCCGAACCAGGTAACGTAAGGTTTGTCGATACCAATAACGATGGTGTGGTGAATGCTGAAGATCGTGTAGTTATCGGAAATCCGAACCCGGACTTTACGTTGAACTTCGACGTGAACCTCAGTTATAAAAACATCGACCTGTCCATTATCATGAATGGCGTATACGGGGTGGATATTTACAATGGGCTTCGCGCACAATTGGAGCAGCAGGCACGATTGTTCAACACGACTACTGCGATCTTGAACAGATGGTCGCCGACCAATCCTTCCCAAACCGTTCCGAAGGCAACACCTGGTTTTACAGGAAACGAATTGACTTCCGATAGGTTTATCGAAGATGGGTCGTACACCAGAATACGTGATATTACATTGGGATATTCCATACCTGATGATGTTTTGGGTAAATTTGTAAACGGCTTGGTCAGTAACCTACGTTTCTACGTTAGTGGGCAAAACCTCTTTACATTTACCGATTATTCGGGATATGATCCAGAAGTTGCACCTACCCTTCAGAGTGGTACAACGGTAGGTTTGAATATCGATCAGGGAGTATACCCACAGCCTAGAACTATTTTAGCGGGACTTCAAGTTCAATTTTAAAAAAAAAATTATGAATACTAAGAAAATCACTTTAACATGTATGGCCGTGCTGTTTAGCATCATCGGCTGTAAGGAAGAAGAGTTAGATCTTCAGGATCCCAACGTGATCGTTACCGAAACCTTCTTTAAGAATTCGGGAGAACTGCGCTCTGCGGTAAATGGGGCGTACGCGTTTTTGCAATCCCAGGGAATGTACGGTCGGATCGGATTCTTTCTGTACGATAACCTATCTCAGGAAAATTTGGGGACCGATGCGTTACAAGGCGGACTTAAAGCGTTCATGGACTATACTTACGATCCGTCCGTGGGAGAGTTTTTCACCTTTTGGCAGTCGGCCTACCGAGGTATTGCCGGTTGTAACTTTGTTTTGGAAGCTGCCGAGAACGGTATTATCGAGAACATCGATCAAGGGGAAATCGACCAACGTTTGGGAGAAGTTCGTTTTTTAAGAGCGCTCTACTACTTTAATTTGACCAACCTTTGGGGAGATGTGCCGCTTCAGACGACCACCTCCAGTGATTCTTCCGGGGCCAAGGCCACACAGGAAGAAATCTATAACATCATTTTTGACGACCTGACCTTTGCCGTTGCCAATCTTCCTGCAAAGGGAGATACCGAAAACGGAAGGGCGACCAAAGGTGCGGCGCAGGCCTTAAAAGGGAAAGCGCATTTGTTCCGGGGCGAATGGGCCGAAGCAAAAGCGGAATTTGACGCTATTACCGGATACAGCATCGAAGGTGTTGATCTTAGGGATAACGGTAACGAAGCGGGCGAGTTTAACAATGAGTCTATTTTTGAAATCAACTACGACAAGCAGATCGGGGGGAACCAATGGAACTCCACCGGTAATGGTATCGCAGAAACGACTTTTAGAGGAATTGAATACGCTCCTACAAACTTTGCCAATATCATCGTCCGACCTTCATTGTTCGGGGAATACGAGTCCGATGATCCACGTATCCAAGCCTATTTTTATCAAAATGGGGATTCGTATAACAATGGGGAGTTGACGTTTAGTAATTTGACCGCTGTGGTATGGAGGAAGTACCAGAATTTGGACGTACAACCTCAAGATGGTTTTGATTATAGCGGTATCAACTTTCGGGTACTTCGCTATGCGGATGTATTATTGATGTTGGCCGAAGCGGAGAACGAGCTAGGAAATACAGCGCGTGCCATCAGCCTTATGAACGAAGTGCGTACAAGGGCCGGGATGCCTTTGTATGGAACTGCCGAAATGAATGGAAGAGGCTTCCCGGTTGGGAACTCAAGTCAAATTTTTGACGCCTTGGTCCACGAACGTGCCGTAGAACTGTCCGGAGAACAGATTCGTTTCCTTGATTTAAAACGTTGGGGCCTGGCTGCAGATGTTATCGAAGGGTTCCAGGTAGGGAAACATGAGTTTTTACCGATTCCACAAAGGGAAATCGATGCAAATCCAGACCTGACCAATGCCGATCAGAATCCTGGATATTAATAAAAATCAATTTAATAAGAAGATTATGTATCTATCAAAAAATTATAAATTTTTGCTCGGTTGCCTCTTTATGCTGTTCTTGAGCGTGGGGTGTAACGAGGATGATGATGTCGGCGTGCTTATCACCGATAACAGCGACAGAACGGTGGCGGAAGCCGCCGATAGAAGAACCGAACTTTCCAGTTTGATCGCGGCGCTTCGTGCGGCGGACGGAAACCTGTACGATGTTTTGGGCGGTGCCGGACCTTTTACCCTTTTTGCTCCCAGTGACGCGGCATTTGCCGATTTGGCCGGAGCTTTGGGCTTTAGTGATGCCGGGGCCCTACTGGAGGGTGTTGATGGCGCTACATTGGCAACCATTCTTACCTATCACGTAGTTCCGGAAAGGGTTACTTCCGGTGCCTTGGAAGATGGTGGCGAATTGGCTACCGTACAGGGAGAAACGGTGCAGATCAGTTTGGCCGATGGCGTTAAAGTGCTGGATAAAACGGAGCGTCCCGAAACCTCGACTTCCGCCACGGTTACCGAGGCCGATGATCTTGCCTCCAATGGGGTGATCCATATTATAGATAAAGTGCTTTTGCCACAGTCCATAATCGACGCGTTGGCTATCGATACCCGACCTACCATTCTGCAACTTGCGGTTGCTTCCGACGGATTGTCCATTTTGGAAGCCGCGGTGTTGAAGGCCGGTTTGGACGGTGCTTTGAGCGGTACGAATAACGATGAAGATAATAATGAGTTGGGTTATACCGTTTTTGCCCCTACGGATGATGCCTTTGTAGCACTTCTTGAGTCATTGGGTGACGATTACAATTCACTGGACGATTTTGACAACGATTTGGAAATGAGTTTGCTCAGTACCATACTTACTTACCATGTTCTCCCCGTACGTGTAGCGGCTGCCGGACTTGCCGCTGGAGATCAGGCTACATTGGCCGAGGTTGACTTGGGTATTGTAGCATCGGGTGCCTCTTTTGCACTGGATGACGCTTCCGATGACAATGCCAATATTACGGCCACGGATATCGATGGATCTAACGGTGTGGTACATACCATCGATAAGGTGTTATTGCCTCCTGCGGTGTTCGAATTTCTGGACCTGTTGGCCTCCGATGATTTGGCAGCGCTTGTAGGTGCTACCCCATCGCTGTCCATCCTGGAAGAGGCCTTGGTGAAAACGGAATTGGCAGCGTTGTTCGTAGACGATATGAACGAAAGTTTTGTTCAAGAAGACGGCGAATCGGATGAGGACTTTGCCGCCAGAAGGGTACCTGCAAATTTCACCTATTACAATACTGCTACCGTTTTTGCACCTAACAATGATGCGTTTGTAGCACTGCTCGATCTTTTGGGTGATGACTATAACTCTTTGGACGATTTTGACACCGATGAAGAAATTGATTTACTCAAAGATATCTTGCTGTACCATGTAGCAGGAGGAAGCGTATTGGCGGAAGATTTAAGTGCTGGAGATGTGATAGCTACCAGTAATGGTGGTGCGTTGGATATCATTCAAAGTTTGACGCTGGATGCACTTGTTATCGGAGATGCCTCCAATGACATAAATGCAGGCCTTTTACTTACCGACCTTACGGCCAAGAATGGCGTGGCGCATGTTGTCGATAAAGTATTGCTTCCACAGTCGGCCGTTGATTTTATTACTGCAATGGGCGAAGAGGAAGAATAAGTTTAATTTGAAGTTAGTTTAATTTGAAAAGGCGATGACCACTGTGTTGTCGCCTTTTTTTATAGATGCTTTTGAAAAAAAAAAAGACCGCTGGGCTGAAAGAAAAAAAGTTCAAACACAAATTTAAATTCAAAAAAAATCAAAATTAGAAGAATAGCCACTAACCACTTTTCACCAATCACATATTGCTAATTGGTCATTGTTAATTGCTAATTGAAAAAAGACCGCTTCGCTGAAAGAAAGTTCAAGTGTCATGTTCAAACTCAAGCGAACCACTTTTTACTCACCACTTTTTACTGATCACTTATTGCTAATTGCTAATCGGCCATTGTTAATTGTTAATTGAAAAAAGACCGCTTCGCTGAAAGAAAGTTCAAGCGCAAGTGTCAAGTGCAAACTCAAAGCCATCATCCTGTTAACTGCTACTGAGAACTGGCCATTGCTTATTGAAAAGAATCGCTTGCTAAAGGGACAAACATGTATGATTTAGGACGAGTTCAAACTCCTTTTTTTCAACTTTACTAACCACTAACCACTAACCACTAACCACTAACCACTAACCACTGACCACTGACCACTAACCACTGACCACTGACCACTGACCACTGACCACTGACCACTGACCACTGACCACTGACCACTACCAACCGTAAACGGCTACCGCGAACTGTTCACCCTACAACTCAAGACGGCAGTAAAGGCCTAGGCACGGCAAAAAAAATTATTGTGATATGGTAAAGGCTTTTGGGAAATCGTTGTTCTGGGCAGCTAAAATGTAAGTTGCTCCGGTATTGCTTTGAATCGTTCGGATATTGTGGGACTGCCCGGGTACATAAAAGCCAGAGGTGGCACTGGGAATCACCTGAAATTCTTTTTCCGAACCTTTTAAAAACAGTCCCGTAAGGGCGTCCAATTTACCGTATAAGGTTTCGGCCGAAAAATCGTTGCCTACCAGTACCGCATCCGCAGTACCGTCATTATCAAAATCCCGAACGAGGATATCGTTGATCGGTGCGGACTGGCATGCTCCCGGTAAAGGACTTAACTTAAAGCGGCCCCCACCCATATTTTCCAGATAGCTACTGGTAAAGGTAAAGGCCTGCATGGTTTCCTCGTTAAGATCCTTGATGCCGAGGAGTCCTTCAAAATCGACCTGAACAAAGTCTTCATAGGTACGATAGCGTTTTTTTAGGGGAACTAGCTGTGCTACAATATCATCGCGTGTGTGTACCGGTAATAACTGACGTCCTTTTTCCGTATCCATATACTGTCCAAGAATGGGGTCGGGACTGCCGTTGTTATCATAATCACCATCGTACACGTACAAGGGGCGTTCCTGTTGGGGTCTTAAAAATCCGTTCATTCCCTGGTTGCCCAACAAAAAGTCGGTATCGCCGTCCTTATCAAAATCGATTGCAGAAATGCAGTTCCACCAGCCTTCGGTCCGAATATTGGATGCTTTGTCATCTACCACAGCGAGTGCCATGGTTTGGAGGGTACCCTTGTTGTTTTTGTAAGCCTGGATGGGCATCCACTCTCCGACGATGATCAAATCTTTCCAGCCATCATCGTCAATATCCTCCCAAACGGCATCGGTAACCATACCAAGTGTAGGGAATACGCCAGGTTGTTCCTTAAAGATACCGTTTTCATTAAGCAACAGACGGCTTTTGGGTGCTTCGGGATAATGGCCGGGAAGTACCCTAGCACCAATGAAAAGGTCGATATCGCCGTCATGGTCCACATCGGTCCCTCGGACACATTGGTTGCTATCAAAATTTTTCGGCAGGCTTTCGGTCGTTCTTGTCAATATCCCTTTACCATCATTTAAATATAGCCGGTCTTGATACTTTTCCGACCCTTTTGGAAATTCTGTACTGCCGCTGGCAACATATAGATCGGGATCGCCATCACCATCCGCATCGAACCATAGCGCATCGGCATCCTCAAAATCGGTGTCCAAGCTCTGCGAAACTTCATAAACACCCGCTTTGTTCTGTTTCCAAACCTGCCCGGGTCTTCCCACGCTGCCGCCGATAAAAAGTTCGTCTCCCTTGTTACCGTCGATGTCGGCTACCGCAAGGCAAGGTCCGCTTTGGGAGTGCTGCCGCATCAAAAGCCGCTGTTTGTTGTATTCGTTAAATTCATTCTCGGTATGCCGATATGGGATCAGACTATCTATAGGGTTGAATAGCAAGGTAGCGGCAATCGAAGGAGCGCTCCGTTTTTGCGCTTTGGTAATGGAGGTGGTGAGCGTTTGGTTCGCGGGTACGTTCCTTAGTACGGTGGCCAAACCATTTGGCCAGGTGACCTGCACGGAATCGATAATACTGTCCTTCACCCCAAAATGCGCTATGGGTTCCATAGAGGAAAGATATCCCCGGACTACGGATTGAAAATGATACTGGGGTGTCCCCTTGTTCCAAACGGTAATTTTGCTGCCCAGGGCGTCCGGGTTTTTGACCGTTCCCTCCAGTACAATCCTTAGAAAATGTTTGTCGGGGTCGTTAGAAGTGTTGTTTTCCAGTACGAACGCGGGTTGGTTGATGTTGTTTATGATCAGGTCAAGATCTCCATCGGCATCCAGATCGGCATAGGCTACACCATTGGAGTAGGAAGGTTTTTTTAAGGCCCAGTCGTTGGATACATCTTCGAAGTTCAGGGCACCGTCGTTTTCATAGATAAAGTTCGGTAGGTAAATGCTATCCAGATCTTTGGTAAATTGTATCTGCTTTTCTGTTCGCTCCTCCTTCGTGCCGAACATATTGTTTTTTGACGCGTAGTTGATATAGTCCAGATCGGCAACATCCTTTACATAGCCGTTGGAAATATAAAGATCCTTGTCCGCATCGTTATCAAGATCGATCATCAAAGGCGCCCAGCTCCAGTCCGTGCTGGAAATCCCTTTCATAAAACCTACCTCACTAGTGCTCAACTGTTTTTCACGAAGCTTTCCATTGTTCAATTGAAGGGTATTGTGCACGTATTGCGAACTGTACCCGTTCCGCTGCGCCAAAAGGTATTTGTCATAGTTAGTCATGCCCAACATCTTCTTTTGTCGCTCGTATTCCTTGGGGAGCATGTCGACCACCATAATATCGGGCCTGGAATCGTTATTGATATCCTGAAAGTCCATTCCCATGGCATTATAGGTCTCATGCCCTAAAAACTGCTTGCTGCGTTCCTCGAACCACGGACTTAGACTGTCGGGATGTCTTTTTTGGAGGTACAGGAGGTCTTCGGTAATAAAATCGTTCGCCACGTAAATGTCGATGAGCCCGTCCGAATTGAAGTCATTGATACCGATCCCGAGCCCGAACCCTCCGTGCACAATGCCGGCCGCTTCCGATATGTTCGTAAATACAGGATGGTCCTTACCAGCTACCGCATCGTTCCGCAACAGCCAATCCTTTAAATGTGGTGGCATGTATTGTTTGGGTATCGGATTGTTTTTATCGATTATGGAATTTCCGTTATGTAGGATATACACATCGAGGTCCCCATCGTTATCGTAATCAAAAAAAACGGCCTGTTGGGCATAATTGCCGTCATTAAGGCCATACGCCTTGGCCTGTTCGGTAAAGTGTGGAATCCCATTTGGTCCATTACCTTGGTTGATGAACAACAGATTTTCACAATTTCCGTCGCAGTCGGCACCACCGACATTTAGATAGATATCGTCACGGCCATCGGCGTTGATATCCACTATGGACACCCCTGTCACCCAACTATCCGTTTTAAAACCGGCCTTTTCCGAAATGTCTTCGAACGTCATCTGCCCCTTGTTCAAATAGACTCGTGAACTGACCTGATTTCCGGTAAGGACCACATCGGGTCTTCCGTCCTGATCAAAATCGCCGATACCCACACCGCCACCGTTATAGCAATATTGAAAATGAACAACATTGATGCTGTCATTTTCAACGATTCGGTTGACAAAATCGATACCCGTTTTGTCGGCATCCAAATGAACGAACCGTTTGGAACCCTCTTTCTTACCGCAAGCGGCGACCATCATCAATACCAATAAACCCAGAAACTTCTTTAGCATGTATCTTCCGTTGTAGTAGAGAACTAAAATACTAAATTTGGAAAAGGCGAGAGCGGTTTAAGGCCTTCATTTTATAGGAAGTACGACTTTAAATCAGGACCCGGTTAGGGAAGATCATACCGGTTTTAAGGTGGTTCTAACAATATGCGACATGGCATCTATATGGGACTGTGCCTTTGCGGTAAAATTAAAAAGACTCCGGCAACGGTCCAGGTTTTGCTCCTTGTAAATTGTTTTGTAGTACAGGTCGTTATTTAGGTAATCGGTCAAAGCCCGGATACCATGTAAAAAAGGCATCAAAAGGGCTCCGAAAGAGGCTGCTTTTAGTTCGTTATCGTTCAAAAATGGTCCGCTATGCGCCAAGCCCTTTGCGAAAGCCGCGAACATTTTTAGGTCGAAGGTAATGTTTCCACGATCTTGCCCGTCTTCCGGTGCGGGGTTCGCTAGCGTACGTACCGCATCGCCAAAATCATAGTGAAAATATCCTTTCATCAAAGTATCCAGGTCGATCAAACAAAGTGCTTTTCCCGTCTTTTTCGAAAAAAGAATGTTGTTCAGTTTGGTGTCGTTATGGCATATGCGATCGGGAAGTCCTTTTGGCAGCGCCCCGATCAAAGTTGTGCCGGTATCCTTGGCAAACGCAATGGCTTCCGTTGCATTTTTTAACCTTTCGGTCTTTGCCCCGCCCAAGGCCTTTTCAAATTGTTCGATTCTGGCGTCCAGTCGATGAAAATCGGGAATAGTGTCGGTAAATGCTTCCGGATCGGCCTGTCGCAGTCGACGGTGAAAGTTTGCGATTACTTTTCCGCACTCAAAAGCGATTTCCGGTTTCTGGGTGGTATCGAAGCTAATGCTGTCCGGCATATAGCGCATTGCCCTCCAATACCCCAGCCCGCTATGGAAAATAAAGCGTTTATGAGCTGCAGTCTTTAAAAGTAGCGGTGGGGGATAGGAGCTATCTTTTAGAAAAGATAGCCCTCGTTCCATATTGTTCATGAGGCCCGATACGTTCGGGAAAACCGATGTGTTGATCCGTTGCAGTACATAGGCGTTCCCTTTTTCGCCCTGCGCCAGAAAGGTGTCGTTAATGAGACCGTTCGTTAGGGGCCGAAAGCGATAGTTTTGCTCGGGAACGTTGAATGCTTCCAACAGCGCCCTTAAGGTTTTTTCGGAATATGGCTTTAGGGCCATAAGGGTGAAACGTATTGGCCGGCATCCGTTTTTTGTTGCAGGCTTTCCACCGCGACTTCACGGTCACTCGCATAGGTAACCCCGAACCACTGATCTTTGGTAGGTACGACCTTTACTTTTGCAAGCCCGTCCTTCAACATGGTCTGAATGGTTTTCGGAATGTAGAGTTCACTGGTCTTGATAAGATGATCGTCCTGTAAAAACGTACGGAACTCTTCTTCGATAACGTTAAAAATTGATGGCCTGCAGATCCAAAAATTCATGCTGGCCAATTCGTCCCCGGTATATTCCAATCCGGAATCGGCGTCGACTACCTTATCGCCTTTTTGTTCCAATTTCAATCGTTCATCGACCGAAATCAAGGCATCGCCATCGGTTTTGCATACGCCTCGGGAAACCGATCCGTGTTCGGATAAAGTGTCCTTTAAGGTATATCCCACCAAGGCATAATGATCTTCCTGTGGATTTTCCTTGATAAAGGTTGCCGCATTGGCGTAGGCCGATTGTCCGTAGAAATCATCGGCATTGATCACACAAAAAGGATCATTGATGACATTGCGGGCGGTCCAAACGGCATGTGCGGTACCCCAAGGTTTTGGTCGTTCCCCGGTAAAGGTAACCCCTTCGGGAAGGTCGGTAAGTTCTTGGGCAAGAACGTCCAATCGTACCGATTCCGGAAGCCTCCCTGTCAAATGGTCCTTTAAAAAAACGACATTTTCCTTTTTGGTGATGACGACCACATGGTCGAACCCGTTTTTAATGGCATCGTACATAGCGAACTCCATAAGAAATTCCCCTTTTGGTCCAAGGTCGTCAAACTGTTTTAATTTTCCGTAACGGCTTCCGCTTCCCGCGGCCATCAATAATAAGGTCATGTGTTTTATTTTTTATGTTGCAAAAATAGGTTTTTATGACAAAAAGGGACTAGGTAGGGAAATACATTCCAAGAAATGTGCTTGTAGGAACCGGCGATCGCTAAAATTTTTATATTTTGACCCTTCGTTTCCGAATAAACGCTATTTGGAAATCTAGTAAAGCGAAAGTAACGCCATTTCAAAGTTAAAATGGTGTAAGCTGTTAAAAAGCAAACGGTGCCTAAGGGGATGGAATCGTATTCGGTTTACATTTGGGGAAATTTGCACGAATATATTTTGTTGAAGGTGTTTCCGTAGAGTGGAAGCACCAGTAGTTTAATCGTTTAACCTATTAGAACAACAACCAATACATAAACATATATCATGAAAGGACTGGACACGCTCGATTGGGTGGTTATCGCGTTTTACTTTTTAATTCTTTTGGGCGTCGCCTGGTGGGTGATACGGCAAAAACAGAAAAATACGGAGGATTACTTTTTGGCCGGGCGCAACATGGGCTGGTTCATTGTCGGGGCCTCCATCTTTGCTTCCAATATCGGTTCGGAACATGTAGTGGGCCTTGCAGGAAATGGAGCGGGCGATAAAATGCCCTTGCTGATCTACGAGCTACATGCCTGGATCGTATTGATGTTGGGTTGGGTGTTTTTACCTTTTTATGCACGTAGTGGCGTGTTTACCATGCCGGAGTTCTTGGAAAAACGGTTCGATGCCCGCAGCCGTTGGGTATTGTCGGTCGTGTCGTTAATCGCCTATATACTCACTAAGGTCTCGGTTACCATTTATGCCGGTGGGGTAGTGGTGTCCGCATTGCTCGGTATTCCGTTCTGGATCGGTGCCGTGGCCACGGTGGTCCTTACCGGTCTTTATACTGTTTTGGGTGGAATGCGTGCCGTAGTATATACCGAAACCATTCAGGCCATAGTTCTGGTCATCGGTGCGGGGGTACTTACCGTAATGGGCTTGGACGCCGTTGGGGGATGGAGCGAGCTGAAAACCACCGTAGGTGTCGATTATTTTAATATGTGGCGTCCGAACAGTGATCCGGATTTTCCATGGTTGCCCTTGTTTTTGACCAGTACCATTGTCGGTATCTGGTATTGGTGTACCGATCAGGTAATCGTTCAAAGGGTATTGACCGCAAAGAACATAAAAGAAGGACGAAGGGGGAGTATTTTTGGGGCACTTTTAAAACTCATGCCTATTTTCTTGTTTCTGATACCAGGGGTTGTGGCCCTTGGATTGAAAATGCAGGGAAAACTCGATTGGGACAGTCCGGATGAGGCGTTTCCGGTACTTATGAGCAACCTTCTTCCCTCGGGATTGAGAGGTTTGGTGGCCGCTGGCCTTTTGGCCGCCTTAATGAGTTCGCTGGCTTCGGTATTCAATTCGTGCTCCACCTTGTTCACCCTGGACATTTACAAAAAGATAAAACCCGAAAAGCCCGAGGAAGAATTGGTGAAAACAGGCCGTATCGCTACTTTTTTTGTAGTAGGGCTGGGACTTTTATGGATCCCCGTGATCACCCAACTCTCCGACGGATTATATGAATACCTGCAAAACGTTCAGGCGTATATTTCCCCGCCGATAACGGCCGTTTTTCTTCTTGGTATCTTCTATAAACGTATCAATGCCAACGGCGCTATTGCTACCTTGTTAGGCGGACTGATTATCGGATTTACAAAACTCACCCTGGAGATTATGAAGTCCAGTTTCGCGGAAGGTAGTTTTATGTTCAATATTGCCGATATCAATTGGTTGGTCTTTGGGGCCTACTTTTTTGCCATTTGTGTGGCTATCGCCGTAACGGTGAGTATGTTTTATCCGAAGCCAACGGAGGCACAGCTTCAAGGGCTTACATTTGGTAGCGTTAGTGCGGAACAAAAGGAGAACAATAAGGCAAGCTATAATATCTGGGACATTGTCGCTTCGGTACTCGTAATCGCCGTGGTCTTGTATATCATGATTTCCTTTAGTACGCTGGCGCTTTAATGGACCGACCAATAGGTGCTTGCCCTAAATCCTTCTAAGTATTTTTAGGGCGGCAACCGTTTTGGTCCGTATTGAGCCAAGAACCGGATATGTAGTATCTTTCAGGGAAACTAATGGCTCATGAACACTATTATTGTCCCCATCGATTTTTCAAAACAATCGGAATTTGCCTTAAAAGCGGCCGCATATCTGGCCAACAAACACAAGGCTGCCATTATAACGGTGCACATGTTGGAACTTTCGGAAGCCGTCTTCTCGTCCACGGACAGCCAACAGGCCCAGCAGGCGGTATTTTTTTTAAAGGCCGCGGAAAAAAAGTTGAGCGGTTTTCTGGACAAGGATTATTTGGAAGGGATTTCGGTCACAGCTATTGTAAAGCCCTATAAGGTTTTTGTGGAGCTCAATAAAATTGCCGAGGAGTACGCATCGGACCTTGTAGTGATGGGTTCTAACGGAAGCGATGGCCTGGAAGCCCTATTTATAGGCTCCAATGCCGAAAAAGTGGTGCGAAGTGCCGAAATTCCGGTATTGGTAGTGAAAAAGGATTTTGAGGAATTTCTCATCGAACGGTTTGTTTTTGCCTGCGATTTTAAGGACGAAAGCCTATCTGCCTTTCAAAAAGCGTTGGCATTCGCCGAATTATTTTCGGTAACCCCACATTTGGTGTATATCAATACCCCGGGCGACACGTTCGGGAGTACGGCCGAGCTCCAAAACAGGATACAACATTTTTTACAGAAGGCCTGTACCCAGGGCGAAGTTGTCATTTATAACGACTACTCGGTCGAAAAGGGAATTTTGAATTATGGAAAATCCGTTGGTGCCGACCTTATCGGCATACCCACTCATGGGCGAACCGGGATCTCCCGTTTTTTTATGGGAAGTATAGGGGAGGACGTTGCGAACCAGGCCAAAATACCCGTCATTACCTTTAAAATTTAATGTTCCAAAAACCCTTCAGCCATTTTAGGTCAGTTGCATTTTTGTAGCATCCCAGGTAACCGGTCGCGCTTTAAAGTAGCTCTCGTTCGCCAATAAAGCGGCTCCCGCCGCACGCATTCCGAAAATTGGGTCCTGAATAACTTTTGAAGTGCCCCTAATGGCCTCGAAAAAGTTGGTAAAATGGTCATAACGTGCGCCTTTGTAGTCTTTTTGCGCGTTCCAAGTAAGCGTTCCGGTTTTCAGGTCCGCGGTTCTTGCTTCCGCCATTTTCGTCGCATATTCCTCCCTTATCTTTTGTTGGGTAGCCTCGGTATAGGCGATCATGGAGTATTTGCCTGGAATCATGTTTAGTTTGGACCGTTCCAGCGTAAGGCTGTTTTGACCGATTTCCATGACCCCTTCCGTACCAACGAGTTTGAAACCGGAACCTCCTCCATTTCCGGCGACGAAATTAATACGAAATACGGCGTTAAAAGCGGCATGGGTATCCGTTTTTGGATAGTCGTACAAGGTAATGTTGACGTCGGGTACGTCCCGTCCGTCATCCCAGTAGCGGAGCCCTCCGGTCGCCATGGCCCTGTTGGGTCCGTGCGAACCTATCACATAGTTAAGGGTGGAAAAAGCGTGCACGAACAGGTCGCCGGCAACACCGGTACCATAATCCCTATAATTACGCCATCTAAAAAAGCGTTTTGGCTCATAGGGAACGGTGGGCGCTTTTCCCAAGAACGTATCGAAGTCAATGGTTTCCATACTGGCATCGGGAGGAATGGGGTATTGCCATGCCCCTTCGGAAGAGTAGCGGTCCGAGTACATATCGAGCATGACCAGTTCTCCAATGGCGCCCTCCTCATAAAGCTGTTTCGCTTTTTCGTTGCCCAAGGATGCCATTCCCTGACTACCGATCTGGCAGATACGGCCCGTGTTCCGTTGGGCTTCGATGATGTCCTTTCCTTCATCAAAACGTTGTACCATGGGTTTTTCACAGTAGACGGCTTTTCCGGCACGCAGCGCATCGACCGTTATTTTCATATGCCAATGATCTGGTGTGGCAACGATTACGGCATCGATATTTTTTTGTGCCAGCAGTTCCCGGTAGTCCCTTGTCAATAAAAGATCGTTGCCCCACAGTTCTTTTGCCCTGTCGAGCCTACCGTTGTAAAGGTCACAAACGGCCACAAGGGTTACCCCCGGAACCTGCAGGGCCGAACTGGTGTCATGTATGCCTTGAATGCCTGCTCCTATGAGCCCTATTTGAATCTGGTCGTTGGCCTCAAAGGATTCGTTCCGGTAATCTCTTTTGAGCAACCTTGTTTCGTGATAAGGGGCGCCAAAAACATAGGGAGCGCTGGAAAGCGCAGCAGATCCCAAGGTGGCTTTTTTAAGGAACGTCCTTCTAGAAGCTTTCTTTTTCATGGTTTGGGTTTTTAAAGCTATTTAATGTACGCTTTTTCGAGGGGTTGCGCAAGCGGACGGTGGTTGCTGCTTTTGGTAATGGAACGCTGGGGAAAAGGCTAAGGAATGGGTTGGTGGTACAAGGGCTTTTTCAGTAAATGCATCGTTGAGGTGTTGGGGTCAAAGGCCCATGCCTAGCAATGGTACCAACTGGTAGGACATTGTGGTCAATTGGTTTTTAAGAAAAAGAGCCGCTGTTTTTGTTATCGGCCTTAGGGCAGTTTTGCCGTTTCATTCTGAATCCAGAACCTATCGGTTTCCGGAATATTTTTTTGCTTGCCTACTGCAAGGGGATCGAACCCTTTTTTGGCGAGCAGGTACCAGGCCGTTGACGAGAGTGCCGGGGTAAAATCTGCGTGGTCCCATAGCATTTCGGATCCGTAAGTGCTGCCAAGGTTGGTCGCGTATGGGATGCCTTGGGCATCCTGCATCGCGGTAGCTTGGATAAAGGTCCTTTCAAGGGAGCTCAACAGTTCCGAAGCTTTTCCCATATCGCCTATCCGGTCAAAGGCCATCGCCATTTGTGCGGTCCCCTCCAGCCAAACCACATCCTTATCGACATCAAAACAGTAGCCGGTGATCGGTTCGCCGTTCGTGGTATTGGTCTTTGTAGTCAAGTACCAATCGTCCGCCAGATACAACTGGGATTTTGGGAATTCTTCAAAAATACCCTGTCCGAGCGGATGAAGGTCCAGCGCATGCAGGTATGCGGGATTTTCCGGCCATGCCGTAAGGGTGCGCGAAACGTTGTCCCAGCGGTTTTCTTCTAAAAAAAGTAAAATGCCTTTATGAAAATTGTCATAGCCCGGTACTGCGTTAAAGGCAGTGATGATGCCTTCGGTAACCTTGTGTATTTCGTTACCGTTGGCTTCGGTTCCGCCCATGAGTCCCCCATCGACATCCTGTAAACTTCGGATCCAGCGTTCCAATGCCGTGGACAGTTTTTGGTACCGTTCGGTTCCCGTGGTATTGTGGTAGTTGTTCAAGGCAATAAGCAACCAGGCGTTATCGCCCAGCCAACGGCGTTCCCCTTCCATGCCTTCGGTGTTCCTGAATTGAAAAAAACCGCCGGTTTCCTGTTGTAGTTCGTCCTCGATATGGCTTTCAAAGTAATCAAAAATACGCTCTGCGGAGGTAAAGTCCCCATGTCCGATATACACCAAGGCCGCGAGGGCATTATCGTAAAGGGATACAAAATCGGTGTCCGAGGCGCTTTCTAGCAAACCGTTCGGTAATTGCATTTGGCTTACCCATTGGTAGGTCATAAGGGCATCGGTCGGTTCGGAGGTTTCGTCCACAGGTACGGGAAGGTTCGCGCTTTCTACGATATCCATTGGCGGCAGACTTTCCTCATCAGGTTCGTCCAAGGTACATGAGGATACCCCTATTAAAAGAACCATTGCCGATAAGTATTTTCCGAACCTCATTTTGTAGGTTATCGATTACGTGATAAGCGATTACAAAATTAGGAGAATGTAAGGGGCGTTGGAAAAATATACGCTTCGCTACCCATAAGTTCGACAAACGTTTACGCTTGAACGCATGGTCGTTTTAAATGGTCGTTCATCGCTAGGACATACTTATTTTTGCAAGGGATGCGCCGATGGCTTATAGAAATATGGACTGAATTTCGTTTATAACCAGATTCAAAAAAGCATTTCGTTCCCTAAAATCAGCGTAATCAAAATAGCTTTACTATATTTGTGCCGTTGTGTTGTAACCCGAAACGGAACACGTTGCGGGCCAATGAAAGGCTTTCCAAATCGGAAGGCTTTTTTTGTTTTCTAAAGTATCTTGTCTAGTCCCAAGGTGTCCGTATTACAAGCGGAACGCTAGAAATATAGGTATAAGCCTTGTGCTTTCAAGCACTGTCCAATAATTGACCTTTATCAGTTTTTTGACTTTTCTTCAATTCTGTTTGTTCTTGTTCTCCGTGGGTAAGGTCGTCGTTTTTTGGTGCGGCTTCCTGCGTGATGTCGGTGATGATTTTTTTGATTTTTCGGGAATCCTGTAGGCGTTCCCACTCCTCCGCAGCCTTTTTGGCCTTGGCGCTGGTGCTGAGTTCTTTCATTTTCAATTTGGTTTGGCCAATAACAAAAGGTGTTCAACACTTTTATTATTGTGGTTAGTATGCACAAACGGATTAATTGGTAATTTTTACCGAACGATACGGTAATAGAAGGTAAGGTAAACAACATAAGATAATCGGTACGATATTTTCGCCCAGTTGTCAAAGCTACCGATGAAAGGCATATTTTAAGCTACGTATGTAGGGCGTTGTAGGAACGATGCCAGCTTTCCTTGCGAAAAAAATTGTCGTAATTTTAGGAAGTATTTAAAGCTGAATTTTATGCCGTTATATCACAAACTGGGTAGCATACCTTCCAAAAGACATACGATTTTTAAAAAGGAGGACGGTACCCTGCACTATGAGCAATTGTTCGGGACCATAGGTTTCGATGGCATGTCGTCGTTGATGTATCATTTACATCGCCCGACACAGGTAAAGGCGGTCGGGGAAACCTTGGATATTACCCCAAAAGCGGCGGTGGCCCACAACATTAAATCGCGGTTGCTGAGAGGTTTGGACATACGCCCGGAAGATGATTTTTTGGATAGTAGGAAAACGGTACTCTTCAATTCGGACGTACATGTAGGTTTGGCGGCTCCACGGCAATCGATGACCGATTACTTTTATAAGAATACGGATGCCGATGAACTGCTTTTTATCCACCAAGGAACGGGTACCCTCAAAACCATGTTGGGTGAGATTCCGTTCGAATATGGCGATTACCTCCTCATTCCGAGGGGCATGATCTATCAGATGGAATTCGATACCGAGGATAACCGTTTGTTACTGACCGAAAGCTACCACCCGATATATACCCCAAAGCGCTATCGGAATTGGTTCGGACAACACTTGGAGCACTCCCCATTCTGTGAGCGGGATTTCAAATTGCCCCAAAATTTACAAACGCACGATGCGCGAGGATCATTTACCATAAAGGTGAAAAAACAGGGGCAGCTGCACCATTTGGAGTACGCAACCCATCCGTTCGATGTGGTAGGCTGGGACGGTTATAATTTTCCTTATGGTTTTTCCATACATAATTTTGAACCGATTACCGGTCGGGTGCACCAGCCACCACCGGTACATCAAACGTTTGAGACGAGTGCCTTTGTGGTCTGTTCTTTCTGTCCGCGTTTGTATGATTACCATCCCCAGGCCATTCCGGCACCGTATAACCATTCGAACATCGATTCGGACGAGGTGTTGTATTATGTCGATGGGGATTTTATGAGCCGTAAGGGAATCGATAAGGGGTACATTTCATTACATCCCGCGGGAATACCGCACGGACCACATCCGGGGACCTATGAAGCCAGTATCGGGAAGTCGAAAACGGAGGAGTTGGCGGTAATGGTCGATACCTTTAAGCCCTTACAGCTTACGCAAACCGCCCTTGATATCGATGATGGAAGGTATTACAAGAGTTGGTTGGAGTAGGCCGTTCCAAGGGAAGTTGCAAAAGGAATCTTGGAAGGATAGAACAGAATGTGATGAAAAAGAAGTGAAATTTCGGGCGAGATAGCGAAAAAAATAAAGTTTAAAATGGTATTTGATATTATAAGGAACCGACGTTCGGTATTTCCGGCGCAGTATAACGATAAGGCAGTTACCAAGGCCGATATTGAAAAAATTTTGGAAGCGGCCAATTGGGCCCCTACACATAAGAAAACCGAACCATGGCGTTTTAAGGTGTTGCATGGGCCTTCCCAAGCACGGCTGGGGCAGTTTTTATCCAACAAATACCAGGAAGTTGAAGCGCGTCCAAAACAGATCAAAATTCGAAAGTTACTGGAAAACCCCGTGAAGGCCGGCGCTGTTATTGCGATTTGTATGCAGCGCGACCCAAAGGAAAGCCTTCCGGAATGGGAAGAGGTGGCCGCGGTTTCGATGGCAGTACAGAACATGTGGCTTTGTTGCACCCAAATGGGAATAGGGGCGTATTGGAGCTCACCGGGGCTTATAAGGTATATGGACGAGTTCTTCCAACTTGACCAAGCCGAACGTTGTTTGGGTTTCTTTTATATGGGCCATTATGATGGCGACCTTCCCGATGTTATCAGAGGAGCTATCGAACATAAAGTCGATTGGATCGAATAGCGCTTCAATTAAAGTAAGGAAAAATGGCCGCCCGATATTCCCAGGCAGTCGATAGAAAGAGTCCCATAAAAATAATGGCGACCACAAACTTCATAAAAGTACCGGTCAGGAAACCTAAAAAAGAACCAAAGGCCGCTTTGAGGGCCGTTTTGTTGTCGGCCTTATTGGAGAGTTCCCCTATAAGCGCTCCCAGGAAAGGACCGACAATGATCCCCCCTGGAATCGGTGCCAATAGTCCGACGATCAATCCTATTGTGGTGCCGATGACGCCCGCTCGGGTACCTCCGAACTTCTTGGTGCCTATTGCCGGTATTACATAGTCCAGGGCAAACACAATCAGGGCCACGGCGGCGGTTATTCCCAAAAACCACCAATCATCGGGAACCGCGTCGGTGAGGTATAAAAGCAACAGACCGACCCAGCTTAAGGGAGGTCCGGGGAGTACCGGCAAAAAACTTCCAATGAGCCCCACGATGGTGAACAACAATCCGATCAGCAATAACGCAATGTCCATATAAAAGATGTTTGTGGTTTGACGAAGGTACTAATGATTTGTTACAGTCTTCGGCCGAAAAGCAGTTTCGTGCTGTAGGTTTCGAATATAGGTTTTAGCGATCATATAGTGACGATACGGACCGAACGGACAATCGCATTATATCGGTTGAACTATTTTTCAACTAAAAAATTAGTTTAAACTAAATATTTAGTTATATTTGAACTAAGATTTTAGTTTTAAACCGCTATCCATGAAAAAGGTAAAACAGTTGACAAAGGCCGAAGAGGAGGTCATGCAGGTACTATGGCAATTGGAGCGCTCCAATGTGGCCACCATAATTGAAGCGCTCTCCGAACCAAAACCTGCTTATAATACCGTTTCTACTATTGTCCGTATTCTGGAAAGCAAGGGTTTTGTTGGTCATGAAAAAGAAGGGAAGGGGCACATTTACCATCCCTTGGTGAAAAAAGGGGACTATAGCAATCAATCGATCAACAAATTGGTCGATGGTTATTTTCAAGGATCGTTCAAAAGCATGGTCTCTTTTTTTATGAAGAAAAATGATTTGGACCTTTCCGAGTTGGAGGCGATCATGAAGGAAATTAAAAAAGACGACGCATGATACGGTATCTATTGGAGTGCATTGCCTTTCAACTGGTTTTTTTGGTCATTTATGACCTTTGGTTAAAAAAGGAAACCTTTTTTCAGTGGAACCGGGCGTATCTGATGTTTACCTATTCCATATCCTTGGTACTACCGTGGGTAAAGCTTGAAGCCTTTCGGAATACGGTTCCAAAAGCTATTGAGGGATATACGGCATTTTTGATACCCCTCCAGGAAACTAAGATCGTAGAAGTGACCGCTCAGGCTCCAATGGTCTCCCTTTCTTGGCAGGAGGTCGTCTATATTGCGGGCACGGTTTTGGCCGCTTTGTTCTTGGGATATAAAATGATACGGCTCTATCGCCTTCGCAGAAAGGGAACCCTATCGGTTTTTCCGAACTTCACCCGGATCATCATCGCGGACAGTAACGCGGCCTTCTCCTTTTTTAAATCCATTTTTTTGGGGGACCAGGTTTTGGCGCGTGAACATAAAACCATCATTGAACATGAGTTGGTCCATATTAAACAATGGCATTCGGCGGACCTTATGTTTTTTGAGTTGATGCGCATTGTTGCCTGGTTCGATCCGTTGGTATATGTATATCAGGCCCGTATTGCCGAGGTACATGAATTTATTGCCGATGCCAAGGTGGCCAAGACCAACAAAAAGCAACAGTATCAAGAACTCCTTTCCCAGGCGTTCCAAACAGATCATATTTCATTCATCAATCATTTTTTCAAAACATCATTAATCAAAAAACGAATCGTCATGTTAACAAAAGCAAAATCAAAGCGCATTTTACAATTAAAGTATTTGTTACTGCTCCCTTTCTTATTCGGAATATTGTGTTATACCTCCTGTGAACGGGAATCGGGAACCAACGGATCTTCCACCGCTAGTATAGTGGTGGCCGATGTGGAAAACCTTTCGTCTTCCGAGGAAAAAAGCTTGATCTCCGGTCTTCGGTCGTTGGCCGATACGGATAATGATTTTAAACTCTCGGACGCCACCACCGTCATTACGTTTCGGCCTGCTTCCGAAGGTTCGTTCATTTCAGGGCCGAGCGGGGAACTGCTCCCTGTACAAATGACCATCGACTCTGAAACGGTGGGTTCGGATTTTAGTCTTTTTGATGCCAAGGCGGAACAATTGAAGGTAGCATTGGACGGTGATAGCGCGGCTTTTGGAACCGTTGAGCAGTTTCCGGTTTTTCCAGGTTGTGAAGGGGCCGCGAATGGTAGGGAGTGTTTCCAAAAAATGATGCAAAAGCACATCGGCAAAAACTTCCGTTATCCGTTGGAAGCCCAACAAAAAGGAATTGAGGGTAGGGTTTCGGTAATGTTCGTTATCAATACGGAAGGCCGGATACAGGGCCTTCGAACCCGGGGGCCGCACCAGCTCTTGGAGGATGAGGTAGTCCGTATTGTGTCCCGACTCCCACCTATGGTCCCCGGAAAGGCATCCGGTAAAGCGGTCAATGTGTCGTACTCCATACCGGTGCATTTTCGTCTGGAAGGACAAGGTATGAGTCCGCAGGAAGTAATTGCAAACGAGAAAAGAGAATCGGAACGGATTGCAGCGCTTCCACAGAACGTTATAGCGCTTTTAAAAAATTCGGTTCCTTTTGAAATGGTAGAACAGGTGCCGGTGTTTCCCGGTTGTGAGGACGATTCGGACGGAAGGGCCTGTTTTCAAAAAATGATGCGGGCACATATTACAAAACACTTTCAATACCCAAAAGCTGCCCAGGAAGCGAAAATCCAAGGTCGGGTAAGCGTCATGTTCCTTATTTCAAAAGAAGGTACCATAGCGCATATCGCCAAAAGAGGTCCCGACCCTGTGCTAGAAGCCGAGGCCGAACGGATCATTTCCGAGTTGCCAACAATGAAACCAGGTAAAAGGGCCAATGGCGACGCGGTAGGTGTGATGTACATGATACCCATAACATTTAAGCTACAATGAGAAAGGTTTGGCATGCTTTTTTGATCCTTCACTGTTCCTATGGCGCGGTCGCCCAGACACCTGCTGCCCGGGAACTTCAAGTGGCCGACAGTTTATATGCGCTAGGGAACTATGCCCGAGCGATAAACGCGTATGCAGCTGTTTCTTCCAAAAGCGCAAACCTTCAAATTGCAAGGGCCTATCGGGCAATCGGTAATTATGATAAGGCCATTGCGCAATACGAACATCTAACAAGCGAAGATTCCACGATGCAGATCGCACGGTTCGAATTGGGGAAGCTATTGTTAAAGACCGGCCGTTTTGATACGGGGAGAAAGCTTTTTACCGATTTGGTCAAACGCGACGGGTCCAATGCCGAGTACCATTATTATTTGGGACTGCTCCATGAAAAAATGGACCAAACCGCAAGCAGTCTTGTGGCTTTTCGAAAAGCGGTTTCCATTGATAGTACCCATCTGCGAAGTCTTTTTAAGTTGGGCAAATACCATACCGTGCAACAAGAACGGGACGCTGCGCTGAAATATGTAGATCAGGGCCTACGGCTATATGGTAACGACGTGGCCATGATTAATTTAAAGGCACTGATCTTATACAACGACCACCAGTTCGAGAATGCCGTTCCGTGGTTCGAAAGGGTATTGGGGCACGGAGAGGAAAAACGATACGTTTACCTGAAACTTGCACATTGCTATCAGAAAAACTGGCAGTTCGACAAGGCGAAGGATACCTATACAAAACTTCTGTCCATGGACAACACCGATGCCGATGCCTATTTTGGCCTCGGGACCGTTCACCAAAACCTTAAACAGCTCGATAGTGCCGAAGTCGCCTACAAAAAGGCTATTGCGGTACAACAACCTTCATTGATAAAGGAATACAACGTCCTGGCCATGATCGCTCGGGAGCGGAACGATTTAAAAACGGCATTGGAATATTATCAAAAGGCCTATGCGGAAGATACCACAAATGAAACAGCGTATTTTCAAATCTGCACAGTGGCCGACCAGTACTACAAAGACCCTGAAATACGTTTGGGTTATTATCGAAACTTTCAAAAGAAATTTGGTACAAAAACCTCCTATGCATCCAGTATGGTCGAAAGACGTAGCCGGGAACTAAAAGAAGAAATCCATTTCGGGGCCAAAAAATGATGCCAAGGGACCACGGCAGGTCCTATTCCCAAAAAGGGTGCCGCTCCAAACGGCCTGTCTGACGAAAATATCGTAATTTTCAACGCGAATATCGTTGGAATGAAACACACGTTTTTCCTTTGTTTAATGGTTTTATTGACTGGCTGTGACCTGTTCGTTTCCCAAGAGAAAAAAACAAGGGAATTGGTAGAGCAGGAAATGGTGGCTATCGATTGGAACGAGGTCGATAGTTATCCCTTGTTCGCCAACTGCGACGAAACCCTTACCAAAGCCGGGCAGCGTGCTTGCTTTGAACAGGAGGTACTCTCCTATTTTACAAAAGCCTTGGAACATGTGAAGCTGACACCGGTTTCTGGACAGGATACCTTGGTACAGGTCGATTTTTTGGTAGATCGGGAGGGACAGGTATCCATTTTGGAGATTCAAAAAACTGCGGATACCGATGAGCAACTCCCTGACTTTGATGCCATGATTGCCGATGTGCTAGAGCACATGCCCAAACTGCAACCTGCCCTGAAACGCGGTATACCGGTAAAGGCCCGATTTCGGATTCCCATCGTTTTGGGTACTGTGAAGTAATCCAGTTTCTTTGGGGGTAACCAGTTGATAAGTTATGGGCCAAGAGTTATGAGTGGCGTGGATAAAAACTTCGGACATGCTGGGTGTTCGAATTTGAAGAAAAAAGATTTGGAGAACGAAAAAATCATATTGGGCATCGATCCCGGAACTACAATTATGGGGTTCGGATTGATCAAGGTAGTCAACAAAAAGATGCAGTTTATGCAAATGAACGAGTTGCTGCTTAAAAAGTACAACGACCCTTATACCAAGTTAAAGTTGATTTTTGAACGTACCATCGAATTGATCGACACCTACCATC
This sequence comes from uncultured Flavobacteriaceae bacterium, assembly GCA_947500445.1. Classification (GTDB taxonomy): domain Bacteria; phylum Bacteroidota; class Bacteroidia; order Flavobacteriales; family Flavobacteriaceae; genus Pelagihabitans. Next base: position 462 of record CANMSB010000029.1, on the reverse strand, counting down.
CCGATGAAATTGCAATAGAGGCGCCTTTTTTCGGTAAAAACGTGCAGTCGATGCTGAAATTGGGACGTGCCCAGGGTGTGGCCATGGCCGCCGGACTTTCCCGTCAAATACCCATAACGGAATACCTCCCCAAAAAAATAAAAATGGCGATTACCGGAAACGGAAATGCCAGTAAGGAACAGGTGGCCAAAATGCTACAGGGCATGCTGGCCCTCAAAACACTCCCCAAAAATTTGGACGGTACCGATGGTCTTGCCGCAGCCGTATGCCATTTTTATAATTCCGGCCGCGTGGAAATCGGAAAAAGCTACTCGGGTTGGGATGCGTTTGTGAAGCAGAACCCTAAAAAGGTCAATTGACAATTAGCAATTAACAATAATCAATTTGTACGTCCCTGATATAGGTTGACCACTTAAACAGTGATTACCTTATGAAAGCAAATTTAAGAACGATCAGAAAGCG
>CANMSB010000028.1 GCA_947500445.1 uncultured Flavobacteriaceae bacterium | reverse complement strand
TGCCCTGATTCATTGGTAGTATATTTTAGTTTACCACCAAAAAACGAACATTTCAAATCAAAAAATCAAAGAACGGCTGTAACTTGTATATTTTTAAGGTCTTTACAAAGATTACTATTACATTAACCGGACACTATTGACTTACCACTAACGACTGACCATGCAAACTGCCAATTGCTCATTGCTAATTGTTCGCTGTCCATTGAATAAAGCGCTTAGCCATTAAATTCCTATTTTTAAGAAAAACCGACACCATGTTGTATGTAATAGCATTATTGATTGCCCTTGTATTTATTGTTATCGGTATTGTACGATGGAAAATACATCCTTTTTTTGTGCTTTTATTGGCGGCCATTGTCTACGGTTTTATCAGCGGAATGTCCGTAGACCGCATTATCGCCTCGGTAAACGATGGTTTTGGCGGGATCATGGGCAAAATTGGACTGCTCATCTTCTTTGGTGTTGCCATTGGCACCGTTTTGGAAAAATCGGGCGGGGCCATGGTCATCGCCAGTCGTATGTTGGGTCTGATCGGCGAAAAATCGGTATACCTCGCCATGTTGCTTACCGGTTATCTTTTATCCATTCCCGTGTTCGCCGATAGCGCCCTGATAATGATGAACCCGCTGAACAAAGCGCTCTCCCACAGGGCCAAACGTTCTTTTGCCGGTACTACGGTCGCCTTGTCTTTGGGATTGATGGCGACCCATGTAATGGTGCCTCCCACACCGGGGCCAATTGCAGCTGCCGGTATTTTGGGAGTAGACTTGGGTAGTGTTATTTTTTGGGGAATCATCGTCAGCTCCTTATCCTTGATCCCCAGTTACTTTTTTGCTGTAAAAGTAGCCGCTAGGGTACATTTGCCCATTGCAATGGAAACCGTTACGGCATCTGGCCATCGTCCAAAGTTGGCAAACGCCTTATTGGCCATTGTGGTCCCTATTGTATTGATCGTCTTAAAATCGATTTTCGATTACCCCGACCTTGCGCTAATCGATCACCCGCTATACCCTATCGTTTCCTTTTTGGGCGCTCCCGTGATTGCCCTATTGATTGGGGTCGGACTTTCCCTATTATTACCAAAAAACTTGGATGCCAAGGTGTACGCCGCAAACGGTTGGTTCGGGGAAGCCGTAAAAACGGCAGCTCCCATAATACTGATTACCGGAGCTGGAGGGATTTTTGGGAGTATGCTTCAAAATTCGGGTATTGCAGATTTGATCACCACAAATTTTTCGGATTTAAAAATCGGGCTTTTTCTCCCGTTTTTGTTGGCCGCCTGTTTGAAGACCACACAGGGATCCTCGACCGTAGCGCTGATTACGACCGCTGCCATTGTAGCCCCAATATTGCCCGAATTGGGACTCGACCCTCCCTTTTTACGAACCATGACGGTACTTGCCATTGGCGCGGGATCTGTGGTTGTCTCCCACGCCAATGACAGTTTTTTTTGGGTACTTACCCAACTCACCGGTATGGACGTCAAACAAGGCAATAAAACCATAACACTAGGCACCTTGGTCCTAGGAGTATCCGGAATGTTGATCGTATTTATATGTTCCAAAATAATGGGTTAGCCCATATTTTGTGAATGGTGAAGGTTGCTCCAAGAACTATGTAAACTCTAGAAACTGTAAATAAGCTCAAGCATTGTAAATGGGCAGCGTTTCCTCTTTTCATTTCGGTCAATCTTTTGCCGGTATGGAATCATCTTGGAATTTTCAATGACTACCTTTATCTAACGTAAAGCAATACCTATGAAAAACATTATCAGAGCGGTTTTGGCCGGCTGGGGAGCAAAAAAAATGGGTGGAGGAAAGTGTGGTTGCATAGGAGTGGTCATCCTTTTTTTTATATTCTATTGGCTACTGGGGTATGTATTTAACTAAATACCGATTTACCTTTAAAATGAGCCATTCCAACTTGTTCATTGTCCACTTGCTTTTCTTGAAAGCATTTTGCGTAGCTACGGCGATGCAAAACCCTTACGGCGTTAGCAAATGAAAAAGCATTGGATAAAAATAAGCATCGTTCTCTTGTCGGTATCGGGTGCGCTTTTGCTTGCAACGCAACTCTGGGCCGAACACAGTGTGGCATCTTTTTTAGAACGTAAATTGCCAAAGCATATCTACTTGGCCTATAGCGATATATCCGTAAACCTTTTTAGTGGGTCGATTACCTTATCCAACGTCGACTGTAGGATAAAAAACAGGGAGAACGACATCACCTATGCTAAAATCGGAATGCCGAGTTTACAACTAAAGCAGCTGTCCTATCCGTCTTTTTTCTATCGTAACGCTATACGACTTGAAAAGCTTCATTTTAACGAACCCCAGATCAGCTATAACCCATATGCTAAAACAACGCGGAACAAGGAGAAGTCTCCCGCAATCGTCCAGTTACGGAAAACCATCGACATCGACCAAATAGTGGTACATCGCGCCACATTTACCATGCTTCAGGAAAATGGGGATAGCCTTCTTATGCATTCCAAAGGAATCGATTTTTCGATTACGGGAGTACGTACCGGACCAAAACAAATACGGAACCCCCTTCCCGTCGTATTCCATTCCTACGAAATGGCCGCTGAGAGCCTATTCTTAAGGCTTAATAAAACCGAGAACCTTACCCTCGGCCGGATGGAGATAAAAAATAGAACGTTACGGATCGATACACTTCGGTTAAACACAAAATATTCCAAAAAGGCCTTATCAAAACTTTTAACGCAAGAGCGGGACCATATTGGGTTGAACATCAACAAGCTCACCGTATCCGCAATAGACTTTGGTTTCGTTCGCAATGACTTTTACCTTCATACCGGCGACGTGGAACTTACGGCACCTCACCTATATCTCTACCGTGACAAAAAAGTTGCCGACAACAACCGTATAAAAAAAATGTACAGTGCCCTGATCGACGACGTTCCCATCATCTTTAGATGTGGTGCGGTCCGTTGGAAGCAGGGATACGTTCAATATGAGGAGCAATTACCCGGAAAAAAGGCCCCGGGCCGTTTATTTTTTAATGCCATAGAAGGTGGCATTACCGGTTTGAACAACAATACAGTACCGACAGACAGTATCGTGCTGACCACGAAAGGAGCGTTGATGGGCAGCGCACCGACAACCTTCTCAACTACCTTTTATAAGAACGATGACAAGGGTACCTTTAAGGCCAAGGGCTCTATTGTTTCGTTGGCCGCGGCGAGGATCGATCTTTTTTTAAGACCAAACTTGAACGCAAAGGCCAGCGGAAGTATTCAAAACATGTACTTTACTTTTGGTGGAGACCGCTACGTATCCCGGGGCACCATGAAAATGAAGTACACCGATTTCAAATTTGCACTTTTAAGAGAAAATGGCAGGGAAGTCAACAAGGTGCTTACCTCCTTACTCTCCATTTTTATCGATAAAGAATCGAAGGGTGACGGAGAGGGCTACCGTTACGGTACGATTTCGGCGGAAAGAGATGCTACAAAATCGTTCTTCAATTATGTTTGGAACAGTATCAAAAGTGGCATTTTAAGCGTATTGACCGGCAATGGAAAGAAAGAAAAATAAGAAAATCTACTACGCGTAAACCCCTGTAGTGTATCGAAATCCGGCACACCTAATTCTTGGCGATAAAATGGTGTAAGAAAAGCGATACACCCCCCACTGCGGGTTGTATCCGATGCCAATGGCTTCCAAAGAGTTATTTTTTAAAGTCCAAATGCCAGATCAAAATTTCATTTCGACCTGGTTCCGTTCAGCAAAATTTGGTATCTTTTTATGCGTATGGGGTTGGGCCAATTTCAGATAGCACGTTGTAACCCCTATTAAAAAAAAGCATCACCTATGAAACGAATTTGCTTATTGCTTTGTTGTTTGACAGTTGCCGGTACGGTATTTTCCCAGAAAGATGCCGATAAAACTAAGGTTGAAGGTTGGTACTTTAGGGCGGTCGGCGCCTATCCCGGGGCCATAAGCTTTAAACCACTCGTACTCTTCGGTAACGGGGACTATTATAAAGTAAACACCACTCCTATTGCGGAACTGGACCTTATCAGTTCCAAGGAAAAGGAAGCGGAGCGTTGGGGAAGGTGGAAAAAAACCGGAGAGCGTTATATGTTAACCGCTAACGATGGCAAAACGAACGCCTATGATCTAAATGCAAAAAATTGGTTTCCCGCCTTTCCCTTCGAGGAATCCCTATCATTACGGGGAACCTATGAAAAAATTTCCGGAGGCGATTTTGGAAACGGTCTTCTGGCCCTATTCGATTCGGAACTAACCTTCTTGGACGACACTCGTTTTACCCATTCCGAAAATAACGGAATACTTACGGCAGGGTCGGATGCTTGGAAAAACGACTCCGATAGCGGTACCTACAAAATTGAGGGACACACCATTAGTTTCCGGTATAATGACGGACGTACGACCAAACTGTCCTTTGCCATTGGCGCCCAAGGAGACAATGTGATCGATACCGATATGTTGTTCATTGGAGGTAAAGCCTATATCATCGAGTAACCGAAAAACGACGGGAACAAATCCCGCAACCAAAATAGCAATACATCAAACAATTACTTTGCTCTCCAAGTTACATCAAAACCCATTTTGACGTGATCAAAAGCGAAAATCTATACGAGTTCGACAGCAAAAGGAGATTCTCACTACACCGAGGGGAATAGCATGGTCCATATCCCTATATATTGCACTAGTGATTCAATGGTTAGGTATTAAAGTTATACCTGGCAAACCACTACGAATTAACAAAGGTTTATTAAACGGCCATGTTCCTAAGCAAAAAAGGTTTTATATTTTTCTGACACCATACCATTTGAAACGTGTCAAAATCAACGTCCTTTTTGGGAGTGTGCTGTGTTTTGCTTGTTTTTCTAGACCCAGATCTCAGTTTTGGTCAAGAAAATAAAGTAAGCGGTAGCGTTCAAAATCGCAACAACGACATTTCCAACGTATTGGTCGTTAACCTAAATTCCAAAAGGTCGACCATCACGGATTCCCTGGGCCGGTTCACCCTCGAGGCCAAACTGAGGGATTCGATTCGATTTTCGGCCGTACAGTTCCGCACCAAGGAAATTGTGGTAACCACATCCATGTTGGGCAAGGATTCGCTGCAGGTAACACTTATCGAAGATGTAATCAACTTATCCGAAGTAGTTGTCACCCCCTATAATTTAAGCGGTAAGATAGCACAGGATTTAAAACGGCTAGATCTAGCCCCTACCCTTAACGCAAAAGCATTGGGCCTGCCAAAGGCCGACGTAGTTCCGATGACCTATGGCGAACGATTGCTCATAGAGGCCGATAGAGGAAAGTATGTTCGTTACTACGGTATTGCCCTGACCATCAATACCCATAAATTATTGAACCGTCTTTCCGGAAGGACCGGATTGTTGGAAGCAAGGGTCGCCCGGGATGCCGATTTACGATTGGAAAAAGAAATCATTGCAAAGTTTTCAAAGAAAACCATCTCGGACGGCTTGGGAATTGCGGAATCGGATGTGGATGCGTTTCTTACGTTTTGTATTTCGCAAGAGGGATTTTCGGCGCTTTCACAAGCTGAGAATAACATCCTGATTTGGGAATATTTGCAAGCCAAAAGTTTGGAATTTAAGCGGTACGATTTACCTAAGGAATACGCGGGCTCCACAAAAAAATACTAAAAAAAATCGCCAACATACTCCCGAAGTTTAAAACGTGCTATAGGAGCAAATTTTTGGCCGATAACAATTTATCCTGAAAATCTATCGGTCTATCGAACCGAATAAAAAGGAGGATATTGAAAAGGATCCCGAAAAAACCTAGCGGTCTCCAACCTCTATCTTCAACGTTTTACCAAGGCCATAGTTTTTCAATCCGCACCGACCAGAAAATCAGTCCTGACGCTCAAAAAAGAGTCCAGGACCATCACAGGCCCACCAAGTACCCACCAGTTGCGTTTCCGAATCAAAACGGAACCATTCTTTCGGTTCATTGGAGCAGTTACCGACCAGTTCATTTTTTTCGGGATACGATAATACCAAATAATCGCCATCCGTTTCGGCCACAATTTCAAAACCTCCGGAGCTTTCCATGATGTTTCCGTCCCGCTCTCTAGTTTTGGTAAAGGTACTATCGGAATGCAGCAACAAAACTTCTTGGTATTCCATATCGTTCCCGCTGATCGGAGGCACATTGGCAATCATCCCGGTCATCGCGGTCAGTTTCCATTTTTGGGGCAAATCTTTTCCCTTTGCGGGAATCGAAATGGTTTTACCGGATTTTTCCGATGTTGAACAGGAGATCAGTACGGTAAGCATACAAAAAGATAGGAGACGTTTCATCTGTTAATATTTATTGTTTTTTAATTGTCAGATGTAATTCGCCAATAATCATTTCGGTTGGTATCAAGAATTGTTATGGCTCATTCCATAATGTAAGCGTTTGGTAATAAGATAACGGCTTCCTTCATCGGTTGCGCGGGCACCTTTGGGTTTATGAGCGTTTTAACATAAAAATGGAGGGCCACGGCACTTTTTTTAACGGATGTACGACTATCAAAACCCCCATACATTCTTCATGTCCGTTCCTCATAGCTTCCCAATGGAATTGGGTATAATTGGTTACTTTTACCCGCTAAAAAATAGTTTACATGAACAAAGCGCTACAACTGTTCAAATCGTTGATCGGTAAAGATTCCACAACATCCATGTCGCCCTTGATGCGTTGGTTGAACCCTACCCTATTGCTTGCCGAAGAGGGCGTTTTGGAATTCTCTTATGAAATCCGGGAAGAAATGACCAATCCAATGGGCATCCTTCATGGAGGCACCACTGCAGCCATTATTGACGACGCTGTCGGGGCCGCAGTGTTTTCCTTGGGAAAGGAACATTGGTACACAACGGTAAACTTGGCCGTTGATTATTTTGCAGCGGGCAAAATAGGCGACACCATTATCGCCAGGGCAAGCATTGTAAAAAATGGGAACCAAATCATCAACACCTCTTGCGAAATATGGAATAAAGAGCGCACCAGAATGATTGCAAAAGGGCATTCCAACCTCATAAAACTGGAAAAGAGGAAGACATAAGGCTCAATTGACCACAGCCCCCGTTTTCTTTACTATCCGCTGGGAAAAGCGCACCGTTTTCACCCCATCGCCCTTCTCGAACACATACCGATCAAACGTATTTTTCCGGTAAAACTCATGTTGCGATATGGGGAACAAGGGACTTGGCTTTTCCCCTTCCACCGTGCGGTATAATGAACCGTCCACCATGGTGATGGTATGGGGAACGCCCTCGTCAAAAACATATGTTCCCGTCCAACGTTGGAGCTGTTTTTTCTTTAGGGAAATCCCTTGCCCCGATTTGGGAAACGGGGTTCCCATGGCATGGGCCGCCAAACGAATAGCTGTATTTTGAGGGGAGTTGCCGTTCCGGTTGGTCAGTACCACCACGTAAATTTCCGATTCAGGTACATAAACCCCTTGTGCCACGTACCCAAAAATACCGCCACCATGCTCTACGGTCGGTGTTCCCAGTATTTCGTTGCGTTGCCATCCATAACCATAATGGGTAGATTTTCCGTTGGGCAAAACGGTATCGGCGAAGGCCAAAGCCTTACTTTCAGTGGTAATCAACGTATTCTTGCGAATGGCCTGGAACCATAAAAACATATCATCAACACAAGACATTAAAGATCCCGCGGCATAGGGTAAGCTCATGCTCAAATAATCCGCATTGCGGTACCCATTTTTCGTTGGCATGTATCCACTGGCCCGATTTGGTATCAGCTCCGTTTTACTGCCATAATAGGAACGATGCATTCCCAGCGGTTCAAAAATATGTTGCCTTACAAAATCGGCATACGCCATTCCCGAAACCTTTTCAATGATGAAACCCAAAATCACATAACCTGAATTGCTGTAATGCCATTGGGTTCCGGGCTCAAAATCCATAGGTTCATTTTTAAAATGATCGATCAACTCCGTGGGCGTTTTATCTTGCCGCGCAAAAACGTTCAAACCCGGCATTTCCGTGTAACTTTTGATTCCCGAGGTATGGTTCAACAATTGATGAAGCGTTACCTTTCTTCCTGCTAGGGGATAATCGGGCAGATACATGCCAATGGTATCATCAAGGGTCAACTTCCCCTGTTCTTTCAACATGAGCAGACATACCGCCGTAAACTGCTTGGTCATCGAGCCAATTTCAAAAACATGGTCGGTGCGCATGGGCACCTGCAATTCCAAATCGGCCATTCCGAAAGCCTTTCTGTAGTGGATAACATCTTCTTTGGCCACCAATACCACCAGGCCCGGACCATTTTCTTCATACAAGGGGTTTACCAATGTATCAAAGGTTTGTTCCAAGGCCGGGGTTTGGGCCGTACCGATCTGTATCCCTAAAAAAAGTAGTAAAAAAAGTTTCCTATTGGTATTCATGCTATTGATTTTAAAAAAGTATTGTTCTCGTTTTAGAGTGGTGATGATTGGAATAGGTTACAAAAAATCGCTCTTTTTTTCAATAAAAATTAGACATCAGTGATCGAGCATGTGGTGATGTCCCCAAAATCACTTTGTCTCTATGCAATTATTTACGAAAATACTAGCTCGGAAACAACTGTTTAAAGCAGCTTGCTCGGGGATTCTACTTTAGAAAACAGTGGCAAAATCTAAAAAAGAAGTACCTTGTTAACCGAAGGAGGTTACGCTTTTAGTTTGGAACCAAAAATGAAGATTTTTAGGCGTTGATGAAATCTTTTTTAACATCATAGCCCTAGCCACGGTATTCTAAAATGGCAAACGAAGCGCTCAAATTGGAACCCCGATGCCTTGGGGAGTAAGTAAAAGAAAACGTTGAAACCCCTTCACGCTTAAAACCACCATTATGACCCGTATTAGCTTTCTTTTTTTTATAGGACTTGCCATTTCCTTGAACGCGCAAGGTACCCTTACCGGGTTTACGCCCGAAACCTCCCAAAAACAGTTACAGCTCGAAGCTGCTTTTGAGGCACAATTGAACCCGGAAAATCTGGACCTTTGGATGCAAAAAATGGCTGCCGAGCCACATTGGGTCGGTACGGAATACGGTCGCAAAAACGCCGAATGGTTAAAAAAGCAATTTACGGCCTGGGGGTATGACACCAAAATTGAAACCTATCATATTTTATTCCCCTATCCAAAACGCCGCTCGGTGCGAATGACGGAACCAACACCTTACACCGCCAAATTGACGGCCGTACCGGTAGCGGGAGACCCCTATACCGGGCAAGGTGATGCACTGTTGCCCAGTTATAATGCCTTCTCCACGGATGGTGATGTCACCGCGGATCTGGTCTTTGTAAATTACGGTATCCCCGAAGATTATGAAACCTTGGAAAAACTGGGAATCGATGTGAAAGGAAAAATTGTCATTGCAAAATATCAGGGTTCGTGGCGGGGAATCAAACCAAAACTGGCCGCTGAAAAAGGTGCTATCGGCTGTCTCATTTACTCCGATCCCAAGGACGATGGCTATGTACGTGGCGATGTATACCCAAAAGGCCCCTTTAAAAATAAGACCGGGGTACAGCGGGGATCGGTCATGGACATGCCCACTTACCCCGGCGATGTTCTGACACCGGGCTATGCGGCCACAAAAAATGCGGAACGGCTAGATCGCAAAGAAGCGCCGACCATTACCAAAATTCCGGTATTGCCCATTTCTTACGAAGATGCGCTCCCCTTATTGACCGCTTTGGAGGGTCCGGTAGTGCCAAAAAGTTGGTCGGGAGGCCTTCCCATTACCTATCATGTAGGTCCGGGACCTGCCAAAGTGAACCTGACCTTGGAATTTAACTGGAGCATAATACCGGCCCATAACGTCATCGCCACGCTAAAGGGAAGTCAATTTCCCGACCAGTGGGTCATGCGGGGGAACCATCACGATGCTTGGGTACATGGCGCCAATGATCCGGTCAGCGGAATGGTCGCCCTAATGGAAGAGGCACGCGCTTTGGGCGAACTGGCCAAAAATGGCAATACGCCAAAACGAACGGTAGTATATTGTGCTTGGGATGCCGAGGAGCCGGGGCTCATCGGCTCCACGGAATGGGTAGAGGACCATAAGCAAATGTTACAACAAAAAGTAGTCGCCTATATCAATTCCGATAGCAATGGTCGCGGGTTCCTCAACGCAGGAGGGTCGCACTCCTTACAACAAATGGTCGGTGAGGTGGCAAATGTGGTGAAAGATCCGCAGACGGGCGTTTCGGTCGGGCAACGCAAAAAAGCATTAAACTTGGTAAAAGGGCGTAAACCGGGATTTCGTTTATACGCCCTTGGATCGGGATCGGATTATACCCCCTTCATACAACATGCGGGCATAGCGTCCATCAACCTAGGGTACGGTGGTGAAAATGCCGGAGGGGAATACCATACCATTTATGACACCTATCCGCATTATGTACGATTTAAAGATCCGGAATTTGCTTATGGGGTAGCACTGGCGAACACCGCAGGCAGAATTACCATGCGTATGGCCAATGCCGATATTTTACCTTTTGCGTTCGCACCATGGTACGAGACAGTAAACGGTTATTTGGAGAACATCGTAAAATCATGTACTACCTTAAAAAAGGAAGTGGAACAATACAATTTCCTGGTTTCGGAACATGCCTTTGAGTTGGCCGCCGATCCTAAAAAAACCTTTGTGAGACCCAAAAAGAAAGAAGTGGTCCCCGATCTGGATTTTGGTCCGATACAAAAAGAACTGGAAGCTTTAAAAAAGAGTATTGCCACCCTGACCGCTATCGATATCACCATACTTGACAAAAAACAAAAACGCAAACTGAACGGACAATTGTTACTTGCGGAACAGGCACTGACCTCCGACCAAGGACTACCACGACGACCTTGGTACAAACATCAAATTTATGCCCCAGGATTTTATACCGGTTACGGGGTAAAAACACTACCGGGAGTACGGGAAGCTATTGAAGAGGAGCATTGGGACGAAGCGCGGGCACAAATTAGTGTTCTGGCAAAAACACTTCAAAAATTCAATGCCCATATCGAAAAATGCACGCGGGTCTTTAAATGAAGTGGTATTCGCTAAAAGTATCCCAAAAAAGACAAAAAACGGAGGTAAAAACGTTTTTTGTACCACTTGAAAACTGTAGAAATCAATATCTTTTGGCACGTTAAGCTTGAAATAGTATCAATAACACAATAAAGGGGTTTAAACTTTTTCAATACAAAAACTATGGACGAAACCTTTGTACAAATATTCAGCGGAAATAACCTATTGGGAAAACGAATCTTGGGAGAACTTCAAAAAATCGGTATCGACGCCATCGTAAAAGATGAGGCCGAATCGGCACGCCTGGCCGGTTTTAGTAGTGCCATGTTGGACCAGATCACACTTCTTGTGCACCGCGACCAAGAAGAAAAAGCCTTGGAAACCGTTTCTAAAATCGCTCGGGAAACCGAATAACAAAACCCAAAGCACCATGCGAATTTCGACCAGACCCCTTCTTTTTACCACCATTGCCCTTGCTGCCTTTGCTATGGGCTGTAACCTACGGGATGCCAAACCCAAGGAAATCCCCTTGGCCATTCAAGAAGATTCGCTTTTGGGGCATGTAAAGGCCAAAAAAGCTAGGGAAGGTATTGCGGCGGTGTTGGACGAACGGTTATCCCTTACCCTATGGGCTTCCGATTCCCTGGCACCGGATCCGATAGCCATGCAGATCGATGATGCGGGAGCGGTGTACCTTACGCGAACGAACCGACAAAAAAATTCGGAATTTGACATCCGCGGATACCAGCAGTGGATGACCCCTTCCATTGCCCTAACATCGGTTGAAGAACGAAGGGCATTTTTACGGGAAACCTTTTCCTCGGAAAAAAGTTTGGAAAACGAATGGTTGCCCGACCTGAACAACGATACCATACACGATTGGAAAGACTTGGCAGTGGAAAAAGAGGAAGTTTGGAAGTTGCAAGACACCGATGGTGACGGACTTGCAGATCGGTCTACACGTATTCTTGAGGACTTTAATGAAGAAGTTACCGATGTGGCCGGTGCCCTTTTGCTTCGGGAAGACGAAGTATTCGTAGGGGTCGCTCCCCACATGTGGCGGTTACAGGACACCAATGCCGATGGCGTGCTTGATGAAAAGACGGCGATTGCCGAAGGTTTTGCGGTACATATCGGATTTAGCGGTCACGGGATGTCCGGTGCCGTTGAAGGTCCCGATGGAAAAATATATTGGGGTATCGGGGATATCGGGGCGAACATTACTACGGTCGACGGCGCTACACATGCCTACCCGAACCAAGGTGTGATCGTACGTTGTAATCCCGATGGTTCCGATTTTGAGGTGTATGCAAGAGGATTGCGAAATACGCACGAGTTTGTATTCGATGCCTATGGTAATTTGATTTCCTCCGACAATGACGGTGATCATGCCGGAGAAAGCGAGCGCCTGGTACACTTGGTGGAAGGTTCCGATTCCGGCTGGCGCGCCAATTGGCAATACGGAAAATATACCGACCCGGAAAACAATCGCTATAACGTATGGATGGATGAAAAAATGTACATCCCAAGATGGGAGGGCCAGGCGGCCCATATCATCCCACCGATCGCAAACTTTCATAACGGGCCTACCGGAATGGCCTACAACCCAGGTACCGCCCTTGGCAGTGATTGGACGGACCAATTCTTTCTGGTTGAATTTGTGGGGGACCCTGGCAAATCGCACATTTGGTCGTTCGACCTGAAACCCAAAGGCGCCTCTTTTGAGTTGAACAACGAAACCGACGTGCTCAGTGGTATGCTCCCTACCGGTATTCGTTTTGGTCCGGATGGCGCCCTGTATGTGGCCGATTGGATCAACGGTTGGGGTACCAAAAACTACGGACGCGTATGGAAGATGGATACCAAGGAATCCCATAACGACCTTAAAAGGGAACGAAAAGAAACACAACGTTTGATGACCCTCGACTATACCGAACAGGATACCGACAGCCTGCTTTCCTTATTGTCCTACACCGATATGCGGATTCGAAAAAAAGCCCAGTTCGAACTGGCAAAACGTACTTTTTGGGGCTATCGGGCGCTTGAAGATTTTCTTGTGGAAGCCACCGATCAAATGGCCCGTATCCATGCCATATGGGCCATTGGACAAATTGCGGCAAACGATGTCGAAAAAGCGGAACCATTGCTGGCATTATTACGCGATGAAGACCCCGAAGTTATAGCTCAGGCAGCGAAAGTACTTGGTGATGTTCGCTATCGGCCGGCGATTTCAGAACTGCTCCCCTTGTTAACAAAACAAGAACCCCGAATACGGTTTTTTGCCGCACAGGCCCTGGGGCGAATGAAAAGTACCGAAGCCGTTTCTCCGCTTTTAAAAGTTTTGGAAACCAACGCCGATGAGGATGTTTACATACGGCATGCCGCAGTGTTGGCCCTTGCCCGAATCGGTGAGGCCGACCCCTTGATCGCGCTACGTACCAATCCCAACAAAAGTTTGCGTCTTGGGGCCATATTGGCCCTTCGTCGTATGAAGCATCCCGCAGTGGCCGAATTTTTAAACGATACGGACGAATACTTGGTTACCGAGGCGGCAAGGGCCATAAACGATGACCTTTCCATACCTGAAGCCCTCCCCGCATTGGCGAAGATACTATCACGACCGGAATGGAAATCGGAACCGTTGATACGCCGTGCCATAAACGCTGCCTTACGGGTGGGTGGCGATACCGAAATGGACCTGGTGCTGCGTTTTGCAAAAAACGATAGTATGTCCAGTGTATTGCGAGGAGAAGCATTGGCCGCTCTGGGTAGTTGGGCAAGGCCTTCCCTATTGGATCGGGTAGATGGCCGTTACCGGGGACCAATCGTTCGGGACTCCGCAACCATAAAGGCGAAAATGGAAAAAGGAATTCCCGAATTTTTGAACGATTCCAATCCCGACATTTTGATCGGTACGTCTAAAATTATAGCCGCCCTCGGTATTGAGACCCATCATTCCGATCTCATCGTACTACTCAACCGACATCAAGATCCAGGGGTACGCTCCGCGGTGTTGGAAACACTGGCACAGCTAAAGTATACGGATATGGAGCCTTTGCTAAACAGGGGAATGGCCGACCGCTCGCAAGCGGTACGGGAAACGGCCGTAGGGCTATTGGGAAGCTTGGAAATTTCCAAGGAGCGCCTCCCTCAAATGGTAGATGCCCTTTTTAAAAACGGATCGGCCAGGGAACAACAACGCATGCTGTCCGTGTTGGGAACGATGCCCTTGGAAAAAAGCGGACCTGTTTTACACAACTTGCTGCGCAAAGCAAACCGAAACCAAGTACCGGCCGAGGTAACCCTTGATCTTATTGAGGCCGTGGAAGCCACCGGAGATACGGCCTTACTGGCCGATTTACAACAATTAAAAGGAAGCGGACATTCTGTTGAAGCCTATCAAGAAACCTTACATGGCGGCAGTTGGTGGCCGGGATACTCGGTCTTTACCAGCAATCCCACCGCACAATGTGTACGTTGCCATGCGGTAGGTGGTGCGGGCGGACAAGTAGGCCCTCCTTTGGATAATATTGGAAATCTATTGACGCGGAAACAATTACTGGAAGCCCTTATCGAACCTAGTGCGCGCTTGGCGCCGGGGTACGGCACCATTTCCGTTACGCTAAAAAACGGCCAGGAAGTTACCGGAATTCTAGAACGGGAAACCAAGGAGGCCCTAATCGTTCGGACCTCCGATGCCGAGCCTATGGAAATTTCGCATGCGCGGATCCAAAAAAGGGAAAACGCCCCCTCCTCTATGCCAGCCATGGGCCGATTGATCAGCAAAAGGGAATTGCGCGATCTGATCCATTATTTGTCGAGCTTAAGAGAAGAAGAACCCAGTTCTTGACGGGCAAATTTTTTGACTCGCTACAATCTGGAAACGCCCAACTTAGCCGCTTCGAACTCACGAACCATGTCCTTAACGATTTGTTTCGCTGGCCTGATATCGGAGATTAATGCGGACACCTGCCCTATTTCCAATTCCCCTTCCTGCATATCCCCTTCGAACATACCACGTTTGGCTCGGGCCCTGCCCAACAGGTTTTTGAGGTCCTCTTTGGAGGCCCCGTTCTCATAAGCACGTTGTAGGTCCTCATAAAATTTGTTTTTCAACAATCGTACGGGAACCAATTCTTTAAGGGTCAGTTGGGTATCGCCTTCTTTGGCAGCAACCACCTGTTCCTTGAACAGTTGGTGGGAAGAAGCTTCGTTACTGGCCACAAAACGGCTGCCCACCTGTACGCCATCGGCCCCTAATACCATGGCGGCCAACATTGCGGCTCCTGTGGCAATACCACCTGCCGCAATCAAGGGAACCTTTATTTGCGACCGTACTACGGGCAACAGCGTAAACGTGGTGGTTTCGTCCTTTCCATTATGCCCCCCAGCTTCAAAGCCCTCGGCAACAACGGCATCAACACCGGCTGTTTGTGCTTTCAAAGCAAACTTTAGACTACTGACCACATGTACCACCGTAATCCCATGTGTTTTCAAGTGTGCTGTCCATGTCCTTGGATTTCCGGCCGAGGTAAAAACGATCTTTACCCCATTATCGATTATGATGTTCATCAATTGCTCGATATCGGGATACAACAAGGGAACGTTCACCCCAAAGGGTCTTGAGGTGGCCTTTTTACATTTTAGAATATGCTCTTGCAACACCTCGGGATACATGGAACCCGCCCCTAGAAGTCCGAGACCCCCAGCATTGGAAACCGCGGATGCCAATCGATATCCGCTGGCCCAGACCATACCCGCCTGAATGATCGGATGCTCGACTCCAAAAAGTTGGGTAATCCTATTTTCCATAGTATTTAAAAAGTATAAATGTCAGCATGTGAGCACGTATCGATAGGAAGAAACCATTTACATCCGTTGACTTCCATTAGGAAATTACACCGGAACCTATAAGTTCCTCGCCCAAATACCACGCCACGAACTGTCCTTCGGTAATCGCCGATTGCGGGTTGACAAAATCGACATACACACCGCCATCTACCTTATAAAGGGTTGCGTTCTCCAAAGGTTGTCGATATCGGATACGGGCCTGTACCTCCATTTTGGCATCTATGGCCAAGGAGAGGTCCGGTCGTACCCAGTGCAGCTCTTCATCGGTCACAAAAAGGGTATGGCGATAAAGTCCAGGATGTGCTTTTCCCTGTCCGGTATAGATGACGTTTTCCGTTACATCGGTGGCGATTACGAACAAGGGTTCCTTGGTACCTCCGACATCCAGTCCCTTTCGTTGTCCGTTGGTAAAATAATGGGCGCCCTGATGTTCGCCTACTACTACCCCGTGGTCCAACCGATATTCCGGTTTTCGCGAACGGTACGCCAACTCGTCCACCTTATTGCTAAAAACGGTTTCCGTTTTCATATAAGGTGTGGCATCTGACGGCACCTCAACGATTATGCCTTTTTTTGGTTTCAATTTTTGTTGCAGAAAATCCGGCAAACGCACCTTTCCAATGAAACAAAGACCCTGCGAATCCTTTTTATCAGCGGTCACCAATTCATTTTCGGCCGCTATTTTACGTACCTCCGGTTTGGTAAGTTCCCCTATGGGAAAAAGCGTTTTGGCCAGTTGGCCTTGGGACAGTTGACACAGGAAATAGGACTGGTCCTTATTACCGTCCACTCCGGAAAGCAACTGATGGGTTTCCGTACCGTCGGCATTTGACACCGTTGTTTTGCGACAATAGTGTCCCGTTGCCACATAGTCCGCACCAAGTTGCAATGCCAGTTTTAAGAACACGTCAAATTTTATTTCCCTATTGCAAAGCACATCGGGATTGGGGGTACGGCCCCGTTCGTATTCGTTGAACATATAATCGACGATCTTTTCCTTATATTCCTTGCTCAAGTCGACCGTTTGAAAGGGAATTCCCAATTTTTCGGCAACGATGAGCGCATCATTGCTATCTTCCAACCATGGGCATTCCTCAGAAATCGTTACCGAATCGTCATGCCAATTTTTCATAAATAGACCGATTACTTCATACCCTTGCATTTTTAAAAGGTATGCTGCTACACTGGAATCAACACCGCCAGAGAGTCCGACCACTACTTTTTTCATAATATCATAAAGTGAGTTATACTATTTTAACTGTGAAATCGCGCATATAGAAATTGAATTAATTTTTAGTTGTTCGAGGCAAAAAATGGAAGCATAGCCTTAGCTACGGTTCTATTTTTTAACGAAGAACAGCTGAAAAAGAAGCGATTTATTCGTTCTATTTCAAAGTTAAAATGGTATGGTAAAGGTACTAATACCATTTCTGATGTTAAATCGCCCTTTAAAAATTGTTCTTTTCCGTGTATGCTTCAAAATAAAATCCCTGATTTTTACTTGCGTAATTCAATACCAGAAATGGTATAATCGTAGCGTTTCACTCCTGTTCCTTACACATTTACCTCCGTTTGTTCAGCGTTAAACGTTAATTAAATACTAATGCAAACCGATGTCAGCGGCGATTTATCCCTTGGAAACCGGTCATCGAAAAAAGCTCGATACACCTGTCTATGGAGGGTTTGGCCGTTCCGGATACGGAACATCCGCTTTTTCGAGAATTGTTAAACTTTTTGTAAAAAAGAATAAACAAAAGCAACCCTTCGTTCCACCCTATATCTACCTTATGTTCATTACTTCCTCAAGGACAATAGACATAAGTAGCCCCGATTTAATGAACATCAATGTAAAATGAATTGTATTAACCCTTAAAACAAGTACCATGAAAAAGTTTTTGAAACTGAAATCATTTTTACTCTTAACCGTATTATGCAGTGTTTTCGTTTCCTGTAGTGACGACGATAACGACCCTGACCCAAATATGGACGCCACAAACACTATTGTTGAACTCGCCCAGGCTTCGAACGACCTTTCCACTTTGGTGGCAGCTTTGGATCGCGCAGATCTGGTAAGCACCTTAGCTGGAGATGGCAATTTTACTGTATTGGCACCGACCAATGCCGCTTTTGACGCTTTTTTGGCCGACAAAGGTTTTGCCACTCTCGAGGATGTCCCTACCGAAGTATTGGAGCAAATACTACTAGGGCATGTAATAGCCGGCAACGCACCATTGACCGCTGGCGATCTTACCGCCTTGGGAGCAGGGTATGCCAATACGGCCGCGGCCGGAATTGCCGACGGAACCAACATCAGCCTGTATTTTGATACCTCCAGCGGTGTTACCTTCAATGGTGGACCGTCCGTATCAAGTGCCGATAATTTTGCAACCAATGGGGTTGTACATATAATTGATGCGGTAATCGACATTCCTACTGTAGTTACCTTTGTTCAGGCTGACCCAAGGTTTGAAACCTTGTTGAGCGCATTGACGGAATTGACTCCCGATACGGATTTTGCGGCCACCCTTAGCACTGCAAACGGAACGGCTCCGGCTCCATTTACCGTGTTCGCACCGACCGATGAGGCCTTCGCAAAATTGGATGCCATTCCGGCCGAAGATACCTTGACCCCCATTTTACAACATCATGTAGTGGCCGGTGCAAATGTACGGTCGGGAGACCTGACCCCGGACGGGACCACCAATGCTACGACTTTGGAAGGCGATGATATTGCCATAAGCTTGCCAGGTATTACAGGTACTATAGCCAATGTGGTCGATGGTGCAGGTAACACAGGCATCGGAATAGTAGCGGTAGATATACAGGCTGGAAACGGCGTTATCCATGTGCTGGATACGGTACTTATCCCTAACTTGGACAACTAAGTATTTCTGTCAATGCTCGTTGAGCAAAGGCCGCCTTTAAGGGCGGCCTTTTTTTATAGCCTACCTCATTCCAACAGACTAATACCCTACGTGCAAAGGCGAAAACAATCTCACCATTCCCTAGCGAATTTCTAAAATACCGCAAAACGACCTTCCCTCGATATTCTTCCATATAAAAGTCAAACCCAATCCAAAAGCAGCGTTCCTAAGCTGATTTCGACCCGTTTTAGAAGGAAAAAAGTGAGCGCACCAACAGTATATTTATTCCGAAAGTTCATCTGTCTACGAACCTGAAAAACGCAAATAATACCATTTTAACTTTGAAATCGCGCTTATAGAAATGGAATTATTTTTTAGTTGTTCGAGGCAAAAAGCCTGTCCCCGGCTTGACCGGGGATCCAAGCATAGCCTTAGCTACGGTTATATTTTTTAACGAAGAACAGCTGAAAAAGAAACGATTTATTAGTGCTATTTCAAAGTTAAAATGGTACAAGGTCTGGGATACAAGTCTACATGCCTGTTTTACCCGTTCGTTTTATGCAATGAACAAGTGACGGAAGTCGTACGACGGTAGTGGATCATCATTAAAAACTGAAGGAGATTATCTTTTTTAAAAAGCACCTTCAAGTCGTTTTGTTTAAAAAATGATGTGAGATATTATACAATTTACACCCGTAAAGCAATCCAAAAGTCAACATTTAGGTCTTAAAAAAACCTTAATGAATTAAAAAATAAGTTTCCAGGACAATTTAAAATTTCTTTTATCCTGGCCCATAACCATTAGTCCGATCGATAAAATACATACGTTGGGCGCTAGTACCCTTTTATTAAAATTGTTAAACTTTTGTAAAAATAAATTAAACAAAAGCAACCCTTTCAATGTTTAATACTCTAACTAATATATTAAACAAAAAATCTGTTCTGTTGAATCAAAACATCACTTTAGATATTAAAAGAAGAAAAAACTGAAACAAAGCGCTATTTCGGTTTAGAATTCAAATCCAAAGAAAGTTACCCGATACAGAACGGCAATCATTAACATAAATAAACAGTTCACACCTAAAAGTTCACTATTATGAAAAAATTTATCCGTTTAAAAAACATGTTGCTCCTCGCAACGATCAGCTTGTTCGTACTCTCGTGCGACAAGGATGACAACGAAGCTACCGACAGGGGTGGCGACAGTAGCAATACCATAGCTGCCGTAGCAACTGGGGAGGCCTCCTTATCCTCATTGGTAGGTGCATTGGTACAGGCCGATGCCGGTTTGGTAGAGGCACTTAGCGATACCGACGCTACCTATACTGTATTCGCTCCAACTAACAGTGCCTTTGAAGCTTTATTGGAAGGACTGGACGGATATGATTCCTTGGAAGACTTCGACACTGCCGAGGAAAAAGCCTTGCTCGCTACCATACTCAAATACCATGTTGTTACCGGAATTGCCGCGAAATCGACCGACTTGAGCGATGGACAGGTAATAGGTACCTTACAGGGAGAGGATGTTACCATTAGTTTGGTAGACGATGGCGTTTTTATCAAGGATGCTACAATGGACAAGGCAGAAGTAACCTTGGCCAATGTTGAGGCCAGTAATGGGGTGGTGCACCTTATCGATAAAGTACTATTGCCACAGGAAATTATCGATGCCCTTAATGGTGATGGTGGAATGGATGCCAAAAACTTGGTGGAAATCGTAGTAGAGACCGAAGCATTGTCCATTTTGGAAGCCGCCGTAATTAAAGCCGGTTTGGTGGAAACGCTATCCAGTGAAGGTCCATTTACCGTATTTGCCCCGACCGACGATGCTTTCGTAGCGCTTTTGGGTGCTTTAGGTGATGATTACAACGGTTTGGACGATTTTGATACCGATGCCGAAATGATGTTGCTTACCGATATTCTATTGTACCATGTCATCGCAGGCGCTGAAGTTAAGGCAGCCGATTTAGCCGAAGGTTCCGTTGAGACGGCCCTTACCGGAAATGCTATCGACGTGATCGCTTCTGGTGACACCTTTGTAATCGGAGATGCCTCCGAGGTAGATGCAAACATTACCGCAACGGATATTATGGCCTCTAACGGAGTGGCCCATACGATCGACAAAGTATTGCTTCCACAGTCCGCCATTGATTTTGTAGCTTCTCTTAGCTTGAAGACCATTGTAGAAATTGCCGTTGAAACGGACGATCTGAGCTTATTGGTAGGTGCCCTACAACAAGTGGATGCCGGTTTGGTAGAGACACTTTCCAGTGAAGGACCATTTACCGTGTTCGCCCCTACCAACGATGCCTTTGTTGCACTTCTTGAAGCCTTGGGTGATGATTATAACAGTCTTGCCGATTTTGATACGGAAGACGAGAAAGCCTTATTGGTAAAGGTATTGACCTACCATGTTGTAGCCGATACTGCCGCGTTCGCTGCCGATTTGAGCAACGGTCAAATGATACAGACCGTTCAAGGCGAAAATGTAGGCATCAATATCAAAAACGGAACCGTACATGTTGAGGATGCTACGGACACCAATGCAAGTGTTGTGATTCCCGATGTAGCGGCAAGTAACGGGGTTGTACACGTCATCAACAAAGTACTTTTACCACAGGAAGTATTGGACCTATTGAACCCTCCGACACCGAACATCGTTGGCTTGGCACAATCCGTACCAGATCTTAGTCTTTTGGTAGACGCCTTGATCCAGGCAGATGCCGGTTTGGTGGACGTATTAAGTAGTGAAGGACCCTTTACGGTCTTCGCTCCTACCAATGCCGCTTTTGCCGATTTGCTTGACACGTTAGGACCTGATTACAATAGCTTGGCCGATTTTGACACTGCCGAAGAAAAAGAGCTTTTGGCCACGGTACTTACCTATCATGTAATTGCCGGTGCGGCAGTAGCTTCGGGTGATTTGAGCAATCACCAAGAGTTGGTGACCGTTCAAGGTGAATCCCTGTTCGCGCTTACTTCAAATGGCGTACGTATCCGTGATAGAAGTACGACCGATGCCAATGTTGCCCTGGCCGATCAAATTGCCAGCAACGGTATTGTGCATGTTGTCGACAAAGTGCTTCTGCCGCAAGAAGTATTAGAGGCTCTAGGGCTTCCCGTAAGACATTAAAAAACCATTGACCCTAAGGTTACACACCTACGGTCGGTAACAAATTGGTTGTTGCAAAAAAACTTCCTCGCGATGCAATAGTATCGCTTGGAAGTTTTTCTTTTTCTGATCCAAATCGGCAAACCACAACAAGCACATCATTAGCATACAAAATGCCGCACTTGACAACTAAGTTTATTTTTTAAGGGAAATAAGTCACATATTAGCAATCCCAAATCTTACCATACCAACTTAATCGAAAAAACCCTGACACTAGTGTCAGGGTTTCTTTTTTTATACAAAATGTTTTGAGCGTCACTCTTCTTCTTCCAAAACATCGATTACCTCGTATCCGTCTTCAATGGCACGGTATACCGCATCATTCAATTCATAGGCCGACACCCCCTCAAAATCGATTTCTTGTGCATCTTCCGGCAATTCCGGCACTACCGCACCCTTAGGAGGTGGTACTATTTCGTATTCTTCACCTACTTCTTGATAATATACTCCATCGGCATACCGGTACGCATTGTTACGGACCGCTATTCGAATGGCATTGATGGGCAACACTCTAATGCGGAACCCCCTTGGTGGAAATGCCCTAGCGTAAATGCCTTTTCGTGCTACGAAAAACATCCCCCCAACGGTATGATAGGTGATGTTTCTATAGGCGATGGCCCTTGCACCGGCAGGAAGTCGTCTTAAAGTTCTCCTGGCCACCCTTCTGTTTTTTCTGCGAACTTTGCGTTTTACTTTCTTTCTTGCTTTTCTATTTTTAACACGTACCACTTTTGCTTTGGGACGTCTTACCTGGGCTTCCAACTGCGTGCTCGGCACCAAAAAAAGGAATAAGAGCAGCCCTATGGCGTATTTGAAATTTTTCATGGCTTCTATTTTAAAATTGTACAGAGGTAGGACACCTCATTTTGCAAATGGTTTAATGAACATTGCTTAAACGGAAAAAAATGGCTTTTCGTCTTCCCTGATATCGAAAACAAGTCCAAAAACCATTGATACCATTTTAACCTTGAAATGGCATAACAAAAGATACCCCAATAAAAAACGGCCCTGATGGGCCGTTTGTAGATTATTGAAAAATATGATGGTACTTAACGCTTTCCCGTTTTCTTTTGTTCCTCGGCCTGTTCCATCATTTCCCGCATTTTTCGCTGGAATTTATTCTCCTTTTTGGGTTTCGCCTTATTTTCTTGAATTTGCGCATGTATTTTATCGTTATCGATGATTACATTTTTAATGACCAACATGATCCCAATGGTAATCAAGTTCGAAATAAAATAGTAAAGGCTTAAACCGGATGCATAGTTGTTGAAGAAAATCAACATCATAAAGGGCATCAGATACATAATGAACTTCATATTCGGCATTCCCGGTTGGGTGGGCATGTTCTGTCCGGTCGTCATCATCATATAAAAGAAGATGGCAACGGAGGCCAAAATGGGAAACAAGCTTACATGGTTACCATAAAAGGTAGAAATTATCGGAATTTGCGCCGTCCACTCAAAAATGGAATCATAGGAAGAAAGGTCTTCCGCCCATAAAAACGACTTTTGTCGCAGCGCGAAGGAGGTCGGGAAAAACATGAAAAGCGCATAAAATATCGGCATTTGCAATAGGGCGGGCACACAACCGCTCATAGGGCTCACCCCGGCCTTATTGTAAAGCTTCATGGTTTCCTGCTGCTTTTTCATTGCGTTGTCCTTGTACTTTTCGCCCAACTCGGTTATCTCCGGCTTCAATACTTTCATTTTCGCTTGGGACATGTACGACTTATAGGTTACCGGCGACATGGCCAATCGCACCAAAATTGTCATCACCACAATAGCGATACCAAAGGGCAAGAAAGAACTCAACAGGCTGTAAAATGGGGTGAACACATAACGGTTGATCCATCCAAAAATACCCCAACCAAAAGGTATGGAATCTACAAGGCCTATATCCTCATACTCTTCCAGCACCGCAACGTCCGTAGGGCCGTAATACCAGTTCATCTTTTGGGAAAACTCGCCGGCCGTCAAACTAAGGGGCACTTCGGATTCGTATACCTTGGTGTATTGCGCTTTTTTATCCTCTTCGTCCACTAGATTCTTGGAACGGAGGTCTCCCTTTTTAAAATGCTCCTTGGCGACCAAAATCGAACTAAAAAAGTGCTGCCGATACGACAACCATTTGATATCTTCTTCCGTTTCCTCATCATCGCTACCTTCGGAAAGTTTACTGATTTTTCCATCGTCGTGATTATAGGTGAGCCGGCTGTACCTGTTTTCGTATTTTATACTTTTATTGTGGCGTATCCCTTTCAACTTCCATTTCAATACAACGGGCCGGGTACCGTCCACAACGCCGTTTAGCCCTTGGGAACGAATGGTAAAATCGACCAGATAATCGTCCGGTTTCATCTCATATCGGTACTCCAAAAATGCATTAGACCCTGTTTTTGCCTTCATCGAAAGCACCTGTACTCCCCCATCACCTTTATCTAACGATGGTTCAAAAAACAGGTCTTTGGTGCTCAGCACCCGATTGTCGGCAGTGGTAAAATCGAGCGCGAAGGAAGCGTTACCATCTTTGACCAAATATACCGGTATCGAATCGTAGGTCTTAAACTGCTTCATTCGGGCCTCAATGATCTGCCCTCCCTTGTTTGCGATTTGAAGGTATACCAGGTCATTTTCCAAAACAGTAGTCCCTTCGACCGGCGCATTATAACCAAAAGCACCGATAGTATTTTTGTAAGAGGCGAGCGCGGTAGAGTCCCTTAAGTCGAGTTCCGGAACTTTGGTGGGCTCTTCCGGTACTTTTTCAGCTTCGGTTTCCTTCTCCTTGGATACTTGTTCCTGTTTCGCCTTTTGTGCGGCTTCCTCTTCCGGAGTAGGCTTGTTTTGGTAAAACATAAAAATCAAAATTCCAAAAATCAGGACAAACCCGATAATGGAATTGACGTCTATTTTCTTTTCTTCCATGAAATCGTATTTTCTATTGGTTGGCCAAAGCGTGGTTCCGTTACAGTTTCTTTAATCATTATCACCATTCGGAACGCTGGTTTTGCTGAAGTCAGTGTCAAATATATGCCCAAAAGGGCAGTTTATGCCATACTGGCATTAGTTTGTTGTTTTTTATGGACCAAGGCCGCCTGCACAAAACCGACAAAAAGAGGATGTGGGTCGGCAACGGTACTTTTATATTCGGGATGGTACTGCACCCCTATAAACCAAGGATGTTCCGGAAGCTCTACAATTTCAACCAGTCCGGTTTCACTGTTCATTCCAGAAGTCACCATTCCCGCTTTTTCCATTGCCGTTTTGTACTCGTTATTGAATTCATACCGGTGGCGATGCCGTTCCGAAATGGATTCCCGCCCCCCGTATACTTCGCTTACCAGACTGTCCGCTTTTAAGGTACAGGACCACGCCCCTAACCGCATGGTGCCCCCTTTATTGGTAACGCTTTTCTGGGCTTCCATTAAACTGATTACCGGGTTTTCGGTATCCTCGTCCATTTCGGTAGAGTTGGCATTGGCCAATCCTACCACGTTACGGGCATATTCGATCACCGCCATTTGCATTCCCAAACAAATGCCCAAAAAGGGAATTCGGTTTTCACGGGCATATTGCACGGCCTGGATCTTTCCCTCTATACCGCGTTCGCCAAAACCGGGCGCTACCAATATACCGTCCAAACCGTTCATGATCTTCGATAGGTTGTTCGGGTCAATGTGTTCCGAATGTATCGATCGTACCTTTACCCTAACCTCATTTATGGCCCCGGCATGGATGAAAGATTCCAAAATCGATTTATAGGAATCCTGCAACTCTACATATTTCCCGATAAGTCCGATGTTCACTTCGTTCTTCGGGTGTTTATGCTTGTATAAAAATTCTTTCCATTGGGTCAAGTCGGGCATGGACGTATCGGTAAGCGCCAATTTTTGTAGCGTTACCCGGTCCAGACCTTCCGCCTGCATCATCACCGGCACATCGTATATGGTAGAGGCGTCGATGGACTGGATGACCGCTTCTCTACGAACATTGCAAAAGAGTGCCAATTTGTCCTTGATATCGTCCGATATTTCATGTTCGGTACGACATACCAAAATATCGGCCTTTATTCCACTCTCCATCAAGGTTTTTACGGAATGTTGTGTCGGTTTGGTTTTCAACTCTCCCGCGGCCGAAAGAAAGGGTACCAAGGTCAAATGGATGACGATGCCGTTGGTATCTCCAAGTTCCCATAGCAATTGACGCACCGCCTCTATGTAGGGCAACGATTCAATATCACCTACCGTACCTCCTATTTCCGTAATGACGATGTCGTACTCACCACTATTTCCCAATAACTGAACCCGCTCCTTTATTTCGTTGGTAATGTGCGGGACTACCTGAACGGTTTTCCCCAAAAACTCGCCGCGACGTTCTTTTTCAATAACGCTCTGGTAAATACGACCGGTAGTCACATTATTGGCCTGTGAGGTACTTACGTTTAAAAATCGTTCGTAGTGGCCAAGGTCCAAATCGGTTTCGGCGCCGTCATCGGTTACGTAACACTCCCCATGTTCATAGGGATTTAGCGTCCCAGGATCTACATTGATATAGGGGTCTAGTTTTTGTATGGTGGTCTTGTAACCTCTCGCCTGCAATAATTTTGCCAAGGATGCGGCAATGATTCCTTTACCCAACGAGGAAGAAACCCCGCCAGTTACAAAAATGTATTTCGTTTGAGACATGTAGCGTTCGATTGAGTTCGTACCGCCGGCAAAAGTACAAATTGAAGTCTGAAATAGGGTTCATTGAAGGGGAAAATCTTTTTGTATTTTTCGTATCAAAGGTTCCAGACCGTTAATTTTTATTTCGGTCATCTCCTTTAGCAAATTGCCCAACTTCCCCTCCGGGTATCCTTTCTGACGGAACCAAATGAGATATGCCTCCGGCAAGTCGACCAGGTAGCGACCCTTGAACTTTCCGAACGGCATTCGGTAATGGGCCAGTATTTTCAAATTTTCAATATCCGGTGCCATAGTACGGGTAAAGGTAATATTGTTATCTTTAGGAATCATCAAAAGCTTCAAAACCGAAGTGGAACGGTCCACTGTTTTCATGCTAAAGCGTCCTATGTGCAGGAGCAATGGCCAAGACGTTAAAATGGATGGTGCACCCACAAAAAAGCGGAGATAGCTTTATAGACAAAAATTAAGAAACAACTAGGATCATGAAAAGAAGAACTTTTATCGGCGCCTCGGCAGGTGCTTCCGTCGGCCTATTGACCGGAACGGCACAGGCCATGAAAACAACACCGCTATCCACTTTAGAGTTAAAAGGAAACATACAGCATAGTGCTTGCTATTGGTGTTATGGCTCCATTCCGTTGGAAACCTTTTTACAGGACCTTAACGGATTGGGCGTTAAGGCCATAGACCTTACGGGACCGAAAGAATGGCCATTATTAAAAAAATACGACATCCATGCGGCGATGTGCTGGGGTGCGGGAATGGGTATCGAAAAGGGTTGGAACGATACCAAACTCCACGAGGAATTGGTGGCCGACTATCTGCAATTGATTCCAAAAGTTGCAGCCGCGGGTTATACCAACCTCATTTGTTTTAGTGGCAATCGCAATGGAATGGACGATGACGAAGGCCTTCAAAATTGTGTAAAAGGACTCAAACAATTATTGCCGACCGCCGAAAAACATGGTGTCGTGCTCCAAATGGAGCTATTGAATTCCAAAGTAGACCACAACGATTATATGTGCGACCGTTCCCGTTGGGGCGTTACACTTTGCAAGGCGCTCGGATCCGAAAATTTTAAATTGTTGTACGACATTTATCATATGCAGATCATGGAAGGGGACGTCATTAGGACCATTCAAGATTTTCATCCCTATTTTGGCCACTACCATACCGGAGGAAATCCTGGTCGCCATGAAATCAACGACACACAAGAACTAAACTATCCGGCAATCATGAAGGCTATTTTGGATACCGGTTATAAAGGACATGTCGCACAGGAATTCATTCCTACCTATGAAGATAAAATTGCCGCTTTAAAAGAAGGTATTACCATATGTGACGTATAGAAAGGATGGGAAGACTTAGGAATGTTTGAACCGTTCATCGGTCACCATCTTGAAAGAATGCACATTGGTACGATACCTTCCTTCAACATCTATACGGCCGCACTTGGCGTTGGGCAATCTTCTTGGATGAACTCTTTTACGGACAACCGTTTGCCGCTGCTTTTATGCGTTATTGAGAGGGAATTTCGTTCTTCTCCCATGCCCTTTGTATTTTAGATACCATGTGGTTCGTTACTATTTAAGGGATGCTGCGTACCATACGAAAGTGCCGTTTTTTTCGTTGTTATTTATACGTGAAACCGTTCTTTTAGAAGGGGATAACGTGGTTGCGAACCCCCATTTTTGAAGTATGAAATACTTTTTTCTTATTACGATACTCTTGCTGATAACGGGCTGTTCTTCCGACGATACGGCAGCATCGGAAACGCCGATAGCATCCGATACCGATGGAGCGATATACTTTCCACCGATAGGCCCGGATGATTGGGAAACCGTTTCTTTGGACGATCTCGGTTGGGACACGGACGCCGAATCGGCATTGTTGGACTTTTTAGCGGCTAACGGCACCAAGGCCTTTTTACTTTTGAAAGATGGAAAAATTGCTATGGAAGCATACCCGAACGGTGGGCAAAAAAACGAAGCTCATCCATGGTATTCGGTCGGAAAGACCCTGGTTTCCTTTAGTGCCGGTTTGGCGGTACAACAAAACCGGCTGCTGCTGAACGAGCCTTCCTCCACGTATTTGGGAACGGGATGGTCCAGCCTGGAAAATACCCAGGAAATAGCGATTACCGTAAAGGATCACCTGCAAATGACCTCCGGTCTTGATTTTAACGTTAGCAATATGAATTGTACGGACGCCGAATGCCTGACCTTTTTGAACACTCCCGGTGGTTTTTGGTATTATCACAACGCACCGTACACCCTTACACAAAAAATTATTGGCGAAGCGGTGGACGAAGCGTTCGAGCCTTATTTTGAACGGAACTTAAAGAACATAATCGGCATGGAAGGTGAATGGGCAACACTCGGTTTTGCCAACATCTATTACAGCAATGCCAGAAGCATGGCGCGCTTTGGGCTGTTGAACCTTAACCAAGGTCAGTGGGAAGATACCCCGGTATTGGGCGATTTGGAGTATTTTGAACAAATGACAAGCACTTCGCAACCCATGAACAAGGCGTATGGCTACTTTTGGTGGATAAACGGGGCTGCGAACCATAGGCTTCCGGGCTCCGAACAGCAATTTGACGGCAAATTGATTCCGAACGCTCCCGACGATCTGATCGCGGGCCTGGGAAAAAACGACCAAAAATTATATGTTGTACCCAGTGAAGGCATCGTGGTGGTTCGAATGGGAGAAAGTGCGGATGAACCCACCTTGGGGCCTTCCGGATTTGACAATGCCCTATGGGAAAAAATCAACGTCTTGATCAATCGATGAAATCCGAGGGTAGTTTTCTTATTTTTTGCATGGCTTCTACGGCAGCGGCCATTTGCAACAACTGATTTTCCGTAAACGGCTTTCCAATAAACGTTAGCCCAACGGGTTCCCCGGCATCGGTATAGGCCATTGGTATGGTCAAAGCGGGGTATTCCGCCACCGCGGCATATCCCGCATGATAATTGTTGATGGACAGTATCGCGTCAAGCCCGTGCTTATCCATGGCCTTATCAAAAAAATGACGCCCGTTGTTTTTCAATCGGCGCTTTATACGCGCCAAGCCCTCCACAGTAGTGGTATCGTCCAACATACCGGTAAAAATTGCCTGGCCGTAGGGGATACGCACCGTGGAATCCTGCGCGTTAAATTGGGCAGCATCCGCTACCGATCGTATTGGTACCTTATTCTTATCGGTCTGGGAAATCAAATATAGGGGAAGATCGTTTCGCATATCAATGTTCAAAATGCTCAAAAAACCTTGTAAGGGTACTTCGGGCGCATCGAACACCGTTACTTTGGCGCCGGCTTCACGCATTTTTTCTATTGTTTTTCGATAACGGTCGTTTTCCTCCATTAAATTTCGAAAAGCCCCAAAATGCTTACCAAGAAGGGAAACGGTTTGAGTGTTCCAATCCAAAAAGGTTTCGGTGCTCACCACCGATTTTTCGTCCGCTTCGTCCCTTCCCAACATGGCGGAAAGCACAATCGCATTATCGATCACATTTTTGGTCATCGGTCCCGGTGTATCCAAGGTACTTGAAATCGGTACAATACCGCTTCTACTTAACAGCCCTACCGTAGGTTTTAGTCCCACCACTGAATTTTTACTGCTCGGGGATAAAATGGACCCGGAGGTTTCGGTACCGATTGCAGCTGCGGCATAGTTGACCGCTACGGAAGTACCGCTTCCCGAACTGGAACCGCCCGTTTCAAAAACCATTCGTCCATAGGGGTTCAAGGTTTGCCCGCCAATGGCGCTGTAGCCTACCGGGCAACCCTCACAAAGAAAATAGGCCCATTCGCTCAAATTCACTTTCCCCAAGATCAACGCTCCTTTTGATTTGAGTTGCCGTACGATAAAAGCGTCGGAAGCGTTATTATCACGTAAGGCGATGGCACCGGCAGTAGTGGGCATACCGGACGCTCCGATATTATCTTTCAGCAGAATGGGAATCCCATGTATCGGATGCCGTTGTCCGGCAGTGGTACGCTCGTTCAACTTATCCAGTTTTCGGGCTTCGTCGACCACCGATGGGTTCAAGGCGATCACGGTATTAAGATGTGTTTTATTGTTCAGCTCATAGTGGTAGATCCGGTATAAGTAAAACAACACCAACTTTTCATACGTCAGCATTCCCGAAACGATATGCGACTGAATGGTAGGAATGTCCTGTTCCAAAATCAAAGGCTTCAGGGCCCGATAGTCGCCCGCTGTCATTTGGGAGACTTCCTCATACAAAGGGTTAAAGACTTCGTTCTTATCCAACACCTTGCTCTCGATCAGCCGATATCGCATCCGATCAACTTCATGATCTTCGTTGGCACGGAGCGCTTCGGTTTCGTCATACGGCGTCCAAAGTACTGGGGGTGCTATCTCCTTCTTTTCCGTTTTACAACCAAAAAAGAAGGTGATGATGATCGTAACGAGAAGGCCCTTCATTTTGGTTCTTTTTGTAATTGTCGACGCCATCGAAAAATATTTTTTTGATTCATACGTACAAATTCGTCCTTTCCTTCTTTTTCGGCCAACGCCAAACTTTCTTTAGCCGAAGATATCGCGGCTTCATAATCGTGCATGGCAGCTTGTAAAAGTGATCTTACCCGATAAAAATAATACGTATCCCCTTCCAATTGTAAAGCCGTGTTCACATACCCCAAGGCACGTTCGTGGTCCACATCTTGTTCCTGCAGATAGCGTGCCGCTTGGTAGTAGGTTTCCGCAGTAGGTTTTTCAGTGATCGCCGTTTCGATTTGAACAAGCATTTTTGCGTGTGTTGCCACTGTCATGGGAACCACTATCTTGGTATGTGCCCAATTCAGTGTCATTTCCATGCCGTTGTGATGAACATTTTCGAAAGAAATAAGAAAGGTCTCGTGATAGGCCTCCGTTTTTTCGGGAAGCACCGTTATTCGAAAAACATCTTCTTCGGGATTATAATTTTTTCTACCATCGCCCCAGTGCCCCGTATTGTAATGAAAAACAATTTCCCATTTTTCTTTATACGGGAAAGCATACAAGGCGTAAGTTCCTTTGGGCAAGGTATTTCCCAATACCGTAATTTCGGAATCTACCGTTAGTTTCGTGGATTCGTTCGCCCCTACCCGCCAAATACGACCGTATGGGACCAAATCTCCAAAAATGATACGCCCTTGGGCCGAGGGTCGGGAATAGGCCACGGATACCGAGGTAAGCCCTACTTCTTGGGTAATTTTAGAAAACGCACTTGCTTTAGGGTGTGCTATCTGAGCGGAAAGCGATGTTCCGAACAATACGAAAACAACAAGCCATTTTGCCCTCAACTTTTGGTATTAAAAAAGGAATCTACAAACTCGTATTTATTGAACACCTGAAGATCTTCTATGCCCTCACCTACCCCAATATACTTTACCGGTATTTGAAACTGATCGGAAATACCGATAACCACACCGCCTTTGGCGGTACCATCGAGCTTGGTTACTGCAAGTGCGGTAACTTCGGTAGCCTTGGTAAATTGTTTCGCCTGTTCAAAGGCATTCTGACCGGTAGATCCGTCCAAAACCAAAAGCACCTCGTGCGGTGTATCGTCCACCACTTTTTGCATCACCCTTTTCACCTTGGTCAGCTCGTTCATCAGATTCACCTTATTGTGCAACCTGCCC
The DNA here is from genome assembly GCA_947500445.1 of uncultured Flavobacteriaceae bacterium. Classification (GTDB taxonomy): domain Bacteria; phylum Bacteroidota; class Bacteroidia; order Flavobacteriales; family Flavobacteriaceae; genus Pelagihabitans. The sequence continues at coordinate 34,299 of CANMSB010000028.1, read as the reverse complement.
GCGGTGTCGATAATTACGACATCGGCATCTTGTGTAACGGCCGAACTTAAGGTATCAAAGGCTACGGAGGCAGGATCACTGCCCATTTTTTGTTTTACGATCGGTATGCCCACGCGATCGGCCCAAACTTGTAATTGGTCTATTGCTGCGGCCCTAAAGGTATCCGCCGCGCCCAATACCACTTTATATCCCTTGTTTTTATACTGATGGGCCAACTTGCCAATAGTGGTCGTTTTGCCCACACCGTTGACGCCTACTACCATAATTACATACGGTTTTACACCGGTAGGCAATTCAACTTCCGTGGCGTCGCCACTGTTGGTCTCCGAAAGCAGCCCGGCAATCTCCTCCCTTAAAATGACGTTCAATTCCTCGGTGCCCATGTACTTGTCCTTGGCGACCCTTGCCTCAATACGTTCGATGACTTTTAAGGTAGTCGCCACCCCTACATCGGAACTTACCAGTACCTCTTCCAGGTTATCGAGTACATCGTCATCTACCTTTGATTTTCCCGCTACGGCCTTACTAAGCTTGCCGAAAAAACTGGTCTTGGATTTTTCCAGTCCCTTATCCAGATTTTCCTTCTTTTTCGAGGAAAAAATATTCTTAAATAAACTCATGTACGGTGTAAACTAAATTCCTTCAAATATAAGAAAGTAAACGGCAAATCGGGAACCCAAAACTAGGAATGCCCCTACGTCTATTTTGATGCATCGCCTTGCACATCGTTCGGTTCCGGTGCAGGCATAAAAAAAGCTGCCCTCTTTCGAAGGCAGCCCTATATATCGTAAAAACGGGAATGGCTACTTTTTGGCCAACCACTCGTTAACGGCCTCTGGCGTCATTATCGATTCCGAAAATGTATACGCTCCGGTCTTTGGCGATTTTACCATTTTGATCGCTTTTGTAAGCCTTTTTGAACTTGTCTGTAAACTTGCTACCGTTTTCTTTGCCATGACTAAATTGTTATGCTATCGAATTTCCCTTTTAAAATTCCAATTACTTAATTTCTTTGTGTACCGTCATTCTCCTCAGAATGGGGTTGTATTTTTTCAACTCCATACGTTCGGGAGTATTCTTTTTGTTTTTCGTGGTAATGTAACGAGATGTTCCCGCCTGTCCGGATTCTTTATGCTCCGTGCACTCCAAGATTACCTGAACCCTATTTCCTTTCTTTGCCATACCTAAACTATTTTAAGGCTTATTTTACCAATCCTTTCTGCTTTGCTTCTTTCAAAACAGCGGAAATTCCTCTTTTGTTGATTATTTTCAATCCTTTTGCAGATACCTTCAACGTTACCCATCGGTCTTCTTCAGGAATATAAAAACGCTTTTTGGAAAGATTCACATCAAATCTTCTCTTGGTCTTGTTGATAGAAAACGATACGTTGTTTCCGGTCATCGCTTTCTTTCCGGTAATTTCGCAAACTTTTGACATTACGCTGATTTTTTTAAACAGGATGCAAATTTATATCATTTTTACCGGACGGACAACATTCTACTTCAGATTTTTGAAATTTCTTTTTGCATCATTTCCAAAGCCTTATGAACGGTCTTTTGGACCACGCGGTCCCGGTGGTTTCCCATCATAAAATGTTCGGCATATATCCCATCCGGCGTTGCTATGGCGATATATACCGTTCCTACCGGTGCCTCGGAATCGCCCTTGGATGGTCCGGCATTTCCCGTGGTGGCGATAGCGTAATCGGAACCCAACAATTCTCGAACGTTCCCGGCCATGGCCATGGCCACTTCTTTGCTTACTACCGAATGATCGGCTATTATCCTTTCCGGAACATTTAGGACGGTTACTTTGGTTTCGGTGGCATAACTCACCACACTCCCCTTAAAATATGCCGATGCTCCCGGAATCGCCGTCAGTTGCTGGGCAATTTTTCCACCCGTGCAGCTCTCTGCGGTGGCCAAGGTGCGTTTCTTTTTCACGAACAATTTGCCTACAACGGCCTCAAGGGTCTCTTCGTCTTCCTCTCCGTATAAAATGTCCTTAATAAGTGGATAAAGTTGTTGCAATTGCGCCTCCATCGTTTTTTCCATGAGCGCCTTGTCCGTCCCTTTCGCACTCAATCGCAGGCGTACTTTTCCCAGATTTGGCAGATAGGCCAATTTTATGGTATCGGGCAAATTTGCTTCCCAATCGGCAATATCCTCGGCGATGGCACTTTCGCCCCTTCCATAGGTAACCAAGGTTCTGTGCAGAATGTGCGGCCTTTCAAAGGTGTCCATTATCTTGGGGACGACCTGATTTTTTATCAGGTTCTTCATTTCAAAAGGAACTCCGGGCAGGGATACATATACCGCATGTTCTCCTTTGATCCACATTCCCGGTGCAGTACCGTATTCATTTTTAAGCACCTCTGCACGGGAGGGCACCATGGCCTGCTGCCGATTGACATCGGAAATGGTCGTGCTTTTAATGTATTTTTCAAAAAGGTATTCAACATGCGCCAAAACCGCCTCGTTCCGCACCAAGGTATCGTTAAAGAACTCGCAAAAAGTATGTTTGGTAATATCGTCCTTGGTCGGACCCAATCCACCGGTACATATCACGATATCCGCATGGTCACCGGCCGCTTTCAACGCCTTTAAAATATGTTGTCGCTCGTCCTGTACAGAAGTTATTTGGTATACGGAAATGCCTATTTTGTTCAACTCCTTTGCTATAAAAGCGGAATTGGTATCCACAATCTGCCCAATGAGGATTTCGTCCCCAATGGTAATGATTTCAGCCTGCATTAGAGGTTAAAATCTTTCTTCAGCTCGGATACTACCTGAGCAATATCCTTTTGTAGTACCGGAAAGATTCTTTCGATTTCGGACATATTGGACTCACTTTTGCCCAAGGTTTCTATTTCCAGGGCGGCGGCACGGGTCTGCTCCATACCTAAAAGATCTACATTTGGTTTGATCTTGTGGGCCAACTTGTACACCTGTTCGTAGTTTTTTCGTTTTAGGGCGCCTTCCAAAAGTTCTAGATCGGTAGGTACTTCCTCCAAAAAAACTGCGATAACAGACTGAACAAATTCCTCGTCCCCCTAGGCCATTTCATTAATCTTATCCAAACTGTAAATCATCACTTAATTTTTAAGTTGAACAATTCATTCCCTTCCAATATACCCGAAAGATAGTCATTTGCCTGTATTTTACCAACCCCCGCAGGTGTTCCGGTAAAAATCACATCTCCCTTTTTTAAGGTGAAAAATTGAGAAACATAGGATACCAGTTCATCTATCTTCCACAGCATCATGGAAGTAGTTCCGTTTTGAACGACCTGCCCATTTTTCAGAAGTGAAAAGTTAAGGTCGTCCACATCGGTATAATCTGACTTTGCCTGCCAATTTCCTATTACGGCCGCGCCATCAAAACCCTTCGCTTTTTCCCAAGGTAACCCTTTTTCCTTGAGTTGTGCCTGCAGGTCCCTGGCCGTAAAGTCAATTCCAAGTCCAATTTCGTCGTAGTAGGTATGTGCAAATTTTTCGTGAATGTGCTTCCCAACTTTTTTGATCTTGACCAACACCTCTACCTCATAATGCACCTCTTGGGTAAACTCGGGAATGTAAAAATCCTGTTCTTTGGGTAAAATAGCGGAATCGGGCTTTATAAATACTACCGGGGCTTCCGGTTTTTCGTTTGCCAATTCGTTAATATGGTCGGTATAGTTACGACCGATACAAATGAGTTTCATACTTCTTTGGGGTTATGTTATCTACGCGCCGTATTCCCGCGCTTAGTTTCGCAGTACCTTTAAACTGATCGCCGGTATCAAATTTTCCGCGTAATCCTTTGATTTTGTAACAAAATCGGTCCATTCGCCCATTCCATAGACCATGGCCCTAAAATTTTGGTTTTTAGTAAAGACGGCCCCAAAGGTCGGGGCGAACCGATCTTCTACCACCTTTTGTTTGGATATTGGATGTTCGTATGTATTGGTATACCAATTGCTGGGCACAAAAAGCCATTCCAGCCCGATAAAGACTCCTCCCTTGGGCATTTTCAATTGCAGGTCGGACAAGTCCACGGAAATGTATTCTTGGTTTTTATCGGTTCGTAGTACCATACTTTCCCTCAAAATATCCCTTCCCGGTTTTTTGGTGCCGGGTTCCACATCGTAAACGCGAAGTCGGAAACTGGCCGAATCCCTTTTAAAGGCAACGTTCGGCCTTTGGAATATAGTTACCACGTCCAACACCTTTTCTTGTTGCCCAATATTCGGAAAATAAAGTGCAAGTACCCAAGGGGTATCGGACGAGGCAAAACCACTGGACAGACTATAACTGGAAATAGGGTTCAAAAAAATGGCCTTGCTCAGTTTTTTGGAAACGACCACTTCTTCCAAGGCAAAGGATTCGGGCGCCATTTTAAAACGCTTCGCGCGATGCAATTTTGCAGCGGTTACAATAGTGTCATTGTATCCCAAAGAAGACAGGTGTACCTGTTTTTTTAGATATGAAGTGGGAACATCGAGATAAAAATGCCCGTTCTCATCAGTGGAAGTCCCTTTTAAGGTATTTAAAAAACTCAAGTTTACATAGGGTATGGGCGCATTGGTCTTGGCATCGTAAATATGGCCTTCAAACAAGGTTTCTTGGGCGCCGAGCTGCCCTAGGAAAAGAATGGAAAACCAGAAAAAGAGTCGCATTGCCTAAAACTTATTGTTTAAACCGCTTAGCTTAATTTGTGTCAGTACTTTTTTGGTATACAAGGGAAAATCGGCGTTCAATATCCAACCAAAGTATCCCGGCTCCTTCTCGAGCACCTCATGCACTTTTTTGCCCTTGTGTTTCCCAAAGGCGAAAACCTCATTATCCTCTTCATCCAAAGCGATAAAACCGGCAAAGTCCACAAATCTGCGATGCGTGGAAAAAGCGGCCAGCTTTTTTACGTTGTTTTCCAGTTCCGGATAACGGTCCAGTTGCGATAACAACACCTCGTATGTGGCAAGGGTATCGGCCTCGGCGCTATGGGCATCGACCAACTCCTTTCCACAGTAAAACTTATACGCGGCCCCTAAGGTGCGTTTTTCCATTTTATGAAAGATGGTCTGCACATCGATCGCGGCCATACTTTTCATGTCAAAATCGACATCCGCGCGTAACATCTCTTCCGCCAGCAAAGGAATATCGAAGCGATCGGAATTAAAACCGCCCAAATCACAATCCTTGATCATTTTATAGACATCCTTGGAAAGGTCCTTGAAAGTAGGCTCTTGGGCCACCTGTTCGTCAGTAATCCCATGAATGGCCGAAACCTCTTCGGGTATGGGCATTTCAGGATTTACCAACCATGTTTTACTTTCCTTGTTGCCGTTCGGGTATACCTTTAGTATAGCGATTTCGACTATACGGTCCTTGGCAATATTGGTTCCCGTTGTTTCCAAATCGAAGAAACAAATGGGGCGGGTCAGTTGTAGTTGCATTTGGGAATTATTTCGGCAAATATAGTGGTTTAGATGCGTATTAAAATGGGAAAGCTCCAGCTTAGCAACGTACTTTTATGGTAATTGCACCGTCAAATCTTGCAAGTCCCACTAAAAGGCAGGGAAAGCCAAAGGTTATTTAGCATATTATAATAGCAGTCGCTACTGGGAATGTTTCAACATCATGCTAAAACAGTTACTCAATTGTTCTCATTTTACTTTGTACGTTGTGTAAGGCGCTCCCAAAAAGTGCCTTTGTTAAGATGGGATGAAACCTTTCCCATAAGAGCGCGCCCACGCTTTTTATTTGGCAACGAAAAAATCGGTTTTTATGCCGCAATGAAGGCGCTGTTGGAAAGCTTATATTTCCCTATTAGGATCCCAGGCCTCTAGATAATCGGCTATCGCTTTGGCGAACATACTACCGAGCGCTCCGTTTACCACACGATGGTCGTAACTATGCGATAGGTACATTTTACTTCGGATACCGATAAAGTCGCCTTCTTCCGTTTCAATTACCGCGGGCACCTTTCTTATGGCGCCCAGTGCCAAAATTCCAACTTGTGGCTGGTTGATGATGGGCGTACCGAAAACACTGCCAAAGGTTCCTACATTGGTTACCGTATAGGTACCATCCTGGATTTCGTCGGGTTTTAAGGAATTGGAACGCGCACGATCGGCCAGGTCGTTAACTACTTTTGCCATACCGACCAGATTCAATTGGTCCGCATTTTTGATTACGGGAACGATCAAGTTACCATCCGGCAATGCGGCCGCCATTCCTATATTAATATTTTTCTTTTTGATTACCTGGTCGCCCTTTACGGAGATGTTCATTAAAGGATACGTTTTCAATGCTTTGGCAACGGCTTCCATAAAAATTGGGGTAAAGGTCAACTTTTCTCCCTCCCTTTTTTCAAAGCTATCCTTGTTTTTCTTTCGCCAGTTCACCAAATTAGTGACATCTACTTCAATAAAACTCTGAACGTGGGCAGAGGTAGCGACGCTTTCTACCATGTGTTTGGCGATCAATTTGCCCATGCGCGACATTTCGATTACCTCGTCACCGCCTGAAACGGATACCTGCGGCGTTGGTTTGGGGCGTTCCGGCGCCACTTTGACTTCCGTAATGGGCCCACCGCCATTTTGTGATATTACGGGGGTAGCCGCTACCGGAGCGGCACCACTCTTTCGATTTTCGATATAGGCCAAAATATCGTTCTTGGAGACCCTCCCTCCTTTTCCAGAACCCGCAATTGCGTCCAACTCCGCTGTAGACACCCCTTCTTCCTTTGCAATATTCTTTACCAAAGGGGAATAAAAACGGGTACTATCCGATACGCTGTCCGAAGCTGTGGATGCCTCCTTTTGAACGATTTCAATGCCTTCCTCAATTGCTGTGGCAGCCTCGATGGCTACATCGGAATGGGGCTCCGAATCGGTTTCGTTACCGTTATCCGAAACAGCGACCGTTTCGACGATGGCATCGGTCTCTATAATAGCTATGGTTTCGCCTACTTTAATGATATCGTCAACACCAAAACGTTTTTCCAACAACACCCCCTCCACTTCGCTGGGCACTTCCGAATCTACCTTATCCGTGGCAATTTCCAAAACCGCCTCGTCCATCGCTATGGTATCGCCCACTTCCTTCAACCAAGCGGTCAAAGTTGCTTCGGCAACACTCTCCCCCATTCGCGGTAGTTTCAATTCAAATTTTGACATATTCCTAATTTATATGCTCTTTTATCTATTTCGATTGCAAAAATAGCAAATAATTGCACTCAATTCTGGTTTTTCTCTATCAAAAACCACTTTTCAGGTTCTAAGAGAACCTTCAAATGGAATTCGATTTACGATACTTCTTCCCAAAGTAACTTCATCGGCATATTCCAATTCGTCCCCGACCGATATGCCCCGTGCGATCGTAGAGGTTCGAATATCAAGTCCGTTCAATTGTCTGAAGATATAAAAGTTGGTCGTATCGCCTTCCATAGTGGGGCTCAATGCAAAAACCAATTCTTTGATCTCCCCCAACTTGGCCTTTGCCACCAAGGTGTCTATTTGCAATTCTTGTGGCCCCACACCCTCCATCGGTGATATTTTACCGCCCAACACATGGTACAGGCCTTTAAACTGTCCGGTATTTTCAATGGCCATAACATCCCGAACATCCTCCACCACACATACCACGCTACGGTCCCGTTTGGGATTGGAACAAAGTTCGCACAAGGCTACGTCCGAAATGTTGTGGCAATTGCCGCAAAACTTGATATTCTCCTTTAGCTGTACCAATGAACCGGCAAGCAAGGTAGTGCGTTCCGCCGGTTGCTTTAATAGGTGCAATACCAAGCGAAGTGCTGTACGTTTACCGATTCCCGGTAGTTGGGCCATTTCATTTACAGCGTTCTCCAATAATTTGGAAGAAAAATCCATTTTTCCGTTTTAGTCGCAATTCTTGGTAAAATTACAATCAATTTTCGCTTTTTACCATTTTAACCCGCTTTATGCATTAGAAAATCTATTACAGCTTCCAGCTACTTCAAAATATGGTGCTGCGCTACATTTTTAAATGTAACCGTAGCGGTGCCATGCTTACATTCATAAAATGTCATATTTTATCGAAGCTAACAGCTTCATTACGAAGTTCTAATGCATAATCCGGGTTTAACTTTAAAATGGTACGTATAGCAATTGAATTGTTTTTTAATTGTCCAAGGCAAAAGCCTGTCCTCGGCTTGTCCGGGGATCTCAGCACTGCCTTAGCGTCGGTTATATTTTCAAAGAAGAACAGCTGAAAAGTAACCACCGGATTAGCTACTTCAATCCACCCACGGTCAACCATGGAAATTCGATTTTCATTTCATCCCAAAAGAGTTACCGGTCGTATTTCGTACTTTTCGGAAATCAAAAATAGCTTATGCAGCCAATTCACATCATTCTATTGATCGGGGGTTATTTCATTTTGCTTTTGGCAATTGCCTATTTAACGGGGAAACAGGATTCCAATACCGATTTTTTTCAGGCGGGAAAACGCTCGCCTTGGTTTGTAGTCGCCTTTGGAATGGTAGGCGCATCGCTCTCGGGTGTTACGTTTATCTCCGTTCCGGGTTGGGTAGAAGCTTCCCAGTTCAGTTATATGCAGGTCGTTTTGGGGTATTTTGTCGGTTACCTTATAACAGCTTACGTATTGTTACCTGTGTATTACAAACAAAACGTGACCTCTATTTACGAATATCTGGCACAGCGTTTTGGATTCGTAAGCCATAAGGTAGGCGCCCTGTCCTTTTTTATTTCACGGGTGCTCGGTGCGGCCTTTAGGTTGTTTTTGGTCGCCATTGTATTGCAGCAGTTCGTGTTCGACGCATGGAACGTGCCCTTTGAAGTTACCGTTGCCCTTTCCATTGCACTGATTTGGATCTACACCAAAAAAGGAGGTATTAAAACCATTGTATGGACGGACACCCTTCAGACGCTGTTCATGCTCGTTTCGGTAGGGCTGTCCATTTACTTTATTCTTGATGAACTCGGTCTGGATTTTATACAGGTGCTAAGCAGCGATGCGTTGGAAGGATACGATAAAATCTTTTTCACCGACGATATCAACGCTAAAAATCATTTTTTAAAATCGTTTTTAGGCGGAATTTTCATCACCATTTGCATGACCGGACTGGACCAGGATATGATGCAGAAAAATTTGACCTGTAATACCTTAAAAGATGCGCAAAAAAACATGTTGAGTTTTAGCGTTGTTTTGGTGGTGGTCACCTTCCTGTTCATGGTTTTGGGAGGGTTGTTGTTTTTGTATGCAAAAGCGAACCAAATAGCCGTACCGCTAATGAACGGTACACCAAAGTCCGATCTATTGTTTCCGGAAATTGCCCTGAACACCGGCCTGGGGTCCTTGGTAGCGGTTACGTTCATGTTGGGCTTGATCGCGGCGGCCTATAGCAGCGCGGATAGTGCCCTTACTTCACTTACCACCTCGTTTTGTGTGGACTTTTTGGGAATAGAAAAAAGGCCAGAGCGCCAGCGACTTCGTCTCAGAAAGACCGTACATATTGGCATGAGCTTATTACTGATCGTGGTCGTCATTGTTTTTAAGCATGTTCTGGACACTAACGTTATCGATGGTCTGCTGCAAGTTGCCGGCTTTACCTACGGCCCCCTGTTGGGGTTGTTCTCCTTTGGGATATTCACCAAGTTCCAAGTGAAAGATCGTTATGTTTGGATAGTTGCCTTGACCTCCGTAGTAATGATTTTTTGTATTTCCCAAATACCGGCGAAGTTTTTGGGCGGATATCAAATAGGATACGAATTATTGCCGCTAAACGGACTGTTCACGTTTATAGGACTGCTAGCAATTCGTAAAACGACCAACAATTCTTACAAAAATGTAACGTAAACACTTATAAATCTTTGAGTTGAACATTTTTGAAATGTTAAATTTTTCTCGTCCGCATATCCTGAATCTTACTTTCACTCCCAATACTGTCCGGTAGACAACAACACTAGAGTACAGGCAATCACCGCTGCTATCCCCCTATTTTCCAGTATTTTATAAAATTCAGGGTTTTCCGTGCCCGGATTAAAAATGACCCTTTTGGGATGTAGCTCCAGTATTTGTCGATAATACCCCGCTTGGCGCTTTGGGTTCATGTACAAAGTAACGGTATGAATATTTTGAAAATCATCCAAATTGGTCTTAATTTGTACATCCCTTATGTTACCCCCTTTAATACCAAATGCTTCAGTTTTAAGGTTATGGCTTCTTAAACGATTCACCGCCATATTACTGTATCTTTGGGGTTTTAAAGAAGCGCCAAAAACGAGTGTTTTTTCCATATTAAGGACTAAGATGTTAAAGTTTGTACAATTACTGTAACGATATTCCAAACTTAACGTCTATTTAAATAAGGTACATCAAAAGAAGATAACGATAAGTCGTTGATATAGCTATATGTTTATAGTTAATGGTTAGTGTTTAGTATAGCAAAATCGACGAAAGAGACCCTGGCAGCAATGTCAGGGTTTTATCGTTTATGCCCTTCCCCATCCGTCTAATTCTGATGAAAACAAAAGAGTAAACCATAACAATATTCAATTCACCGAACTTTTGCATCCGTTGCCGTAATTTCCTTACCATTCAAAATAGTACACTGGGATACTTACCATTTGATAATGGCACTGCCCCACGTAAATCCACTTCCAAAGGCGGCCAATACCACTACATCGCCTTTTTTTACTTTTTCCTGTTCCCAGGCCTCGGTAAGTGCAATGGGTATGGATGCGGCCGTTGTGTTTCCGTAGTTCATAATATTGTTATAGACCTGATCGTCTCGCAACCGAAACTGTTTTTGCACAAATTGCGATATTCTTAGGTTGGCCTGGTGGGGCACCAATAGGTCAATATCCCCTGCATTCATATTGTTTGCGGCCAAGCCTTCGTTGATGACCTCGCTAAAGCGGACTACGGCATTCTTAAACACGAACTGTCCGTTCATATAGGGAAAATACGATTCGTCGTCCGCATCATTGTCGGCAATGATATCGGTCACCCATCGTTTGCCCATTCCCGGGGCGATCAAACTGAGTTCTTCGGCGTGTTGCCCCTCGGAATGTAAGTGTGTGGATAAAATTCCCGAGTCGCGGTTTTCCTCACGGGACAATACCGCTGCTCCGGCACCATCTCCAAAAATAACGGAAACCCCTCTACCGCGTGTGGTCATATCCAATCCGTGGGAATGCAGTTCGGAACCGATGACCAATACATTTTTGTACATCCCACTTTTAATATATTGATCGGCAACGGAAAGGGCATAGATAAAACCGGAACATTGGTTTCTAACATCGAGCGCCCCTACGGTTTTAATACCGAGATCGCGCTGTACCAATACCCCTGGACCTGGAAAGTAATAATCCGGACTCAAGGTTGCAAAAATGATAAAGTCGATATCGTCTTTGTCGATACCCGCACGATCGATGGCCACCTTGGCGGCTTTAACGCCCATGGTAGTGGTGGTATCGCCATCCCCTTTGACCACATGACGCCTTTCCTTGATTCCCGTGCGCTCCTGAATCCAAGCATCATTGGTGTCCATTACCTTGGAGAGGTCGTTGTTGGTCACTACATTTTCGGGCACGTAATGTCCTAACCCTATAATTTTTGAATTGTACATACTTTGGTTGATTGTGTTGCGGTATACGGAACGATTAAACTTCAGACTAATATACTGAAAATTATATCGCTCCTTTAGCTGGTATTAACTTTGGTCTGCCAAATACTTGCGAAAGTGGTTAACATCTACTTTTGCCCTAAGATCGTGCAATAGATTGTATAGCCCAAAGAAGGTTCTGTTCATATACAGGAAATGCTTGGATCCTCGATTGCCGTTCATCCTCCGTAGCTGTTCGTCTTTTGAAAAACGCTCACTAAGGGAGGCGATCCGCATCCAAAATTCATCTGCGCCAAAATCGAACTCCTCCGCATTAAAAGGTGCCGTAAAAAGCGTGAGCAGCTCTCTAAAAAGGTCGGTGAAGAAGGTAGTTTCTTTTGGTGTATCCGTAGGGGTCAGAATCTCTAGCTGAACCAATTTCTCGCGAAAGAGGTCATCGTTATCTATGTTTTCCTTTTTTGCCAACTCAAAATAGGGATAGTAAAAAGAATCGGGCACTTCCTTGATGCATCCAAAATCAATGGCTATCAACCTTCCGGCATCGCTGATCAAAAAGTTACCGGGATGGGGATCGGCATGCACCTTGCGCAAACCATGGATCTGAAACATATAAAAATCCCATAGGGTCTGTCCCAAGCGATTGCCCATTTCGGGGGTGAAATCGGTTTTGGCGAACTCGCTCAAATGCATCCCCTGCATCCATTGCATGGTAATGATTTTTTCACTGGACATTTCCTCATAGTATTCCGGAAATTCCAAATTTTCGATGTGGGCGCAGGCCTGGGTAATTTCTTTGCTCTGCTGCACCTCAAGGATATAATTGGTCTCCTCAATAAGCTTATACTCTACCTCCTTAAAATATTTATCGGAATCCTTTCCCTTAATATTGAACATCCGTATCGCTATCGGCTTTACCAAGGCAAGGTCGCTACTGATGCTTTTGGCGACACCAGGATATTGAATTTTAACCGCTAGCTGTTTGCCGTCCTTGGTGGCCTTATGCACCTGACCGATACTTGCGGCATTTACCGAATCTTTTTCGAACGTGTCAAAAATATCCTCTGGATATTTTCCCAAATATTTTTTAAAGGTTTTGCGCACTAAAGGGGCCGACAATGGGGGAACTGAAAATTGGGATAAGGAAAACTTTTCTACATAAGCATTGGGCAGCAGGTTTTTTTCCATACTCAACATCTGCGCCACTTTGAGTGCGCTACCTTTCAAACTTTTAAGTCCGTCATAGATATCACCGGCATTATCCTCGTCCAGTTCGGCACGGTCCATTTCAGGATTTACCAGTTTTTTACTGTAGTATTTTACGTAGTTGCCCCCAATTTTGACTCCCGTTTTCACAAGTTTTCCGGCGCGTTCAATTTTACCGGTCGGAATTTTGTCGAGGGTTTTCATAGGCTTTCTTTGGTTTATTCAAACATCGTTTACATCAACATGCGACGATGTCATTATCTGACACATATGGTTTACGGAGCGGTCACGGCATCTTACGCTTAGGCCATTCTTTCCTTGAAGAGGAATTTTCCGAAGTCAATGATATTTTCCAATGGGGTATTATCGAATACGTCAAAAATGGTATTGATCGATTTTTCTATCGCCATATCCGTTTTTTCAAAGCCTGGACTGTTATCGTTCATCCAGAATTTTAAAACAAATACGAACTGTAGCCATGCACCTTCGGAAAATATTTTCGGATTGTGTTGCGTTAATCGAGAGGCCTTTTCGGCATTACCGTCCTCGATCAATTCCTTGGCAAACGAAACAATGTGTTTTTTTAAATCTTTCAACTGGCTCGGCGCACCCATCATATTTTTATCGTGGGCCAACGCAAAAAGCACATAACTTCGATTTAAGGTCATCAATTCGAAAAAAGAATAGAAAAAGGTCAACATTTTTTCTTTGTTCGAAAAGGTCTCGTATTCTTTATTTTTGAGCATAACGCTCTCCGTATTCTCGTAGAACTTTATCCATATCGCTTTTTGCAGTCCTTCGATGGACCCGAAAAAGGAGTAAAATTCCGATTCCTCTATTTTTAGTTCTTTGGCAAATTTGTAGATGGACGTGGGAATTTGTTCTGTCATCAATACATGGTCCATATACCCTGCTATAATCTGGTCTTCGGTTACCTTCTTTTTTGTTTTTGTTGCCATCGGAGTGTGTTTTGTATATCGTTTTTATTCTTGGCCCGCTTGCACTTGCGAGGTCGATTTAAAGATAATAAAAACGTGCCTCGGGGGCGAAGCACGTTTTAAACAACCTAACCAATAAATAATCAAACATGATTATATGTTAAAAATCTTCTTCATAGCAAGATTTTAATCTAATCATACTCAAAGATAATACTGTTTAACTTATTAACTAAAAAATTAAACAAAAAATATTGTTAAACTTTACGACACTTCATTACCAAACCTTAAATGTCAGTTTGTCATGTGTAGGAAGTATGGTATTTTTTTTGACATATGGATACGCGAAGCATGGGTGTTATTTCCATGGCTTTAATAAAACGCAATTCGTTAAAAACATATAAAGCAGTAACAATTATGGCAACAGGTAAAATTAATGTGTCGGTGGACAATATTTTTCCACTGATTAAAAAGTTTCTTTACAGTGACCACGAAATATTTCTAAGAGAGCTCATTTCCAATGCCACCGATGCTACCTTAAAGTTAAAGCACCTTACCGCTATCGGTGAGGCAAAGGTGGAATACGGCAATCCTATTATCGACATCAAAATCGACAAGGAAGGCAAAAAGATACATTTGATCGATCAAGGTATCGGAATGACGGAGGACGAGGTAAAAAAGTACATCAATGAAGTCGCTTTTTCAGGTGCCGAAGAATTTTTGAACAAATATGAAGACGGTGCCAAAGACGCAGGAATTATCGGCCATTTCGGACTCGGTTTTTACTCCTCCTTTATGGTGGCCCATACCGTGGAAATTATTACCAAGAGCTTTAAGGACGAACCTGCGGTACATTGGTCATGCGATGGATCTCCCGAGTTTACCATAAAGAAAGGAAAAAAAGAAGACCGCGGAACAGAGATCATTCTGCATATTGCCGAAGATTCCATAGAGTTTTTGGAAGATTCCCGAATCACCGAACTGTTGACCAAGTACAACAAGTTTATGCCGATACCCATTCGTTTCGGCACCAAAACGGAAACCTTACCAAAACCGGAAGACGCTAAAGAGGAAGATCCCGCTCCTACCAAAGAGGTAGATAACATTATCAACAACCCAAATCCGGCGTGGACAAAGCAACCTGCGGATTTGGAGGATGCCGATTACAGTGGGTTTTACCGCGAACTCTATCCAATGCAGTTCGAAGAACCATTGTTCCATATTCATTTGAATGTAGATTACCCGTTCAACTTAACAGGCATCCTATATTTTCCCAAATTGACCAATGACCTGAATGTCCAGAAAGATAAGATACAATTGTATCAGAATCAGGTTTTTGTCACCGACAATGTGGAAGGTATCGTTCCGGAATTTCTGACCATGCTCCGGGGTGTGATCGACTCTCCGGATATTCCTTTGAACGTATCGCGATCCTATCTGCAGGCGGACGGTGCCGTAAAGAAAATTTCCTCCTATATCACCCGAAAGGTAGCGGATAAGCTGAACTCCCTGTTTAAGAATAGCCGAGAAGATTTTGAACAAAAATGGAACGATATTAAAATCGTCATCGAATATGGAATGCTTTCCGAAGACAAATTCTTTGAAAAGGCGGATAAGTTTGCCCTCTATCCAACGGTGGACGGAAACTACTTCACTTTTGAAGAGTTGCAAGAAAAACTAAAGGACACCCAAACCGATAAAGACGACAAGTTGGTGATTCTTTATGCATCGGATAAAGATGCGCAACACAGCTATATCGAGGCTGCCAAGACAAAAGGATACGAAGTATTGCTGATGGACTCTCCCATTATCTCGCATTTGATGCAAAAGCTCGAAACTTCAAAGGAAAAAATATCCTTCGCCCGGGTAGATGCCGATCATTTGGATAACCTGATCAAAAAAGAGGATACCCAAATATCCAAACTATCGGATGAGGAAAAGGAAAAGCTGAAAACCAATTTGGAGGAAGTTATCTCCGGTAAAAGCTTTACCGTACAGTTGGAAGCGATGGATAGCAGCGCGTCGCCGTTTATCATTACCGAGCCGGAATTTATGCGCCGTATGAAAGACATGCAACGCAGTGGTGGAGGCGGTGGCATGTTCGGAATGGGTGGCATGCCCGAAATGTACAACCTCATCGTAAATACCAATCATGAACTGGTAGGCGAGATCTTGAATACCAAGACGGCCAAAAAACGGGAACGCCTTATCAACCAGTCCATCGACCTGGCACGTTTGTCAAAAGGCTTGTTAAAAGGTGAGGAACTGACCAACTTTATCAAAAGAAGTTACGAAATGGTAAAGTGATGACCTGAACTATCGGATATTTCATACCAAAACGCCCTGAATCACATCGGGGCGTTTTCTTTTTGTTATACTATTTTACTTTTGAAATGGTATTGTTTTCAGTATCTGACCGGTTACGGCGGACTTTAACATTATGCATGCGCTTTTAAAAAAGCTGCCAAATGCTCGGCCAATTCTTCTCCTTTGTCCTCCTGTATAAAATGCCCGGCCTTTTCAATTGTCCGGTGCGGCATTCCCAGGGCCCCGGGAACCTTCGCCTGAAAATACAGATCCCCTCCCTTCATCAAGGGGTCCGAATCACCAAAAAGGGTAAGAAACGGTTTCTCCCATTTTTCCAAAACCGCCCAGGTAGCGTCGCATGCAGGTAAGGCGTTATCAAAATCCTCCCCATCGAAGGGAACCAGTTTTGGAAATACCCGCGCTCCCGCTTTGTAGGTGTCGTCGGGAAAAGGGGCATCATAAGCGGCAATCACTTTTTCCGACAGTTCCGATACCGTTCCCATTTGAAGTACCCCTCCCGCATGGAAGTTCGGGGTCGTTTGCGAAAAATGACGCCATTTTAAAAAGGCTTCGTTCGCTTTGATGCCCGTTCTTGGGACAAAAGTGTTGGAAGCGGTAATCGTTGCAAAAAGTTCCTGGTTTTCCGCTGCCAAACGCAAACCGCACAGCCCGCCCCAATCTTGGCAAAAAAGATGTATATCGGTCAATTTCAAAGTGGTTACAAGTTGCATTAACCAAGCCACATGTTTTGCATAACTATACTCTTGCGGAGCACCAAGTTTATCCGATTTGCCAAAACCGATCAGATCCGGAGCGATTACCTGATAGCCCTTCTCCACTAGAATCGGAATCATTTTCCGGTAGAGATACGACCAGCTCGGTTCGCCATGCAACAGTAGTACGGTAGGACCATTACCTTCCTTTACATAATGCGTTTTTAGTCCTTGTCCCACTTCGCAAAAATGGGCTTTAAAGGGGTAATCTTCTAAATCGGAGAAACGATTCTCCGAGGTTGTCAGTATCTTCATTTACTTGTTTTTAAGATTCGAACATTAACGAAACAAATTCAGCGACACAGGCCGGTTTCTCGGCCCCTTCAATTGCAATGGTGCAGTCCCATGTAATTTTTGCGCCATTTTCGCCGTAGTCGTCCATCCCTACAATTTTACTCAATAGCCGTACCTTGCTCGAAACGATCACGGGGTTCGGAAAACGTACTTTGTTCAGTCCATAATTAACGCCCATGGTCGCGCTGTTTACCGTAACCACATCTCCCAACATTTTTGACAATAGGGAGACGGAAAGAAATCCATGGGCCACCGGAGCCTTGAAAGGCGAATACTTTTTTGCCTTTTCCACATCTACATGGATCCATTGAAAATCGTGGGTAGCGGATGCAAACGCATTGATCATTTGTTGGGTAACGGTTACCCATTCACCAACGGGCAACTGTTTTCCGATATGGGTCCGTAACGCAGCTAAATCTTTACAAATGAGGGTTTCCATATGCCCTTATCTTGAAATTCCTCCATCGATCGTCAAACAGATACCGGATACGTATCGGGCCTCGTCCGAAGCCAAGTACAGGTATCCATAGGCAATATCGATAGGGTCCGCTGCGGTTTGTAACGGAATCTGTTTTTTAATGGTCTCCAAATGTTCTTCGGGAATCGCTTTTACCATTTCGGTCAGCGTGAAACCGGGTGCCAAGGCGTTTGCGGTAATGCCGTATTTACCTAGCTCCATCGTCCATGTTTTTGACATCGCGATCACGCCCGCTTTGGTGGCCGCATAGTTGGTCTGCCCAAAATTCCCACGAAGCCCAACGTTTGAGGCGGCGGAGACAATTCTTCCGTATCCTGCTTCTTTCATATACCCGGCAACGGCCTGGGTACAGATAAAAACGCCTTTTAGGTTTACATCAATGACCGCGTCCCATTCGGCCTCGCTCATTTTTTGCAGGGTCTTATCTTTTGTAATCCCCGCATTGTTGATCAATATATCGATTTTACCATGTTGGGCATGGATATCCGCTACCGCCTTTTGTACCGCATCCTTGTCCGTAACGGAAATCATTAAAAAACTGGCTTTTCCCCCGTGGGCCGTAATTTGCTCGGCGGTTTGCCCACCTTCCTCCAAAAGGTCCCAAATATACACGGTGGCACCCTCCTTAGCGAATAATTCCGAAACGGCTTTTCCGATGCCACGCGCACCGCCCGTTACTATAGCTACTTTATCTTTTAATCGCATACTTTCTATATTGTACTATTCTTGTTTCCATTCTTGTCCATATCATCTCTAATATGAAATCAACGCCGATTCTCAGTTTATTCTGAAAAGAAAAGACTGCTCCCAAAACAAACTATTGCTCTTCCATTTCGATGACCGCCTTGCCCTTTACCCGTCTGTGCATCATATCGTCCAAGGCAACGGGTACTTCCTTTAGGGAATACCTTTGGTGTATGTGCGGCCGTATACGACCGTCGGCATACCATTTCATCAGGTCCATGGTATTTTTTTGGTTTTGTCCCGGTGATTTCATGGCAAAACTTCCCCAAAATACACCTACGAGAGCGCATCCTTTTAGCAACGGCAAGTTGAGCGCTATTTTTGGAATATTACCGGCCGCAAAACCAACGATCAAATAACGGCCTTCCCATGCCATTCCGCGAATGGCCGCCTCGGAGTAATCGCCTCCGACCGGATCATAAACGACATCTACGCCCTTACCATCGGTATTTTTCTTTATCGCGGATTTCAGATCTTCCTTGGTATAATTGATCAGTACATCCGCACCATATTCGGCGCATAATGCCAATTTATCATCTGTAGAGGCTGCGGCAATGACCGTTGCTCCCATCAACTTGCCCAACGCTACGGCCGCGAGCCCTACCCCGCCAGAAGCACCGAGCACCACCAAGGTTTCCCCTTTTTTAAGCTGCCCCCTATCTTTTAGGGCATGGTAAGAAGTGCCATAGGCCATCATAAAAGAAGCGGCAATAGCATGCTCCATCTGTGGGGGTTTTAAAAAACAGGCGTTGGCCGGAACAATTACTTCCTCGGCAAAGGCGCCGTTCAATACAAATCCGAACACCTCATCGCCCGGGCGCATATGATCGACCGCTTCGCCGACCGATTTTACGATTCCCGATACATCACTGCCAGGGGTAAACGGTAGTTCGGGCTTAAACTGATAAAGCCCCTGTATGATCAGCGTATCGGGAAAGTTTACCCCACTTGCCTTAACGGTCACCACTACTTCCTTAGGGCCGGGCTCGGGAAGTGTTACTTCCTCCAACGTTAAGCTGGAGGGCGGCCCGAAGGTATTGCATACGATTGCTCTCATTGATCTATTTTTTGTATCCTTTCGAGATGGGTCCGTTATTCTTCCAACACTTTTAATACCAATTTCCCCATTTTTTCCCCGGTAAACAATCGGGCAAATGTTTCTGGAAACTGCTCGATCCCGTCATAAACATCCTCTTTACTTTTTAATTTGCCCTCCATGAGCCATTGTCCCATTTCTTTTGCGGCTTTTTTGTAATCGGCAGCATAGTCGAATACGATCATTCCCTTCATGCTGGCCCGGTTCACTAAAAGTGAAAGGTAATTTTTGGGCCCCCGAACATCCTCTCGATTGTTGTATTGCGAAATGGCACCACAGATGACAACCCTGGCATTCATTCGTAATCGGGAAAGTGCCGCATCCAGGATTTCCCCACCTACGTTATCAAAATATACATCGATTCCTTTTGGGCATTCCCGTTTTAGGGCCTCATAGATTTCTTCGCTCTTATAATCGATGGCCGCATCAAAACCGAGCTGGTTTACCAGGTAATCACATTTGGCAGGTCCGCCAGCAATCCCCACTACGGTGCAACCTTTAATTTTAGCGATCTGCCCAACGATACTTCCTACCGCTCCGGCCGCTCCGGAAACTAGCACTACATCGCCCTCTTTTATTTTTCCTTCCTGTAAAATTCCGAAATAGGCCGTCATACCGGGCATACCCAAGGTACCGATATACATTGGCAACGGTGCGAGCGAGGCATCTACGGGGTACCAATTTTCACCATCGGTCACCGTGTATTGCTGTACGCCTCCCCAACCGCTCACAAAATCGCCTTCCTTGAATACCGGGTGGTTGTTGGCCTTTATCACTTGGCCCACCGAACCGGCACGCATCACATCGTTCAAGGCTACCGGGGGGATATACGATTTGGCATCGTTCATCCAACCGCGCATTGCGGGATCTAAGGAAATATAGTGCTGTTTCACCAATACTTCACCATCGCCCAGTGTCGGTATCGGGTTCGTTTCCAACGACCAGGTCGTTGCATCGGGCATTCCCTCAGGTCGTTTTCGTAACATCCATTGTTTGTTCATTTATGCTCTCGTATTAAATTAATTTATTTCTTTTGAAGACTATCGACAAATGCTTTCATCTTGGAACGAATTCGCGGCGACCACCACAATTCGATGGCTTCCCCAAGATCTTTTTTAGCATCGTTTTCCAGGTTGTTCCACCAGGTACTTCTCAATTTCCGTTTGGTATTCCGGAGTATCCCGGTATCGGCCTTTAAAAACTGATCCATTTTTTTCTCGGCAACGGACATTACCTCCTCTAAGGGGACTATGGCATTGACCAAACCACTGGCCAAAGCTTCCTTGCCATGGAGCAATTTTCCATCCAAAATATACTCATGGGCCTTTCCATTGCCGACCCAAAAAGCATATGCTTCGATCAAATTGTTGGAAATCTGAATGTTTACCGCCACCTCGTTCAATCCAATGGTATAGGCATCGCCCTCGGCCATAATCCTATAGTCGGCCGTTATTGCAAACACACAGCCTCCTGCCGGTGCGTAGCCAGGTATGGCACAGACCAGAGGTTTGGGGAAACGGGCCATACGAATATGTAAGGCGCCAAAATCCTCAAAGAAAGAAGCGATCTGCGCTTCATTGTACCCATATAGTTCAATGACATCCAAACCTGCGGAAAAAAAGTGTGGAATGCCCGTGAGTATGACCCCTTCCACCTTGGAATTCGTTTCCAAATCGGTGAAAACGGTAGTCAACTCCCGCACCATTTCATGGTTGATGGCATTGACCTTGCCCCTGTTGAGCTGCACGATGGTATAACGTTCCTTGTGTGTTAACTGTATTGTTTTCAAGTGTTTCTTTTAAGGTTTCGGTCCGAACTAACGTATCGGCATTCCGTAAACGCGGTTTTCTATTATAAAGAAGTGCCCCCGTCGAGGGTAATGGTCTGTCCTGTGATAAATTGGGTGCTATCGGAGGCCAGCCAAACAATCGCCTCGGCAATTTCTATGGCATTTCCGTAACGCTTCATGGGAATG
This sequence comes from uncultured Flavobacteriaceae bacterium, assembly GCA_947500445.1. Taxonomy (GTDB): domain Bacteria; phylum Bacteroidota; class Bacteroidia; order Flavobacteriales; family Flavobacteriaceae; genus Pelagihabitans. The sequence goes on along the minus strand of CANMSB010000028.1, from coordinate 12,884 downwards.
ACACTTTTTAAAATATCGTCCATATCGGGCCTTGCCGCACGAAGTTTGTCCAACAGTGCGGATTCGGTATACCCTGGACAAACGGCGTTCACCCGAATATTTTTGGTTGCATACTCCATGGCCGCGGACTTGGTCATCCCCACCACGGCAAACTTACTGGCGCTATAGGACAGATTGTTCGGCGATGCCTTTAACCCTGCCAAGGAAGCCACGTTTACGATATTCCCATACCCTTGTTCCAACATTTGGCCCAGCGCTACTTTCATACAGTAAAAAACACCGGTCTGGTTTACGGCAATTACATTGTCCCAATCCGCTAAGGTCGCATCGGCGGTCTTTGCCATTTTTATTGGACCGATACCCGCATTGTTTACGATGACATCCAAACGGCCATATTTGGACACCGTATCCTTCACCATGGTTTCCACGGCATTGAAATCGGCCACATTGGTTTCCATCGCACTGGCATCGCCATTGCCGCTCAAAATCCCGTCTACCGTTTTTTGGGCTTTTTCGAGCCGAACGTCCGATACTACCACTTTGGCGCCGTGATCGGCAAAGTGCTTTGCCGTGGCAGCTCCGATACCCGAACCGCCACCGGTTACGAGTACTACTTTATTTTTCACCTTCATAATACTTCAATTTAGGTCCATCGACCGAACTTATTCACAACAGATGATCCTTGAATCGACCAAAGCCTTCTTTCTGATATCGCCCGGATACCCTTCCATCCGTATCAGTTTAAAAAAGTCTGCCTTGGTGGCGTAGGTAACGATCAACATCTCGTCCCATAACTGCTCTTCACGGGGTCCAATGATCGTCAAAGCGGGCCTTGCCTTAAAACTGATCCGAGCATCGATTTTCGCAAAAAAGGGCGTCGCTTTTTCCATGTATTCTTTATAGGTTTCCCTTCCGGTCTTCCCGGTTTCGGGATCCATTTCGGCATATCGCATATAGTTGAGCATATGCAAGGGTTTATCTTCGGGAAACTCGGCTAGCGCCGCCAAGGCTTCCGGATCGATATCGGTATGTAACGTACTGGACATATTATTCGATTTTATTGGTTTGGATCGCCTTTAAGGCAATATTGCAGCAAAGCGCCGCGGCCTTGTTGAGCCCTGCAAAACGAGGGTCGGTCGTATACCCATGTTTGTATCGGTAATAAATTTGTTGTGCGATGACCGCTATCTTAAAAAGGCCATATACATAATAAAAAACGATATGGTCTACCGTTCTCCCACTTTTTTGGGCATAGCGTTCTACAATTTCCGTTCTACCGGGGTTTCCCTTGAACACCGTTGGCGAAGGAATGCCCTGCTTTACAAAATCATGATCGTTGTGCATGGTCCAATATCCCAAAGAAGTACCAAGGTCCATTAAAGGGTCGCCAAGGGTGGCCATTTCCCAATCCAGTACGGCATTTACTTCTTGCCAGGTGCTGTTCTTGAATACGATGTTGTCATACTTGTAATCGTTATGTATCAACCGGTGCTCATATGTTTTCGGTTGCCGCTCTTCCATCCAGCGCATCACTTGGGTTGCGGCAGGTACATCATCCGTGGCAGCTTTGACATATTGTTTTCCCCAGTTGGTCACCTGCCGGGAAACATATCCATCCGGTTTGCCAAGGTCTCCGAGCCCTACAGCTTTATAATCGACTTGGTGGAGTTCCACCATGGTATCCAACCAGGCATTGGCAATGGTATCATATTCCTGTTCGGGGATGTTCCTTTTTTTTGCCTCTTGGAAGTTTAAAATGATTCCGTCGACTTTTTCCATAAGGTAGAACGGCGACCCGATAACCGCTTCATTATCGGTAAACGCATATATTTCCGGCACTTTTGAAAAAACGGGACGAACGGCATTTTGTACTTTAAATTCGCGCCCCATGTCATGCCCCCGTTTTATGGCGCCGAAGGGCGGGCGCCGTAATACGTATTCCTTTTCTTCTATGGCCAACAGATAGGTAAGATTGGAATACCCATGCGTAAATTGTGTAATGTGTATCGGGCTATCGATTTCTTTGATCAACCCTTCTTCCTTTAAGAATGTCTTTAAGGCGGATGCATCGAGTTCCTCCCCCTTTCTAACGTTTTGTGCCCCTTGCTTTTGCATTTTACTGGTTTTCGTCCGTTTTCGAACTGTGTTTCGCGATAATCATTTTTCCCAACTGGTATAGGTGTACCTCATCCGGACCATCGGCAAGCCGCAACATTCGGGCCGCTGCAAAGTAATGGGCAAGTGGCGTATCGGGGCCTACTCCCTTTCCTCCATGAATTTGTATGGCGCGATCAATAACCTGAAGTGCCATTTTTGGAGCGATGATCTTGATCATAGCGATCAATTCCTTGGCTTCCTTATTTCCTTTTTTGTCCATTTTGTCGGCCGCGGAAAGGGTCAACAACCTGGCTTGCTCCACCTCACATTGCGATAACGCAATTTCTTGCCTGATGCTGCTAAAATCCTTAAACTTCCTTCCAAACGCCACCCGTTCGGAAACGCGAAGGGCCATCATTTCCAAAGCACGTTGGGCCATTCCGGTAAGCCGCATGCAATGGTGTATGCGCCCAGGGCCCAAACGCCCCTGCGCTATTTCGAACCCCCTACCCTCGCCCAACAACAAGTTCCCTTTGGGCACACGAACGTTATCCAATACAATTTCGGCATGTCCTTCGGGAGAGTCGTAAAAACCGAAAACCGATAGTGGTCGTATGATGTTTACCCCCGGGGTATCCATGGGTACCAAGATCATGCTTTGTTGTTGATGGCGGGGCGCATCAAAATCGGTCTTTCCCATGACGATCGCAATCTTACAATTGGGATCCATTCCGCCCGATGACCACCATTTTCTTCCGTTGATGACATAGCTGTCGCCTTCCAAACGAATGGAGGTTTCGATATTGGTGGCATCGGAGGAGGCCACTTCCGGTTCCGTCATTAAAAAAGCGGAGCGAATTTCTCCGTTCATTAATGGCAAAAGCCATTTTTGTTTTTGGGCGTCGTCTCCATATTTGGCCAACACTTCCATATTACCGGTATCCGGGGCACTGCAGTTAAATACCTCTGACGCCCAAATGACCCGTCCCATTAGGGCTGCCAAAGGCGCGTATTCCAAATTTGTCAATCCCGCGCTCAAGCTTCCGTAGTCTTTTGGGAGAAAGAGGTTCCATAAGCCTGCCTCCCGCGCTTTTTCCTTTAAGTTTTCCAGACCGGGCCATTTTTTCCATCGATTGTCGGGATTTGCGTGGAAGGCGTACACCTCTTGTTCCACCGGAAAAATATGTTGGTCCATGAACAGACTTAAGCGCTGTTGTAATTCTTTTGATCGTTTTGAATATTCAAAGTCCATAGCGTATCGTATTATCCTGCTATCATATATCCACCATCCGCCGTATACACCCCTCCGGTCATATAGGCTCCCGCTTCGGAGGCCAACAGGCAAACAATACCTTCCATTTCCTCGGGCATTCCCATACGGCCGGATGGAAGCGTTTTCTGTATTTTACCCAATATTTTTTCGTTTTGCCACAATGCGGCGCTAAACTTGGTCTTTATCAGTCCGGGGCAGAGTGCATTGGCTCGAATGCCATGCTTGCCCCATTCTTTTGCCTGATTTTTGGTCAACATCAGCAGCGCCGCCTTACTGGTACTGTAGAGCCCCAATCCCATTCCGGGACTCAACGCTTCCACAGAAGCGATATTGATGATACTGCCCCCACCACGGGATTGCATGCTGGGAAGCACTTGATTGGAAAGCATCCATGGTGCCTTCACGTTTACATGCATTATTTTATCGAAAATATCCTCCGCCGCATCTTCCAAAGGACCGAAAACCGGATTAATGGCAGCGTTGTTTACCAAAATATCGATACCGCCCAGTTTTGAGACCGTTTCTGCCACCAAATGCTGGCGGGCCTCCTCTTTTCCGATATGACAGGCAATTCCGATAGCCTTTAAACCTGCCTCTTTAAATTCCGACACCACTGTATCACAGGCGTTTTGATCCCGGCTACTGATGACCACTGTGGCGCCATTCTCGGCCAAGCCCCTAGCGATCGCCTTTCCTATTCCTTTACTGGAGCCCGTAATGATTGCGACCTTATCGGTAAGGTCGAACTGCTTTTGGATGTTTGTCATTTGTTCGTGTTGTTTGTTAAAACCCCTTGCAAAGAAGGTATCAGACAAATACTTTTTTACCGGTTTTTACCGTGAGTACTTCGTCATCCATCAACGATTCTGCAAGGCCATTGGTTTTGGGGACTTCGTATTTGAAATAAAATTTCATCGTGTGAATCTTACTTTCATAAAATGCCTCTGAAAATTTGGTCTCTCCCTTTAGCAGACTTTGCTTTGCTTTGGTGGCCATGTCCAGCCATAGCCAACCAATGGTAACGATACTCAAATATTCCATGAATAGATTGGCATCCGCCAAATAACGTTCGTAATCGCCCTTTTGGGCATAGGGCATCAAAAATGCCAGTATTTCCTTGGCCTGTTTTAATTTTGACCCCAATACTCCTGCCTGTTTCTTTAAATCGTCATATGCGGCAGCGTTGCCGATGGTCTCCATCATTTCCGCGGCCAACAGTTCCAATGCCTTTCCATTCTCCATCGGTATTTTTCTTCCTAAAAGATCTTGCGATTGAATTCCCGTAGTGCCCTCGTATATTGCCGAAATTCTGATATCGCGATAGTACTGCTGTAAGATAAAGTCGGAACAGAAGCCGTAGCCGCCCAGTACTTGAAGTCCATTATTGACGGCCACCGCGCCGGCTTCGGAAGGATACGTTTTTACGATAGGAATAATGATTTCCAACAGTAAATGGTATTTTTTTCGTTCTTCCTCATCGGAGGTCGCCTGTTTGATGTCTTGATAGCGGGACGCCAAAACCACCAAACTAAGGGAGGCCTCGGCAATGGCTTTCTGTAGCAATAACATCCGCCGAACATCGGGGTGTTCTATGATCAGAGTCTGATTTTCATCCGGATTCTTTTTTCCCGTACTGGTCAATTTTCGCCCCTGTGGGCGTTCGTTGGCATACTCCAAGGATGCTTGGTAAGCGGCCATGGCAATGGCGGCAGCACCGCGCCCAACGGCAATACGCGCGCCGTTCATCATCAAGAACATGTATTTAAGTCCCTTATGGGGTTCACCGACCAACCAACCATGGCAATCGCCTTTGTCCCCAAATCCAAGATGTGTGGTGCAATACCCACGTTGTCCCATTTTTTGAAAATCGGCCACAGTGGTTACATCGTTGTACGTTAAATTCCCATCGGTATCGGGCCGATGTTTCGGCACTACAAAGAGCGAAATTCCCTTGGTTCCCGCCGGGGCCCCTTCGATTCGCGCCAAAACCAAATGGACGATATTTTCCGCGTATTGGGTATCCCCTCCGGAAATAAATATTTTTTGGCCTTCTATGCGATAGCCACCATCGCCATTAGGTATGGCCTTGGTCGTGATATCGGATAACGAGCTACCGGCCTGAGGTTCTGTAAGGCACATGGTACCACCCCATTCCCCTGATAGCATTTTTGGCACATAGGTATCGTTTAGGTGTTCATCCCCAAAATGGACGATGAGTTCCGCCGCCCCTAGGGTAAGGCCGGCGTAGCCCGGTAGGTGGTTGTTGGCGGCATCCAAAATATAGGCGGCGGTGGTATATGCCATTCCCGGTAGTTGCAGGCCACCATGGGCGTAATCAAAAGGTGCTGCGATCAACCCCATTTCCCCGCCTTTTTTCATCATTACATCTACCTGCTTGTGCACGATTACGGTACCGTCCTTATGATGGGCAGGTTGTTCGTCCATTTCCTTGAAATAGGGAAACAGCTCCCGATCGGAAAATTCCTTTACCGAGTCGATGAACATCCCCAGCGATTCCTCGTCATGATCTTGAAACCGTTCATAGGCCAACATATCCTTTAAACCATGTACATCGTATAACAGATACTTTAGCGTATCCATATCTAAATATTCCTTTGCCATTTTTGAGGTATTTACAAATTCTAATGAAAATTAGTTGATATTTTGAGAAATTCCTGTTAAACTGGTTTAATAAATGCAGAATTGTTTGTGGTGGCCCCTAAACAATACCATTTCTACCTTAAAATTACCCACTGAAAATTGCCCTTCTGCGCTTACACTTCAAAATAAAAAACAACCGTAGCTATTGTTATATCATGGACCAGACCCCTATGGTCATCGGTCATATTATAGGAAAGGACGCTTACACCAAATTGGGAAGGCTAATACCATCATCAAAACAGGACCTATCGAAGGGGAAGGTATCGGGAGAAGTAAATCGTTAAAAAAAACCGATGATGTATACCAATCTTATTGTTCCACCACCCGCTTGCGAATTTTCGAAAGCCCCACCGGGGTCAGTCCGAGGTAGGAAGCGATCAGGTATTGGGGAACGCGCTGGAACAGATGGGGACGTTTCTGGAGCAGCCTTAGGTAGCGTTCTTGATGGGAAAGGTTCTTCAGTTGATTATTTCTCCTAAAAAGACGCATAAAACCGTCCTGCATGGACAGGCGACCAAAACGTTCTAGTCCGTGGGAACGATCAAACGCCTTTAGGACATCCGTTTTTGATATGGCATACACCAAACTGTCTTCGGTGGCCTCCAAGTAAGCGCCCGAAGGTATTTCTTCTATATAGGCGTACAAGTCGGTAAAAAAAGAGCCTTCGGTAAAAAATTCCATCACTTTGGTCCGCGTTTCGTCTTTTTTATAGTAACACACGCAGCCTTTTTCCATATAGTAAAAGTGTGCGATCCGCTCTTCTGGCTTTACCAAAAAATGCCCTTTTCTGATTTCCATTTTTTTATAAAACTGTAACAAAAAATTCAGGTCGTCCTCAGCGACCGGAACATAGGAGCATATTTTCTTTTTGATGTTTTCCAAAAACCAGATGTAATGTGTCGTACAAAGATAGAAAAACAACTGCTTCTTTACCGTTGCCAAAAGGATATATGGGCATTATAAAAATGGGAAAAGAATACGGGAAAACGGAATGAACTCGTCTTGAGTTTTTCTTTTACCTACCCCCGACGCTTATGGGTCGCATTTTGCGCCATAATTTCGATATTTTTAGCTTTCGTAGTCCCGAACCCTCGGGAGCTATGCAATCGAAAAATGGCTTCCTTATGACACAAAAGCCGTCATTCTCGGTTCCAAACAAAAACTCAAGACGAGTTCAATAAGAAAACACGATGTTCGCTATCTTTAACCTATGAAATGAGCCATAACAATTCTTGATACCAACCGAAATGATTATTGGCGAATTACATCTGACGATTAAAAAAAAACAATAGATATAAACAGATGAAAATCACTTCTACCAATATAGGGCAACCGACCACCTTTACGTGGAACGGGGCCGAGGAACAAACGGGTATTTTCAAATATCCCGTTGAAGAACCCCTCCAACTGACGCGGACCGATGTAAAAAAAGACACCATAATCGATCGCGTGCACCACGGTGGGGACAACAAGGCCTGTTACCTGTTCTCCGCGGATTATTATCCCTATTGGAAGGAACAGTACCCAACATTAGCATGGGATTGGGGAATGTTCGGTGAAAATTTGACCGTAACCGACCTTGATGAGGCCAAAATACGGGTAGGTGACGTATACCGCATCGGGGAGGCCCTGGTACAGGTTTCTCAGCCGAGGGAGCCCTGTTACAAGTTAGGCGTTCGGTTTAACGATCAGCACATCCTCAAAAGCTTTATCCAGCATGCCCATCCGGGCACCTATGTGCGGGTATTGGAAGAAGGTGCCGTAAAAAAAGGGGATGCGGTGGTTTTGGTGCAACGATCCGAAAACACCTTTACCATTAAAAACTTTTTTGAATTGCTCTATGCAAAACAGAAACGATCCGAGATGATCCAATTGGCCTTGGACAACCCCGCTGTTCCCGAATACAAAAAAGAACGATTTAAAAAATTTTTGTGAACAAATACCTTGGGCCTTAGCACTCAAAAGTATATTCGCGTCCGCATACCACAACCGTTTAAACCGTACATCATGAAAAAAATAATCGTCTTTGGTTTTGTTCTTTTGGCATTTGTTGCCTGTAAAAATGAGCAGAAAACCCCAAAAGCGGAGGTTTTGCCCATTGCCAGTGTTTTTGTATCGTACCATGAAAAAAGCTTGCGATTGAACCCTTTGAACGCCACCTTTCAAGGCGATACCCGTTATAATGATACCTTACCCAATTTTCTTACGGACCAGTTCGAGGAACGGCTAAGCGCCTTTTATTCCGACTACAAATCGAAAATTGCCCAGTATCCCGATAGTACCCTAACAGAAAACGAACGACTGAGCAAGGCCATCATGCGCTGGGAATGCGACATTAACTTGGAAGGCCTCGCTTTTAAGGAATATACCCCTATCGATCAAATGTGGTCCATGAACCTCATGGTCGGGCAATTGGCGGGTGGATCTAGCGCGCAACCCTTCGAAACCGTAGCGGATTATGAAAACTGGCTGAAACGCTTGGAAGATTATACCGAATGGCTATACGCGGCAAAAAAACGAATGCAGCAAGGTATGGCCGTCGAAGACGTACTGCCCAAGTCGTTGATCAAAAAAGTAATTCCGCAATTGGCAAGTGTAGCCGATACCCCCTTGGAAACCCATTTGTTCTATACCCCGATCAATACCCTTCCCGAAACGTTTTCGGAAGCCGATAAAACCCGTTTGACCGAAGCCTATGGAAAAATGATTATGGAAACCCTGATTCCCGCGTACAAAGACCTGGTAGACTTCATGAAAACGGATTATATGGAGGCCGGTCGCGAGAGTAGCGGCATTCAAGGTATTCCCAATGGGGATGCCTATTATGCACATCAGATAAAATTGTACACTACTACCGATATGACCGCCTCGCAAATACATGAATTGGGTTTGAGCGAAGTAGCCCGTATCTCGGCCGAAATGGAAAAGGTGAAAGAACAGGTCGGTTTTCAGGGGAACTTAAAGGCCTTTTTTGATCATGTGCGCGTTAAAAAGGAGTTGATGCCCTTTACCGACCCTCAGCAGGTTATCGATAATTTTAATGCCATCCATGAAAAAATGAAGCCGCAGGTGGACAAACTTTTTGATCTGCAACCAAAAACGGCCTTTGAAGTGCGACGAACGGAAGCGTTTCGAGAAGCTTCCGCCAGCGCCGAATACAATCCAGGAAGTGTTGACGGTACCCGGCCGGGCATTTTTTATGTGCCCATTCCCGATGTTACAAAGTACAATATGTATTCCGATGAAGACCTCTTTTTGCACGAGGCGATCCCCGGTCATCATTTTCAAATTTCACTGGCACAAGAAAATGAAAGTTTGCCCAAGTTCCGAAAAACGCTTTGGTACAGCGCATATGGCGAAGGATGGGCATTGTATACCGAATCGCTCGGCAAAGAATTGGGGCTATATGAAAATCCTTATCAATATTTTGGGATGCTGGGCGCCGAAATGCATCGGGCCATTCGGCTAGTGGTCGATACCGGAATGCACGCCAAAGGATGGACCAGAGAACGGGCCATTCAATACTCCTTGGATAACGAAGCGGAATCCGAAGCGGGCATCACATCGGAAATCGAACGTTATATGGCCAATCCGGGACAGGCCTTGTCCTACAAAATAGGACAGTTGAAAATAAGGGAACTTCGGGCCAAAGCCGAAAAAGAAATGGGCGATGCCTTTAAAATTACGGAGTTTCACAACCAAGTGCTCCAAAATGGATCCATGCCACTGGCATTGCTCGAAAGTCAGATCAACGATTGGATAGCCCAGACCAAATAGATGGATTTCTTTACGTACCCCTGGCATCTGTATCTCATGGCCCTTGTTTATATCACGGCCGGAATGCTCCATTTTTTAATGCCAAAAATGTACATGCGTATTTTACCCGCTTATTTACCGGGCCATCAGTTTTTGGTAAATTTTAGCGGGGTGGTGGAAATTGCGTTGGGAATCGGTCTCTTTTTTGAAGAAAGCCAAAACTGGGCACTTTTTGGAATCATGGCCATGCTTACCTTTTTTCTTCCGGTCCACTTTCATATGCTTTACGATAAAAGAGCTTCCATGGAACTGCCAAAATGGGCGTTATTACTTCGGATACCGCTACAATTCGCATTAATGTACTGGGCCTATTCGTACGTATCCTAAGGTCAATCAATACCATCTCGTGGTCCGCTGATAGCGCGCCAAGTGCGGGAGAATGCGCCGAAATCGGCTCCCTATTCGATGAACTATAAAAAAACCCCTTGCAGCATTATATACAAGGGGTTGTTCAAATCAACTTAAACTAACTAACTACTTTACCACGATCTCCTCATAATAGGTGTGAGATGCATCCCTGACCATGACGGTGTAACTATCGTTCTTGGCATCCTCAAAATTAAAGGCCTTCTGAACAATTTGATCCGCATTGTTCGTCTCCGAAAATAGTCTTCTCCCCTCACTATCATACACCGCAATGGCGATATCTTCCAAATCAAGATTCAATAGATTTACATAAATACGATCTCCTTTTTTACGGAATACCGGCTTATTGGTGCGTTTGGGTTTAGAAATTTCCAAGGTATCACCATTTATGGTCACCGAATAATTAATGCGCTTCAAGTTATCTTCTATAGACACTGTATAGTTACCGGAAATCAAATTGGAGACATCAAACTTTTTAAAGTAAGGTGTCCCGGCAGCGATAACATCACCATATATTTCCTGTAGACGGCTATCCATAATGCGGATCGTGGTCGATTGCTTTGCCGCCTCCATCTCAAATACCAAACTTTGTTCGGTACTGTCGGCCGTAATGTTCAAATCTTTCGCCGATACCATAACGGTAGTAAACAATACGGCGAGCAGTGCAATGGTTTTAAATGTATTTCTCATAACGTTGTTTTTTTGGCGTTGTCTAAAACACCGGTTAACAATAAATTACAATACAAACTTATGCCGAACCGATGCAGTATACCACTTCAGATTTTTCCAGTTTATGTGCTATTTTACCTCGGTAATACGTTACCAAAATGTTAAGGGATAATATTGCATATATTTGAGGTAATTTTGTAATCTTAATTGATTTTGGACGTTGCTAACTTTATCCTATAACAATGGATGATATGATTCAACACAAACCTGCTTTTGAGGCGATCGCTCCAGATTTTGGACACTCCTTTACGTACCAAAAGTTTGACGAGGACCGGTCCAATACAAATGTCCGTTGGCATTACCATCCAGAGATAGAACTGGTATATGTTAATGGTGGTTCTGGAAAAAGACAAATAGGGAGCCACGTTTCATACTATACGGACGGCGACCTCATCTTGATCGGTAGTAATCTGCCGCATTGTGGACTTACGGATAAATTGACCGGAAACAAAAGTGAGACCGTAGTACAAATGAAAGCCGATTTTTTGGGTACGGATTTTTTTACGATTCCCGAAATGAAAAAAATAAAGGCCCTTTTTGATTTGAGCAAATCCGGTATCGCCTTTCATGGGGATATCAAGCGACAGATCGGGGAAAAAATGGAACTGTTACAGCACCAAACCGATTTTCAACGTTTGCTCGCCATCCTGAACATTTTGAACGAACTCGGAAACGCTAAGGATTATAAGGTATTGAATGCCAAAGGATATTCCATTACCGCGGAAGTAAAGGACAACGAACGCATCAATACCGTGTTCAATTATGTAAAGAACAACTTTAGGGAGGAGCTTCCATTGGAGGTAATTGCGGACATGGTCAGCATGACCATTCCATCTTTCTGCCGTTATTTTAAAAAGATCACCAACAAAACCTTTGTACAATTTGTAAACGAATATCGATTGGTACATGCTTCCAAACTTCTGGCAGAACAACCCATGAGCATTACCGATGTCTGTTTTGAGAGCGGATTCAATAACTTTTCACATTTCAACAAATCGTTCAAGGCGTTTACCGGGCATACCGCATCGGAATACCGAAATCAGTTAAAAACCGTTTTAAGCTAATGGCCTCCCTTTTTTCAGACGGTTTTGCGCTAGAGCTGCCCGATAGCGATATTATGTATTACCCCAACTTTTTAAGTTCGGAAAAGGCCTCTACATACTTTACGACCTTAAAAGAAAATGTACCCTGGCAACAGGATGACATCAAGGTTTTTGGAAAGGTATATCCGCAACCGCGTTTGACCGCTCTTTTTGGAAACAACGACAAACCGTATCGGTATTCGAACATTGTAATGCGGCCCCATCCGTTTTCAAAGGAATTATTGGAAATAAAAAAACGAATCGAGGAAAAAACTACCGTATGTTTTACCAGTTGCCTTGCCAATCTATACCGTGACGGAAAGGATAGCAACGGATGGCATGCGGACAATGAAAAGGAATTGGGAAACAATCCCGTAATTGCTTCCATAACGTTGGGACAAGAACGTTATTTCCATTTAAAACATCGAAAGGACAAACTCCTAAAACACAAAATACTCCTAGAGCACGGCAGCCTTTTGCTGATGCAAGGACCAACACAGCACCATTGGCTCCATCAAATACCTAAAACGGCAAAACCCATTAGGGAACGGATCAATTTAACGTATCGGGTAATCAAGTAACCTAGGATTTCGATTTTCGCTTAAGACGCTTTGTAAACCACATTGCCCAAAGACTGGGAAAGTGCAGGTGTCAAGTTTCAAGTTCAAGTTCAAGTTCAAACTCAAATTCAAGTTCAAGTTCAAGTTCAAGTTCAAACTTAGTTACTACATACTTTTTACTCATTACCAACCACGCCAACTGCAAACTGCCACTGCAACTCATTGTACTTCCCTGATTAGGGTTGACCGTTTTAGGTTAATACTTCATTGTTAAAAATAGTTATAGTTTTCCTTTGATGG
>CANMSB010000027.1 GCA_947500445.1 uncultured Flavobacteriaceae bacterium | reverse complement strand
GATATCGATATCAAGTTCGTCCTTGGCCACTTCCATCATCGTTTCCAGATAATCGATCTTGATCTGCTTGCGGCCCAGGGCCGCTTCCAGTTCCTTGATACGATTCTCGAGTTCCCTGACCTTGTTGGTGCTACTTTCTTTCATCTCTATCACCCTAAATCCCTGTTCGTTAAAAGTAGAGTATTTATAGATCCAACTGTAAATGCTACAACGCGAAACTTTGTGTAACCGCTCCAATTGCGCTACACTAAAACTACCGGACTCAAAATCCGAGACCAATCCACGCTTGAACTCTTCCGAATAAACACGTCGCTTTCTGATCGTTCTTAAATTTGCTTTCATAAGGTAATCACTGTTTAAGTGGTCAACCTATATCAGGGACGTACACATTGTTCATTGTTCATTGTCCATTGTCCATTGTCCATTGAAAAAAGACCGCTACGCTCAAAGAACAAGGAGAAAAGACTGAAAAAGTTCAAGTGTCAAGTTCAAACTCAAATTCAAAGTCATCCGCCAAGTACTCATTACTTAATACTAATCAAAGTACGGTCAACTCTTCATTGTTAATTCCTTAATTGCTAATTGCTAATTGTAAATTGAAAAACCCCGCTTTAACCGGAGCAGGAAACATGAAAACATAGCAGAACTATCGATAGGCGATGGAAATCAAATGCACTATTCCCATTTAATGTTAGCATATAAAAAAGTCGGTTTTTAAAAACCGACTTTTTTATACCTATTTTCAGAAGTCAACACTGTCCTTACCCCTTTGGTATCAGAGATAACATCCCCGCGCTCAACTTCAATATATAAATATCAAATTTCATGCCAAGACCCGAAAAAATGCGCTTCGCTATTGAAACAGCGCATTCAATACCTTAGCGAGCCTTAGCCCGCCCAGTTGTAGTTGTTGCTCCACGGTTCCCCACCACTTATAACCATATTGATAGGCCAGTTGCTCCCCGACCTCGGCCGAACCATACAGTTCATTGGCAATATCCTGGGATTCTTCCACCCAATCATAAATGGTTCCTTGTTGCGCTTTCTTTCTTTGGTGCTTGTTCCACTTGGGTAAGGATGCTGAAAGTTCAGTATAGCTCATACCATAATCGTTGATCATATTGGAATCCCATACCCGATGTAAATTTGTGCCCTTGCCGAACCATTGCAGTTGTATATCATTGCCGCCCTTGTCCTCCAAACGGCCCACATGCATAGGTTGGTGCAGGTCGCCGATCAAATGAACCAGCATCTTTAGATAAAAGGCCCTATCGGCAGCCGTACTGTTTTCATCCCCCACCACGGCGATACATTTTTCGATACCGATAATAAGGTCACCAAATTCACTGGGAGCTTCGTCCCCATAGGACTTATCCGCCGGAAAATTAACATAGTGCCAAGCACTGAACGAACGAAACTGTGCATCGGCCTTTATCTCGTCGGCAAATGTAGATACCGCGGCCAAGCTTTGTCCCTTTAATATTTTTCTGATTCCCTTTCTTGCCTTTCTACTCAAGTGTTGCTCGGCCACATCCCCGATGACCCGATGTCCGGTCTTGGACCACACCACCGCATTGGAAAAAGAAAAATGGGTTACCAATATTAAAAGAAACCATACTTTTTTCATCTGTTTAAAATTTTGTAGTTTACTGAAAATGAAGAAACTAAAAATTTCTGCACATTCAGTAATTCGCCAATAATCATTTCGGTTGGTATCAAGAATGGTTATGGCTCATTTCATATCACTTTAATTTAGGTCGCCAAACGGGCATAGCCACCGTGCACATTAGAAAATACCGCTTTAAAATCCATTCGCCATCCGTTGTTGGGCACTCAAAAATAGGTAAAGTCATATTAAGGATAGGTTAAAAAACTTGTGGTTCCGGTACATTTCCGCAATAATTGCAGCAATGAAACAGATAAAGGACTTTTTTAACCGCATCAAACCGGTTTATCTGCGTTATGGGGTACTGGCGTTTTTAGCGTTTATGGCATCCATTTTCCTTTTTATCACCAGTATTTATGCCGGTCTTTGGGGCAAAATACCCTCCAAATCCGAATTGGCCGATCTAAAATATCAAAGGGCTACCGAAGTATACTCCGCTGACAGTGTACTCATTGGAAAATTTTATCGCTACGACCGACAGCCAGTGGCATACGAAGCGTTTCCGGAATACTTGATCGCTGCACTTGTCTCCATAGAGGACGAACGTTTTTATGAACACTCGGGCATCGATTATCCCAGTTTGTTCCGTGTTGCCCTTAAAACGGTACTGATGCAAGATCAGTCTGCCGGCGGGGGCAGTACCTTGACCCAACAACTCGCCAAAAACCTATACCCGCGCAACGAACGGAAAAAAGTTCCACTGGTCGTAAATAAGGTTAAAGAAATGATCATGGCCTCCAGACTCGAATCGTTGTTCTCAAAAGAAGCGCTGCTCACACGGTACCTCAACACCGTTTCCTTTGGGGACAACACCTTTGGTATCGAAAGCGCATCCCGAAAGTTCTATAACAAATCGACACCGGCATTGCGCTTGGAAGAAGCGGCCGTTTTGGTAGGAATGCTAAAAGCGACCTATGGATACAACCCGCGTGTTTTTCCGGAAAACAGTATGAAAAGAAGAAACCTTGTGCTGGAATCGATGCAAAAAAATGAGATGCTCACCAAAGAAGAACAAGACAGTCTTCGCCAATTGCCCCTAGCATTAAACTACCAAATGTTCGATTATAATACCGGTTTAGCACCCTATTTTAGGGAAGAGGTTCGAAAACAACTATTGTCATGGACACAAACGGAAAAAGGAAGTGGCCATGACATCTATACGGACGGACTCAAAATTTACACTACCCTCGATCATCGCATGCAGGAACTAGCCGAAGCGGCGATGAAAAACCATATGGCAAAGCTACAGTCCGATTTTGAAAAAAGTTATGGAAAAGGAGCGCCCTGGTTGAAAAATAAAGCCATCATCGAAAAGGCGGTCCGCAGCTCGGCAGCGTACAAAAGGCTGATCGCAAAAGGAATTAGTCCCCAGAAAGCCATGGATAGCCTAGGACAAAAACGACAGCTTATTTTATCGGATTGGACAGGTGAAAAGCAGGTAATGGCCAGTGTTACCGATAGTATCCAACATTATATGAAATTTCTAAATACCGGTTCGTTATCCATAGATGCCAAAACAGGTGCGGTAAAAACATGGATCGGAGGGGTCGATTTTGAACATTTCAAATTCGACCATGTCGCACAGAGCAAGCGACAAGTGGGATCTACCTTTAAGCCCATCGTATACACCGCCGCACTGGAAATGGGGATACCCCCTTGTGCCTATTTTTCCGCGCGCGAGGTGGCCTATGAAAACCTGAAAGGATGGTCGCCCAGCAATTCCGGCAACAAGGACGAGACCTATTTGAACTATTCCATGGAAGAGGCGTTGAGCAACTCGGTAAACACGGTGGCGGTAAAGGTACTGGAAGCTACCGGTATCAAAAATGTACTCGCACAAGCCAAAAATATGGGTGTTTTCTCCCCCTTGCCCGAGCAACCCTCGGTGGCCCTGGGCACTGGTGAAATTTATATGAACGAGCTGGCGGGCGCATATGCCAGCTATGTAAACAATGGTAAGGCCGTATATCCCTATCTTATAAAAAGCATCTACGATAAAAAAGACTCCCTTTTGGTCCGTTTTGAGCCAAAGCGCGCCAAAAAACCGGCTTTTTCGAAGCAGACCCGGCAAACCATGATCGAAATGATGAAAGCTACCATCGATAGGGGAACCGCAAAGCGGATTCGCAGCACATATGGTCTTACCAATGCCATTGCGGGCAAGACGGGAACAACACAAAACAATAAAGATGCCTGGTTCGTTGCCCTGACGCCAAAATTGGTACATGTGACCTGGGTAGGGCACGACAACCATCAAATAGGGTTCAAGACCACGGGCTTGGGACAAGGGGCGAATGCCGCGCTACCCATATTTGCGTTATGGTACAAAGCACTTGAAAAAGAGAAACGGTTCCATCATTATACCAGAGCTACCTTTGAGCGGCCCATGCGGACCGTTCAAGATCAACTGGCGTGTCCGCCCATAAAAAAGGACGGCTTTTTCAAAAGACTTTTTAAGAACCCCAATAAAAAGAAAAGCAAGCGTTTCCGCTCCAGGAGATGAGCGATGGTCTAAAAAAAATTTGTCCGTCAAGTTTTAAATTGATATATTTATGATATCATTTTAATATTACTTCTCTTATGACAAACGAAAAAACCATTCAGCCTATAAACGGATATCTTGTTTTACTGCTCTCACTAATCGCTATTATCGGGGGCATAACACTCTTTTTCAAAGCGCATCATATCTTGGCTATTGTTGCCCTCTTGATCGGAATCATTTTGGGGTCCGGTTTTGTATTAGTCAACCCCAATAGCTCAAGAGTGTTGTTATTGTTCGGGAAATATGTAGGAACCATTAAAAGCAACGGACTCTTTTGGACAAACCCTCTGTATAGCAAAAAGAAGATATCGTTACGGGCCAGCAACTTCGACAGCGAACGTTTAAAAGTGAACGATAAGCTCGGTAATCCCATTATGATCAGTACCATTCTGGTATGGCGGGTTACCGATACCTACAAAGCCGCCTTTGAAGTAGATGATTACCAGAATTTTGTTCGGGTACAGACCGATGCCGCCGTGCGCAAACTTGCCAGTATGTATCCTTACGACAACTTTGCCGACGAAGGACTTGATGAGGATATCACCTTAAGATCAAGCGTAAACGAGGTCAGTGAAGCGCTTGAAAAAGAAATCCAAGAACGTTTGGCCATGGCAGGCATCGAAGTATTGGAGGCCCGTATCGGTTATTTGGCCTATGCACAGGAAATCGCCAATGCCATGTTAAAGCGACAACAGGCAACCGCAATCGTTGCCGCTAGACATAAAATAGTGGAAGGTGCGGTAAGCATGGTAGAAATGGCGCTGGCCGAACTGAACAAAAATGATGTTGTGGCCCTTGATGAAGAGCGAAAGGCCGCAATGGTAAGCAACCTGATGGTTGTATTGTGCTCCGATAAGGATGCGTCCCCAGTAGTCAATACCGGAACCCTAAACCACTAAAAGTTATGCGCGTTTTTAATGAATTACAACGTTTTGACCAATGGTGGTCGCGTTTGGGCGCCGCTGCGCTCCTTTTGGCACTTTCTTATGGCTGTTACCACTGGTACGTGCTGGGAAACGCGGTCGGTACTATCGGCCCCGGTGACCACATACCGCAACTGATAGCCATATTCGCAACCGTGCTATCCGTGCTGTTCGTACAAATGATCACCTTGCGGAGCCAAATTGATGAGCGGGGCATCCGTTACCAGTTTTTTCCCTTTCATCGCTCGTATAAAAACGTACCTTGGGCAGCTGTTTCCAGTGTTACCGTTCGCACTTACGGCCCACTGAAGGAATACGGTGGGTGGGGATACCGCTTATCCCCAAAAAAAGGAAAAGCGTATAATATTCGTGGAACAAAGGGCATTCAACTGCACTTGACAGATGGAGAAAAAATATTGATCGGCACCCAAAAGGAAAAAGATGCCCAAGCTATTTTAAATCGTTATTTTAAATCCTCAAACGCTTTAAATCTTTAAGACGATAACACTATGAGAATATTGCCACTATTGGTATTGATAATCCCCATAATTCTTTCAGCACAAACCGTAATCCAAGAAGATATAGCGCTGAAAAACGGTACTATTGACATTCCCGGTACCTTAACATACGACACGGAAATAACGGAACAACCCTTGGTCATTTATGTCCATGGTTCGGGAAACGTAGACCGTAACGGAAATCAATCGGCATTGGTAACCCCAAACTATATTCGGGCATTATCGGACAGTCTAGTTCAACGGGGTATTGCGTTCTACCGTTATGACAAGCGTACTGCGACCGCATCCAACATTAAAAAGATACTTCCCAATATTTCGATTTCGGATTTTGTTGCCGATCTTTTGATTGCCATAGACCATTTTAAGGAAGACCCACGTTTTTCAAGTATCACGCTAATCGGTCACAGTCAGGGTTCTTTGATAGCGATGCTGGCCGAAAACGATGCCGTGGACCGCTACATTTCCTTGGCTGGGGCGGGAAGAACCATCGACAAAATTCTCGTTGAACAATTGAACGCCAGCAACAAGGAAATGGGCGAAACGGCAAAGGGTTATTTCCAAACGCTTCAAAGCAATGACACCATCGAAACGGTAGATCCATTGTTATTAGGGCTCTTCAATCCTTACATGCAGAAGTTTATGAAACATTGGGCGTCGATAGATCCTACCGATCAAATCAAAAAAGTAAAAGTATCCACCCTTATTTTACATGGCGATGCCGATATTCAGATATCCGTTGGCGATGCGGAAGCTTTACACCGTGCCAGACCCGGTTCAAAATTGGTGATCATCCCAAAAATGAACCATGTATTGAAGACCGTAAACGACCAGACGGAAAATCTGGCGTCGTACACCGATGAAAAGTATCCATTATCCAGTATCTTGGTCGACACGATCGCGAACTTCATCAAACCCTGAACATGGCCAAAAAAAAGGCATTTGCATTACGTTTGAACGAAGACATGCTCAAGGCATTGGAAAAATGGGCCGCTGATGAATTTAGAAGCACCAACGGGCAAATCGAATACCTTTTGATGCAGTCTTTGAAAGCGTCAAAAAGAGCGCCAAAGAAAAAATCGGACGACACCTGATATCCAATAGGTCTGAACGCCCGAAGGCCCATCATAGACCCATATCCGATTTTTGCCGCCATTGTTTCCAAATAGTTTTTTGGCATACGCCCCAACAACGCCAACATGTACCCTTTTTAACTTTCCCCTTGGCAATCTGTTCAAAAAAAAGACCAACATCATAGCGTTTTTTTCTCCCGGCTTACAAGTTGGAACTACCGATTTTTGGGATTTCCTTAACGGTTTAAACCTGTACATTTGTGCTATCATAAGCACCGAACCAATGACCAAGCCCCTCAGCATTTTACTACTGCTGATACCGTTTTTCGTAAGCGGTCAAAACAAATCTTTTAGGGTTACCCATACCGGCGACAGCTTCAACATCGATGGTGTTTTGGACGAACCGATTTGGGATAAGGCCGAAAGCGCTTCCGATTTTCAACAATACTTCCCCACCGATTCCATTTTGGCCGAACAGCCTACAGAAATAAAAATGGTATATAGCGAAACCACCCTATATATCGGCATTACCGTACGTTCCACGGGCAACGATTGGGTAATTTCCTCGCTACAGCGCGATTTTCGAGCCGGTAGCAGCGATAACATCAGCCTTCTTTTCGATACCTTCAATGATGGCACGAACGCGTTTCTTTTTGGAGTAAATCCGTATGGCGTGCGCAGGGAAGCCTTAATTTCCGGTGGCGGGCAAAACCTTCGGGGCTTCACCACCTCGTGGGACGTAAAATGGAAGGGGGAGACCAAATTGCACGACAACTATTACACTGCCGAACTTGCCATACCGCTTACCTCATTTAAATTCAAGGAAGGGGAAACCAATTGGCGTTTTCAAAGCTATCGCTTCGACCAACAGAACAATGAGCGTAGCGTATGGTACAAAGTGCCGCAGAACCAGTTGATATTCAATCTCGCCTTTATGGGCGATATGATTTTTGAAAAGCCCTTGGGCCGATCCAGAACACCACTCGCCCTTATCCCATATATCAATGCGATTACCGAAAGGGACCTGTCTACCGACAAAGGGTTCAACAATGTGAAGGTCGGAGGTGACGCGAAGGTGGCCATTGGCAATGGCATGAACTTGGATGTGACCATCAATCCCGATTTTTCCAATGTGGAGGTCGATGCCATTGTTACCAATCTTACCCGATTTGAAATCGGTTTGCCGGAACGACGCCAATTTTTTGTGGACAACAGCGACCTTTTTGGAAGCTTTGGGGGCGGTAGGGATGCCAATCCATTTTTTTCGCGCCGTATCGGAATCGCCAGGGACAGTGCCGGAAACAACATTGAAAACAGGATTTTGGGCGGAATTCGTTTGAGC
Organism: uncultured Flavobacteriaceae bacterium; assembly: GCA_947500445.1. Taxonomy (GTDB): domain Bacteria; phylum Bacteroidota; class Bacteroidia; order Flavobacteriales; family Flavobacteriaceae; genus Pelagihabitans. Next base: position 61,472 of record CANMSB010000027.1, on the reverse strand, counting down.
GGAAAACTGAACGAGGATTGGCGGCTCGGTTTTTTGAGCATACAGACCGATGAAGATGTGGACAATGCCATAGCCTCGAACAACAATACCATGTTGGCCCTACAAAAGAAGGTTTTTGCGCGATCCAATTTTGGTATGTTCTTTATCAACAAACAGTCTTTTGAAGATTATGATTTTCTGGAAAGGGAGGACGAATACAATCGCGTTGTAGGGGTCGACTACAACTTGGCTTCGGCCGATAACAAATGGCTGGGGAAATTTTATGGCCACAAATCGTTTCAGCCCGATGATGACGAAGGAAATTTGTCCTTGGGCGCCTTTATGGCCAGAAACTCCCGGTCGTTCAACTTTTTTACGGACTGGGTCCATATCGATAACGACTTTCGATCGGACCTCGGTTTTATACGACGGACCGATATTATGAAGGTAGCCACCTCGGCAGAGGCCGTTTTTTGGCCAAAAAACGAAAAAATAAACAACTACAGCTTCGAGTTGTTACCGATTGTTACCTGGCGGCCCGAGCTCGATTATCAAAAAACGGATCATGCGATAAACGCCTTTGCCGGAATGGAATTCAGCGACCAGTCGGAATTGAGCTTAGGGTTTACCAATGACTTTACCTTTTTGACCGCTGAAGACGATAATTTTGTTCCTGCAGGCGATGCGGACGGTGTGCCCCTTCCCAATCTTCAAGGGTATCATTACAATAGCTTGGGTTTCTTTTACGAATCCAATCCCGCACAAGTATTTTCATATAACGGAGGAACCACGGTGGGCCGTTTTTTTAATGGAAATCTTTTTTCGGTTGAAGCGGAAATGACACTTCGGATACAGCCCAAGGCCCTCATTTCGTTACAGGTAAACTATGATCAGATCAGCTTGCCCGCCCCCTACCCAAGCGCAGATTTTTGGCTGATTAGTCCCAGGGTCGCGTTGACCTTCAGCAAATCGGTTTTTTGGACCACCCTGTTCCAATATAGCAACCAACAGGATAACTTGGGCATCAATTCCAGATTGCAATGGCGATTTGCACCGCTATCGGACCTTTTCATCGTTTACAACGACAACTATTTTGTAAACCAATTTGCACCCAGGTTCAGGTCGCTAAATTTAAAATTCACCTACTGGCTCAACATTTGATCGAATCAACGTTCTTCCGTTTTGATGACGATATGGAAGAAGATTGTACCATTTTAAGGTTAAAACGGCAGTATTTAAAAAACGACGATAGTGAACTATAAAATGCTTTGTTCCGATTTGGATGGCACCCTACTTGCCACAAAAAGTGACGTTTCCGCAACTGCAATTGCAGAAATCCGCCGTATTAAGGACAGGATGAAGGTGGTATTGGTTTCTGCGAGAATGCCGAAGGCCATGTATTATATTCAACGTGACCTGGGTATTCTAAACGAACCCATTATCTGCTATAACGGGGCATACATTTTGCACGAGGGCAAAACGCTTTCCTCTACTTTGATACCCATGCACCTTGTCAATAGCATTAACGACCTAGCAAAAACATTCGAAATCGCCCTTGGCCTTTATTATAAGGACGAATGGTATGTACCCGGCGATTCGGAGCGGGTGCAAAAAGAAATCAAGTATACCAAATCGGCTCCGGTATTTCAAGGAACCCGTGCCGTTTTGAACGATTTTGAAAAAAGGGATATCGGCGCGCATAAAATCATGCTCATGGGTACCAAGGAAGGTACGGACGGTATTTTCCCGGAACTCCAAAAAACAGTGGGTACCGCCGTACATTTATACCGTTCGAACGACACCCTGATCGAAATCGCCCCGAAATCCATTTCCAAACTTTCCGCCATCGGCACCCTACTTGCCGAGGAAGATTCGTTTTCTGATGTTATCGCTTTTGGGGACAACTACAACGACCTGGAAATGCTTCAAAAGGTGGGTTGTGGTGTTGCCGTGGAGAATGCGCGACCGGAGGTAAAGGCGGTAGCGGACCACGTTACCTTGGCCAACACTGAGGATGGGGTCGCGCATTTTATCAAGAAAAACTTGTTTATTTAACTATATTTGAAATATCCCTAACCATACGCTATATGCAGGAAACCATTACCACACCACTCATTACGAACGACACCGTGGTCTTTGGTCTGTTAGCACTCTGCCTAGGATTTATTTTTTATACGAGTTCCATTAAAACCGGTTTTTGGGGCAAATTTTACGGTATTGTTCCCGCAGTGCTCATGTGCTACCTACTTCCCGCAATACTATCCAGTTCGGGAGTTATCTCCGACGACAGTTCCAACCTCTATTTTGTGGCAAGCAGGTACTTATTGCCCGCCGCGCTGGTATTAATGACATTGAGCATAGACCTCAAAGCGATCTCCAATTTGGGATCCAAGGCCCTGATCATGTTCCTTACGGGATCTGCGGGTATTATTATCGGTGGCCCGATCGCCATTCTCATTGTTTCTGTTTTTTCACCGGAAACCGTAGGCGGAAACGATTTTGATGCCACCTGGAGAGGGCTATCCACTATTGCCGGGAGTTGGATCGGGGGTGGTGCGAACCAAGCGGCCATGCTGGAGATTTTTCAATACAATCCCGAAAAATATGGCGGTATGGTACTCATCGATATCGTGGTCGCGAACGTTTGGATGGCCATTATCCTATTAGGTGCGGGAAAGAGCCAACGTATCGATGCCTGGCTGCAATCCGATACGTCAGCTATTGAAAGGCTAAAAATAAAGGTGACAGCGTTTTCCGAACGAATTACCAGGGTCCCCACGCTAAAAGATTATATGATGATGCTGTTCTTTGCCTTTACGGCAGTCGGTATCGCGCACTTTTTTGGCGACTACCTCAGTGCCCTTTTAAAAGAAACTTTTACCAGTGTAAGCGATAAAAAAAGTTTTCTCTCTTTTTTGGGATCCGCATTTTTTTGGATGGTCGTTTTGGCTACGGGAATCGGTATCGCGTTATCCTTCACTAAAGCCAAAAACTACGAGGGAGCGGGTGCCAGTAAAATCGGGGGCATGTTCATCTATATCCTGGTCGCTACCATAGGCATGAAAATGGATTTGGGCAAGGTATTGGAAAATCCCGGATTGATCGCCGTCGGGTTTATTTGGATCTCCATACATGCCGGACTGCTTATCCTCGTCGCCAAACTCATCAAGGCACCGTATTTCTTTTTGGCCGTAGGTAGCCAGGCGAATGTGGGCGGTGCAGCTTCAGCACCGGTAGTAGCGGCGGAATTTCATCCTTCCCTGACCTCCGTCGGGGTGTTGTTGGCCGTTCTAGGATATGTAGTAGGTACGGGAGGTGCGCTCCTATGCGCTTACCTTATGGAAGTTGCCTCAGGCCTCAACTAATGTTAAAAAGTCCATAGGGCTGCCTTTCTGCACCCTGTGCAGTGGTCAACAGCCTACATTTTCGGCTCCAAACAAAAGTTTAAACTACTCCATTGCCATAATACCATTTTAAGGTTGAAATAGTATCGTAGCCAAGGCTATGCTTAAATCTCCGGTCAAGCTGAGGACAGGCTTTTTAGCTTGAACGACTAACAAACAATTCCATTTCCATACCTGCTATTTCAGCATTAAAATGGCATAACATTCTTGGCGCAACATGAAAAAAATCCGCATCTTTGCCCCACCAAAAATGAAGCCATGAAACATACCAGTATCGCTTTTGTACTTTTAGCCCTGTTGCTCTCCTGTGGAGACGGGATTACCGAAAACACGATGACAGTTACCGGACAGGTAAAAGGCCTAAAAAAAGGCGTTCTTTACCTCCAACACATTCCCGACAGTACCTTAGCGGTGGTAGACTCCATACAAATCGACGGGGACGGTCATTTTTCCCTATCGGCCGAGCTGGAAAGCCCCGAAATTTTTTACCTCTATCTGAACAAAAAAGATAACAACGCTATTAACGACCGGATTACATTTTTTGGAGAGCCCGGAACGATTACCATCAACACCGTTTGGAATACTTTTGACAAAAATGCCGACATAAAAGGTTCCGAAACACATGAGAAACTTGAGGAGTATCAGAAAATGATGTCGCGTTTTAATCGCAAACAACTTGAGATCATGCAACAGGCATTGAACAAGGAGCTCAATTTGAGTACCGCCGAGCTCGATTCGCTACAACAACTGGGCGATAAAAACGATAAAAGAAGCTATGCCTTCGCACTCACCTATGCCCTGAACAACAAGGAGTCGCACATTGCCCCATACATTGCGGTACATGGAGTACCCGATGCAAATCCAAAATACCTGGACTCGATCTTGAGTGTGCTCCCTCCCGAGATAGCCGATTCAAAATACGGAAGGGCATTGGCCGCTATCCTAAAAAAGAACAATAGCGATTAGCAAAAGCTAGACCATCATGCATTTAAAATGCATAGGTTTATGGGAAAAGAATGAAATTCTTTTTCAACATTCCGCAAAAGTAGCGGTAAGCTATTTTGCAATCTATAAAAATTGCCGACTGCCAAGTGCGACTGCGGAATTATTGAAGGTTTATAACCCCGGGTACTTGCAGGAAAGTGCATCCTTTTAACTAAGACCCGTGACCCGTTAAAAACAAAAAGCCCTCGAAAATCGAGGGCTTTTTATTTTTAATAGCGGGTAACGTACTTATCCCAACTTGTTGATCTCCGCTACAAGTCCCTTGGCCTTTGTCTCCAAGGTCTCACGAACATCGTTCAAGTGTTTTTTTCTGTTGTCTACGGAACGGTCGTTGATCTTTACGATCAACTCGTCGAAAGTCGCTATTGCACTATCTATAATTTTTGAACCTTCTTTGGAATCCTGCTTTCCGTTAGCGGCTTCTACAATGTAGACGGCCTCGATAAGGTCTCCCAAAACATTATTGACATCTTTCTTTAAATCTCTAATACTTGCCATTACTTATTTTTTGATAAAATTACTGTTTTTCTATTCGCTTTGGATCAAGAAATACATTTTAATAAATGTTCTTTTCCAAACGTAGCTTTGTGTTTAAATGGTTACCTCCAATAATTTAGCGGATTCGGTTTTTATGCTGATTCTTGTTGAAGCCGCGGCCACCAATACCGTTTCACCTTTTTGAATAGGAACGCTGCCAAACTCGTTTTCGATGATGGCCCCACCACTTACACACATAAAAATGGTAAAACTATCCCTAGCTTCGACGGGAATATCCAAATTGGAGGTCAACTCCAAGTAGTTGGTGGTAAAATAAGGACAGGTCACCATATCGTTTACCTGATCTTTTTGTGTTTCGTATTGTACCTTAAAATCGTCCTTTCGTTTATAATCGATGGCATCCAAGGCCTGCTCGGTGTGCAGCTCCCTCAAATTTCCGTCTTTATCCTTCCGGTTAAAGTCGAACACACGGTAGGTGATGTCCGATGTCTGTTGTATTTCGGCCAGTAAGACCCCGGCTCCGATGGCGTGAATTTTCCCCGTATTGATGAAAAAGGTATCTCCTTCTTTCACCTTTTCATAATTCAACAACTCCAAAAGGGTATCGTTCTTTAGGCTTTCACTATAGGTTTCCTTTGTAACGTCCCTGTTAAAACCCACGATCAGATTGGCATCATCGTCCGCATCCATAATGTACCACATTTCGGTTTTCCCAAAGGAGTTGTGCCGCTCTTTCGCCAGGGCGTCATCCGGATGCAACTGAATGGACAGATCTTGCTTTGCATCGATAAACTTGATCAAAATGGGAAAATCGTCCCCAAAACGTTCGATGACGCTTTTTCCCAGAAGTTTATCCGCGTGGGTATCGATAAGTTCCTGTAAGGAAGTTCCGGAAAGTTCCCCGTTAGCAACAACGGATACGTCGCCATCCACTGCCGAAAGCTCCCAACTTTCGCCGGTAATATCGCTCTTACCGGGCTTTCCCAAAACTTCCTTAAGTTTGGTACCGCCCCAAAGGCGTTCTTTTAATATTGGGTGAAATTTTAACGGATACGTACTCATTTGGGTAGTGATTTTAAGGTTTTTAAGGCATTTCGAATGTGACCATTGGCACCGATATTATTGAACACCATAAGCACTTCTCCATTCGTATCGATTACGTAGGTTTCCCTTCCAGGAACGAACAGTAAACTATTTTCTACACGGAAAAGACGACGTACCTTCTTATCGGGATCGGACAGCAACAAAAATGGGAGGTCGTGCCGACTGGCAAACTTTTGGTGTGTTTTTTCGGAATCGGAACTGATTCCGATTACCGCAGCCCCCAAATCGGTAAAATCTTCATAACGGTCCCGAAATTCACATGCTTCTTTAGTACATGCCGGGGTATTGTCCTTTGGATAAAAATAAATGACCAAAGGCTGCTTTCCTATCCAGTCCTTGGAGTTGAAAATATCCCCATGCTGGTCTTTTAATGAAAACTCCGGTATTTTACTTCCTACTTTTAGTCCCATAATTATCCGCAATAGGTAACGAAGTTCCTGGGCGTTTCGTACAGCACCACTTCCAATTCCTTATCCGCAGCAATGTGCGGTCGGAGTTTGTTCCAGATGACCACGGCAATGTTTTCGGCCGTGGGGTTGAGTTTTGCAAATTCAGGTACCTCCTCGTTCAAGTTTTTATGGTCGAATGCATTCTCCACTTCACTTTTGATCAGGTCTTTCAGCACTTTCACATCGATAACAAAACCGGTTTCCGGGTCGATTTCGCCGGTGGCACTAACCACAAGCTCATAATTGTGCCCATGAAATTTAGGGTTGTTGCATTTTCCGAAAACCGCGTCGTTCTTTTCAAAACTCCAATCGGGTCGATACAACCGATGGGCCGCATTAAAATGTGCTCTCCTACTTACCTTAACCTTCATTGGACGCGGGGTTTTGTGCAATATGTGTATAAAATTTCTCAAATATGATCTTGAACCATGCCGTATAGGAATCAGGATTCGATTCTATATCCGTTTTCACGGCCTGTGGTGTCATCCACTTCCAGTCGGCCACCTCGTCCAAGTTGATTTTTGGGGCATCGTTATAGCTCCCGATCATCACATGATCTAATTCATGTTCCGTAAGCCCATTATCAAAAGGTGCCTTGTAGGTAAATGAAAAAAGCTCTTTAAGATCGGTCACAAAGCCCATTTCTTCCTCGAGCCTTCTTTTACCGGCCGCAATATTGCTTTCCCCGACCCGTTGATGACTACAACAGGTATTGGTCCAAAGCAATGGCGAATGGTACTTGTGCCCTGCCCTTTGTTGCAGCATGGTCTCCCCTTTGTCATTCATTATAAATACTGAAAATGCCCGATGTAAAACCGCTTTTTCATGGGCCTCCATCTTCGCCATTGTTCCAATCTCCTCGTCCTTTTCATTTACCAATATAACCTGCTCTTCTTTCAAACTGCAATTTTTTTTAATTTCAAACCATCTCTTATCTAGCATTGCAAAAATAAGACCTTTGAACAAGTATAGCCACGCTTGGAAGATAAAAAACCAAGATCATAATACATTACAGCAAGTGTTGCGGAAGCAGTATGATTAGGAAGTAGTTTTGAAAAACAGAATCTCGTCCATTATCGTTACCATATCGATTTGACCTATTACCATTTTATAGGAAAAGTGGTATAACTCCCGGAAAGTTACGATAGTTGATCGCTGTGCACGGTACTAGCAACCAGGGAAAAATTACTGCAGTTTTCACGACATGTTCCCTAAGAAAGTACCGCCTTGGAAAAATGGTAATAAAGGATACGTTTTTATAACCAGCGAAAGGAATCACTGAAAATACGGATCAAGGATTCCAAATCCCTAACTATTCTTTACAGCGATTTAAACTTACAAACGCCAACGTCATTGCACACGGACCCTCAACGTTATTTAAGTTCGACATCAAGAACCGTTAGCTGCGGGATAATATGGCAAGCATGTACACCAGTCGCATTGAAATAAAATGTCATGTTTACATAAAAACTTTTGGATGGAACCCCAATGCGCAAGTTCCAAAAGGAGCTCCACTGATGCCATTATTTGGCTACTAAGGTAGCCCTATAGCATGCTCGACAACTGTGCCAAAAGCAGACTGAAAAAAACTTTAAAGAAAACCTATTCCTCTATGATGAATTCCGATCTTCTGTTCAATTCGTGTTCGGCGGCCGAACATTTGGCACCATTGGTACATTCGTTTACCAATTTTGTTTCTCCAAAGCCTTCGCTTACCAAGCGGTCTTTAGCAATACCCTTCGCTATCATATAGTTTACGGTAGCTTCTGCTCTTTTTTGGGAGAGGAGCAGGTTATAGGAATCCTTACCCCTACTATCGGTATGCGCGTTCACTTTTATCTTAAGACTTGGATATTTTTCCATTGCGGCAATCACCTTCTCTACTTCCACTTCGGAATCTTTTCGAATGTTATACTTATCAAAATCAAAGTATATCGTGCTGAGCTGCAATAATTTTGCCAAGTCATCACCAAAACCAGCGGTAATCGTATCCTTTTCCAAATAGAAATCAATAATCTTGGCCTTCCCATCCGATTTGCCCAAATACTCCTCAGAGGGAACATAACCTTGAACGGTAGCCCTTACAAAATTTCCTTGGTTACAATCGATGGACAACGTATAATTTCCATCAGCATCCGTGATGGTCGACATAATTTCATCATTATTTTCATCGATGACCTTAACCGTGGCCCCTACCAAAACCTCGTTCGATACCTTATCCCGAACGGTACCCGTAATTTCTTGAACGCATTCCAGATTCAAACGTTCCGTTTCCAAAAATGCATAAATGTCATCTGCACCTTGACCATCGGCCCGATTCGAGGCGAAATAGCCTTTTCTACTCTCGGCGTCAATAATGAACGTGAAGTCGTCCATCTTGCTATTTACCGGTTCGCCAACATTCAAGATGGCCTCTTCAAATTTGCCCTCCTTAATTTTAGTAGCGAAAACATCCAAACCGCCTAATCCAGGATGACCGTCCGAAGAAAAGTACAATACGTTTTCACCGGTTACGAACGGAAAGGTTTCCCGCGCTTCGGTATTGATGGTATTCCCGAGATTTACAGGCGTCCCAAAGGTACCGTCCTCCTTAACTTCGGTCATAAAAATATCAGAGGCACCCAACGATCCCGTCATATCGGATACGAAGTAAAGCGTTTTTTCATCTGGACTAAGTGCGGGATGTGCAACGGAGTATGCATCGCTGTTGAACGGCAGCTCCTCCAAATTTCCCCAAGCGCCCTCATCCGTCATCGTAGCCCTGAAGACCTTTAACCGAATAACACCCTCTTCGTCCTTTATATATTTTCCTTCTTTAAAGTTATTTCTAGTAAAATAGAGCGTATTTCCGTCCTTGGTAGTAACGGAGGTAGATTCGTGCAAACGCGTATTGACCCCTTCACCCAATTTGGACACCGTACTCATCGAGAGGCTATCGGCATCTACTTTGTACAGGTCCAAAAAGTCTTTGGAATTCCACGTGTGTCGGTATCTCGCCAAATTTCCCGTATCCCTATCGGAGGAAAAAATAAGCCCTTCCTTGTAGAAGGAGGGAGCAAAATCGGAATAGGGTGAATTGTATTTAAACGCCTCCAATCGATAACGCCCGGAATTGTTTTTGATATCCTCCAAAAAGCTACTTTCGGCAGTGTAGAGCTTGGCCCTGTTATCGTCCGTGGTCAACGTTGCAAACTCGGCCATTGCTGCCTTGGCCCCATCGTAGTCACTAAGGGTCTTTAAGGTCTGTGCATATCTAAAATATTCCTCCGGTCCTACTTCCGATGGATAGTTTTTCACCAATTTTTGATAGGTTTCCGCCGCTTCGGCGTAGTCTGCATTAAAATAGTAAGAGTTCCCCAGTTTTTTCAACAAATCGGAGGAGACATACCCTTTGTCCAAAACACGTTTATAGATATCGATCGCCGGTCGAAAAGAATACTCGTCGTACCGTTCGTTCGCTTTGGTAACCAAACGGTTCTCCTTTTCCACGGTTTCTTGTGCAGAAACGTTCAAAAGAAAAACACAACACAACATCCCAAATAAATACTGAACCTTTTTTGCCATTTGTACGTTGATTTAGAAGAAACGAGGTGACACCAATTTCTGAAATGATTTAACCAGCTCGAACCTTAGAAAAACTTCGAACGAACCGTCATTGAAACGGGTACCGCCCAATTCGGTCGTTTCCTTGTCGTAAGCCAGACCGACCATAAACTGATCGGATACCTGAAAACCTGCCAAAGCGCTCAAAGCGGCATCCCATCGGTATGCGGCCCCGAACGAAAACTTATCGTTGTATAGAAAATTTGCCGAGACATCCACTTGCAACGGTGCACCGCTGACCACCTTGGTCAAAAGCGCCGGTTTGAACTTGAAGTTGCTGTTCAGATCAAATACATATCCGGTGATCAAATAAAAATTGATACGTTCCTGCGATAGAAACTCGATGTTGTTGGCATCGCCCCCTGAGCTATCAAAATGCTCCGTTTCCAACAAGTTCGGTGCGGAAAGCCCCGCATAGAATTTATTGGTATGGTAGTAGACCCCTAAACCTACATTTGGGGAAAAGCGGTTATCAATATTATCGGTATTCAGGTTTTCCCGAAGTACCGGATCTTCCCGTTGTCTCAAGTTTTCTACATCCAAATTAAAGAGATGTCCGCCCGCTTTAAGCCCGAAAGAAAGTTTCCCATCCAGGGAAACATCTATGGTGTACGATATGACCGCATCCAAATAGGTCTCCTGAACGGCACCCTCTCCTATTTCGTCGTTAACTATGGACAGTCCGTAACCCACCTTACTATTCCGGATCGGAGAATGTAAATTGAGTGTTTGCGTGGTGGGAGCGCCTTCCAAACCGACCCATTGTGCACGATATAGCGCAGCGGCACTAAATTGGCCACGCGAACCGGCATAAGCCGGATTCACGCTCATGGTGTTGAACATGTATTGCGTGTACTGGGCATCTTGTTGCGCACTTGATGTTTCCCAGAAGAGCAGCACTAACAGTAGGGGTGCTAAAAAGCGCTTTTTTAGTTTCATATAGGCTAAAGCATTTATTTACTTATATATAAATAATCGTTCTCTGTAGTTTTTGATTGTCCTTCAAGATTGTACTCAAAGATATAAAAATAAACTCCCGCCGGTAGGTAGTCGGTCGCGCTCACTGTAGATCTTCCTTTTGAACGTCCGTCAAAAACGTTGTTCTGGTTGTTATAATCTTTTCCGTCGTATACCAAAACACCCCATCGGTTGAAAATCTTTAGCGTGTTGTTCAATGCCAAATCTACATTTTCGATCCACAAGAAATCGTTTCTACCGTCGCCATTAGGGGTTACGATCTGCATTACAATAATTTCCCCATCCTGTTTCGGATCCAAATAATCCGGTGTTCCATCACCGTTGGTATCGTCATTGGTAGGATCACCATCGCCGTTGGCGTCCTCGTCCGGAGTGTCGATGCCGTCGCCGTCATCGTCCAGGTCGCGATAGTTCACGTCCTCCGTACCATCGGTATCCGGTAGGTCATTGGCAGGGTCGTCGATCTCGTCGTTCACGTCGAAACCGTCGTTCACGTCGGACCCCTCGTAACCATCGTCAAGACCGTCGCCGTCCGTATCCACACCGGTAAAGGTCTGGTCCGGGATACCGTCGAAGTTGAAATCGTTCCCCTCGTTGTTATCGGGGACCGTATCGTTGTCACTGTCCAAATCGATATAGTCCGGCGTTCCGTCGCCATCGTGGTCGTTCGGTACGATACCGTCGGGCAGGTAGGCAGAGTTCAGCCCGTCGTTCGCCGCATAGGTCGGTGCATCATCATTATTCGGTGCAATATATCCGTCAGTAGTCTGTGCCTCTACATTGTCGGGAATACCGTCGTTGTCCGCATCGATATCCAAATGGTTCGGGATGCCGTCGCCATCGGTATCAAGGGGATCTGTAAGCGGGTCGTTGTCACCGTCAAGGTTGGGGTCTTCCTCGGTATCGAGGATGCCGTCGTTATCGTCATCAAGATCAACAACATCGGGAACACCATCACCATCCGTATCCGGTCCGAAATCTGTGGGATCAAGATAGTCGGGGGTACCGTCGCCATCGGTATCGTCATTGGTAGGGTCGCCATCGCCGTCGGCGTCCTCGTCCGGAGTGTCGATGCCGTCGCCGTCATCGTCCAGGTCGCGATAGTTCACGTCCTCCGTGCCATCGGTATCCGGTAGGTCATTGGCAGGGTCGTCGATCTCGTCGTTCACGTCGAAACCGTCGTTCACGTCCGACCCCTCGTAACCATCGTCAAGACCGTCGCCGTCCGTATCCACACCGGTGAAGGTCTGGTCCGGGATGCCGTCGAAGTTGAAATCGTTCCCCTCGTTGTTATCGGGGACCGTATCGTTGTCGCTGTCCAAATCGATATAGTCCGGTGTTCCGTCGCCATCGTGGTCGTTCGGTACGATACCGTCGGGTAGATAGGCAGTGTTCAGCCCGTCGTTCGCCGCATAGGTCTCCGCATCGTCATCGTTGGGCGCAATGTACCCTTCGGTGGTCTGCCCCTCCACATTGTCGGGAATACCGTCGTTGTCAGCATCGATATCCAAATGGTTCGGGATACCGTCGTTATCGGTGTCAAGGGGATCCGTCAGCGGATCGTTGTCACCGTCAAGGTTGGGGTCTTCCTCGGTATCGAGGATGCCGTCGTTATCGTCATCAAGATCGGTGCTGTCCGGTACGCCATCGCCATCGGTATCCACACCATCGGTAGGATCGAGATAGTCGGGGGTACCGTCGCCATCGGTATCGTCATTGGTAGGGTCGCCATCGCCGTCGGCGTCCTCGCCCGGAGTGTCGATGCCGTCGCCGTCATCGTCCAGGTCGCGATAGTTCACGTCCTCCGTACCATCGGTATCCGGCAGGTCGTTCGCAGGGTCGTCGATCTCGTCGTTCACGTCGAATCCGTCGTTCACGTCAGATCCTTCATAACCGTCGTCAAGACCGTCGCCGTCCGTATCCACACCTGTAAAGGTCTGGTCCGGGATGCCGTCAAAGTTGAAATCGTTCCCCTCATTGTTGTCCGGGACCGTATCGTTGTCGCTGTCCAGATCGATATAGTCCGGTGTCCCGTCGCCATCGTGGTCGTTCGGTACGATACCGTCGGGCAGATAGGCAGTGTTCAGCCCGTCGTTCGCCGCATAGGTCTCCGCATCGTCATCGTTGGGCGCAATGTACCCTTCGGTGGTCTGCCCCTCCACATTGTCGGGAATACCATCGTTGTCCGCATCGATATCCAAATGGTTCGGGATGCCGTCACCATCGGTATCAAGGGGATCCGTCAGCGGATCGTTGTCACCGTCAAGGTTGGGGTCTTCCTCGGTATCGAGGATGCCGTCGTTATCGTCATCAAGATCGGTGCTGTCCGGTACGCCATCGCCATCGGTATCCACACCATCGGTAGGATCGAGATAGTCGGGGGTACCGTCGCCATCGGTATCGTCATTGGTAGGGTCGCCATCGCCGTCGGCGTCCTCGTCCGGCGTATCGATGCCGTCGCCGTCATCGTCCAGGTCGCGATAGTTCACGTCCTCCGTACCATCGGTATCCGGTAGGTCATTGGCAGGGTCGTCGATCTCGTCGTTCACGTCGAATCCGTCGTTCACGTCGGATCCCTCGTAACCGTCGTCAAGACCGTCGCCGTCCGTATCCACACCGGTGAAGGTCTGGTCCGGGATGCCGTCAAAGTTGAAATCGTTCCCCTCGTTGTTGTCCGGGACCGTATCGTTGTCGCTGTCCAGATCGATATAGTCCGGTGTCCCGTCGCCATCGTGGTCGTTCGGTACGATACCGTCGGGCAGATAGGCAGAGTTCAGCCCGTCGTTCGCCGCATAGGTCTCCGCATCGTCATCGTTGGGAGCAATGTACCCTTCGGTGGTCTGCCCCTCCACATTGTCGGGAATACCGTCGTTGTCAGCATCGATATCCAAATGGTTCGGGATACCGTCACCATCGGTGTCAAGGGGATCCGTCAGCGGATCGTTGTCACCGTCAAGGTTGGGGTCTTCCTCGGTATCGAGGATGCCGTCGTTATCGTCATCAAGATCGGTGCTGTCCGGTACGCCATCGCCATCGGTATCCACACCATCGGTAGGATCGAGATAGTCGGGGGTACCGTCACCATCGGTATCGTCATTGGTAGGGTCGCCATCGCCGTCGGCGTCCTCGTCCGGCGTATCGATGCCGTCGCCGTCATCGTCCAGGTCGCGATAGTTCACGTCCTCCGTACCATCGGTATCCGGTAGGTCATTGGCAGGGTCGTCGATCTCGTCGTTCACGTCGAATCCGTCGTTCACGTCGGATCCCTCGTAACCGTCGTCAAGACCGTCGCCGTCCGTATCCACACCGGTGAAGGTCTGGTCCGGGATGCCGTCAAAGTTGAAATCGTTCCCCTCGTTGTTGTCCGGGACCGTATCGTTGTCGCTGTCCAAATCCCGATAATCAGGGGCATCATCACCGTCAAAATCAATGGGGTCAACACCATTATTTCCAGTTCCTTCATATGCATCGTCCAAGCCATCGGCATCCGTATCGTTTCCGGTCGGTGGCACATATCCTGCCGTGGGCTGCCCTTCTATATTGTCCGGAATACCATCATTATCAGAATCGATATCCCTAAAATCGGGCTTGGTATCACCATCTGAATTGATGGGATCGAGGCCCGAAGAAGTATATACATCGTCAAGGCCATTTTCATCGGCATCCTGACCGGAAGGGGGAAGAAAACCTTCCGTTGTCTGCGCTTCCACAATATCCAAGATACCGTCGTTGTCCGTATCGATATCCAATTGATCGGGAATGTTATCCCCATCGGTATCAAAAGGAAGCAATCCATCTTCATAGGCATCATCAATGCCATTTCCGTCCCGGTCGCCCCTTGGCGGTACATAGCCTTCGGAGGTCTGCGCCTCTACCTTGTCCTTTATACCATCATTATCCGCGTCAAAATCGCGATAATCGGGATACTCATCGTCATCGCTATTAATCGGTATGATTCCAAAACCAAATGCTCCTTCATAGGCATCGTCCAAACCGTTTTGATTGGCATCTATACCAGAAGGCGCTACATATGTTAAAAATGGCTGCGCCTCAATATTGTCCCGTATACCGTCAATATCGGAATCAACATCAACATAATCGGGTCGAACCGAACGATCGGAGTTTATGGGAACGATACCAAAACCAAAGTCCCCTTCATAAGCGTCATCCAGCCCATTACCATTCGCATCGATACCAGAAGGTGGAACGTAAGCGCTTGTTCGCTGTGCTTCATAATTGTCTAGAATACCATCGCCGTCCGAATCAATATCCTCATAGTTGGGAATACCATCCCCGTCGGTATCCGTGGGATTGGTATCGGGATTGTTATCCCCATCGCTATTGATGTCCTCTACCCTATCCAGGATACCATCGTCATCGTCATCTAAATCAGCGGGATCGTCGACCAGAGCGGCGATACGAATCGCATCGTTACCGCTGTTCGAGGGAATCTCGTTTGCCCGAGCAGTCAAAAAACCAGAAAAGGTAAACGCGAACAAACAAAGGCTACTGAGTGCGTATACCTTGTTTTTACGCGAGAATAATGTAATAATTTCCATAAGTGTTAGCAATTTAAGACCTGCCATTCAGCAGGCGGGTTACCAATCACCACGGCCTGTAGCTTACATTACAATAGGATAAGAAGTTGGGACAACTTTTGTTAATTGATTTGCAAGATAAAGTTAAAAACTCGATCCTCAAATTGTTTGGAAAGCCTAAATTATGAAATGTCTTTCAAAACCCTGATTATTCGTTAAACTGCATTTTTTCTTCTTTTAGGTACGTAAAAGATAGTCAAAAAGATGTTTTCACCTTATAATAACATCCCAAACACCTTTGGGAACAGCCAAAAAAACCTAATCTGATCAGGTAAAAAAAAAGCCGCTCCCATACCCGACAAAAGAAAACGTTTACGAGAATAAGGGCTCCAGTATTCCTTGAAAATGGATATTTCCCGTATTTTTGCCCAAATTTTTTTTATGACCTTCAAAGAAGAAATACAGCGCAGAAGAACGTTCGGGATCATTTCCCACCCCGATGCGGGTAAAACGACCTTGACCGAAAAACTGCTGCTTTTTGGAGGGGCCATACAGGAAGCAGGCGCCGTAAAGAACAATAAAATAAAAAAAACGGCTACCAGCGACTTCATGGAAATTGAGCGACAACGCGGTATTTCCGTAGCCACCTCGGTTCTTGCGTTCATTTACCGCGATAAAAAAATCAATATTCTGGACACTCCTGGGCATAAAGATTTTGCGGAGGACACTTTCCGTACGCTTACCGCGGTAGACAGCGTAATCGTGGTCATCGATGTTGCCAAAGGTGTGGAGGAACAAACGGAAAAGCTGGTTTCGGTCTGTAGAATGCGAAACATTCCCATTATCGTGTTTATCAATAAACTCGATCGCGAAGGGAAAGATGCCTTTGACCTTTTGGACGAAGTCGAACAAAAGCTAGGCCTTCGGGTAACACCGCTGAGCTTTCCCATAGGTATGGGGTACGATTTTAAGGGCATTTATAACATCTATGAAAAGAACATTAACCTTTTTAGTGGGGAAAGCAAAAAAAATATAGAAGAAACCATTGCGTTCGACTCGTTGGAAAGCAGTGAATTGGAAAATGTAATCGGAGAAAATGCGGCGGCCACTTTAAGGGACGACTTAGAATTAGTGGACGGGGTGTACCCGCCCTTTAATCAAAAAGCGTATTTGGAAGGAACACTACAGCCTGTATTTTTTGGTTCTGCCCTAAACAATTTTGGGGTACGGGAGTTATTGGACTGTTTTATTGATATTGCTCCTACACCCAAAGCTAAAATGGCCGAAGAACGTATGGTACATTCGGATGAGACCGCACTTACCGGTTTTGTTTTTAAAATCCACGCCAATATGGATCCCAAGCATCGGGACCGATTGGCCTTCGTTAAAATTGTATCGGGTACTTTTGAGCGCAACAAGCCCTATTTACATGTTCGTCAGGGGAAAAAACTGAAGTTTTCAAGCCCCAACGCATTTTTTGCCGAAAAAAAGGAAATCGTTGATATCTCGTATCCCGGTGATATCGTTGGACTACACGATACCGGTAATTTTAAGATCGGGGACACCTTAACGGAAGGCGAACAATTGAATTACAAGGGAATCCCGAGTTTTTCACCGGAACACTTTAGGTATATCAACAATGCCGATCCAATGAAGTCGAAACAGCTCTATAAGGGCATCGATCAATTGATGGACGAAGGGGTCGCGCAGTTGTTTACCTTGGAATTGAACGGGAGAAAGGTAATCGGTACCGTTGGTGCACTGCAATTTGAGGTAATACAATACCGATTGGAGCATGAGTACGGCGCCAAATGTTCCTATGAGAATTTTCCGGTATTTAAAGCCTGTTGGGTGGAAGCGGAAGATCCTAAAAACGATGAATTCAAGGAATTCAAAAGAATAAAACAGAAATTTCTGGCTCAGGACAAGCAGGGCCAGACCGTGTTCTTGGCGGACTCCCAGTTCTCCTTACAAATGACCCAACAAAAATACCCCAGCGTAAAACTTCATTTCACCTCGGAGTTCAATTGATTTCGGATCAAGCTTCGCCTGTTGGACCAAAATTTAAGGGTATCGAAGGCTGTTCATAATCTTTTATGGTTCCGTGCGCCTTCTCAAAACGGTTTACATTATCGCTAAGGGCCTTCAAAAACTTTTTGGCGTGTTGGGGCGTGAGTACGATCCGACTCTTTACTTTCGCTTTGGGGGCACCGGGCATCATGCTAATGAAATCGACAACAAACTCTGAAACGGAGTGGTTGATTATCGCCAAATTGGAATAGGTGCCCTCGGCCGTTTTTTCGTCCAACTCGATATTGATCTGCTTTTGTTTTTGTTCTTTCTCGCTCATGGTTCCAAACTATTTTTCAAAAAAAAACCCCTGATACAAGATCAGGGGTCCATTTCCTATTTACATTAAAATTTCAAGGCTTCCTTTCGGGCCATAATTTCATCGTACTCTTCTTTCGAACCTACGATGATGTTCTCATAATCGCGCATTCCGGTACCTGCTGGAATTCGATGTCCGACGATAACATTTTCCTTTAATCCTTCCAAGCTATCCACTTTTCCGCTGACGGCGGCTTCGTTAAGTACCTTGGTCGTTTCCTGGAACGATGCTGCGGAGATGAAAGACTTCGTTTGTAACGAGGCCCTTGTAATTCCTTGCAAAATCGGCGTTGCCGTAGCGGCTACCGCGTCCCTTGCCGTAACAAGTGCCTTATCGGCACGCTTCAATATGGAATTTTCATCGCGCAATTCGCGTACGGTAGTGATCATACCGGCCTTTAGATTTTCCGATTCCCCTGCTTCCATAACGACCTTCTTCCCGAAAATACCATCATTTTCGTTAATAAAATCATCTTTATGGACCAATTGGTTTTCTAAGAATATAGTATCACCCGGATCTTGGATCCTTACTTTACGCATCATCTGACGTACAACGACCTCAAAATGCTTGTCGTTGATCTTCACCCCTTGCAAACGGTATACTTCCTGTACTTCGTTAACTAGGTATTGTTGTACCGCGGAAGGTCCTTTTATCGAAAGAATATCCTCCGGTGTTACCGAACCGTCCGATAATGGCATTCCGGCCCTTACATAATCGTTCTCTTGTACCAAAATTTGATTGGACAATTTGACCAGGTATTTTTTGACCTCGCCCAATTTCGATTCGATAATGATCTCACGGTTTCCACGTTTAATCTTACCAAAAGAAACAACTCCATCAATTTCGGATACTACCGCAGGGTTCGAAGGGTTTCGCGCTTCAAATAGCTCGGTCACCCTTGGAAGACCACCCGTAATATCCCCTGCTTTGGCAGACTTACGTGGTATCTTGACCAAAGTTTTACCTTCCTTGATCTTATCACCGTCGTCGACCATGATATGGGAACCTACCGGTAGGTTATAGGAACGCAATACCTCGTCCTTCGCATTTTTGATCAAAAGCGTAGGGATGAGTTTTTTGTTCCTTGATTCCGAGATTACTTTTTCTTGGAATCCTGTCTGTTCGTCAATTTCCACTTGGTACGTGACCCCTTGCTCGATATTCTCGTAGGCGATCTTACCCGGAAATTCGGATACGATGACCCCGTTATAAGGATCCCACGAACAAATAGTCGTGTCTTTATCTATTTTGGCTCCGTTCTTAATAAACAATTGAGAACCGTAAGGAATGTTATTGGTACTTAAGGTGATACCCGTTTTGGCATCTACGATCTTAATTTCCGATGTTCTTGAAATTACGATTTCGGCGGCGTTCCCTTCGGAATCTTCTCCTTTAACGGTTCGCAGATCTTCGATTTCCGCTACCCCGGCAAATTTCGCTACCAGTTTGTTTTCTTCGGAAATATTTCCTGCAATACCGCCCACGTGGAACGTACGCAAGGTCAACTGCGTTCCCGGTTCACCGATCGATTGTGCCGCAACAACACCAACAGCTTCCCCTCGCTGTACCATTTTATTGGTAGAAAGGTTTCGCCCGTAGCATTTTGCACATATTCCCTTTGGTGCTTCACAGGTTAAAGCGGAACGTACTTCAATTTTCTCGATAGGAGAAGCTTCCACACGTTTTACATCGGCCTCCATAATTTCCTGTCCCGCGCTCAGCAACAATTCCTCGTTCAAGGGATTGTACACATCATTTAAAGAGACACGTCCTAAAATGCGCTCTCCGAGCGACTCCACGATTTCTTCGTTCTTTTTCAACGGAGCGACTTCCACACCTCTTAGGGTTTCGCAATCTTCGATGTTAATAATAACATCTTGGGAAACATCGACCAAACGACGGGTAAGGTATCCTGCATCGGCCGTTTTCAAAGCGGTATCCGCCAATCCTTTACGCGCACCGTGCGTTGATATAAAGTATTCCAAGATCGATAACCCTTCCTTAAAGTTGGAAAGGATGGGGTTTTCAATAATCTCCCCACCACCGGCGGTCGATTTCTTTGGTTTCGCCATCAATCCACGCATACCGGTCAGCTGACGGATCTGTTCCTTGGAACCCCTTGCACCGGAATCAAGCATCATGTACACGGAGTTGAACCCTTGCTGGTCTTCACGGATACGTTTCATGGCCAAATCGGTCAACATTACGTTCGTTGAAGTCCATACATCGATAACCTGGTTATAGCGTTCGTTATTGGTAATCAATCCCATGTTATAGTTCGCCATAATACCATCGACCTGGCCATTGGCATCGTCGATCATATCGTGCTTTTCCTGAGGAATGATAATATCGCCGAGACTAAAGGACAAGCCACCTTTAAAGGCAAACTCGTATCCCATGGTCTTGATCTTATCCAAGAACGCGGCCGTGGTCGGTACATCGGTAACCGCTAAAATACGGCCGATGATGTCCCTTAAGGCTTTTTTGTTCAGTACGGAGTTTACATATCCCGCGGCTTCCGGAACTACTTGGTTGAACAATACCCTACCTACCGTGGTAGGAATGATCTGGTTCACCAATGCGCCTTCTTCGTTGAAATCCTTTGCACGTACTTTTATACCTGCGTTCAGATCGAGCATGCCCTCATTGAAGGCAATGACTACCTCTTCGAAGGAATAGAAGGTAAGTCCTTCTCCCTTAATAGGAACTTCCTTGGTAGACTTTCGTTCCTTGGTCATATAGTATAGCCCCAAAACCATATCCTGGGAAGGTACCGTAATCGGCGATCCGTTCGCAGGGTTCAGTATGTTGTGGGACGCTAACATCAACAGTTGTGCTTCCAAAATGGCCTCTGGCCCCAATGGAAGGTGTACCGCCATTTGGTCACCATCAAAATCCGCGTTAAAGGCCGTACAGACCAAGGGGTGCAAACGTATTGCCTTACCTTCGATCAATTTTGGCTGAAACGCCTGAATTCCCAAACGGTGCAAAGTAGGGGCCCTGTTCAACAACACTGGATGTCCCTTCAACACATTTTCAAGGATATCCCAAACAACGGGCTCTTTCTTGTCTATAATTTTCTTTGCGGATTTTACCGTTTTCACGATTCCGCGTTCGATCAGTTTTCTGATTACGAAAGGCTTATAGAGTTCGGCCGCCATATCTTTTGGAAGACCACACTCGTACAAGCTCATTTCGGGACCAACGACGATTACCGAACGTGCCGAATAATCCACACGTTTTCCCAAAAGGTTTTGACGAAAACGTCCTTGCTTTCCTTTTAGGGAATCCGAAAGCGATTTTAGGGGTCGGTTCGATTCCGTTTTTACTGCAGAAGCTTTTCTGGTGTTATCGAACAACGAATCCACAGCTTCCTGAAGCATCCGTTTTTCGTTTCGAAGAATTACTTCTGGCGCCTTGATCTCCACCAATCGCTTCAAACGATTGTTCCGTATGATGACCCTTCTGTACAGGTCGTTCAAATCGGAGGTTGCAAAACGGCCACCATCCAATGGAACCAAAGGACGCAATTCCGGTGGAATAACTGGGATCACTTTCATGATCATCCACTCGGGATTGTTTTCCCTGTTGTCCTGTGATTCGCGCAGCGCCTCCACTACCTGAAGTCTTTTTAGGGCTTCGGTCTTCCTTTGTTTGGAAGTTTCGGTGTTTGCTTTATGACGAAGGTCGTAGGACAACTGCTTTAAATCGATTCTGGCCAACAGGTCGATCAAACATTCCGCTCCCATTTTAGCGATAAACTTGTTGGGATCGGAATCTTCCAGATATTGGTTCTCTGCTGGAATCGATTCCAAGATGTTCAAATATTCCTCTTCGGTAAGGAAATCCATTTTATTGATTTCCTCGCCGTCGACTCCCTGGGCCACCCCTGGTTGGATCACGACATACCTTTCGTAATAGATGATCATGTCCAATTTCTTGGACGGAAGTCCCAAAAGGTACCCGATTTTGTTCGGTAAGGAACGGAAATACCAGATGTGCGCTACCGGTACTACCAAGTTGATGTGACCCACGCGATCTCTACGTACTTTTTTCTCCGTAACCTCTACCCCACAGCGGTCACAAACAATTCCGCGGTAACGAATTCGTTTGTATTTTCCACAGGCGCACTCATAGTCCTTTACGGGACCAAAGATACGCTCGCAGAACAACCCGTCACGCTCTGGTTTGTGGGTTCTATAATTTATCGTCTCAGGTTTTAAAACTTCCCCTCTTGACTCTGCCAAAATGGATTCTGGAGAGGCCAAGCCAATGGAAATTTTATTGAACCTTTTTTGTGGTGTATTATCGTTTATTCTAGCCATTTTATATGGTACTCTAAATTATACAGTGTAATTCCTATTCTTCCAATCGAATGTCCAAGCCCAAACCTTTGAGTTCGTGCATCAATACATTGAAAGATTCTGGTAAACCAGGTTCCGGCATTGTTTCGCCCTTAACGATCGATTCGTAGGTTTTTGCCCTTCCGACCACGTCATCGGACTTCACCGTCAATATCTCACGTAAGGTAGCGGAGGCTCCATATGCTTCCAGGGCCCAAACTTCCATTTCCCCAAATCGCTGACCACCGAACTGTGCTTTACCACCCAACGGTTGCTGCGTGATCAAAGAGTATGGTCCTATGGAACGTGCGTGCATTTTATCATCTACCATATGTCCTAGTTTCAGCATGTAGATGACCCCTACCGTTGCCGGTTGGTCAAAACGCTGACCGGTACCACCATCATAGAGATAGGTATGTCCAAATCGCGGTATGCCCGCTTCATCGGTATAGGTATTGATCTCTTCCAAGGTAGCTCCATCAAAAATTGGAGTAGCATATTTTTTACCCAATTTAAGTCCGGCCCATCCCAATACGGTCTCATAAATCTGACCGATATTCATACGTGATGGTACCCCAAGAGGGTTCAAAACAATGTCTACAGGTGTACCGTCCTCAAGGAAAGGCATGTCTTCCTGACGTACGATACGGGAAACGATACCTTTGTTCCCGTGACGGCCCGCCATTTTATCACCTACTTTCAACTTTCGTTTTTTAGCGATGTAAACCTTCGCCAACTTCATGATACCTGCAGGAAGTTCGTCTCCCACCGATATGGTGAATTTATCCCTTCGAAGGTTTCCTTGAAGATCGTTCAACTTGATCTTATAGTTGTGCAATAGATCCGCTACGGATGCATTGGTGTCTTTATCGGTAGTCCAACTTCCGCCGACCAAATGGGCAAAATCGTCCACTGAGTTCAGCATCTTCATGGTATACTTCTTTCCTTTTGGAAGCACTTCTTCTCCCAAATCGTTCAATACACCTTGAGAAGTTTTGCCATTGATCAATGCAAACAACTTTTCTACCAGTACGTCCTTCAGTTCTTCGAACTTCACTTCGTACTCCAACTCCAAACGGTTGATGGCGTCTTTGTCCTCGGAACGCTTTCGCTTATCCTTAATAGATCTTGAGAACAACTTCTTATCGATGACGACCCCGTTCAACGATGGTGGTGCCTTTAACGAGGCATCCTTCACATCACCGGCCTTATCACCAAATATGGCGCGTAATAGTTTTTCTTCCGGAGTAGGATCAGATTCTCCTTTTGGTGTAATTTTTCCGATCAGAATATCACCAGGTTTCACTTCGGCACCGATACGGATCATACCGTGTTCGTCCAAATCCTTGGTGGCTTCTTCGGATACGTTAGGGATATCATGCGTCAACTCTTCCGCTCCCAATTTAGTATCCCTCACTTCAAGGGAGTACTCGTCTACATGGATAGAGGTGAAAATATCTTCCCGTACCACTTTTTCGGAAATCACGATGGCATCCTCAAAGTTATATCCTTTCCAAGGCATGAAGGCAACCGTAAGGTTTCTACCCAAGGCCAATTCGCCTTTTTCGGTGGCATATCCTTCACAAAGCACCTGACCTTTTTTGACCTTATCGCCTTTTTGCACGATAGGTTTTAGGTTGATACTGGTTCCTTGGTTGGTCTTTCTGAACTTGACCAACTGATAGGTTTTGGAATCCTCATCAAAACTTACCATCCGTTCCGCATCGGTACGATGGTACTTGATGGTAATCTTCTGCGAATCGACGTACTCTATGGTACCGTCGCCTTCGGCATTGATCAATACCCTGGAATCGGAAGCTACCTGACGTTCCAAGCCCGTTCCCACGATCGGGGATTGTGGCTTCAACAATGGTACCGCCTGGCGCATCATGTTCGAGCCCATCAGTGCACGGTTCGCATCATCATGCTCCAAAAACGGAATCAGGGATGCGGATATCGAAGCAATTTGGTTCGGTGCCACATCGGTATAGTTGATCTCTTTCGGATCTACTACCGGGAAATCCCCTTCTTCACGTGCAATGACCTTATCACTATCGATAGTTCCATTATCTTTCAAAGGAATGTTCGCCTGGGCGATTTTCATTCCCTCTTCCTCTTCCGCACTCAAATAGCGGAATTCCTTGGTATTTACCTTACCATCGGAAACTTCCCGATAAGGCGTTTCCAAGAAGCCCATAGGATTCACCTTGGCGAAAACCGAAAGGGAGGAAATCAGACCAATATTCGGACCTTCGGGAGTTTCAATGGGACACAATCTACCATAGTGGGTATAGTGTACGTCACGAACCTCAAATCCTGCGCGTTCCCGTGAGAGTCCGCCAGGCCCAAGTGCCGATAATCTTCTTTTGTGCGTAATCTCGGCCAATGGATTCGTTTGATCCATAAACTGGGATAACTGGTTGGTACCAAAGAAGGAGTTGATCACGGAAGACAAGGTCTTCGCGTTGATCAAGTCAATCGGGGTAAATACCTCGTTGTCCCTCACGTTCATACGCTCGCGAATGGTTCTCGCCATACGGGCAAGTCCCACACCGAATTGGGATGACAACTGCTCTCCAACGGTTCTTACACGACGATTGGAAAGGTGATCGATATCATCGATTTCCGCTTTGGAATTGATCAGTTCGATCAGGTATTTGATGATGGTAATGATATCTTCCTTGGTCAAGACCTGCTTGTCCATTCCAATATCCAACCCTAATTTTTTGTTCATTCGATACCGACCTACTTCACCAAGGTTGTACCGTTGGTCCGAGAAGAAAAGCTTATCGATAATACCACGGGCCGTTTCCTCATCGGGCGGCTCGGCATTCCGAAGCTGACGGTAAATGTGCTCTACGGCCTCTTTCTCAGAATTCGTAGGGTCTTTTTGCAAAGTGTTATGGATAATGGCATAATCACTTTGGGCATTGTTCTCTTTGTGCAAAAGAATGGTCTTCACATCGGCATCGATAATTTCTGCGATGTGCTCCTTATCCAAAACCGTATCACGATCCAATACAATTTCGTTTCTTTCGATGGATACCACCTCACCGGTATCTTCATCAACAAAATCCTCATGCCAAGTATTCAATACACGAGCGGCCAACTTACGGCCCAATACTTTTTTAAGTCCGGCATTGGATACCTTTATTTCCTCGGAAAGGTCAAAGATTTCCAAAATATCCTTATCGCGCTCAAAACCAATGGCACGGAACAAGGTAGTAACCGGTAATTTTTTCTTTCTATCGATGTAAGCGTACATTACGCCATTGATATCGGTAGCAAATTCGATCCATGACCCTTTGAACGGAATTACCCTTGCGGAGTACAATTTTGTTCCGTTTGCGTGGAACGATTGTCCGAAGAACACCCCTGGTGAACGGTGTAACTGTGACACCACCACACGCTCGGCCCCGTTGATTACAAAGGTACCGCTAGGCGTCATATACGGGATGGTTCCCAAATATACGTCCTGTACTATGGTCTCGAAATCTTCGTGCTCCTCATCGGTACAGTACAATTTCAACCTAGCCTTAAGCGGAACGCTATACGTAAGCCCCCTTTCGATACATTCTTGAATGGAATATCGCGGTGGATCTATAAAGTAATCGAGAAACTCCAATACGAACTGATTTCTGGTATCAGTTATCGGGAAGTTTTCCATAAAGGTGTTGTACAATCCTTCATTGCCCCTTTCGTCAGATTTCGTTTCCAGCTGGAAAAAGTCTTGAAACGATTTGATCTGAATGTCCAAGAAGTCCGGATATTCCGGTGTGTTCTTAGCGGATGCAAAATTTATTCTCTGAGTCTGTTGAGTTAACATCTATGGATAAAATTTTGATCGTGAATATTAATGGTCGTATATCCCTTCATATACGGTGTGTATAAAATGGTTTAGGTCCAGCCCCACCAAGCGGTGGGGAAAGACCTAAAACCCCCGTTCCGAGGCGTCGGAATCGGGGTCATCTGTTGGTGCTATTATTTAAGCTCAACTTCTGCTCCTGCTTCTTCCAATGATTTTTTGATACCTTCTGCTTCGTCTTTAGAAACAGCTTCCTTAACAGCTTTTGGTGCGCTATCAACAATATCCTTGGCATCTTTCAAACCAAGACCTGTCAATTCTTTTACCAATTTAACTACTGCCAATTTGGAACCTCCCGCTGCTTTAAGGATTACGTCAAATTCAGACTTTTCCTCAGCGGCCTCACCAGCGTCTCCACCGGCACCACCAGCTGCTACAGCTACTGCTGCTGCTGCAGGCTCGATACCATACTCGTCTTTTAGGATGTCGGCCAACTCGTTCACTTCCTTTACGGTCAAGTTCACCAACTGTTCTGCGAATTCTTTTAAATCTGCCATTTTTCTATCGTTTAATAAATTTTAAAATATAATTGTTTTAGTGCGTGCGTTTTTATCGTTCGGATAACGTTTTGAGGATGCCCGCCAATTTGCCACCACCTGACTTCAAGCCAGAAATAACGTTTTTGGCCGGGGACTGTAATAATCCGATAATCTCTCCGATCATTTCCTCTTTGGACTTGATACTTACCAAAGTATCCAAGTTTTCGTCTCCGATATATACTGCTTCCTCAACGAAAGCTCCTTTTAATAAAGGCTTATCCGACTTCTTTCTAAAAGCCTTGATCAACTTTGCGGGGCCGTTTCCTACTTCGGAAAACATTAGGGAAGTATTTCCTCTCAATACTTCGGGCAATTCCCCGAATTCTTTTTCGGAGGCCTCCATTGCTTTTGCCAACAAGGTGTTTTTCACCACGGACAATTTGATATCGGCTTTAAAACACGCCCTTCTCAAATCGGAGGTGGTACCGGCATCAAGACCTGAAATGTCCGCCAAATAAATGGTAGCGTTATCGGCCAGCTGCGCAGTTAAATCTTGTATAACGGTTGCTTTTTCTTCTCTTGTCATAATATCAATTTTAAACTACCGGCGGCTTAAGCCGTTTTCGGGTCTAGTTGAACACTCGGACTCATGGTACTGGACATAAAAACACTTTTCATGTACACTCCCTTTGCTGCCGCGGGCTTTAATTTCATCAACGTATCCAACAATTCCTTTGCGTTGCCCGCAATCTTTTCCGGTGTAAAGGATACCTTTCCTATAGCGGCGTGTACGATACCTGTTTTATCTACCTTGAAATCGATCTTACCAGCCTTCACCTCCGTAACCGCTTTGGCCACGTCCATAGTTACCGTTCCGGTCTTTGGGTTGGGCATTAAACCCCTTGGTCCCAAAACACGGCCCAAAGGTCCCAACTTACCCATTACACTGGGCATTGTGATGATAACATCCACATCGGTCCATCCTGCCTTGATCTTATCCAAATACTCCTGTAGTCCCACATAATCGGCACCCGCGGCAGTAGCTTCAGCTTCCTTGTCAGGAGTTACCAATGCCAAAACTTTTACGTCTTTTCCAGTTCCATGGGGAAGGGTAACTACACCTCTTACCATTTGGTTCGCTTTTCTGGGATCTACTCCCAAACGTACCGCCAAGTCAACGGATGCATCAAATTTCGCCGTGGTAATCTCTTTTACTAAAGCAGAGGCTTCGTCAATAGAGTACAATTTGTCTTTCTCTATTTTGGCGCGCGCTTCCTTTTGCTTCTTACTTAACTTTGCCATTTAAATTTCTTTTAAGATTTTAAAAAGGTCTCTTGCCTGCTATTTTTAATCCCATCGATCTTGCCGTACCCGCAACCATACTCATCGCGGATTCTACGGTAAAAGCATTTAGATCGGCCATTTTATCTTCAGCGATTGCCTTGACCTGATCCCACGTGACGTTCCCGTTTTTAACTCTGTTAGGTTCGCCAGATCCTTTTTTAATCTTAGCTGCTTCCATCAATTGCACGGCCGCCGGAGGTGTTTTTACGACAAAATCGAACGATTTGTCTTTGTACACGGTGATAACAACTGGTAAAACCTTACCTGGTTTATCCTGCGTCCTAGCGTTGAACTGCTTACAGAATTCCATGATGTTAACACCGGCAGCACCTAAGGCGGGTCCAACCGGTGGCGATGGATTCGCTGCACCTCCCCTAACTTGTAGCTTAACTACTTTACCTACTTCTTTTGCCATTGTTTGAATTTAAATTGAAGTTGCATTTTTATGGAAGCAACACAACTTTTTATGTAACACTTGTTAAATTTTCTCTACTTGCATATAACTCAGTTCCAATGGTGTTTTTCTTCCGAAAATTTTCACCATAACTTCGAGTTTGCGTTTTTCTTCATTGATTTTTTCAACCGTTCCGTTAAAACCGTTGAACGGTCCGTCGATCACCTTTACCGTTTCGCCAAATACGAACGGTATGGCCACGCTGTCGGTATTTACCGCCAACTCATCCACTTTACCGAGCATTCGATTGACCTCGTGCTTTCGCAACGGTACCGGATCTCCTCCTTTGGTTTCCCCAAGGAAGCCAATAACGTTGGTTATCGACCGAATAATGTGTATCATTTCACCGGCCAAATTGGCCTTTATCATAATATATCCCGGAAAATAAACCCTTTCCTTGTTGATTTTTTTTCCGTTACGTATCTGAATCACCTTTTCGGTAGGCACTAAAACCTCTTCTAGATAATCCGAAAAGCCATGGCGCTCCACTTCGCTTTCGATATAGCCCTTGATTTTATTCTCTTGGCCACTTACCGCCCTTACCACGTACCATTTCTTTTCCAATACTTCTGACATAGGGATACGTTTAGTTTAAAAAGTTATTAAAGTACAACTTGATCACTTTGCTCAACACGGTATCGACCCCCCAAGTGGCCAATGCGAACAAAATAGAGAACACCGCGACTACGACCATAAGGTTGGAAGATTCCGCTTTGGAAGGCAACGTAACGTTGTTTTTCAACTCCTCTATCGATTCTTTGACATACGTTATCATAGTTATTCTTTAATTTGGTTTACGGCCCGTTTTTAAATAAAAGGGACTACTTAGTATATATTTTCGGAAGCAACCATCAAACGATTGTTAAACAACGTAACGTTCTGTATTTCCCAAAAATGACAAGAGATTTTTCCAAAACAAAAATTGGATATGCCCCTTGAACTTTTATTACTTCTACACGGGAGGAGAGACTCCCCTCGACTTCGCTCGGGACAGGCTTCTCGCCTCACTGTCATTCTGCTTTACTTCTGCACGGGAGGAGAGACTCGAACTCCCGACACCTGGTTTTGGAGACCAGTGCTCTACCAACTGAGCTACACCCGTTTTTATTTACATCGAAAGGTATCCCGCCAATGGCAGGACACCCTTTAATGCAATATCTTTATTAAAGACCTTAGTCGATAATTTTGGTCACCTGACCTGCACCGACAGTTCTACCTCCTTCACGGATGGCGAAACGAAGTCCTTCGCTCAATGCGATAGGAGAAAGCAAGTCAACAGTGATGGTAAGGTTATCACCTGGCATTACCATTTCAACACCGCTAGGCAAGTTGATGGTTCCGGTAACATCGGTAGTTCTTACGTAAAACTGTGGACGATAGTTATTGTGGAAAGGTGTGTGACGACCACCTTCTTCTTTCTTAAGAATATATACCTCAGCCTCGAACTTGGCGTGTGGCTTTACGGAACCTGGCTTACAGATTACCATACCTCTTTTGATATCGGATTTTTCGATACCTCTCAAAAGGATACCTACGTTATCTCCTGCTTCACCTCTATCCAAAATCTTACGGAACATCTCAACACCAGTAATGGTAGAGCTCAATTTCTCAGCACCCATTCCGATGATGTCAACTGGATCTCCTGTATTGGCAACACCGGTTTCGATACGACCTGTAGCAACAGTTCCACGACCGGTAATGGTGAATACATCTTCAACAGGCATCAAGAAATCTTTTTCAACATCCCTTTTTGGAAGCTCGATCCAAGCATCAACCTCTTCCATCAACTTCATTACGGTATCGACCCACTTTTGCTCACCGTTCAATGCACCTAATGCAGAACCAGCAACTACGGGACCGTTATCTCCGTCATACTCGTAGAAAGAAAGCAATTCCCTTACTTCCATTTCAACCAATTCCAAAAGCTCCTCATCGTCTACCATGTCCACTTTGTTCATGAAAACAACGATTCTAGGAATACCAACCTGACGTCCTAAAAGGATGTGCTCACGAGTTTGTGGCATTGGACCGTCCGTAGCGGCAACCACAAGGATGGCACCGTCCATCTGGGCAGCACCGGTAACCATGTTCTTCACGTAATCCGCGTGACCTGGACAGTCAACGTGGGCATAGTGACGGTTTGCCGTTTGGTATTCAACGTGAGACGTATTAATAGTAATACCCCTTTCTTTTTCCTCTGGAGCGTTATCGATAGAATCGAAACTTCTCAATTCAGAAAGTCCTGCATTTGCCAAAACGGTAGTAATAGCAGCAGTCAAAGTTGTTTTGCCGTGATCTACGTGTCCAATGGTACCAATATTTAAGTGCGGTTTGGAACGATCAAAAGTTTCCTTTGCCATTTTAAATGAATTTTAATCTTAGTTTATATTAGTGTACAATTCTTTTTCTTTACGAAGGCACCGATGAAACATAACCAGTATCAAAAACGCTATTCGCTCGGAACAATATTTTTTTATGCCAAATGGCTTTTAGAGCCAACGATGAGATTTGAACTCATGACCTCTTCCTTACCAAGGAAACGCTCTACCCCTGAGCTACGCCGGCTTATCGACAGGTCCAAGGTTTAAAAGCCCGCCTTTAGGCAGGCAGGGTTTAACGGCCACTACCGAAAACAATGACCATAAACACATGTCGCATTCGAAGGAAGAGGAAGCACTTTCCGTTTCACTTCTTTTGAGCGGGAGACCGGGTTCGAACCGGCGACATTCAGCTTGGAAGGCTGACGCTCTACCAACTGAGCTACTCCCGCAAGTGTAATAAACTCCGAGTACTTTTTACGGAATTTATAGTTTCAAAAATGTGGGGAGAGCAGTCCCGACGCTTCGGGCGAACCTGTGAAGATTCTCAAAAGACATCATTACCCTCTCAACATTTCTTTTTTTCTAAAAATGTGGGGAGAGCAGGATTCGAACCTGCGAAGACATAGTCAGCAGATTTACAGTCTGCCCTCGTTGGCCGCTTGAGTATCTCCCCAATTTTAAATTACAATATGCAATGAACTTATACTATTACCACGTCGAAAAGCATTTTATCTTTCCTTCGTTTGAGCCGATAGAGGGACTCGAACCCACGACCTGCTGATTACAAATCAGCTGCTCTAGCCAGCTGAGCTACATCGGCACTTTTATCCCTTTTTTGGCATAAAAAAGTCCGCTATTTCTAACGGACTGCAAATGTAGGTTTTTATTTGTTTAATCAAAACAAAATTTACGAAATTTTCATCACGCCATTTGACGTTGTTTTTCTTTGCGTTTTATCAGCTTTCTTTCCAAAGAATTACATGCGGAATCTACCGCCTCTTCAAAACTCTTGCATTGCTTTTTCACGACCAACCTTTCTTTTGGAACATTTACCTGAATCTCAACAAGCTTGTTCTCTTTCCCACTTGTTTTTTGAACTTTCATATACACTTCGGAATTGATTACCTTATTGTAGAAAAGCTCCAACTTGTTCATACGGTTTTGTACGTAATGCAGTAAATTGGTATCTGCATTGAAGTTTACGGACTGGGCGTTTACTTTCATAACTAACGATTTAGGTTAAACTTCTATATTGGCAGTTAACGCTTATTACGGGGATGCGCCAACGCGTGTACCTTTTTGAGTTCGGCTATACTGTTATGTGTGTATACTTGCGTAGAGGCCAAACTCGCATGGCCCAACAACTCCTTTACCGAATTTAAATCGGCCCCCTTGTTCAATAAATGGGTAGCAAAGGTGTGCCTAAGAATGTGTGGGCTCTTTTTTACTTTAGTCGATACCACACTAAAATAGCGATTTATCGTCCTGTAAACAAGTGTTTCGTAGATTTTCCTGCCCGCCTTTGTTAAAAAGATATGGGTGTCGTCCGCTATCTCCGTCAATCTATTACGTAGTTTTATATACTCAAAAAACAAGGGTACCGTACTATCCAAAAGTGGCACGATACGTTCTTTATTTCGTTTGCCGAGTACCCGTATCGTTTTTTCGCCCAAGTCAACATCCTTAAATTCCAAAGCGATCAACTCGGCCCTTCGTATCCCGGTAGTATACAATAACGTTATCATCAGTTTATCGCGCACCCCTTCAAACCCTTCTTCAAAAGGGGGGAGCTGGAGCACGGCTTCCATTTCCTTTTCCGAAAACGGCACCTCCACTTTTTTCCCTGTTTTGAGGGCAACGTGTTTGGCCAAAGGATTTACAGAGATTTCCCCTTCCCGCAACAAAAACCTATAGTAGGCTTTTAACGACGCTACTTTTCGGTTTACGGATCGGTTGCTCATTCCTGAATCCACTAACACAACGATCCAACTTCGAACAATGCTGTATGCGATATCTTCTATCCGGTCCAATTCGAACGCTTCCTCACAATACTTTGCAAAAGCGGAAATGTCGTTACCATATGCCTGAACCGTATGTGGGGAATATTTTTTTTCTAAGGATAGATACTCCATGAAAGGTGTCAACGCCATAGGATAAAGTTAAGAAAGTTAGCGGAACCTTTTTAGCACTGGAAATGAATAAAAAAATCCCATCATGACTGATGGGATTTTGATATCGTATAAGGTAAGGTAACTAGATTTCCTCTCGGTCCCTTAACCCTTGAATATACTGTGCCTTTTGTATCTGCGCCCTGCGCTCTACTGAAGGTTTTGTAAATTGCTGACGCTTGCGTAATTGTCGCATGGTGCCGGTTTTGTCGAACTTTCGCTTAAAACGCTTTAAAGCCCTATCGATGTTCTCTCCTTCTTTTATTGGTATTATTAACATTGGCTACAACCTCCTTTCTTTAATGATTAAGATTGCAAAGATAACACCTTTTTCAAGAACTGCAATTTATTTTTGGGACCAAACGGAATAACTTTTTGGAGGCGCTTGAATTTTAACCCATCCATTGCTTTGGGTAACTGGTTCCCAATTGGAATTTCCGGTAAAATCCTTTATTCTTTTACCCCTCCATTTAACGGGTACCCAGCGTTCTTTCCAAGAATTGCTGTTGTTGATGTAAACCACCAGACCGGGATTCCCATTTCGTTGTGCCACGTACTCGTCGTTATCCACATGAAGCACAGAAGTACTTCCCGAAGCTTTATTGTTATGGATCCAAATGAGATTGTTCATCTTGTTCTTATCGAGCCAATCCTCATAGTCCCTATAGAATACCGTTGGATATCCCTCATGGGTTAGAATGTAGGCGTATGCCAAAAGTTTCCCATTAATGATCTCATCCGTATCATGGTTGGCCACAAAAGTCACCGCTTTGGAAGCACCTCTTTTCCAAAGCATATCCCCGTTTAGGGCATTGAGATTGTTTCCTTCGAACGCATCGCGCATCTTATAGTAACAGGCAAAATCGAAAGCAGAGGCGTTCGCCGCTCCTGCCCACCAGTCCAAGGTGGCCGCGTTGCCGTCCCATAATTCCCCAACGGTAAATCCACCGACCGCTTTTTTCCATTCTTTAACCACCCATGGTTCAAAACCCTTTACATAATCGAAACGCCAGCCATCGAAACCCATTTCGTTTTTGTAGTATTTGGCTACGGAATTGCTGCGTTTCCATAACCAATCTTGAACATACGCCTTGTGGTGACACATGTCCGCAAAGCCGCCAAAGATACCCGAATCGTTCGAGTGATAGTCATTCGGATGAAAATCGTAGGCCGTTCTATTAAAAAGTCCGGACGCGCCACTGTAATCCGTGTACGTATTGGAATTGGTGAAAATGTTGAATTCGGAATCCCCACCACTGTTATGGTTGATCACGATATCGGCGATTACACTTAAATTGTTGTTGTGGGCAGTATTGATCAACGACTTAAGCTCGGATTTTGAACCAAACCGTGTTTCGGTAGATCCTTTTTGGTTGAAGTTTCCAAAATCGTAATAGTCGTATGGGTCATATCCCATTGAAGAAGCCCCATTGAGGGCCTTGTTCGCGGGAGGAAGCCAAATGGCGTCAAAACCGACATTGCTCCAAGAGGATACTTTGGACTTTACGGTGTTCCACCAATTTCCTCCGGAAGGCACGTTCCAGTAAAAGGCCTGCATCATTACGCCCGAACCGATCGTACCGGCAGCTTTTACTTCTTTTAAAGGAGTAACGCGCTGTACTTCTTGATTTTCGGGGCTTTCAAGATTCTCTTTTTGGCACCCCCAAAGCAATGCAATGGAAGCCACCCAAATTAACTTGTTTTTCATGGTCGATTAAATTTATCAGTTCGTTGTCAGCCTGAATGTAAGAAAAATATGAAGCGAAAATTAATCGACGGGGAAGAAGGGGCCGTGAAAACGTTTGAATGTTAAAAAGTTTTATTTTTAGCAGTAAAAACTTCTTATTTTATCATATCGATAAAATGTTCGTTTAAAAATAGCGATTTATTGGCATAATGTCAAAAATCGACCTCATATCATTACCATTTTGAAATTGTTCCGAGAGTGGCACCTACTTGACCATTAGGATGTTTTTTTGGGTGTCCGCTAATAGTTGGGTACAGCGAGACGCAGGCAGAATCAACCGGCCTAAAAAAGTTTAAAAAGGAAGTGCGTAGTTATGATTTTGCGCTATCCGGGCTATAGTCCTTTTTATCGATGACTATTTTCGCGATAATTTCCCTTAAGATTTCAGAAGTGCCCCCTCCTATGGGACCGAGCCTACTATCCCGTAGCAAACGTGCCATGGGGTAATCCTCAATATATCCGTAGCCTCCCAAAAATTGAAGGCAGGCATAAGCAACCTCATCGGCCATTTTTGTCGACTTTAGTTTCGATATGGTCGCTTCCTTTACCACGTACTCCCCTTTGTCCAACCTATGGGCTATGGCGTAGTTGTACTCTCGGCATACATCCATATCCGCATACAAATCCACGATCTTGTGGCGCAACGCTTGATATTGATTGATCGTCTTACCAAACGTTTCCCTTTCGGACATATACTGCAACGCATATTCGATGGCAAAGTCCGCCCTGGCGTGGGCATTGATTCCCATGATAAGCCGCTCCAAAGCGAAGGCTTCCATGATATAGGTGAAGCCCTTGCCCTCTTCCCCCAATAAGTTTTCGGCCGGTACCTCAACACTGTCAAAAGCGAGTTCAGCGGTATCGGAAGCTCTCCAGCCCAATTTGTTCAGCTTGTTCGCTGAAACGCCTTTGCTATTCCGATCTACTACAAATACACTAATGCCTTTATTGCCCGCCGATGCATCGGTCTTTGCGGCCACGATCATATAATCACAATAGACCCCATTGGTAATAAAGGTCTTTGATCCGTTTAATATATAGGTGTCGCCTTTCTTTTCGGCCGTGGTCCTCATTCCGGCAACATCGCTCCCCCCAAAAGGTTCGCTAACACCAAGACAACCGATTTTTTTACCTTCTACGCTAGCTTCCAAATAGGTTTTGCGCAAGGTACCTGTTGCGTTTTTGTTCAAATGGGTCATCGCCAAGTAGGCATGTGCCCAAATGGCCGCTGCAAAACCTCCGGAATTGATCTTTTGTAATTCTTCGAGCAGTACAACGGTATAGAACAGATCTAGCCCCAAACCACCATCGGTCTCCGGAGTGGCCAAACCAAAATATCCCATTTCACCGAACTTCTCCCAGATAAAGCGTTCTATCGCCCCTTCGGACTCCCATTTTTCAATATGGGGCTCGACTTCTTTCTGTAAAAAATCCTTAAGGCTTTCCCTAAAGAGTTGATGTTCTTCGGTGAAGTACATACTGTTCATAGCGGTTTTTTTATAGAGACAAATATAAAGCTATTCTATCAATCTTATCGAATGGAAAATCGGTTATCTTTTCCAATTCCGAGAAGGATCGGAACGGGCCGTTCTGCTCCCGATAGGAAACAATTTCCTGCGCCACCGCGTACCGTATATAAATGAGTTTGACCAATTGGGATACGGAGGCTTCGTTCACATTTATCGATTGTATATCAGGAACGTTTTGTACGGAATAGCGCTTAAATACCCTTTCCGCTACCTCGGCCTCTAGCCCATAAACATCATACAATTGTTCCATTACCATAAAACCGCCCAACCGGTCTCGAAACTTTACGATCCGTACCGACAACTTTTCCCCGATACCGGGAATTTCGCGCAAGGCTTCAGCAGTGGCCGAGTTAATAGCGTTCTTCTGCGCATTGGAGGCCGTGTCAAACGTTTTGTTTGTATTCCCATAGGTCGTTTTCCGTTGCTTGGTCCATTCCGGAAAACGAAACCGTCCTTTCATCGCACCCAAGAGGGAATCCGATATTTGAGTAACTTTTTGGAACTCCGCAGCCGAATGCACAAACCGATTTTGTGACCGAAACTCCAACAGGCGATCGATTTCCGCAACGGACATCCCCAACGCATATCCCTTATAGTCCGTGATAAAATTGGGATTGAAATCGTACTGCGGTGCGTTATTTTGTTCAAGGGACTTTGTTTTTAGCTTTTCGATCTCGACCGACCGAACGGAATCGATGGCTAGGGAACCGGCCTCGTTTTTCGAAGGAAAGGAACGGTAGCAAATGTATCCTATCTGTATGGATATGATTAGGAACAACAAAAAGAACACCCCGTTTCGTTCTTGCTTGTTCAGCTTGAAATGGGGTGTGATTCTTTTCAATTAGATGTATTTACGCTTTTGCCGCCTTGATGGCATCCAAGTAGCGGTTAAGCTGTTTTTTGACCACTGGGAACAGGAAGAACAACCCGATCATATTGGGAAATACCATTGCGAATATCATGGCATCGGAAAATGCCCAAATGGAACCCATACTGGCAGCGGCACCGATAATGATAAAGGTCAAGAAAAGTAATTTGTATACCAAATCAGCTGTTTTACCCCTTCCGAAAAGGAACTTCCACGATTGCAGCCCGTAATAGGACCAAGATATCATGGTCGAAACGGCAAACAACACTACCGCTATCGTTAAAAATACGTTTGAATAAGGAATGTATTCCGCAAAGGCTACGGATGTTATTCCTGCACCTTCGTAAGCTACCCCGTCGATAAGCACGGTACCCGATCCGTCCCCTCCATAGGTAAAAGCACCTCCAAAGTTGAAAATGATGATGACCAGGGCGGTCATGGTACAGATCAAAACGGTATCGATAAAGGGTTCCAGCAAAGCCACTAAACCTTCGGAAGCCGAATACTTTGTTTTTACCGCCGAGTGTGCTATGGAAGCCGATCCCGCACCTGCCTCGTTGGAAAAGGCCGCACGCTTGAAACCTACCAGTAAAACACCGATGACACTACCCACGCCCATTGCCGTAGGATCGAACGCCTCGGAAATGATCAAGCCAATGGCATCGTCGACAAACGAAAAGTTGCTGAAAATGATATATAGGCAAGCGATCAAATACATTAAGGCCATAAAGGGAACTACTTTTTCCGTTACCGAAGCAATTCTTTTGATACCGCCAATAATGATAATTCCGACCAAAATGGCCAGCACCAAACCGATGATGGCCCCGGCACTGGAACTTTCCCAGCCCATCAAGTCTTTTAAAACGATCGTAGCCTGGTTGGACTGTGCCGCATTACCGCCCCCGAAAGACCCTCCGATACAGAAAATTGCAAAAAATACTGCCGCAATTTTACCCAATACTCCAAAACCTCTTTCCTTAAGTCCTTTGCTGATATAGTACATGGGACCACCGTATACCGTTCCATCTTCACCGACATCACGGTATTGCACGCCCAAGGTGCATTCCACGAATTTGGAGGACATGCCCAAAAGCCCACAGATGATCATCCAAAATGTGGCGCCCGGTCCACCAAGTGCAATCGCCAAGGCCACTCCGGCAATGTTCCCGTTGCCCACAGTACCCGAAACGGCCGTGGCCAAGGCCTGAAAATGGCTTACCTCCCCTTCTTCGCTTTCATCGCGTATCGTATCCGGAATATCGCCATCGATAACCACATCGGCTTCAAAGGTTCCCGGTTTTTCTATTTCATCATACTTACCACGAACGGTGTTTATGGCCTTACCAAAATAGCGAATGTTGGGAAATCCGAAATAAAGGGTAAAGAACAATGCGCTACATACCAATAAAATGAGTACAAAGGGAATTCCTAAAACCTCGAAAAAGATAACTGCTGAAAAGAAATCGGAAACCGGTTTAAAGGCCTGATCTATTTTCTGGTCCAGACCCACTTCCTGAGCGGCGCCTACAAAAGGCAATAAGAAGGTCAATATGGCAAGAAGTCTGTACTTCATAATAGTTGTTTATGTTGGCTTTTTATATGCTAGGCGGCAATATCCTAAAAATATTCAATGCAATCAAATATAATTGGCTTAATCGGAAAATTCCTTCAAACCAAAACTGTGGTTCTCCCTTCGCTTAAAAATGCTATGGCTCTGCACCGTTAATCTGGCCATAAAACCAATATTTTAGGTATTGATATGAAACATTTCGTTCAACTTTCGTATTTGCTCGGGACGCCCAAGTACAATGACCTTACTTTTTGGTTGCAGTTCCAAATCCGCTTCCGGGTTTATGATATACTCGCCGTCCGGGGCAATGTATCCAATGATGGTGCAACCCGTTTTTTGTCGCAAATCCAAATCGCGAAGGGAATTGCAATCTACTTGATCGGAGAAATCTTCGATAGGCACTTCTTCCAGGTTGGTGGTATCTCCCCCTTCGGTAGAAAGTTTGTCCATAAAGGTTATCAAGTCGGGCATGACTACCAATGACGCCATATGGTCGCCCCCGATGCGATCGGGCATGATCACCTTATTGGCACCTGCCAAAAATAGTTTTCGTTGTGAATTGGCTTGGGACGCCCTACTAATAATAAACAGTTCTTCGTTCAACTGCCTTGCCGACAGCACTACAAAAAGGTTGGCCGCATCGTCGGGAAGTGCAGTAATCAAATACTTTGCGCGTTCGATACCGGCGGTGAGCAAAATTTCATCCTCGTTCGCATCGCCTTCCATGAACAAAATATCGTTTTCATACTTCTCAATAACGTCCCGATTGCGCTCGACCACCAAAAATGGTTGTTTGTATGCTCGCAGCCGTTCCGTTGCCTGCATGCCGTTTCGGCCAAAACCACATACGATTACATGGTTCGATAAGGAATTGATCTTGTTCTTCACTTTCTTCTTTTTTAAAACTTGAAGGGAGCTGCTCCCCAGTACGTATTCCGTTATGACGGAAATGGCGAACCCTAAAATAAAAACACTGGATGAAATTAAAAAAACAGTAAATATTTTTGCATTGTCATCCAATGGCTGTACCTCTTTGAACCCAACCGTTGCCATGGTAATAACGGTCATGTAAAGCGCATCGATCCATGAATATTCGGCAATGATGCGGTACCCCAAAACACCCAAAAGCACAATACCGAACATTAGGGTAAGGGCCAAATATATTTTAGAACGCAGTAATCGAATCATGGCTAAAGATCAAAGACCGAGGTTCGTTTGGTGTAGATCAAATCCTTGATGCGCAACCAAAAGGCGAGGAACAGGTATAGCGCAAAACCAAAACCTACCGTTACGAAGGTGAGATAGATGAACGAGGTACGCACCACCCTGGCACGAATTCCGAAGCGCTCCGCAATACGCCGACAAACCTCAAAACCGCGCTTTTGAAAATAATATAAAATGGTGTAAAAAATGTTCATTATGTAAAACTACAAAAAAGGGCCAATTGTTGGGCCGTTAAACCCTAGAAGATGAAAAAGGTTCGTTCGGGCCATGGCTCAATACCATTTCAAAGTTAGCCTAGGACAATCAGTGGTTTACATAAAAACAAAAAGACAAGGCCAGTCCTACAATGCCGGTACACTTTAAAGCCTAATGCCGTATCAATTGATTTCCTATTGCACATTGCATACATTTCTTCGGTACGCAATACTGATGATACAATTGCAAAAGTGCCTGACCATCCTGGGCATTGTCCACGGACAATCCGAGCTGACGAAAACCGGTAAGGATACTGTTCTCCTCCCCTTTCAGCGATCGCATCATTTTCAAAATGACCGCATTCGCATCGATACCCCGGTGTTTTGCATAGCAAAATTTTAAGGGTATTACGGTATTGATCGTGAGCAAGGCAATAAACTTCTTTGATAGCTTTTTTTTGCGTTTGGCGGACACTTTTCCAAACGTATAGTGGGTGTCCCAATAGGAGTTTGCCACCGCGGAGAAAATTGCTTCCAGGTCCGACATATCGGTACTGTTCACTACTTTTTGAAATAGGTTTGGCCACTCCCCATACATATGGGCGAATTGGGACAGGCGAATCGTTGGGAAGTTTGCCGGGCGGAGTTTAAAGAAGGCCGGTTTGGGAACGGCCGTATTGTTTAGGCCAAACTTTTTGTACAAATAATCGAATTCTGTTTTTAACCGACCGTAGTACGGTTCCGAAACGAAATCGCTCTCCAACAAGTGCGCCATGCCCAGCAAAAGCGCTTCTAGCTGAAATCGGTCCGACTTCCGGACGATGGAAAAATCCAGACTCATGGCCAAGACATAAAACGCGTCCCCATTGATCTTTGAACCAAAGTTTTTTAAAAGTAAGGCATACAGCACTGCTTCCCAGTTGTTCTTACGCTGTTGCAACAGTTTAAAAATGGTGGTCGTTTTTCGTTCCAGGCGTTCAAAGAACATCCGCTCGAGCCAATTTTCGACCACAATGGGATTTACCAAGGTAATATCGCGACCGCAATTGATAAAGGCGTCGCGCTTAACCTGAAAAAGTTTTTGGTAAGATTCCAGCAAGGTATCGGGAATGTACCGTTTCAGCGCAAGGGTGGGAATCTCCGAATTATCCTTTCGGAAAACGGAGCAATCGTCCTCCCAAACCACATGAAGGATGACGTTGTCATAATTTTCATCTTGCTCATGGTGATGGGCATACCAATCGGAGGATTTCAAGTGCACCTCCACATTGCCGGCCCACAATTGACCATCGATCCTGATTTTAGCGTTAAAAAAATCCGGGCCCGCCAGTTTGTTGTGTGCCCCTACCTCAAGAATGTCCAACAACAGCCCACTCGTGGTATGCATGCGGGAGGTTCCCGTTTTTCGGTGTTTCCAAACGAAGTGAAGAAAGTCTTCTTTCAAAACATGTGTATTTGCCCAAAAGCTAGCACAAATTAATCATGTAGGAAAAAAATTTCGATAATCGGTATTTTCTTCTTTGTGAAGTGGAATTTTAATACGTAAACTGTTAATGGAAACGCCGGTGTCAACGAACATCAGCTCCGGTAAGTATCGATTTCCCCTGTTACTGGACGGCGTTCGACCTAAATGCGGTAACGCCCCATAACACGCCATTTCCGGATAAGGGTAGTATTTTTGAAATGGCGTTATTCGTCTCCGGTCACTTCTCCTTCCCAGTTCATGAAGCCGCCTTCGAGGTTGTAGGCTTTTTCAAAACCAACACTGTTCATAATGGCACAGGCCTGTCCGCTGCGCCCGCCGGAACGACAATACACGTAGTAGGATTTGGACTTGTCCAGTTCCTCTAATGCGTCCAAGAACCCTTGGCCCAAATGAATGTCAATGTTCATTGCATTGGGGATGTACCCTTCCGCGACCTCATCCTCGGTGCGTACGTCCAAAATAACCGCATTGTCGTCCCCGGCCAATTGCTCGGTCCATTCTTCTTGTGATAAATCTGCCATTTCCTTTTATTTATACTTCAAAAATAATGGAATCCTTCGGACTAAACCAAACCTAAGGTTTGAAAGCTTCCGTTCAAGATGGTTGCGGGGTCGGTTTTCAACCATTCTTTTAAAAGCGAGGCATAAATGTCCCTGAAATCGAGCTGGTATTTGATATCGCCGTTCGCATCCAAGTCCAAAAGATCAGGTGCTTTATTATAGATTCCGGGATGCTTTAATTTATCGCCCATTAAAAAAACCATATTTGCCGCACCATGATCGGTACCATTGGCCGTATTCTGTTTCAATCGTCTTCCGAACTCCGAAAAGGTCATTACCACGGTATCCTTTAGGGCATCCGTATTTTCCAGATCGGCCATGAAAGCTGCGATTCCATCAGCATATACCTTGAGCAATCTTTTTTGTGAATTGATTTGGTTCGCATGCGTATCAAACCCTCCAAGGGTCGCATAAAAAATCTGTGTTTCCAACCCGGAATTGATAAACTCCGAAATGGTTTTCAATTGTTTACCAAAAGCATTATTAGGGTAGGTCGCTTTTGATTCGTATACCTTGGTCTTTTCATAAATATAGCTTGCGGAAGACTTTGCATCTATGGCGGTCTTATAGAGGTATCCCAAATTATGTTCGCTTAAATGGGCATCGGTGTTTGCCTTGAGTACGTTACTAAAATAGGCATCACGGGTAGTTTTATAAAAAAGGCCCGCATCCTTGGTGGCGATACCATTGACGCTTCCCCCTTTCATTAATAGGGACAAGGTATCGGAAACCTCAATAGCGCCCAAGGGCGATTTTGATACCGATTCCAAATACCTGCCCACCCAACCGGTCTGCAAATAGTCGTTGGCACCACTGGCCGTATGCCAGATATCGGTCGATCGAAAATGTGATCTGCTCGGGTTGGGATACCCCACGCTGTTCAAAATGCTCACGTACCCCTCATCGTATAATTTTTTAAACGCTTGCATGCTCTCATGGAGCCCCAGTTCGTCGGTCACGGATAACAGCTGTGCTTTCTTTTGGGCGATTACCGGTCTATTTTTCAAGTAAATGTCATTGGTATGTTGTACCAGGGTATTGAGACCGTCATTACCACCGGAGAGCTGCACAATGACCAGCTTTTTCGCTCCAAGGGCCAATGTTGGGTTTGTGTCGCAGGCTTTTAAAAAGCTGGGCACGAACAACGCTCCGCTGGCCAAACCGCTCTGTTTTAAAAAAGTTCTTCTTTGCATCCTATTCTTTTTTGATCAACATAATTGGTATTCAGGAAGCGACATCAATTGGATACAAAAATCCTGTTGTCCTTCTGCTTCCAAGGTCTCCAAAAATGCTTTCGTTTCAGTTGATACGGAATCCCCCAAAAGCAAAAAAACCAGTGTTTCGCCCTTTAGTTTCCCGTATTTCGCATCAAACTGTTCCCATTTGGCACCAATGTCCAATTTCCGGTTAAAATTGTTCTTTTTGTTGAACGCCTCAAAGCTATCTTCGAACTCCCCTTTGACATCAAAAGCGATTGTTCCATTTTTAAGCAATACGGAAGGTAGTTTTAAGCGCACCATCATGGTATTGGCATCTATCCAGTTACGTCCTTCCGCCCAGCCTGCAACATTCGGAGGCTCCAACAATACTTGGCCTAACAGCCGTTCCACATATTTTAACTGTTGGGGCTTTTGCCAGGTAAAAGGAACCACACGCATTAGCCCTACCAGTAGATCTACCGGTGATTTGATCTTGCTCCGAACGTTTTCATTGGCATAGAACCAATCGGAATCAAAAATGAACCGCATCATGTTGGATATATCGTAATCCTTGAAAAATACTTTTGCAATGGCGGCAACATGCGCTTCGTTAACGGTTTCGTTAACAAAATGTCGGTATACCCTACGGGCGATGAAATCGGCACAGGCGGGTCTTTCCAAAATCAGCGAAATAATGTCCTCACCATCAAAGTTACCGGTATTGCCCAAAAACGTTTTTTCGCCTTCATCGTGCTGGCGTTGGGCCTTTCTGAATTTTCCCTGTGCATCATGCCGCCAACCGGTAAAGGCCCTTGCGGCCTCTTTAATATCGGTTTCGGAATAGTTGCCAACGCCCAAGGTGAACAACTCCATTAGTTCCCGTGCAAAGTTTTCGTTGGGAGCCCCTTTTTTATTTTGTTGATTGTTCAAATAATCCAGCATGCCCGGTTCTTTTGCTATGGCAAGAACGAAGTCCTTAAAATTGCCCAAAGCATTCGTGCGCAAGGTATTATTGAACTGCTGGGAAAAGATGATGTTGTTGGAACGCATTACAAAATGATTCGCCCAAAAAAGCGTCATCCGTTCCCGAAGGTCCTGTTGGGTGCCCGCCATACGATCCACCCATGCCCTATTGAAGATAACGTGCTTGCGCCGACTTTTTTTCACCAGCTCGCGGAAGGTCTTACTTTTCCGATCCATGGGTTTTGTGGCCAAATGCTTATCGATTTCAGGGGTCGGTATCTTGAGGGGGCGAGGTATTTTGGAATCGACGAACAAGGCTTCCACTATTTTCTTTCTTCTCGTAGAGGCTATTGCGGCCAAGCGATCCGGGCCTATTCCAAAACCTGCGCGGTTGTACAAATGCT
The DNA here is from genome assembly GCA_947500445.1 of uncultured Flavobacteriaceae bacterium. Classification (GTDB taxonomy): domain Bacteria; phylum Bacteroidota; class Bacteroidia; order Flavobacteriales; family Flavobacteriaceae; genus Pelagihabitans. The sequence continues at coordinate 16,807 of CANMSB010000027.1, read as the reverse complement.
GAATATCGGTTTTATCCAAAACAGGGGGTTTTATATGTATGACGGTAAAATGGTCCTAAAGTTTAACCTATATACCTACGTAATGAAGGGACCAACTAGATTTTTAACACTTTTTTATCATTTCATTCTGACGATACCATTCAAATCCGATATATATTTGTATATACAAATGTTGTAATTACATGAATGTAGAAGCGGTTATAAAAACGGACAAGACGATTCCTCTGGAAAGCAGGACGATCATTCACCTGATGTTGATACACACCAAGATCAACGAGCAATTGACCACGCTTTTAAAACCCTTCAATGTATCCTTACAACAATTTAACGTACTACGTATCCTAAGGGGTCAAAATGGAAAACCGGCAAACCTTTCCACCCTTAACGAACGTATGGTCACCAAAGCTAGCAATACGACCCGATTGGTGGACAAATTATTGACAAAGGCATTGGTAAACCGTGTTACCTGTTCCTCCAACCGCAGAAAAGTGGAAATCACCATAACCCCTAAAGGGAATGCTACCTTAGCTGCTATCGATACGGCAATGAAAACAAAGGAAAAGAACATTTTACACAATTTTTCCAAATCGGAATTACAGCTGTTGAACAGCTTGTTGGACAAGTTTTAGAACGGCCCATTATAAACACTAATTAATTTTAAATTTTAACACAATGAAAAAAGGAGTAACAAGTTTAGTATTTGCATTGGTATTCGGTTTTACGGCCACTGCAACAGAACCGATAACCGAAGAAACAAAAGCGGTAAAAGCAGATGCCAGTAAGGTAACTTGGAAAGCATACAAGGTAACCGGTTCACATTACGGAAGCATTTCCCTAAAGGAAGGAAACCTTGTTTTTGACGGGGATAAGCTTACCGGAGGTAATTTTGTGGTGGACATGGGCACTATCAGTACCGAAGACCTGGAAGGGGAATCCAAGGGCAAGTTGGATGGACATCTTAATTCACCGGACTTTTTTGATACCGCCAACCACGGCACGTCAACGTTGAAGTTTACCGAAGTAACGGCTTCCGGTAAAAACGCTTACAAGGTTACGGGAGATCTGACCATCAAAGGAATTACCAAATCGGTAAATTTTGATGTATCGATCTATGGTAGCAAGGCCACCGCTAACCTTAAAGTGGATCGTACCGCATTCGATATCAAGTATGGATCGGGAAGCTTTTTCGACAACTTGGGCGATAAAGCCATTTACGATGAGTTCGATCTTGTGGTCGATCTAGAATTTTAGAATCGATTTTTTGGTTCTGAAAAATCCTTTGATTACCTTAAGGATATATCAGTAAATCGATATAAAAATAATAGGGACGATGACTATTCCGGTAAAGACCTAAGTTATTGTTACCAGCGTTTAGAAGGAACCCTATTTTTACGACTATATAGGCTTAACCTCACAGCCTGAAGCCCTGCAGCAAATTTTGCTGCAGGGCTTTCAAAATCAATAGGGAGATGAACTCGCTTCAAATTGCGCTACGTTCGAAATTTACATTTTACACCAATTGCCAGTCTTGTCATTTGTAGTACCCATAATCTGGCAATACTTTTTAAAAAATGCTTTTATCATGGCGCAAAAACCTATTTTCTGGGTTCCGAACAACAAGTTTAAACGCGTTCCATTTGTATTTTAAAAATACATGACTATATTTGGACCAATGAACATAAGATTGCAACATACTTGGTGGTGCTTAACAGAACGCGTTTCGTGAGCTGAGCATCATTATAGTACAACTATACAAGGCCTGTCTTCACGACAGGCCTTTTTTCATGAATGTATTCGAACGTCCTTTAAACCACGTTTTTTGTTATGACCTATTTATTGAAATCGCACTATAAAAAAATACTTGCCGATACCATAACACCGGTAAGTGTGTATTTGAAGATAAGGGATCGTTTCCCCAACAGTATTTTGTTGGAAAGTAGCGACTACCATGCCAACGATAACAGCTTCTCCTACATTTGTTGCAACCCCATAGCCAGTATCACCGTAGCAAATGAAACCATCTCCCAGTTGTTTCCGGACGGTACTTCGGAAACCACCGCTATTACCAAAGACGCCGATGTTGTAGAAACCATTCACCAATTTAGCAAACGCTTTGTAGCAGAAGAAAATGGGTTTAAATTCATTGATAACGGGCTTTTTGGATATATGGCCTATGATGCGGTCCGTTATTTTGAAAGTGTGGAAATCGGCAAAAAAAAGGAGAGTGTTTCCATTCCCGATATTCACTATGCCGTTTATCAAAATATTATTGCGATCAACCACTTTAAAAACGAGGCCTATCTTTTTGCCAATTGTTACGAAACCGAAAGTAACCTTCAGGCACTGGAACAACTATTAAGTGTTAAAAACTTTGCCTCCTACAATTTTACTTTGGACGGTGATGCACGGTCGAACCTAGCGGACGAGGAGTTTAAGGAACATGTGGCCCTGGCCAAAAAACACTGTGCAAGGGGCGATGTTTTTCAATTGGTTTTATCCAGAAGATTTTCACAAGGGTTCAAGGGCGATGAATTTAACGTGTACCGCGCCCTGCGTTCGGTAAACCCTTCACCCTACCTCTTTTATTTTGACTACGGGGATTTTAAAATTTTTGGAAGCTCTCCCGAGGCGCAGTTGATCGTCAAGGATGGTACCGCGGAAATACACCCCATTGCAGGAACGTTCAAACGTACCGGAAATGACGAACAAGATGCTGTATTGGCCAAGGAGCTGACGGAAGACGACAAGGAAAACAGTGAACACGTAATGCTGGTAGACCTTGCGCGGAACGATCTTAGCCGCAATGGAAATACCGTACAGGTGACCAACTACCGGGAGGTACAGTTTTTTTCGCACGTGATCCACTTGGTTTCGAAAGTTACCGGCCAAAAAAAGAAGGACATCCCTACCATGAAGGTCGTAGCCGATACCTTTCCCGCCGGTACCCTAAGCGGTGCCCCAAAACACCGTGCCATGCAATTGATCGAACAATACGAAAAAACAAGTCGCGGTTACTACGGTGGCGCCATCGGTTTTATGGATTTTAAGGGCAACTTTAACCACGCGATCATGATCCGTACCTTTTTAAGCAAAAATCACCAATTGCATTACCAGGCCGGGGCCGGACTAGTCGCCGCCTCCGACCCTGACGATGAATTACAGGAAACCTACAATAAACTCGGGGCGTTGACCAAGGCCTTGGAAATCGCTAAAACGATATAACAATGCAACAGATTTTAGTCATTGACAATTACGATAGTTTCACCTACAACCTCGTGCATTACTTGGAAGACCTTGATTGCGAAGTAACGGTCAAACGAAACGACCAATTGACACTTGCCGAAGTAGCGGCCTATGAAAAAATAGTGCTGTCACCGGGTCCGGGCATTCCTGACGAAGCAGGGTTACTAAAAGAGATCATCGCTACCTATGCCCCTACCAAACGTATTTTTGGGGTTTGTTTGGGGCAACAGGCCATTGCAGAAGTTTTTGGAGGTTCGCTTATCAATCTTGATGAGGTATACCACGGTATCGCAACGCCGATTACGATAACGGAGGAAGACATCCTTTTTAACGGATTGCCCAAGACGATTGAAGTAGGCCGATACCACTCTTGGGTGGTAGATCCGGAGCTCCCTACGGAACTGATCGCTACTTCATTCGATGAAAACGGACAGGTAATGTCCTTACGGCATACGCAATACGACGTTCGCGCGGTACAGTTTCATCCAGAATCGGTTTTAACGCCGGAAGGCAAAAAGATGCTTGAGAACTGGGTGAAGGGTTAGTTAGTAGTTAGTAGTTAGTAGTTAGTAGTTAGTTAAAATAAAAAAACAGCTTACTTTTTGTAAGATGTGTTCAATAGTAAAGAGATTATGAAAGAAACCTTGAACAAACTCATCAACCACGACCTGTTGTCCAAAGACGAGGCGAAACAGATTTTGGTGAATATCGCGAAAGGGGATTATAACACGAGCCAGATCGCCGCATTTCTAACGGTTTATATGATGCGGAGTGTCACCATTGAAGAGCTCGAGGGTTTTCGGGACGCCTTGTTGGACTTATGTGTCTCCATCGATTTGGCGGCCTATAACCCTATCGATCTTTGCGGCACCGGCGGGGATGGCAAGGATACGTTCAATATCTCCACTTTGGCTTCTTTTGTTAGTGCGGGAGCCGGTGTAAAAGTAACCAAACATGGTAATTACGGCGTATCGTCAAAATGTGGGAGCAGCAACGTTATGGAGTTTTTGGGCATCAAATTCAGTAATGCCCCCGATTTTTTGGAAAAGTCGATCGAAGAGGCGGGTATTTGCGTACTGCACGCCCCCCTATTTCACCCCGCAATGAAAAATGTGGCCCCTATTCGTCGGGAATTGGGAGTGAAAACCTTTTTTAATATGTTGGGGCCCATGGTAAACCCGGCTTTTCCCAAACATCAAATGGTAGGCGTTTTCAACTTGGAACTTGCACGCATGTATGGTTACCTGTATCAAAATACCGATAAAAAATTTACCATTCTACATGCTTTGGACGGCTATGATGAGATATCGCTAACGGGCGATACCAAAACCATTTCCAATCGTTCGGAGAGCATGTTACGCCCTCAGGACTTTGGTGTGCCACCCGTACAGGAATCCCAAATTGTAGGTGGCGACAGTATTGAAGATTCCGCCAAAATTTTTATGCAAGTGTTGGAGGGCAACGGTAGCGAAGCCCAGAACAATGTGGTCTGTGCCAATGCCGGCGTCGCTATTGCCACGGTGCGCGACCTTAGCCCAAAAGAAGGTTTTGAACAGGCCAAGGAGTCGTTGCTGAACGGTAGCGGGTTAAAAGCGTTAAAAAAGTTACAGCAATTGAGCAGTTTATAAGCTATGAATATTTTAGACAAAATTGTCGCGGACAAACGTAAGGAGGTTTCACTTAAAAAATCATTGATAAGCGTTTCAGAATTGGAAACCTATTCGCTTTTTGGGCGTAATACCCGTTCCTTGGCCACGGCCTTGAAAGAAAGTAACAGCGGTATTATCGCCGAGCACAAAAGGCGATCGCCTTCCAAATCGGAAATCAACCAAAGCTTAAATGTATACGATGTGGCCAAAGGCTATGAGGATGCCGGTGTTTGTGGCATGTCGGTATTGACCGACGGCAAGTATTTTGGAGGTGCCTTGGATGATCTGTTACTGGCAAGGGCCGCCGTAAAAATGCCCTTATTGCGAAAGGAATTTATTATTGATGAATACCAAATTATCGAAGCTAAGGCCCATGGCGCCGACGTGGTGTTGTTGATCGCCGCAATATTGACCCGGGATAAGATCAAATCATTTTCCGAACTGGCAAAACAATTACAGCTGGATGTGTTGTTGGAAGTGCACAATGAAGCGGAATTGCAAAAATCCCTGATGCCCAGTTTGGACATGCTCGGAGTGAACAACCGTAACCTAAAAACATTTGAAGTAAGCTTGGATACCAGTAAGAGCTTATCGAAGTTGATTCCCGATGATTTTGTGAAAGTCTCCGAAAGCGGTATTAGCAGTATTGAAGCTATTGACACCCTTAAGAAGTATGGATATGAAGGCTTTTTGATCGGTGAGAATTTTATGAAAACCGATAATCCCGGGCTGCATGCCAAGGAGTTTATTGAACAGTTGGAGGGGTAATGGTCAGTGGTCAGTGGTCAGTGGTCAGTGGTCAGTGGTCAGTGGTTAGTGGTTAGTGGTTAGTGGTTAGTAAAAAGTAAAAAATAGTAGGGTTTGACAAGCGATACAGAAAATACGGCCATACAGTTAAAGGTGTGTGGGATGAATTTGAATACACCGGAAGTTGCGGCTTTACGGCCCGACTATCTGGGATTTATCTTTTGGAAACCTTCGAAACGTGCTTTTAATGGGATAATGCCCAAAATGCCCGAAGGCATAAAAAAGATTGGTGTTTTTGTTGATGCCACTATTGATGAAGTTGTAGACAAGGTAAAAACCTATGACCTGCAAGGGGTACAATTACACGGCACGGAAACTCCCGAATATTGCGAAGCACTTAATGCGAAAATAGCAAGTGATAAATTGCAACTGATCAAGGTGTTTTCCATTAAAGATGACTTTGATTTTAAGGAATTGCAGCCCTACGAGAGGGTCTGCGATTACTATTTGTTCGATACCAAGGGAAAACTGCCGGGTGGCAATGGTTACGCCTTTGACTGGAGTGTTTTGTCTAATTATCCCTCCACCAAACCCTATTTTTTAAGTGGGGGTATCGGTTTGGAAGAAGCGGCTTCATTGCAGGAATTTTTAAAGCGGCCCGAAGCAAGGTATTGCCATGCCATTGACGTGAACAGTAAATTTGAATTGGAGCCAGGATTGAAAAACATAGCGCAACTAACTACTTTTAAAGGCCAACTTAAAGACACCTGACTGGATAATAAAGTCTCCTCGGCATTTTCAAAATAAAGAGTGCTCCGGAACCGTAACAAAAAACCATATGGACAAAACCAACAACCCCGTGGTGTACTTCGAAATCCCCGTCACCGATATGGAGCGGGCCTTGGATTTTTATAGGTCCGTTTTTGGCTTTGCTTTTGAGCAGCAACATATCGACGGGAACGAAATGGCACTATTCCCCATTTCGGAAGCAGATCATGGTATTTCCGGAGCTTTGGCCAAAGGTGAAATTTATAGGCCTACTACAAATGGTGTCCTTGTCTATTTCAATACGGAGGATATTGATCGTACCCTAATTTTGGCCACGCAACATGGTGGTACAGTGCTTTATCCAAAAACCGATAACGGCGATTTAGGCTTTGTTGCGGAATTTCAAGACAGTGAAGGGAATAGAATTGCCTTACATGAATCCTTAAAAAACTAAAATATGATATCGACGATTGTAACAATGAACTTTTGAGCGCTCTTTAAAAGCTTATAAAGGTTTCATCGATCAGCGGAGTCTCACTATAAAACAAACAACGACAGAGGAATTTAAATATGGACCAAAACCGCAATTCTTGATCAGCACCCCATACGATTCATGTAGTGTTGGTACTAGAAATTTCCATTAAATTTGTGTTGTTCGAGTCGCTTGGAACATCCGACAATTACTAGGAAAATTTGGAAGTATTACTAGAATTGAAATGAAGATCGTTTTTAGTCGATTACCGAAATATCGAAAAAATAATTGCCATGAAAAATAGTATTGAAACGCCCCCTTTGAAAGCAAAAAAGAATAGCAGTTACCACGCGGACGAAAGAGGGTATTATGGGGAATTTGGCGGGGCCTTTATCCCTGAAATGTTGTACCCCAATGTTGAGGAACTACGCCAAAAATATTTGGAGGTGATGTACGAGGAATCCTTTCAAAAGGAGTTTCACCAGCTTTTAAAAGATTATGTCGGGCGCCCAAGCCCTCTTTATTTTGCTAAACGCCTTTCCGAAAAACATGGTGCCAAAATTTACCTAAAGCGGGAAGACCTCAACCATACCGGGGCGCATAAGGTGAACAATACCATTGGGCAGATACTTATGGCAAAACGGTTGGGCAAGACCCGGATCATTGCAGAGACCGGTGCCGGTCAGCATGGTGTCGCCACTGCTACCGTTTGTGCCTTAATGGGCATGCAGTGCATCGTTTACATGGGCGAGATCGATATTGCCAGGCAGGCACCGAACGTTGCCCGTATGAAAATGTTGGGCGCCGAAGTCCGCCCTGCCCTTTCGGGAAGCCGTACCCTTAAAGATGCCACGAACGAGGCCATTCGCGACTGGATCAACAATCCGGTGGACACCCATTATATTATCGGATCGGCCATAGGGCCGCACCCCTACCCCGACATGGTTACCCGATTCCAATCCGTAATTTCTGAAGAGATCAAATGGCAGTTAAAAGAAAAAGAAGGACGGGAAAATCCGGACTATGTGGTGGCCTGTATCGGTGGCGGTAGTAATGCTGCAGGTACGTACTACCATTTTTTGGATGAAGCAGCCGTAGGCATCATCGCGGTGGAAGCAGCCGGCAAAGGAGTCGATTCCGGAGAAAGTGCCGCGACCTCGGCCTTGGGAAAAATAGGAATTATCCATGGTTGTAAAACCATGTTGATGCAGACCACCGATGGGCAAATAACAGAGCCCTACTCCATTTCGGCGGGATTGGATTATCCCGGTGTCGGCCCCATGCACTCCCATTTACATCGCTCCGGACGTGCCGAATTTTATTCTGCCACCGATGACGAGGCCATGGCGGCCGGTTTAGAGCTGTCGCAATTGGAAGGCATTATACCGGCCATTGAAACGGGACATGCCTTTGCCGTATTCAATCACCGAAAATTCCAACCGGACGATATTGTCGTCATCAGCCTCTCCGGTAGAGGGGACAAGGATTTGAATACTTATATTGATTATTTCAAATTATGAGTCTGTTTTGAATTTCCGCGAAGGCGGAAATCCATCATGGCATATCGAAAGGTATAAATGGCCCGTTTTTATGTTTACATACTCACAAATAAGAACAACTCGGTACTATACGTAGGATTTACAAACAACTTAAGAAGAAGAGTTAAGGAACATCGGTCAGGGGCATTCAAAAGCTTTACAAAAAGGTACAACGCACATAAACTGATTTATTTTGAATCGACACCTTACGTTAACAACGCTATTAAAAGAGAAAAACAAATAAAACATTGGAATCGACAATGGAAAGAAAATTTGATAAACGATATGAACCCCGATTGGGATGACCTTTTTTGGATGGTGGATAACGATTGAAGCACATTCGTTGTAGTAGAAAAATTGAACCACTATCAAAGGGCCTACCTTCTCACGGGCATTAAATTAAAATTAACGGCCTCTAAGCTAAAATTAAATAGATTTCCGCCTTCGCGGAAATAAACAACAAAGAATGAACCGGATCAACCAAAAACTAAAAGAAGACAAAAAACTACTCTCCATCTATTTTACTGCCGGGTACCCCGCGCTGCACGATACCCTACATGTTATTGAAGAACTAGAGAAAAGCGGTGTGGACATGATCGAAATCGGGCTTCCTTTTAGCGATCCCCTGGCCGATGGCCCGACCATTCAAAATAGCTCTACCGCCGCCCTTAAAAACGGGATGCATACCGAACTGTTGTTCGACCAGTTAAAGGATGTTCGCAACACCGTATCCATTCCCTTGATCGTGATGGGGTACTTTAATCCCATGCTCCAATATGGCGTAGCGGCCTTCTGTAAAAAATGCAACGAAATAGGAATCGACGGAATCATTATGCCCGACCTCCCTTTGGATGTCTATCAAGCGGAGTATGAAGAAACCTTTAAAAAATATGGGCTCATCAATGTATTTTTGATTACACCACAGACAAGTGATTCCAGAATCCGGGCCATCGACGAAGCTTCGGACGGTTTTATCTATATGGTCAGTTCGGCAAGTGTTACCGGATCACGGTCGGGCTTTGGAAATACCCAGACCGACTATTTTGAACGAATTGCCGGTATGGACCTAAAGAATCCTCAAATCGTAGGTTTCGGAATCAGCAATTCCGAAACGTTCGAGGCGGCCACAAAAACGGCAAAAGGGGCCATCATAGGCTCCGCATTTATAAAACACCTGACCGCTAAAGGGACTTCCAAAATTTCTGATTTTGTAGCGGGGATTCGTTAAAAAACACTTCGGATACAGCTCCATTTTACAACCCAAACCGCAGATATTGGTCGGGACATCCATGGAAAAAGAATCGTTGGCCCTCAAATGGTTTTTCGCGGTAGCGGCACGGTAAGGTGAAATCGATTTCTAGTTGTGTTTCTTGCTATTTTTTGTCTTGAACGATTCCGTGGTTTCAGCGAAATATTTTAACAGCATTTCAGGATGTGGAACAACCGTTAATTCCATCAAATATCCCTACATTTAACCTGATACCGGTTTCATACCATTTTTGCTTTAAAACACCCAAATAGAAAGCAGTCATTCTTCACTTAGACGAAAAAGAAAAATCAAGCATAGCAGTAGCTATGGTTATTTTTTGTTTTGAAGTATAAGCGGAAAAGGGTAATTTTTAATGGGTAATTTTAAGGTAGAAATGGTATAATACCATTTTAACTTTGAAATAGCACTAATAAATCGTTTCTTTTTCAGCTGTTCTTCGTTAAGAAATATAACCGTAGCTAAGGCTATGCTTAGATTTTTTGCCTCGAACAACTAAAAAATAATTCAATTTCTATACGCGCGATTTCAAAGTTAAAATGGTATAACTTCCGTATTAGAATAATTTTGATCGAATGAAAAAAACAGCGCTTCTCCTTGCCATTTTTTTAGGCGGCCTCATCAATGCCCAAGAGGATACACAGTTAAAATCGCAGGTTCGCCATACCATAGACGAACTCCGTGAGTTTGTGGCCATACCGAACGATGCACTTGAACATGCCGATATGAACCTCAACCTGAATTGGCTGGCGAAAAAGTTTAGTGAACGCGGGTTTAATAGCTCTGTATTGCCCAGCAAAGGGGAGTCGCTATTTTTTGCGGCGCTGCCCATGGAAGATAGTAAACCTACGGTTTTGTTCTACATGCATTTTGACGGCCAATCGGTAGATGCCGCCAAGTGGAACCAGCCAAACCCTTATAACATTGTACTCAAATCAAAGACAAACGACGGCTGGACCGACCAAAGCTTTGATGAGCTTACCGACGATATCGATTATGATTGGCGGTTGTTCGGTCGCTCCACGGCCGACGACAAAGGGCCGATCGTCATGTTTTTGAACACTATTGATCTGCTCAAAAAAAATGCGGTTGAAATTCCCTTTAACGTAAAGGTCATTTTAGATAGTGAGGAGGAAAAAGGCAGTAAACCGCTTCCTGAAGCGGTAAAAGAATATCGGGAGCTATTAAAAGCAGATTTTTTGATCATAAACGATGGTCCCGTTCACGCTTCGGGGCAACCTACCGTGGTGTATGGTTGCCGAGGAATAACCACTATGGGCCTGACCGCGTACGGACCTATTCGCCCACAACACAGCGGCCACTATGGCAACTATGCCCCCAATCCCGCCCTTCGGTTATCACGGGCCCTGGCGGGAATGAAGGACACCGAAGGTCGCGTATCCATTCCCGGATATTACGATGGCATTACGTTGGACGAGGCAACGATGGAAGTTCTGAAAAACGTTCCGGAAGACCCGTCGACCATCCATGCTACCCTTGCCATCAAAACGCCGGAACGGGTGGGTAGTTTTTACCAAGAGGCCCTACAATACCCTTCTTTGAACATTAGGGGGCTCCACTCCGGATGGGTAGGCCCAAAAGCACGTACCATCATCCCCGAAAGCGCCACCGCCGAGTTGGACCTGCGGTTGGTTCCCGAATCCGATGGCAAACGATTAAAAGGGCTCGTAAAAACCTATTTGAAAGAACAAGGGTTCCATCTGATCAACAAAGAACCTACCTTGGAGGAGCGCATGGCACACGACAAACTATTGTTGGTAAAAGAAGGCGGTGTCACGGATGCATTTCGCACCGATTTGGACAACAGCTATGGCAACTTTATCGTGAACAGTCTGAAAACCACTTTTAACGAAGATGTCGTTCAAATCCGTATTATGGGCGGTACCGTTCCCATCGCTCCCTTTATCAACGAATTGGAGATTCCCGCTTTTATCGTACCCATGGTAAATCCGGACAACAACCAGCACAGTCCGGACGAAAATTTACGGATAGGCCAGATTGCCTATGGGATCAAAGCATTTTACGGACTGTTGAGTACGGGCTTAGCAGAATAGCTTAGGGCATTTTATTTTTGATGTAGTGTTTTAATGAAAAAAAAGCACATTAGATACTAAAATTACCCGATGAGCAGCAAAATGAAAGCGGAAATTAAATGGATATTGTTATCGGGACTTCTTGCTTTAGCACTTACTTCGCTGCTATTTTTGGAATTTGAGAACTATTGTTGGACGCTGGCACCCCAGCATTCCTATGTATTATGGGTTTTATGGTTTTTCCTCACCGTCTATTCCTTGGTAGGAGGAATCGTTTATTTCATAAGAATGCTGCTCAGCAAGGGCCAATCTACATTAAAAAACCAATTAACCTTATTTTTTCTGATTCCGTCCGTGGCCGGAATGTATCAAATGGCTCGGATAACCTCCCGATTAGATCATTATTTGTTACCAACCAGCAAGAAAACAGCAAATGGTTTCACAATCTATCCCCCTTTATCCGCCACAGCGGAACAAACAGATCAACTTGCCTTCCTGAAAAATCAAGCCCCATTCGTATTCGGGCTTGCCATTTTTCTTATGTTTTTACTTGTGGCAACACTATTTATCACCTGGAAAAACAAAACCGCCCTGCCAAATGCGTAATGCATCCTTTTTAAAACCAATACCCTCTTAATTGCAAAAAATATATCGGGTTTACTGCGGAACACCATTGGAAGACCACATGTAGTGTACTCTAAAAAAGCATCATAGAAATAGTCGGTTATTAAAACATTTACGGTACATCGATAAACCGTTTTGAAGACCGAACTAACTTACACCGTTCCAAGGTTTATACTCCCGATAAAAAAACTCGGAAACAAAAACGTTCTTAAGGCATCATATGCCACCGATTACCGGGTTTTTGTTTTTAATGAACGGTCCTTTAAATAGCGCGCTCATTTGAAGTTTATGTAAAACTTTAAAAAAAAATCGAAAATCCCGACCGTTTTGGATGGCCCAAAAGTCTAAAGGGTATAAACCAAAAAACAGGGATTATGAAATTACAATACAAAGTAGCGGCAATATTTGCCGCCAATGGCGCCATCGCAAGGGAAGTTGCCATAGAATTGGCCAAAGAAGGTGCCTTGGTCTATCTTTCTGGACGAAACATGGCCGAAGTGAAATCATTATCGGAAGAAATACGGGCCAACGGCGATTTTGCAAAACCCTTTCAAGTGGATGCGACCGATGAAAACCAAATCGACCTCTTTTTAAAAAAAGTCGTTACGGAATCGGGTAAACTGGACATCGTCTTCAACGGTATCGGCATACGGGCCAAGGATGGGGGATATGGACAACCCTCGACCTCATTGCCTTTCGAAACCTTTATGAAACCTATCCGAATACATTTAGGTTCTCAATTTTTAACTGCAAGAATCGCGGCCACTTATATGCGGCAAACGGAATCCAAAGGCACTATTTTACTGTTGACGGCAAGCCTCTCCAGAATAAAATCACCCTTTATGTCCGGGATTACCGCAGCGTGCTCCGGTATTGAGGGACTCACAAGAACACTTGCAACGGAGTTCGGAATGTCAGGTATTAAGGTAATCTGTATCAACCCTACCGCGATGCCCGAAACCAGGACGATCAAGGAAACCACTAACGAGAACGCCAGAACTATGGGCATTCCGGCAGCGACCATGGCAACGCAGCTATCGAATGGCGGACTTTTAAAAAAGCCATTGACCACAAAAGATACTGCAAAAGTTGCCGCATTCTTGGCTTCGGATGCCGGGGCCACATTGAACAGCCATATCGTAGATGTCGATTTTGGAACCGCTAACGTAATTTAAAAACCATTGAATATGCATTTAATAGAAAAATCAGGAAAGTGGTTGTTCATTATACCATTTGCCATCTTTGGCCTTTTACATTTTGGCCCGACCGAATTTACGATCTCGTACGTTCCCGATTATTTACCTTTCCCGAATTTTTGGATCTACTTTTCGGGAGCCTGCCTCATTTCCTTTGCCATTTCGGCAACTATTGGAAAATTGGATACTTTAGCATCCTTATTGTTAGCCTTGGAGCTGCTGCTGTTCGTCTTTTTAATTCACGTTCCAAAAGCGCTGGAAGGGGATTTTGTTTCCTTCATTGGTATTTTTAGGGATACCGCCATGGCCGGAGCGGCTATGCTTTATGCGCAGTACGTTGCATCCGACAAACGCTTTGTCAAATTATAGCATATGGACCCCATGAAAAACACTTTAAAAAAAGCGCTGGAAGGCGATATTAATGCCTTCCAGGGTTTGTTTGCCGAGTTTCAACCGCAACTTAAATCATATTTGTATCGCTTGTTGACGGACAGAAACGATACCGATGATCTCACCCACGATACCTTTGTAAAGGCTTTCGACAAAATCTCCACCTTTAAGGGCAATTCAGCTTTTAAAACATGGGTGTTTCAAATCGCCACCAATCTTGCGTACGATTTTTTAAAGAAGAAAAAACGTTGGCTTCCGAACGCACAAGATCAAGCCAAATCCTTGGCAATGTCCACGGAATATATCCAACAGCTCTTTGTTATGACGCATCAAACCGCTAACAGAGGCCGTTATGAAATAAAAGAACATATCGATTTCTGCTTTACCTGTATTTCAAAAACATTGACCTTGGAGGAACAGATTGCTTTGATCTTAAAAGACATCTATGGGTTTTCACGAAACGAAATAGCCGATATTTTGGGAAAAACAGAAGGTGTCGTCAAACATTTATTATTTAATGGACGAAAAACCATGATTGAAATCTTTGACCATCGTTGTGCTTTGATCAATAAAAATGGGGCGTGCCACCAGTGTACGGAACTGGCCGGAATCTATAACCCAAAACAGACCCGACAAGAAGAACTGATGAAGGTGAAAATGATAAAATCGTCAAAAACGGCATCAAAAGAAAACCTATACCGTTTACGCGCCGATCTGGTTGCGGCAATCGACCCTTTGAATAGCGAAGGGGCCGATATGCAGGACATCATTATGCAATGTACCCGATTGGCAATTAACGAAGTAGAAACCATCCAAACCTAAAAACCATGTTGAAGGCTAAAACGTTCGATTTTTTAAAAAATATTAAAAACAATAACACTACCGAGTGGTTTAAAAGCAACCAAGCGGCCTACAAGGATTCACGGGCAGATTTTCAGGCGTTTACGACAGAAATTATAACGCGACTTGAATTGCTGGACGATACTATCATGAGGCGAGGGTTACTGCCCAACAAATGCATCAAACGAATAAACCGGGATATTCGTTTCTCCGCCGATAAATCACCTTATAAAACCAACTATTTTACAAATTTTAACCCAAACGGATACAAATCGGAGCACGCCAGTTACTATTTGCATTTGGAACCGAACAACTCCTTTGTTGGAGGAGGCGTCTATATGCCACGTACACCAACGTTGAATAAATTTCGAAAAGAAATAGAAACCAACCTGGAAGAATGGGAATCGCTCCTCGGTTCAACTTCTTTTCGTGAAGCATTTCCAGATAGTGTACAGTCGCCAGATACGTTAAAAACTGTCCCGAAAGGCTTTGATAAAGAGAGTCCAGCCATACGGTATCTTCGAATGAAAGGGTTTTATACCGTGCATAAACTGACCGACAGCGAAATGGTTTCCGAGAACGTAATTACTCAGATCATGGATTCCTATCGAGAAGTAAAACCGATCATTGCATTTTTAAATCGCAACTTGTAATGCTCGGTGATTACGGTTTTGCCTGGTTTTGAATTTGTGGAGGAAAGACATTTTCACGGAACGACCTGTTATGTATTCGGATTTAAAAAAAACCGTTCGCCTTAGGAATACCGTTTTAAGTTTGAAATGGTAGAACAATACTGTTATTTGAGCAATAAAGTACGTAAATCGTTGTTGCTGTAATAAGGACGTAGCCGTAGCTTATGACTACTGTCCCGCCAACATCAAAAATGGTCCATGAAACTATTGCGCTACCTTTTCATTTGTATACTGCCGGTTTGCATAACGGCCCAAAACATTGTTATTGTCGATAGCCTTAACAACGAGCCCATCCCTTTTGCCACCATTTCCTTTGGCAACGGCTTGGGGAATTTTGCCGACGACGATGGTATGTTTACATTTTCCGCTAAAAAATATACCGATATCGATAGCCTCTATATTTCGGCCATGGGGTATACCGAAAAAGCGATTGCCATAGACCCGGTACCGGAGAAAGTACGGTTGCGACAGGAGGTATCCCAGTTGAGCGAGGTCGTGGTATCCGCACCAAAAGAAGGTAAATTCAAAACAAGAAAGCGAAAAGCGACCACCCACTCCGATATTTTTGCTTGTTGGTTGCCTACCGTGGAGAGCGAAGTGGCGGTTCTTTTTAAAAGGACGGATGGCAAACCGACCCAAATTGCCAGGTTATTGCTCCCCATCAATGCCGAGACCCAATACAAATCCAAAGGCAAGGGAGCCTTCCCTACCCTGTTCCGGATACAGTTTTATGAGAATAAAGGAGGGCTGCCCGGCATGCAGATCGGTTATGAAGAAGTCGTATTTTCCATACCCGCAGAAGCCGATAAAGTATTTGACCTCAACGTAGCCGAAAAAAGCATATTCATTCCGGAAAACGGACTCTTTGCATCCCTACAAGTATTGGGCTACACCAATAAGGCAGGGCGCTTGGCACAAACAAAAAAATATCGGGAAGTAAAAACACCGCGCGGCGTACAAAAAATTTCCACCTCTTTTCGACCGTTGTTACCCTTTACCAAGGAAACCCCAACCCAAAAGACCTATGTGCGCAGAATCTTTTTCAACAACAAAAAATGGCAGGTCTTTGATAAAACCTATAACAAAAACTCCAAGTTGATCCAAACCGGGCATCGCAATTACAACATGGGAGCGATTTTCAAAGTATACGAAAACTGAGTTCAAGCTCGGGTGTCAAGTTCAAGTTCAAGCTCAAGTGTCAAGTTCAAGTTCAAAATTAGAAGAATTACCACTAATTACTTTTTACTTAACACTCAATAGTGTCCGGTTGTAACTAAAAGATTTTCAATTGGTTGCAATTGTCGTTCTTTGAAATTTGAAATTCGTT